>NZ_JBHVTK010000001.1:631726-1579099 GCF_042884695.1 Nocardia sp. NPDC058114 | reverse complement strand
CGGTAATCACTAAAGCCCTCAGCGTTCGTGAGGCGATGCGGCTCGCCTCGAACGGTCAACCATTCGAGGCGAGCCTTCCCCGTGCACCCATGCGCCGCCGCCACGTCGCGGGGCAGGGCCCATCCTAGGCGTTCGCGCATCGCGCACACCGGAGCCGCGCCTAGCCGCAATCTGATCCGAAATGGAACCCATATTCAGCGCAATGCCAAGTGACGCAGGGCTTTTTGCATGCGAACCGGACTGACTATCCGACTGCACAAACGTTCCCACGAAGGACCACCATCCGGTAGCCGTCGCGTTCGAGGCGGCGTGGCGCAACAGTTCCAGCCTCCCTTTCCCCGGACCGCTGCCCGGGGCGGCGACGATGGAGTATAGGTGTACTGACCTGAAAGGTTGGGAAAGCGGCTGGCTGGCGGATGTCCGCCGAGTGCTGTGTGGCCCCGATGGTGATTGTAGGTATGCAGCCAGTCGGTGAAAGCGGCGCGGCGTTCGGCTTCGGACCGGCAGGGACGTGCGTTAGCCCATTCCTCGAGCAGGGTGCGGTTGAACCGTTTGATCTTGCCATTGGTTGGCGGCCGGTAAGGCCGGGTGCGTTTGTGGGTGGCGCCGGTGGAGGCCAGCTCGGATCGCCAGAGCTGCGACCTGTAACAGGATCCGTTGTCGGCGAGGACACCCTTGATGGTAATTCCCCTGGCGGCGAAGTACTTTCGTGCCCGCCCCCAGAACGCGACAGCGGTTTCCTTGCGTTCGTCGGGCAGTATTTAGCTGCAGGCCAGGCGGGAGTGGTCATCGACGGCGTTGTGCAGGTAGCTGCAGCCGACATGGCTGGCACCATTGCGGCGCAACACTTTTCCGGGTGGGCTGGTGCGGTTGCGTGATCCTGCGCGGCGGCCGAGGACGCAGTGGTCCGCAGCCGTCGGGGATGTTGCCGAGTTTCTTGATGTCGACGTGGATCAGGTCGCCCGGGAGCGTCGTGTTCGTAGCGGCGCACGGGTGCGGAGGTCGCGCGGTCGAGCCATCGAAGCCGAGCGATCCGGTAGCGGGCCAGGACGCGGTGCACGGTCGAGGGATGTAAGCCGAGCAGGTAGGCGATGCGGGCCGGTTCCCAGCGGCGTTGCAGCCGGATCTTGATGATACGGCGCTCGGTACGGGTGGGAGTGCGGTTCGGGCTGTGGCGCGGGCGGCTGGACCGGTCGCTCATGCCGGCATGGCCGGCTGCCCGGTAGCGATCGGCCCAGCGTTTCGCGGTGGTCGCCGAGACTTGGAATCGTTCGGCGGCGCGGCGTAGTGGCCAGCCGTCGTCGACGACGCACCCGGCCAGCCGTAACCGGCCCAGTTCGGTCAGTGGGGCGTTACGGTGGGACACGAAGACCTCCGGAGTGGATGCGTTCCTAGACCGCTCGCACTTCACTCGGAGGTCTTCGTCATGTCAGCTCGCCACGCCGTCACCAACGTCCGTGGTCAGTACACCTAGTCGATACCCACAACGTTGTCCGCTTCGATGACGAAGTCCCGCTCGCCACTACCGCGAAATCGGATGGCCTGATCGAGCGACTACCAGCACCGGTAACCGCACCGGTCCGCCCTCGCCCACCTCGGGCTCACCGCCGACTAGGAGTACGTATCGGTCGCTATGCCGCGGCCAACGGTGTCGGCGCGGGCACTCCACCCGCGGTCCGCTCTCCCCGCTCCGGCCAACCCCAACTGACCGACGCCGAACGCTTGGGTGGACTCGCACGAACCGATCACCACTACGGCGAGGATGTCGCAGGGACGTGTCATTGCCAATGGTCAGCGTGACTTTCGTGCTCGTACCCGACCAGGCAAGAAACAGCCTTGTCTTTCCTGCCCACTGCCCCGGCGACCCCAAACAGGCCTGCGGCAAGAAGGTATTCGATCTCCGCAGCGAAAACACAGGGAAGATGGAAGGCATGAGTATCTCGCTGGATCAGGCCGACGCTATAATCGCGTCGGCCCGCGATACCGCGGCACAGCTGGGCCAACCTGTCTCGATGGCGGTCGTGGACACCGAGGGCAGGTTAGTGGGGTTCGCTCGCATGGACGGCGCACCCACGTCGTCGATCGATGCTGCCAACCGCAAGGCCGACGCTGCCCGTGCCCTGGGATTCGACACCGTGCACTTCTCCGGAGCCGCTCAACAAGGGCAATCGCTGCTGGGCGGCCCGAAGCAGTCGGGTGCGCACTCGCTGGTACCCAACGGCGGAGGGGTGATCATCCGGATCGGAGGCACGATCTCCGGCACCTTCGGCGTATCCGGGACGTCCTCCTCGATCACCGATCACAAGATCGCTGCGGCCGCGGTCGCCCGGTTGAGGTAAACGGGTCGACGATCAACTGGCCGTGGGTGGGTGCACGGCGAGATCTCGCGAACGCCCCGAAGAGCGCGACCGCAGCGACACGACCGAGAAGGCCTGGTTGGCGGGGTCGGGCGCGGATCGGTCGTCTCACAGCGAACAACCGACCTGAGGCCTGCCGCGGTCGGCGCCGGGGCGCTGTGCGAGGTTACGCGGGCCGGCCTTCGCCCGTCGGTGCATGATGATGGCAATGACAGGCAGCAGGGTCCACTGCAGCAGCCGCGTGCCGACGCGGCTGTACATCCGCCACCGGATCACGCTGTGTTCGACATCGACGGGGCTGAGGTCGATTTCCATGCGGGGCCGAAGCAACGCGAGATTTCCTTCCGTGGCCAACCGCACCGGCGCACAGGCCTCGCACACGCGCACTGGGATCGTCAGTGTCGCACCTATCGGAGGGTGACCGTTTCGAGATAGCTCTTGCCGACTACTCCGACAGCTAGCTCGTCGGTGCCGGTGACACGCGGACACCCTTTCCGACCGGCCTACCGTATTGAACGAAGTTTCGCCGCGGCGCCGGGTGGCTGCTGTCTCAGCGCGGCGAACTCGACGAAGCCGAACTCTGGTGCCGACGCAGCACCGAGGCGGGCTTCCCCAACGCCATGAACAACCTCGGGTCCCTGCTCGAAAGGCGTGGTGATCTCGCTGGAGCCGAAACCTGGTACCACCGCGCCGCCGACGCCGGGCACGCTGGCGGAATGAACAATCTCGGGTGGGTGCTGCACCGGCGCGGGGAACTTACAGATGCCGAAACCTGGTATCACCGCGCCATCGATGCCGGCAACACCGACGCCATGAACAACCTCGGAGACCTCCTCGCACAACGCGGAGAACTCACAGAAGCCGACATCTGGCGCCGCCGCGCTACCGAAACAAGCACATGAAACGCAGGTAGTCGTTGAGCCGGTTCGCCGCTCGGGTACCGGCGCATACGAAGGGCAAGAGTCTCGACCATCTCAGCGCTGGCCGCGATGAGCTCCGACTCCCGCGGCTCAGCCAGGCTGATGCCATCGCCGCTAGTTTGCAGATCGTCTAGGACGCGTCGAAACCTGCTGCGATGCAGGCGATATGGACAGATCCGTCGGTACCGGCTTGCCTACACCACAACAAAGATCCTGACGGAAATCGTGCGGCGGACCGGGAAGAAGTGGCGGCGGCGTCAGTTCCGATACCGGCTCAGCCCTGGGCAATGCGCACCGACTTTTTCTTCAAATTCCTCCGGTAAGTGCGGCACACCGGTAAAGGGTTCGACATCAAATTTGAGCTGTCGGGCCGAAAGGCGATTCATGACACCATCGGAACCAGCTTCGAAAACCTCCTCTTGGCCGGTAGCCGCATTTGCTGAATCGTCATACACAGTCAGTCGAAATCTTGTCAGCCGCAGATGACCATCAACACGCTCACAGGTGAAGCCCCCGAATTCGAACCTGTTGTATTCCCGATCCGGGTTTTCGGCATGCAGCAGCAGCATTCCCTTCTGGTAATCTTTGATCGCTTCGAACTTGCCGTTGACGAGTTTTATCGCGATCACTCCACCGATGTCGACCACGATGTCGCCTCGGCCGTCGCCGTCGATATCACTGATTCCGAGCCAACCCCACCCTGATCCAGTTCCGGTATCCACGACACCGCTGACGAAGCGACCGTTGCCGAGTTGACCGTAGAGTTCGAGCGAATCGGAGCGACTGGATTTATCCAATACCAGCCCGATTTTGTCCACTTTGCCGTCCGCGTCGATGTCGCCCTCGCGGATACCCAGACAGGTTCCAGACGGGCAGATGTCTTTTATCGTGACGGGCAGGCGCTCGGAACTTGTACTTGAGCTCGCGTGCGGATGTGGCTGCGGAACTTCGATAGCGACAACGTCGTCTGCAATCTTGTGCCGACCTGAATGATATTCGGCGAACAGAGTACCGACGAGATTCACCTTGTCATGTAGGGCAACGACGAGATTCACGCTGTCGTTCAGTTCCCGCTTCGCTACTATTCCCTCGCGTGAAACCTGCACCCATCGGGTCTCTTTGAGAACCCATTCAGTGGGAAGTGTTGTCATACTTTCGGTTCCATCGCACACACCAGCCAACATCACCGCATGCAGATTTCCGGACTCGTCCCACCACAGGTCCGAGACGACAACTTGGGTGTCGACACCACGCCGATATCCCGGCGGATCTAGTGCCGACAAATCCGTGTTCACAGCCTCCTTCCCGTCCAGTGACAGCAGCAGGACTTCATGACGTGCGGCGCAGTCGTTCTGAACGCTGCCGACGATCAACGCGACAGCGAACACCGGCGAACCGGTGGACGCGTCTTTGATTGCCGCGGGTCCGTCACTATAAGAACAGCCGGAACCGCCTCCGTAGCCTGGGATCTTCCGTTTTCCTATTCGATCGAACGACCCATCCGAGCGCAACAGCAGAAACCGATTCTCGCATTGCTCGGCAAACGCGCCTACCAGCGCACCGCCGGGAGTTCCAGCGAGGACAAACGCCTCCTTGATATTGCCATTCATTTCACCTTTTACATCTCCACGGACAGCGGTGGCCAGTTCGACAGCAGGTCTGTTGTTCGATAGAGCGAAACGCAGGATCCCGAAACCATGCGTACTGTAGTCTTTAGTCAGCTGACTGGCCATTATCAGATCGTTTCCGATCGCGGCCAGCCCTACACAAAGAGGACATGGAAGTCGTCGCGTATTTCCGCTGTGAGAGTCGATGACAACGAGCGTTCGTTTTTCCGATCGTAGTTCGACACCGGGTTTGTCATTGGTCAGAATCGTGGCATATCGTCCGTCCTGGGTCCAGACGATCCCGCCGTAGCTTTGAGAGAACGAGATCTTCTCGCGAATCGGTTCGCGGACTCCACGGACCACGACCAACTCGGTGGCGGTCGCATAGGCGAACGTCGAGGGTTCAATGACCTGGACGTTCGAGGCGGCTACCGGCGCGACCGACGCTACCAGCACCAGTGCCGCCAGTAGACGAATTTTTGCTGACGCGAGCACGCGTACACTCCTTGCCTGAAATCCTGTCAATTTCCGCAGGCCACCGCGTAGTCATCGGCAGGGACCTCCTGCATTTCCCAGCCTTGTCCACTTTTCGCTGCGATCTTCTTCAGGACAGAGCTGTAGCGAAGTTTCCCGACATCCGCGGCGATGTCAGCAGCGACGTTATGGCGGCGAAGCCATTGGGGACACGCCCATGCCGTGACCTGAAATAGATGGCCGTGGTTGCTGATGGTTTCGGTTACCGAGCTCTCGGCGCCGGCCAGTCGATACTCGACTTCGATGTCGAAAGAAACAGACGCCGAGTCGGCATAGAAGTAGGTCATGAGCACTTTGCGCTCTCCCGGCATGATGCCCAGAAGTCGCGACTCGAAGAAGGCCGGATCGTTGATATTTCCTTCGGAACCGCCACCGGAGCGAGCGATCGGCTCGGAGTAATCGAGCCCGAACCACATCGAATTGTCTTCCGGTCCAGCTCCTGAGGGCGGTATCCAGATCGCAGTGCCCAGTTTTATCGGAGACCGAACTCGATGCGCTGGTCTGACAGCCAGAATATCTACTTCTTCGGAACTGGAGTTCGTGACCTCTACTGCCACGCGGACGTATCCCGCATACCAACCGTACTCACGCAGACTGTCATGATCCTGATACTGGACGTCGTTGCGTACCAGCTCCGCGAATTCGGCCGCCTTTTCCCCGGCTTCGGGCGGGAAGATATAAGTCAATTTCCCAGCGCTTTGACCGAGGCCGTACACCTTGAGTGAGACCGCACTGGCGGGGATCGAACCTCTCGCATCGCCGCCTTCGTTGCCGATGATCTTGTACGCTCCGACGGACACGACGACAGCCATCAAGACGAGCAGCGCCAGCGGGATACGAAATCTCGTGAACATCGCCCGCACGGAAGCTGGCGGCTTCGGTCTTGCTGATGTCTCCGGCGGGGTGCCGGGTCGACGTTGTGTCGGATCGGAACCCGACGGCATGTCTGATATCGGGGTAGCCGTCAGCGCGCGAAAGATCTCGTAGCCCGGGACACGATGATCCTTGGCTGCCTCGTCGACGAGTCTGCGCAGGAGTCCTCGATTGGTGGCCGTCTCGCAGATCGATAGCCACACGTCGGCCATCGGCTGTCCGAAGTAGATGTCCTGCTTCGCAATTCCGGTGTGTGACAGGAGCCGATACGCGTCCTGAGCCAGTGGATACCCGTTCCCCAGGGCCGCGAGCAGCTCCTGGGCCTGCGGATCGTTGACATCGAACGGGCGCCGATCGAGAAACGACATCCTCATCCTCTCCTACGGCCAGCCGATACCCGCGGCGGCCAAGCCCTCCACTGCGCGCGAGACGCGCGTTCCCTGATTGAACCCCTGCGGATCGGCGCTGTTCGATGTCTGGCCGTGGTGCAACGCCACAAGCTGCCACTGGTTGTCGAACACCGGCGACCCCAACGACCCGCCTTCTGTGTCGGTCCAGTACTGCACCGCGTCCCGATCGACAAGGCGCACGAGGTTGTGGGCCGGACCGTCGATATCGACGGTGGGCGGCAAAACCCCGCAACGCGAGGCGTCTCGATCAGATACACATGGCACCACAGCACCCAGCGCCCAGCGGTCCATTTCCAGCTCCCTCGCCGACCGCAGTTCCGTACGCACCGTGTCGAATTAGCGATCAGCTTGCTGCCGATCCGGCGACAGTGTCAAGAACGCCCGGTCTCTTTGGTATTGCAACGACACTCAGCTCCGCAGGTGTCCTCGTCACCGGTGCGGACTTCGCGACGGGCACCGACAGCTCCGCTCAGCTGCGCTGTCTGCCAGAACCCGTACCAACCCACCCGGATCGGATCGCCACGCGCTGCCGTCACCGCGGTCAACACATTGTGCAATCCCTGTGTGCGGACGCATTGCAGGTACAGAACAAGCTCGAGCTCTCACCCGATGAGAACTTCATCCCCACCGCGTGCCAGCACCCAATGATGCAGCGCGACATCGCCGCATCCACAGGCAAGGACATTCCATCCAAGCGCGAAATCCGTAGCTCCTGTCGCGACGACGGCGTTGCCGCCGTCGTCGCGCTCGACCAGGACGACTGGTCCTCCGCTGTTGGGGAGAGTGTTCTTCAGATCGCTGCGGATGGTGAGTCTCCGAACCACGAGGCACTCGAACCTGTTGGCCCACAGAATTCCTCGGCAGTGGCCGGACGGTTACGAGCGCTGCTTGTGCGCATCGACCTGTGCGGTTTGTGCCGGGGGCAGTAGCCCTGCAGCAGCGTGACCGACGCCAACGCCTCGTGTGGTTGACGACCCGAGCTGTTGCCTACGCAGATTGCCGACATCAGGACCCCGGCGACTATCCAGGAAAGAGACTGACCTCGTACTGTCCCAGCGACGGGTGAATGGGTGCGGTGATCACGCCGTCGAATCGGAACATCGAGCGGCCCTGCCAACTGATGGCTGTGAGCGTGCCGCTGTAGGTCGAATCCGTGCCGAGAGTATCTCCATTCCCCGTCACGGTGTTTCGGCAGTTCATGGTGGCAGCTCCGCCGAGCTTCCCGATCAGCACACAGTCAAGTGTCGCGCGCACAGCGCCTGCGACTTCCTCGTTTCGGAAAGCGAACCCCTCTGCCGTGTGACTGACAGCGCCGGCGATGTCGCTGCCCAGCGATCGCATTGTCCACGGTCCGGACAGGTCCAGCGGTCGGCTGTCTGTCGAGGTCGTGGCTGTCGAGGACAATGACGTAGTCGGCGGCGCTGTGGTCACCACAGGTGAGGTACTCGATTCGACCGACCCTGCGGTGCGCTCGGTGTCGCGGTCACCGATCGAACCGACGGGACGGTCGAAGGCAACACCGGTGCGGAGATCGATCAACACCAGCACGGTCAACAGGGTGCCGGTCGGCCGCATGGCGGCAATTGCCTTCTCGTCGAACCCGTTCCACTTCACACCGAGATACTGCGGCGTCCCGGAAACGTTCTGCATCGCGATCAGCGGAGACCCACCGGCCAGCCGGATTCTAGGCACCCCGAGGCCATCGACGAGGACGGCGGTACCGGACTGCAGGACGGCCTGGCGTGGGACGGGCGTGTGTCCGTCGAGCCCGTGATCGGTGACCCTGATGTCGAATCGGAGAACGACCGGAGTCAGCGCGCGCAGATAGGCGCCGAGTCCGGCCACGGTGAGCGAGCCGCTGCGGGTGACTGCCGGGTCCTTGTTGAGCACTTCCACCAGTGCCGCAGCGGTTTCCGGGTGCCCTTCGAGGTGCCCCGCGAGATCGTCACGACGCGAGATCGTCACATCACGCTCGCCTGCGTACGCCCCCGGCTCCGCGCCGTCGAAGGGCACCGCGCCCGCACCAGAATTGTGCACTGGCAGTGCTGCGCTCGACGGATGTGGAACTGGCTGCGTTGGCTGTGGGCCAGCTGGCATGAACGGCAGTGCGCCGAGGGAGTCGTAGCCTTCCAGCACGATCTCGCCGCCCGACTGCTGGTTGGGCGCAAGAATCACCACACCGATCGCCACCAATGCCACCACCGCTAGCACCGCAGTCACCAGGCCAAGGAGTCGGGCTGTGTTCTTTTGCGGCCGTACTGCGGGAACCGGCAGCGGCGATCGCGTGCTCGCCTCGACCGGGGTCTGGGCCAGTCGCGCGAAGATCTCGTGACCGGCGCTGTTGGGATCGGCAGCGATACCGCTCACCAATGCGCGCAACCTGCCCTGATTGGCGGCGGCGCGGAGTACGCGCGGCCACACGTCGGTCATCGCGTCATTGAGTGCGATGTCCTGAAGGCGGATGCCTGCGCGGGAAATCGGTCGTTGCGCTTGTGTCGCAAGGGGATACAGATGCCCTAGTGCGTCGAGCAAGTTCTGCGCTTCGGGGTCGGCGGGGTCGAACGGGCATCGGTCGAGCAACGACATTCGCGCAAACCTCGTGTTCGTGGACCCCAGGCTCGGCAAGCATAACCGCCGCCACGGCTGACGAAAGAGAATCAGGTGGCGCCAGTGACCCCGCGGCTCATCGCGCCGATCCTCGAAACAAGCTGCCGCTTGGTCACTTCGATCGATGCACCGCTCTTCGGCCGGACCGGAGTCAACCCCTGGGGATGCTCGACGGTTTCGCGTAAGCGCACCTGCGGGAGCCTCGAGTCGTCGAATCGACGAAAGCGCAGCTATATCCCCGGCGGAGATCCATTGGTCCCAGCCCATCCATCGACAGGATCGCCAGTGCGCGGTACTCAGCGCTCGCGGTAGGTTGGACTGTGTTGCCGGAGTCGTACTCGTGGGGGTCGGGGGATGTCGCTGCTGGACCGCTTCCGCTTCGACGAGCAAGACCCTGCCACGAAAGATCTTCTCAATGCCCTGTGCGTGGCCTTTCCCAAATCACCGCCTGACCGATTACTGCGGGCCGCCGGCCTCGCGTTGCACGAGATAGACCTCACCGGCGCGATGGTCGATGTGTGGCCGCGGATCTGCCGAAACGCCGCGGCCACACAGCGACTGCGGACACTGATCGAGACGATCGCCGCAGACCCTGGCACCACAGGCTTCACGGTTCTACAGGACCTCGCCCGGACACCAGCGGCGCCGCTTGGTGGCACAGGTGCGTCTGTGAGCGCGGGGTTGATGCGCACAGCCATGCGCGAGCGCCTCGAACTCGATCCTGAAGTTATGCCCACCATGCAACGCGCGCAGCAACTGACGCGCTCACTGCACCGCGATGTCACCGAGGTCGACACTCTCGTTCTGATCGGAGAGGGAGGGCTCGGCAAGAGCGTGCTGCTCGGCCAGATCTTCGACGCGGTCATTGAACAGGCCACGGGGCAAGCAATTCTGGTTCCCTGCAACCGGGTGTCGTCCACGGCGGCGTTGAATACCGTGGCCGACATCGATCAGGCATTCGGAGCCGCAGCGCTCGACCAGCCGGACGCACCACCGCTGACCGACCTGCTGAGAAACATCGCCTCTGCAGGCGACGTGCACGTTCTCGTCGACACAGTGGACCTGGTTGTGCGCGAACGCAACGCCGACGCCATCGCCGGGCTTCTTCGCAGGATCGCCGGACTCGGGCACCTGGTGTGGACATGCCGCGATCACGAGTGGACGAACTATCTGCGTACCGCCCGCGGGATCGCCGAATCGCAATATGTGATGCCGTTGCTCACCGGCGAGGAAATCACAGCATGGGCCTGCGCCTTCGTCTGCTCACGCGCCGAGATCACCGACGACGCCGGCACACACTTCATTGCGAGCCTGGCCGAACCGGGTGCATCACAAGTCCTGGCCACCCCTCTTCGTCTGGCCATGGCCTGCGAGGTGTATGCCGAATCTGGCGCAATCCCTGACGATCTCACCGTCACCGCCCTCTACGACGACTACTGGACCAAGCGGATCGCCGCCGATCGCCACGGCCGAGGCGCACGCAGCGCCAACGCACGACGCCAAGTCGCGGCCGCGAACGCACTCGCCGAAGAAACGTGGCTCGAGAGCGAACAACGCTTCGCCACCTCGGTATCCGGGCGGCTCAATACCGACGAGGGCGCCTTTGACCTGCTGCTCAGCGACGGCGCGGTAGTCACCGCCGCTGACCGTTACAGCTTCTTCCATCAGACCTTCGGCGAGTACGCGGTGGCCCGCCACCTGCGCCGGATCGGGACCGCCGCTGATTTCGCCCGGCTGCGCACTGGCCTCGACGGCTCACTGGTCCCAGCGTATTGGCCGATCGCCCGGCACTTGCCCATGCTGGCCATGGACGACAACCGCTTCGACGATGTCCGTGCCGCGATCCCCTTGTCCGAAGTCGAAGGAGTCAAAGCCCAACTGGCGGGTGCGTTCGCACGCCGATCGCCACAGCAGGTTTTGCGCATCGCCGCGGACGTCCCCGCCGATGCCGGCGCTGTCATCGACGCCAATGCCACCGTGCTCGCCAACGCACCTGCGGCGTGCCACCGCGCCGCTCTCGAGGTGCTGATCGTCCGGATCGAACGCGCTCAGGGGCCGCAACTGTCCGGGGTAGTGACCGGGGCAGCCCAACTGATCGCACAGATCACGGCGCAGGAAAGACCTACTGGGATCGGACAGGTGCTGGACGCCCTGTGCCCGCGCACCGACGTAGCCACGGCTGTGCTCTCCTCGACATCGAGGGCGTTCATTGCGGCAGTGGTGGCCGAGGGCGTTGACAACGCGACCGCGACGGCGTTGATCGACCGCTACGAAATGCTGCCCCCGTCCGCGCAACGGGTCGTGCTGCGGGCAATCACAGAAATGGGACCTGCTGCGCGCGATATCGACCTGATCGTCGCCGCTGCCCGATGTGCCTGCCCGGAAGGTTCCGTCGACGACCTGACCGCGCTGCTGATCAGATGCCAGCACCTCCCTGATTTCCGAACCCGCCTCGGCTGGTTCACCTGGCACGACATCTTGACTGCCGAACTGTTGGCCCGGTGGGACTCATGCCAGGTGCGTCTGGTGGCGCACCTGTGTACCGATCCCGGCACCGCGGGCGAGGTATTGCGGTATGCGACCGCGGGCGAGGTTGCGCGCGTGGCGGGCGACCGCTGCGTCAACGTCGCAAAATACATCGCCGACACACACCGGGAACTGGCGCTGCGCACGGTGACAGCTCTCGGTCGCACTCCCACCACGACCGCGGTCGGCGTCGCCTGCGCTGTCGTCAACCACACCGCGGACTCGTTCGATCGTGCAGAACGGCTCGCGGTGACGCGGGTGCTGTCGCAATGGATCGACACGATGCCACGCAAGGTATGGCCCTCGGCGGTGAAAGCCTGCGGCACCCAGGATGATTTACTGTCGGATCGGTTGCGCGCCCTGGTCGCGTTCCGTGATCAGGGCGGCGACGCTTCGGCCGTCACCAGCGCCTACGACACCTTCCTCAACATCACCGCGCACACACCGGCGGTCCTCGCTGAACTCGCCGCGGACTTGCGCACCCTGGTATCTGGTGCCGACCCGGCCAGTCGAACCAGTCGGGCTCGCCTTGACGGGCTGGTCTGCGGCTACGACCCCAGTACCTGGACGCGGATCGTGGAGTACGCCCACGATAGAAGCACCAACGTCGCATCGGCGGCGATGACGGCGGTCAGCACCGCGCTGATGCACTGGCCGGCGGCATCAATCGGCGACGATGCCGCCGCCTGGCTGGTGGGACTTCTGAACTCACCGCACACAAACTCCGTACGCATCGTGGCGGGCAAACTCCACGATTTGCGCAGCCAGATCGTGCTGAACCGATCGCACGCTGAGCAGCTGTTCGGCCGCCTCGAGCGCTCGCTCGACGCGGGCGAAGACCCGCAGACCGCCGAAGCCCTGCTGACACTGCTGATCGATATCGACCGCGCCGGGCATGGTCCTGCCGGTGCTCTCACACCGGAAATGGCCTCAGCGATCCTGGCCGCCTTGCGCGCCACCGTCCACCGACTCCTGCCAGAGGCAGTTGCTCAGCGCCAGCGCCGCCACTTGCCGGCACTGTTCGGCACCTACAAACAGTCATTGACGGCACTGGGACTGCCGCACTTGGGCGTGGGCGCAGTCGAGGACGAGGTGGCCCAACTCCTGGTGAGCGTCGATGTCGGACGTATCGCCAGCCGATCTCAACGTCCGCTCGCGCATCTTCTCATCGTGCTGGCCCGCGCCGACGCACAGTTCCTCACCCGCCTCGAGGACCTGTGGCCAACAGTCTCGGTCGCGAACCGGGCTGCGATCGCCGAGGCATTCATCACGATCGAGACAGCGACCCCGGGCCTTCGCAGCCTCGCACTGGCTCGTCGACCCGATTGCCCGCCTGGCGTGGCGGGCAATATTCACCGGCAGTTCGGGTGAGCGGAAGGCCGCCCTCAGACCAGATCGATGCCGGCGCTCTGCAGTCCTGAGACCACGCGCCCGATGGTGGTGCCGAAGTTCTTGCCCCGTGCGAGTTCGGTCGACCCGGCACCGGCACGGTGCAGCGCAACGAGATTCCAGTCGTTGTCGAACACCGGAGCGCCGGAGGAACCCGGTTCGGTGTCGGTCCAGTACTGCACCACTCGGTCATCGACATGGCGGACCAGATTGTGGTGGATGCCGATCTTCTTCAGGCCACCGCTGGGGTGCTGGATGATGTTGACGCGATCATCCTCCACCACAGAAGCCGATGCGGTGAGCCCGATCACGGGGATATCGTCGGGCAACGCCGAATCGGTGCGGATCACCGCCCAGTCATCACGTGGCTCACCGACGATGGTCTCGACTCGACCCTGAAAGATCAGCGGTTCGCGGAGCTGGTTGTCGGCACCCAACTCATAGTGGAACCACGCCTGCACCTCCCTCGCAGGCGGAGCGGAGTCGCGTTTGATGTCGTAGAGCACATGGTGGTTGGTCAGCAGTAGGTCAGCGCCGATGCGGAAGGCCGTGCCGTAGTAGCGTCCGGATTGCATGGTCACCAGCAGCCGACACACCGCGGCCGCGACGGCCGCTCCTCGCGCCATGAACGCCACGTCCAACAGGGTCGGTTTGTCGAAGATCTGAGCTTCGAGATATTTGGGATCGTCTGATCCGTACCAATGCGGCCGGGAATCGGCTGCGGCAGGGGCTTCGACGATGGGGGCGGGACGCACGAGTTCGCCGATACGTCCGGCGATAGCTGGGCGGTCCTTGGCCGCCGCGTCGACCAGATCCCGCAGACGGTTCTGGTTGCGTGCGAGGTTGAGCAGGTCATGCCAGACACCGACCATCGGCTGGGACCAATTGAGGTCAGCGGGCGATATGCCGACCTGTAGCACCAGCCGCTCGACCTCAGGGTCTCGGTAGTAGCTACGGGCGAGGATGTCGAGTAGCTCCTGGGCTTCCGGGCGAGTCCAATCGAAGGGCAGGGTGTCGAGCAGATCGGTCACAGGACGTGGCTTTCAGTCGGTGAGCGGGTTTGTGCGCATTGGGTATTCGCAGTGTAGGAGGATCATGGGTGCCCCCGTCCTTGAAGCCGTACGACATCGGAATTCGCTGGCACACCAAGCCGCGGCAGCAGTGAACGCTTCACCGACTATCCGCCGTGACCCCGTGGTCAGCGAACACCGCCAGATGACGTCAGTACCCGGCCTTCGATCCCGACAACAGCTCAGCTGGTTGCTCCGGCGCAATCTCGCCAGCTGCCCCGCTGCCCGAACTATGAAGGACGCATCTGACGTGGCGATCACGGACAACGCCTTCAACAACGACGAGTCCCGGTTCAGCCGACTCCTCACCACACTCGCGCACCTGATGCTGTGCGCGCTCGCAGCAGTCGCGGCAGCGCATGTCACCACCTATTTCGACTACCAGGCACCCTCATCGAGCTCACGATCCTGATCGGGAACGCCGTTCTGCTTATCGGACTGATACACAACGACTTCCAGCGGCTGTGCGTGCACTGCATGCGGGAGGTCCCTGCCGATGCCGGCCGACGCGCTGAACGCCAACAGCGGTTGCTGTGGCTGCGACACTGGGTGAGCACGACCCCTCGGGTGCTGCTGGTCGTGGCGATGATCAGCGTGCCGGTGTTCGTTGTCCATTCGTCGGTCTGCTGCGAGTGGTGTCGTTGCCCTCGATGCGCTCTGGGCAGCCTTCATGTACTCGGTCTGGTTGCATCACAGGCTGCGTCCGTGGTGCCCCTACTGCCGCGACTGGGACCAGGACGGTGCCCCCGAGCCGTCGCCTGACCAGGTGACGAAGGCAGCGTGTGAACTGCCCGCTCAGCTGACCGGCACTCACGCTGAGATCCGGCTACACCAGACCTCGCTGTCTGAGGAACGCGTACGCGCTACCGGATACCGTGAACGACTCGGCAGCACTGCGCGTAACCCGGGCAACATCGCGCAATTTCGCTCCATCACGAGTCGACGGACTGCATATGGGGCAACCGAGCCACGGTCAATTCGACAGGAGAGGCCCTGGCTCTCACTGGGCGGCGAAATCGATGTCCATCAGCGATCTTCGCGACCCCGGTACGTGGCAGAGTCAGGAGCTACGATGGCGTGTGCACCTCAGGCTTGCTTTTAGTCTCCGTTCTGCACCGACGAGAACGTCGCCTCAGGCCACTGAGATTCGGGGATGCGGCCAACGGAACCCACTGCAGCGCTTTGCCTTTCCCAGGGCAATTTTGCCGAACCGAGCAAGACCACCCACCCTCGTAATACTGTCTCGCTATGGATATTTCTGAGGGTGTCCAAGCTCGGCTCGCGCTCCACAACGCCACTATCGAAGACAGCGACGTTGAGCTGCGTGCCGAACTAGCCGAGACCCGCGCCGTCACCTCTGAGACCGAACTGGCGGCGGTTCCCGACACCCGCGAAACACTCGACGGCACACCGTCGTCGAGCCCGGCGGAGGAGTTCGGCGGGGTGGGCTTCCACACCGAGACGATTGTCGTGCGAACAGGCCGCCCCGTGCTGACCATCCATCGTGACGCCGCACAGCTGAGCTTCACCGATCCCGACAGCGAGGTCTGGCGGACCCGTCTGAGCGCGGCTTCTGAGACCCTGATCCGCGCCGCACGCGCCGTCGGCAGGATCGAGGTCACCGGCCACGACGCCTCATGGCTGGGCACCGGATGGCTCCTGGCACCGAACGTGATCGTCACCAACCGCCACGTCGCCCAAGAATTCGGGCGCGCCGCCGGTGGCCAATTCGTGTTCCGTCAAGGCCTTTTCGGACCGATGACCGCCTCCATCGACTTTCTCGAAGAAGCGAACCGCCCCGAAGACCTGACCTTCGCGATGACCGAGATCCTGCACATCGAAGACGACGCCGGCCCCGACATCGCGCTGTTGCGGGTGGATCAAACCGGTCCGGGCACACCCGCGCCGATACCGATGTCCCAAGACCCGGTGGTGGACGACTTCTGCGCGGTGATCGGGTACCCCGCACGCGACAGCCGGATACCCGATCAAGCGCTCATGGAACAGATCTACGGCAACCTCTACGACAAGAAACGCCTGGCGCCGGGGCGGCTGACCCGTAAGCAAGGACCGGTGATCCTGCACGACTGCACCACGCTGGGCGGCAACTCCGGGTCGGTCGTGGTGTCGTTGACCACCGGCGAAGCGGTCGGGCTGCACTTCGCCGGACGCTTCCTCGAAGCCAACTTCGCTGTCGCTTCTCCGGTGGTCAAACAGCGCCTGGCCGCAGTGCTGGGCAGGCCGGTAAGACCGGCGACTCCCGCGGTCACCGTGGACACTGTCGGTGTCGGCACATTCGACAGTGCCACACCGCCCGCCGGCGGGCCGACGCGGTTCAGTGCTGTCGTGCCTTTGCGGATTACCGTCGAGATCGGAGATCCCTACGCGGACAACACCTCTGCGGTATCTGTTGCAGCGCCCACGACGTCCGCTGCCCCTGCTCCCGGGCTTTCGACCGAGGACCTCGTCATCGAGGGAGTCGCCGCAGATTACCTCGGCCGCAGCGGATTCTCGGAAACATTCCTGGGCTCGGATGCGCCAGTCACGCTGCCGGAGGTCAACGATCGCGACGATGTCCTCATCTTCGATGACAACGGTCACGACGGCACTGTGCTGAACTACGAACACTTTTCGGTCGTGATGAGCAGAACACGGCGCATGTGCCTCTACAGTGCGGTCAACATCGACGGCAAGCAACGAGCCAGGGCCGATCGGACGCAGTGGCGGCGCGACCCGCGCATCCCCAACCACGCCCAGATCAGCAAGGAGTGCTACGGGCTGGCACCCAAGTTCTCCCGCGGCCACATGACTCGACGCGAAGACCCGGTCTGGGGTGCGGAAACCGTCGCCGCACGCGCCAACAACGACTCCATGCACGTGACCAACGCTGTCCCGCAAATGCAAACCTTCAACGCCGGAGTCTGGCTCGACCTCGAGAACTACGCCCTGCAGAACGCACGGCGAGACCAGATGAGGATCTCTGTGATCACCGGCCCCTTCCTCCACGACGACGACCCGATCAAGTTCGACGTGCGAATTCCTGTCGCGTTCTGGAAAGTGATCGTCTTCATCCACGACACCACCGGGGCACTTACCGCGACCGGCTACAGCCTGTCGCAAGGCGAGTTCCTCTCCGAGCAGGAGTTCGTCTTCGGTCAGCACAAGACCACCCAGCGTCGGATCGAGTGGATCGAGCAGAAGGCAGGGCTGTCGTTCGGTGACCTCACCGCGTTGGACCCGTTCCGCGAACCGGAAAGTCCGGACACCGATCTCGACAACGTTCATCAAATCCAATTCGTCTGATGCCGGGTCCATCCGCACCGTCAACCGGCCGCCTGCCGTCGCTGCTGTCGACCGACGAGGACGGCTGACAGCGGGCACACCCGATCTCCACCACACCGACGAGGCCGTAGGGATTGTTGTGTTCGAGGCCCCGCATTCTGCGGAAGGGTGTTGGGTTGGGGAGACGAGGCAACCGAATCCTCGGTCATCAGAACTACGGCGCGGACAGCGTTGGCGCGGTTGCACAGGATCCGAGTAGGCGGGTACTCGTGCGCACAGCAGGCACTAGGACCATCATCGAGGTGACCTTGCCGGACAGAGGATTCGGCCTCACCCCAAGTGGACGAGATGAGCAAACGGGCTTTGAGTTGGCAGGGCCTCAGGCCGCGGGAGCGCGAACCGGCCGCGCCAGAGTTCCCAGCCGAGCTGTTCCAGCGGGGAAGCGGCGTAGCGGGAGCGTCATTTAGGTTCGGACACAACATTCGTGGAGGGAGTCGGACATGGACCGCACGCTCAAAGTGATCGCGAGCAAATCTGAGCAAGCCGCGCTCGCACGGGACCACACCGTGACAGCTAACTACGACGCGTTCGCGTTGGTGCAGGTCAATGAGGCCGAAGCTCGAGAGTTGAGCCAGCGCTACCTCGTCGAGGACATCACCGCGCAATACGAGATTCCACTCGGACCGACCGCGACAGACGCGATCGACACCAACCTGCCTCGAATCACCGGCGCAGCAAGGCCTTCGGCTCATCCCGCCTACCAGCGCACCCGGCGCCTGGACGCCGGACCGCACCACTACCTCGTCCAGTTCGTCGGGCCGATCAAGCCGCAATGGCGCGCAGACGTCGAGCAAGCAGGTGGATCGATCGTCGATGCCCGTGCTGGTTTCACCCTCGTCGTGCGCGCGACGGCCGAGCAGATCGCGGCGATCGCCGCGTTGTCGCACGTGCGCTGGGCTGGTCACCTGCCCGACCGCGCACGCCTGGACGTGACCACCGAACCCGCACTGCCCCGAACGAAGTTGCTCCCCGACGTCCTCACGGTCGAGTTCTTCACACCGGCCACCGCACGCGCCGCCAAGGCGAAGATCCGCACCCTCGGACTCAAGATCATCGGCGACGGCCCGGCCACGCTCATCGTCGAGGCACCCGAAGGCACAGATGCCGCTCGGCGCAAGCAATTGGCCGCCCTGTCAGCTGTCCACGGTGTGCGCATGGTGCGCAACCGGCCGATCAATCGGATCAGCAACGACGTCGCCGCGACAATCATGCGCGGAACCGCGGCAACGCTGGGCGGGGTTTCCACCCTCGACGGTGATGGCGAGACGATCGCGGTGTGCGACACCGGGTTCGACACCGGCACCACCTCACCCGTGCACCCCGATTTCGCCGGCCGTGTCACAGCAATCATGAGCTTTCCGATCACCTCGGAGTTCGCTCCCTACATCAACAACGCCGGCGGCGATGACGGAGCGGCCGACCTCGACTCCGGCCACGGCACCCACGTCACAGGATCAGTGCTCGGCGACGGCGTCGCGAGTACGGCGGTGCCGGGGCAACCGGCGATCCGCGGTCTGGCCACCAAAGCGAAGTTGGTGTTCCAGGCCGTCGAGCAAGCCTTGGACTGGAAGAACCCCGCGTTCGTCGCGAAGTACGGTCGCTACCTGCTCGCGGGAATTCCGGTGGACCTCGCCGACCTGTTCACACCCGCGTTCAACAAAGGCGCACGCATCCACACCAATTCGTGGGGCGGAGGCGACCCCGGGGTCTACGACGACCAATGCCGCGCCGTGGACAAGTTCATGTGGGAGCACCCGTCGTTTGCCATCCTGTTCGCCGCGGGTAACGACGGGAGCGACTCCGACGGCGACGGCGAGATCAACCTAGGCTCGGTCACCTCGCCCGGCACCGCGAAGAACTGCCTGACCGTCGGAGCGAGTGAGAACCTGCGACGCTCCTTCGACAGCGAGCGCTACGGCACCTGGTGGCCAGGCGACTACCCGGCACCGCCGTACAAGAGCGCTCCGATGGCCGACGACCCGAATCAGGTAGTCGCGTTCTCCAGCCGTGGTCCGACCGCGGACGGACGCATCAAACCCGACGTCGTCGCCCCGGGCACATGGATCCTGTCGACGAAGTCGACGATGCTCAGCCCCACCGCAACAGGCTGGAAGCCATTCCCCGGCTCTTCAAAGTACTTTTACATGGGCGGCACAAGCATGGCCACGCCACTGACCGCGGGCGCGCTCGCGCTCCTGCGCCAGCACCTTCGCCGCGACCACGCCATCACAACGCCGTCGGGCGCCCTCCTCAAGGCCGTCGTGATCGCCGGTGCTCGTCGCCTGCCGGGCACAGCGCCCGCAACCACCGTGGCCGACAACCACCAGGGCTTCGGATGCGTCGACGTGACTGGGGTCGTTGCCCCGACAGCACCGTCCACGCTGCTGGTTCGCCAAGGCAGGAAGGTCTCGACGGGACAACTCCACACCCTCGAAATCGAGGTAACCTCGGCAGCTGTTCCGTTGCGGATCGTGCTCGCCTACAGCGACTTTCCCGGCGAGACGTTGGTCAACAACCTCAATCTCGTTGTCCGGGGCCCGGACGGAACACCCAGAGTCGGAAACGGCGGGCAGGGCCCCGGATTCACGATGGACTCGATCAACAACGTCGAGGTCGTCGAAGCCGGTTCACCCACAGTCGGTACGTGGACGATCGACGTCATCGGCTCGAACGTCCCGCAGGGACCCCAGCCCTACGCGCTGGCGATCCTCGGCGCGGCAGCTGGCTAATTCCTAGGTCGGCGAGCGCTCGGACGCGTTCCCAGTGTGCAGGCTGTGCTGGTCGATGTCGCCGCCGTTCCGCGAGAACTGGCCGACGGGCACGCAGCCCGCCGGTTCGGTCGGCGCGCAGGTGAGCAGACCAGTCGGGATCGGCCAGTAGTGCATCGGCGATGGTCTGTCCGGTCGTGGTCCATGTCCGAGTATCGCGAAAGCCATAGGTGAGCACGGTTTCGGCCACGCATTGGCCCGAGGTATCGGTGAGCATCTGCTTGCCGGCATCGTTGAGCAGGCGCCCGACGATGGGCTAGGCGCCGACCGGGGCCGCCGTCACGCCGTAGCCGAGGTTCGTGAGCACCTCGCTGGTCGCCTTGGCGAAGTTCAGCGTGATGAAGTGCAGACAGGGCGCGCCCTCGCTGATCAGACGTAGCGCCATCTAGGTGGCGATCTCGATGCCTTCGCTACGCACGGCGGCGCGATTCTCCTCCTGCCGCCGAGTCACTGCTGAGCACTTCACCAGACCCAGGTCCATCGAGGTCCAGCACGTCGAGCAAAGACAAGTGCAGGCACGGGCTTGATACACCAGGGAAGAGCCGTCGCGGCCGCGCACACAAACATACCCCGATCTATGTAAGGTAAGCCTACACATAGACGAAGGTAGGTAGTTCCATGCGCATCGTGTCGTTCGGTTTCCAAACCTGGGGTCGCAAGACCCTGCAGGCTCTGATCGACTCGGAGCACGAGGTGGTCCTCGCGGTCACCCACCCGGCCGCGGAATCCGCCTACAAGGCGATCTGGAACGATTCGGTCGAGGAACTGGCCAGGGAACACGGCATTCCGGTGCACCTCACCGAACGTGCCGACGCCGAGACCATCGCGCTGGTCAAGCAGACCGAACCCGATGTGATCGTTGTCAACAGCTGGTACACCTGGATGCCCGCGGAGCTGTACAACATGCCTCCCCACGGCACCTTGAACCTGCACGATTCGCTGCTGCCGAAATTCACCGGGTTCTCGCCGGTGCTGTGGGCCCTGATCAGCGGCGCCGAGGAATTCGGCCTCACGGTGCACCGCATGGACGCCCAACTCGACACCGGCGACATCCTGGTCCAGAAGCGGCTGCCGATCCCGCCCGGCGCCACCGGCACCGAGCTCGTTCTCGCCGGCATGGAGTTGATTCCCGGGGCGGTGCACGAGGCACTCGTGGCGCTCGAGAAGGGCACCGCGGTGTGGACGCCGCAGAACAAGGCCGAGCGCACCTACTTCCACAAGCGGTCCGATCGTGACAGCCAGGTCGACTGGTCGCTGGACGCGGCCGATTCGGAGCGGTTCGTGCGGGCGCTGTCCGCGCCGTATCCGCGCGCCTACTCCTACTACCGCGGTGAACGCGTCGAGATTCTCGACGCGGTGATCTCCGAGGCACGCTACGGCGGCACCGCGGGCCGAGTGATCGTCCAGGAAGGTGGCGGCGCGGTCGTGTGTGGTGCCCAGCCACACCGGGGTGGCAACCACGCGCTGGTGATCACCCGCGTCCGTAGCGCGGCCGGCACCGAACACGACGGTGCCGAATTCTTCGCTCGCGGTGGCTATCTCACCGACACCCCCGCCTGAGTTCCCGGTTCCGCAGCGCCCGGCCGACGGCACGGGCGCTGTCTTCCACCTTCTCTCCCAGCTTCTGAGGCACCATGATTCCCCACGGTTCGATCCCTGCTGTCCGCCCGCTCACCGCCGCACAACGCGAGGTGTGGTTCGCTCAGCAATTGCTCGGACCGGTGCCGCTCACCATCGCCCAGTACGTCGACCTGCGCGGACCGCTCGACCTCGCGGCATACCGCCGCGCGGCCCACCTGGCCGCGCGCGATCTGGGCGCCTATGTGCGCTTCACCATCGTCGACGGGCAACCGGGACAGGTGCACGACGACGGCATCGACGATCACATCGCCGTGGTCGACTGCAGCGGGGAATCCGACCCGGAGGCCGCCGCCCGAGCCTGGATGCGGGCCGATCAGTGCGCGCCGTTCGATCTGATCGCCGATCCACCCATCGTGACCACGGTCCTGCGACTGAGCTCGCAGCGTCACCTGCTCTGCACCCGTGCCCATCACCTGGCGCTCGACGGGTTCGGCGCCGTCCGCATGCAGCACCTGCTGAGCGGTCACTACACGGCCCTCCTGGAGGGAACCGAACTACCCTCGGCCGCAGTCGATTCGACGGCTGTGCTCACCGCCGCGGAGGAGAGCTACCTGGGCTCGCGGCGCTACGGAACCGACCGCGAATACTGGCGCGAGCAGCTCGCCGGGCTGCCTGCCCCCGTCACCCTCGCGACGCGACCCGGTTCTCCCGATCCGCTGCCGATCCACGCCCGCGCCGAGCTGCCGGCATCGCTGGTCGAGCGACTGCGGACGCGAGCCGACTTCCCCGGCATCGCGCCCGTGCTGGTGGCGGCGTTCGCCGCGTTCCTCGGCAGGCTGACCGCCACCGACTCGGTGGCGCTGAGCCTGCCGGTCACTGCGCGCACCACCGCCGCGTTGCGTGCGTGCGGCGCCATGACATCGAATATCGTGCCGCTGAGCTGCTCGGGCGACACTGTCGGCACCGCCATCGCTGGCGCGCGTGCCGAGCTGAGCGGGGCACTGCGCCACCAGCGCTATCGCGGTGCCGAGATGGTCCGCGACAGTGGGCGCCGAGCCGAGTCGCTGAGTTTCGGACCGGCGGTCAACATCATGAACTTCCACACCGAGCTGATGCTCGGTCCGGCGCGCGGGGTCATCGAACTGCTGTCCACCGGGCCGGTCGAGGATCTCGCGCTCAACGTGTATCCGGTGACCGGTTCCGGCTCGCGGATCGAGTTCGAAGCCAACCGTCACCGCTACACCGAGGCCGAGGTCACCACGCAGCTGGACCGGTTCGTCAGCTTCCTGACGGCGTTCGCCGCCGCTGACGACGATGTTCCGATCGACCGGTTGCCGGTCCTCACCGCCGCCGAGGCGAACCTGCTCGTCCCCTGGTGCGGGCCGACGGCGGGTGCACCGGCCACACTGGGTGAGCTGATCGCCGCCGCCGTCGCGGCGAACCCGGACGGCATCGCCGTCGTCTACGGCGAGAAGCGCTGGACCTACCGGGAATTCGACGCGTGGACCGACCGCCTCGCCGGTGCGCTGCAGGCCGCGGGCGCCGGCCCCGAGACCTTGGTCGCGATGGTCATGGAACGGTGCGCCGCCTCGGTCGGCGCGATCTGGGCGATCGCGAAGACCGGGGCGGGCTTCGTGCCGATCGACCTGGGATACCCGGCCGAGCGCATCGCCCACATCCTCGGCGACTGTGGCGCCACCCTCGGCGTCACCGGCATCGAGCACCCGACCGATCTGCCCGACTCGGTGCACTGGACGATCGCCGACCCTGACGCGGCGCCGGATGCGGAGCTGCGGCAGCCGGTCTCCGCCCGGCCCGCGCACCCCGCCTACCTCATCTACACCTCCGGTTCCACCGGTGTCCCCAAGGGCGTGCTGGTGACCCACGGTGGACTCGCGAACCTGGCCGCCGAGCGCCGCGACCGGTATGCGTTGCGCCCCGGAGCCCGCACCCTGCACCACGCCTCCCCCGGTTTCGACATGGCGGTCGGCGAGATCCTGTGCGGACTGGCCGGTGCGGCGACGCTGGTGGTGGCCCCGCGCTATGTGATGGCCGGACCGGACCTGGCCGAACTCATGCGGCGCGAGCGGGTGACCAACGCCATCATCACCCCGGCGGTGCTGGCCACCCTCGACCCCGAAACCCTGCCCGACCTGCGTGTCCTCGGCGTGGGCGGGGAGGCGATCAGACCCGATCTGGTCTCGGCCTGGTCGCGAACCCGGTTGATGCGCAACGGGTACGGCCCCACCGAGGCCACCGATATCGCGACCATCGCGGAGCTGACGCCGGACCGGCCGGTGACGATCGGCGCGCCCCTGCGCGGATTTCACGCGCTGGTGCTGGATGCCCGGTTGCGTCCGGTGCCACCCGGCGTCATCGGCGAGCTCTATCTCGGCGGCCCGGCCCTGGCCCGCGGCTACCACGGACGGCACTCGTTGACCGCGGCCCGATTCGTCGCCGATCCGTTCGGCCCGCCCGGCGGACGGGTGTACCGCACCGGCGACCTGGTGACGCTCACCGCCGATGCCGAGCCGGAACTGATCTACCACGGCCGCAGCGACTTCCAGATCAAGGTGCGCGGTCACCGCATCGAGCCGGGCGAGATCGAGACCACGCTCACCGGCCTCCCCGGTGTCGGCCGTGCCGCCGTCACCGCACATCAGGACTCCCGGGGCACCCATCTGGTGGCCTACCTGGTGCCGGACGGCCCACTCGAGGTGGAGCGGGTGCGGCTCCAGATCGCCGAGCGGCTGCCCGCGTATCTGCGGCCGAGCGCCTACCTGGTACTCGACACCTTGCCGCTGACCCCCAACGGCAAACTCGACACCCGTCGCCTGCCCGCGCCTGTGTTCGGTCACGACGGTTCCCGGCCCGTCTCGACGGATACCGAGCGGACGGTGGCGGCGGCTTTCGCCGAGGTACTCGCGGTCGAGGTCGCCGGGGCCGAGAGCGACTTCTTCGAACTCGGCGGGACCTCGCTCACCGCGACCACACTCGCGGCGCGCCTCGGCATCGGTGTCCGCACCGTCTTCGACGCACCGACCGTCGCGGCGCTGGCGCTGCGGGTCGAGGATGCCGAGGACCAGGCCGAGGACGCACCGCTGCCGGTGCCCCGGCCCGAACACCTGGCGCCTGCCCCGGCACAGCTGCGGATGTGGCTGCTCAATCAGCTCTACCGGGATTCCTCGGCGTACCACTTGCCGATCGCGTTGCGCCTGACGGGATCTCTCGATGTGGCGGCGCTCGATGCCGCTGTGCGAGATGTGGTGGACCGGCACGAGGTGCTGCGCACGGTGTATCCCGCCGGCAGCGCCGGGCCGCAGGTGCGCATCCTCACCGTAGACGCGGCGCTGGGCGATGCACCGCTGATCGCGGACGCACTCGACCGGGCCGGGCTGGACGCCGAACTCGCGGTGGCGGTCGCCGCGCCCTTCGACGTCACCACCGACGCGCCGATCCGGCTGGCGCTGTGGAATCTCGGTCCCGACGACCACGTGCTGGCGCTGGTCGCCCATCACATCGCCGCCGACGGCTGGTCGCACGGTCCGCTCGTGGCCGACCTGTCCGTGGCGTACACCGCGCGGGCGGCCGGACGGCCACCGCAGTGGGAGCCGCTGCCGCTGCAGTACGCCGATTACACGCTGTGGCAGCATCGACGCCTCGGTGATCGACACGATCCGCGGTCCACCGCCGCTCGTCAGCTCGCCCACTGGGTGCAGGCGCTGGACGGCGCGCCCGATCGGCTGCCGCTACCGACCGATCGAGTCCGTGTTCCCGGCTCCGGCAGGCCGGGCGGAACCGGCGCGGTGATCGACTTCGAGATCGGCGCCGACATCGGCGCGGCACTGACCGAGCTGGCTCACCGGCACAACGCGACGCCCTTCATGGCCGGTTACGCGGCGTTCGCCGTGCTGCTCGGTGACCTGGCCGGGATCGCGGACGTGACGGTCGGGACCCCCGTCGCGGGTCGTGGCCACCCTGCCCTCGACCGCTTGGTCGGCATGTTCGTGAACACCCTGCCACTGCGCCTGACCCTCGATCCGCGAGAGCATTTCACCATGCTGCTAGCGCGCGCCAGGGAGGTCGCGCTCGCCGGGCTCGACAACGCCGACGTTCCCTTCGATCACATCGTCGAAGCGGTGAATCCGCCGCGCGACAGCACCAGACACCCACTGTTCGAGGCCGTGTTCTCCTACGAGAACCTGCCCCCTTCGCCCACGCTCGATCTCGGCGGGCTGACCGTGAACGCCCTCGATATCCCCTGGGAAACAACGCATTTCGACCTGGCCTTGACGCTGCGTGAGCAGTCGGGCACGGGCGGACTGACGGCGAGCCTGCGCGACGCCACCGACCTCTACGACGCGGCGACGGTGGCCGGGTTCGCGGCGCGGTTCCTCGAGATCCTGACAGCGATCGCCGCACATCCCGACGCGACTGTCGCGCAGTTGTCCGGCTCCGTCGCGGCCGGGCTCGCTCTGCCCGAGCGTCCGGAGCGGGACAGCGACGCTGCCGCGGCCGGTGGCGGTGAGCCGGCGACCGTGCGCGAGCTCGCCGTGGCCCAGGTGTTCGCCGATGTGCTGGAACGAGATTCGGTCGCGATCGACGACAGCTTCTTCGATCTCGGCGGCACCTCACTGCTGGTCTTCACCCTCCGATCGGAACTGCGGAACCGCCTCGGCATCGACGCCGACCCCCGCATGCTGTTCGAAGCGCCGACGCCGCGGGCGGTGACGGCGGCCGTGACAGCGGAGTCCGGTGCGGCGGCCGCCGGGCACTGGACCGACATGCTGATCGACGACGCGCGCCTCGACCCCACGATCACAGTGCCGGAAGCGTTTGCGGCGCCACCGATCTCGGCCGACGATGTGCTTCTGACCGGTGCCACCGGTTTCGTCGGTATCCATCTGTTGCGCGAACTGCTCGACCGCACCGACTCGCGCGCCTGGTGCCTGGTCCGCGCCCAGGACACCGACGACGTGCTCCGCCGCCTCGCAACGACGCTTCAGCGATACGGACTCGGGACCGAGGGCCTCGCGGACCGGGTCGTGCCGGTGCCGGGCGACCTCGCCGCGCCGCGCTTCGGGCTCGCCGCCGATACCTGGGCCGAGCTGGCCGCGCGGATCGAGGTGATCTACCACAACGGCGCCCGCGTGAATCATCTGGAATCCTATGCCGCCCTTCGCCCTGCCAATATCGCCGGAACCGTCGAGATCCTGCGGCTGGCGGTCGACACCCGGGTGAAGGCCCTGCATTTCGTGTCCACCGTGTCGGCCGCGGTCGGTGTCAGGCACACCGGAATCGTCACCGAGAGCACCGCGATCACCGCCGACCAGGTGCCGCGCAATGGGTACCTGGCCACCAAATGGGTGGCCGAGCAGCTGGTCCTCGCGGCAGCCGAACGCGGATTGCCGGTCGCGGTGCACCGCCCCGGCCTGGTCGCCGGATCGATCAGCACCGGCGCGAACAGTGCCGATGACGCGTTCTGGACGCTCATCCGGTCGGCCGCTCACCTCGGGGTCGCACCCGACATCGAATCCGCCGACGTCACCTTGGCCCCGGTCGACTACGTGGCACGGGCGCTGGTCACTCTCGCCACCGGACGACGGCCCAACACCGAGATCTACCATCTGGTCAACAGCGCGCCCACCAATGTCGGAGACATCCTGAACACCCTGCGCCGCAGCGGTTTTCCGGTCGACACCGTGTCGGTGGCCCGATGCCGCCGAGCGATTGGCCGGCCAGATCACGCAGCACGCCGACCTCATGCGCGCCGCGCTCGTCGCCGACAACTACCTCAACGGCGGCGGCGACGCCCTGATCGTCGACGACACCGGCACCCGAGCGGTACTCGCGCAATCGGGTGTGCGTTGCCCGGCCATCGATGCCGCTGTCCTCCAGCGCTACGTCGACGGTTTCATCACCGCAGGTCTGCTCCCGACCCCGGTCGCCGACCCGTCCGAGGTCCGCTAGGCGCAGGAGGCCGGGCCGTGGTCGACGCCGCCGCGGAAGACTGTGCGCCTAAGCGAATCCACCGGCACGGACCATCCGCGCGTAGAGGTCGTCGGCGCGCATCAACTCTTCGTGCGTCCCGACCGCCCGTACGCTGCCCTCTTCCATCACGACGATCCGATCGGCGTGCCGCACGGTCGACAACCGGTGAGCAATCGTGACGACGGCATGGGTGCGCGCCCGCACGGCGATAGCTTCGACGATCGCCGCCTCGGTCAGGGTGTCGATCTGCGACGTCGCTTCGTCGAGCAGCAGCACGTCGGCGTCACCGAGCATCGCGCGCGCCATCGCGATCCGTTGCCGCTGCCCACCCGAAAGGTCGGTGTCGCGAACGTGGGTGTCCAGACCATTCGGCTGGGCCGCGACGACCGAGTCGAGCCGGAGAATGCGAAGAACCTCGGCCACCTCGTCGTCGGTGGCACTGTGCCGCAGGAACAGCAGGTTGTCACCCAAGGTGCCCGGCACCAAAGGGGATTCCTGCTCGACGTAGGCGATACGCGCGCGAACTTCCCGCATCGTCAGGTTCCGGTAGGCCACACCGCCCACCGAGATCGTCCCGGTGTCGGGTTCGACGAATCGCAGGATCGCCGAGAACACCGTGGTCTTGCCCGCGCCGGACGGTCCCACGATGGCGGTATGGCCGGTCGCGGGAATCCGCAGCGTCAATCCCTTCAACGCGTGCGGCGCATCAGGTGCATAGCGGACCGTGACGGCATCGAAGCGCACGGCGGCGTCGGGCTCGGTGGTCGTCGCCGACGCGGGCTCGTGCGCCACGTCCGCTTCGGAGTGCAGCGTCTCCATCTCCCGGATACGCATGGCGGCCGCAATACCCGACTGCATCGCCGTGATGTGCGTGGTCAGTTCCTGGATCGGTCCCATCAACGTGAACGCGTACAGCAGGAACGCGATCAGCGTCGAGACGGTCAGCGAACCGTTGTCGACGCGCCAGGCGCCGATGGCCAGAATCGCGATGATGGCGCCCTGCACGCCGGTCCACGCGACGGTCCATGCCGTTGCCGAGACGCGCACCGACTCGATCGCGTGTGTCCGGGCGTTGCTCGCGTCGGCGCCGATCAAGGTGGCGATGCGGTGCTCGGCGCGTGCCGCCTTGACCGTGCGCACCGAACGCAGGCTACCTTCCAGCACTCCGCCGAGGCGGCCGAGCGATTCCTGAGTTTGCGCGTCCGCCTTGGCAATTCGCGGCATGAGCGTCCCGAACAGGATGCCGACGACAACGATCGCCAGCACAGTGACACCGAGCAGCATCATGTCGAGCACACCCATGAAGATCACGGTGCCCACCGTCAGGAAGGTGGCGTTGATGATGCCGATCACCGCCGACGACGCGGCCTCCTTCAGCAGCAAGGTGTCTGCCGTGACGCGCGTGACCAACTCGCCTGTGGGACGCGCCTGCACCGACGGAACCGTCGCCCCGAGCAGTCGTCCTACGAGCATCGTGCGTGCGTCGAAGACGATGTTCTCGGCGACAGTCCCGAGCAGAATCCAGTAACCCCACCCGAGTGCGGCGCCGATGACGAGCAGCACCAACAGAGCACCGGTCGGGCCCATGATCGACGCGCCCGTGCCGAGTGCGTCGAGGATCGACTTGGTCACCATCGGCGTCGCCATCACCGTCGCAGAACTGCCGAGGGCGAGGACGAGTCCGATCAGCAGGGTGCGTGTGTGCGGTCGGGCATAGCCGATCAGGACACCCAGGTTCGACATGGTCATCGCTGGAGCGGTATCAGTCGGAGGTGCAATCGTCGTCACCCCCTCAATGGAACAGCATTGTTCCATTTTAGTAAAGCAAATATCCAGGATGGATCTCGCTTATGCTGCACCCGTGGATGTCGAAGAGACCAGTGCCCGCGAACGCACCCGTCGCGCGATTCTCGACGCGGCAGTGGCGGCGTTCGCGAAATCGCCCAACGCGTCGCTGACGGAAGTCGCCGAGAAGGCGCGCGTCGGGCGTACGACGCTGCACCGCTACTTTCCCGAACGATCCGACCTGATCACCGCCGTCGGGCGGCTCACCGAGCAGGCCGTGGCCGACGCTGCGAAGCGTGCGCGCCTGGCAGACGGGACAGGGCTCGACGCCGTCCTGCGGCTGTGCCAGGCGTACTTCGAACTCAGCGATGTCCTCACGGTCATCTTCTTCACATCCGGCGTGTACGACGAGACCACGTCGTGCCTGTCCGACGACGACGCGATCGCGGCGATAGAACGGGGGCGCGACGACCGCTCGATCGACGCGGCGCTCGACGCCTCGTGGATCCTGAACATGATGTGGGCACTGCTGTATGCCGCCGTCGACCACGTCAACCGTGGGTCAGCCAGTCGCATGCACGCACAGACACAGGCGCTGACGAGTCTGCGCAAGGCGATTGGCTCGCCGACGTAACCACCGCCACCCCACCTCGTTGGTCCGATTGCCGCATACCGGTGCAGCCTACCTATTTCTAGTTAGGTTAGGTTAAGTTAACTCCCATGGTTGACTATGCGGTCGAGGCGGAGGGCCTCGTCAAACGGTTCGGCGGGGTGACCGCGCTGGATGGGCTCGGTTTCGCGGTGGAACGGGGCACGATCGCTGGGGTGCTCGGACCGAACGGGGCGGGTAAAACGACAACAATCGATGTACTCACCACCCTGCTGGTTCCCGACGCGGGTCACGCGCGAGTCGCCGGTCACGATGTGGTGGCCGACGCGGGCGCGGTCCGGTCGGTGATCGGCCTGACCGGGCAGTTCGTCGCCCTGGACGAGAACCTGACCGCGCGCGAGAACCTGGTCCTGTTCGGGCGCCTGCTGAAACTGGGACGCCGGCGGGCTGCCGAGCGCGCAGAGGAACTACTGGTCCGCTTCGATCTCACCGAGGCCGCCGATCGGCGCAGCGGTACCTTCTCCGGCGGCATGCGGCGACGGCTCGACCTCGCGGCATCGTTGATCGGCCAACCGGAAGTACTCTTCCTCGACGAACCGACCACCGGTCTCGACCCGCGCAGCCGCGCGGTGCTGTGGGACGTGGTCCGGGACCTGCGCGACGACGGCATGACCATCCTGCTCACCACCCAATACCTGGACGAGGCAGACGAACTGGCCGACCGGATCGTGGTGGTCGACCACGGCCGTGTCATCGCGGACGGCACCGCCGACGAGCTCAAGGACCAAGCCGGAGGTTCGGTCTGCCACGTCACGGCGGCCGAGGGCGACCGCCCCCGGATCGCTGCCGCGCTGGCGGACATGACCGGGCTCGCCGAGCTGAGCGACGGCGTCGCAGTCGCCGCGTCGGGTGCCGCGACGCTGGTCGATGTCGTGCGCAAGCTTGATGCGGCCGAGATCGCCGTCGACGACATCGCCCTGCGCCGCCCCACTCTCGATGACGTGTTCTTCCGCCTGACCGGTCACCCCAGCGTCTCGGGCGAGCCCGAGGAGACCCCGTGACGACCACCGCCACATCGAAAACCGTTGCCACGGTGACCCGTCCATATCCGTCGATGCCAGCCGACACCGCGATCCTGGCCGGTCGCCACCTGCGGCTGATGAGCAGACGCCCCGCCTCTGTCATCGGCGCCGTGGTGCTGCCGTTGGTCTTCGCCACGATGTTCTACGTCGTGTTCGGCACCGTGGTCGAGCGCCGGATCGGCAGTGATTACGGCCAGTACATGCTGCCCGCGGTTATTCTGCAGGCGATGCTGTTCACGGCCATGTCGGCGGCCATTCTGTCGGTCGAGGACGTGACCGGCGGCATGATCCGCAGGCTCCGCTCCATGGCGGTCTCACCGATCGCCCCGGTACTGGGACTTGTCGGCGCGGAGCTGACCCGTGCGCTGCTGACGATCGCGGTCCTGCTGCCCGCCGGTGCCGTCATGGGCTTCCACCTCGGTGGTGGTGTACTCGCATCGATCGGATTCGTGCTCGTCGCACTGTTTTTCGCTGCGGTGGTGTGCACCGGGTTCATCGCGATCGGTTTCGCGGCAGGCAAGGTGGACTCGGTCCAGGTCATCACCAATGTCATCTTCTTCCCGTTCCTGCTCGTGTCGAACGCTTTCACACCGACCGAGGCGTTCCCGGACTGGTTGCAGCCGTTCGTCGCCAATCAGCCGCTCAGTTGCACCGCAGACGCGCTGCGGGCGCTGGCCGACCCGCAGGCAGCCCTCGCCGGGCCCGTCACGACCGCTCTGCTGTGGTTGAGCGGCGGGTTCGTCGTGTGTGTCGCGCTCGCGGCCAGGGCATATCGGAGGTCATTGTGAACAAAACCCGCACGCCGACGGGACCCCGCCCGCATGTGCTCATCGACGGGTGGGCACTCACCATCCGGGCTATCCGGGTGACGCTGCGCAACCCCGTCCTGCTGATGATGGCGACATTCTTTCCCCTGATCCTGCTGGTGCTGATGACGATGTCGTTCGGCTCGCTGGTCGTTCCCGGCGGAAGCCGGGCCGACTACGTCAACTTCAGCCTGCCGCTGTTCGCCGTGATGGGTATCGCGTTCGCCGGGCTCGGCACCGCCATGACGACGTACGACGATCTGCAATCAGGATTCGACCGCAGGCTACGGGCGATGCCGATCGCTCGAGCGGCCCCGCTGATCGGGCGCATCGCCGGGGATGCGGTGCGCAACCTGATCACCCTGCTCGCGGTGATCGGAGTCGGCTATCTGCTCGGATTCCGTTTCACCGGCGGCACGCTCGGCGTCATCGGCTTCCTCGTGCTGCCGCTGATCTTCGGTACCGGGGTCGCCTGGATGATGGTGGCGATCGCCGTCCACGCCAAATCCGGGGAGGCGGTGGGTTCAGCGCTCAACGCGATCCTGCTGGTGGCTTCGTTCCTGTCGACCGGATTCGTCCCCCGCCAGGATCTGCCCTCGTGGATTCAGCCCGTCGCCGCCGCTAATCCGGTGTCGTCGGTGGTCGAGGTGATGCGCGGGCTGGCGGCATCCGGACCGGTCGCCGCGCCCATGTGGCGCGCGCTGGCGTGGACAGTGGCGCTGACCGTGGTTTTCGGCACGCTCGCCATTCGCGGATACCGCCGACGCTGAACCACGCGCCGAGGCCCCCACTCGACCCGCGTCGCCTTGCCTGTCGTGCCGGCGACGCCCGGAACACATGGGCTCTCCCTGGCCTCCGCTGAGGACCACAACCCCGTCGACAGCCACGTCGTAGCCGCCACATGTGTGTGCCGCGACTGTCGCGACGATCGCCTCGATCACCATTCGTTCTGGGAATGGGCTTCAGGAAGAAACGGCAGAACGAATCCTGTACAGATCGAGCGCACATCGCATATCTGCCTGCGTTGCCGATGCGCCGCATCGCTGACATTCACCCGGTGGCCAGGACGGTTCGCGTGCGGGTCCTGGCTCCGTATCGCATCAGCGAACCCGGTGATGAACGCCCGGATCGCTGCGGTGGTGTGGACGATGCGGGTGCGTATCGCGTCCATGTTTCGCCGAAGCTGATGCGCCACAGCAGGTTCCGGTTTTGACTCGCTAGCAGCTCGTTGAAGATGGTGGTGCCGCACGACCGACACTGCGGCCATGTCGACGAGGCCGGCTCATGTCGGCGACGACTCTGCCGAACCCACGACGGGTCACGTTGTTCTTCGGTGGATCCCGCAACACCGTGGTCGCTCGCCACACCCGATTCGCGTTGCCGAATTCGCGAGCTTGGCTGATCCACACGGCAGGCACTCCCCTACTACGCCTTCCAAGTGCGCTCGACTGATCATCGAGTCCCAGCACCTCGACAATCGCCGATTCATCCTTGCGACGGCCACTCCCGACTCGCCACTCAGTCGTCTCGCTGAGGAAGGATGCTTGCCGTCGGTTTCGCTATCGCGGCGTGAGCTGGTCTCGCTGCGCGAGGGCGTCGAGGACTTCGTGGGCTACGCGGGTGCCGGATTCGATGGCACCGTCGAGGTAGCCCGGGTGATCGACTGCGGTTTCGGTACCGGCCCAATGGATGTCGCCCACCGGCGTGAACGGCAGTGGCATGAGCGCATCGGTGCCCGGTTCGGGAAGTGCGGTGTAGCCGCCGCCGACGTTGTCGTCGAGATGCCATGCCTTCTCGTGCCAGCTCACCGGCTCGAGGACCTCGGTGCCGAGCTGGGAAATCAGGGGACCGAGGAGGGTTTCGCGCCGAGAGGCGGCGCCGAGCTGATCGAGTGCGCGTGCGTGCGGGCCGGCTACCAGCATGCACAGGTGGCCGGGACCGTCGGGTGGGCTGGTGTCGAACACCGCGATCCCGGGAGCACCGAGGACCATGATCTGCGCATTCGTGCCTCGGTCTCGCCAGAACGGCCGGTCGAAGACCGCGATCGCTTTGTAGACCGATCCCATGTAGGTGCGGGTAGCACCGGCGACCCGATCGGGCGGCAGGGACGGCTGGAACCTGATGCGGTCCAGCAACGGTGGCGGAATTGTCACCACGATTTTGGTGGCGTGGATCGTCCCCTCGGTAGTAGCGAGGGTGACGCCGTCGGCGCCCGCCACGATCGAGGCGACCCGGTGCCCGAGACGAACACGGGAGCTCAGGTCGTCGGCAAGGCGATCGACGAGGGTACCGACACCTTCGACCAGCAGATCCTCCTGCGCGCCACCGGTGGTCGACAGCATGGTCCGCAGTCCGCCCTGCAGGCGGATCAACGTCATCATCGCCTGCACCGACAACCGGTCGAGGTCCGCGGTCCACGAGGTCAGGGCGGCCAGTTCCAGGAGTCGTCGTGGCGTGCGCCCGGGCACCTTGGCCAACCAGTCCGCGACCGTCGTGGTGTCCCACCGCTGGGGCGGATGGATGTGCGACAACGCTTCCAGGCCGAGAAGAAGGCCTACGGTCGCCAGCATCGACGGCGCGCCCAGCGGTACACGGCGAGCACCGTCGAGGATGGTCGGCAGCGGCGTGGTGTGCATGCGGAACTGGGTGGCACCGAGCTCGCGGGCCAGCGCGGCGATGCGGTGATGGTGGTGGCCGATCCATTGCCCGCCCAGATCCACGCGTGACCCCAGCGCGGTGGTTTCGCTCATCGCCCGCCCGCCCAACCGGTCGGCGGCCTCGAGCACGAGCACATCGACACCTGCCCGGTGCAGAGCGCGCGCCGCTGTCAGTCCCGCCAACCCTGCCCCGACCACAGCCACCGTTGTGGTCTGAGCCGAACCGGAGGGGCCCTCAGTACGCGTGGAGTCCTCGTGCATCATGTCTGCCTTTCCGGGCGGACGAGACCGCCCTGTCAACAACTGAATCAATCGCAGTGCACCTGTGCCGTAATGGCCTGTGTGCGCGAGCAACAATCGGCGATGGCTGTCATTTGTTCGCCGCAGCGACGGTCAGGCGCTGCGGATCTCTTCGGCGACGCGGTGGCCGGACTCGGTGGCACCGTCGATGTAACCGGGCCAGCGCGTGGCGGTTTCGGTGCCTGCCCAGTGCAGCGGGCCGATCGGGCGGCGCAGTGCGGGTCCGAAGCGGGTCAGCGTGCCGGGCGTGGTGAACGCGCCGTAGCAGCCGCGGCTGTATTCCTCTTCGGCCCAGTCCTTTTCGATGTAGTCGATGGGTTTACGCGCCCGCGGGCCGAAGTACCCGGCCAGATCCTCGAGCACCAGCGCGCGGCGGTCGGCCGAGGCCAGCCGGGCGCTGGTGTCGGCGTGGCGGCCCTCGAGGAATCCGACGAGAACGCCGAGGCCACCGCCGAAGGGGGTGTTGTCGAAGACGGTGCCCAGGGCTCGCCGGTCGCTGTTGGCCTGGCCGGACCAGCCCTCGGCCCGCCAGAACGGCTCGTCGTAGGCGACATTGACCTTGATCACCCGGCCCATCGGCATCCGCTGCACGAGCTGGTCCCGATCACCGGGCAGACCCGGGGCGAACCGGATCCGGGCGGCCAGTGGCGGCGGCACCGCGATCACGGCACGGCGCGCACGCACCGTCACGCCGTCGGCGCGGACTCGCACTCCGGTGTCGTCCCAATCGATTTCGGTCACCGGACTGTTGAGGACGATCCGGTCCCCGAGTTCCTGGGCCATGGCCAGCGCGATGGTCTGGGTACCGCCCACGATCCGGTCCTGCTGGGCGCCCTGGGCGACGTTGATCAGCGCGTCGAGTCCGCCCGCGGCGCCGATGTAGAAGTTCGCCCACAGCGCCGACATGTCCTCCGGGCCCGCGGAGAACACGGCCTCGGTGATCAATCGGAAGAAGGCTCGCCCGTCGGCGGTGTGGGCGTGGTTACGCAGCCAGGTGTCGAAGGTCTGCGCGTCCAGGGACTCTGCCAGCTCATACCCCCACGGCGCGGCGCGGGCGACCTTGCGCGCCAACCGGTCCAGCCGCAGCTGCGTCTGGGCGATGTCGAGAAGCGCCAGCGGGTTCACCCGCGGGATACGGCCGGTGTACTCGGAACGGGATCGACCCAGCTCGGCGATGTGACGCCCGACGGTGTGGGTGGGGTAGGTCCGCAGGCCCAGCTCCCCGATCAGCGCCATCACGTGATGCTGGGTCGGACCGACCCACTGCCCACCGACCTCGATCGGCGAGCCACCGGGCAGCTCGGCGTTGAGCAGACGGCCACCCACCCGGTCCCGCGCCTCAAGCACCAGCACCTCAGATCCACTGCCCACCAGGTCACGGGCGGCGACCAAGCCCGCAGCTCCGGCGCCGACGATCACGACGTCCACCGACTTGTCCATAAGCCACATCCTCGATTCACGGCGAATCTGACATACACACTGTATGTGCTAAACATAGCGCATGGAGTCTTTGCGTGACAAGCACGTCGAGAACACTCGGCAGACGCTGCTCGAGACCGGGGCTCGCCTGTTCGCCGAACGGGAGTACACCGATCTGTCGGCAGAGGAGCTGGTGCGGGCCGCCGGCCTCACCCGCGGCGCGCTCTATCACCACTTCGATGGCAAGAAGGGGCTGTTCGAGGCGGTCGTCGATGACCTGGAACAACAAGCGGCACAACGCATCCGAGCCGCATTGGACTCCTCGACCGATCCAGTGGAACGCATCGAGCGCGCGATGGAAACCTTCCTCGATATCTGCACCGAACCCGCGTATCGCCACATCGTGCTGCTGCAGGGCCCCATCGCGCTGGGCTGGCGACGCTGGCGTGAAGTCGACCAGCGCCACCTCATCGGGCTCGTCATCGAAGGCGCCCAACGCCTGCTCGATGCCGGCCATATCCACCCGCACCCGCCCGAACTGCTTGCCAGCGCCTTCTACGGCGCCCTCACCGAAATGTCGCTCACGATCGCCGAATCCGCCGATCTCACCCTCAGTCGCGCGCGAGCGGCAGAGCTGGCGCGCGCCCTGCTCGGCGGGCTGATCATCGGCGCCGCACGCCACTGAAGACCGTACGAAAACCAGACTGACCTTCGCTACCAAGGCCGGGCGGTCTCCCTGTGCCGACATCGAGCGTGCCGAATGCCACGACTCCTTCAAGCTAGTGCGCCCGTCCCAACCCTTGGCTGCCGCGACATCCATGTACCGCTACAACCAGCGGCTTGTGCCGCCGGCTACCAAGGCATGACGACTTGGACGCTCGGTAACGACGATTCAGGGAATGCGCGGCGCATTGACCGGCTGGAATCGGCGGTGACGAGTGCGGGGCGTTCGTGATTGGGTAATCGGCCGCGCACAGGCTTGATACAAGCTAATGGTTGGCGTTCACAGCGTATCGGCACGGCCACCGTCATGGGAACCAACCGTCTAAGGCCTCCCCACCGCATGCGTCAGCCCACCACCAACGACGTCTGCTGGGTTAGTTGGTGTGCGTAGTGGTCGAATCGCCCTCCGGACACAATTTTTTTCATCGCATTACCCCTCTGACCAGCACATATGGCCGTGTGCCACTGAGGCCAGCCGAGTCGGGTAAGTCGCAAAACCGCAGGCAGGAGCCCGTGGGGGTTCAAGACGGGTCAATCTAAGAGATCCTTGAGAAACCGACGACATCAGCGGATCATGGGGCCTCCCTACCGCGGAGGCCATCAGCCGATCGAGTCACCGCAGGCGACCCTGACCAGGCCACCACTGCCGAAGGTGGGACCCCATGCAGAAACCGGACCGGCCCCAGAACTCTTCACCGACGCACGCCACCCACCGGGACGCCAGCACGGAACAGGCAGAGCTCGAAGTCATCGTCCCGACGAATCCGCCCGACCTCACACCTGCCGCGGCTCGAGCATTGATGCATCTCCTCACCAACTTCACGACCACGCCGCTATAGCCGAACCCCGCGACAACAGATGACGATCCACGGCGTAGACCGAAGGCGAGACCTCATACCGCCCTCCACGCCCCGTCCCGACGAAAAACCCGAGCGCCCCCAGCTTCGGCCAGTACTATCAGGAGCACCCGCAGTCAACATGCTGGTCGACAACAGCGCTGACCCATCTCAGATGGACTGCCCCTTCAGTCCTGAACGCAGGACCCGGTCAGCGGTGACCGCGACGACCAGCCCGCCACACAGCGCAACAAAGATCGACGGGAAAGTCCGACCCGATCGATAGAGCGATCGGCTGCCTTGTAGCTATTCCTCAGCCACGCAAGCACTGCTCGATTGTGCGTGCACGATCCCTCCAATCGCGCGCGACTCGCCACATGCGTCGGACGAGGGCTGAGGACCGACTGGCGTGTCCTCGCGCTGCATAAGTGCCGAAGTCCCGGCGACAGCCCTCCGCCGCAATTCTGTGGTATCCGATTCAGGCGCGTCTTGCTGCGGTCGAGGGGGTCAATCGGCGGCTTCGCGCTCGACCCTGTCGAACTCGATCTCACCAGAGCCGAGGACCTGCAATGTGCCTGCCGAGTCGGCACGGACAATTAGGTGCTCGATCAACCGGCGCGCGACCACAGCAGCCGCGCTTTCATCGGTGTGGTTCCACACAGTGCGAGAGACCGTCTTGCCAGAGGTTTGTGATCCACGAAAGGAACGAAGGACCACCGCGAACTGGTCGCGGCCGATTCGTCCACCGATTACACGACTAGCCTTGGCGACCGCGACTTCGGCCACTTCCTCGGCGCGAATTGCTCCTGACCCGGTCGAGATCCACAGCACTCCCATCTGCCCAGTGTGCTCCGTCAACGCAGTTCGGCGGCGCAGCGGCACGCCCGCTGATCGCTGCGCGTCACCAAATCTGACGTCTCCGGGAGCGCGACTCGAACGAGAGCGCTCCGTTGTCGACTGCGGCATCGCTCCGGCCTCGCTCAAAGCCGATCCCGCCAACGCTCGAGTACGGAGCATCCGGTTGCTCACCCCCTACCAAAAGCTCTCTGAGCCTGTCGCGAGGAAGCGCGTTGCAGATCAGAGCGAGAGCTTGCAGAGAAGCGGCAATCGTGAATCCTTTCGGTGCTGATCAACTCGCGCGGACTACACGAAAAGTGCGCAGCTGCGGATCGCCGGCATCGGGCACATTCATTCCCGCGGCGACACCGGTACACAGGTAGTCCACGACTGCGGCGTCGATTCGTTCGCCCGGAATGATCGCAGGAATACCCGGCGGGTACGGGGTGAGCTGCTCGGCCGAGATCCGGCCTGCCGCGCAATCCGCGGGAACTGCCTCGGCGGGTGCGAAGAACGCGTCACGCGGCAGCATCACCGTCTCCAGTTGCAGCTGCTCTGGTGAGGGCAACCGGACCTGTACTGGACCGGGATGGTCGAGCCCGGCTCGCCACAGGGCGAGACCGTCGACGAGCGCGTCAATAGTGGATGTGTCATCGGCCGGAGAAATGGTTGCCAGCACCCGCCGGTGATCGCTCAGGCCCACGTCGAGGTGGCGGTGCTCGCGCAGCCAGTCCGCCGCGGCGTAGCCGGTGGTGCCTGTGGCCGCGACATCGACGAGAACCTGGAGCAGATCGAGGTCGTGGGAGGCCTCGACACCGAGGAGTTCGTCGTGCATCACAACGATCCCGGCGATCTCAGCGAGTTCGGCGCGCACTCTGCGCGCCGAGGCCAGTGCCTCGCCGAGTAAGTCGTGGCCGAATTCGACCATCTGCCTGCGCCATCCGTCGAGCGCGGCATAGATCAACACGTTGGGGCTGGTAGTCATCAGCAGATCGGCGCAACCGCGCAGGCGCACCGGATCGACCAGATCGCCCTGCAGATGAAACACCGAACCTTGTTCGAAGCCCATGCCCATCTTGTGCACGCTCACCACACAGATATCGGCACCGACGTCCATCGCCCAGGTCGGAAGGTCGGGATGGAAAGGCAGGTGTGCGCCCCACGCCTCGTCGACGATCAGCGGCTTGCCACGCGCGTGACACACCTGCGCGATGCCCCGAATGTCGGCACAGGTGCCGTAGGGGCTGGGGCTCACGATCAAAACTCCCGCAGCGTCGGGGTTTTCGCGCCACGCCTGTTCTACCTGTGCCGGCGACGGCGGATGGGAGAAGTGCCGTTCGGCATCCCAGCGAGGGGTGATCCAATGCGGGCGCACACCGGAGAAGATCAACCCGGCCACGATCGATTTGTGCGAATCTCTGGCCACCAGCAGCCCACCGTCGTCGCCACCAGCGACGGCCATCATCGCTGCCTTCACCGACAGGGAACTGCCGCAGGTCGAGAAGAAGGCGCTATCGGCACCCACCGCATCGGCCATGAGTTCCTCGGCCTCAGCCAGAACCCCTCCCCGTGCGAGCCGGTCGTCGAGCCCGGGCGAGGCGAGGATGTCACTGCGGAAAGCGTCGGCACCCAGCGCGCTCAACACACGACTGTCGATGCCGCGGCCCTGGCGATGTCCGGGCGGGGTGAACCCGTAGCGACCGAGATTGTGGTACTCGGCGACCGCGGCGAGCAGCGGGGCGGTGGTGTGGTCCATCAGATCGGCCTCCTATCCACGCTTCCGACGGTTCGGGCAGTGACCGCACCATCGCCAACAGTGCCCATAGTCGGCCCGGACATCGGGCCGACTGACCACCATGCTCCGGCAGTGCCCGTACCGACCCACTCGAAACGAGCACGGCAGGCTCAGCCGCGGTCGCCGACAAGGGGTGGTTCTGACGGCCAAAACCGATCGGCCGACGCTGGTGCTCTACGCGATGCTCAAAATCGAGTAGCCCTACCGATCTCCCGCACCGATTCCGGCTTGACGCGCACTGAGAACCCGATTCGTTCATGCTGGTAGGCATGGAAAATCGATGGGTCGGGATCACGATCGACTGCGCGAACCCCACACGACTGGCATCGTTTTGGAGCGCGATCCTGAGCATCCCCGCCACAGCCGAACACGGCGATGATCCGGGATGGGCAACCGTCGGTTCCCGCTTCGACAGCAGACCGCGATTGACCTTCCAACGAGTGGCCGAGCCCAAGATCGGAAAGGTCCGCATCCACCTCGACATCGAAGTTGCCGATATCGAAGCCGGTTGCCGTCAGGTTCAGAACTTGGGCGGCCGCTGGTCCGGCGAGCGGCACGACTACGACGAAGGAGTCGTCATGATCATGCGCGATCCCGAGGAGCACGAATTCTGCCTGGTCCAATACTTCCGTTGAGGCTCCGACCGGTCACTGCACGGTTTGACGAATCCCATAGGGACATCCCCGTGCCGTTGCGGCGAGCGCATGGATATGCGACGTGATCTTGATCAGGAAACCTGGGTCGGCGACGGCTGGCCAGCCGGGACGACAGCGTCACACAAGGCACGTGTCGGCGATTGTTGCCGCATACGACATCGCGGACTCGCGGCACAATCGCCGAGTGCCCGCACACACCGCTGAGTTGGTGTTGGTCTCGAACTAGTACCAATACTTCCGGCCGCCGACCGCGCGCCCCGTTGTACCGAGCAGGAAGAGGATCGCTCCGATAACGATAAGGACGATTCCGATCGTCCAGAGGATCGAGATCCCGGTCAGGAAGCCAATTAACAACAATATCAACCCGAGCACGATCATGGTCGTACCTCATTTCACATAACCTGAGCAAGAACGCTGTCAGGTAACTCCATTAAACACGCATACCCCAACATTCGGAAGACGATGCCTGGTAGCCGACGGACACCGCACGGTGGTCGGTGAACTGCTTCGAGCTCGTATTGGGTGGAGAAACACCACCGGGCAGTTCGGACACCGATAGTTGACACGAATAAGGTCGCAGGCCAACAGAAACGTCGCATTCTCGGGGCGAAGGCGCAGGCTCGAATCGCGCAGCTGGTGCTGCATAGTCGAGAACAACCGTTGCCTTCCATCTCAACACACATCGCCCCGCTGTCATCGATCGTGACGGTGCTGTTGTTGCACCCGAAGGCTCGCGCACTCCGTCACCATCTGAGATCTAGAACGACTCCCGAGCGCCATGACACCTTCCTCGCACCGCTGACGGCGCAGCTCCGGCTCGCGACACCTTTTTCGAAGGTGGTTCAGTGTGAGCGCCTCATGAGTGAACGACTTTCGCCATCGACAGCAGCATCTCGATCGCATACTGCACCGAACGAGCGACAACTTGCGCCGGATCACAGTCGTACTGCCGGTGACTCGCCCGCGCATCGCTGCGCGAGACCACACAGAACCACACTGAACCGGCAGCCTCGCCGTCCTGCGGATCAGGGCCGCCGACACCGGTGGTGGCGACTGCGATATCGGCGTCCATCAGCGACCGCACACCCTCGGCCATCGCTCTCGCCGCAGCCTTGGACACCACCGGCACATCGGGAACCCCGAGCACACACCGTTTGACATCTGCGGCATAGGCGACGACCCCACCGCGATACCACACCGCAGCATCGGCTGCGGCGCCCAGCGCGGTAGCGACGTTGCCTGCGGTCAACGATTCGGCGGTAGCGATTGTCACTCCACCTCGTTTGGCAACCTCAGCGAGCTGATCTGCTGCCGCCTTGATTTCGTTCGTCATTCGCTCTTCTCCCGCGTCGATCGACCGTGCTTCGACGACGTTTGCCCGACCACTGAACGCCGAGCAATCTTCAGCGCGGTGTCGGTGAGCTGGTTTGTGCTTGCGCGATCCCGCGCTTCGGTCCATGCCTGGCGGGATAACCTCACAGAATCGGTCTACCCCCCGTCACCGCTAGCCTGGCACCGGAGATGTAGCTACCGTCGTCGCCCGCGAGCAGGACATAAGCCGCTGCGAGTTCGGCAGGCTGGCCCGCCCGGCCCAAAGGTGTGTCGTCGCCGAACTTGCCGACCTTTTCCGGTGGCATGGTGGAGGGAATCAAAGGCGTCCAGATCGGGCCGGGCGCCACGCTGTTCACCCGGATGCCCTTGCCGCCCAGCAGTTGCGCCAAGCTGGCCGAAAGATTCGAGATCGCCGCCTTGGTCGCCGCATACGGCGCCAAGGTTGGATTGGGCATATCGGAGTTCACCGACGAACTGCCGATGATCGAGGAGCCGGGGCCCATGTGCGGCACCGCGGCCTGGACCAGATGGAAGTACGCGCCCACATTCAACGCGAAGGTATAGGCGAATTCCTCATCAGTGATTTCAGCCAGATCCGTGTGCGTCATCTGATACGCCGCGTTGCTCACCAAGACATCGATCGCGCCGAATTCAAAGACAGCTCTTTCGATGACCGCACGACAGTGCGCCGGGTCCGAAAGATCACCGGGAACCAGGACTGCCCGCCGACCCGCCTCGATCACCAAGTCGGCGACCTCCTGGGCATCTTGATCCTCGTCCAGATACGAGATCAACACGTCAGCGCCCTCACGGGCGAACGCGATCGCCACAGCTCTGCCGATCCCGCTGTCGGCGCCGGTGACCACCGCCGCCTTGCCCGTCAGCTTCCCCGAGCCGCGGTAGGTCTTCTCCCCACAATCGGGGACAGGCGACATCCGTGCCTGAATACCGGGCACGTCTTGCTGCTGTTCGGGAAAGCCCATGATCGAATCCTTTCGCTCGGCGACCAGCTGTCTCTGCTGACTACCGCGATATTCGCGGTGCAAACAACGATCAGCTCAGCTCTGCCGTCGCAGGCAGGCACAGTCGAGACGCCGATGGGATCCACTGTCGATTCGTTCAATACCGACATCACCGCACACCACGTGTGAGCTCCTGGTTGTCGAGCCATCGAGGTGAAATGATCAGTCGGTGACCGAACCTGACCTGGACCCCGAGCGCGCGAGCCAGCAGGACGACGACGTCGAGCGGTTCGCCCGCGCGTACCGACCCGCAGGTGTCGGCACCTTCACCTTCTGGTTCACCACCCAACGGTGGGAGTGGTCGCCCGAGGTGTACCGCATGCACGGCTATGCTCCCGGCGAGATCGTGCCGACCACCGAACTGCTGCTCTCACACAAACATCCCGAAGACCGCGATGTCGTCGCCGGACTGATCACACGCACTATCGCCGAAGGCGAACCGTTTTCGAGCCGCCACCGCTTCATCGACACCAGCGGAAACATCCACGCGGTGATGGTGCTGGCCGACCGAGTCCTCAACAACGACGGCGAAACCGTCGGCACCACCGGCTACTACCTGGATCTGACCGATACCGTCGATGCCGCCGCACTCGCCGGCGCCACCGCCGAGGTGACCGAAAGAGTGACCGATATCGTTGCCACGCGAGCAGTGATAGAACAGGCCAAAGGCGTGCTGATGTACGTGTACAGCATCGATGCAACCCAAGCGTTCAAAGTACTGGTCTGGCGCTCGCAGGAAAGCAACCTCAAACTGCGCGACATCGCCGCCCAGGCCATCGCGGATCTGACGCTACTTCCGTCTCCCCCACCGGCAACGATCACAACCTTCGACCACCTACTGTTGACCGGCCACGAACGCATCGACCCGAACAGCGATACCTGAGCACGCAGCCCGCCTGAGGTTGCCGTCGGTCGTGCAGCATGGCGATTCGTTTCGAACGGCCGCGACGGGTATCTGCACGATGTCGACGCGATGGGCGTCACCGGGGCTGTAGTTCATCGGCTGCCGGACCGGCCGGTAGGCCGTTGACCTGTCGGTACAGCTCCTCGAGCAACCTGCTGAGCATCCGGGAAACGCTCATCTGCGAGAGGCCGAGTATTCGACCGATCTCGGTTTGCATCAACTGGTCGTAGAACCGCCTCACCAACAACTGGCGGTCTTCGTTCGACAGTGCCGCAACCACTGGCCCGGCCACCAGCGCGGTGCACCGTCGGCGGTGAGACCCACGCCGTGTCGGCGGTGTGCACCCACCTGCGAGGCATCCTGAACTGGAACGATGCCGAAAAGACCTGGGACTGCCCGCTCCACGGCTCCCGCTTCACACCAGATGGCACGGTGCTCGAGGGCCCCGCGACCGCGCCGCTCCCCCGCTGATTCGCTCTCGAAACAAGCCTCGTGAGAGGTGGGTCGCCGTCATTCCCGCTGATCCCGATTCCGATAGACGCCGACAAATCCACGCGCAACCATCGTTCGGCGGCTTCGTCAACGCCTGCGGAGCGACTGCCCTGTAATCGCGGTCACGGCAATTGTTTTCAGCCGATGTCTTGATTCGAACCCGAAAACGCGGGCATTCGAACAATGAAACCCGCCACGTTCCCGATCGAAAGAGAGCCCAGTGTTCATGAGACGAACGCGCCGCCGCGTCCACCACATGGGCCGCGTCGCGTTGCTGGGCGCTGTCGTATCGGCGGGTGTTATCGCCTGCGTAACGACTACCGAGTCGCAAGGCTTCACTGGGGTTTCCGCCTCTACCGGGGCACCGGTCATCGATCCAGTCGCCGGTGCACGGTTGTGCGAGACGATGTGGGCCGATCTCGCTAGCTGGCGCCAGCAGGGCAGTGCGATTGCTCGCGTGAGGTTCAACGGTGTCGTCCACACCTGGGCACTACGCAACGGCGCGATCAACATCGCAGTCGCCGACCACCGCGACGCGATCGACACAGTCACCCGCGACCAATGCCCCAACGCACGCCAGCAGGTCACACAGATCATCGACACCATGGACCTCGCCTCAGGGCTCATCGGATTCTGATTCCGCGAGCACGCGCTGTTTGAGAACTGATTTGCGCGGTAGGACCACAGTGGCGGCCCGACCACGGCCACCAAGATTTTTTCATGGCGAAGGAGGAGGATCCATGGTCTCTCAGGACATCATCGCCCAATTGCGACAGGACATCACCACCGCCAGCGACGCAGGAGACGAAGCAACCGCAGACCGGCTTCGCACCGAACTGTCGAAGGCTTTGCAGCATTCCGACGATCGATCTGCCGACAGCGGGAAGTGAAGAAGGACCGGCACCTGGCCCACCGACCAGCTCGGCCCGGAAGGGAAAACCATGTCGATGCAGGTAGCGGATTACGTCCTTGCGCGGCTGCGGGAATGGGGTGTCGGGCAGGTCTTCGCCTACCCCGGTGACGGCATCAACGGCCTGGTCGCCGCCTTCGGACGAGCCGAGAACTCGCCGCGGTTCGTGCAGAGCAGACACGAGGAGATGTCGGCCTTCCAGGCCACCGGCTACGCGAAATTCAGCGGCACCGTCGGCGTGTGCATGGCCACCTCGGGGCCAGGCGCGATTCACCTCCTCAACGGCCTCTACGACGCCAAGCTCGATCATGTACCGGTAGTCGCCATCGTCGGCCAGACCGCCCGCAGCGCGATGGGCGGCAGCTACCAGCAAGAGGTCGACCTGCAGTCACTGTTCAAGGACGTGGCTTCGGACTACCTTGTCGAAGTCAATGTCGCCAACCAACTACCCAACGCGCTCGATCGTGCCATCCGCACCGCCCTGACGTGCCGCGCGCCGACCGCGGTGATCATTCCGGCCGACCTGCAAGAAGAGCCCTACGAGCCGCCCACGCATGCCTTCAAAGAGGTGCCGTCGAGCCCACCGAGCATTTCATCGACCACCTCGCTCCCGGCGCTCTCGGAGATAGAGCGAGCGGCAGAGGTGATCAACGCCGGAACCAAGCTCGCCGTGCTCATCGGCCAAGGCGCACGCGGTGCGGCCGAGGAGGTGCTTGAGGTCGCCGAGCTGACCGGTGCGGGCATCGCCAAGGCACTGCTGGGCAAGGACATGCTCGCCGATGACCTACCCTTCGTTACCGGCTCGATCGGCCTGCTCGGCACCCGCGCGAGCTATGAGCTGATGCGCGACTGCGACACCCCGCTGATCGTCGGCTCGAACTTCCCCTACAGCCAGTTCCTACCCGAACTGGACCAAGCCCGAGCCGTGCAGATCGACGTGGACGGCGCATCGATCGGCATGCGCTACCCCACCGAGGTGAACCTCGTCGGTGAAGCGAAAGCCACACTGCGCGTGATGCTCCCGCTGCTGAAGCGCCAAGACGACCGCTCCTGGCGCGACACCGTTGAACAGAACGTGCGGCACTGGTGGCAGACGCTGGAACGCCAAAGCATGCTCGGCGCGGACCCGGCCAACCCGATGCGGGTGGTGTGGGAACTGTCGCAGCGCGTTCCCGACAACGCGGTCATCACCGCGGATTCGGGCTCGTCCACCAATTGGTACGCCCGCTGCCTACGTATGCGCGCCACCATGCGCGGCTCGTTGTCGGGCACGCTGGCCAGCATGGGCGCCGCGGTGCCCTATGCCATCGGCGCTAAGTTCGCGCACCCCGACCGCCCGGTGATCGCGCTGGTCGGCGACGGCGCGATGCAGATGAGATGCAGATGAACGGCCTCAACGAGCTGATCACGATCCACCGCTACCAGCACCTGTGGGCCGATCGACGACTGATTGTCTGCGTCTTCCACAACAATGACCTCAACCAGGTCACCTGGGAGTTGCGCGGCATGGGCGGCGCACCGAAATTCGAAGAGTCGCAGACACTTCCGGATGTCTCCTACGCCGATATCGCTCGGTGCACGGGCATCGAGGCGATCACCGTCGACAACTCCGAGAACATCGGGCCAGCCTGGGATCGCGCGCTGGCCGCGGACCGCCCGATACTGCTCGACATCCGCTGCGATCCCGAGGTGCCGCCCATCCCGCCCCACGCCACCACCGAGCAGATCAAGGACATGGGTCGCGCCGTACTCGCGGGCGATCCGGGCGCATGGCACCTGCTGGTCCAGGGCGTGAAAAGCAAAGCTCAGGAATTCCGGCCTTGACCAACAGCTCGCACGCCACCGTTTCATCCACCTGCTTGGGTTAGGAACAACAGGGTATGGCCCTGCTATGCCTGACTCGCTGAAGCGGGCGGTCACCACCCCGCTGCTGTACTTCTTCATCCTCGGCGACGTGCTCGGCGCAGGCGTCTATGTGTTGGTCGGATCGGTCGCGCGTGAGTCCGGTGGCGCGGTCTGGCTGCCGCTGTTGACTGCACTGGTGCTGGCCGCGCTCACCGCGGGCTCCTACGCCGAGCTGGCCACCAAGTACCCGCGAGCCGGCGGATCGGCCCACTACGTCACCATCGCGTTCGGTCCCGCAGCTGGTTCGTTCGTCGGTTTCTGCATGCTCGCCGCGGGGATCGTCTCGGTGGGCGCGCTGGCCAGGGCGTTCGCCGGAGACTACTTGCAATCATTGATCTCGTTGCCGACCCTCACAGTCGTAGTCGTCTTCCTGGCGCTGCTCGCCGCACTCAATATCCGCGGCATCAAGGAGTCTCTCGGTGCGAATGTGGTGGCCACTCTGGTGGAAGTCGGCGGTCTGCTGCTGATCATTGCCTTGGGTGCCTGGCTGATGCTGCGCGGTGATGCGGATCTAAGCAGGCTCACCCAGGTGGGCACCGCCGACCACGGTGCCATCGGTGCGGTGCTGGCGGGTTCGGTGCTGGCGTTCTACTCGTTCGTCGGGTTCGAGACCTCCGTGAACTTGGCCGAGGAGGTCAAAAATCCGCGGCGGTCCTACCCCACCGCGCTGTTCGGGGCATTGTTCACCGCGGGGGTGGTGTACGTGCTGGTCGGTGTGGTCGCCAGTGCTTGCGTACCCACCGATCAGTTGGCCCAGTCCAGTGGTCCGCTGCTCGAGGTGGTTCGCGCCGCCGGTGACATCCCCGACTGGCTGTTCAGCGTGATCGCCTTGGTCGCCGTCGCCAACGGCGCGCTGCTCACCGGCATCATGTCGTCACGGCTGGCCTATGGGATGTCCAACGACGGGCTGCTGCCGCCGGTTTTGGGCCGTATCTTGGCGAGCAGGCGCACACCGTGGGTAGCGATTCTCGCGACGTCGGCGGTGTCGCTGATCCTGGCGTCGACCGGGGAAGTCGACTCGTTGGCCGCCACATTGGTGCTGTTGCTGTTGTTCGTCTTCGTCGGCGTCAACGCGGCAGTGCTGGTCTTGCGGCGAGACACCGGCGAATCCGACCACTTCCGAATTCCGGTCATTTTTCCGTGGCTGGGCTTGGCCTCGTGCCTATTTCTGTTCACCCGGATCGACGGTGAGGTGTGGGTGCGCGGACTCGTGCTCGCCTTCGGAGCCGTACTCGCCCTGGTGAACGCGATCCGGGCCCGCCGAAACGATGTGATCGAGGCAGACCGAAACGGATACGGCGAAACCACGACCAAGGAGGATTCTCATGCCGAGAACTGACGACACCGATGACGAAGCCGACGAGCCGAAAGGTGGGAGACCCGGCCCTACCGATCAGGGTCGCCAGGGTGGGATGGCAACACGTGAAGTAGCCCCAGAGGTGAGCGAGCCAGAAGACCCGCAGGAACCACCTGACTGACCTGTCTGCCTGTCGTTCTTCGGGGCAGGCGCGACAACCTTCACCGCCCTCTGTCAAGCTCGCGCGCTGCTGCAGATTGCGTTGCCGATCGTTGGGCGGGATGCGCCGAACGACGTGCGAAAACGGCCCGAAGCTCAGAGGCTTCGGGCCGCGCGTCCGATATCGGGGTGGGGGCGAGGCTATCGCGATACTCCACGGCGGCCGCTGACCAAATTGACGAGGAACAACAGAATGACCGCGCCGGCGATGCAGGTGAAGAAGCTGAACCACAGTCCACCGCCTTCGACATCCACCCCGAGCAGTTTGAGCAGGAATCCACCGAGCAGGCCGCCGACGACGCCGACGACGATGTTGAGCAGGATCCCTTGCTGGGCATCGGTTTTCATGATCTTGCTGGCGATCCATCCGGCGAGTCCGCCGATGATGATCCATCCGAGAATACCGAGACCGAGCATGGCCTTCTCCCATCATCTCAATGTGTTGACGAGCACCCGGCGTGCTCATCCCATCGCGACATACCCCGGCTTCGCACAGCCAATCAGACGAAGCGGCAGTCACCTCCGTGTCGTCGCCCGAGCAAGCACAGTCGAAACTGCCATGGCCGTCCCTGTGTCTAGGCGTCACACAGGGCGCTCCTACAGCCGACGGAGGAACCGAACGGTCTGAGAAACCGGCCAACACACCGAAGCCCGTCCGGCCGCAGATTGAGTCTCGGCGCATCGGGTATCGCCAGACCAATTCGACTAACCGGAGGGAACAGTGATGACGTCTTCGAATCAGCGCCATGGCCCCGTAGAAAAGCGCTCCGAAGTGTCCGGTGGTGAGTTTCCCGACCATGCTCGCACCACCCGCAGTCACGCTGGCGAGGGCCTCGAAGACGGCTATAACTTCCCCGGTATCATCCTGTGCGCGATGGGAATCATCGCGCTGGGACTGTGCCTGACCGCGACCGGCTATGGCTTCTCCGGCTGGGCCACCATCGGCGCCATCGCCGCAGTGACGCTGGCTGGAGCCGGGATCGCGTGGCTGTTGCTCGAGCATCGGCGGATCAAAGCCAAGGAAGGACTGGCGCTGACAGATCCTCGCGGGCATTGATCCCACCGCCTCCTCATGACCGCGAGGATGCGTTCGACGCAGCGATCGCCGCAGCCATCATCGAGCGGCTCGATCTCGATCGCGCCACGGGCCTGGTGCAACGACGCCGGTTAAGGCTTGTCCTGCGTCCGTTTCAGGTCGACGAGCGTGACCGCTGTCCGACTCGAACCGCATCGACGCTCTGCTGAATGCGGTGGGTCCCGGCCGAAGCTTCGATCGCGCCTAGTTCTGCCCGGTCCGATCAGCGGTCTTACCGGCCGTGGGGTTGGGCAGCGGCCCACTCCTCGGGCGTCGAGCCGGTGGCCATGAAGATCGTTCGGCGGCCGACTTCCACGGTGTGGTCGGCGAATCGCTCGTAGTAGCGGCCCAGCAATGTCACGTCTACAACCATCGCCTTGCTGGCGTGCTCATCGCCGTCGAGTACCGCGGCCAGCAGTTCGCGGTGCAACCGGTCCATCGTGTCGTCCTGTGCTTCGATTTGGGCGGCGTCGTCGGGATCGCCGGAGGCCAGGACCGCGGCGGCCGCCGTCGCCATCGCTACTGCCGCCGCGCCCATGCGAGCCATGATCGGGACCATGGATGCGGGGACCGCGTGCTCGGGATGGCGACGGCGCGCGATGTCGGCGATGTGCTCGGTCAGGGCGCCCATTCTGTGCAGGTTGGTGACCAGCTGGATCGCGGTGACGACTTTGCGGAGCTCGCCGGCCACCGGAGACTGCAATGCCAATAGCGCCATGGTGGTGTGTTCGCATTGATCACGCAGAATGTCGAGTTCCTGACAGATCTCGATGGCCCGCTCGCACTGTTCCAGATCGGCGTGAAGCAATCCGCCTGTCGCGGCCGCGATAGCCGCACGATCATGCAGACACATCGTGTGTAGCTGGTGTGCGAGCTGCTCGAGGTCCTCATGGAAGCGCGTCCGCATGACCTCATTATTGCCCTTCAGCTCGCGTGGCACCCAGATCTTGTCCGCAGCCGTTCAACGACCGCGCCATTAGCTGACGACACCGGTGTATGGCGCAAAAACTCCTCCACTCAGCTCAGCTGAGCGGCGGGGTCGAGGACTATTTTGACGGCCCCGTCGGTCTTGTGCTGGAACATCTCGTACGCCTCGGGCGCGGACGCGAGCGGAAGCCGGTGGGTGGCGAAACTTTCCACCCCGAGCGGGTCGTCTTTGGTCAGCAGCGGCATGATCTGGTCTGCCCATCGCTTGACATTGGCCTGACCCATACGGAGCTGGATCTGTTTGTCGAACAGGACTCGCATCGGTAGTGGATCGAGCATGCCGCCATAGACACCGACCAGCGATATCGTGCCACCCCGCCGGACGATGTCGACAGCCAGCTGCAGCGCCGCCAACCGGTCCACACCCGCGGTGTTCATCAGCTTTTCCGCCAATGCGTCCGGTAAGAGCGACGCCGACCATTGCGCGGTGGCCGCAATCGGGGAACCGTGGGCTTCCATACCGACCGCATCGATCACCGCGTCAGTGCCGCGCCCCTGTGTGGCGTCGCGGATGATGTCGGCGACCTTACCGTCGGCAGCATCCAGATCGATGGTCTCGACTCCGAAACTTGCTGCGCGAGCGAGCCGTTCGGGCACTCGGTCGACACCGAAGATCTTCAGGCCGCGCTGCGCGGCGATCCGGCAGGCCATATCGCCGATCGGGCCCAGACCCAGCACAGTGAGCGAGCCGCCCTCGGTCACCTGGGCGTACTCGACGGCCTGCCATGCGGTGGGCAGCACGTCGGACAGGTAGAGAAATCGGGTGTCGTCGGACCCCGAGGGGACTTTGATGTGGGTGAAGTCCGCGTGCGGTATTCGCAGGTATTCTGCCTGACCGCCCGGGACCTGACCGTAGAGCTTGGAGTAGCCGAACAGTGCCGCACCGCTGCCTTGGTCGCGCACTTGAGTTGTCTCGCACTGAGTCATCAGACCGTGGTCACACATATAACAGCGACCACAACTGATCTGAAACGGGACCACGATGCGATCGCCGACAGCGAGATCGGTGATCGCCGACCCGACTTCCTCGACGATGCCGATCGGTTCGTGTCCGAGTATGTCGCCTTCGCTCATGTAGGCGCCCAGTACCTCGTACAGATGCAGATCCGAGCCGCAGATCGCGGTGGAGGTGACGCGGATGATGGCGTCGGTGGGGGCCTCGATTTCGGGATCGGGCACCGTGTCCACGGCGACTTTCCGTTTGCCTTGCCAAGTGACGGCCTTCATTACTGCCTCTCCTGGTCGTCTGCGAACGCTCGATGTCGAAACCTTCGATAGGTGGCGCCTACCCGGTCTTCGCGAGACCAATCAGGACCCACGACCCGGTTCGCCCGGATTGAGTGATGCCCGGTGGGGTATGCGGGAAATTTCAGTCAGTTGGTGCTTTCCACGTACCAGCCGTCTGGCGGCCGCGGGGGCCGTCCGGGTTTGGCCAGCATCGGTGCTGGCACCACCAGACCCACAAGATCAGGCTAACCCCCGGCAAACCTGCGGTTGCGGTCCCGTCCCCATTCGGCGGGTGTGTTCAGGCCGTGCGCAGCCGTCGTGCCTGCTGCCCGGGGATTCGAGTAGGCTGTACGGGCAGTCCGCCGGCCATGATGTCCTTCCACCAGGCTTGCAGCGGGCTCGGGTCGGGCCAGCGCGCCGGTGAAGTGTCCATTTCCCGGGGTTCGCTGAGTCGGGGGTCGAGATCGTGATACATGAGCTGCTACCTCGAATGCGTTGAATTCCTGCAGGATTCAGCGGCACGTTCGAGGAGCGTCAACGCGAACCGAGCACCGACACGACCACGCGGGCGGGTGCGGCCGACAGGGCTTGGTCCAGCGTGGTGTGAACGGGTAGCCACTCGGTCAGCCCCGCGACCGTGACGACGCGGTCGACGACGTTGGGGAACGGGTTGAACACGCTGACCTGTACGCCGCGAGTCAGACCCTGCTGGGCACGGTCGGCCAGGTCCAGGATCGGTCGGCAGCCGATGAACCGGGTCGAGCTCAGGTTGATGACGAGGTGGCCGCTGTCGGCGGCTTCGGTGATGGCGATGTCGAGTATGCGGCGCCATCGAGGCTGGGTGTAGGCGTCGGCTTCGCCGTAGACGTGCAGTATCGCGGCGTCGGCGCGCAGGACGAGGTTGGCGTGTAGTCGTTCGCAGAGGTCTGCGGGTTCACCGGCGACGGGAGGGAACAGGTCACCGCGGTAATGGGGAGGCTGCATCGAAAGCCCTCGCATCTTCGAAGCATCAGCACGCTTCGACATTGCACAGCCGATCCTGGCAGTTCAACACCAGCCGATAACCCATCTCAGCACGGCACCGCGGTTTCCGCCACCTCCGTGACGCAGTCGGTGCCATCGCCGAGCACTGGCCCGTTCGAAAACGACCGTCTGCCGAACACCAGCAGGGACGGTGAGGTCGCGATCTCGACCTCACCGTCGGCGGCCTCGCAGATCCCGGCCCAGGAGTCGATCGTGCCGACCCACGTACCACCGAAATCGGTGAGCCGGTCGCCGACCGCGCTGGTGTACCAATGCCTTTGGTTGCGCCCGGAAACGGCCCGTCAGGCCCGCTCGGCAATTGATGGATGCGGTGCCTGCAAGGCGGTGTCGAGTTGTTCGCGCAGCCGTGCGACGGTGTCTTCGAGTTCGAGGATGCGAGCCACCGCGGCCAGGTTGACACCCTCGCCGGTGAGGGCACTGATGCGCGCCAGGCGGGTGAGGTCGGCACCGCTGTAGCGACGAGTGCCTCCGGCACTGCGAACAGGCGTAAGCAGGCCGTGCTGTTCATACAGGCGCAAGGTCTGAACGCCGATCCCGGCCAGCTCCGCGGCCACCGAGATCGCGTACACCCCCCGCCCGGCCGCCGGCAGGGGCTCGTGTTGTGGATCCAACTGTTCCTCACCTCGCATTCCGTGTCTGCACCCAGATTATCTGATAGCAACCACTTGCACTCTCCTGATTTGAGTGCTAAACAATATCTATGTCAGATGACACAAGTTATCTGGCTGAGAATCTACCAAGATGGGAGTGGTGGAGGTGTCGACCATGCTGATGCGTACCGATCCGATCCGGGATCTGGATCGTCTGACCCAGCAGATGTTCGGAACACCGGCCCGGCCGGCGGCGATGCCGATGGACGCCTGGCGCGACGGTGACGAGTTCTTCGTCGAACTCGACCTTCCGGGCATCGACGCGAAATCGCTGGATTTGGATGTCGAGCGCAACGTGGTGACCGTGCGCGCGTCACGACCGGATCTCGAGTCGAGTAGGTCGATGATCGCGGCCGAACGCATTCGTGGCGTATTCAGTCGGCAACTGTTTTTAGGCGAGAACCTCGACACCGATGCCATCCGCGCCGACTACCGCGACGGGGTGCTGCGCCTGGTCATCCCGGTGGCAGAGAAGGCCAAGCCCCGCAAGATCGACATCGCCCGCCACGACCAAGAACGCCAAGCCATCGACGCCTGAGCGCGGCGGGAGGTCGACGATGCCTGCCTCGATCACCGACACCACGACAGCTCGCTGGTGCGACGACGCCGAGCTGGCGGCGCTGGATCCCGACTACGCCGACCCGATCGCCGAGATCGAGGCCGTCTTCGCCGGGATCACCCCACCACCGCGACCGCCTGCCCGCCCCGACGGTGACAAGCCCGACCGGTACCGGGCGCTACGGCGAATACGAACGCGGGCCTACCCGCTGCCCACCCGGCCGATGGCGCCGTGGTGGGCACCGACTCAGCGCAGCCCTCCGTGGCGACGGCGCGGCTGCGCTACCCCTGTACCGATCCCAGGTTCGCGAAGCGAGGTGATGCGCAATCGACAGATTCCTGACATCGACTCTTCCAGTGAGCTGACAAGTTTCCCTTCGGTCCCGGTGGCCGGGCAGCTGCCCGGCCACCGATTCCATCCCACACCAGCCTGTTTCGAGGAGGACCGGCAAGACCGTATTACCGACTGCGTCCGAGGCCGACCGCGTCGAGCAGGACACCTTCGCCGACGATGCCGACCTCGACCTGGGCCCAGACTTTGACGCCGTGCAGCCAGATGCACCCGGGCCGGCCGGACTCGACTCCGCTGACCCAGCCGACCGTTTCGAGCAAGCATGGAGCACCCCCTATGCCGACGATGACGACCCCTCACTGCTGGCCTACTGACCCACTCACCACCGACTCCACCCCCGACACGATCCATCGTGGTGGCCCGGCCCCGGCATGGGCACCGGGGCAGGTCGACTGGTTCGACACACAGAAGGGCCTCGGGTTCCTGTACCCCGACGACGCCGGTCAGCCGGTGTTCTGCGACTACACCGCCATCGAAACCCCCGGCTACAAAATCCTGCACCCCGGCCAACGGGTCGTGTTCACCAATACCGACACCGGCCGCGGCCCCGAAGCCACCCGAGTACTGACCTACGACCGGACGACCCCCGACACGAAAGCATGTTTCCGACCGCGGTCACGGATCCGATGCCACCGCCACGCAGCCTGAACCAAACCCCGGCCATGCCCTGCCAGGGGCACCCCATGTCCCAACACATCGCCCCCACCGTGGACTCCACCGATTCTGTCGCCATCTGCTGGCCCGAGCCCAGCCCCCTCGATGCCTGGTGGACCGAAATCACGGATGGCGTCCCACCGCGGACCCGCAAGACCCCCGGTGAAGACCCGCACCCATGCCCACACCGTCCTCATACCGGAGGCGGGCATGAGCACCGCACTGGCCGTCATCGAGGGCGTGACCGGGCTGTCGTGCGCCGTGGTCACAGCGGCCTGGGCACAGTGGCGCTGAGCTACTGGTGGGAACTGCGCCACCGCCGTAGTCCGCCGACCAGCCCGCACCAGTCATGCCCGCCGCTACGTCCCTGCGGCCATCACAGCGAACAGCCTGACCCCTGCTCCAACGAGAGCGCGCTCGCCCTTCGAATAACGACCGCCTGTGAACGCGCGGCGCGCTGCCCCGGCCCCTGACCGGGCTGGCCTAATCGCGCTGGCAAACGCGTTATCCGCGCAGCTTTGGCTCTTCGCACCGGCCCATCTTCACCCTCTCGAAACGAGGTAGTACGCCATCGTCTCGGGTCAGATGTGAACCATCTTCCTCTGAGGTAGGCGTCTCAACCCCGAAGGCTGAAACTGCCGCGTATCCAACATCGGCGACCGCTTCCGGTTTATTCGCCTGCTCGACGGTGAACCCTTCTCTCATGACCAACTCACGTAATCGGGTTCCGAGTACGCCGAGCATGGATCTGACCAGCACCACTCTCGTGTTGGCGACCTGTGTGTTCTTTCTGCTGAATCTGACCGCCCTGACCGGGACGCTGACCGTCGCCTTCGCCGGCGCCCTCAGCCTCGGTGCGGCGATGACGATGTCCTCCAAAATGCTGGGCCTCGACGGTATCTAACTCACCTCCCCCCGTTGAGCTTTACGAACGCCAGGAGCTGATCTCCCATGCCCACCACCACCACCGCCGCCCTCCCTACCTACGAAAACGCCGAACCCTTGTTCGCGCACCTGGCGCTGACCGACCCCCACAGCCCCGATCACGCTGCGCTGCGCGATCAGATCATCGAGGTCTGTCTCCCGCTCGCCGAGCACATCGCTCGCAAATACGCCGGTCGCGGTGAAGTGTTCGAGGATCTGCTCCAGACCGCGCGGCTGGGCGTGGTCATGGCAGTCGACCGCTACGACTTGACCACCGGATCGCCGTTCCTGGGTTTCGCGGTCCCCACCATCATGGGTGAAGTGCGCAGACACTTCCGCGACCACATCTGGCCGTTACACGTACCGCGTCGCGAAAAGGAGCTACAGGGCAAAGTCCGGGTGACGACCGACGAGTTGACCCGTCGACTCCAACGCTCCCCCACCGCCCAAGAACTCGCCACCGAACTCGACGTCCCGGTCACCGATATCACCCGGACCCTGGTGGCGGCCAACGCGTTCCAGACGCGCAGCCTCGACACCCCCGCCCGGGAGACCGACGGCGATCCCGGCATGACGATCGCCGAGACCTTCGGCGACGAAGACCTCCGCTTCGAACTGACCGAGGACACGATCACCGTCGCACCCTTGCTGGCGCAGTTGTCGGCCGAGGATCAGCAACTGTTGATCTGGCGGTTCTACGACACACTCACCCAAGGTGAGATCGCCGAACGCCTCGGTGTCTCCCAGATGAGCGTGTCTCGCATGCTCAGCAGACTGCTGGGTGATCTGCGCGCGCAGACCACCGATGACCGCGCTGTGGTCGCGGCCTGAATTCTCACCTTCGCCTGCCTGTCTGCGCTCTTCGCAGCCCGGCTACCTTCAACCGCTCCTCGGATTGCCGCTTGGCCCGACCGACCGGGCGAGGCCATCCGCACAGGTCGGGCCGTCGAATCCTGGGTGAAGGACCGGTTTCCGTAGCGCTCACAACCCTGCGACGGCCCTTCAGCGAAAAGGCAGGCTCAAATGCTGGTCGGGGGCGGCCAGCGCCCGAGCCTGCTGTGGTGGTCGCCGTAGATATGGATGGGCTGTGATCGGGCGCATGGTGGATCGACTTCGCTAGGAAAGGCCGAAGGGGGCTGACTCTGCCCTGCTCGTGCTCCTGACGTCTGTCCGCGAGGACACTTCCGAAGGTGGACCCAATGCAGAAACCGGACCGGCCCCAGAACTCTCCACCGACGCACGCCACCCGCCGGGACGCCAGCACTCAACCGGCAGAGCTCGAAGTCATCCTTTCGACAAATCCGCCCGACCTCACACCCGCCGCGGCTCGCGCATTGCTGCATCTCCTCACCAACCTCGCGAACAGGCCGCCATAGCCGAACCCCGCAACAACAGATGTCGATCCCACGGCGTGGACAGAGGATGAAACCTCATACCGCCTCCACACGCCGCCGCGACGAACAACCCGAGCGCTTACACAGCTTCGGGCGGGACGATCAGGAGCGCTCCCGTTCAGCATGCTGGTCGACAACAGCGCTGACCCATCTCAAATGGGTTGCCCCTTCAGGCATGACAGGATTCGAACCTGCGACCACCTGGCGCGCGTTCCAGTTGTCCGGACGCTACCCATAAGCACCCAATAGTGCTCAGCACCAAGTATTTTCGCGAACCGACCGTTCTCATCGATTCGTATCAGTTCCCATTGATTCCGGTCAGAAGTGTGGGGTTTCTGTGGGGCGCTTGTCCGCGCCCGCTCACCTACATGGCCGCAGCGTCCCAGCCGCCACTGACCGATGGGACCCGCTCTCCGCCGTTCCGACGGTCGTGGCGACAGCACCGCGGCTTCCGCAATACCACTGAGACCACGCACAGCAGGCCAATGCTTGCGCCCATCCCATTGGGCACGGTAGCCATCGGAGCGAACGAGCAGACAGCCATCGCGCCACCTCGATATGGATCACGGTTCGCAGCTGTTCACATACGCCGACTTGCCACGGCAGCGCGTTGTTGATGTATTGCGCGACTTCGTTGTTCATGGTTTCCTCCGGATGATCGGATAGCGATTTGTCAGTTCTGATGAACAGGGCGGTATGTCAGCAGGACCGCGCCGATACCGAAGGTCTTCGAGTCGGTCAGTTCCAAGGTGGCGGCGCTCGCCTGCCGGAACAGCGATTCTCCGTCACCCTTGATGACCGGGACGATCGAGATCTGATATTCGTCGAGCAGCCCCGCCGCACTGAGGACGTCGGTGAGTTGGCCGGCGCCCCAGATGAGGATGTTCTTATCGTCCTGGCTCTTGAGGTCGGTGACGGCGCCGATCAACTCGTCGCGACCGATAATCACGGCGGGACCGCATGCGGTGGTATCCACAGGTTCGGACGCGACGACGTAATTTGGTGATGGCATTGACGTGGTCGGCATAGGGATTACCACCCATATTCGGCCAGGCCGCGGCCATTCCTTCGTAGTTCAACCGACCCAGCAGTAGCGCGTCTGCGCCCACAGTCAGTGCGAAGGCGTTCCGAACGCGGTTGGCCCGGCAGTCAGCGTCCTGCGAATCGGTTAGGGCAATACCGACCTCGGCGCGAACTCTTGGTCGCCACCCATGGAACCTCGCTCATCGACAAGAACCTGTTGATCTCGGCGGTCGATATGCCGTCAGCGACCGGCGCACCCAGGGCCACCTCTCGCGCAACTTAGAGCGGCATGTCGGCATCTGGCGACCTGTCACGCGGTTTACTCTCGCCGACATGCGCTGCGATTCTTCGAATCCGACTCCCGAGACCCAGCCGCTGCCCGATCTGGGCTGCTTCGATCCAGGCGGAGTCGTTGCCGCGCTATGCCGTACTCGCGAGCACCTGGCTACGGTCGCCGAAACCGCCTCGCCGGTCGTGACTCTGATGTATTGCCGCGACGCGGTCATCGCGATCGCGACCGCGGCTCGAGCCATCACCGATCACGCGCTACATGTACCGCCGGCATACCCAGTCCTGGCCGCACGCTGCCAGATGCTGTCCGCTGATCTCGCCGAGGCGATTGCCGAGTCGGTGCCAACTCACCACCCTGCCGTGATACCCGATCCGCTCGCCCTAGCGCCGGACCCGGCACTGCCACGACTGGGCCCCAATATCCCAGGTATCGAAGCCCAGCTCCGCCCGCTGGCACGCGATTTACATCGCGTCGCCCGCACCGTCGCTGCGAGGCCGACCTCGTGGGCCTCGATCAGTACTGCGGGCGAATCCGCTGTCGCTCTGGCTCGCCTGATCACCGCGATGTCCTCCGGGCCCCGCTAACGCTGCCCTCTCAGCGCACGTTGTCCCTGTGCCGCATCGATCACGACTGCGGTCCGAAATCAAACTCGTTCCAGCGCAGCCATTCTGCGATCCTGGTAAGGATCGCGAGTGACTCAGGCGAGAATCCGTGGTGGCCGGTCAGGCTGACTGTTCGCGGCCGATATCTGCGGGATTGAACCCGTACCATCAGGTGTCTGATGGATCAGGGCTCAAGAACCGCACGCTGCCGGAGGCCGTGAAGTGATCAAGTTACTATTGGCTGCCAGCCTTGCCGCTGTCGCTATTGTTGCAATCTCGGGGTGCTCCGATGGCGGGACCCGATTCAGCGATCCGACAGAGCCCCAGGTCGTGCAGCTCGGGAGGATGTCCAACGATGTCGTCGATGGCGCTGGCAGGGCCGACATAAGGGTATTCGATGAGATCACCCCGGTTGCCGTTGCGGACACGCCAAAGGGCACCTATGTTGAGGTCTACATTCTGGTCACCAACGCTGAGGGTGAGTTCCGGCGAGGAGCCGACAATTTCGTCGCGGTCACACAGGCCGGTTGCGTAGTCGGGGAATCAGCTTCACAGGGCCTGGACGCCAAACCTGTCGGAGATGGTATCGGGACATCCAAGGGCGGGAAGGTGAGATTCAAGGTCGACCAGCAGCCGATATCTGCCATCACACTCAGCGGGTCGGATGGCCTGACCAGCGTCATTTAGTACCGCTAGACCGACTCGAGAAGCGTTACGCCGTCGCCGTGTACCTATGGCGCGTAGTCGCACGGTGTTGTGGCTGCCGGTACCGGTGAATGACGTTCTTCACGACGATTAGTAGGCCGCTGCGGGTTCAGCGCGGGTGCCCCTTCTTCCCGGCCCATGAGACCTACCGATAGACTTGTGCCCGATCCGTATAGGCCGGGCGCGCGCTGCCGAAAGAGCTGCAGCGCAATGAGCAAGTTCGGGCCGACTACGGGAACGACCGTTCGGACAGCCTCGGGGCCTGACCGATGGCGCGAACGCGCAGTGGAGCCCTCGCTCATGGCCGCAAGTTTGTTCGTTGAGAACATCGCGATCGGGTAGGGCTGCTTCGAATCGGCGTCGCAGCGACATCTGTACAGAATCAAGGTTGGTGCCACCATGCGGAACTCGCGGAAGTGACGCCCTCCCAAAGTCCGCCTCAAAACAGCTACGGAATCGGCGACTGCGCCCTCTACCGACCTACCGGTGGATCCACGGAGCCCGCAACCGCAGTATGTGGTGCTAGCTAGCCGAGGCAGACGCCACCGCCCCTCGCCCCGACGACGGGATGCCAATGCCGCTCACGGCGCGCGATCCCCACACTACAGAGATGGTTAATTGGGCCAGGTGCGGACCACCGCGAGGACGAGAGCGTCGAGAGCCGCGAATACGATGCCGCCGAGCAGAACCATTGCGCCCGCGAGACTCAGTTTCTCCCAGGCCAGCAATAGTGCGGTCAGACCCGCGACGACGACGAACGAGTCGACACAGATCGAAATGATCGCGATCGAATCGCTAGCCGACTTCGCCAGGATCCAGCTGATAGCACCGTGCACCACGAACGCGACACCCAAGACGACCAGGATCGCCGTCGCGGCTCCCGTGCCGGGCGAGAACCCACCGATGAGAAAGATGAGTAGAACCAGACCCAACAGAACCCTGAGACCAGCGATTCCCCGAACGATCCGCACAACACCCGCGGAGCGTTCGGCACCGACCGGAGCGACGGATCCGGCCTCGAAGGTTTCGTCGTTCGCCATTGAAGACACTCCTCAATCCTGAATGTTGAGTTGTCGGCCAGTCGGGTCGGCCGCGAATCGAGACGTCGCCAAAGAGGCAATATCCCGCGTGTCGTGGAGGCAGTTCTCGGACGCAGGTGGATTGCGATGTCTAAGAACCGCTTTCCCAAACTGCCGAGGTTACCGGCCGACGGATCCTGCGGCGTACTGGTCGGCTTCTTCGAAGGCAAACATGCCCGCAAAGCTATCCTGCTAACCGCCGCCGAGCGCCGCGACCTGGTCGTCTCCGCGCTGGTGCGCTACTTCGGTCCGCAGGCCGCGCACCCGTTCGACCTCGTGGAGCAGGACTGGTCGGCCGAGGAGTTCACTCGTGGTTGTTACGGCGGCCGCCTGGGCGCCGGTGTCTGGACCCAGTACGGCGCCGCACTGGCCGCCCCGATCGGCCGGATCCACTGGGCGGGTGCGGAGACGTCCGAAATCTGGAATGGCTACATGGACGGTGCGATCCGGTCCGGTGTCCGCGCGGCCACGGAAGTTCTTGCCGAACTCGCCTGAGCTGGTTGCGAAATCGAGGTCTGCGCCTCTACAGCCCCTACCGGTGGCATATTCGACCGACAGGGGCGTTCCTGGTCGGTGCGCTTCAGCCCGCGAGCGCGGCCACAGCAGCTGGTGGTCCAGGGCGTGGGCGGTGACGCCGTCGCACACCACCACGGTCGTGGCCGCGACCATCGAATTGACGATGGCTTCCTCGGTCGCGACAACCTCGATGATCGAGCCGCTGAATACGACGAGCTGGGCGGCGCTGTCCTGCAGGCTCGGCACGACGCCGGTGCCACTCCGCTCCCCGACTGGGATCCCATCGATCCGCAGCCGGGGGGCCACCCGTGATTCGGCTGCAGCAGCACCCTGAAGTGGTATCCAATCCCCTTGTCGGCCGGGCGCTTTAGGATGCCGCCATATACTTGGTCGACCGCACAACCGTCGAGGCCGTGATCGGGTCGAAGGACGAGGCACTTGTTCGAGACGATTCAGTTCCTGCGAGAACTGCAGCCCGCCTCGAGTCGCCGCCCTAACAGCAATCGCGAAACCGGTATGGCCGTCCTGGGCCTGTCCGCCCCGCCGGGCGCAGCTCCGCAGGAAGAGGAACCGAACAGCGTGCTCACCTGTTTGATACTGCGGGAAAGGGGAATTCGAGGCTGGGTCATGCCGTGACTCTCAAATCGGCAGCGCCGACACTCGTACGCTGCCTCTCGGGCGGCGCTGCGACGCGCCGTGAGGATGCACACACCAGGAGCCGCCGTGCAGTTTTCGACCCCACCGCAGCAACCCAGCCAGCAGACCACGAAAGCCAGCGACACCGAATCCGGTGTCGCGAATATTTCGCCGGACAACCGCCTCGTTGTTCGCTTGCAGGATCCCGGGCTACGTCGGCTGTGCACCTGCGCTGCTGGGCTGTCCTTGCAAGCACAGTGGCGGTTGGAGGTGGTCGCCGAGGCGTTGCGCGACACCGAGGTCGTCAGCGAACTGCGCGCATAGTGTCCGCCCCATCGGCGTTCTTGCTCCCCCGTCCATCCGCGTACGGCGCCGACGTGACGACAGCTGTTCATTCGTCACCACCGCCATCGGACAGCTGGGGAAAGCTCACTGTCGGATCGAATGGCAATGAGGGTGGCCAACCACCGACTGCGTCCATTGCCCCGAGAGCGCCGTGGGCGAATCCGTGTACGGCGGAGCTCATCTGCGCTGCAGTGCCCCTCAGAACCTCAGACGAGGCCCTCGACCTCGGCCACCGAAGGGGGAACTCGCATCGACGCCGCGAACACGTCGATGAGCAAGTCTTCGTCGTGGTAATGAGCCGAGGCCGACAGGCCTACGGTCTGCTGGGCAAGTGCGTGGACTTCGTCGCCGGTCAGCGGGTAGTCCTCCACGACGTGGCGCCAGTGCACGCACAGCAGTGTGCCCCCTGGCTCGAGGTGCGCCACGACTTGCTCGAAGACGTCCCGCAGACCCGTTGTATCGAGGTAGTAGCAGACTTCGCTCAACACAATGAGGTCGAAAATCTCTGTCTGCCAAGGCTGACCCAGGCCCCACAGCCGGAACTCCACCGGTGCGCCGACGAGGCGCGACCGCGCGGCGACGAGGGCGCGCTCTGCGATATCGGTACTTACCAGGTGATCGCAGCGCTCGGCGAGCTCCTCGGTGAGCACACCGATGGAGCATCCGGGTTCGAACCCCCTTCGGTAGTGCGCCCGCGGCAACATAGCGGTCGTCAACGCGCGTTTGCGCCGCTCGTACCAGCGGGTGGTGAAGCGCCATGGGTCCTCGTCGTGGGCATACATCCGATCGAAATAGCCCGGCGGCATGGGCTTTTCGTTCACTGGAAGAAGACCTCGTCCGGTGTGGTGAACCGCTGAAGGACATGCGCGGGCAGGACAGGACGGTCAGCCGGATGACCCGACAGCGGGCGGATCTGGGTGCGATGTTGCGCCATCGCCCGTGCCTTGGCCGCGACCGCCGACGGCAACAGCGGCAACGCGAAGGCGCTCTCCGGGCTCACTCTCGGATGCTCCGGATTGCCCCAGTGCCACATCCACACCGGGTACTCGACCAGCGCGGTGACGGTGTTCGCACAGGCAGCGGCGGCCGCGCGGCCGACCGCTTCGTGGTCGGGGTGACCGTCGTGGCGCCAGGTGGCCGCGCACCGCACTCCTGGCCCACCGAGGCGGGCCAGGACGTAGGTGAGCAGATCGGTGAGCTCCGCCTCCTGCTCCGCGATACCGCCATCGGACATACCGAGCCGCATCGGCGCTCCGATGGCGAGTTCGTAGGCTGCGTTGTGCGATTCCTGGATTCGCAGCGCTGCCAGCTCACCAGGGGTATGGGTGGGTGAGCCCGGATGCGAGGCTTCACCATCGGTGACCGCGATCAGCGTGACCGGGATGTCGGCAGACCGCAGCCGCGCGATGAGCCCGCCCGCTCCGAGTACCTCGTCGTCGGGATGCGGCGCGACGACGACGAGGTGCCGCCAGTCGTCGATCCGAAGTTCGGGCCGGCTCGCCCGCCACCTCGCCCAGACACCCTCGCTTGCTCCGGGACATCCCGTGTCGATCAGCGGCTGGGCAACCATGAGAACTCCTTTTCCGCCTGGTCACGGCCGAGGGCGGCCAGATCACGTTCAGCATGGCTCTGGCGCAGGTACACGGTCAGGTCGGCGACACGGCGAGCATGGACGCTGTCGCCGCACAGCGGCCCCGCGCCGAGCGCGCGCCCGACCCTGTCCAAGGTCTCGGTCGCAGCCTGTTCGATCACCGCACGCACGCTGCGGGCGCGGACTCGACCCATCCCGGCAGCATCACGTGGATCGGCATCGACCGTATGGGCGGCGACAGAGAGGCTGGCGCGACCGGCGGACAACGCCGCGGTGACCGCGCCGAGGTGGGCAAGCGCGTGATCGTCTGCATGTCCGGCGGCCGCGTACCGATGCAGCGCTTCGGCGACCGCGCACGCGCTCCCGTACCAGCATGCGGCGACGCCGATGGCACCGTGCCAGAATCCGGGACGGCTCAGGTACTCGCCCGGGATTCCGAGCATCCTCGCTGGGGCGTTGTCGAAATCCACAGCACCGGAGTCGGATTCGCTCATCCCGACCGCAGACCAGGTTCCGGGAACCGGGTGGGCGACTGCACGGTCGAGCGGCACCGCGAACAAGGCTCTCTGCTCGCCCGCGAGGGCCGTGACCAGCGCGTGCGTGCATATGCTCGCCCCTGAGCACCACAGCTTGCGCCCGTCCAGCAGCCAACCACCGGAGACCTCGCGCGCTCGCAGCACAGCGGAAGGCGCTTCCGCGGCCCATACGCCCCAGATCTCGCCGGGCGCTGCCACCGGACTGCCCGTGGCATCCACGCGACCATCACCGAGCTCAGCGATGATCGCTACGGCGTCGGCGTGAGCCTCCGCCAGTCGGCCGAGAACTGTGTCCTCATAGGCTATTTCGGCCATGGCACACCATCGCTCGAGAGTTCGTCCCGAGCCCGGCAACGGGAGATCCAACCGTCCCGAGCTCGCGAGCGAATTCATCGCCGCCGTGATCCGCGGCGCGGCTGCCACGTGTGCGTTGACGACTGGACCGTCCACGGAGGTCACGAGACCTCCTGCGGCTCGTCACGTCCCAGCGTGCGTAGATGCTCGGCGAATCCGTGTGGGGCCCGACCTCTTCGCCGGGCAGAGGTGGTCACTCGCACGTCCTCTGCCCAAGCGATCCGGGCCCCGCCGGCCAGCATCCGAACGACCAGATCCACGTCCTCGCCGGTGCGCAGCGCGCGGAAACCGCCGATTCCCCAGTACGCGTCGGCCCGGAAACCGAGCGCGGCGCCATGGAGATGACCGTGACCGTCCGGCCCGTGGCTGCGGTACTGACGCTCGTACATCCGTCGCGTCTGCGCCGAGTGCCCGTCCCATTGTCGCACCGCCACCATGCCCGCCACCACCTCGAAACCCCTTCGCGCGTATTCGAGCTGGGCGGACAACCAGGATTCTTCGACCTCGGAGTCGGCGTCGGTGGTCGCAAACCAGGTTCTGGCATCACACTCCGCACCCGCGTGCTCGAAGCCTCGCCGCCGCGCGGCCCCGACGTTGCGCTCGCTGACCGTCAGTACCTCGACTGTCGAAACGACCTTCGCTGAGCCATCGGTGCAGGCATCGAGCACGAGCTGGACACGAACCGGAACATCCAAGCGACTCACGGCACGGTCCATAGCCGCAAGACATCGAGGAAGCAGCCGTTCCTCGTTCCGGGCCGGAACCACCACGACGACCCTGTCGATCTCACCGATCATGACCTGCACGGCACATCGTCACCAACGACTGATTCATGAGGTACGCCTACCCGCCTTTACAGAGGGCAAACAGCCACGAGGCGTCTCAACCTGCGTCGAAAGGCGCCTGCCTGCACCGTGACGCCAACCGTCCCCGTCACCGTCTCCTACAAGGTGACCGACCTTGGCCTCTCCTCCACCACCTGACCCGCAGGCGGGAGTCAACACCGACGCTGTTCGGCTCGTGCAGGCGCCGCGTGGTAGTCACGACGCCACAAGATCGAGCCGCCGAAAACGACTGCCGTGGTACACCAAGGGTGCGACGCCCGGGTTGGGGCGTAGCCTCTGAATTCTCAGCAGAACGATCGCGTGGTCTCCTGCTGGGACCTCCTCGTAGAATTCACAATCGAGCCACAGGGCCGAATCGTGAATGAAAACACTGCCATCTGGACACGACTCCCATTCCACTCCCCTGAATCGGTCCTCATTCTTGCGAGACAAGCTCAGGCAGGCCCCATCGTGTCCTTCGGCCAGGATGCTCAGACCCAATCGCGGGCACTGTCGCAGTCGTGGCCATGTGGACGAGGAGTCCTGGATACACACCGATACCAGAGGCGGTCTTATCGATACTGCGGTGAAAGTGCTAGCGGCCATACCGGCCGGTTCTCCATCTACTGTTGCGCATATCGCCGCTACTCCGGACGGGAAGCACTGAAAGGCCTGGCGCAACTGCGCTGGATCGGAAATCAGTTCATCCAGGTTGATCATTCAGAAATTCTCCTTGAGTAGGTGCCCGGAGATCGTCATTGCCCTTCATACGTCCAGACCTTTCCGAATAGACCGAGGGTGTGGTTCTCTGGAAACGTCAATGGCGCAGGTTGAGTACATGCAAGATTTCGGGATAGTGCCCACCGCCGAGGTCCTCTGAGGAGAACAACGGTTCGGATGACCGAGTCGCGTCGTAGCGTTTGGCGAGGCGGGAAATCAGCAGTTTGATCGCGCGGTTGCTCGCATCGACCGACATCTCGAGTGCTTCGATCGCCCCGTCGACGGCGTCGGCCAGTACGAGGTCATACATCCGCACCGCAATGTCGGCGCGAGTTGCTTCTGGGGCGATAGCGGTCTGCCACGCGAAGTAGGTATTTGGACTGCCTGGTCGGATGTAGCCGGTCAGCACCCCGACGAGGGTGTCGCCTTCGGTAGCTACTGCGGAAGTGCGGGCGAAATCCCTGCACAGCAGGGCGTAAAGATACGACGAGTTGGCGTCCAAGCCCGGGCTTTGATAAATGAGGCGGTACATGTCGAGCGCGTCGGACATAAGGGGGTGGCGCACCACCAGGTCCGCGCTCACTTCGACTCCGCGTAGCGCTCGAGCGAGGCCCGGAAGCCAGCTGGACCGATCAGCTCCGCGTTCATTGCCGCAGCCGAGGCCAACTGGTCGTTGCGCCACGCCGCGCGGCGCAGTGCGCGCAGAACGGCATCCCGTGGGAAGCAGGAGGAGCGCTCGCAGAGTTCGATTTGGACTGCTTGAACACCGTCACACCAGTGGTCGATGAATGCGTCGGCTTCCGTGGAATCGAGAGGCACCGATTCTCCGCTGACTAGTAGTCGCCGGGTCAGACTCGCGCCCAGCACGGTCTCCAGCAGAGCCGGCGGAGCGATGTCGGGGACCACACCGAGCTGCGGTTCGGGCAGCGCCAGAACCAGCGGGCCGGTCGCCGCCCTCAGATCGGTGAGTGCGGCAAGTTCGGCACCTGCTCCGATGACATCGCCGGCCAGTACTGCGACGGTCACTACCGGGTAGTTGTTCAGCGTCCGTGCCGCCTCGCGCATCGATCCGCTCGCCTCGACAAGCGCAGCATCGGGGCCACTGCGGCGGGCCGCACGACCGACTGCTGCCGACAGCCAGGCCAGGTTGTTGCCGACCGCGAAGTTGGTGCCGCCGTATAGGGCCATGCAATCGATGTCGAGGACGCCGACCTTGTGGAGTTCGGCCGACAATCCAGACCAGAACGCACCGTCGAAGGCGCGTGTCCCGTCAAAGAGGATCCAGGCAATACGGTCGCGGATCTCGCTGGTGATCAGGTCCGGGGATATGCGTGCCGCCGGAGCGGATGTCGTCATGAGGCACCTCCTGAAGCAACAGGGCACACGGTCGAGTACTCGCCGCGGCCAGGAACGTGGTGTTGCGAAGCGGTATGCACAGCCAGAACACTTCGTGGAACCGGCCGTGTCGTTGGTTGGTGTGCAGGTCGTACCGCCACGGCGCGTCCGCGAGTCCTTTGCCTCGCACCTTCGCGATGGCCTCGCGGACGCACCATGACGCGGCGGCGTCGGTTGTCGAGACGCAGCCGAGGCGGCGGATGAAGCGCGGTGAGACATCGATGGCCCGCTGAACATCGACACCGATCGGTGCAGTACTGGTCGCCGCTGCCAACCAATCTTCGTCGTGAGAGAGCGAAACGTGCGCCCCAGACAAGGTGCAGTACGGGGCTCCGCTCGTTTGATTGAGCACCTCGTCACGATCTGAGATCCCGTGAAACTCGGCATGTCGGCGCAATATTCGCCGGACCGCGGCGCTCGACTCACTGTCGGCTGCACGGCGTTGTGCCACCGTGACCCGTACGACTGTGGGCGTCACTGCCGCTGCGACTCGCCGAAAGGGGATCGGCCGAAGCCCGCCCGCAAGATCAGCTTGCCGTTACTTACCGAGAGCCGATCATTCGAAAAGTTCAGGCTCGCGCTGCGCAGGTCGCGGAAGGCCCGCTCGATCCTGGTCTGCGGGTTACGCATGTAGCCCAGTGGCAGGCCACCGATTTCGACCATCGTGTCGACGGCGTCGAAGCAGTGGGTCGAGGCGATCAGTTTGAGTTCGTTGGTACGAATCGCGAACTCGTTGCCGGATCGTTCATTCGCGTAGTCGGCGACGAGCGCCTCCAGCGCCCGGCGGACCACATCGAGGGCGCTGTGGACGGACGATAGCCGAGTGAGCATGACATCGCTGTCGGTGATCTTGCCGCGCAGTCGCGGGGTTTCCCTGATCGCGCGGACCAGACGGTTTCCACATTCGGTGGCCGTGCCGAGCCATGCAGCAGCCCAGCCGATGTGGGCGAAAACGCCGAAGGAGTCACTGACGATTCGGTCGAATTCTCCCGCACGTCCCACCACCCGCCAGTCGGGGACGGTGCTGCGCAGACGGAGCGCCACCGACGCGCTTTCGCGCATCCCCATCGGATCCCATGACGAGCCGCCGATGTCGACCCGAGCGTCTTCTCGGGGAACGTGGACCAGCGACGGTCGCCCGTCGGGCTCGGATACCTTCACCAGGAACGAGTCGCACACCTCGCCACCAGTGACAATCGGGGCATCACGGTCCAGATCCACCAGATCACCTCGGCGGGTGATCACCGAATCGGACTCCCGTAGCGCGCCACCGGAATTGCGCTCAGTGGTGACCGATCCGATGTAGTGCTCACCGCTCGCCAGCGCTGATCTCAGGGTTGCTTTGAGCTTGTCAGTGCCGTGCAGTGCGATCACGTGTGCTTGCTGCAGGTGCATGCTCACGATCGTTCCGAGCGCAGCAGAGACACGGCCGGCTTCGTACACCGACTCGACGAGGGGGCGAATGTCGCGGGGGTTGTGGTCTGGGTCGTCGGTGTCGAGGCGGACGGAGAGCAGTCCGGTTTCGCGGGCGATCGCGAGCGCTTTGCTCGGGAATCGTGCCTCGTGTTCGGCCTGGTCGACGGCGTCGATCAGGATGTCGCGGCATTCGTCACTGAGCAACATGCTTCTCCTCGGTCAGAAAGCTCACGATCGACCCGACCGACTCGAAGGTTTCCTCGCCGATGTCGTCCTCATCGATGGCGATACCGAAGGCGTCCTCGAGGGCGAACAGAACCTCGACGACCTTCATCGAGTTGAGCCCGTAGGTGGCCAGCTGGGCGTCGGGTGATACGTCGACCGGAAGGGAGGGCACCTCCGCGCGGACAGCGTCGATGACTACGGGAGCGATGCTGTCGGTGCTGGGCATGGTGTCGTTGGTCGGGCTCATGCGGGTGCTACCTCCTTGTGGACCACCTGGGAGTAGGTGGTGGTGATGAGTCGTCCGTCGAGCCGGACCTCTTCGGCCGGATACGGGTGACCGAGAAAATTCGCGAGCGAGGCGCTCAGCCCGTATGCCCCGACGTTGGGGATGGTGACGGTGTCGCCCACGGATAGTTCGGTCGGCGATTGCTTGTTGAGGATGTCGACCGGGGTGCACAGCGGGCCGACGATTCGCTCGGGCTCGGGGACTTCGGCCAACCCGTCCGTGGCGATGTCGATGTGCGCCTGCGGCAGTCGGCGCAGGCCGGAGAGTCCGCCGAGATGATTGACGCCGGAGGACAGGACCACGAATTTCTGGCCCTTCGACCGCTTGACGTCGAGCACGACCGCGTTCAACTGGCCGCATCCGCCGGCGATGTAGCGACCGGATTCGAAGGTCACCTTGGCCGATCGGGCACGCAGCGTCTCGGTCATCGCTTCGAGCCGAGAGCGTAGCCCCGGCCATCGGGGGCGCTCCCCCGCAACCGCGAACGGATGCCCGAACCCGCCCCCGAGATCGGCGAGGAACTCCCCGGAGGCGAAGTCCGCGAATTTCTCGGCGATGCGGGTGGAGATTTTGAATTGGCCGACTAGATCGTCCTCACTGACAATGTTGCTGCCCATGTACAGGTGCACGCCGCGGAAGTTGTGCCCGGCGTCGATGACCTCCCGTACGACCGTTTCGGCCTGCTCCTCGTCGATGCCGAACTGTGAAGGTGTTCCGGTCATCTGCAGCCCAGCGCGCTGGCCGGCCGAGCTGGCGTTGATGCGCACGAGGATGTTTTGGCCGCGGATTCCGAGTTCGCGCATCCGCTGGATCTCGGTGGCGGTTTCGATGCTGATGATCGCCCGTGCCGAGGCGGCCGCCTCAAGATACGCGGTGGACTTTCCCGGTCCCGTGCAAACGATCTCGACATCGTGTTCACGACGGCGGCGGGTGGCGACGGCGATGGCGAGCTCGCCTTCGGAACTCACTTCCAGCCCGGTTTGCTCTCGTGCGGCATGCTCGACGATGCGTGGGTGCGGGTTGGCTTTCATCGAGTACAACAGCATCGATCCACCCGGTAGCTGATCGCGTAGCGCGGCGATCGCGTCGGAGACGACGGCCAACTCGTAGACGTACTTGCTCGCGTCGGTGTTCACCGATGTTGCCCGCCTTCCAGCAGTAGGGCGACCGCCCGCTTGTCGATTTTTCCGTTGGCGTTGAGTGGTATCTCCGGCAAGGCGACCAAGACTGTGGGGTGCTTGGCTATCTCGAGCAGGTCGACGAGCCGCGCACGAACCTCGTTCTCCGGCAAGGCACCGGCATAGGCTGCCGTATAGGGCGTATCGCCTTTCGGGGGAAGAACACACCCTTCATCGACGCCGTCGATCGCACGTAGCGCGGTTTCGACCTCCGTAGCGCTGGTGCGGTACCCGTTGGCCTTGAAGCCGTCGTCGAGTCGGCCCTCGACGTGTAGGTTGCCTGCTTGGTCGAGGAATCCCGAGTCGCCTGTTGCTACCCAGGCGGTACCGAGCGCATCTCGGTAGAATCGCTCGTTGAGCACCGGATCGGTAAGGGGCCAGTAGCCCGCCATGACGTGCGGGCCGCCGACGTGAATCTCCCCTACCCTGTCCGGCGGGAGATCTTCGCCAGCGGCATGTATGCGAATGTCGGTGCCCGGCAGTGCAACACCACTCGATGTGTCATCGACCTGGTTGGGATCCAGACTCGAGATGGTCGCACGTTTGCACTCGGTGAGCCCGTACATGGGCACGACGTGCGCATGCGGGGCCAGTCGTCGTAGCCCGGCGACCTGAGCAGGTGAGCAGGCCCCACCGGTCGAGGTGATCAGCCGCAGTCCCGCCAGGTGACGTCCGCGGCGATCGGCGACCCGGACCAGGGATTCCGACAACACCGGCATGCTCGGTAGGACTGTCACATCATCGCGTTCTAATCGCCCGATCAGCGAAGGCCCGGCCGCGCCCTCTGGGTAGAGCCGCACTGTTGCGCCCGCTGTCATCGCCAGCCACACCTGATAGAGGCCGTAGTCGAAGGTCAGCGGCAGCGGTTGCGCGATGACATCGCGGGGCCGGTACTGCAGACAAGCCGAGATCGCGTGCACCGCAAACGCGATCGAGTCCGTCGGGCACAGAATGCCTTTGGGTGTCCCGGAGCTGCCGGAGGTGTAGATCAGTAGGCTGCCGGCGAAATCGGTATGTGTACCGCCTTCGTCCGGAGAGGCCACGGGCAGCGTCGTGATCTCGAGATCAGCTTCGCGGGCGGAGACCTCGAATCGTGCGCCACAGTCCTGGGCAATGGCTTGGCGGCGGCGAAGCGGCATAGCCTCGTCAGCGGGGACGACAATCGCTCCTCTGCGCTGGATCCCGATCAGAGTCGCGACATCTCGCGCCGTGCGTCCAATAACGGCGATCACTCGGTCGCCCGGTCCGACCGCGGCCTCGGTCAGCGCGGCTTCGACCACACCGGCCCGGCGGTCGATGTCCTGTGCGCTCCACCGCCCCTGCTCGTCGCGGATTCCGAACGTCGCCGGTGCACGACGCAGCAGGTTGCTGAACACCCCGAACGGCTGTGTGTCAGTCGTGGTGGGCAAAGAGCTCTCCCATCGATGCGATTGTCTCCAAGGACTTATCGGTGAATTTGTCGTAGTCGGCGGCCCGACCGAGGTGGTCTTCCACGGCCTCGATGCATTGGGCAGCGACCATCGAGTTGAAGCGGGGATGATCGCGTAACGCACGAAGGGCTTTGAGCTCCGCCGGTGCGCTGCCGAGGTGTTGTGCCAGATGGTGGGCGATCAACTGCGCGGGACTCGTCGTCCGCGACGGCCGCGCGGAACCTTCTGGCAGGTGCGGCGTCGATTGTGCCCGTAGCGCCTTCAACGCTTGCCGATCGACTTTTCCTGTCGCGGTCACCGGCATCTCCGGCAGGACGCGGACCGAACCGGGGACCGCTACCGACGGCAGCAGCTTCCTGCAGTATTCCACGATCTGAACCTGGATCTGCCCGGGTTCGGCTGCGCTCGCTGAGGTAGCGACCTCGATGTAGGCGTCGACGCTGTCACCGGACGTTCCCACGATCACTGCGGCCTTCTCGACCGTGTGCAGTCCGTCGATGGTCGTCTCGATTTCCTCCAATTCGACGCGTTGGCCACGGATCTTCACCATGTTGTCCATACGCCCGTGCAGATACACTGATCCCCCGGACAGGGTCGCCTCGTCTCCGGTGCGGTACCACCGCTGACCCTCGGCGTCGAAAAGTCGCTGAGCATTCTGGTGGGAGTCGAGGTATCCAGGCGTCACCGCCGTTCCGGCGGCCACCAACTCGCCGCGTCCGCTTTCGGCGAGCGTTCCTCCGGGAGGCCGTACCCGCAAGGTCACGCCGGGCAGGGCGGACCCCACCTCGGAGCTGTTGTGTCTATGGTCGCGATCGAGTCTCACGGCTGTGATGACATTGGTCTCGATTGGGCCGTACAGGTTGTGCAGCTCCGCATCCGGATATGCCTTTTCCACCAGGCGCCGCCCCCGATTGGTCAGCCTTTCCCCGGCGAACATGACTCTGCGAATGCTCCGCGCATCCGTTCCGCTCCGCAGGGCCGACTGCGCCACCCGTTCCAAAAAGGTCGGGACCATATACGCGCTGGTGGTGGCTGTTGAATCGATGAACGCACTCGCCGCCTGCGGGCTGGTCCGGGTGAAATCCGACGGAAGGACCAGCGTCGCGCCCGATCCGAGGCCGTGGAAGATGTCGTGGGTGCACAGATCGAAATGCAGCGGCGACAACAGCGCTACCCGGTCGCCGCCGTCGAGAGGCAACGCGGCCTGGCACCACCGCAGGAAGTGGTCGAGATTCTCGTGGGCGATCAGCACCGACTTCGGGGTACCCGTCGACCCCGAGGTGTGCAGAACCGCCAACGGCACCACCGCCGGCATCCGCGCATTGCGCGGGATCCCGTAACTGCCCGACCGCTCCAGCTTCTCGACCACCAGAGCGTGCGCGCTGTCTTCAAGGTGTGCGACCGGTTGAACGACATCGCGGATATGGGCCAGTCTCGCCGCCGGTATCTCGGACGGGACCGGAACATAGGTCAAATGTGCACGCGCGCAGGCCAACATCGCGATCACCGTGCCCGCCGAATGGTGGGTGGAAATCAATACCCGGCTCCCGGCAACAGCACCGGCTTCGAGGCGGAGCCGATCAGCAAGCGCGTCGACCTCATCAATGAGCTCGGCGTAGTCGATCAACCGGTCCGGCGACTCGATCGCTGGTCGCGTATCAAAGGACGCGAGCCCGGCCAGCAGCTCGTCGATTGCCGTCGTCATTGCGACCACCGCCCGGCAACGTCGGTATCGATGGCCAGCGCGGCGTCGATCGCATCGACGTAGGTGAGGGGAACAGGCCGCCCGCGACGAGATCGCCGCAGCGCCATATACACCAGTTCGGACGCTCTGGTCCATGCCTCCCCAGAGGAAGACAGCTCCTCTCCGAGTCGGCCGTCGTAAGAATTGCGGTAGCGCGCATTGACCCGACGCGCACGGGCCACCAGCCAGGTGTCGAGCGCCAGCTGCTCTAGCGACAGCATCTGCTTGTGCAGCAGCCGACTGTATCGGGAGGCGGCGTCATGATCGCGGTAAGCGACCGGGTCAGCGATGAAATCGGCTGCGACGTCACCGATTAGAAGGTTCATCCGCCGCTGCACCGAGACGGCCCGTAGATCGCGGCCGGTGATTGCCGTGGGAACCGCCTCACCGAATTCGGTGATGGTGCGGTAGGCGTCGAAAGCCAGATCTGCACCGAGTACAAGGAACCCGTGCTCGATGTGTTTGCGGCCGCGATAGGGGGTCCACGCCATATCGAACGCGTCCCCGATGGCCATGTAAGGGATGGACGGCACGAGATCCCCATCAGCGTCGAACTCTCGATAACGCAGAGACCCTGTGTGGACCGCTCGTTCGAGCTGGCGAGCGCCGAGGTGACCGAAGGAAGGCACCCCCTGCGCGTCAGGGGCCGGCCCGGCACAGAACGCGCTGCCGAGAACCCGATCGGGGTCATAACGATGCAGGCCGAGCAGGGCGGCGACGTTGCCGACCACACAGTCGTAGTCGTACGGCGCCACGGTGAGCAATTCGTTCACGATCTCATCTGCCGACGTATTCAAACTCGGAAATCGATCAGCAAAGACGGTCATAACCACCCCCAGGATAGCGATTGGCATTTCTAGACGGCGCGCGAAAACAATTCGTCCCCACGCCAGTAAAATTGCACCAGCAAAGAAAGCAGCTACGGTTTCCCTGCCGAATGAAATACGCAATGGTCGAGCAGATTTATCCAGAGTTTCGAACTAGGCGATACCGGCCCCATTGAACTCTTCGCGCTCACCGTGCTCGAATAGCGGAGCATTGGTCCCGCGAGAGCATCGGCATCGATGCTGACGCTCGAATCGCAGGCACAGGAACGGCCCTAGGTGGCCGGATACGACCCATCGGAATCGTGGGTTTCGTTGCCCGTCAGGGGCGGAGTGAAGATGCAGATGTCCCGGAATTCGGTAATTGCCGTGAATGTGTGACGTTCGTTTTCGTTCACGACGTACATCATCCCTGGCTTGATACGGTAGGTCTGGCCGGTTTCCTCGTTTGTCACCTGAGCCTCGCCTGAGATGCAATAAACGGTCTCGACGTGATTCTTGTAGTGCATGGTCAGATGAGCCCCCTCCTTCATGACAGTGTCAGAGAAGGAGTAGCCCAGACCGTCGTCGGCGAGCAGAAGTCGACGACTTTCCCAAGCCTCGCCGTTGACATCGGCTTCCGTACCGATGATCTCATCGAGGTTTTTGACCAACATACTTGTTTCCCCTCCTAGAATTCGAACTCTCACACGACCCGAAATCCACTCGGTCAGGTGACTCGGGTAACTTGCGTTCTGCTGGTCGTCGGCGAGCGGCGGTGGTGACCGAGGCAATCGAAGCGGCAGTGACACATGCGATAGCGATGAGCTGGGTGATCGTCAGCCACTCACCCAACACGATGAGCCCGGCGCAAGCCCCTACCGCCGGTTCCAAGCTCTGCAACGTGCCCACCACCCGCGGACTCATCCGCCGCAAAGCGACAAGTTCCAGCGAATACGGAACCGCAGCGGACAGCACCGCCACGATCGCACCCACGGCGAGTATCGACGGCGTGAGCAGCGACCCGCCGTCGGCAGCGATCCCGAAGGGCGCCCACATCGCCGACGCCCACACCAGCGCCAGTGCAAGGAACCGGCCGTCCATCGACGCCGAACCCGCCTTCTTGCTGAGCAGGACGTAGATGCCCATCGATACCGCGGAGACCACAGCGAGCAGCAGACCCGGCAACGACAGCGCCTCGCCTCCCAGCAGCGTCGGGACCGCGAACAGAGCCAGCCCCAAACCCGCCAGAATCGACCAGCCGGCATCGATGGCGCGCCGCGACAACAACAACGCCACCCCCAGCGGACCGCACAGTTGAATCGTGGCCGCCACGCCGACAGGCAGATGTTCCAGCGCGAGGTAGACCACGTTCATCCCCGCGATGGCCGTACCGAACGACACGGTCAAGGCGATCTCACGCCTTGACCGCGGCAGCGTCGGACGAACGAACGCCCACACCAGAACTGCCGAAATCGCCAACCGCAGAGTGACAACACCCTCCGGCGAAACAGTGCCGAACAGACCCTTGCCCAACGCCTGACCGAACTGGACGCTCGCCACGCTGCAGAGCACCAAAACCGTAGGTGGTATTCGCCGCAGCGAAGCCACCACGCCGGACTGCCCGGCCGTGTCGGCTCCGAATTGCTGCGGTGAAGTCACTACTCCATTCGTCCACGCTCGCGGAGCCACGGTCAAGCGAGCATTTCCTTCAACAGTGTTGAAGAATCAACTACATGATCGATCCCAGCCGCTTACAGGTACTTCGCGCTGTCGAACTCCATGGATCAGTCTCCGAGGCTGCGCGTGTGATGCACCTCACTCCGTCTGCGGTCTCCCAGCAGATCAAAATCCTCGCCACCGACATCGGTTCGCCCCTTCTCGAGCGCGATGGCCGAACCGTGCGCCTGACCGCCGCTGCCCGAACCCTTCTCGGGTTCGCTCACCGCGTGACTACCGAATGGGAAAGGACCAAGGCAGAACTGAGCTCATCCGAAACCGAACTCACCGGAGAACTCGGCCTGTGCAGCTTCGCGACCGCGATACCGGCACTGGCCGCACCGGTCGCCGCGGCCCTGACCGCCGATCACCCAGCCCTGACGGTTACCGTCGCCGAAGCCGATACCACCGAGAGCCTCGAACGCCTTCTTCACCACAGCGCTGACGTCGCGATCATCGTCGCCCCTCAGAATCCCGCCCGCGACGACCCTCGATTCCAGCAGACCGTGCTGCTGAACGATCCCCAGGATCTGATCATCCCCGCAGGCCATCACCTGGCTCAAAAACAACCCATCCCACTCGAAGATTTCAGCCGAGAAACCTGGATCGAGCCCCATGGCGACCACCGTGACCTGATCGAAGCATCCTGCGCACTCCGCGGATTCGCCCCTCGATTCCGGCATCGGGCCGATGACTGGAATGCCGTGCTCGCACTCGTGCAAGCGGGCATGGGCGTGTGCCTGTATCCCAGGATGGCACCGATGAACACCACCGGTGTGACGCGAGTTGCGCTGGCAAACCCGTCGACTGCTCTTCGCTGGGTACTCGCGTGCGTACGAGCCGGTAGCGAAAACCAGCCGCCCGTGGCACACGCGCTCCGCCTGCTCGAGCAACGGTCACCCCACGCTCTGCACATCTCCTCGAACCAGCATGAAAGCTGACATGAGCCGGGAAACAGCCGGCCGACGAGTTGGCGCGAGCCGCTCGGGCTGTCCCACCACCGACGGCGCGATCGCCACCTCCCGGCGATCTTCGCCGGAAACCGGACCTGGCCGATGGCGATGTTCACGCTCTTCGGCCGGAACGCCAAGCGCACGCCAGTGCAACTAGCTCGGCAGCGACAGGGAAGGCCAGCGCCCCCAGCGATCCGCCCGCGCCATTGACCACGTCGGCGATCAGTGCGGCAGAGGGCGACCACAAAGTTCCGAACATGATTGCCGATGCAAGAACAAACCCTGCCCTGGCGCAAGTGCTGTCGCCCCATGACTGCGCCGACCTGACCGCCAGTAAGGAGTACTTATCGGCCGTCTGGCCCCGTCGACTGGCCCCTGCATTCGATCCGCCGACCTGCTCCATGTACCGGCCTATTCCGGCCGCACAGCGCCGAACGCCCCGAGCTCGCCAGTAACCAGCTCGGAGCGTTCGTGATTGGGTAATCGGCCGCGCACAGGCTTGATACAAGCTAATGGTTGGCGTTCACAGCGTATCGGCACGGCCACCGTCATGGGAACCAACCGTCTAAGGCCTCCCCCACCGCATGCGTCAGCCCACCACCAACGACGTCTGCTGGGTTAGTTGGTGTGCGTAGTGGTCGAATCGCCCTCCGGACACGCAAAGAAGGCCTCGATCATTTGATCGGGGCCTTCTTCGTCTGCAAAATGCATCGGCGAGAGGCCGCCCGGATCTCGGTTGTGCGAGACGCCCGACCAGCTGACCGCCGACAACGACCGGACCGCTCGGGCCGCAGCCGACGAGTCCTCGCTTCCGGGCGCCGACGCACTGCCCGCAACCGCACAGATCTTCGTCGCCCACCCGCGCGAGGCGTCGCCGACCTCACACCAGCAGGTTCGAACTGGTGACGCTCAACAGCGTTGCAGAACTGGACAACAGCCCGGACCCAGACAGAAGTGCTGGCCTACCAGACTCACAGGATTTGAACCTGCGACCACCTGGGGCGGGTTCCAGTTGTCCAGAACCTACTCATCAGTTCCGAATAGTACTCAGTACCAAGGGTTTCCGAGAAACGACTCTTCTCAACGAATCGCATGAATTCCCATTAATTCCGGTCAAAACCTGTGGGGTTTCTGTGGAGGCAGCCGCTGAACGTCCGGTCGACGGGCTCATCCCCGCTCGCGCGGGGAGCACGGTGAGCAGGCCGGGGCAGACGAGCAGGGCGGTGCTCAGCGCGCCGATGAGTGTGTGTCGCAGCGTCATTGCTGACTTCCTTGTCAGGTCAGAGAGCAGTGTCGACGTCGCGGCGTACGCGGGCGTCGTAGTCGGCACGGGCGCCGGTGCCGAGGCTGTGCAGCACCCGGTCGCGGGTGAGGTGACCGCGCACGACCGCCGCAACCCGGTCGGGCAAGACCGCGGCGGCCAATTCGTAGACGCGCATCCAACCCGGCACCGCGACCAGGGTGCGCCCGTGGCGACAAGACGCGACCATGGCTTCGGCGATGCGTTCGGGCTTAACGGTTGGCAGCACCCCGCCGAGCTGCACACCGGCGACCAGATCGGTGCGCACGACCGACGGCAGGACCGCAGTCACGGTCACACCGGTGCCCGTGAGTTCGTCACGCACCGATTCGGTCAACCCGATGACCGCGTGCTTGGAGGCGCCAGCTCAGCGGGCGACCATGCAAAACGCTCGGCTGGGAAACCCCAGCCGAGCGTTTGCATAAACTACTCGCGGCCTGAACAACTGACTACGTGTTGCGACGACCCCTAGAAATCGCCGTTGCGGCGCGCCACACAGGCGCGCGGACGGCCTCGCGTAGATCAGGATGTTTCCTGTGGCCTCACCCGAGTTCGAGGGAAGTGACACCGAAAACCCTGTCCTGGAGATGGTTTCGGACGCCACCGGTGTACATGCGCGCGGTCTCGAACGTGGGTGTGAGGCCTGCCGTCTCGGCCAGTAGCACCGCCGGTTCGTTACCCAGTGGCACATCAACCGCCAGTGACGCGCCGTTCGAGGCTCGCGCGCACGCAGCGAGCAATTGGCGCGCGTCGTCGACCGTGTCGGCGAACAGCGGGCCGACCCGCCAACCGTCGCGGGCGGGGCGGACAGTACAGAATCCAGTGAGGGTCGCGTCGACGATCCGCAGGAAGGTGCGGTGTGTCGGCTCGGTCAGCCAACGCGCCAGAAACATGGGCCGGGCCGCGGGAACGCAACGCGCATCGTAGGCGAGCACATCACCCACCTCATCGGGCAGCAGGACGCGAACGGTCCCGTCCGGTGCGGGCATGGTCGCGACACCGCCGAAACGCGCACTACGATAGGCGAGTTCGAATCCGCTGCGGCGATAGTTGTTCTGCTGGTCCACGACCCCGTCGAGCCCGACCACACGGGCACCCGCGTGGGCGAGCCCCTTTCGCCACGTGGCAATCCCGAAGCCACGTCCGCGCAGATCGGGTCGGACCAGGTAGAAGCCGAGGAAGGCATAGGTGTCGCCGTAGTTCACCACCGAGATCGCCGTGGCGGGCTCCCCGTCGACCCGCCCGAGGAAGAATCCGTGCGGATCCTGGGCGAAGAACGCGCCGCGATCAGCCTCCCCCGGATTCCATCCTTCGGCCGCGGCCCACTCGACGACGGTGGCCCACTCGTCCGGCGTGGCCCGGGTGATGACGAGATCTGCGGGGTGCACAGCAGTTGGCATAGCCTCCACGGTAGCTGCGAGCTCGCCACATATTGGCGCGAGCGCCACCATCGGAGGCGCTCCCGACAGGCAACATCATGGATTCTGTATTCACTTTCGAGGCATCCCCGAGCGACATCGGGAACGTGGCTTCCCGATCGAGAAGCTACATCCAAGTCGCCGTTTCGGACCCGGGTTCAGGGCGAACCAGCCACCGCAAGCCGGTGCGGGAGCATGGCAGGTGAGCCTGCACAACGACCTCGACCACTCCCTTCAACTACGGGTACTACCTACGGTAAAGCGGCAGGCCGCAACGCGTGCGCACCTGGAGCGGCTCGACGGGTTGATCGGGCAGTATCGCGAGCGGCGTGTGGCGGGCACCGCCCATCCGGTGACGGATTTTCTGTTCACCTAATGGCGTACGGAGTGCCCGCGGTCCGAAGCCTGCGGGCAGATCCCTTGAGCTGTCAGCCCATCATGGTCGATATCGCCCAACGGCGCGCTCACTGCCGCGACAGCGGAGCACTAGGTGGTGTAGCGGGTGACGCTGCCGCAACCTCGGTGTTCGAGCAGCAGAACGGCGACGGGTTTGCGCCATCCCAGCCCCGATCTGCCAGGTTGCCCCAATTCGACCGCAGGTCGATCGGCGATTTCTAGGGGTCGTCGCAACACGTGGTCAGTTGTTCAGGCCGCGAGTAGTTGCAACCGCTCGGCTGGGGTTTACCAGCCGAGCGTTTTACGTGGTCGCCCGTTGAGCTGGGTAGCGACCGCATCCAGACGCGCCGGGTCATGGACGGAGAGAACGCACGCCAGCAGATCACGCAGATCATCGACACAGTCCAGGTCCCCGACTGCCCGATAGTGCTCAGTACCAGGAGCTTTCGCGAAACGGCACTTCTCAGCGTTTCGCATGAATTCGCGTTGATTCCGGTCAAAGTGTGGGGTTTCTGTGGGGCGTTTCCAAGCTCGCCTCAGGACATCACCACCGCCAGCGATGCTGGGGACGAAGCGACAGCAGACCGTCTTCGCGCCGAATTGTCGAAGGCTGTGGAACAGTTCGACGATCAATCTGCCAGCGGAGGAAAGTGAAGAAGGACCGGTTCCTGACCGTACCAAGTGGCGCTGTCACCGGCCACGATCTCGGCGACGGCTCGCATTCAGTGTCGGATACCGGTGGCGCGCTTGATAAGTGCGTCGAAGGCACGGTCGGGCAGCAACCATTTCAGGAAGATCAGTGGTCGGGAACCGAACCCGACCTGGTAGCGGGTCTTGGGTCGTCGGGCGGTGACGGCCTTGCCGATCGCGTCCGCGATCACCTCCGGCGGGGAACCAAGGCGGGCGACGGTGGCCTGCGGGCCCAATGAGGCGGCCACCGCTTCAGCCTGGGCCGAGTAGGGGCCGTCACCCGAGACCTTGCGCAAGTGGTCGGCGGCGATGCCGCCCCACTCGGTACGGATACCGCCGGGTTCGATGACGACCACGTCGACGCCGAAGGGCTTGGCCTCGAGCCGCAGGCAGTCGCTGAGCCCTTCGAGAGCGAATTTGGTGCCGTGGTACCAGCCGCCGAGCGGGGTGTAGATCTTGCCACCCATGGAGGTGATGTTGACGATGGTGCCGCTGCGCTGTTCACGCATGTACGGCAGGGCCAACTGGGCCAGGCGCGCGGCGCCGAAGACGTTGACCTCGAACTGGTAGCGGGCCTCGTCGAGTGGCACGTCCTCGACCGCACCGTAGGAGCCGTATCCGGCGTTGTTGACCAGCACGTCGATGCGCCCGGTCTCGGCCACGACGAGTTCGATACCGGCGCGCACAGAGGCGTCGTCGGTGACGTCCATGGCCAGCGGGCGGATCCCGTCGGCGGCCAGTTTCTGTAACCGGTCGGTGCGGCGGGCGGCGCCGTAGACGGTGTAGCCGAGGGTGGCGAGTTTGCGGGCAGTAGCTTCGCCGATACCGGAGGAGGCTCCGGTGACGAGGGCGATCTTGTCGGTCATGTCGTCTCCTGTCGGTAAGGTGAACAACAATTCATGTTCTATCGTGAACGAGTATTCATCTTCACGCAAGGACCCTGTGGGAGAAGTTCATGACCGAGGCCAGACCGCAGCGCGCCGACGCGATCCGCAACCGCGGCAAGATCGTGTCCGCCGCCCGTGAACAGATCACCACGCACGGACCCGACGTGGGGATGAACGAGATCGCGACTGCGGCCGGGGTTGCCGTCGGCACCCTCTACCGTCATTTCCCGACCAAGGCAGACCTGGTCACCGCCATCGTGGCCGAATATGTGGCCCAGGTCGCCGATGACGCCGAAGCGGCGTGCGATCGTGTCGCGGGCGGCGCGGACGCCACGCACGAGATCACGGCGTTCTTGCGACGGGTCGTGGAGGTCTCGGCCATCAATCACGCTGCCAAAGCAGCGGCACAGACCCTCGGCGCCGATCTCCGGGTACAGACCGACGAACAGCGCGCCGGCGCCGCACTGGCCACGCTCATCCGCGCCGGGCAAGCCGACGGCAATGTCCACCCCGATGTCACCGTCGCCGACATCTACCTGCTGTTCTCCACTGCTCCGATCGACCGGTCCCCCGCCGCGCGCGAACGCTGGCTCATGCTGGTCTTACCCGGCCTGAGTGCCCACACCCGAACGGTTGGTTGATCAGCCCGGAGTGTCGCGACCCTGGGCTGGGCGCGTTCTAGTCACTGACCCTCCCGCCACCGCGTGCGCCTCGAGACCGCGACGCCGATCGTTCAGGTCGAATGCGCGCCCCACGACATCCGAAAACGGCCCGAAGCCAAAGGCTTCGGGCCGCGCGTCCGATATCGGAGCCGGGCAAGGCTATCGCGAGGCTCCACGGCGGCCGGTGACCAGCTTGACGAGGAACAACAGAACGACCGCGCCGGCGATGCAGGTGAAGAAGCTGAACCACAGTCCGCCACCTTCGACGTCCACCCCGAGCAGTTCGAGCAGGAATCCCCCGAGCAGACCGCCGATGACACCGACAACGATGTTGAGCAGGATTCCTTGCTGGGCATCGGTTTTCATGATTTTGCTGGCGATCCATCCGGCGAGTCCGCCGATGATGATCCATCCGAGAATACCTAGACCGAGCATGGCCTGCTCCCATCGTCTGAATGTGCTGACGAGCATCCGGTGCGCTCGTCCGATCGCGGCATACCCCGGCATAGCGCAGCCAATCAGCCGAAGCGGCAGTCCCGCGAGTCGTTGGCCGGAAACGCCGTGGCAACTGGCATGGCCGTTTTGCGCCTGGTAGCTCCACGGCCTCGCCGACCGTGGAGTCGAGCGGACCACTCGCCTATTTGATGCTGCCGGAAAAGGGAATTCGAGGTTGTGTCATGCCTCTCAGTTCGAAAGCGCCGACACTCGTACGCCTGCTTCGGGATGTTGACCGCCGACGCAACGATGAGCGACGACGGCAACGACCGGGACCTCACCCAGTGGACGGATTCGGAGGTCTTCTCCACCAACGGCCGGATGCAGGTCGAATCGGTCGCCAGCCCGGCCGAATTCGTCGCCGACTACACCAACGACCGCTGGGGAGCGATGCGCACTGCCTGGCGCTTCACCACCCAGGACGGCCTGATCAGCCGATTCGAGGTCGGCAGGCGTGAACGCGCCGACTGATTCGCCGCTGCTCGCCGGACGCCCGACAAATCACGGCGTGGCAGGGCTGCTAGACAGGACTGTGTTCTGAACGACGCCTGGCGGTGTGACTCGCAGCGATAAGTGGCGTCGACTGTCGATGTTCGAAGTCGTTTTCAGTGGTGCTCGAAGTCGTGTTCAGCTGTCCCGGATTCCTTCGGTGAGCAGGTGCTGAACGGTCCGGTCATGGGTGTGGTGCTGCGGTGATGGCCCGGTTTTCCAGGACGTGGTCGGGCCAGCCGTGGCGGGCGAGGTGGAGCGCGGTTCGGCCGAGCTGTCCGGTGTCGGTGATCAGGGCCGGTGCCGGCCCGAGTCGCCGTAGCAACGGGATCAGCGGGGTGATGGCGGTCGCGCCCCAGCGGTAGGCCGTGGTGTTGGAACGCTTGTGGTGTGCGGGCAGGACGAATCCTGGCCGTAGGGCGTATCCCTTGGGGAAGGTCGTGATGATCAGGTTCTCGGTGCGGCCTTTGACCCGGGCCCACCGGCTCCGGCCCTGTTCTGTGCTGTCGGTCCCACCGCCGGAGACGTAGACGAAGGTGGCCTCGGGGCGGGTGGCAGCGATGTACTGGGCTGCGATGCTGGTGTAGCCGTAGGTGATTCGTTCGTACTCTGCGGCGTCGACCAGGCTCGCGGAGACGCCCAGGGCCCAGAAGCAGGCGTCGATGTCGGCGAGTTCGTTGCCGAGGCCGGTGAAGTCGCTGTGGGTGAGGTGGCGCAGTTTCGGGTGTGTGAGCCCCGATGGGGTGCGCCCGATCGTGAGGACCTCGGTGACGTCGTGGGCGCGCAGGCTTTCCTGGAGGAACCCGTCGCCGATCAGGCCGCTCGCGCCGAAGATCGCCACTTTCATGTTCTGACTCCTCGAGTGTGTCGGGATCGTGCGTGGATGTCAGCGAGGGCCGGGAATCGCCGCACCGGTGAGGTTTTCGGCTTGGGCCCACAGCCGGGCAGCGGTCGTTCGGTCGCGGCCGGGTCGCGGCAGCGCGACGGGCTTGGTCGGGCCGACCATCGCCCATCGGGGTCCGTAGTAGCCGCCGGAGACCGCGTCGGGGCTCGTCGCGGCGTAGAGCAGCGGCTCGGCGCCCTGTTCCGGGGCCTGGGAGGGCACGATCTTGTAGGCGATCGTCTCGAGCAGGCCGGGGCGGCCGCCGTTGAGGGTGGGACCGGAGGTCATCAGGTTGGTGCGGGTGTAGCCGGGGTGCGCGCCGGCCGAGACCAGGTTCCAGCCGCGTTGTTCGGCGAGTTCGGCCAGGTGCACCATCATCAGCATGTCCGCCAGCTTGGACTGGGCATAGGCGCGGGTCGGGCTGTAGGCGCGCACCGACTGCAAGTCCTCGAAATCGATCTTCGCGCGGTTGGCGGTTCCGCTGCTCATCGTGGCGACCCGGGGTGCGGGTGCGTCGAGCAGCAGCGGCAGCAGGCCGGTGGTCACGGCGAACGGACCGAGGAAGTTGCTGCCCAGCTGGAGCTCGAAGCCGTCCGCGGTTTCGGTACGCTGGGGCACGTTCATCACCCCGGCGTTGTTGAGCAGCAGATCCAGGGGGCGGCCGTCGGCGCTCAGCGCGGCGGTGAACGACCGCACCGACGACAGGTCGGCCAGGTCCAGCCGGTGAACCTGGACTTGGGCATCGGGGTGAGCGGCCCGGATCTCGGCGGCGGCCTGATGGCCCTTGGCGGGAGTGCGTACCGCCAGGATGACCTCGGCACCGGCTCCGGCGAGACGTTTGGCGGCTTCTTTGCCGGTGCCGCTGTTCGCGCCGGTGACGACGGCGAGCTTTCCGTGCTGGTCGGGGACCTGATACATCGTGAACTCCTTTAAGTACTGCCGGTATCTTGTGTGGGGCCCACGGTAAAGTACCACCGGTTTGTTGTCAACGAACCGGCGGTACTTTAGTCTTGGGTGGTGACTTTCCAGCGAGCCCGCACCGACGAACAGCGCACCCAGCGCCGGCGCCAGATCCTGGACACCGCGGCCGCGATGCTGCGCGAGACACCGGTGGCCAAGCTCAGCCTCAACGAACTGAGCCGCCGCACCTGCCTGGCCAAGGTCAACGTGCTGCGCTACTTCGAGTCCCGCGAAGCCATCCTGCTCGAACTGCTCGACACCGAATTACAGGAGTGGATCGGCGAACTCGATCGCACGGTGGGTTCGGGTACCGGGTCGGTGACCGAGCGTGGCGACGAGCTCGCCACGCTGCTCGCCACGTCGCTGGCCGCCCGGCCGGTGCTGTGCGATCTGCTCAGCGCCCAGGGCGCCGTTCTCGAACGCAACATCTCCACCGACCTGGCCATCGGCCACAAACATGCCGCCCAGCGATCGCTGAGCGCGCTCCGAGCCCTGATCTGCAGGCAGGTGCCCGAGCTTGGCGATACCGGGGCGGGCACGCTGATCGAGACGACTCTGCTGATGGCCATGGCCGCCTGGCCGTGCAGTCACCCTTCCGACGCGATGACCGCCGCTTACGCTTCCGATCCCGCGCTGGCGGCGATGCGGGTGAACTTCATCGATGTCGTGCGCCGAACCGCCGCAGTCGCGATCTCCGGTCTGATCGTCCGGCAGCACGATCGGCCCACCGACCTGTTTCGCCCGTAGCGTCGACCGGCCGGCGGCTCACCCAGGATCGCGGCAGTCAGCCCGCGCCGCCCGCCTCGGATCCGGCGGCCACCGCGGCCTTCTGGTCGCGGTCTCGCGGGATCCGCAGAACCGTGGCCGGTGAGGGGTGGCGGCCCTTCTGCTTACCCGTGGTGATGACCAGACGGGCGGCCCGGGCAGTCTCGATCCCACCGAGGTCTGCGATAAGCCCGCGTACGACCTGTTTGGCCTACACCGTCGCCACGAGGCCTTCGCGGTGGCCCGGTCTGCGCGCTCGATCCAGGTAGGGCAGGACGCTCGTCTCGAGCTGAACGGCTAGCTCGACGCACCCACAGCGCGCAGCGCATAGCTCGAGTCCACCAGCGCTTTCCATCGGTGTTCGGTCCGTGGCGCCTTCCAGGAGTCGACGGCGTGTTCGCGGTGGCGGTGAGCGGGGTGGTGTAGTGGAGTCCGAGAGTGTCGGCGACGCCCGGTGCCGGTGCTTGCAGGAGGAATTGCCGCAGGGCCGAGACGCGGCCGGGATGGCAGGGACGCCGGCCGATGGAAGATTGCCGGCCGAACGTTCCGGGCCGGAGCGGTTGGCCTGCGCGCGGGCCCGGGAACAGTCAGTGGGCCTTCGGGTTCGCCGCAGTGCGCTTGTTCGTGCGCTGGTCGATCCGATCGTGGACCAGGCTGGCGATGCGCGACATACGATTCCATCCTTGCCGAGTGATGAGGGGAATTCACACATTGATGACACGGCTCTGGGGTGTCATGGGGATCGCACTGACAGTGATGACCGTGGCCTGCGCTCCCACCAGCTATCCTGCTGACGCCATCGAGAACGCGAAAGTCGGGGACTGCGTCTTCCTCGAATCCGGTGCCTACGAGGAGAGTTACAAGGTTGTGCCGTGCGATTCGCAGCCGGATGACGACTTGGTCGACAGAGTCCTTCAGATCAACCCCGGCTACCACAGTGACGACAGCTGCCCGCGCCACACAACGTCCTACCTCAACACCCGCAAGGAGACCACCCTCTGCTTGTCGAGCTACGGTTCGTGGAAGTTCAACAACAAGCCGCCGCCATGATCGAACATATGCCGGGTCAGCGGACCGTTATCGTCGCGACGCATCGTCTGCACACGATCATGGCCGCTGACCACGTCGTCGCCCTGAGCGAAGGCCGGTGGTCGAGTCCGGGAATCCCTGGGCGCTCGCCGAGCGTGGCGGTGCGTTCGCACGCAGGTTGAAGCGCCCGCTGAGCTCTGGGATCGACTGTGCCGCAAGGGTGCTCGTTCACCGGTCCAGTTGCGGCATCTGGCGGTCCAAAGCCGCGAAATGACGCCGGGTCGCGAACCATTCCGCGCAGGTGATCGAGCACCACGCAGCCAGCCCGGCACCGGCCATGATCAGCACGGTGACACCGATCGCGTTCATGACCGCGGCGATCGGTGGCCTCGGTGCGTCCACCGGGTCGCCGGATCGGTTCAGCCACACCGAGATTCGATCACCCTTGTCGACCGTGCGACTGACCGGCACGGTGGCCACGACCGGCCCTGAGGCACCGGTCCAGGTCACCTCGGCCTGCCGGATATGTAGTGAAGTGTATTCGGGCCGGTCCAGCACCAGTGCCTCGACGGCAGTCGTTTGCGCGTGCTCGACGCGGATCCGCGCGGCGTCGTCGGAGTAGGCGACGCTGCCGACCGCACCGGCCACCGGCACCGCGGCCAGCACGACGACGACTGCGAGCAACCGCACCGCGGCGCCCAGCCGATCCGGCCATCGCATCAGCGAGTTGGTGTTCCACGGGCGGCACCGCCACCAGCGCGCCACGCGCGAGAACACCGCGTCGGTCCGGAATGTCGACGACGTCATCGCGATCACGCCCTTGCCCGGGCCAGCAATTCGGCTATCCCCTGCTCGATGCCCGCGCTGATCGCGTCGATATCGGGGGTGGTGTCGTAGTCGCCGGTGATCCCGAAGACGAGCTGATCGTGATAGCTGAGGATGGCGATCGTTGTGCGCAGGCGCATCGCGATGGGGATGCAGGGCAGGATTTCCAGCACCTCGCGTCCCCGCAATGACAGCACCCGGCGCGGGCCGACGACATTGGTCGCCAGGGCGGCGACGCTGCGCTGCGGGAAGTGCCCGGCCAGCTGGAAAGCTCGTGCCACGACCGCGTGGGGTAGCCATTCAGCCATCGCCAGCACCGATTTCTCCGCCTCGGCCTCGCCTTTCGCGCGGTGCCGAGCGACGCGTTCGTGCACGGTGGCGAGCCGTTCGACGGGATCGGTGAGCTCGATCGGCAGGAAGGGGATCATCACCGAGACACGGTTGTCGGCGATGTCTTCGGCGCCGGGCGGCCGGACGGACACCGGAACCAGCACCCGCAACTTTCCGGCTGTCGGCTCCTCACCGCGCAGGGACAGCACCGCCCGATAGGCCGACGCGATAGCGGCCAGCACCACATCGTTGACTGTGACGCCGAAGACCCCGCCGATCTCGCGAGCTTCGGTCAGCGACGCCCTGGCGACCGCGAATCGCCGCTGCCTGCCGATGGGACCGTTCAGCGACGACGATGCCGTCGGGGTGAGCGCCGCGGTGACGACCGGGACCAGACCGCGCACCATCGAGAAGGCGAGCCGAGGCACCGTCAACGGCAACCGGAGAGTGCCGGCCACGCGGCCGGTTCGCGAACTGCGCTGTGCCGTCACAGGTTTCCGGTCACCACCCGGCGCCGGATCACAGAGCCGTTCGAACAACGCGATCCCCGAAACGCCGTCGACCATGCTGTGGTGGGCTTTGAGCAGCAAGGCCCAGTGTCCGCCGGCCACATGCTCGATGACCACGCATTGCCACAGCGGATGATCGCGGTCGAACCGCTCCGCCAGTTCGGTGGCGACGAGCTCGCGCAGCATCGCTTCGTCACACGGTTGAGGCAGGGCCGTCCACCGGCGGTGGTGAGCCAGTGCGAAATCGGGGTCGTCCTCCCACACCGCGGCCTTCAGCTCCAGCGGCGAAGTGCGGACTCGCTGCCGGAGACGTTCGTTGCGGTCGAGCGCGTCGGTGAGGATGGCGTCGAACTCCGCGCGGGTCGGCACCGGTCCCGCCATAATCGCGACGGCACCGATGCCGAGGCTGATGTGCCGGTCGGTGTCCTCCAACTCCATGAACCCCGAATCCAGAGGATGCAGCTCAGTCATCAGATCGACCTCGAAGTAGACGATTGGGTGGGCCGGTCACCGCGGCGGGGACCTACATCAATCCTCACGCCGGGCGGTCGGGGACGGTAAGAGCAGATGGTCCATCACCGACTGCCGAACGGCTCTGCCCTGCGGCCCGTCACATACGCTGTGCTGCGGCTGGAGTGTCGTGAACGGTAAGGAGTACCGCGTGCCTCCTCGTCCTCGCCGTCAGCCCACGCAGGATCGAGCCAAGGCGACCGGGAACCAGATTCTCGACGCCGCGCCGGAGCTGTTCGGGGAGCGCGGGATCGCCGAGACCTCGACCAACCGGATCGCGGTGGCGGCCGGGGTCAGCATCGGCACGGTGTACCGCTACTTCAGCGACCGCTCGCGATGCCGGGCTGGTGCGAGCGCTGATCACGGGCGTGCAGTTCTACCGCAGCGGCCTGCCGAAATCGAGCCGCGGCTGCGGGTGATGATCAAGATGCCGGTCATCTGCTCCTCGATGTCGGGAGGTGGCGTCGGCGAAGTAGCGCACGGCGCCGCTGGCCGTGACCCGCACGCGCCAGTCGCCGGTGCGGTAGTAGCCGGCCGTGGCCAGCGTTCGGTCGAGTCCATCCAGGTCGGTCGGCATGTTCGGCGCGAGGGGCAGGGACCGCGACCAGCTCGCGGTGGTGCGGGCGGAGATCGCGCCGTCGTCGGCGTGGTCGCAATAGACCTCGCTGCTGTAGAGATCGGCCGCGGCGTCACCGAAGTCGAGCCGGGCGATGACATACAGCTCGCTCGTCGCCATGAGAGTTCGGGGGCGATATCGGAGAACTTCAGTTGTCACCTGAGAACCTCACATCCTTGGGGCAGAGCGTTTCACGGGCCCCGATCCCACCATCCGCAATCGACGGGCAAATAGAGGATAAAGTCCCTTCGAATCAGGCCCTATTCCCGTCATCGGAACTGGTCAGCCTGGCCGGCGGGCGTCTGAGGGGTCGTCGGCGAGGCTGATTTCGAGAAAACTGTCGAGGGGCCGGCGAGGGGTACGCGGTGGCGGTTCCGTGCGCGCACGGCCGATTCGCACCAGCACCTGTGGGTAGCGCTGTCCGACAAGTTCGGCCACCTTGGCTCTGGCCGATGGAATTTCCACGACGTGGGAGATGGCGCAGGTCGAGAGGCCCTGTGCCGTGCACTCGAGCAGCACGGCCGAGAGCGCGCGTCCACAGTCGAGCAGGTCGGTCGCCGCATCTCCGGTGGTGGACAGCACCGCGACCATCGCCTCATCATCGCCGTCTCCGGCCGGACCCGCTGTCCCGGCCGGGAATTCGCGCCCGATCGGTATGCGGGATCGGTCGAGGGTGGTCGGCAGCACGGCGGCGGGCAGGCCGGCTCGGCCCGCGTCGGGGCCCGCGGTCCACCAGCTCAGCTCTGCTTGGTACTTGGGGTCGTAGCGACGGAATCCGGCGGTCATCGCCGAGATCTGGTGCAGTGCGGCCGACGCGGCCGGGTCGAGAAAGGTTGTGGTCGTGCTGGATCGGCCGGCGATGAACTCCAGAATCTGGGACGTGGTCTGCCAACCCGACGGCTCCGACATCGGCATCCGGTCGCTATAGCGCCGTTCGATCGCGTCGCCGAGTAGTTGTTCCGGTTCGGTGGGGTCGTGCGGGCACACGGGTTCGAGCGAGGCGAGGTGGCTGCGGACGGCCGGGTCAGGGAACGTGGTCACCCGGGTCTGCCACCCCGCCGCACCCCACGCGACTTCGGCGTGATTCAGCATCACCCCGGCCCCGAGCACGCCTTCGCGGTTGAACATGTCGGTCGCGGGGAGCAGCCGCTCGGGGTCGACGGACAGCGCCGCGGTGGTGCCGTCCCACCGCCAGCGCCACGGTTGACTGTTGTGCAGCGACGGCGCGCGCGAGGCGTGGCCGAAAACGGTACGGACAGTGTCGATGTCAGGGCTGGAGCTGCTGGTCATCGGATACCTCATCCTCTCCGATCATCAGGTCCTCGATCCGTCGCCGTGGCGTTTCGGGAGGGAGGTCGGCGCTGTCCGGCGCCCATCCGACGCGCAGGAACGCCTGCGGATAGATGGTGTCGGACAGCAGGTCGTTGCGGATCTCCGCGCGCTCGGCGGCGACCTCGAGCGGTTCGGTGAGCAGGCAGGTAGCGAGTCCGATTCCGGTCGCCGTCAGCAACACGCTGCTGATCGCCTCCCCCGCGCGCAACCGCGACAACCGATCGTCGGCACCGGTCCCGATCACCAGCAACTCGGCGTGATCGGGTCCGCCTGCCGGATCGGTGAATTCGGCGGCGGCGTACGCCCGGGGCGGGAAGTCATCGGCAGGCCCGCCGGGCGGCACATTGCGGGCGGGGACGCCGTCGGCGCTGCTGTGCCTGCCCGACCACATCGCGAGTTCGAACCGATAGGACTCGTCGGCGGCGTGAATTCTGTCCGCCTGCCGGGCAGCGGCCTTCACCCGTTCCCGGTCGCCGATCCGGCGCACCACCGCACCCAGGACTGCGGCCCGCTCGGTGAACAAACCGAGGTAGCCGGGCGGGACCGGCCACGAGGTGTAATGGCGCCGATCGGTCCGCCGGACGGTGATGGCCTTGCTCAGCTCGATGTCGAGCGCGGTGGGCCGGTGCGGTACCAGGGTCAAGGCCGCCAGGTGATCCGGTGCGGCGGGGTCGGGGATCCGGCGGATCACCGGTGCCCAACCCATCGCCGTCAGCGCCACCGACAGGTGATGCAGGGCCGCACCGCAGCTGATCACGATGTCGCGGTAGTCGGGATCGGTCGCGGGCAGCGCGCGGCCGGTGTCGAGATAGAGGTGAATGCTGTGGTCGGCGACGCGCCAGCGCCAGGGCTGCACATTGTGCACGGACGGGGCGCGCCCGGACAGCACCAGCGCCGCCTTCACGGTGTTGTCGTCAGGCAGTCCGCGTTCCATGGGTGTCCGTCCTTCGTCGAAACGATCCGTCCTCCCCACGATCGCAGCAGCGCGAGGCACGGATAAGGGCACGACGACCCCGTTCGGAAGGACTTCAGGTCACCCCTCGGCCTGCCATGCAGCACTTCCTGGGCGTGGCCGCGGCGAGCAGGCTGAGAAGGAGCCGTACCCCCACAGGAAGGTTCGATCATCGTGTTCGATCTGCATGGACGCAGCGTCGTCGCGCACACCCTCGTCAAGTCCGGCGCCGGGGTCGTCGTCGCCGACATACTCGACCGGGACGGCAGCTCCACCGCGGCCGAACTCGGCTCCCAGGCGGTGTTCCGCCATCTCGACGTCACCGATGAGAACCAGTGGCGGCGCGTGCTCGACGACGCCGAAGCGACGTTCGGGCCGTTGGCGGTGCTGGTGAACAACGCGGGCATTCTCGACTTCGGCGGTGTGGAGTCGGAATCACCGGCACAGTTCCGCCACGTCCTCGACGTGAACCTCGCCGGCGCCTGGCTCGGTACGCACCGGGCCGCACTCGTGCTGCCCGCCTGACCGGCGCACCCGGTTTTCCCGGTCGATTTCAGCACACCGCACCGGCGTGGACACCGCGGGCGCACGCGCCGAGTCCGTAGCGTCGGCCTGCGATCAGCCCACCAGCCAGAAAGGCCGACCATGACTCAGTACAGCGAGAACCCGCACCTGGTGTCGTCCGCCGCGGTGGTCGTCGGAATCGACGGATCGGACGGATCCGCCGCCGCCGTGCGCTGGGCAGCCCGCACTGCCGCCGCCCGCGAACGCGCGCTGCACATCGTCCACTGCACCGCGCCGATCGCCGACCGCACCCCGCGCAGCGCCTACGACGCGTTCATCTACGCCACGATGCAAGACATCCGGCTCGCCGCCGAACGCGTACTGACCGAGGCTCGCGAGCAGGCGCACGCCATCGCCCCGGCGATCACCGTCACCACCGAGCTCGCCAACGGCAATCCGGCCCGGACGCTCATCGCGGCGTCGGCGCACGCGCATCTGGTCGTCCTCGGGGTCGCGCCGTGGGCGGGCTCGATCGCCCACCTGGGGTCGACGCTGCTCGCGGTGACTTCCCACGCGCAGGGCGCGGTCGTCATCGTGCGCGGCCCCGACCCGGACAGCCGGACCGGACCGGTTGTGGTCGGTGTCGACGGCAGTCATGTCGGCGAGCCCGCCATCGGCGCCGCGTTCGCCGAAGCGTCGCTGCGCGGAGCCGAACTGGTCGCCGTGCACGGCTGGAGTGATCTCTCGGGCGGCGAATTCGGTGGTGCCAGTTACCTATCGGTGCCGATCGCCGACTTCGAGACCGCCGAAGCGGCACTGCTGGCCGAACGGCTCGCCGGTTGGACCGAGCGATTCCCCGATGTCGTCGTGCGCCGTGAGGTCGAGGTGTACGGACCGCGCGAACGGCTGGCCGAATGGTCGCGAACCGCGCAGCTCCTGGTCGTCGGCAGCCGAGGGCGGGGCGGGTTCCGTGGTCTGCTGCTCGGTTCGACCAGCAACTGGCTGGTGCAGCACGCCGAGTGCCCCGTCATGGTCGTGCACCACGACCGACCCGGGCGATGAGGGCATTAGGTCCCCATCGAACGGGCGCAAAGACCGTCTCGGCAAATACCTGGCAAGGACGAGACTTGCTGGTATGAGCGATGAACGAGCCACCGCAGTCCCCGACCATCCCATGATCCGAGCGGCGATCCGCCTCGGGTGCCGCGCACCGTCGGTCCACAACACCCAGCCGTGGCGGTGGGTGTTCGACGGCACCCGGCTGCACCTGTTCCGTGACCACGACCGTCAGCTCACCGCCGCCGATCCGCATGCGCGTCAAGCGGTGATCAGCTGCGGTGCGGCACTGCACCACGTGCGGACCGCGTTCGCCGCGAAGGGCTGGCGCACCGACACCCTGCGGCTGCCCGACCCGACCCGGCCGAAGCTGCTGGCAACCCTCGAGTTCCAGCCGTGGCCGGACCCGCCGATGGGCGTCTTCCGCCGCGCCGACGCGATCACCCGCCGCTACACCGACCGGCTGCCGATGGCCGAACCCATCGGGTGGGGATCGGTCCGGCTGGCCCTCGACGATCTGGTCTCGCCGCACGAGGTCACCCTCGATGTCCTCGACGAGGACGCCCGCGAGCGCCTGTCGGTCGCCTCCGAGCAGTCCGCGGCCCTGCGCCGCTACGACATGGATTATCAGGGCGAACTCCACTGGTGGTCGGGTCATCCCAGCACACCGGAGGGGGTGCCGCCCTCGGCGCTGGTCTCGGCCTCCGAGCAGGCCAGAGTGGGTGTCGCCCGGGCCTTTCCGAAGCCGGGCCCCTCGGCCAGACGCGGCGAACTGCGCGATCACGCCCGCCTGGTCGTGCTGACAGCGACGGAGGAGACACCGCCGACGTGGCTGCACACCGGGGAGGCGCGTCGGCGGTGCTGCTCGAATGCACCGCGTCGGGGATGTCGAGCTGCGCGCTCACCCACATCACCGAGCTCACCGCGGGACGGCGGCTACTGAGCAGCCTGATCGGCCATCCCGGCATTCCGCAGGTCGTCATACGGATCGGGACCGCTCCCGACGACCAGCAACCACCGCCCACTCCGCGGAGGTCACTCGCCGAGATTCTCACGGTGCAATGACCAGACCACGACGACACAGGCGAAAGCGGCCACCGGATTCCGGTGGCCGCCTTAGTATTTCGCCGAGCCGTTCGCTGGTCACAGCCTGCTGCGGACCACGATCGTCGGGATCTCCACCGAATGCAGGAGCGCGTTGCTCGTCGACCCGAGCAGCATGCTGGAGAAGCCACCTCGACCGTGGCTGCCGACCACCAGCAACTGCGCCGAAGCCGACTCGTCGAGCAGCGAGCGCACCGGCCGGTTCGCGACCACGATGCGGCGGACCGGCACGTCGGGATACTGCTCTGCGTAACCCGCCAGTGCCTCGGCGAGATCGGCCTCAGCCGATTGCCTGCCCATTTCCCACCCGAACGCGGGCAGATCCAGCGCGCTGGAATCGCTGAACGCGTGCAACGCGACCAGCTCCACCTTGCGCCGCGACGCCTCGTCGAAGGCGAGTTCCACCGCGGGCACACTGTTGGCGCTGCCGTCGACGCCGACCAGTACCGGCTGCGCCGCCGACACCGGATCGATCCCGGCCATGCCGTGGATCACCGCCACCGGGCAATGCGCGTGCTGGGCCACGGCGCGGCTGACCGAGCCGAGCAGACCGCGCTGAAACGCGCCGAGCCCGCGACTGCCGACCACCAGGATCTGCGCCGAGGTCGAGCGCTCGATCAGCAGCGGCGCCGCCAGCTCGAAACTCACCTCGGTGGTGATCGCGAGGTCCTCGTCGGGCACCGCGGCGCGGGCGACGCGTTCGGCCTCCCCGACGACCCGCTCGGCGTCGACGCGCAGCCACTCCAGGTCCGCCTCACCCAGTGACATCCCGGGCCCGAACCCGGTCTGGACCGCGCCCGAGGTGAGAATGTGCAGTGGCAGGTGGTGCAGGGCGGCTTCGGCCGCCGCCCACGCGGCGGCCTGATACGAGCTCGCGGAACCGTCGACCGCCGCCAGCACCGACCTGGTCCGGTGTTCGGCTTGGTGCTCGTCGCTCATCATCGCTCCTCTCGTCATCGCGATCGCGTGACGATCGCGCTCTCGACATCGAGCATCGTCGGGTCCGGCCCGCCGTATCAGGGGACAAGGTCATCGCGCGACCGGGCCGATCGGCCCCGGATCGGATCGGAACGCCGCCACCGCGGTTGCCAGCGTGGGGAACAGCCGATCGGGACCGATGCGTTCGGTAAGCCCGCTCGCATCGAGCTCCTCGCGTAGATCCTGCTTGACCCGCGCCATCGCGAAGACGATTCCGCGCGAGACCAGCTCGGCACGCACCTGTTCGACCGCGTCGAGCGCGGTGAGATCTACTTCGACATTGGCCTCGGCGCTGAGCACGAACCAGCGCACCGGTTCCCCGCTTCGCTCGCGCCACCACCCGACGGCGGCGAGCGCCCGCTTGCGGAAATCCTCGGCGTTGGCGAAGCACAGTGGCGCGTCGTAGCGGTAGACCACCAGTCCCGCAACGGGTTTCGCGTCGGGGTAGTCGTCCACGTCGTGCATGCCCGCGAGACCGGGAACGAATCCGAGCACCGCGTCGTGCGCGCGGGCGAGGCGGCGTAGCAGGTCGAACACCGACAGGGCGATCGCGACGAGAACGCCGTAGAGCACACCGAGCACCAGCACGGCGAGCACGGTTCCCAGCGCGAGCACCAGTTCGCTGCGCCGGAAGCGGGCGATCCGGCGGAACTCGGCCACATCGATCAGCCGAAGCGCCGCGTAGACGACCAGCGCGCCCAGCGCGGCATAGGGGAATCCGGCCAGCACGCCGCCCGCGCCGAACAGTACGACCAGCACCGAGGCGAGAGTCACGAGCGCGTAGAGCTGCGTGCGCGCACCGAGCAGGTCGGCGATGGTGGTGCGGCTCCCGCTGCAGCTCACCGGAAATCCGTTGGTCAGCGCGGTGGCCACATTCGTCGCCCCCAGGGCCGCCAGCTCGGTATCGGCCTGCACATGGGTGCCGTGGCGCGCCGCGAACGCCCGCCCGGTCAGTGCGTTGTCGGAGAAGGCGACCACCGCGATGCCGACGGCGGGCAGCAGCAACGCGGACACCTCATCGACACCGACACCCGGAAACGCCGGCGTCGGCAGACCGGCGGGAACCGCGCCGATCACGCTGATCCCGAGCCGCTGCGGCGAGATCACCGCCACCGCGACGGTCGCGGCCAGTACCGCGATCAGCGGGCCCGGTGCGCGCGGTGCCCATTTCGCCATCACCAGGAGCAGGACCAGCACCGAACCCGCCACCGCGGCGGTCGCGGGATGCCACTGGTCGATTTCGGCGACGAACGAGCGCAATTGCGCGGTGACCGACGTCCCGGTGACCGGCACACCCGTGACCTGCCCCAGCTGGCCGACGATCATCAGCCCGGCGGTCCCCGCCAGATACCCGACCAGCACGGGATACGAGAGCAGATCCGCGAGCACCCCGAGTCGCATCAGTGCTCCCAGCAGGCACACCAGCCCGACCAGCAGCGCCAGCGCCGCGGCGAGCGCCGCATACCGTTCCGGGTCGCCCGCGGCCAGCGGTGCCAAGGTCACCGCGGTGAGGAGTGCGGTGGTCGACTCGGGTCCGACCGACAGCTGTCGTGAGGTCGCCAGCAGCGCGTACACCGCCAGCGGGGCGACCGCCGCCCACAGCCCCACCACCGGCGGCAGTCCGGCGACCGTGGCATAGGCCATGACCTGCGGGATCAGGTACGCGGCGACCGTCACGCCCGCGACCACGTCCGAACGCAGCCACGCCCGTCGATAACCCTGGAATTGCCGAAGACCCGGCAGCACACGTGTCCACACCGTCCCAGCATTGTGCGCCGAACCCGGTGCCGAGACAGCTGAACGTCACCGGATCGGGACCCGGGTCCCTGTTCCGCGTGACCTTCGGCCCTGCCAGTGACCGGCCCGAACGCGCGAGGCTTTACCCATGTCCACCTACCTGCGACGATTCGACCCCCGTCGGTCCGTCCTGTGCCTGATCACCGGCTTCCTGGCCACGTGGGCGCTCGCAGGGGCGCTCGCCCTGATCACTGGGGCGCTGACGCTCGGACCGACAGCCGAGGACCGGTTGCCGTGGCAGAGCCCGATCCTGGCCGGGGTGCTGCTGGCACTCGTGGTCGGTCTGCCGATGACGGTCGTCACCCTCGATGCCGCCCGCGAGGACAAGCGCACCGCGCAGACGGCGATGATCGCCGCCTGCGCGCTGATCGGCTGGATCCTGTTGCAGCTGTTGATCTTGCGGGAATTCAGCTGGCTGCAGCCGCTGTGTGTGGTCCTGGCCATCACGATCGCCACCCTCGGCGCCCCACCGCTCACCCACCGCTCCGCGATTCGACGCTGAACCGAGCCGACGATGATGCGCGAAGATGGGAGACGACAGCCCGACCGAGGCGAGAGCGAGTCAGCGATGATCACGGTGTTCCTGGTCGACGACCACGAGATCGTCCGGCGCGGCGTGGGCGACCTGATCGCCCTCGAACCCGATCTCGAGGTGATCGGCGAGGCCGGATCCTGCTCGCAAGCCCTCGCCCGCATCCCGGCACTGCGCCCCGACGTGGTCGTGCTCGACGTCCGATTACCCGACGGCAACGGCATCGAACTGTGCCGTGAACTGCTCTCGACCGAACCCGAGCTGCGCTGCCTGATCCTGACCTCGTTCACCGACGAACAGGCCATGCTCGACGCCATTCTGGCCGGTGCGAGCGGCTATGTCGTCAAGGACATCAGAAGCCTGGAACTGATCAGCGCCGTGCGCGAGGTCGGCGAAGGCAAGTCCTTGCTCGACAATCGGGCCGCGGCCGCCCTGATGGCCAAGCTGCGCTCGGAAGCGGAGGAGAAGACCGGCCCGCTGGCGACCCTGACCGAACAGGAACGCACGCTGTTGTCGCTGCTGGGTGAGGGTCTGACGAACCGGCAGATCGCCGCGCGCATGTTCCTCGCCGAGAAAACCGTCAAGAATTATGTGTCCCGGTTGCTGACCAAACTGGGTGTCGAGCGCCGGACCCAGGCCGCGGTCATGGCGGCCGACCTGAATCGGGAACAGCGCAGGTAACAGCCGTCGCCACCCACCCCCGGCGTGGAAGAATGCGCCCTATGGACAACACGTCAGGGGCCAGTGGCCGGGCGCCGGTGACCGAGACCCTGTCCCAGCTGCGGTTGCGTGAACTGCTCGCCGAAGTCCAGGACCGGATCGCCCAGATCGTCGATGTGCGCGACCGGATGGACCGGCTGATGGAAGCCATGCTCGTGATCACCGCGGGGCTCGATCTGGACAACACCCTGCGCACCATCGTGCACACCGCGATCGAACTCGTCGACGCCGGCTACGGCGCACTGGGCGTGCGGGAAACCGAGAAGAACAGCAATCAGCTCGCCGAGTTCGTCTACGAGGGCATCGACGATCGCACCCGGGTGCTGATCGGCGACCTGCCCCGCGGGCACGGCGTCCTCGGCCTGCTCATCGCCGACCCGAAACCCATTCGGCTGTCCAATCTTTCCGACCACCCGTCCTCGGTCGGCTTCCCCGCCAACCACCCACCTATGCGGACCTTCCTCGGCGTGCCGGTGAAGGTGCGCGACGAGGTGTTCGGCAATCTGTATCTGACCGAGAAGGCGGGCGGTCAAGAATTCACCGAAGACGATGAGGTGGTGGTGCAGGCGCTCGCCGCCGCCGCGGGCATCGCGATCGAGAACGCCCGGCTCTACGAACAATCGCGCGTCCGCCAGCAGTGGCTCGAAGCCATCCGCGATGTGGCGACCGAACTACTGGCGGGCAGCCCGTCCGCCGATGTGCTCGGCCTGGTCGCCGAACGCGGACGCGCCCTCACCGATTCGGCCTGCACGTTTCTCGCGCTGCCCGAAGACCCGGATGTTCCCCCCGACGAGATCACCGAACTGGTCGTGGTCGCCGCCGCCGGGATCGATGCCGACAGCCTGATCGGCAAGCACATCCCACTCGAGGATTCGCACTCGGCCGAGGCGTTCCGGTCCGGGCGCACCGTCGCCGCCGACTCCCCCACCCAGACCCCGATCTTCGACTCGGTCGACGATTTCGGGCCGGTCCTCACCTTGCCCCTGCGTGCGAACGGCTCGGTCACCGGCGTCCTGACCTCGGTGTTTCCCGCCGGTGCGGCGCAGCTCAGCGCGATCGACCAGGCGCTGATGACTACCTACGCCGACCAGGCCGCGGTCGCGTTGCAGCTGGCCGACACCCAGCGCCGGATGCGCGAACTCGACGTCTATGCCGACCGCGACCGCATCGCCCGCGGCCTGCACGACCACGTCATCCAGCGCCTCTTCGCGGTCGGCCTGTCACTGCAGGGCACGATGCAGCGAGCCAGGTCGACCGAGGTGCGCGGGCGTCTCGACGAGACCATCGACGACATTCAGGCGATCGTGCAGGACATCCGCTTCTCGATCTTCGACCTGCAGAGCAACACCACCACCGACTCCTCGACCTATCGCAAACGCCTGCACGACATCATCACCGATATGACCGACGAGATCGGTCTGCGCACCACGGTCCGGCTGGCCGGGCCGGTCACCGTGCTCGAGCCACCGCTGTCCGATCATGTCGAAGCCGTCCTGCGCGAGGCGGTGAGCAATGTCGTGCGGCACGCGAAGGCGAGCACGGTGGCGGTGGAGCTCACCGTGCGCGACGAGGTGTCGATCGAGGTCACCGATGACGGGACCGGTATCGACCCCGAGATCGGCCGCCGCAGTGGCCTGGCCAATCTGGCGGCCCGCGCCGCGGAGATGGGCGGGACCTTCACCATCGCGCCGAGGCCCCAGGGTGGAACCACCATGCGCTGGACGGCACCGCTGGACTGATTTCTACGCGTGCACGTCCGCCATCACCCGGGCATCACGCAGTGATCGCCAGTAGGCCGACGGCAAGTCCGCCGAGCATTGCTCGGTCCGGTCGATTTCGCGCTGCAACAGCAACCCGTAGGTGAATGTCGGTTCGTCGGCGTTCTCAGCTTCCCTGGCGATCTGGACCAGGTGGTGTTTGGCCACCACCGCGTCCTGGTGCTCGCCGAGCAGATCTTGTATGGCGGTCATGCCCCCGCACGCCTGCGCGGTGCGCGCCGGCGCGAGATTGCGCACGCTCTCGAGGTAGTAGCGGGTGCGCCGAATCGCTTTGCGCAATGCGTGGATCGCGGCGTCGCGGGCATCTTCCTCCCCCGCCGAATCGACCGCACGCATGCGCGACCTGACCCGATCGAGCAACGCGCCGAGCACCACGGTGTTGTCGACATCGTCGATCCCCGCGACAACGCCGCCGCACAGCAATCGTTCCTCGGCCATCAGGTCCTCGATCATCGCGGGAAACCGGGCCGATCCGAGCAGGTCACAGGCGGCCATCCAGGCGAGTCTGGTTCGTTCCCCGAAGTACTCGCTGATCCTGGCGCGCACCGGTCCGCGGACATAGCGCGGACGCAGCACATCAACGGCGGCGTGCAATCGCGCCGACTGTGTCCGCAGCTCGTGGGCCGCGCCGACGCTGATACCGAACCAGCGCAGTTCCTCGATCAGTCTGCGCACCTCCGGCTCGGCATGAACGGTTCGCCGGTGTGCGCTCAGGACGCTACGGGCCCGCCGCGCCGCGATCACCATGGCGGGGACCGAATCCGGATCGTCGTGCGCCTCGACCGTGATCTGACCATCCAGGATCGTCTCGCGCTGAGTGTGCAGGTAGCCGGCCAGCAACGTGCTCACCGACGCGGGCTCGCGGACATCGACGGTGAGAGGGCTCTCGGTCTTCATCGCAAACCTGCCTTGCTGAGTGGGTGAACGGTTCTGTCTCCACCCTGCTCGCAACACCGTCACCCGCCCAGGGTCGTTCGCCCCCGCAGGTCCCCGATCGGGGTGTTCTCGCCGACGACCTAGTGCCTCTCCGCACGGGACATCTGACCCTGCTGCGCTGCGAAAGCCCGGCTCACAGTGGAGGAAACAGAAAGGCCCACATCATGTTCACTCCTGGACATCCGAACCGGCCGGTCGTCGTCGGCGTCGACGGATCGCAGCAGTCCCGCATCGCCCTGCGCTGGGCTGCCGAGTACGCCGCGCGGCACCGCGCCCCGCTGCAGCTCGTCTACGCCATCGATGTCCCGGTCGACTACGGACCGGGCCTCGTCGGGCCACTCTACGATGCGGAACAGCTGCGCACCCACGGCGAATCCATCGTCGCCGCGGCTGCGGCAACGGCCGCGAAGGTCCCCCTCATCGCCCAGACCGTCATTTCCACTGGCGCGGTGTCCGGTTCCCCGGTTTCCGTGCTGCGCGAGCGCAGCAGATCGGCGCGGCTGGTGGTCGTCGGGAGCCGTGGGCTCGGCGCAGTGCGTCGCACCCTGCTCGGCTCGGTCAGCACATCACTCGCCTGCCACGCCGAATGCCCCGTCGCGGTGATTCCGGAAACGGTAGCCGACACCGGCGCGGTGGTGGTCGGTGTCGACGGTTCGCCCTGCAGCGCCGACGCGATCGCGATCGCGTTCGATGAGGCCGCACAACGCGGTGCGGGTTTGGTGGCAGTCCATACCTGGTCGGAGTTCTACCGCTACGAAGCGCGCACGACCATGCAGACCGAGGCCGAAGCGGTGTTGTCGGAATGCCTGGCCGGCTACGCCGAGAAGTACCCCGAGGTGTCGGTCGAGCGCGTCGTCGCAGAGGAGCTGCCCGCCGAAGCGATCCTCACCGCCTCCGCAGCCGCACAACTCGTCGTCGTCGGCAGCCACGGCCGTCGCGGATTCGCCGGCATGACTCTGGGCTCGGTCTCCCAGGCGGTACTGCACAGCGCCGAATGCCCGCTCATCATCGCCAGGCCCACCACCTGCAATTGAACTACGTGCGCTGCTCGACGCGGAATCCGGTACCTGGCACCATCCTCGGCGACCACATAGCAGTAGGTCGTTTCGCCGGGCAGGGCCAGCGGTCTTCAGGCCCGCCGATCCGGTCACCCCCAGCGCTCGGGATCAACTCCGGGCATCAAGCAACCACGGACATAGGGCGAGGAGGGCGGCAGTGGACCAGCAAGACGTACTCCGCCCGCGCCGCAGAACCTCGCCCTCGCACGGCGGGTAGGCGAACGCAACTGGGATGTCGATATCAGGGCGTGGACTCCGACGTTCAGGTAAGGATGGGTCATCCGGCGCATCCGCGATCGCGAAGGAGTCGTGATGAAATACGTGATCCTGATTCACTCCAATCCGCAGCCCTGGGGACATCCGACGGGTGACTACCTGCCCGAGTACCAGACGATGTCGCAGGAGCAGCGGGGTCAAATGAACTCCGATTTCGAGAAGCTGCTCGGCGAGATGCAGGAGAAGGGCGAGTTGCTGACGGGCGAAGCCCTCGGGGCGCCCGAATCATCGCGGCTGTATCGGTGGAGTGACAGCAAACCGCTGGTAACCGATGGGCCGTATTCGGAGGCCAAAGAGCACCTGGCGGGGTTCTTCCTTATAGATGTGGAAAACCGCACCCGCGCCGAGGAGATCGCCGCGCAATTCGCTGGCCCTGGCGAAACCGTCGAACTGCGGCCGACGATGTGGCCGGGCGGCGACGACCAGTGAGTGACCCGGTGGTGGAGGACGTGTGGCGGCACGAGTCGCCGCACGTCCTCGCTGCCCTGCTGCGCAGGCATGGTGACTTCGCAGACTGCGAGGACGCCGCCCAGGAAGCAGCCGAGGCGGCGGCGGTGCAGTGGTGTCGCGACGGGGTGCCTGCCAATCCACGCGGCTGGCTCATCACCGTGGCGTCGCGGCGATTGATCGATCGGTTGCGGGCCGACCGCGCACGGGCTGGGCGCGAAGAGGCGGTGGCCGTCGCACAGCCCGGCGGCGCGTACATCGCGCCGTCGGCGGATCAGGCGACTGCCGGCGACTGCGACGACATGCTGCAGATGTTCGTTCTGTGCTGTCACCCGAGTCTCAGCCGCTCCTCGCAGGTTGCGTTGACTCTGCACGCCGTCGGTGGACTGGGAACCCGCGAGATCGCTGCCGCTTACCTGGTTCCGCACCGGACCATGACGCAACGTCTCACCCGGGCTCGGTCGATCCTGAGGTCGGCCGGTGCTGTGTTCGAGCTCCCGAGCGAACAGGACTTGCCCTCGCGCGTAACGTCGGTACTCGATGTGTGCCACCTGCTGTTCACCGAGGGTCACACCCGTTCTGCCGGTGGCGCACTGGTGGATTGGAGTCTGACCGGTGAAGCAATCCGGCTGACCCGTCAATTGCATTGTGCGATACCGGATCACGACGAGGTTGCGGGCGCTCTGGCGCTGATGCTGCTCACCCACTCGCGAGCGGAGACCCGCACCGAGAACGGCAACCTGATCCCGTTGGCGGAACAGAATCGTTCCCGGTGGGACCGGGACCTGATTGCGGAAGGTGTCGCAATCCTGGAGCGGGTCCTGCCCCGCGGCCACGTCGGCCGGTTCCAGTTGCAGGCGGCGATCGCTGCCGTGCACGCGGAGTCGCCCACGTGGGAGAGCACGGACTGGCGGCAGATCAGCATCCTTTACGACATGCTCGACCGAGTGGGACCCAGCCCGGTGGTGACGCTCAACCGGGCCATCGCCATCAGCATGGCTTTTGGCCCGAAGCAGGGATTGGACCTGATCGCTCCCCTGCTCGACAACCCGTCGATGCGGCGTCATCACCGAACCCACGCGGTACGCGCACACCTCCTGGAAATGATCGGCGACCGGACCGGCGCCGTCGAAAGCTATCGGAGGGCCGCTCAACTCGCCACCAGCGTCCCTGAACAGCGGTACCTCAACGATCGGATGCGTCGCCTCGCCGGCCGAGAATGACGCAGGGTTGAGGTAATGGAGTCGAAACGTGCCATGGGCCGGACAGGGGTGCCCACACACGCGGTATCGACGGATCCGCTACTTCTTCTGAGGAAGGAGTGCGTCAAGCGCGCAGCGCAGTTCAGCCGCTTCGGCGGCCCGGAGGTTTTCGAGATCGTCGACCTGCCCGATCCCTCCCTGGACCGGAGACATACGGGGTTCCGGCAGTAACAGCTCGCCGGCAGTGCGAGCAGGCTCGGCGCCGAGTGTCGCCGGATCGAACTGGGCGGCGAACTCCGAGAATCTTTGGCGTTGGTCAGCGCCGAGATCGAGCCACAGGTTCCCGACCTGATCGCTGCGCTCGATCGGCGCAAGTGCGCGTAGTAGCCCTTGTCGTATTCCTCCACGATGCGCAGCATGTCCACCGCCTCACCGAGAGCGAGCCGTGGTCGTGCACCGCCACCGACTCGCGGCGCCCGGATACTCGACTCCTGCGGCTTCACCGTAGCCGAAATCGCCACCAGCGCAGCCGTTCTCAGCCGATACTGTTGGTGCGACAGGTTCCACGTAGCCGGGCGGGAGTGGCTCGCCGACGGGGACCGAACGGGGGTGCAGAGGCATGCTGCTGCTGGTCAACAACCGGCGCCGGGATCTGTCCGGTGCCGCGCTGCGTTTCGCCAACTGGGTCCAGGCCAGCCCGAACCAGCCCGGTGTCGCGATACTCAACGTCGAGGTCCCCGGCCGCGGCCGCCGCTCCCGTCAGGTCGACGCTCTGGTCTGGACACCGCAACGTTGTATCGCCACCGAGATCAAGGGCTTTCGCCGACGCCAGGACGGAGTGCTGGTGGTGCCACCGAACGGGCCGTGGCTCATGGACGACGGTCGTGTCGCAGACCTGTACGGCAACGACACCGGCCACAACCCGGCCGAGCAGGCCCGCGCAGCGAGCCTGGCCACCAAGAACTGGATCACCGAGGTGACCGGCGAACAGTGTCTCGTCCACGGGATGGCACTGGTGATGTTGCTTCCGAGGCAGCAGGTTCCGCGCCTGGACTGCGCTCACACCCCACCGATGATCGACATCGTGATCGAGGACTACGACGTATGGCGCTACTACCTACACCTGGACCACGCCGAACCAGCCCGCTGGGACAGCGACCAGGTCGCGCGCGTGCTGACCAGACTCGGCCTGGGCCCGCTGTTCCAGAACAACCCGACCATCCTTGCCGACGCGCTCGGCGAACCGATCCGCACGCGCGCATAACCCGGACGTTGGGCCGACTGCGGTGCGCTGTGGTCGGCCCCGGTAGTTCGGTGGGCTGCAGTTCGAGAGCGTTTCCTCGAGCGTGACGGGCGGCGAGACCCGCCCATGTCAGCGCACGGCGAACATCGTCGACGCGTACGCGAGACCGATGCCCAGCAGCAGTACTATCGGGCTGATCCACGTTCGCCACCACGTCGGCACAGCGACAGTGGCCAGCAGGTACTGAGCGACAGTATCGGCGGCGAGCACAGCCTTGTTCGCTACGATCTTGACCTCAACGACCCACTACATCGACCGCACCGCTATTCGCCGATGACCAGCACCTTCCTGGGTTGTAATAGGTTGGTGTACTGGTCGATACCCCCTCCGGACACCAGTGCTATCCCCACACAGGGATGCACTAACAGTTGCACGATGCTCCAGGTGTGCAAAGCGCACCTGGAGCTCAAACGCGTTATAGAGCTCTATCTTGTGTTCCGGTACACGTGATTGCCCGGCCGCATCCAGGCAGACGCGCGGGTCAACCGTGCCTCACTCTAAGATCGCGGTGCGGTGCAACACCTAGCTCCGCATACTTGTGACGGGGAACGATGGACAAGCCCAAGCGTGAAAAGTCTCACGGAAACGGTCTCGGAACCAAGCGCTGGCGGCGCTACGCAGAGGCGTTCGATCGCGTCGAGCGGTGCGCCAGTCAAGGCTATCACCTCGAGGCGATTGCGATTCTCGACTCGCTGATCGGAGATCGCCTCGCGAGCCGCCTCAGCCATCTGCAAGGCACCGACACCGTTCAGGTCACTGCGATCGGCCCGCTCTGCACCAAGCTCATCGGTAACGAGAAAGCCTCCGGCATCGAGCACGACACCGAATTCCGCGATGTGACGGCCGAGATCCGTAATTGGGCTTCTTGCCGGAACGACGCAATGCACGGCATAGCACGGATCTTCAGGCCCGAAGACCCCGCTGTCTCCTTCGATGCCGCGATAGAAGTTCACGGCCAGACCGTCCGGGATGGCATCGCGGTACTCCGACGCTTCGACCGCCTCGACACAGCTGCCCGCAAAGAACACAAGAAGGTTCCCGCCACTTGGCCAGCGGCATTCTTCCCCGCAGAACGGCTGGCCGTGGCTCCGTGACACTCACCGGACCGTTGCTCGACTGGCCGTTGACGGCCCAACTGAACCGTCACGAGTTAGGGACCGGCTTCGGTTTCAGACCAGCGCCGGTCGGCGTGGCGATTGTTGAGAGTAGTACGCGGCTTCGTATTCGGCCGGGCTCAGATAGCCCAGCCGGGAGTGGAGCCGGGCGTTGTTGTACCAGTCGCACCACTCCATGAGCGCGAACTCGACCTCGGTGAGCGTCTTGAACGGGCCGTGCCGGTTGACGACCTCGGTCTTGAACAAGCCGATGATCGATTCCGCCAGAGCGTTGTCATAGGCATCCCCAACTGATCCAATCGATGCTGAGAGTCCCTGCAGTGCAAGTGACTCGGTGAATTAAACCGACGTGTATTGCGATCCGGCGTCGCTGTGGTGGATCAGTCCGAGCTCGATCGGGTGCCCGTAATGATCACGCCGCCACACGGCCATGTTGAGTGCCTTGGACACCAGCGCGGTCGTTTTCGTGGTGGCCGTGGTCCAGCCGGCTATCGCGCGGGAGTAGGCGTCGAATACGAATGCCACATACGCCCATCCGGTCCAGGTCGACACGTAGGTGAAATCGGCGACCCACACCAGATTCGGCGCGGCGGCGGTGAAGTCGCGATTGAGCTTGTCACCGGCGCGCACGCCGTCCTTGCCCGGGATCGTGGTGCGCAGCTTGCGGCCTCGCACCACCCGTTCATGCCCAGTTCGCGCATGAACCGATCCACGGTGCAGAAGGCCACGTCGTGGCCGCGGCGGCGCAGATAACGGGTCATCTTCCTGCGGCCATACCTATCCTCCGGCTGGCCGGTCAGAACACGTAATGTGTTCTCCACGTGTGTATCCGCGTAATCGCGTGCCGACGCCGGTCGGCGGCGAGCTTTGCGGTAAGTCCGGGGCGCGATCTGGATTCCGTGCGCCGTGAGCGCACGGCAGATCGACTCGACGCCGAAGACCTGACGGTATTCGTCGATGAACCCGACGATCAGCGGTGTCGCGGGTCGAGTTCCCGCGCGAAAAAGCCGAGGCCGCTTTCAGGATGTCGTTGGCCTGCTTGAGATCTCGGACCTCTCTACGCAACCTGGCCAGTTCCTCACGCTCGGCTACCGACAACCCCGCGCCGGCCCTGCCGGCCAGCGAGGCGCCTTGGGCGAGCGCCTTCTTCACCCACACCCGCAACGTCTCGTAATGCACGTCCACCAGCGGGCCGATCGCGCGGGCGGCAGCATACGGGGACTCGAACTCATCGAGGCGCTCCAAGACCAGGCGGACGGCCTTCTCGCGAACCTCGGGCGGGTAACGCTTCGTCATGATGAGAACCATCTTCCACTAGGAAGAAGCGGCTTCCAACCCGAGACGGTTCAAGTTGCTCTGGCAACGGCAGATACCGGTGCCTACTGTGCGGATCACATCGGGTTGGACTGGCCGAAATCGACGATCGGCACGATCTGGGTGGGTTCGCCCTGCGGCTCCTCGCCTAGATCAAGGTCGAGAACCCCCATGCCTGATCTTTCCGGTCGTGCCGCCAACCGTCGGACGTCTTCGAGTTTCTTCCGCGTTTCGATCGACAGCGGGTAGTCCGGACCGCACACCCGCTCGAGATCCGCCAGCGCCACCTCGAAGGTCGCGATCGCTTTGTCGAACCGGCGAGCCGCACGATAGGTGGATGCGAGATCATAGCGCGTGCGGAGAGTTTCGGGATGATCGCGGCCCAGAACCCGTTCCCGGTCTGCCAATGTTCGCTTGTATTCCGCGGTTGCGTCCTTGAACGCCAAGGCCCACTTGTATACACCGGCCAGATTGTTGCGTGAGGTCAGCGTGTCCGGGTGGTCCGGTCCGAGAATCCGTAGACGTGCGTCGAGCGTGCGTCGGTGCAGGGCGATCGCGTCGGTGAGTCGATCTGCTGATCGATAGGTCCCGGCGAGGTTGTTCTGAGACGACAGGGTGTCGGGGTGGTCCGGTCCGAGCACTCGGACGCAATCGGCCAGAGTCCGTTCGTACAACGTGATCGCGGCGGGCAATCGCCCCGCAGATCGGTAAGCCCCGGCAAGGTTGTTCTGGGCGGTAAGCGTATCGGGGTGGTCCGGTCCGAGCACTCGGACGCAATCGGCCAGAGTCCGTTCGAACAGCGGGATCGCCTCGCTGAGACGTCCGGTCGCCCAATAGGCGCTCGCGAGGTTGTTCCGCGAGGCCAACGCGTCCGGGTGATCCTCGCCGAATACACGTTCCCGGTCGGCAAGTGTCCTCTCGTACAACGGAATCGCGTCGCTGTCGCGCAACGCCGTACGGTATGTGCCTGCCAGCTCGTCACGGGAAACGAAAGTATGTGGATGGTCCGGTCCGAGCACCTGCTCCCGTTCCGACAGCGTGTACGCGAACAACTGGATCGCCTCCGCCAGCCGCCCAGCCGCCTGATACGCCCCGGCAAGGCTGTTCCGCGCAGTCAACGTATCCGGATGACGGGGCCCCAGCACGCGTTCGCAGTCCGAGACAGTTCGCTCGTAGAGCGCGATCGCCTCGCTCAAGCGACCGCGCTGCCGAAGGGCTCCGGCCAGGTTCCTGCGCGCTGTGAACGTCTGCGGATGGTCGGGGCCAAGGGTTCGCGTGAAGTCGGCGACCGCCTGTCGGGCGACATCGGCGGCCCGGGTGAAATCCGCGGATGCGCTCAGCTGACGTACCGCCCACGACCGTGCGGCCGCGGCGCGTTCGACCGTCTCCCTCGGCGCGTCCCCGATCCCCGAGGCCCAGAGAGCTTCGATCTGGGAAATCAGGTGCAAGCCGAGCTCTTTGCGATTCCACGCATGCGATTCCTCGAACATGTGTGGTTCCAGGATATGCAACGCATCGGCATGCCATTCGCGGAGCGTTTCATCGGCGCCTGCCCGTTCCCGGACGACGCGGGCCAGCAGCCGATGCATGGTCAACATGTCGCCGGAGACCGACCAGGACAGCACCGAACTGCGCTGGCAATGTTCTATCGCGCCGTACAGAGCTGGTGAAGGCGTTCCTGAACTTCCGTGCCGATCGTCCAGGGAGCTGAGCACATCGAGTCGGACGCCATCGGGCGACAGCACCGCCAGCACCGCGATCAACCGGGGGACCAGCCGGTCGGAGCCGGAAATAACGGCATCCACCGACATCAATAACGCCGCGGCCGTTGAATTCCGATACTCGTGACCGGGAACTCGGAGCAGTACCTCCCGCACCGGATATCGTCGCAACTCGTCCAGGTAGCGCGAATAGTCGCGGGTGCGATGCTGGCGGATGTTCGACGCCGCTGCGGCCAGTGCCAACGGCAGATCACCCAGCTCGGCCGCCACTCCCGCAGCGCCGATCTTGTCGTCCAGGCCGGTCCGCGTCCGCAGGTATTCCACCGATTCGGCACGCATGAACTGGGTGATCTCGACGACTTCACCGAGCTCGGTGAAGGCAGCGTCGGTACTCGTGATCACCACCCGGGTGCGTCCCAGCATGGGCAAGAGCGGCAGTAGTTGATCCGGACCGGCCGCATTGTCGAACACGATCAACGAATCCCCCGGCCACGACGCCAGCCATTCGCGTAGTCTGGCCGCGGACACCATGGAATCACCCTTGGGATCCTGAACCCCCACGGCCGCGGCGATTCTGGCGAGATCCACGACGGCAGTGCCGACGCTTTCTGCATTCACCCAGCCGACCAAACCGCGCCGATCCTGAATCCAGGACCGTGCGTAGGCCGCTGCCACATGAGTCTTCCCGACGCCGCGCATACCGGTGACCGCGCAGACCACCGCAGTCGGGGAAGCTGACAGTGTTTCGGCTAGACGAGTTTCCGTCGATCGCACGATGAACGCGGGTGGTGCGGCCGGAAACTTTCCGACGACGATGCTCTTCTCGCTCGCCTCGCGGGCCATGTGCGTCGGATCCGGCCGGGGCCACAGTGTGACGGTGATGAAGCCCTGGTCCTGTTCGACGAGTGGAGGCCGCGCTCCGATCTCGGCGCAGTCCTGCAGAACCGTCGGGATTCCGCTGCCATCGGCTTCCACCAAGCTGATCCACGACACAATGCTTGCCAGCAGGTGATTACGTTTCTTGGATTGTCCGACGAGAGTCGATAATTCGCGCTGCACCCCATCGGTGAGATCCCGGTCGATCCATACACCGGGACTTGATACTTCGAGCCGGTCCTGGAAAATCCGGACGTGTACCCAGGCATCCATGGCCGAGTAGTCGCGGTGCACCACCGCGTTGGCGATGAGCTCGCGGACCGCGAGCATCGGATACTCGTAGACTGGTAGTGCGGCCGCTTGTTCTCTGCTGGGAAGTTCGCCGCGTCGCACGTTCCGAGCGACGAATTCCCTCGCGGCGACGATCTGGTCGGTAACTGTGCCGCCGAAGCGCTCGCGTTCGCGCGGCGAAGCTCGGTCGAGGCCGTAGTACCGCATGCACTGCACCTGCGCCGCCGGAAACATCAGCGTGGTTCGGTCGCCGAAGAGCAGGACGCCGGTGCCGGTGAGCTGTCCCTGATCGATCAGCGCGGCGCGCTCCAGGAACTCGCGCGGAGTCAGGATCGCCGGATAAAGGGCTTCGACCTCGGGCCGCAGGTCGCCGCGGAAACGCCGCAGTGCGTCGAAGTCGAAACCGGTCGTTGTCCGAAGCTGATCGGTGTATTGACTATCGGATCTCGGAATCGATTCGAGGACAGTGGGGTTCGGTGGAAACCGTTGAGCGAGCGCGCTGAGCAGTTCACGAACGCCCTGGGCGGGATCCAAGTCGAATCTGGCCACCTTGGTTTCCACAGCCAGCTGCTTGACATGTGCCCGGCCGTCCATCTGCACCACGAACACCCGATTACTGCCGTTCGAGTGTGCGGCATGGGCGATATTGTTCGCCCAATTGCTGCCGACGGCTTTCATGGTGCCGCATACGACCAACGGCGCGCCTGTCATCAACAGGTTGTTCACCGACGAGATTTGAGACTCGCCGACGGCGACGGTGCCCGCATGTGTGACGCCGTAGCCGGCCTCGCGCAACGGACCCGCGAGTTGCTCGGCGAAGTTTTCCTCTCCCTCGGCGCACAGGACATAAACCTCTTGCCGTTTCACCGTTTCACCGTTTCACCTCATTGCGGCGCACAAGGCGTCGATTCCCGCAGTCCAGTCGGCGACGAGATCGGCATACTTGATACCGGCGAGAATGGCAGGCGGTTCACCGCCGGTCAGTCGCACCGGCAGCACTTTGATGTCGGCCCCGTCGAGTTGGCGAGCCAAGGCCGACATCCATTCCTGACTCATCCACGGGCTCACCGATCCGGCGGCGGAGTACCCCAGCACCAGATAGGTTGTCCCCGCCAGACCTTCGTTGATCTTCGCGACGATCGAATCGCCGACACCGATCATCCAGACATCGAGCCATACAGTGTGGCCCCGATCGCGGAGATCGTTGGCGAGTCGCTCCGCTGCTACCGAATCGGCCCCACGATGGCTCACGAAGACGTTGCTCATCGGTCCTCCCGAACTCCGCAGCCTCGCAATAAGATAGCTCGGTCATGGCTCGCGGTGCGTCAGTCTATCCGATCGATCCATGGTGTCACCCTGAGTTCGGCGCGAGGAAAGCGATAGCGCCGTCGACTCCACGCTCGGGACCAGGCACTCGCTGAGTTGGTCCGATCAACCCGTCGAGGACACGACTGATGTGCGCCGGGATGGAGCATCCTACGGAATCCCCCTTGACGGCGTCGACCAGCCACCTCCTGGCAAGAGATTCCGATGTGTCGAGACTTGCCGGCGCGAAGAAACTTTCTGCGATGCAGCCGATTACACGACGTAGACCGACATGAGGGCTGTTGAACCAAACGACCGATACATGAAAAAACCGCTTGATGATCCATCGCGAACTCGAGTGATGCGCGATGGCCGGGAATCGGATTCGCCGCCCTTCCGGTCGTTACACCAACGAACTTTCGATGACAACCACGACGAGAGGTGGCACCGTACAACCCACGTTGCGAGATACGTCGTGCGGGCAGCCAGGTCGCGGTGTTATGCCGAAACCGATTGTGCGCCTTCGGCGAAGATCTGGATCCAGTGCATGTGGGAGAGCAGTGAACACTTGGCTGAAAGGGCCTGCCCGCCTGGCGATCACGGCGACAGTTGCGATCGTCGTGGTGATGTCGAGCCTAATGCCCGCTACAGCGGCAAACCTGGACCTTCATGCGGGTGAGGCGATTACTATCGGCGGTTCACACGGCTGCACCCTGGGGTTCTTCGTCATCAATTCGGCCGGATCCCGCTTCGGAGTGACAGCGGGGCACTGTTCGGACACAGTAGGCCAGTCGGTGACAACCGAGGACGCGATCATCGGACATGTTGTCGCCCGAAGAGACGACCAGGACGGGGGCCTGGGAGGTATCGGCGCAGCCCGCGGCTACACACTGTTCGACCTCGCTGAATACGTCCACGTGACAACCAGATTCAAGGCCGTGTCGATACCTGGTTCCGGCGAGGCCATGACGAAGTACGGTAGGACCACGGGCCTCACCCACGGCGAGATCCTCGGTGTACTCATCCATCCCCTCGCCCATGATCTGTCGGTCCTGTGGGGCACCGCCTATGGCACCTACGGCGATTCGGGTGGACCCTGGTTCGGTGCCGATGGCGCGTTGATCGGCATGCACGCGGGCAGCTTCGATACCGGCGACAACGGCACGTTCAGCGGAAAGCTCGCCCAGCCGGTTGTCAGCGTCATCGCCCTGATACAAGCCACCGCGGGCGAGCTCGGTCACGGAATCGGTATCTGGCCGACAACATGATTCGAGCTGGATCGGCCACCCGTGACGAATCGGTGGCAGGGTGACCGCGACGTCCCGTCGTATCCCCGATACCGCCGCGGATGTGTACGTGTTCACAGGCCGCGATGACGAAACCACCGCAGGCACGCTGATCCGCGGTCTGCGGCGGCTCGCTCCCGCGCGGGAGCGCCGGAATTCGCTGAACGTCGTTCGTGGGCCGGGAGACCGCGATGGACGCGAGCCGAATGGGTCGGCGCACCCCCTCACTACCGCGCGCTACTTCCTGCTTCTCGGCTCGCCATCATCAGCACAATCGGCCACCGTCGGCCCCTTGGTCGAGTACTGGCGTACCCACCGCACGAGCAACACCCTTTTGATCGCGGTGACGTCAGGCGACGTGCAATGGGACCGCGCCGCAAGCGACTTCGTCTGGGGCCGGACCACTGCCCTCCCGCGTTCCCTCAGTGGCTACTTCGCCCAAGAACCGCTGTGGGTCGATCTTCGCGAGACTGTCGTGTCGACGCGGGATCCTGAATTCATCAGCAAGACAGCGACTCTCGCCGCAGCGATCCGCGGCTGCACAAAAGAGGAACTCTTCAGTGAAAATGTTCGCCACCACCGCAGACTCGCTATCGTCCGCAACAGTGCGCTGGCCGTAATCGCCCTGCTCACGGTGCTCGCGCTTGTGCTCTTCCTGGTCTTCTTCGAGCAACGCGGCACCGCGCAGTACCAACGCGACCTGGTCACCAGCCGACAGCTGATCGCACAGTCGCGCAACCTCGCGGTGTCGGACCCTCGCCTGTCCCGGCTGCTCGCGGTCGCGGCACGACGCATTGCGCCCGCACCCGAACGAGCCAACGCGGCCGCGGCGCTGTCATCCATCAATATGTCCCCACGACTGCATGTCCTGCATACCGAACGAACCTGGTCTGTGACCTTCAGCCCCGATGGACGAACATTGGCGGCCGGTGGCGGCGACGGGACAGTCCGTATCCTCGACCTCGCCCACGGGGCGCCCCGGACCCGTTCGTGGACAGGACATACGCAAGGGGTCAACGATCTTGCCTACAGCCGTGACGGACGACTACTGGCCTCCGCCGGCGCGGACATGACAGTCCGTATCTGGGACGTCGCCGCGGGCACCATGCGCGGTCAACCACTGACCGGGCACACCGACAACGTCACCGCACTGTCATTCAGCCCCGACGGACGCAGACTCGCTTCGGTGAGCGAAGACCGCACGCTGCGCATGTGGGACGTGGAATCGGGCGCTGCGTCGGGACCGCCATCGAGCTTCGACCACGAACTTCTCGAAGTCGCTTTCGCGCCCGATGGACGGCACATAGCCATCGGCGACGACACCAGCACAGCCCGGCTCATCGATGAAAGTGGCGCGACCATCGGTACACCCCTCGCCATGGACGGCGGAATCGTGACCTCGCTTGCGTTCAGCCCCGACGGTCGGACCCTGGCTTGCTCCAGCAGTCTCGCACGCACCCGATTCTGGGATCTGACAACCGGCCAACGCACCGGCCCCCGCATCCAGGAGACTCCATGGACCTCGGCCGTCGCTTACCTGGGAAACGAATTGCTCGCCTCCGCGGGCGCGCCGGGAACGATCCAGCTCTGGGATACTCGCACCGGCCACCGTCGCGGCCCGCAACTGCAAGGCCACTTCGGGATGATCGACGACCTCACCGCCAGTCCGGACGGCACGATGCTGGCCAGTGTTGGCACCGATCACACCATTCGCATGTGGGACGCGACGCCCACCACCGAAATCCTCGGCGACGCACCCGATGCCGACAACGACGCCGAACGGATCGTCCTCGGCCCGAACGATCGAACACTGGTGGTACTCGGGCGTTACGGCTCGATCACCCGGTGGGACACATCTACGGGTAAGCACAGACAGATCGGGCCGCCAGAGGTGCGGTTCGAATGTCTCACCGCCGACTCAGACGGAACACGGTATGCCACAGCCGATCGCGCAGGCAGGGTACACCTATGGCAGGGCGACCTCATCGAACGTGAGGATGCGGAATTGGACGTACTCACCGACGACAGGTGCGCCCTGGCATACAGCCCAGACGGTTCTATGCTCGCCATCGGCGGTCGTGGTCCGTCGATAACGGTGTGGGACACGCGATCACGAACCAAGAGGGCGGAGCTCACCGCGAACGGTGCCCGCATAGTCGAAGCTCTCGCGATCAGCCCCGACAACCACACACTCGTCGTCGCCGACGCCGAAAACCATCTGGTGTTGTGGAACATCGAATCGGGCAGTCCCCGAGCCACACTGACCGGACACACCAATATCGTCCAAGCCATCGCCTTCAGTCCTGACGGCGAAATTCTCGCCACCGGTAGCGCGGACCGCAGCACACGCCTGTGGGACGTGGCGACCGGTGATCTTGTCGGAGAACCGTTAAAAGGGACGTCGACCAGTGTCGGCGCGCTCGCGTTCAGCCCAGACGGGACCCTGCTGGCCGCGAGTTCTGATACCACCGTGCTGTGGGATATCGCCACGGCGCAAAAGATCGGTGACCCGCTGACCGGGAGCGAAGGCGTCTCCTTCGATCGATCAGGGCGTCATCTGTTCACATCCAACGGTGAGCAGGGTCCCCTTGCTCGGAACCTCGGAGTCCTCGCCGAGGACCAGGTGGCCGTGGCCTGCCGGACGGCGCGATGGGATCTTCTCGCGGCGGAACGTTCACGACATCTCGCTGGATACGACGAACTTGCCGTATGCCCATGACCGAGAACAACGCGACGCACGCGAGCCAGACCCCGGACTATGACCTGTTCATCTCCTACGCACACTCCTCGGACAAAGGCCGGGTCACCGCGATCCAGAACGGCCTCGCCAGACTGGCCAAGCCACCCGGGCGCGTGGAGACGATCCACATATTTCGAGACACGACGAGTCTTGTTCTGGGCGAACCACTGCCGAAGGCGATCGATGAAGCGCTGAAAAGGTCGCGCTACTTTCTCCTGCTCGCCTCGCCGGCAGCAGCTGCCTCGGACTGGGTCCAACAGGAAATAGAACTCTGGCGAAAACATAAGCCTCACAACAACTTGCTGATCGCCGCTATCGACGGAACGCTCGTTTGGGATCTGGCGAGCGAAAACTTCGATCTCTGCGCGAGCGACGCAGTGCCGCGGGTGCTGGATGGATTCTTCCCGGCAAAACCGACCATAGTCGACCTGGCGTGGGCGCGAAGCGTCGAGCAACTGTCGTTGCGGCACAGCATTTTTCGAGATGCCCTCGCCACCTTGAGTGCACCGATCCGCGGGCAGCCGAGACAACAGCTCGTTGCCGCGGAGATCGAATCCCAGCGCAAGCGAACCCTTCTCCGAAACGCCGCGCTGGTGATCGGGGTAATCCTACTCCTCGTACTCGCGGTCGCGGCCCGGATGGTACAGCTCGAGCGAGACACCGTGCGCGCTGAACGCGACCTCGCGTTGACACGGCAATTGATCGCGCAATCACGGCAAATGGCCGATAGCGACCCACGCATGGCCCGGCTACTATCGGTCGCCGCTGTACGTGTGGTTCCGGCGCACGCGCGCGACGAAGCCATGTCAGCGGTCCGTTCGGCATTGCTCGCTCGTGGTTCACTGGTTCTGCGCGGCCACGAAGGATGGGTACGTGCTGTCGACTTCAGCCCGTCGGGAACGATGCTGGACAGTGCCGGCGCCGATCACACAGTGCGACTGTGGGATACCCGCTCCGGTCTGGCGATCGGCGAGCCGCTGCGTGGCCATACCGGTACTGTGCAGACCGTCGCGTTCACCCCGGATGGTCGAACCCTGGTTACAGCCGGTAGCGATCATGTGGTCCGCATCTGGGATGTCGCGTCAGGTCAACCACGAGGCCAGGCGTTGACCGGGCATTCCGGGGCTGTCTACGACGTCGCCGTCAGCCCCGATGGTGGGTGGGCGATCAGTGTGGCTGACGACGGAACGGTGCGCTCGTGGGACCTGCAACGCGGTGAACCGAGGGGTGAACCCTTCGACATGGGCACAGAAGTACGAACTGTCGCCTTTTCATCTGATGGCACGAAGTTCGCCGTCGGCACACTCGACGGACATATCGCGTTGTTCGATGCGCGCACGGAAGCCATGCTCGGACCACCGTCGCAGGCCAACAGTGGCATGGTTTTCGGGTTGGCCTTCACACCCGACAACACCACCCTGATCACCACCGGACACGGGGGAAAGACCCAGTTCTGGGACCTCACGACCAACATGATTTCGGGTGACGCCATCGATGAACCGGCGCTGGCCATGTCGACGGCAGTCAGCCCGAACGGCAGAATAATGGCGACAGGAGGCACACGCTCCACCATCCAGCTATGGGACATGGCCACGCGTAAGGCATTGCGTGAACCCTTGTCCGGACATGAGGCCGGTGTGGCCGGACTCGCATTCAGCCCTGATGGAACGATCCTGGCCAGCGCGGGCAACGATCACACGGTCCGATTGTGGCATCTCACCGTCGGTGAACAACTGGTCCGCAGCACACCGTCAGGTGAGAAATCGCGAATACTCGCCGTCGCCTATTCCCCGGACGGACGCACGGTCGTCAGTGCGGGAGACCAACCTGTCCCACGATTCTGGGACGTCGCGACCCGAACACCGCTCGATATCGCCTTGCTCGGACATACCGGGGCCATCTATGCCCTCACCTACAGCCCAGACGGCAAAATCCTGGCTACCGGGAGCGCCGATCACACTATTCGATTGTGGGACATCAAAACCGGGCAACCTCGCGGTGCCCCACTCACCGGCCACCGCACCGGCATTGTCGACGTGGCATTCAGCCCCGATAGTGCCACTCTGGCGTCGGGCGGTAGTGACGGCGAGGTGCGAGTGTGGGACGTCCAGCAGCTGGTGCAACTAGGACCGCCGTGGACGGATACCGGTGGGGCGGTGGCCTTCTCGCCTCGCGGCGACCTGCTGGCCACTGGCGGAACGGAACTGCGGATATGGGATCGCGATCGACGGCTACGAGCCCGATTGCAAGGCCACAACGGCACGGTGGAGTCGATGACGTTCAGCCCTGACGGCACCACTTTGGCTACCGCCGCAAACGATTACAGTTTGCGGCTCTGGGATACACACAGCGGCCAGGCGATCGATTCGCCGATGATCGGCCATACCGACCAACTGCGCTCGGTCTCCTTCAGTCCGAATGGCACTGTCATGGCCACCAGCAGTACTGATGGGACTATTCGGATGTGGGACTTCGCTACCCGGCAAGTATTGGGAGCCCCGGTGACCGCCGACGAAAGCGGACTCTTCGGGGCAGTATTCAGGCCGGACGGACATCAGCTCGCGTCAGCGGGCATCGACGGCAGTACCCGCCTGTGGGACACCACCCTGCTCGCCGGTGACCCCGTCGCGGCCGCGTGCCGGCTGGTTGGCCGCTCGTTCACTGCCGCTGAACGGGCCTCGTTTCTGCCAGGACGTTCGACGCTGCCGGTGTGTGAATAGTTCCACCAGACGTCGACCCATCGGGGCAAGCCCCAAGGACTACGGAGGATCAGCACATGCCGATACCTGTCATTGACAGCATGTCGCCACGCACGCCCGACTACGACATCTTCCTCTCCTATAGTCGCGCGGCCGACAGCGACCTGGCAGCTGCACTGCAACGGGGTCTTGCCCGTCTGACCAAACCGTGGAACAAGGCGCGGGCGCTCTGGGTGTTTCGTGACAAGACCGACCTGTCCGCCGCCGAGGGCCTTCCTACGCAAATCGAGAACGCATTGAAAGGAGCCCGCTACTTCTTGCTTCTGGCATCACCCGAATCAGCCAAGTCGAAATGGGTTGGGCGGGAGATCAGATACTGGCAGGAGAACAAGACCGCTGATACGTTTCTCATCGCTGTCACCGACGGCATCGTTGCTTGGGACGAGACTCGCGGCGACTTCGACTGGGCGGAAACCGAAACGACCGCCATACCGAAGATCCTTGCCGGATACTTCTCTGCGGAACCGGTTTGGGAAGACCTTCGGTTCGCGCGCGGAAGCGAACAGCTATCGCTGCGGCACAGCGGGTTCCGTAGTGCGGTCGCCACTCTCGCCGCACCCGTGCATGGAGTGCCCAAAGGAGTGCTCGACAGCGAGGACGTCCGTCAACAGCGGACGGTGACCAGGCTGCGTACCGCCGCGATTATCGGCCTCGTCGCGCTACTTGTAGTCGCGATCGCCACCGGCATCGGATTCTTGACGCAACGTAACGACGCCCGTCACCAGCGAGATGTCGCAGCCACTCGCCAGTTGATAGCGGAGTCACGGAATCTGGCGAACACCGATCCCGAACTGGCCAGACTCCTTGCTGTCGCCGCCGCGAAGATCGATGCGGAACCAGAGGCCGACAGCACGCAGGTCGCGCTGCGCACCGCGCTTCTGCACCCGCTTCGGCATGTGATCCGGCATCAGCAACTGATGGCCTCGAGCCTCAGCCCGGATGGCCGCACCCTCGCCACGGGCAGCAACGACGGAACGGTGCGGCTGACAGACGTATACACAGGCCGACAAACTCGTCAGTTCACCGGGACGGCAAGCGTCAATTTCGTGCTGGCATTCAGCCCCGACGGCCGAAAGCTCGCGACAGGCAGCACCGGGAACACAACCGTCGTGTGGGACATCTCCACCGGGAGCCCGCTGCACACACTCGAGAGCGGAGGTGCAGGCAATTTCTACCAGGCTGCCTTCAGCCCCGACGGGTCAACGCTGGCGACGAGCACCGGCCACAATACCGTGATCCTCTGGGACGCCGAATCCGGCAGACAACGAGCAGTATTGGACGATAGTAAGATCGCTGAATTCAGCCCAGACGGAACGTTGATCGCGACCGGCACCGAACACGGCGTCGTCCGCCTCTGGGCCCCTGACACCGGGCAACAACTCGCAGAGTTCACCGGCGACACCAATCGGGTGCACCGCCTGGTGTTCAGTCCCGACAACGGACTGTTGGCGGTCGGAGTACTCGGCCCGACGGTGCGACTCTGGGACACGCGCAGTCATCAGCTGATCCATACCCTCGACAACGGTTCAGCGGCGTGGGGACAAACGTTCAGCCCTGACGGACAGACCATCGCAACGGGAAGCGACGTCGCGCAAACCGTCCGGCTCTGGGACACCACATCCGGCCAGTTGCGTACCACCCTCACCGGCGAAACGATTGCCTTCGGTGCGGGCACGACCGCCGCCACTGGCGACAACGGTGGACATGTCCGGCTGTGGGACACGGCGACCGGACAGCGGCTGGCCGACTTCGCAGGCCACACCGGACAGGTCAAAACCGTCGCATTCACCGGCGATGGCACTGTCCTCGCATCCATGAGCGACGACAACACGGTCAGACTGTGGCGACCGATGATCGGACGACCGACTACGCTGCACGGAGCCGCCGCCGATGCGATCGCCGATGACCTACGAAAAGGAAAATCCCTGGGGCCGACGTTCAGCCCCGACGGACGCCTGCTCGCGACAAGTGGCCGCCCGGCGCGCCTGTGGGATACGGCCACCGGCCAGTTGCGAGCAGCGATCCGGTTCAGCCACCCCGGTAATATACGAGCAGAACTTTTCGGTCCGAACAGTGAAATTCTTGCGACCAGAACCGACGACAGCGATTGGGTACAGTTGTGGGATATCGAATCAAGAAAATTGTTGATCGACATCCCGACAGGCCGATTCGGCGCTTCGAGCCTCAATGCCTTCACCAGCGACGCCGCGACCATCGCGACATCGGGTCAAGGATCGATTCGGCTGTGGAACACCAAAACCGGGGCGCTGGTGCACGAACATCCCGCAGCACTGTACTCACGGGCTCAATTCAGTGTCGACGGGGCCACACTGATGTCAATCGATAAAGATAATCATGAGATCATGTTCCGGGATTCTGTGTCCGGAACGTTGCGGCACTCGCTCAGCGGACAGTCGAATATTGGAAGCATCGAAGCGATCAGCCCCGACGGAACCGTTCTGGCAACCTCCGAAGGTCGCGTGATCGGCCTCTGGCAGCTACCGACAGGTGGTTCCAAACTCCTTACCGGCCACGCGGGCAATATATTCGGTGTTGCCTTCAGCCGCGACTCCGCGATTCTCGCTACAGGCGACCACGAGCACATCGTGCGGTTATGGGATGTCCGAACCGGGCAGTCCCTCACGGAACAACTTGCGGGTCATCAGAAAACGATTCGTGATGCGGTAGTCAGTCCCGACGGCCGGACACTCCTGACAGTCGATGACGACGCAACGATCTTCTCCTGGGACATCGGTGCACTGACCGGCGACCTGATAACAAACACTTGCGCACAGGTAGGCCGTTCCATCACGCCCCAAGAGCGCGAGGCCTACATCCCCGGCCGCGATATGGAGGTGTGCGAAATTTGAGGCTCTACGCCCGCCATGGACTCGCGTAGGAAAAAATGACGAGATGGCTTCCGTACCAATGGTTCCAGCCTCGGCGATGCCGCAGTTGTTCCTTGCTGCCGATACCGCCTCGGTAGCGGCCCAGCACGCATATGTCGGTGGCATTCGCCGCCGCCTGCTGCTGCTGGTCGCCGCCGCGGTGACCGGAATCGTGACCTGGCGAGTCGGAAGCGGGAGGATCGACATCCTCGGCCTCGTCGGCGTGGTCGCGTTCATCGGAGCGATACTCGTCGAGGCCTCCCTGTGGCGGCAGCGGCCCGACCGAACCTGGTATGACGGTCGCGCGGTGGCGGAGTCCGCTAAAACACTGGCGTGGAAGTTCTCCGTCGGCGCGCTCCCGTTTCCCATCACGATGTCCCGCGAGGACGCCACGCGTGGACTGATCGACAAGTTCGCCCGACTACAACAGCAGTTCGCTGACCTCGAGCTGTCTCCGGTTGCGGCACCACAGGTCTCGGACTGGATGATCGCACAGCGATCAACCCCACTCGCCGACCGCAAACAGCTGTACCTGATCAGTCGAATCCAGGACCAGCAACGCTGGTACGAGACCAAGGCGAAATACAACAAGCGGCAATCCGCGCGATGGCGCACCGGCCTCGTCGTCCTGGAACTGTCCGGCGCGGTGGCCTCCCTGATCACCGCGGTCGTCAAGACCGAGTTCATGTTGGGCCCGGCGCTTGCCATGATCGCCGGAGCCGCGATCGCCTGGACCGAGGCCAAACAACATGATTCGCTCGCCCGCGCCTATTCCGCCGCGTGTACCGATCTCTCCAACGCGGACGCGAAGCTGAGACTCGCCGACACCGAAGAGGCCTGGTCCAGGGAGGTCGACGACGCGGAGGAGGCGATCAGTCGTGAGCATGTCGTCTGGTTAGCGACCCGACACCGGTTGTAGCCGAGATCAGGGGCACAGCTGTCGGCGATCGATGTTCGAGGAGATGACCTGGTTCCACCGCTCGGTGGCCTTCTCGGGTTCTACGAGTATCGAGCAAAGGAGTTAGCGCCCGGAATCGGGGCTGTGCAAGAGGCGGATCGTCCCGTCGTCGAACGCGGCCGCGATCCGGTGTCCTGTTCCGTCAAGGGTCATGCCCTGGATGTGTTTCGGACCGAAGCCGAGCAGTACCAATCCGACCTGCCGATGCGGGTTGTCCGTTCTCCATAGTCGCACAGTTCCGTAATCGCTCGTTGACACGATGTAAGAACCGTCCGCAGTGAAGCGTACGGATGCGACAAAGGGAGGGTTCGATAACCAAGGACTCGAGCCACGGACCGGCGAGTCCGACAAAGTCAAGAATCCATCGTGCGCCTGGGACTATCAGCCCCCTTCTGCGACACGTCGGGTGAGGCCACCTCTTTGCCCGACGGCAGTTCCGCGATCTTGCCGCCGTGAGCACCCCAGATCCGGACGATTCCCTCTTTGCCACCGGGCACCACACGGCCGTCGGGAAAGAATCTGACCGCGAATACCGCATTTCGATCCGCATCGATCGTCTGCGGTTGCTGATTCAGACGCGCGACATCCCAGATGCGCACTTTGCCATCGTGCGCACCCACCGCGATCTTCGAGCCGTCGGCATTGAAGGCCACCTCGGAAAGCTTGGTCGGAAGGGATTGACCCGGTCGGCTAGGTACCTTGGACTCGGCTAACGTCGAGCGAAGACGGAACTGCGCGCATATGGGACCCGGCGACGGGTGACCGATCAGGTAGAGGGAGAAGCGACTGCTCGATGCCTCGGGCTGGGGCCGCTTGGTGATGGGGTCCGAGAGAAGGATGGCCAAAAGCTGTTGGTGCGGTTCGTGACTCACGCGCAGGGCCCAGTGACCAACGATATGGCCATCGCGTTTGTCGTGGGTTCCCGACGCGGACTGGTGGGCACTGAGCACGCGCATCGAGAAGTCTTGCCGATTGGTGTCGGTACTGTATGCGATCATCTGGGTATGAGTCAGGACCTTGCCGACGACTTGCGAACGGTCGCGGACAATTTGCAGAAACTCGCTGACGAGCTAACGGAGTCTCAACTCGAACGCGAGGTCGGCATTGTCGAGAAGGCAGCCCGCGAGGTCCAGGATGCTTGGTCAGGCTCGAACCTCGGCTACCAGTCCCGGGTGTACTACCAGGGATACAGCAGGCCACCGGCCGGCGCCCATTTTAGTCGCGAGTGGGGTTTCATCGGCATGTTCCAAGGCACCAATGGTGATTGGGAACAATACGACCGCGATGCGACGCTCGCCGAAATTAACAGGCGTGCTGGCATCGCAAACCTCGACCACCATGCCGATGCAGCGACAGACGCAAAACGGCGATTTTTCCGCTTGAAGGAGTCGGCGGTTTCGATCCTGACGACCTACCTTTCGACGAATTCTGACAAATACATCACTGACCAGATCGAGAAAATCTCGGAGGTGTCGATTCCGAGCTTCAACACGCTTACCCGCGCACAGATGTTGACCCCCTCAACTGTGTCCAGAGACTCCGTTGCCCTTGATGGTGGTTGGCAAAGCGCCCCCCATCAGGAATCTATCGCTCTTTGCATGGAATTACGCGCACCCTACATTGCTGCAGCCGAACTAGCCGAACTAGCTGAGAGTGCTGTGTCGCACATCGCTCGGAGTAAGGCCATCCCGCCGATGGCGTCCGTGCCGCAGCTGGGTACGAGAGTGTTCATCGGACACGGTCGTTCACCGCTCTGGCGTGAACTGAAGGATTATGTCCAGGACACTCTTGGTCTACCCGTTGATGAGTTCAACAAGGTGCAGATGGCAGGGATTACGACCGTGGCCCGACTAACCGACATGCTCGACAACGCTGCATTTGCCTTCCTGGTGATGACCGCTGAGGACGAGACTGCCGACGGGAAGCTGAGGGCACGCGCCAATGTCATTCACGAAGTCGGCCTCTTCCAGGGCCGACTCGGATTTGAGAAGGCCATCATTCTGCTCGAGGAGGGGTGCGAAGACTTCTCGAATGTCAACGGTCTTACGCAACTCCGGTTCCCCGCCGGCCGCATCAGCGCCGAGTTCCACAGCGTACAGGAGGTACTTAAGCGCGAAGGGGTTCTATAGAACCCGAGGCCGGACACCCCAATGCACGACCGGGATACAGATTGATCGACCTACACGTGAAGGACCACCGGCAACCGATCAACCTTGGTGGTCTATGTGGTGGAGGTCGATCAAAGGGATTCGGAGGCGGTGGTGCGGGCGACCGTGGGGGCCGACCGGTTGTTCTGGGTCGATCCGCCCACACCTGGTGGAGGGTGTCCGGTCGAGGGACATGCGCGGATGGGGCTTCGGCGGCGCGAGCCGTAGTGAAGAACGGGATCGAGGCGACGGTGCTTCTCAGCCGTGGGGGTGCCGAGAAGCGAGGCGGGGCGGGGGAGATCGACGGGTTGGGGCGCACCGAGGAATTGCTCGACGGACGAGCTCAGTCCCGTTACCCCTTGGACAGGTGGCCACCATCGCCTACGGCAGGATCTACGAATGAAGAAAACCTACTGACCGGTGAACGATCTACCGGTCAAGGACCTGGTCGACGTGAGCAATCGTGAGTTCTTCACGTTGTTCGCCAAGAGGACTGGGATGTACATCGGCTACACCGATCTACGAGGAGTAGTCACCGACATCGAGGGCTATGACATGGCGTCGCGCCGGTCCGGTCAGCCGGGCCTGCAGGGTTGGCGGGAATGGCTGATACAGCGCTACCAGGTCGTGCCAGACCTTGTCTGGGCGGCACAGATCAACCAAATCGCCCTGCCGGATTGGGACTTTGCGGCGTCTCTCACCGCCGAACAGGAGACACACGTCCTCACCGTGCTATTTGATCTACTCGATACCTTCCTCGCCGAACGCGAGTCCCCGCGGACATAGAGCCGACCCCGGCTGCGCCGTTCCTACTGTTCAACACTCGCTGTCCGAGGCAGACCTGACTGACGTCGGGCATCGCCGGGCGGTAAGAATCGACGGGTGCACCTGACGATCGACCCCGAACGCAACATCTACTGCGCTATCTGCGACTGCTGCGAGACTCCCTACGACCGTGCAAACGGGGTCATCAACACCGCGAACGGCGCCTACGCGATCTATCACGCCTCGTGCCTGCACCACCAAGGCACCCACGAGACCTACATCGACGTCATTTTCGACAACTGCTGGGACCCTGACGATCCGGTGAACATCGCAGCCCGGACCGGGTGACGTTCGGCTGCCGTGTCCGCCCCTTCGAAGCCCATTCCGGCAATACCTGCTCCTTGGTCCCCGGCGCGTCCGTCGCCTCGAACACCGCGTTCTACGGCCAGGAGCTCGAACCCGACCGAGCCCGCCAGCACCCATGGCTTTCGCTGTACTGGGACGCCATCGATCACATCCTCGAACACGACGCCACAGTCCGGGCGCACCTACACAGGCCCTGACGACTTTCGGCCCCTCCTGTGCCATTCGGGGTCGCCCTGCTCGGCTCGCTTTGCTGAACGGAATCCGCGGTAGATCCATATGCTTGACCTCATGTACAAGATGATTCGAGTCCGCGAAAATAGGTCGTCGGCGCCCGGCCCAGTAGAGGTAGGCGCAGCGTCAGCGGTGATGAATCAGATGGCTTCGGCGGGGGGGAGCCTGCACTCAGTTGCTGTGCACGAGGAAATGAGGATTACCGATCTCTACCTGACTGACATTCGTGATGTGAACGGTATCGCGACTGGTAGCCGCGTGGCCCTGTTCTGGGTCGGCCTGCATTGTGATCCCGCGCCCCTCCGTCCAGCTGGCACGAGGTTCGGACGATTCCGCTTTCGGCGATCGCATCGCACAATCGACTCCGTACCAAACGTTGGCCTCGCGGCAAAACGCCAGCGCGCTACTGGTTCTCGATGCTCCGCGAAAGCCTGGCATCTTACCTGTTCTACGTTTCGCGCGGAGGGTGGTACATCCGCCCATGATTCCACCGACCCTCCAGCACACACCGCCTATTGATCCGGAGCAACGCGTCTATCTCTGCGACGCCGGCGAAGCAGGCGAGCGTGAGTGGGCATTTGACTGCTCTCCAATCGACCAACATCTGCAATACAAACGAACTCGTTGCCACCTGTCATACCCTATTAGGAGCTCTATGCGATTAGAACAATAGAAGAGCGGCAAAGTGCGCGGCGCGACCCCTTCAGCCACGCTCTAAGCGGTCTACGATACTGTTCCATAGCTTGTTAAACAGTTCCTCCTTCGTGTACGTTTGACCACTCCCGCCCATCGATCCGAACACAGAGAAGTCCATCATTTTGAGCTTCGGAATACCGGCATCCCGGTCGAAATACGGCGTGGCATAGCCATTGCTGCTATTCACGCTGCCCGTACTGTTCCCGCCGATTATGAAGTTGAGCTGATCATCGCTGTTGAAGCCGTTCTTGTCGATGTCGATGGCGTATGCGGTCTTACCTTGACGCTCGATCCGTACCTTTAGCATCTCACCGCTCACGCGAGTCCAGCCCACAAAGCCGGACGATTCCAGTTGCGGCAACGCTTGGTCGAACTGATACCGGAGATACTCGAAAGCCGCATCCAGCAGCTCGTATTTGCTGAAGTCAGGCGGGATCACCCTGGGCATACGGTACGACATAGCTTCTTGCACCACCTCGCCGACGTCGCGCGGCTCCTGTCCGGCGGACGTAGCCACACCCACCCTTTGCACGAGCTGCTCCGCCAACCCTTCTGGACTGAAATCACCACTTCGCAGATAGTGGATTTGAGGATGTAGGAGCTCTGGAGGCACCTCCACGTCATCCATAAGCACCGGGAGAATGTATCCATCCCCTTGCCTGACAGCGGTCATCATGGCGGCCGAAAGCTCGTCCATCGGAATGGCCTTCGACAAGTATTCCCTAGAGATGAACGGCACAAAGAAGCGTGTCTGTGATCCGTATACGGTCCGCTGCTGACGAATAAAATTCGTTCCCCACCACTCGTTTCCCTTGTCTTCGTCGAAGAAGACACTGAGCCCGCGCACTTTAGCTGCAGCAACCACTGCAGCGACGAACTGTCGCTGCTCTCCAGCAAAAGAGACTGCAATATCGTAAATCGCCACTTCATGCCCCTTCCGAATTCTAATATTTGAGCGAGCCCCAGAAACCGCGTCGCGTCCTTCGGATTGACCACTCGGTTCGTACACCGCACCGGCAACCTGCTCACCACCATCCGCAAGCGCGCACGGGCAGCCGTTAGATTGGACCGACAGCACCACTGCGCACGCGCTGTAGTGACAAAGTACCGCACGGTCGAGATGTCATGTGCCCGAGGCCATATAGGCCGTGTGCGGATGAATCCGAGGGAACCGCACCACAGCCAGTTGCGCCAGCCGCCGCTGCTGGCTGTGCGTGGCGCAATGTCGGTCCATCCTGCGACCATCGGTGCCCCGCAGAACTGGGCTGCAATGGGCGCCCTCCATCGACAGTCGAGAGGATCGTCGCTTCGGCATCGGTAGGCGGCCCCAGAAGAGTTGCCCGGTTACGGTTCAGGACGCGTTGTAGATTCGTCATCGAGCCGCTGGATTTTCCCGTGACGATCACCAGTCGGTAAATATCGAGGCGGAGCCCTGCCTTGACCGCCGAATCCACTGGGCACCAGCTTTCTTCAGCGCCGCGCCGGCATCTAGGGTTCACTTGGCCTGAAGGTATGACCGATGGCCTGATTCGAGATCGATCCTGATGTCGTCGACCGCATCGTCGGTCTCCAGTGACACCGATGCGACGCGGGCGTGCGCGAGTCCGAGTTCGACTCCTGGCAGGGGCACTCCTGCCAGACCATGGACCACAACATATGCGGCGACGCCGCGCCGAGACTCCGTGCCCGCGTCGCCGGATGCGCCACCGATGCTCCCATGCCCCGCTCCTGTGCTACCGACCGCCATCTAATGAATCTTAGAGACACTTTGACACGGTCCGCTGAAGGTCCCATGCGGTGGCGAAGTCGACACCGAACTGCTGTGCCGGATTCACTGGCATCTACCCCGGCGGAGCTGGGCGACTGGATTTGAACCTGCGACCAATTGGCGCGCGTTCCAGTTGTCTAGAACCCACCCATCAGTGCCCAATAATGCTCAGCACCAGTCCTTTTCGAGGAACGACTCTTCTCAACGGTTCGCATGAATTCCCATTGATTCCGGTCAAAAGTGTGGAGTTCCTGTGGGGCTCTTGGGATGGCTCGGGTCTGTCGGACCCGCACACGCGGGACGCTCCGCCATTGTCGACTGGTGGACCGGCAGCCTCCAGTTCGGCTCCACATCTCCGGGGATCGTAGGAGATACCTGCGAACGGAGACTCATCTGCAGCATCAGTGGAAGCACAGCGACCAGGCGTGTCAGACCATACCGATACCTGCCGTTCAGTCCAGTAGGCGTGAAAGTCCGACCAGGAGGCGAACCGTGAACTCATCCATTTCTGTCGCCAGTGTTCTCAAGGCCCTCTGCCCCGCCACCGAAGGCCAAGACGCAGAACTGGCGGCCACGCTGCGACAGGCGTTTGGTGTCCTGTCAGGCCAGGACCTTCGACTCGCCTTGGCCCCCGAAACTCCGGCGAGAATGATTGCCGCAGCCGCCGCGCCGGTCGCCGCCAGCGCCCGCGATGTGTATGCGTCACTCGGCACCTACACAACTAAACCGACGGAGGACACGACTGCCGTACCGTGAGGCTTGATCGGCGCGTCGAATCGCCTATCTGCTCGATTGTGTATGGGAGATGACGTGGTCGAGGGCAGCGGCCAGGCGAGACATTCGAGACGGAACTGCGAATTATTCGATAGCGTCGACGAAGTCAGCGTCAGCGCGCATCCGAGCCAACCGGCGATGGACGCTGCGCCACTCTGACACCTGATCAGCGATTTCATTGAACGTGGCCTTGACAACAGGGTGGTCGAACCCGCGGCTATCCGCGAGTGCAACGCCGGTGTGATCGGTTATTGCGGCGACTTCTGTTGCGATGGTGTGTAGTTCATCAAGCTTGTTACGGAAGCGCTCGATGGCTGCGGCGAACCGGTCTTCGGGGCTCTCGTGCGATATGCCGTCTTCGGACGCGCCGGCGAGCTCCCGCAGGCGGTCAGAATCCAGCGACCGAGTGCCGACGAAGCACACATTTGCCGGTTCGTCGCCTTCGGGCAGTTGCTGCGGGTCACGGCCGGCGCGGCAGTCCATCACGACTTGGCACAGCTGCCGCAGCCCTGAATCGGACCTGGCCAGACGCTGGAGTATCTGTTGCGGTTCAGTATTGTTGCCGCGGCCGAACTCTGAGCGCGTAAGCAGCGGAATACGCCCACTGACCATGTGATAGCTGGCCAGCGTGACCAGCTCAGCGGTAGCCGGGCCGGTGTTGGTGCCCGCCTGCACGAGTTCACGAATCGCTTCAGCGAGTAGATCCAGAGGCTCTCGACGAGTCAGGCCGACACCGCGCAACGGCACCCACCGCCACCCGCGCTCAAGCGCCGCACGCAAAGCAGTAAGGCGCTTGTCGTTCGGGAACCCGCGCAATGCGACCTCTGCGGCCAATTGGGTACGGTCCTCGAGCTTGGGCCGTGTGCCGGTCAGATCAGCGATGGCATCGTTGACTGTGCGCGCCCGACGCGTATTGGGCTGCGGATTGAGCGCTCCGCAGGCGAGCACGGCGACCTCATCAGCAAGCAGATCGGTAGAGCGGTTGCTCCCTTCCAAAACCTCGCGTACCTCATGCGCGGTCATACCCGTTGGCACCGGCAGCAATCCGCGATCGAAAAGGCGGTCGACCGCGGCATTGGCCTTGGCGTTGAGGGTGGTCGCGGTGGTGAAACTCATCGGCGGAGCCATGTGCAGGTGTGCGACGAACCGTCGGCGAGCACGGTCGAATCGGCGCCCACCCGTGTAGCCGATGATCACCTTCGCGTTCGGCATGATCGAGCAGCGAACCTTGCGAGCTTGGACCTCGGACACGTCCTCGCGCCTTGCACACTCGGCGAGGTCATGGTGCCAAGACCCGGCGCGGCGTCCGCCTGGTTGCAGGTTCCACACCGCATCTTTAAAGGTGATGCCTAGCCCTTTGTGGGCCGCGACCGTTCGGCCGAATCCGTCGGTGGACTCGAGCCCGATCACCGGACCGACATCACCGGCGCTCAGCTCCAAGAAACTGAGCCACCCGGCTGTCTCGATGCCACGTTCCTGGATCGAGGGCACATGCGGATTATTCTCGACCATGTCCTCGATCCGTGGGCCCATCGCGTCGATGATCGCCTCGATCGAATCCATGTGGAAGGTCAGCACGGGCCGTCCGTCATCCACGGCACCGAAACGGGGCATATCAATCGCACCGCGAGCGTGATCGCCCTCGAATCGAATGTTGTCCGGCGAGGGGATGATTCGCCATGTCAGCACGTCGAACTCGATGTAGGTGAACTCCTCGGCGCCGAACCGCTGAATCTTCGGGAAGCGAAGAGCATGCCGAAGTTGCTGCTGGTTGGCCGCGGAGAAGGCCAGGGCCTGAGCGAGCTGATGGGGCATTCCGGCTGCCTCGCCGACCGCTATGGATTTCTCGATCACCGCAACGGATGCCGGTGGACGCAGTCGCGTGCCGATCATGCGGTGATCGACGGTATCGAGCGTGTCGGTCTCGAACGAATCCAATGCGGCAACAGCGTCGGAGGGGTAGATCATTGAGTCTCCTAATGCACTCGAATCGACCGCCGCGGTGGCGATCGAAAAGCGAGGGCCTGGGCCAGACTCAGCGTGGTGCCCCCACCTGTCCCTCCCGGCCGAACGGCCGTCCAGGGTGTGGCACATCACCGAATCCGCATCTTCCTTCAGGACATCCGCCGACAGTGACGGATGGAGCCTTGGCCCGGACGGGCTCTGGATCGAGCAGCGACCGAACTGGAACCAGCGAATTGACGATGTGTAGCGTGGTCAGCGACATTAGCAGACGAGCGCAAGCCCGGAAGTGCTTCGGGGACAACCGGTTGTCTCGGCTCAAGCTCTGGTTAGCCGCGTCGATCTGTCACCGCGACAACTCGCGGGGATACTGAGCCCATCACCGTGAACATGCGGGAGTGGGATACCTCGACAAGTGCCTGATCGACCTACTTATTTCCCTCCGATAGGCCTTGCGAACCGTCAATGGACGGCATGAAGCAGTATAGAAGGTGCTCTCGATCCGCGCGTACGTCACAATCCTCCACTACTCGGATCAGGCCTACGCCTCGATGCGCGGCAGGTGAGTGATGCGTACGTGCACGACCGCCCCCAGGCTGATGCGGGGTGCCAAGCCGTGCGGCTTGCCGAACCCTCGCCGTGGCCACCGCGCCGATCCGCCGCCCAGCGCCGAACCCGCCGTCCTGGTTGATAGACGAACAGTGCCGGTCCCGCTACAACCCGTCTCCATGCTCCGTACTCGGGTATCCCCCGCGTCTCAGTCTGGCGAAACCACTTGTCGGCTGCGATTACCACGGCGGTTGAGGGCGATCGCCACACGAGCGTCACTCCGGTCGCTTGCGCCGTCCTTTCGTTCGCCGTGCGATCTACCGCCGCCCTTCCCTGCTCAACGCGGCCTGAACAGGATCTGCGGATCCGCTGCTCGTCATCGAACCCCGCCGACGTACCACCACCTGCAGTCCTGCACCAACACCGCGATACCGCCGTTGTGTTCACAGAACTTGACAGTCACCGTGCCTGGAGCAGCGGCCAACACGCACCACTTGATCGGTTGAGCCGCGCATGCGCCGGTGTTCCGTAGGGCCCGACGCGACGCCCGCTGAGTACCGGCTGTGCCGCCCTTGGATCAAGTGTTCACCGGCCAGCAAGAATCGCTCGGGAAGTGCCGTGTTGCTCATCCGCGCGGCCGCCGCGTCTATTGGATGGCAGTCGTCTGGCTACCTTAAGCTCCCGGCGAAGTAACGGCCACACCCCTACCAGTTCGGAATAACCGGCGTCGCTGAGCTGCACCTGCCAGGTATGTGTGGTGACGCCTTCTCCATAAGGCGTTTGGGTGATCTCCCCCTGCGCGAAAAGAACTGAACGCGCGCGCCAACCTCCATCGCGCCCGGTCCAGATGAACAAGCTCTGTGTTTCATGTCGCCACCCGAGTCGTTCTCCTGCCGCAGGATGCAAAGCCAACCATGTCATATCGACCGCGTCGCTCCAGGCCATGTCTCCCAATCGGAATTTTGGTTCACCGCCGGCAGACCGTCGGGTCGGGCATCATGTTCGCCGTGGCGGAGACTGCCGGTGATCGGCATCAGGTTCTGACGGACAACCAGTGTGGACTGCTCAAGCTGCTGTTACCGAAATCCGATGGCCGCGTGGGCCGTAACTTCTCCAACAATCGCCAGGTCGTGGAAACAATTCTGTTCCGGTTGCGGACCGGGATTCCCTGGCGCGACACGCCCGAGGTATTCGGTCCGTGGCAGATAGTATGGAAACGGCACCGCCGCTATGCCGCCGACGGCACCTGGGATCGGGTGCTGGTCGCGTTGACCGCGTTGGCGAACGCAGCTGGCAACCTCGATTGGGCGGTCTCGATCGATTCGACGATCGTGCGGGTTCATCAACACGGCGCCAACACCCGTCGCAGCGGCGGCGCGGTTTCCGACCCGGATGGCGAGTTATGAGCCGGCTGACAACGGGATCGGCCGGTCCCGGGGCGGCTTGACTACCAAGCCCATCTGGCCACCGACGGCAACGCACGCGAGTTGACCGTATTGATCACTGCGGCTCAGGCCGGTGGCTCGCCGAGGATGCCGGCGGTGCTCAACGTGATCGCGGTCCCGAGGCTGTTCGGTGGCCCACCGCGACGCAACCCTGATCGGGTACACGCTGACAAAGCGTATTCCTTGGCAGCGAACCGAAAGGTGTTGCGCAGCAGACGGATCGTTGCGGTGATTCCGCAACGGTCTGATCAGGTGGCCAATCGGAAACGCCGCGGTCGTGCCGGTGGGCGCGCCCGCCCGGGTTCGATTCAGACGCTTACAAGGGGCGCAATGTGGTCGAGCGGGCGTTCAACAAAGCGAAGCATTGGCGTGGTGTCGCTACTCGATAGGACAAGCTGGCCTGCACCTACCGGGCCGAGATCGTCATGGCTCTCATGGTCGAATGGCTGAAGCTATTGGGAGACATGACCTAGCGACGGTGCCGGTCGGGCCAATAGGCAACCCAATGGTGGACAACAGCCCTGACCCGAACAGAAGTGTTGCCCTATCAGACTCACAGGATTTGAACCTGCGGCAACCTGGCGCGGGTTCCAATTGTCCAGAACTTACCCATCAGCGCCCAATAGTACTCAGCACCAGGCTTTTTCACGAAAAGACCGTTGTCAACGATTCCCATCGATTCGCGTTGATTCCAGTCAAAAGTGCGGGGTTTCAGTGGGGCGCAATCCGAGCCCGCACCCATGGAGTGGCATGGACTCGTCGATGTTCAGGCGTGCGCTGGGGCCGCCCAGATCGGTCTTCACCCAGCCCGGCGCTATGAGCAGCAACGTGCGCGGGTCGTCGCCGCGCGGCGAAGCTGAGCATCAGCTGCGAGGGGCTCAGGCCGAACGGGCTCATCGCGGTACTTGTGCTGCGGCGGTTCGCCGACCCACCCTGCCGGAACCACCCCGAATCGCGGACCCGGGGTGAGGCTTTCGGCGACCGGCCTTCCGGTCGCCAGCGGTGACAACTCGACGATCGCGCCCCGGCAGCTGCGTCGCCCGCTCGGATCGGGGTATTCCACGGGGTGAAGGGCGGTGACGCCGGGTCGCTGTGCACCGTGGATCACGATCGTCGGTCCGCTCATCGGCTCGACTCGCACGCGGCCGGCGGGCGGGCGGCACCACACGTATACCGGTGTAACCGGATTCGGAGACTCTCATGATTGTTTTCCTCGGCCTGGTCCTGCTCATCGCCGCGGTGGTGATCGGCACGGCGGGCGTGCTGAGCAACAGCGGACCCGCCCACACGCTCAGCGACGACTTCAGCCTGCTCGGCTACCACATCACCGCAACGTCGGGCACGTTGTTCCTGTGCGCGGTCGTGCTCGGAGCCCTCGGCATGCTCGGCCTGGTCCTGCTCACCGCCGGCGCGCACCGTTCGTCGCAGCGCCTGCGTCAGACCAAGGCCGATCTTCGGCTCGCCCGTCGCACCGGCACGAGCGGGCGGACCTTCCGTCCTTCGGCCGAACCGAAGGAGAAGGGGACCGTGCTGGCGAAGACACCGCGTAGTGCGAGCGCACGCCGCACCTGGCGACATCCCTTCGGTGACCGCTCCGCCGACGCCGTGACGCACTGACCCGACCACAGCACGGCGTCGCAGAGGTCGAGGGGGCGTGGACCGATCGAGCCTACGGGTTTTGAGCCTGGGTCGGCCCCGCCACCGGAGTCAACAGCGTCGAGGTCAACGCCACCGAACAGTGTCAGAACAGCGGACCGAGACCGCAAGAGTGAACGTGTTGCGCAGTCCAGAAAGACAGACCTATCTACCCGCCGCTGCCGAGTAGAGCTTCTCGACCGCCGGCGTAGACGAAGCTGCGGGCGAATCGGCTCAGCACTACCATTTGTTGACGTGCAGTACCGTGTCGAGCGGGGCGCGTTTGGCGAGCTTGAAGTCGGTACCCTTCGTGTAGGCAACAGGCAAGAGCACGCCCTGCCGAATACTCGGGGGAACTCCCAGCGCCTCGGCGACCTCTCGTTCGTACTCCAAATGCAGTGAGGTCCACGCAGACCCGAGGCCGCGCTCACGCAGTGCGAGCGCGAAGCTCCAGGCGGCGGGAAGCAGCGAACCCCACAGACCGGCCTGGTTCCCCTCCGGCATCTGCCCACCCGGAACGTGGATCGCACCGATCACCAGCACCGGTACCTGCTCCATCACCTCCGCCAGATAGGTCGCACTCGAAGCCACCTTCTCCGCGGTATCGGCGTCCTTCGGCGGCTTCGCCTGCCGCACGGCCGCACCCGCCGCAGCGTAGGCGGTGTAGGACTTGCGGTAGTACTCCGCCACGATCTTCTTGGGCTCGGGATCGGTCAGCACGATCCAATGCCAGCCTTGCAGGTTACTGCCCGACGGCGCCTGGAGCGCTACCTCCAACGCGTCGGTGACCACCTCCAGCGGCACCGGCCGATCCAGGTCGAGACGTTTGCGCACCGACCGGGTCGTGGTCAGTACCTCGTCCGCGGACAGGTCGAGATGCGGGAACTCGACAGTCATACGTTCTCCCATCTTGCGCTCGGTATCAGGATCGCCCCGTCATATAGTCGACGGTGCGCATATCAAAGTATGCGAAGATCCCTTCACGGGCATCGCCATCCCCCAGCACACTACGAAATCGCTGTTCACCGATGCGATCAGCTCCGCAGGCCAGATCTTGCCCAAGCCTCGATCCGGCGCACCGCACCTCCCGCCCGTCACACCACGCTCAACTCGGCAAGTGCGGACGTTCCACCGATGCAGGCTTTCGAAATCATGTCGTGCCGTTGATCTTTCGTCACGACCTCAGGCCGTAGCCAAGCTGCTGAAAAACTGGATCGCGTTCTCGGCGGCCTCACGATCACGCATCGCGCGTTCGATCAGCGGTTCGTAAGGAACTGCTTGGTACCGAGCATCGAGGGCCATCCCCAGACCATAGGACTCAGCTCGAGCAGGCCCTTCCCGACATTACATAGTCGGCATGGGCGCGCGTTCAGCGGAACGGGCCCGCGGATCGTCCGACGGGCCCGCCTGGTCGATGTCAGACGCAGTGCGCGGGCGGGGCCGGGCTCCAGCTGCCGATGCAGCCCGCAGCGATGTACGCGAGTAGATCGATTACGGCCGAGCCGGTCTGCAGGACGACCAGTTCGGCTGCGGCGGTGTGGCTGATGGTGGGCTGCGTCGGTGTTTCGGGCACGGCGACGGCGAGTCCGGTGGAGGCGGCGCCGAACGCGGCGACCGCGATGGCAAGGGCAGCGAAGCGTTTCACGAGCATGCGAGCGAGCCTAGTGTGAAACACAAGTATTTAGACATGGATCGAAACCCCCTGATTTCGGGGGGTTGCCCGTGACGCCCACATCATCGCTGATGCCGCCCGCACCATGCCGCACACGTTGCGCCAGGTCGATACCGGCGATGAAACCCCGACCGAGCTCGGTGGTTCTTCTCATCTGACCTATGCACTCAGGGCTCCAGCGAAATCGCCCGAACTCGAGAGCATCTAGCAATCGGCGGCGCCCGTCGAGGACACCCGCTCTGCACGATCGCCCCGGCGATTCAGGCCGACGCCTCGGCGATTTCCTTGCGTGCCCTTTCGGCGACCCCGGTCGGCATCGGCTCGTGCCGCAAATACCCGCGGGCGAACGAACCCGCCCCGTGGGTGAGCGATCGCAGGTCGATGACATACCGGCTCAGTTCGAGTTCGGGTACCTCGGCCCGGATATGGGTGAAGCCGGTATCGGCCTGCTCGGTGCCGAGAATGCGTCCGCGCCGGGTGGACAGGTCGCCGAGGACGGCGCCCAGCTGGTCGTCGGGGACCGTGACCCGCACCGCGGCAACCGGTTCGAGCAGCAGGGTCCCGGACGCGTTCGCCGCGTCACGAAGGGCGAGCGCACCCGAGGTCTGGAAGGCGGCGTCGGAGGAGTCCACCGAGTGCGCTTTCCCGTCCACCAGTGTCACTCGCACATCCACCAGCGGATATCCGGGAGTGACCCCGCGCGCGGCCTGCGCCCGTGCCCCTTTCTCCACCGACCCGATGAACTGGCGCGGCACTACCCCACCGACCACCCGGTCGACGAACTCGAATCCCGCCCCTGCAGGCAGCGGTTCCACCTGGATGCGGCACACCGCGTACTGCCCGTGCCCGCCGGATTGCTTGACCAATTTGCCGTGCCCCTCGGCTTCCGCGGCGAGCGTCTCCCGTAACGCCACCCGATACGGTTCCACTTCCACTCGCACCCCGAACCGCCCGCGCAACCGTTCCAGAGCGACGTCCCGGTGGGATTCCCCCAGACACCACAGCACCAACTGATGGGTGTGTTCGTTGTTTTCCAGCCGCAGGGTCGGATCCTCGGCAACGAGCCGGGTCAGGCCCTGCGAGAGCTTGTCCTCATCCGCCCTGCCCTGCGCCCGAACAGCCACAGGCAGTAACGGTTCCGGCAGCTGCCACGGCTCGATCAGCAGGGGTTTCCCGGTGCCGGAGAGGGTGTCGCCGGTTTCCGCGTGGCCGAGTTTGCTCACGAACGCGATATCGCCGGCGACGGCCTCGGTCAGTGTCTGCTGTTGCTTCCCCAACGGCGCGGTGACCCCGCCGACCCGGTCGTCGGCGTCGTGCTCGGGTCCGCAGACGCGGACGGTGTCCTCGCTGTGCAGCGTGCCGGAAAACACCCGCACCAGCGATACCCGTCCCACGTACGGGTCCGACGAGGTCCGGATGACCTCCGCGGCGAGTTCGGCCGCCGGATCGCAGTCCAATGCGATGGGCGCGGTGCCGTCGCCGCGCGGCGCGGCCGACAGCGGGTGTTCGATCGGTGTCGGGAACCCTGCCGTGATCAGTTCCAGCAGTTCGAGCACGCCCAAGCCCTGCTCCGCTTCCTCAGCTGCCGGTGCCGCGAACAGCACCGGATGGAAGCTTCCGCGCGCCACGGCTCGTTCCAGGTCGCCGATCAGGGTGTCGACTTCGACGGGTTCGCCGTCGAGGTAGAGGTCCATGAGCGTTTCGTCTTCGCTCTCGGCGATGATCGCCTCGATCAACCGATCGCGGGCCGGGTCGATCACCGCGAGCTGTTCCGCGGAAGGTTCGGTGCGCACCCGTTTCCCGCTGCGATAGTCGGCAACACGTCGCTCGAGCAGTTCCAGCAGTCCGATCGCGGGCCGGTGCCCATCGGGAGTCTTCTGCCCGTAGACCGGCAGGTGCAGGGGAAGGATTGTGTCGCTCGCTCCCCCGGTCAGCAGTGCCTGACAGGTCTGCACCAGTTCCGCGTACTCCGCCCGCGCCGTGTCCAGATGTGTCATCACGATCGCCCGCGGCATCCCCACCCGCGCGCATTCGGCCCACAGTTCCCGCGTAGGCCCCGCTACACCCTGCACTCCGTCGGCCGCCGACACCAGGAAGAGGGCCGCGTCCGCCGCCCGCAACCCGGCCCGCAGTTCGCCGACAAAATCCGGGCATCCCGGAGTATCGATCAGATTGACCTTCACCTCGCCCCACGTCACCGGGACCACTGACACCTGCACAGATCTGTGCTGTCGCCGTTCGACCTCGTCGTAGTCCGACAGTGATGTTCCGTCCTCCACGCGGCCTGCGCGGTTCACCGTCCCGGTCGCCAACGCCAGCGCCTCCACCAGCGTCGTCTTGCCCGCACCACTGCTGCCGACCAACGCTACGTTCCGGATGCTCTCCGGTCGCTGCGCCGCGTTTGTCCGGTCCACCATGTCGCTGCTCCCTCGGGTCGGGATCCGGCTCCTTCGAGCTTCCCACCGCAGGTAGGGACACGTCCACGATTTCCGGGATCGATGCTGCACCGCTCGATTCAGCGTGTGCTGACGCAGCCCACGTAGCGGCGCTGGTCGTGGACGACACCGCGACAGCCCGCCGTGCCGACGTTGATGTCTGCGGTGTCGTGCCGGATCGCGAGCAGACGGACTCGGCCGGGCACGTCGACGCCGTGGCGCCTCATTGTCGCCGCTGAAACCGTCCACACCACAATCGAAACCGGACAAAACACCGCCTTCTACACCGGCAAGGTCGCGGTGGCCTCGTTCTTCACCACCTCCGTACTCCCCCACCTCACCGCCGACTTGGCAGTGGTCTCGGGCACGGACCTGCCGATTCGCGGCTGTGTTGCATGCGTCGCGATTCGAGGTCTACACACGGCTGGAAAGCGACCCGCGGCCCGTCCGCACCGTATCCGCCTGCTGCGCGTTTCCACGTCCGGCGCGCCCGTCACTTCTGGTTGAGCTCGGCGCGCTCCGGCAGTCCGGCCGCCCACAGCGCCGCGGCGATCAGCGCGGGCTGACCGAACAAGCGGAGCAGGCGTTTGGCGTCCGTGTCGAGGCCGAACGCGGTGGTGCCCTCGACGTATTGGGCGATATTGCCCGGGAAGATGGCGATAAAGAACGCGGCGAGTGCGATCCCGGTTATTCGCCGCTTGCGTGGCAGGCCCAACAGCGCGAGGCCGAATCCGATCTCGGCCACACCGGAGCCGAGCACCGTGAGGTCGGCGTCGAGGGGGAACCAGTCGGGCACCTGCGCTTGGAAATCACTGCGCGCGAATGTCAGGTGCGAGACGCCGGCAACCGACATGACACCGCCGAGTGCAAGCCGGGTGAAGCGCTGTGAGGGGCGCTCGGACGAAGGGCTGGTGAGTGAGAACATTGGTCCTTCCGATTTGGGATCGCACCTGACGGCCCATCGAGCGCGCCACTTGTGGCTTTTACGACTACCCAGGCGGATCAGTTCAGTGCGCCGTTGTAGTCCGGGAACTTGAAGGTGCGCTCGGCATGCCCGCCGGACAGGTCCGAGGGGCTGTTGCCGAAATTGGCGACGATCGTGTAGCCCTTGCTCTCGATGTCGGCCCGGCTCGCGGTCTTGTACTCGGCCAAGCCGGAATTGCCCGCCGACAGTGTGGTCGGCGCGCTGCCGTACAGCGCGTCGACCGGGTAGCCGACCGAGGTCAGGTTCGCCTGCGAGTAAGCGTTGACCAAGGCAGGCCTGCCGGTGACGAAGATGATCGCGGCGCCGTTCTGTTTCGCCCAGGTCGCCAGGCCGAGCACCGGCTGGATCGCCGGGATGATCAGGCCGGTGTTGTAGGAGGTTTCCAGCGTCGTGTTGTCGATGTCGAAGACGATCGCGGGCCGTATCGCGCCGGGCAGCCGACCGGCAAGGTAGGTCTTCGCCTCGGCCACGACGGGGGTGATCTCGCCGATCCACTGCGCGTACGGCGGCAATTCGGACTGATTGCCTGACAACGAGGACGAACCGCCGCCGGACAAAGACGACGAACCGGTGTCGGCGTCCGCGGCGGGCAATGGCGCTAGGAGCGCGGCCGCGACACCGACGACGAGCGATGCAGTAACACGTTTCATCTCTCGCACGCTAACAGCGGACTGAGCCACGCAGCTTCGAAGTCTCGCGCAGTGGGACTGCTACGCGGGCGCGCCCGCTTGGTCGGCATCGACGCGCACAAGGCTGGTCGGCACGTCGCGCTGAGATCATGCTTCCCGCTACCACCCGGAGCATCGTGGTCGTGCTGAGCATAACGTGATCGTCACACGGCGGAACTTACGTCGGCGGCCGGTAGGTAACGTCCCTGGCTATCGCTTCGTCGATCTGCTCGGGGCTGAGCAGACCCACTGTGTGCGACACGGCGGCACCAGCGGCCGCAGTTCGAATCGCGAGCGCTGCGGCTGAGACATCGTCCGGGACATCACCGATGACGAACAAGTCGTCCTCGCCGAACGCGAAATAACAAGCTTCCACCCGACCACCCACGCTCTCCACCATCTCCGTGATGGCCGCACGGCGCGCACTACCGCCCTGTGCCAATAGACCTTGTGCCCCCTCTTGGAGATAGCTGACTCGCCACAAGTACTTGGGCATACCCACCAGCCTCCTCGGCTCCAGACGATCTCGGCGAGACCGACCCTACGGGTCCGCCGCCCCACGAACCGTCCAGGACGAACGCCGTCGTCGCAACGATGCGGCAACGTAACTGAGGCGATATCGGAAATCCAGAGCGCAACCGAACCAACTGCCGTACAGGAAGCTCCCGCCGAGGCGGACGAGGGATCCTCGGTAGCTGGTCGTTCGGCTGATCCCGAGCTCGGTAGCCACCGCATGCGATTCGACCCGTCGATGCTCTCTATCGCAGAGCGGCACGCGCGGTGTCGGCCAACCGGCGATTGGTCACCCGCAGTTGCCGCGCGGTACTGGTGGCCAGTGCCCGCGTCTGATCGGAATCGAGGCGGCCACACACGCGCCCCCAATGCACGGCGACTTGGTCACCGACGGCCACCTCCGTCGCGAGGTGATCGTCGTCGACCTCGGCGCGCCATAGCGCTGGACCGGACAACCGCAGCAGCGGACCGTCCGAGACCAACCGCCGACAGCGGACGGAAGCAGCCCCGCCTTCGCGAGCCACCACGGTGCCCCAGGTGATACGGCAACTGTCCAGGATGCGGATCGGGTGCTCGTCGGCGCCACGTCCCAGCAGGCGGGTCCACGGATACACGCCGAACACGTGGAATCCGTGGTTGGCGGCGGCTTCCTCGGCGAGATCGGCGTTCAGATACGACCAGTAGTGTCCGGCCATCGGCGCGATGATCGCGAGCAGTTCGGTGGTGAACGCGCCGGCGTCGAGGTCGGCGCCGATCCCGCCACCGAGCCAATAGGACTCGACGAGGCGCGCGTCGAGCGGATCGGCGATGCCGGTCAGTCTCGACATCGCCCGCAGGTAGGGCCAGGCTCCGGAGAACTGGCGGGCCAGCGCGCGGATATCGGCGGCCGAGCCGTTGTGCAGCGCCCGCGCGTCGGCGGGACCGCAGTAGCCGAGCCGGTTGGGCGCGTAGGCGTAGCGGGCGAACATCTCGGTCCCGTCGATGATCGCGCCTCCTGTCAGCAGATCCGCGGCAGTTGTTCTCCGGCAGGCAGATCCACCACCCGGGTACCGCCGAGGGCGGTGCGGGCGACCACCATGCCCGGATGGTCCTCGACGCACACACCGATGGCTTCGGCACGAGCACCCAGCGGATGCGCGCGCATCGCCGCGAGCACCCGGTCGACGTCTTCGGAGGCGACGAAGGCGACGAGCTTGCCCTCGTTGGCGACATACATCGGATCGAGCCCGAGCAGCCCACACGCGTCCCGGACCGCGTCCGGCACGGGCAGCTTCCGTTCATCCAGTGCCACACCGACTTTCGCGACACCCGCGATCTCGTTGAGCGTCGCCGCGACCCCGCCGCGGGTCGGGTCACGCAGCACGTGCACATCGGCGCCGGTGGCCAGCATCGCGGCGACCAGGCCGTTGAGCGGGGCGGTGTCGCTACAGACGGTGGTGCCGAATTCGAGGCCCTCCCGGCAGCTCATCACGGCGACGCCGTGCACCCCGATGTCACCGCTGACGATCACGACGTCACCGGGACGGGCGCGCTGCGGGCGGATGTCGACGCCGGCGTCGATGATGCCGATGCCCGCGGTGTTGATGAAGATGCCGTCGCCGTGGCCGGAGTCGACGACCTTGGTGTCGCCGGTGACCAGCTTGACCCCGGCCGCGAGCGCGGCAGTACCGACAGCCTCGGCGACCCTGGCGATCTCGGCGAGTGCGGTGCCTTCTTCGAGGATGAACGCCGTGGACAGCACCATCGGCCGCGCGCCTGCCATGGACAGATCGTTGACGGTGCCGTTGACGGCCAGGTCCCCGATCGACCCGCCGGGGAAGGCCAGCGGTTTGACGACGAAGGAGTCGGTCGAGAACGCCAAGCGCACGCCGTCGAGGGTGAGCACCGCCGAATCACCCATGCCCGCTTCGGCGGCGGAGCCGAACGCGGGCAGGAACAGGTGCTCGATCAGCTCGCCCGACATCGCTCCCCCGCCACCGTGGCCCATCACGATGGTCGGTGAGTCGCGCAGCGGCATCGGGCACACCCAGCTGTCCATGTCGAGGCCGGTCGCCGCGTTGTCCTCACGCATGAGCCACCTCCGCGGGCAGGTCGAGGCGTCGGTACAGGTAGTAGGCCGCGCAGGCACCTTCGGAGGAGACCATCGTGGCTCCCAAGGGGTTTCGTGGGGTGCACTGTTTGCCGAAAGCGGCGCATTCGTGCGGCTTGATCAGTCCCTGGAGGACCTCGCCGGAGCGGCAGATCGAGGACTCGGCGGTGTGCAGGTCGGTGACCGCGAACCGGTGCTCGGCGTCGTAGGCGCGGTAGCGTTCCGAGAGCCGCCAGCCGCTGTCGGGGATCACCCCGATGCCGCGCCAGGCGCGGTCGGTGACTTCGAAGACGTCGGTGAGCATCGTCTTCGCAGCCGGATTGCCTTCGGCGCGGACCGCACGGGGATAGGCGTTCTCGAGCTGGTGTCTGCCGTCCTCGAGCTGGGTCACAGTGCGCCGGATACCTTCCAGGATGTCGAGGGGCTCGAAGCCGGTGACCACCATCGGCACTCCGTATTTGTCGGCCAGCGGCGGGTACTCCTCGGTGCCCATGACACTGCAGACATGTCCGGCGGCCAGGAAGCCCTGGACCCGGCACTTCGGCGATTCCATGATCGCGGCGATGGCGGGCGGAACGAGCACGTGCGAGACCAACAGCGAGAAGTTCTCGATGCCCAGCCGTTTGGCCTGATAGACGGTCATCGCGTTGGCCGGTGCGGTGGTTTCGAAGCCGATGCCGAAGAACACCACCTGCCGATCGGGGTTCTGCCTGGCGATGGTGAGCGCGTCCAGTGGCGAGTACACCACTCGCACATCGCCGCCTTCGCTCTTGACCCGGAACAGGTCGCGTTCGCTTCCCGGCACCCGGAGCATGTCGCCGAAGGAGCAGAAGATCACCCCGGGCTGCGCGGCGATCTCGAGCGCCTTGTCGATCACCTCGAGCGGGGTGACGCATACGGGGCAGCCGGGGCCGTGGATCATCTCGATCTCGTCGGGCAGCAGTTGGTCGATGCCGTGGCGGATGATCGAATGAGTCTGTCCGCCGCAGACTTCCATGATGGCCCACCGCTGGGAGGTGGCCCCGCGGATCTGATCGAGCAACTTCTTCGCCAGGTCGGGATCACTGAATTCGTCGAGATACTTCATGACGTCACCTCCGTGTCGTCGCCGGCGCCGGAGTCGGTCGCTGCCGGTTCTGCCGTGGGATCGGGGAGCCCGGATTGTCTGGCGGCGAGGGCGAACCCGTCGCCGAACTCCTCGTTGAGCACACCGAGGTGCTCGAATTCGGCCAGTGTGCGCAATGCCGATTCCTCGTCGAGGCGCTGGATGGCGAAACCGACATGGACCACTACGTAGTCGCCGATCGCCGCGTCCGGAATGTATTCCAGGCACACGTCTTTGTGCACGCCGCCGAAGTCGACGACCGACATCATGGTGCCGTCGCGTTCGTGCAGGCTGAGCACCTTTCCCGGGACTGCCAGGCACATCGCTGCTCTCCTTTCGCTCAACCCGCACCGGCGGCGAGTAGTTGTCCGAACGCGAGACCACCGTCGTTGGGCGGCAGTCGGCGATGGGTGATGACGTGGAATCCGTTGTCGCGCAGCGCGGTGCGTGCTGCCGAGAGCAGCAACGCGTTCTGGAACACCCCACCCGAGAGCGCGACGGTCGTCGGGTGGGGTGCGAAATCCAGAGCCAGGTCCAGGACCAGCGCCGCCACGGCGTGATGGAAGCGCGCGGCGATCACGGCGGCCGGGACGCCATGAACGGCATCGGTGACCACTGCCGCCACGACCGGGGCCGGGTCGATCACCGCCGGGTCCGCGGTGTGATCGAGGCCGAACCGGTAGGTGCGCGAGCCGGGATCCGCGGCGCGCGCGAGGGCCTCCAGTTCGATCGCGGCCTGGGCTTCGTAGTCGACGGCGTGGCGAACCCCGGCCAGCGAGGACACGGCGTCGAAGAGCCGTCCCATGCTCGACGTCGGGGTACACCCGAAGCCGGAGCCGAACTGGTGTGCCAGCACCGCGCGTTCGTCGGCGGGACAGGCGGCGACCGAGGCGATCGTGTCCGACCAGTCCAGTCCGGCCGACCACAGATGTGCAAGCGCCATCCGGTAGGGCCGGTGCACGCTGACGTCCCCACCCGCGAGCGGCACGTATTTCAGGTGCGCGAGACGCCGGTAGCCCTTGTAGCCGGCGGCCAGGACTTCACCACCCCAGATGGCGCCGTCGGGTCCGAATCCGGTGCCGTCGAACGCGATCCCGGTGACCGTGTCCGAGGCGCCGAGTCCGTGTTCGCCCATGACCGCGGCGATGTGCGCGTGGTGGTGCTGGACGGTGTGGACCGGACGGCCTTCGGCGTGGGTGCGCGCCCAGGTGGTGGAGCGGTAGCGCGGGTGCGCGTCGGTGACGAGCTGGGTGGGCGCTACCCCGGTCAGTTCCGCGAGGTGCTCGGCGGCGAAACCGAAGGCGCGCAGGGTGGCCAGGTCGTCCATGTCGCCGATGTGCTGGCTGAGCCAGGCGTAGCGGCCCTCGCCGACCGCGCAGGTGTTCTTGAGGTCCGCGCCGACGGCCAGCGTCGGCGGCACCGGGACCGGCAGGGTCAGCGGGAGCGGCGCATACCCGCGGGAGCGGCGCAGCGGCAGCTCGACACCGTCGACCACGCGCACGACCGAATCGTCACAGGGCGTCAGGATGCGGCGGTCGTGCGACAGCCAGCCGTCAGCGAGGGCGGCCAGGCGGGTGCGGGCGTCCTCGTCGTCGAAACAGATCGGTTCGCCACCGAGATTGCCGGAGGTCATCACGAGCACCCGCGGGACGGGCCGGTCGCCCGACAAGCCGAACAGCAGCAGGTGCAGCGGTGTATAGGCGAGCAGGACGCCCAGGTCGGGGTTGCGGGGCGCGACCGAAGGGGCCAGTTCGATGGTGTCGCGATCGAGCATGTCGTGCGAGTCGGCATCGGATGCCGCTTCGGCGGGGATGCGGACGGGGGCCCTGCGGGCGAGCAGGACGATCGGGCGTTGGGGGCCCGTGAGCAGTAACGCGGCGGTGTCGTCGACCTCCGCGATCGTGCGCGCGGTGCCGAGGTCGGGAACCATGACGGCGAAAGGCTTGTCGCCTCGCCGCTTTCGGCCCCGCAAGGTGGCCACGGCGCGCTCGTTCGTGGCATCGCAGGCGAGGTGGTAACCGCCGATGCCTTTGACCGCGAGAATCCCGCCCTCGCGCAACAGGTTTCGCGCCGAGTCCAGCGGCCCCTCGGCCGATGAGCCGGAAGGACCGAGGTAGGACAGACGCGGGCCGCAGTCCGGGCACGCGATGGGCTGGGCGTGGAAGCGGCGGTCGGCGGGGTCGGTGTATTCGGCGGCGCAGTGGGCACACATCGGAAAGTCGGCCATCGACGTGCGGGACCGGTCGTAGGGCAGTTCGGCGATGATGGTGAATCGGGGTCCGCAGTTGGTGCAGTTGATGAAGGGGTGGCGATAGCGCCGGTCGGTGGGATCGGCCAGTTCGGTGGCGCAGTCCGCGCAGATCGCGACATCGGGTGAAGCCAGGGTGCGGCCGCCACCGTCGCGGGTGGTGTCGGCGATACGGAATCCGGTGCCGCCGCGCAACGCGACGATGCTCTGGTCGACCGATTCGACGACGGCCAACGGCGGTGGGCGCTCGCGCAGGCGTCGCGCGAACTCGTCCAGATCGGCGGGGGCGCCTTCGATCTCGATGATCACCCCGGCGCTGTCGTTGGCCACCGACCCGGACAGGGACAGTTCCGCGGCGGTCGTGTAGACGAAGGGCCGGAAGCCGACGCCCTGCACCACCCCGCGAACCACGAGGCGCCGACGTTGCCGGTCGGCGGTCATGACTGTTCGCCTCGTCCGAGCAGATTCAGCCCGGCCAGTGCGGTGGCGGCGCCGGCCTGGTCGGTCTTCTCGACCGCCAGACCCATGTGGATGATCACCCAGTCCCCGGGATGCACCGGATCCTCTTCCAGCAGACCGATGTTCACCTTGCGGTTCTCGCCGGAGACCGTGACCAGGGCGAGTTGCCCGTGGTATCCGTCGAGGATCTCCACGACCTGTCCGGGGATGCCGAGGCACATGGTTCACCCCTCCGATTGGTTCGACGGCGCGACGGGCCCGTGCGAGTCGGCGACCATCGGGGGCGGATCGGCGACCAATCGCGCCAGAACCGCTGCGACCGCCTCGACGGCAGGATCGACCGCGGCACCTACCGGGTCGGACAGGCCGATGCCTTCTGCTACCGAGTCGACCTGGCAGCCGACGACGACGGTCGGTGGCAGGGTTCCGCCCAGCGCGCGAACGCTCGCGAACACGGCGTCGGGGTTCATGGCGTGCGCGTCGAGCTGCGCCGCGCCCGCTGGGTCGGGTTCGGCGTGGAAGACCGCGAGAGTACCGGGTGCGCCGCGGTCGGGGACGGCGTCGACGAGCACCAGCGCGTCCCACGGATCGAGCAGGTCGTAGGCCAGGTGCATGCCACGGATGCCGTAGTCGACCACGCGCACGGTCTCGCCGTGCGGCGGTAGTCGCCGCACCACTTCGGGTCCGAAACCATCGTCGCCGAGGAAGATGTTGCCGATCCCCGCCACGAGCACTCGCGCCGTCATCTCACATCCGGCGGATCTTCAGATAGCGCTGGACATCCGGTATCGAACGCACGCCGAGCACCGCGGCGGCCACAGCCACCACGGCGGCCACCGCCACCGCGAACATTCCTATCGTCGTCATGATCGACCTCTTCTCTCATTCTCGTGGGCTGTCGAGCGGTTCGATCTCCTCCGGGGCGAAATACAGGTACCGGCCGTACCATTCGTGCAGGTCGGCGGCGGGGTCGTCCTCGATGACCACGCCGACGTGGGATTGCCCGTCGACATCGGCGTGCACCGAGACGACCTTGGCGGTGCGCCCGTCGTAGAACAGGTCGTGGGCATCGGCGCGCCGAGACGGATGCAAACGCACCCTTGTCCCGTTGCGGACCCGGATCGCGCCGACCATGATCGCGTCGGCATCGGGGCGAACAGCGTTGTCGGCCAACGGGTCCCACCAGTCGACACCGTCGGGTACCTCAGGGATCAGCGCGGCCTGCTCGGCGTGCGGGTTCCGCAGGACACCGTGCAGCTGCTGCAATGTCTCCGGTGTCATCGCGTCGCAGCGGTCGATGATCTGCGCCGCCCGCTCGTCGGTCGCGCGGGCCTGGGCCTTCTCCTCGTCGGTCATGGTCATCACGCGCAAGGTGAGGATCTCGTCGATCTCGGTGGAGTCGAACAGTGGCCCCTCGCTCTGCTCGGCGATCTCGGGGTGGTCGTAGAGAATGATGGGCGAGATCAGCACGATGCTGTGGTCACCGGGTGGCCCGGCCAGCACCGGGAAACACCGGTGCTGCGAGCATCGGGCGACGGCCGCTTCGGCGTCGGGCGGCGGTTCGAGCAGGGAAACGAACCGGGCGCCTTCGGTTTCGGCGATGACGTGCGCGCCGATCAGGGAGCGAGCGATGGCGTCGTGCTGGTCGGTCGCGGGGGTGCCGGTGTTGCGGAGGGTGACACTCAGGCGCAGAAAGCGCTTGTCACGGTCCACGGTCAACTCGACTTCCCCGTCGAGGTGCGCGCGGTGTCGGACCAGTCGTCCGGCCGGTGCACCGTCGGGGCCGGGGATCGCCTCGTGGTCGGTGCCGGCCGGAATCGTCAGCCGCGCAGTCGAATCGGTCAGCGGCAGCGGACCGATCACCTGTTCGCACTCGACCGCCTCGTCCCAGCTGATCCACGATCGGCCTTCGGCGACGAGCTCGGCGACCGGTGTGTGCCCGGCATCCTCGACGGTCCGGCGCTGCAACTGCAGGCACCGTACGGTCAGCGTGACCGAGGCGGACTCCCCCGCGTCGAGCAGACATTGCGCCGACAGTTGCGGTTCCTCGCCGAGTCCGGTCGCGGCCGCCCCGGTGGGGCCGAGGACACCGAACTGCCAGCGCGACTGGTTCTTTCGCGAGTTCGCCCGGTAGGGGTACAGCAGGTAGCCCTCATAGAGCACCGCGTCGGCGACCGCGCGCGCCCTGGCCTGCGACCTGGTCAGCTCGATGCTCACGGGTCCTCCTCGGCGGTGTCGAGCAGGCGCAGTACCGCGTCGTCGAAGCCGAGCATCCCGTGGCTGGATTTGTACGCGGCGAGCGCGTCCAGAGTCTCGCGGTGCAACCGCACCCACCCTGAGTTCGGAAAGTTCGTGGCCATCAGGTCGTCCCAGACCGAGACCGGCATCGCGAACTTGTCCTCCCGGTCCCAGGGAATCTGCTGCACCGCGAAACCCGTGGCGCCCCGGATGAAGACAGTGCCGCTGAACAGGAAGATCAGCGGCACTGTTCCCTCCCGTAGGGCGTGCAGGTATTTGGCGCCGCTCACCTCGAAGTCGTAGGTGCACGGCATCGGCAGGTCCACTTGGGCACCGCCGTGGAAGCCGGGAACCATGGTGGCGCAGTGCATCCAGAGGAAGGAGCGCTGGGTGTCGCGCCAGCGTTCGCGTGGGCCGAACAGGTCGACCAGGCCCGCGCTCTCCTCGTCGGTATAGCTACGGCGGTGCGGTTCGATCCGCACCTGTGCGCGCAGGGCGATGGCGTGCACCGGTTCCTCACCGAGCGCCGCGATGCCGATCCGGGCCGACAGCGTCGGTGTGGCGGCGTAGGGCTCCGGCGCGATGTCGAGCACCGCGAAAGTCGTCGAGTAGGCCGGGCACATCACGCACCACCTGGTCGCGCACGCGCCGAGACCGTGGCGAAGAACTCGTCGAGATACCGGTGCACATCCTGACCGCCGTCGAATCCGCGCCACAGCATCCGCATCCGGCCGACGAATTCGTAGCAGGTGTCGATGGGCAGCAGCAGGCAAGCCGCCTCGGCGGTGCCCCGCTCGGGGACCCGGATCATCAGTGCTTCGACGTCGGGGACCGCGACATCGATCTCGGGGTGCCGGTCGAGCAGGGTGCGCCACTGGTCGAGGGGCAGCTCGGATTCGGTGGCGCCCGCCGGTCCCGGATAGAACGCGACGGTGCGGCCCAGCGCCGAGTTCTCGAAGAAGAACGCCAGGCCCACCGGGATCTCGAGTGCGTCCCATTCACCGTGGCCGATGGTGAAGGTCGGGAAGCGCAGGTAGCGGTCGGGCACCGCGCGGTACCGCAGGACCGCGTTCTGGTCGGTGAACAGCAGGTAGCAGCCCCGGCACACGCATAACAGTTGGCGCCCTTCGACATTCACCACGTGCTGATGCTCTTCGGCGATGGCCTCGGCGCACATCTCACACCGCTCGCCCGCCGGGACGGCGGGTTTGCGGTCGACGGTGAGGCGGCGCAGCACTCCCAGCCCAGAACTCATCCGGCCACCCCCACGGGCACGGCCACCGAGAGCTCCCCGGCGCGTACGAGCACGGGCAGTGGTTCCAGGTGTCCTTCGCCGTCGACTCTGGCACCGGCGTGGACGGCGTCGTAGTGCGCCCGGCAGGTCGGGCAGCGCAGTACGGCGTCACCGACCGGGAAACCCATCCGACGATGCAGTGCCGCGCCGGCGAGCGAGTGGTCGCAGGCGGGGCAGTGATCGCGGTAGACGAACAGGTCATCACCGACCCGGCAGGCGAGCACGGTCTGCCCGCCGATGACGAAGCCGCCGACCTCGCCCGCACCGAGTTCCCCTAGTTCCGGAACCGCTATCCAGCTCCCGTGCTGCGCCTCGACCGGATGGGCGTCGGCGTGCACCCGGGCGAACAACGAATCGGCGGAGATCAAGGCATCCGCCGATTCCGGTTGCGCGGCAGCCACTTCGATCGACGCGATTTCCGGCGCGGCGGCACGCACCGCGTCCTCCACCGCCAGTTCCAGGGTCACCGACGACGAGGGGCAGGTGCGACAACTTCCCGACAGTTCGAGCCGGACAACGCCGTCGGCCACGCCGAGCAGTTCCACGTCACCACCATGAGAGCCCAGGTAGGGGCGCACGCTGTCGAGAGCAGCGCGGACGCGAGTGTCGACGTCGTGCGGATGCAGGCCGTGCACCAGCAGCAGACTCGCGACCAGATCGTCGGCGACGAGCTGCTCACGAACGTCACCATCGACCAGTTCGAGCACGCGTGCCAGCCCGGCACCGTAGAGGTCGGCGACCTCACGCACCAGCTGCTCGGCGCGCTCGCGAGCGACGACGCCACCCGCCGAACTCGCGTCCAGCAGGGTCTCGATCCGGTCGCCTGCGCCGCGCCACCGGTCTGGGTCGAACGCCGCCTCGTCGTGCTCCCCCGGACGATCCGGCATCACCGTTACTCCCCGGTGAGTGTCTGGGTCGGCGAGTGGAGTTTCTCCAGCGACTTGCCGTTGCCGAGGTACATGTGCACACCACACGGCAGGCAGGGATCGAAGCTGCGCACGGTGCGCATGATGTCGATGCCCTTGAAGTGCTCGCGGTCGTTCTCCTCGAAGATCGGCTGGCCCTGCACCGCGTCCTCGTAGGGTCCCGGCGTGCCGAAACTGTCGCGGGGGTTGGCATTCCACGGCGTCGGCGGATACGGGTGGTAGTTCGCGATCTTGCCGTCCCTGATCACCATGTGATGGGACAGGACCCCGCGCACCGCCTCGGTGAACCCACAGCCGATGCTCTCGTCCGGTACCTCGAAGTGCTCCCACGTCTTGGTCCGTCCCGCCCGGATCTCCACGAGCGCCTGCTCCGCGAAGTGCAGCGCACTGGCCGCGGCGTAGGCCTGGAAGTAGGTGCGGGCGCGGTTGCGTTCGATGGTGTTGCTGCCGAACGCGGGGATCTTCCATTCGAAGCTGACCGGGCCCTTCAACGCGGTCTTGGGCAGGTTGATCTGCACACTGTGTCCGGTCGACTTCACGTAGCCGATGTCGACGAGCCCGGCCAGCGCCGTCGACCACAGCCGGGCCAGCGGGCCGCCGCCGGTGTCGAGGGCCAGATGGTCGGTGCCGTCGAACCAGCGCGGCGACATCACCCAGCTGTACTTGTCGTCCATGTCGCGCTTCTGCGGCTTGGGGTTGGTGTGCTGGTTCCAGGGGTGACGCCGGTCGACCGGATTGCCGAGCGGGTCGGTCTTCACGAACATCTCCTGGTCGTTCCAGTCGTCGTAATACGAACTGCCCAAAAGGATTCGGATGCCGAGATTGATGTCGACCAGGGACGTCGTGACCAGTTTTCCGTCGACGACCACGCCGGGGGTGACGAACATCCGCCGACCCCACTCCTCCATGTCCTTGTACTCGAAATTGCACACCTCGGGGTCCTGGAACGAGCCCCAGCAACCCAGCAGGGTGCGCCGCAGTCCGACCTGTTCGTAGCCCGGCAGCGCCTCGTAGAAGAAGTCGAAGAGATCGTCGTGCATCGGCACGACCTTCTTCATGAATTCGACGTAGCGCATCAGGCGCGTCATGTAATCGGTCATCAGCTGGATCGTCGCGACGGTTCCCACACCGCCGGGATACAGCGTCGACGGGTGCACGTGCCTGCCCTCCATCAGGCAGAACATCTCACGGGTGTAGCGGCTGACGTGCAGCGCCTCCCGGTAGAACTCGCCGGTGAACGGATTGAGCGCGCGCATGATGTCGGCGATGGTGCGATAGCCGTGTGCGTCCGAATGCGGCGCGAGCGTGGTCTCGGCCTGCGCGAGGACGCCGGGGTTGGTCTCGGCGACCATCTTCTCGCAGAAATCCACGCCGACCAGATTCTCTTGAAAGATGTTGTGGTCGAACATGTATTCGGCGGCCTCACCGAGATTGACGATCCACTCGCCCAGGTGCGGCGGTTTCACCCCGTAGGCCATGTTCTGGGTGTAGCACGAGCAGGTGGCGTGATTGTCGCCGCAGATCCCGCAGATGCGGCTGGTGATGAAATGCGCGTCGCGGGGATCCTTGCCCCGCATGAAGATCGAGTAGCCGCGGAAGATGGACGAGGTGCTGTGACACTCGACCACTTCACGATTCTCGAAATCGATCTTGGTATAGATTCCCAGGCTGCCGACGATGCGGGTGATCGGGTCCCAGGCCATTTCGACCAGGCTGTCGGGATCGATCCGCTTGTGTGACGGCTCGGGGATGATGGCAGTCATTCCAATCGCCTCCTACCAGGTGCGGGTGGCGCCGGATTCCAGCTTCTCGCCCTTGTGCCGCCATCGCGGCTCCTTGTCCACCGTGCGTCCGGTGATATGGCGCAGACTGCGGATCACCGACCCGTACAGCCCTGATGCCGTCGAGGAGATCTTGCCGCCGGGCGGCTCGTCCATGAACGGCATGAATTTGTCCGGGAATCCCGGCATGGTGCAGCCGATGCAGATGCCGCCCACGTTCGGGCAGCCACCGACGCCGTTGATCCAGCCCCGCTTGGGGACGTTGCATTTGACCACCGGGCCCCAACATCCCAGTTTCACAATGCATTTCGGGGAGCCGTACTCGTCGGCGAAGTCGCCTTCCTCGTAGTAACCCGCTCGATCACAGCCTTCGTGGACGGTGGCGCCGAACAACCATTTCGGGCGCAGCGCCTCGTCGAGGGGAATCATCGGGGCCTGTCCGGTGGCCATGTAGAGCAGGTAGGTCAGCGTTTCGGACATGTTGTCCGGATGGACCGGGCAACCGGGCACGCACACGATCGGGATCCCGGCCTTGGATTTCCAGTCCCAGCCGAGGTAGTCGGGCACACCCATCGCACCGGTGGGGTTACCCGCCATGGCGTGGATGCCGCCGTAGGTGGCACAGGTGCCGACCGCGACCACCGCGGTGGCCTTCGGGGCCAGCCGATCGAGCCATTCACTGGTCGTCATCGGCTGTCCGGTGGCGGGATCGTTGCCGAAGCCGCACCAGTAGCCCTCCTCGTGGAGCTGTTCGTTCGGGATGGAGCCTTCCACCACGAGCACGAACGGTTCGAGTTCACCCCGGTCGGCTTTGAAGAACCATTCGAGGAAATCGTCGGCGCCACCGGTGGGACCGCATTCGAAATCGATCAGCGGCCAGTGCACCGCGATCTGCGGGAGCCCGGGAAGAGCGCCGAGCGCGATCTCCTCGATACTGGGCTGCGTCGCGGCGGTCAGCGCGACCGAATCACCGTCACAACTGAGGCCGGCGTTGATCCACAGCACGTGAATCAGGGCCTGTTCTGCTTTGATTGCTTCCTGGGTAGGCATGGGCTGCGCCACTTTCTGAAGCGGGGCATCGCAGGCTCGCGGGAACCTGCGGTGTGATCCTGATCACGCAAGTCTATGTCGCTGGTGAGTGATCCTCAATAGTTGCTGACCGCTGCCGCCGGAGCCAGTCGTACCACTGCGCCATGCCGGAACCGCTGGTCACCGAGAGGGGCAGGATCTGCGCGTGCGGGTTGATCGACGCCGCGTATTCCCGGCATCTGCCCAGGTCGAAGTCCACATAGGGCAGCAGATCGATCTTGTTGACGAGGACCAGAGACGCCGCGGCGAACATGTGCGGATACTTCAGCGGCTTGTCGGTGCCCTCGGTCACCGAGATCACCACGACTTTGCCGCGTTCACCGAGGTCGAACAGGGCCGGGCACACCAGGTTGCCGACGTTCTCGATGAACAGCAGGGTGCCGGGGGCGGGATCGAGGGACTCGAGCGCGCGGTAGGTCATCTCGGCGTCGAGATGACAGCCCGCGCCGGTGTTGATCTGCACGACCCGACAGCCCGTCGCCCCGATCCGCTCGGCGTCGAGCAGGGTCGCCTGGTCACCCTCGATCACCGCGATCGGTATCTCGGTGGACTCGCGGATCGTGCGCTCGAGCAGGGTGGTCTTGCCCGCGCCGGGTGAGCTGGTCATGTTCAGCGCCAAGATGTCGCGGGCGGCGAGCCAGTCCCGGTTTCGCTGGGCCAACAGGTCGTTCTTGGCCAGAACCTTTTGCTCGAGGGTGATGGTCTCGGTGACCGGCAGATGCACGTGATCATCACCGTGACCATGGCTGTGCCGGTGCGGCTCGTGCTCGTGGCCGTGCTCGTGCTCGTGCTCGTGGCCGTGCTCGTGCTCGTGCTCGTGCTCGTGCGGGAGGGTGATCACCGCGGCGTCGTCGTCGCCACATCCACAGGTTGCGCACATTCTCGGCTCACTTCCATCGAGCGGATTCGGAGTTCGTGCCCGGCTCTGATCTCGACATCGGCGCTGCCGCACTCGCACAGGGCGATCGGCTCGAGCACGGTGAACTCGGCGCCACAGCTTCGACAGCGTGCCCGGCCGGGCACCACGTCGATCTCGAGGCTCGCGCCCTCGGCCAGGGTTTCCTCGGCGGCGAGCTCGAAGCAGAACTGCATCGCCTCCGGAACGACCGCGCACAGCACGCCCACTTCCAGCAGCACGCTGTGCACCCGTGCTCCCGCCGCGTGTTCGCACACGGCGTCGATGACACTCTGGGTGATCGCCATTTCGTGCATCGCAGTCTCGGTTCGTCGAGGGAGGAACCCACCGCTCAGGTTACTCCTGGGCAACCCTCCGACGCGATGGCCGGCCGACGGATGAACCCTCAGCTGAGTCGGTGTTCGGCGAGCAGCGCGGCATCGCCGAGGATGTCGGCGGTGGGGCCGTCGGCGACGACTTCACCGGCGTCGAGGATGACGACCCGCTCGCAGATCCGTTGCGCGTAGGGCAGATCGTGGGTCACCACGAGCATGGTGGTGGGCAGCGACAGCAGGATCTCGGCCAGCTCGCGACGTGCCACCGGATCGAGGTTGGCGGCCGGTTCGTCGAGAACGAGGACCTCCGGTCGGCACGACAGCACCGTGGCCAGCGCGGCGCGGCGGCGTTCCCCGAGCGACAGGTGCGCCGGTGAACGCCCGGCCCTGTCGGTCATCCCTACCGCGGCGAGCGCCTCGCGGACGTGTTCGGCGAGGGCTTCGCCGCGGACACCGAAGTTGGCGGGACCGAACGCGACATCCTGTTCCACGGTCGGCATGAACAGTTGGTCGTCGGGGTCCTGGAACACGACCCCGACCCGCTGCCGGATGGCGCGAACACTGTTGCGGTCCAGCCGCACACCGCCGATGTGCACCTGCCCCGATGTGGCGGTGAGCACCCCGTTCAGGTGCAGCATCAAGGTGGATTTGCCCGCGCCGTTGGGCCCGAGGACGGCCACCCGCTCCCCCGGCGCGATCTGCAGATTCACCCCGTTCAGTGCGCCGGTCCCGTCGGGATAGGCGAAGGTCAGCTCGACCACACGCACCGCCGGCGCCGTCGGTTCGGTCACCGCACCATCCAAGCACCCGCGCAGACAGCGATCGCGGCGGCCGCGGGCAGGCAGCCGAGCAGCCACTGCCTGCCGGTGGCGGGCGGGGTGCCGACATCGGGCACGGTGCCGTCGAATCCGCGCGACAGCATCGCCAGGTGGACCCGTTCGCCGCGTTCGTAGGATCGCAGGAACAGGGTGCCCGCGCCGCGTGCGGTCGCACCGGCTTGGCGCAGGGTGCGTGGGTCGTCGCCGCGGGAGATGCGGGCCAGCCGCATCCGCGCCGCCTCGGCGACCAGCACGTCGACATAGCGCAGCATCAGGACCACGATCATGACGATCGTGCCGGGCACGTGCAGCCGCGTCAGCCCTTCGGGCAAGGAGCGCACGCTCGTCGTCGCGGCCAAGGTCAGTGAGATGCCCACGCCGATAGTGCCTTTCGCGATGATGCCCCACGCTGCGTAGAGGCCGGTCACCGACAGCGACAGCCCGAAGATGTCGGTGCGGGGTTCCCCGGCGGCGAAAGGCAGCAGGACCGCCAACACGACGAACGGCAACTCGATGAGCAGACGCGGCCCGATCCAGCGCAACCCGATTCCCCACCACCGCCACAGCGCCACCAAGCCCAGGGCATAACAGCCGAACGGCCACAACAACTCTCGTGGTGTCGCCACGACCGCGAACACCGCAACCACCGCGCACACGATCTTGACCTCGGTCGGCGCCCGATGCGCCGGTGAATTCTCCGCCAGATACAGCCGGTGGACCGCGGCGCTCACCTACTCCGGCTCCGCATCCGACCGCGCCGCGACGTCGTCGCGCCGACCCCCGGAACGCGATCCGCTTCGGCCGATCCGGACCACCGCGAACAGCACGGCGAAGGCGACCCCGACGCCGACCACGCCTGCCGGACCGGCCAGATCACTGTTGCCGTCGATCGCGTAGTCCGCCAGCGGAGAACCGGCGAACCGGTGTTCCTCGGCGCTGCGCGCGATGCACTCACCGTGCAGTTCCTCGGCCCCGTTCACCTCGACCGTGGCGCACCCGCGTCGAGTGGTGGCATCGAGACCGTCTGGCTGTGAACTCGCGGCATAGGACAGCCCGCCGGCGACGAGCACCGCGGCCGCGGCGAACACCCACAGGAAGCCGGTGAAGGACAGCCGCAGACGAACGGGAGACGCCGACGTGGACACCGGCCCAGCGGCACGCAGAACATAGACCAGATCCGGTCGTGCGCTCACCACCGCCACCACGGTGACCGCGGTGATGATGCCTTCACCGATCCCGATCAACGCGTGGGTGAAGAACATGTACCCCGCGACCGCCCCGACCGTGGAGCCCGCGGCCCCGCCGATTGCGTACTCGACGACGAAACCCATCGCGGCACACAGGGTTCCGACGAACGCGGCGGCGAATGCCACGACACCCACCCCCGTGTCGCTGCGCCGCCGCAGCACCGCTGTCCCGGCCCGAGCGACAAGGTATCCCGCGCCGACACCGATCAGGGCCATATTCGTGATGTTGGCGCCGAGTGCGGTCAGCCCGCCGTCGGCGAACAGCAGCGCCTGCACGACCAGCACCACCGCCACGCACAACGCGCCGAGGTAGGGCCCGACCAGAATCGCGGCCAGCGCCCCACCCAGCAGGTGCCCACTCACACCGGGCAGGATCGGAAAGTTCACCATCTGGACCGCGAAGATGAACGCGGCCACCAGCCCGGCCATCGGCGCCGCGCGCTCGTCGAGTTCGGCGCGCGCCCGCCAGCTCGCGAGCCCGAGCCCCACCGCCGCGATCCCCGCGAAGATCAGCGACGTCGGCGCATCGACGATCCCGTCGCTCATATGCATTGCCACGGTGCTGCCGTTCACCTATCAGAACACTACGCCCTTTATCTGTCCAAGTGAACAGATAAAGGAATGTCCGACCGCGATATCAGTCCGGCTGCGACAGGGGTGGATGCGACTAGAATTCGATGATGGAGCGCCGCAGCGAAGCCGCGCGCAGCCGTGGCGGGGGTGACCGCCGTTCGCCCTTCGACCGGTTCGTCGAACAGGCCGAACTGCGCGTGAGTCAGGCTCCGTTCTTCTTCATCTGCGCTGGAATCGTCACGGCGTGGCTGATCAGCTTGCCGTGGTGGACGGACCTCAAAACGTGGCAGGTTGCCATTCACACCGTTGCGAGCGTTTTCACGCTGCTGTTGGTGGTGCTGCTCGAAAACGCCGGCCGCCGCGCGAGCGAGGCCGCGCAAGAGAAACTCAATGTCATCGCCGAGGCATTGGCCGCGCTCCTGGAATCCTCCGCGTCCACTGATCCCGAACTCCGGGCGGCCGCGGATCGGCTACGAGAAGCTGTCGGGCTCGAAGAGCGCCACTGACTGGAGGAACCCTCGACACCGCCTCGAAAGGAAGCGCGCCATGACCTCAGCCACCGAATTCGTCGGCGTCCGCTATCTCGTCGATGACGTAGAAGCCGCCATCGCGTTCTATACCGGTCATCTCGGTTTCACCGTGCACATCAACGCCGCACCCGCCTTCGCCGACGTCATCCGAGGATCATTGCGCCTCTTGCTGTCCGGACCGGCAAGTTCCGGTGCGCGTGTCACCCCCGCCGACATCGCCACTCCCGGCGCCAATCGCATCCACCTCGTCGTCGAAGACCTCGACGCCGAGATCACCCGCCTCAGGAACGACGGCGTCGAATTCCGCACCGAGACCGTCACCGGTCCCGGCGGAAGCCAGATCCTGCTCGCCGACCCCGCCGGCAACCTGATCGAGTTGTTCCAACCCGCCGAGCACAGGCCCACGGCGCCAGAACAGCATCGATGATCTGGGCCTCGCGGTCGTGGTCCTCGAGGCGCTCGTCTACCTCGCCCGCCGCACGCTGATGCCCAGCGATCTCGATAGAAGTCGAATACTCGAACTGCGCGAGCTCAGCCGATGCGGTCGACACTGCGAAATCGGTTCAGTGCCAGCGCGCCGAGGACCAGCGCGACCAATCCGAACACCATGGCGGCCCAGGCCCCGACTATCCCGTTGCCGGTACCTGGGCCGCCCTCGGCGGTGGCCGCGAACCAGCTCCCCAGAGCCAGGCTGATCAGCCCTGAGACCAGCGTCAGCACTGCCTGGTTCCGGATGTTGCCGGGACCGTTTCGGCCGACCCGAGCCAACACACGGACGCCGAATACCACGGCGATCAGTCCTAGCAGCGCAGTCGAGGTGGGTCCGAGTCGACCGGAGGTCAGTCCGGTGGCGGCGGCACTGTGGTGGATCGAAGCTGTGGCTGGTGCAGCAACCGCGATACTTGCGAACAGCGCTGTTGCAACGACGGCAGGGAGATTGCAGGCGGACATCGGGTGCTCCTTCAAACGTTCGGTGGCTCGATTCCGCTTCATCATGTCCGCCTATCGCATCGCCGATCATCCGGCAGGCGTGGACAATTCGCGCTGCCATCGGTGCGGCAGCCGACTGCCGCATCTGCCGTAGCCGCTGCGGAATTACTGCGTTCGTAGTAGACGATTGATCGTCTGTCCGCCGGATTTGCTGCCATGCGATTGCGGCTAGGGTGCACCCATGAGCAGGGCGCGGATCGACATCGCGGACGGGGCGGTCGCCGTCGCGGTCACGGCCGTGCTGCTGGGCACCGGGCTGAGTGCACACCGTGACCCTGCCGATCTCGACGTGCTGGGCTATGCGCTGTTGACGATCGCCGGGCTCTCGCTCGCGATGGCCCGCCAGGCTCCTGTCGCCGTTCTGGCGATGTCGGGTTCGGCTGTGCTGGGTTATCAGGCCACCGGTTTCGATGTCCCCGCGATCGGGTTCCTGGTCGCGGTGTACGCCACAGTCCGGGCCGGGCAGCGACTGGTCGCGGTGGCGGGTTCGATACTGCTCGTGCTCACGCTGCCTTTCGCAATGCTGCTCGCCCACCCCGACTGGGCTGTGGGCGAGGCATTCACCCACGCACGCGATGCGCTGCAACTGGCCTGGCTGGTCGCTGCCGGCGCGGCCGGCGAGGCGTTGCGCCAAGCCGAGCGGCGCGCCGAAGAAGCCGAACGCACCCGCGAGGAGACCGCACGACGCCGCGCGGACGAGGAGCGGTTGCATATCGCACGGGAACTGCACGACTCGCTCACTCACCAGATCTCGGTCATCAAGATCCAGTCCGAGGCCGCGGTACACGTCGCCCACAAGAAAGGCGAACACGTGCCCGAGACACTGCTGGCGATCCGGGAAGCCGGCCGGGAAGCGGCCCGGGAACTACGCGCGACATTGGAAGCCTTGCGCGAGGACGTCAACGCATCTCGGCACGGACTCGGCCACGTTCCAGAACTGGTGGAACGTGCTCGCGCAACGGGTTTGGACGCCACGTTGACCATCACAGGAGAAAACCCGACGTTACCGGCCGCGCTGGACCGCACCGTCTACCGAATCGTGCAGGAATCGCTGACCAACATCTCCCGGCACGCACACGCCGTGACGGCCTCGGTCCGCATCGACTCCCGCCCCGACGCGGTGATCGTGCGCGTCGATGACGACGGTGGATTGCGGCCGGGCAGCGGGGCGGTACACGGTGTCGGCCTACTCGGAATGCAGGAACGCGTCACCGCTCTCGGCGGGCGCCTGCACGCCGGGCCCCAGCCAGAACGCGGCTTCTCCGTCCACGCCGAACTGCCCGTTGATCCCTCATGATCCGTGTCCTGCTCGTCGACGACCAGCCATTGATTCGCAGCGGATTCCGGGCTCTGCTCGACCTCGAAGACGACATCACAGTGGTGGCCGAGGCCGCCGACGGAAGCGAGGCCCTGGCTCTGGCTCGCCAGTACCTACCCGACATCGCGCTCATCGACATCCAGATGCCCGTCCTCGACGGTATCCAGGCGACACGGCAGATCGCGGCAGACCCCGCATTGGCCGAGGTGCACGTTGTCATCCTCACCAACTACGGCCTGGACGAGTACGTCTTCCACGCTCTGCGGGCAGGCGCCGCCGGATTCCTCGTCAAAGACATTCTGCCGGAGGACTTTCTGCATGCCGTTCGCGTCGCTGCCCGCGGTGATGCGTTGCTCGCACCCTCGATCACCCGTCGGCTGATCAACCGGTACGTCTCTCAGCCGCTGAGCACTGACAATGCGACAAAGCTGAACGAACTGACCGGCCGTGAACGCGAGGCCGTCACCCTCGTCGCCCAAGGCATGTCCAACGAGGAGATCGCCGACCGTATGGTCATCAGCCCGCTCACCGCGAAAACCCATATCAACCGGGCTATGACCAAACTCCACGCCCGCGACCGCGCCCAACTCGTCGTCTTGGCCTACGAATCAGGGCTGGTCGCTCCGCGAAATCTCTGAGGTAGGGCGCCAACCGCGATGCGCGATAGTTCGGCATTACCGGATGCTGGCGGACCCAACTGAAGAGGGATAGCGCAGGTTTCGAAGTTCCTGCCACCAGCGGTGCCGTACGCGGGCACAACCGCCGAGTGCCACATTGCGTCCTGTCGAAATTTGTCTGCACTGATCAAGTTGCTCGCGATGTGGGTGCCGATGTCGGCCAGGGCATGACGGTCAATTCGGGCCACTGTTGGAGCCAGCGGCTGGCCTTGGCCTCATAGACGGTGCGCGGCGCGAGGACCGGATTGGGACGGACGATGAGGTTGAACACGTCCGACAGCCCGTGTGGGGCGTACACACGCCAACGCCCGCCAGGTTGTTCGAGGCGAACTCCCAGGCAGCAAGTGGTGGCAGCGAAGGAGTCGATCGCATCCTCGGTGGACCGGTGGGCAGGACATGGCGTCCCGAATTTCGGCTCGTACCAGAGATGAACACGTGCCTCGTTGCGGATCTCCACCTCGGCGGGGATATCGGCGAAGACCTGCTTCGCCGACTGGATTACCGCGTCTTCGGCCTCCCAGGACAAATCAGCGGAGTCGAAGTAAAACAGGTCGTAGTCCTTGATGCCTTCGCCGGGTCCCCGGCCGGTGACTGTGTTCCAGACGGTCTGGAACAGGCAGCCCGCCGTGAGATACCAGCCGGGCAATTCCAGCGATGCCGACAAGGTCAGCACCTCCGTCAGTACTTCGTTGTGCGAGAGTGCCTCTCGGAATGCGTCGAGTTGTTCATCGACAGGCAGCTGGCCGATCATCACCTATGCCTACCACCCGCCCCGGGACACCACGCACAGTTCTTCGTTGTCCCCATGAGCACCCTCCCCCTTACCAATAGCCAACCGTCCCAATACAGCTCGATCCTCCGACAAGTTCGGACTTGATGCATAGGCATCAACTCCACAAAACGCCCGCCGCGGCCGAGTTCACCGTCGAGCGCTCCACTTTGCACGGCCGCGATCCACTACACCCGGTGCCCTGGACCGAGAAGTCCATGTCGGCTTCAATCGCAGCCTCGCCATGAGCGTGCACGCCGACTGCATTCACCGCTGCGAAGGGCCGGGGCCTGCGTGCCGGTCGAGAGTCTCGAGTGCGGCTGCCAAGCGGGCCGCGGCGTCCGCGGCAACCGGGCGCAGTCGCGCGTCGCTGGTGACCTCGACCATGAGCTCGGGGTTCATGGCTTCGACGTGGATCAGCTCGGTGTCGTGCGGATCGCGGCGCACGACGACATTGCAAGGCAGCAGCAGTCCGATCTGGCGGTTGATGCCGACCGCCTGGTGCGCCAGAGGCGGATTGCAGGCGCCGAGGATGCGGTAGTCCTCCATATCGTGGCCGAGTTTGGCCTTGATCGTGGCCGCCATGTCAATGTCGGTGAGGATGCCGAATCCTTGCTCGGCCAGAGCTTCCCGGACCGCGTCCACGGCGCGGTCGAAGCCGGTGTGCAATGTGGTCGACAGGGCGATGTCCATCACGTAATCACCTTCCTTGCGTAAGATTTCAGGAGAGTTCGGGTGAGCAGACGCCCGAGGTGATCCCCGCGCGGCGCATGAGCAGCGTGGCCGGGCACCAGCCCACCGCGCTGTAGAGCAGCAGGTTGGCTCCCACCAGTGCCGGCACGATCAGCCACCACGCCGATATCGTCGCGGCCGCCGCGGTGCCGACCAGGACCAGGGTCCCGGCCAGCAACGGCACCAGCCGGGCAATGGTCCAGCTTCTGCCGGTCAGCGGTGAGGTCGACATGGATCTCCCTTTCTCGGATCCGCCCTCGCCCAGGATGGTTCCCGGGTCAGGCCAGGGCGAGGAACAGTTTTTCGAGTTCGGCGACGGTCAACGGGTCACCGGACTCTTTCGATTCATCGAGGCATTCACGGAGCCCGGTGGCCAGGATCTTGAACCCCGCCCGGTCCAGGGCGCGTGAGACCGCGGCGAGCTGGGTGACCACGTCTTTGCAGTCACGGCCCTGCTCGATCATGGTGATCACCCCGGCGAGCTGTCCGTGTGCCCGGCGCAGCCGGTTGAGAACCTGGGCAATGCTGTCTTCGTCGCCGACCACGGCATTCTCCTTCATATCCGTCCGACCACCCACAATACCCCCGGGGGTATTGCTGCAGGTGTGTCAGTGATGAGCGAAACTGATTCGCGGAAGCACCCGACGCATCCAGGCCGGTGACCACCAGGCCGCGCGCCCGGTGAGCCGCAGGATGACCGGCAGCAGGACCAGCCGGACGATAAGGGCATCCAGCAGGACCGCGACACCGAGGATGATGCCCATTTCCTTCGGCGGCAGCGGCTCGGCGAGGGCGAAGGTGAAGAACACCGCGACCATGACCGCCGCCGCAGCGAAGATGACCCGCCCGGAATGGGCCAGCCCTTCCACCGCCGCGGTCCGGGCATCCCCGGTGCGTTCGAACTGTTCTTTGGCGCTTGCCAGCAGGAACACGGTGTAGTCCATCGCGATCGCGAAGATCATGGCGAAGAAGAACACCGGACCCCACCCGTCGAGGAATCCTTGCGGGGTGAATCCCAGCAGCCCGGCGCCGTGGCCGTCCTGGAAGATCAGCTTCGCCACCCCGAACGCCGCGGCCGTGGAGCCGAGGCTGACCAGGGTCCCCAGGAGGGCGATCAGCGGGGCCTGCAACGCGACCAGCAGCAACACGAACCCCAGCACCAGAATCACCGAGACAACGATCGGCAGATAGTCGTTCAGGGCCTGCTGCAGATCCAGGTTCTCCGCGGGCGCGCCGCCGACCAGGGCTTGGTCGGGCAAGCGATCCCGCAACTGCTCCAGCACTGTTCCCATGCGCTCGTCGGAGGGATCCATGTCGGGCAGAGCCTGCATCATGACCCACCCGGAATCGTCGGCGGCGGGTTGCGCGGGCGTCACCATCGCGATTCCGGCGCCGGCCGCCGCCTTGACGGTGCTGTCGGCCTGCTCGGCGGGGGTGATGACCTGTAGCGCGCCGGGCGCACCGGCACCGAGCTGGCGCTGGACCAGCTCATAGCCCTGACGCACCGGTGCCTCGTCGGGTACCACCTGGATCGAGGGCATCGCGACCTTCAACCCGAGCACCGGCAGCGCCAGCACGATCAGCACACCGGCCCCGGCGATCGCGAACGGCCACGGACGCTCGTGTAGCAACCGGCCCCACCGAGCGAACCATGGCGAGCGGTGCTGCTGACGGGTCGCATACGGCAACGCCGCCGCATTGATCCGGCCCCCGAGCGCGCCGAGCGCGGCAGGCAGCAACGTCAGTGTCGCGGCCAGCACGAACGCGACCGCGAGCATGATCCCCACCGCCATCGTGCGCACCGCAGGCGCCGGCACCAGCAGCACCGCCGAAAGGCTCACCAGCACAGTCAAACCCGACAACACCACCGCCTTGCCCGCGGTGGCCATCGTCTCGGCGACCGCCCGCCGCGCATCAGTGGTCCGGCTCAGTGCATCACGGAACCGGGCCACCATGAACAGCGCATAGTCGATACCCAGCGCGAGGGCGAACATCATCGCGAAATTCATCGCCCACACCGAAATCGGGGTCACCTGGTTCAGCAACACCAGCCCACCAGCCGAGGCCACCAACCCGGCCACCGTCAGCAACAGTGGCAAACCCGCCGCGACCAGCGAACCGAATGCGAGCACCATGATCAGGAGCGTGACCGGCCATGAAAACAGCTCTGCCTGGATCATCGCGTCGTGATTGGCCTTGTTGAAATCGCTCCACAACGCCGAGGCTCCCGTCGGATATACCTCGATGCCGTCACCTGAGAGCGCGGTCAACGCTGCCTTGTGCTCGTCGACAGCCCGCACCATGTCATCGGTCGACGCGTTCGCCCCCGCGATCAGAATCCCGGTGTGCCCGTCCGGGCTGATCGTCATCCCCGGTTGCGGGTCGATGATCGCTCCGAACCGGGAATCACCGGCGATTACCGCAGCCACCTCGCTCAGTGTTGTCTGCATCTGCAGATCGGAGACCCGCGCGGTATCGGAATGCACTACGACCTGCAGCGCCGCCGAGGAATTACCACCGAAATGCTCCTGAGCCAACTCCCTGGCCTGCACTGATTCCGAACCGTTGGCCTGCCATCCTGCACCGGCCAACGAACTGAACACACTCGGCGCCGCAGAGCCCAGCGCGATGAGCGCCACCAGCCATATCCCGAACACGACCCGAGCGCGACCGGCCATCACGGACCCCAGACGTGCCAGCACCCCTGCACTCGTCTGCCCGGGCCCAGCCATGCCCGGCGGCCGCGCTGTCTTCGTCTCCGTCATGTTCCTTCACCTCTCGAGCACTAGGTCTTGTCCGAAGCCGAACCTATACCCCCGGGGGTATAGGTTTTCCCGGTCCACGTTATACCCCCGGGGGTATATAAATCGATGAGCTGTCCACCACACCCGATACCCAGCCCCGGAACAGCCGATCCAGATCTCCGAGTTCGCCCGGTCCTTCACCGGCGGTCTATGAGCACGTTCGCCGACTGTCCCGCGATTCCCTCTTAGCTGCAGCCACCTGCTGTTGGTCGGCGGCGCAGCCTCGACGGCCGTCGAATTCGCCGAAGGCCCGGTGGTCGACGCCGAACGAACGCACAGACCCGACAAGCAGGGAACTGCGACACGAGAGTCGGTGCCAGAATCTGACGGCTGGACCGTGTCGAGAACCCAGCGGACCACAGATTCAGGTAAGCGACTACTCGTTCTTTCGGTCCCTGTGCGGAGAAGGCTCGGTGGTGCGGTTCGTCCTGGTGGTTCGCACCCTCCGGACCCAGGCACCCGAGCCGCCCGCACAGGAGGTGCGTGATGGCCCTCAACGATCTGATCCGGCGCAATGTCGCTGAAATTTCCGAGACTGAGCGCAACCGATTACGTGATGCGTTCATAGCGCTCAGCGCGTCGAAGCGATACCCCGATGGTGTGTCTTACTGGGACAAGCAGAATGCGATTCACCAAGCTACCCACGTGCATGGCACCCCGGCATTCCTGGCGTGGCATCGTGAGCTGTGTAATCGGCTCGAACGACTGCTCCGGGAGGTTGATCCCTCGCTGTCGCTGCACTACTGGGACTGGACAACCGATCCGACCTCGAATGCCGATGGAGCCAGACTCTTCACCGCCGAGTTCATGGGCAGCGCGAACGGTGATGCGGGACGTCCTTTCCAAGACTTCGAAAGCACCGAGGGCAACGGGCACAAGCGGGTCTGGCGTGCCGTGCGGTCCGGGTTGCCAGCGGTCCCGGCGGATGCCGCTCTCATCGGCACTGGCAACGACGCGGCCGAGGCCGAGCAGTTCTCACGAATGCGTGAGGCCCTGCGGCTGATGGCGCACGACGTCGCGCACAGCTATATCGGTGGAACCATCGGCCAACAGCATTTTGCGTTCCACGATCCGTTCGTGTTCCTGCTGCATTCCAATGTCGACAGGCTGTGGGCGAAATGGCAGACCGCGCGGGGTCGCGCGTGGCGCAAGAATCCGGACCGGATATACGGTCGCGAGGGGACCGACCCGACGATCCTGTCGAGTATCCAACCGTGGGCCGGTGGCACCGGGCTGCGGCCGTGGGCACCTCCGGAAAATCAGCAGGTTGTGAAGAACTGCAGAGACCTGTCGGTGGTCGGTCCCCCGCTCTACGACACCAACGAAGGCTTGCCCAGTTCGAAGGCGGCGGCACTGCGGAGCGGGCCGAAGACATACTTCTTCGCAGGCACTCGCTACATCCGGGTCACCCGCGGCAACACCGGCGCCGGCACCATCGATCCCGGCTACCCCACGAACATCTCTGTATGGGGTTGGGGCAGCTTCGGCGAAGGCCTATTCGGACTGTGGGGTGGGATCGACGCCGCGTTGGATAGCGGACCGAAGACGTACTTCTTCGCGGGCACTCGCTACATCCGGGTCACCCGCGGCGACACCGGCCCCGGCACCATCGATCCCGGCTACCCCAGAAACATCTCCGCATGGGGCTGGGGCAACTTCGGCAGGAACGGGATCGACGCGGCATTGGATAGCGGCCCGAAGACGTACTTCTTCGTCGGTGATCGCTACATCCGGGTCACCCGCGGCGACACCGGCCCCGGCACCATCGATCCCGGCTACCCCAAAAACATCTCCGCATGGGGCTGGCCGGCCGATTTCCGAGACTCTTGGGTATAGCCAGCCTTGTCGAAACGACGGTGCCTTGTCCGTATTGATCAACGCGTTCGAGGAATGACGACAAATATGAACCGGTCCTCTGATCGCGACGTACTTGAAGTAGTTGGGCCAGCCGCGCAGAATCTGGTTGAGACCCACGATCACGTAAGGATCAGCAGGCCGTCATCGGTGACCGGAGGATGCGTGGACTACATCTGCTACATTTCGCGAACCAAGGTGGACAGTCTGCACGGGCAACTCGATCCGGAGCGCAGTAGCGAGTTTACCGAGCAGGTGATCTCCGAACAGTCGGGTGTTCGAGATCTCCGCATGGGTTTGTCCCTCGGCCATATTGTCAGCCTGTTCAACGGCAGCATGACTTACGGGCGGAAGAACGTGATCCAGCGGGAACGCAGGGTGAAGCTTGCCTATTTCGAGAAGCTCAGGGACGTACTGTTGACCATAGCTGCGGACCACGGCGACGTGCCCGATATCAGAGAAGCCATCTCCTCGGGACAGAGCGGGACATATTACTTTTACGATGGCCTCTTCCGGATTGAGATGCCGGTTGTGAACCCCACTTCGGCGGACATTGTGACAATTCGTTCGTCGTTCGGCGGCCGCGACCTGCTCTTGGACTGCTCGCTGCGCTTCTTCAGCGAAGGTCCTGAGCCGGACGGAACCTTCCTGCTGCATTCGGGCAACTACCGCTTCTTCGGCGGCCAGGTGCAAATGAGGATGTCCACCGTCTTCGCACTACTTGGTGTAGATGGAACGGACATCGCCGGAACTCCGCTCTACCTCCAGCTGTCGGGCGCTGATTTATCGCCCGGAGCGGCGCTGTAGGCGTGGTGTGTCGTGGAGATGCTTGATGTGTGCAAGCACGATCCCGAGGAGTACGAAGGGAAGGGGATAACCATCCGCGGCTGTCTGTATCGGATCGGTCCCCAGCTCGGCTCGGGTTATTCGAAGTTCGTCCATGTGCTGCGCAACGCCAGATCGGGTCTGCACCTGAATGTGCTCGCGATCTATCGTGACGCCGACTCGGGCCGACAGGAGCTGGGCCGTGAACTGGCTGTCAAAGCTCTCGATGATCTCATGGAGGGACAAAGCGTGGTGCCCAGTCTCATGGAGGTCGATCTGCCGGGCGGAGTCGCGTACATCCAGGACTACGTAGGCCCCTATGAACCCGCGCCGAGTCAGGACATCATGTCTGCGGAGCGACTCATGGTGGCCGGTGAATGGTTTGAGGCCGCCGACATGTTCTCGCGTGTTCTCGAGACGCGGCCGGACCACACCGTCGCACTGTTCAACCGCGCATCAGTCCTCAACTCCATGCGTCGCCCGGACCTGGCGGCAAACCTGATGGCGCGGGTTATCGACATCGAGCCGAACTACCGTGCCTACCTGCGCGACTACGTGAAATACTGCTCGGCCGCCGAAATGCCGATCGAGGTCATGGACGGATGGAGGGCCATCACCGAGCGCTACCCGCACGACACCAGCTGTCGACAATACGTCGACAAGGTGCCGCGACAGGCCGCCGCGCTGCACAACAGGGGAGTCCAACTGGCGACCGAAGGCCAGTGGAATGAAGCGGTAGCGTCGACAGAACGGGCGATCGAGTCATACGTTCGACTGGCCGAATTCGATCACAAGAAATTCGATCAGGAGCTGGCAGAGAGCTTGTTGAACTATGGGATATTCACAACAGCGGGCGGCAACATAGTTGGCGGCATTCAACCGCTACTTCAGACCATGCGCATCGCCCATGAGTACGGGCGTCACGATCTGTATGATCTTGCCGCACACGAGATGCGGCAAGCATTGGCGCTCGACCGGCAGACTGTGGCGGAGGAACTCGAGCGGTTGACCGGAGGCCCGGTACCACCATGGTTCGGCAATCCGAGCTAGCGTGCGGAGGCGCATGTACGCGCGGATTCAGATATTCACGTCTGCAAGAGAATTGGTGGCTTCGGTGGATGCGCACGGCCTGATGCGAGCGCACGGATACTCCTCGAGAACCCACCACTGAGTGGGCTACCAGCGCTCGAGGTGGACGAACGTCGAGCGGGCACGGAGTTGCGGGCAGAGATTCGGCACAGGCAGCAGCTGCGCAATCGCATCGCCCAGCAAAAGGCGGTCGATGACTGCGTCACCGCCGGAATCGGGAATGGTCACGACGCGATTGTCACCCCGCTCGGTCGCCTGGCGCCATGACACCGCCGTCGAAGAATTCGAGTAGTGGATTACGCGCGTGATCATCACCCCTCGTTACGACAATCAGAGTCTCGAACAGTGGCCAGCCCGTTGTACCGACGAAGCGAGGAGGCTTCCATGACTACCAGGCCAGTGCACAGCACATTCCGGATTTCGTCGGGCTTTCGAACGCCGGAGCGACCTGACCATGACGGTATCGATTTCGCCGCACCGGCAGGCACGCCGATCTTCGCACCGGTGGACGGTGTGGTCGTCGAGGGTGCGGAACGCCCACCGGGGTCGGTGTCGGGGTTCGGAAACTGGGTGTGGCTGGATGCACAGGACGGCCGCGGTGTTGATCTGATCTTCGGACACATGCGTCATGCGAGCATTCTGGTGAAGCAAGGCGATCGGGTGCGGGAGGGCGAACAGATCGCGAGTGTGGGGTCGGAGGGCCAATCCACCGGTCCGCATCTGCATTTCGAGGTGTGGGGCCCGCCCGGGCGCATCGGCGGTGAACCGAGAAATCCGCAGCCTTTCCTCGAGGGTGCGGTCGACCCCGGCACGCAACCCGACCCCGGTACCGACGGGTCGAGCCCGGAGGCCTTCCCACTGCCGCGAGGGTTCTTCTACGGACCGCTGGAGGGCCCCGCCTCGTCGATCTCCGGGCGTCACGGCAGCGAACGGCCCGAGTGGATTGCGGGCTTGAAGCGCTGGCAGCAGGCGCGGGGCCTGCCACAGACCGGTGTTTACGACCAGACAACCGCCGACGCGGCGCGTTCGGTGCAGTTCGCGAATGGGTTCACCCCTGATGGACTGATCGGCCCGGCGACCTGGCGGGCGGGATTCACCAGCACCTCGCCCGGGGAGCGTCCATCGAGGATGCAGCTGGTCGATCACGCCGCGGCCCGCCCCGGGGCGCAGGCAGTGAAGGCCGACGGATACCACGGGGCTGTTCGCTACCTGGTGGACTCACCTGAACGCGGCCTGATCAACAAGAAACTCACTCCCGAGGAAGCCGCAGGGTATCTCGATCTGAAGATGCCCCTTGTCAGCAATTGGCAAAAGGGAAAGAACGCCACTGCCGATTGGCGCCGCGGGTTCGACGGCGGTGTCGCCGACGCCCAGGCCGCCGACGCGTGGCACCGGCACTGCGGCGGCCCGGCCGAGGCTCCGATCTTCTTCTCCATCGACGACGATCTGTCGCTGTCCGAGTGGAACAGCATGGCCATCCACTATCTGCGCGGCGCGGCGTCGGTGCTGGGCAAGGAGCGCGTCGGCGCGTATTGCAAATACCTGGCGTGCGATTGGGCAGTCGAGGACAACGTCGTCGGCACGTGCCGCGACGGCAGCGGAAAACGGTTCCTGTGGCAACCCAACACCTGGCTGGGCGGTAGGCCGCTCGGCACGATCTCCGCGCACGCCTGCCTGTTCCAGCGGCTCATTCACCCGCGCGACAACGTCAAGGTCGCTGGGATCAACGTCGACGTCAACGACACCCTCACCGCCGACTTCGGGCAATGGCAATACGCCGCCCAGCCCGTTACCCCAGAACCGATCGTCGTTCCCGGCCCGATTTCGGTGCGCGAACCCGACGGCTACGACATCGCCTGGCACCCCGGGCCGGGCTCCCGCTCCGGGCATGGCCCATACAAGCGGATCTACCTGCACACCACAGAGAATCAGGACTGGATCAGCCGTGCCGAAAACGTCGCCGACGGTCAAGCGGCCAGGCAGGACGGGTCATATCACTACATCGTCGACGACAACCACATCATCCAGACAGTCTCCACGAAGAACGCCTCCTGGAGCGTTCCGGTGCGCGGCGTCAACGACGAGAACCAGGATTCGGTGCATATCGCCCTCGTCGGGACCTCCGGCGCGATTCCACGGTGGACCACCAGTCCGAGCCCCAATGTCGAATCGAACCCGAAGCAGCGCTCCGTGTGGCTCGAGCACGACAAGATGCTCGACATGGTGGCCTTCACCATCGCCAAAATATCCGAGGAACACCACATCCCGATCGAGCGGGTCGACATCGCCGGTGTCGGAAACGACATGCACGGCGTCTCCAGCCACAACAACTACACCTACGGTTCCGTGAAACTGAGGGGCTTCAAGGACGGCACCCACTGGGACGTCCCCGACACCTTTCCCTACGATGTCGTCCTCGCCGCGGCAAAGCAATACGCGGGCATCCCCGACGACCCCGACCGTTTCCCACTGCCGAACGGGCACTACTGGGGTCCCTTGTCCGGGCCGCAGGAGTCGTGGTCGAACAGGTTCGGCAACGAGCCGCAAGCATCGAAGGACGGCTTGCGACGCTGGCAGGCCGCCCTCGGAATCGCACAGACCAGCGTGTACGACGACGCCACCCGCGACGCTGCGACCGCGATGCAGAAGGCGCAGGGCTGGCCGGTCACCGGCCATGTCTACGCCGGTGAGTGGTACGGCGTCATCAAGGACGGCTGGCGGTTGCCTGCCCCCGCTGCCGTCCCCACCGGCACACGCAAGATCACCGACGCGACCGGCCCCGGCCACACCGACCAGTTCGGTATGGCCGCAACCGATCTCGGGGTGATGACCCGTACACCCTCGGGCCGGATTCTCGCCGTCTTCGGCGATACCTTCCGCGACCCGATGGTCGGCAGTGACGACTGGCGCTCGCCGGTCGCGTTGTACTCCGACACAACGAATTTGGACAACGGAATCGTGTGGCACGAAGCCGCGGGACCGGTTCCGAACTACGCCCAGCAACTGTGGCCCTACGACCACGCGGGAGGGACGACGGCGCTGCCCTCCGACGTCATCACCATCGGCCAGGACATCTACCTGCACGTGATGATCAACCAGGGCCTCGGCAACGTGGTACGCACCGAGATCTGGACGTCGAGCGACGACGGAAAGTCCTGGCGGCACACCGGTGCCCAGTTCGACGCCGGCCTGCACAACGGGTTCGCGCAGCTGTGGACCTGGGAACGCGACGACGACGGGTGGGTGTACGTCTTCTCCACCGGATTCCAACGCGACAAGGGGGTCATCCTGCGCCGCGTCCGCCAGGACCGGATCACCGACCCCGGCGCCTACATCGGCTGGGGTTGGCGCGACGGCAGCTGGAACTGGGGAAACCCACCGACACCGGTACTCGAAAGCCAGCCCTCCGCGGAAAAGTTCGGCGAGATGTGCCTGCGCAGAATTCAGAACAAATGGGCTCTGGTCAACTTCGACGCCTCCACCACCGGTGGCTACGATATCGACGTGCGTCTGCTCGACACTCCCACCGACAACCTCTACCAGGTGCCGAAGACGACACCCATTCGCGGGTCGGCATGGGGAGAAGAGGGCAATGACAGGGTCGCGCAACTCTACGGCCCGTGCATCGTCCCCGGATCCACCCTCGACGCCGGCCTACACCTGTTGGTGTCGCAGTGGAAGACCACCGACGGATGGCCTTACCGCGCAATGCACTTCAAGATCCCCGTGTGATAGCTGGCGGGATCGGCGAGTATTTCCACCAGGTTATGAGCAGGTCTGACTTCAGCTAGTCGGGCGACGTGATGTCGCGGAGGACTTGCTCGGCGCGCTCGATTCCGGTGTGGCCGTCGAAGTCCGGCCAATCGTGATAGTGAACATGCGGATTACGGATCAGGAACTCGGAGACGACCTGCATGGTTCGGACGGCCTTGACGAAGTCGACGCCACCGAGTCCCGTCGGCACGGTCATTCGGCCGACATTGCCGAGCGGGCCACCGAGACCACCACCGAGGATGTTCGATTGCAGGAACTGCAACACCGCAACCGCAAACGGCACCGTCAGCTCCGCCTGGACGAGTAGGTCGTAGAACTGCTCGAGCAGCGTGTCGTCAGTCGTCGTCGCATACATGTCACCGTCGAGTACGAAATCGAAGGTGCGGTCGCGGAACTCCTGGGGCGTGTAGTCGCCGGAGATTCCGGCCCCCGGCGGGTTGTTACCCAGCAGCGTGCGTCCCGGCGGGCGGCACGGCGACCCGAAGGTGATCACGCGCCGCAGATCGTCCGCTCGGTGCGCGAGCGGCCCGCCGTCCGTCATGAGCATCATCAGCCGCACCACGACTTCCGCGCCTTGGCTGTATCCCGCGAGGATGAAAGGGCCGGGATTCAGCAGGATCAGCCTGATCCCCTCCCCGACGCCGAGCGCGACCGACTCCCGGTAGCTGGTGTGCGGGTCCGGATTGAGAAATCCACTGGCGGGGTACGCGACCGGTTGATTGCGGACCCGGCCCTCGCCTTCGAGTGCCGAGCCGACGTCGAACGGTGGTCCCTGACTCCAATGGCCCCACGTGCCGGCGAAACTGTAGTACAACGGCCGGGTCCCGGCTGGTGGCAGCCGGTCGAAGTTCAGTCCGAGCCTGCGCAATGTCGTAGTGTCGGCCGTGCCGGGTTCGGCCACATCGAGTCCCGCCCGGCGCTGAAACTCCGCGACGACCGTGGTCGTGGCTGGGCCGTATTCCCCGTCTACGACCAATCTGGAGTAGAGGGGGTGGTCACGGTTCAGCGTCGCCTGGAGCACCCCGACGAGGTCTCCACGATCTCCGGGCCTGAGTACCACGCTCATCGGACCAGCCCGCCGACTCCCAGTGGCAACACCCCGCCGTTGTTCCGCTCGAGACCTGTCACCCTGATCTCCGCTTGATCGCCATGATCGGAGTACCTTTCCATCCTGATGTCGCAAGGAAGCCGACTCTGGAACCTGATCGGCTCACGCGCAGAACTCACGAAATCGAACGAAGGAATGTGACTGGCACGCCCTCTGTAAGGGCAGTCCGCACCTCAGAGGAGGGACCAGAAAAGTTGGGCGGAGATCGAGACCTAGCCTCTCGGCCATCATCCACCCAAGTTCGACTAGTGGATAGAGGTCGAGACCGATTTGTTGCTATGCACTAACTTGCCTGCGGCACAGTGTGATCAACGTTGCCGCTGACATCCGAACTCCCGACACTCACACCTAGGACCAGTGGATCTTCTCCGCTCAGCCCAGCGGACGCTCCGATCATCGGGTCGGAGGCACCGGATGGGACTTCGACACAGGCCTAGGGTGCCGAGCAGGCGGCAGCGTCCAAGGCTCGGGAGCCTGCGTGGTAGCGGTCGTCCATCAGGTCTTAATTGAGGGCGATGGCTATGGAGTGGACAGCACATGGGCATACGGCCTCGGCCTGGCACGAATCACCTCTCGCGCCCATTGCGCATCGGGCTCGAAATCGGCGAGCACGGAGAGCGCGTTGCGGATCGCTTCGGCGATATCCGTTGTCCCCCAACGTGCGGTGCAGGCGCACCAGCCCGACCAGATCAACCACGTCCTGCGAGGCCGATGGAAGTCGCCGAGCAGCTTTGCCCGGCGAAGCTGAAATGCGTAATCAGCGCGTGCATTCAATGCGTCAATCGGGCGGCCATCGTGGTCAGGTTGTCGGCAAACGTCAGCACGAATTCGACGCACAGGTTGATCAGTTCGTCGCGGCTGATGTCCATACCGCCGTCGAGCCAGGCCAGGACCAATTCGGCGGCGCCGCCGGTGATCATCAGAGAGACCGCACTGACCAGGGTTTCACTGCCGGCAGGCGGGTCCAACAGTGCGCGTTCCTGTTCGGCGACGACATCGGCGATAGTGCGCATGGCGGCGGCGCGGCGTCGCATCAGGATTTCGCTGCCGTGCGCCTCGGCGAAAGCGATGCGGGCGCGGCGGGGGTCGTCCACGACGGAATTGAGGATGGCGGTGACGGCTGCCCGCGTTTTGGCTGCGATGTCCTCCGGTGCGGCGGCGAGTGCGTCCAGTGAGCTGCGGATCGCGGTGTCGATGATCTCGTCGTGTACGGCGGCGGCGAGCGCGTCGAGGTCGTCGAAGCTCTCGTAGAAGAACCGCGGACCGACCTTGGCCTGTTCGCAGACTCCGCGCACGGTGGTCGCAGCCCAGCCCTGGGTGCCGATGATGTCGAGGGCAGCGTCCATCAGCCGCTGGCGGCGTTCGTCGCGTCGCTGTTCGGCCGAGGTGCCGCGATAGATGCCGGTCGCTGCCCGTGTCACACACCTCAGTATGCCGCAACAGAAATAGGAATCAACCGTTTACGGAAACGGTTGATTCCTGTATGGTCCAGATCACACCACATCGCAACGGTGCGAGAGGACCACGAGCATGATGTCCACCCTGGGCCGACGGGCCAAATCCGCCGTATCCGCTCTTGCCGAGCGATATCCCTCGCAGACCCGCGCGCTGGCAGACCCGCTGCCCGACAGCGGATTACGGCCGATCATGGGCGATTACGGTGTCCCAGTCATCGGGCACGCCATACCCGCGATGAGCGACAGTCTCGATTTCGCCCGCCGCCGCTTCGACAAATACGGGCCGGTGCACTGGGTCGGGATTGCCGGGCGACGCGTGGTCATGGTCGCCGGACCGGAAGCCACCGAAGAGGTACTCGCCGACCGCGACAAAGTGTATTCCGCGCAACGCGGCTACACCTTCTTCATCGGCCCGTTCTTCCACGGCGGCATCCTGCTGCGCGACTTCGAGGAACACCGCTATCACCGTCGGATTTTGCAGCAGGCCTTTACCCGGCCGCGGTTGGTCGGCTATCTCGATATCACCAGTCCGGCCATTGCGCGCGGTATGCGCGAATGGACACCGAATCGCGATTTCCAGCTCTATCCGGCGGCCAAACGCCTGCTGCTCAGCTTGTCCTCGGAAGTGTTCATGGGGGCGAATCTCGGGTCGGAGGCCGCCGGGCTGGAGCGGGCCTTCATCGATGCGGTGCGGGGCGGCCAGGCGCTGGTGCGTACGAATCTGCCCGGCGGTCTGTGGGCACGCGGTCTGCGCGGGCGCGCGGTGCTGGAGGATTATTGTCGTCGCGAGCTGCCTGCCAAACGCGCGGGAAATGGCGAGGATCTGTTCAGCGTGTTGTGCCGCACCGCGTCCGAGGAGGGCCATACGTTCACCGACCAGGATATCGTCGACCATCTGATCTTCGTCCTGCTCGGCGCGCACGACACCAGCACGATCGCGGTGTCGATGATGGGGTATCAGCTCGGATTGCATCCCGAATGGCAGGACCGGCTGCGCTCCGAATCGCAGGCGTTGGGCAAGGAGTCACTCGACTATGCCGATCTGGACCGGCTGCCGACCCTGGAGCTGGTCTTCAAAGAGATTCTGCGGATGTACTCCCCTGTCGGGCAGCAGATCCGCGAAACCGTGCGGGATACCGCGATTCAGGGTCAGTTCGTCCCCGCTGACACCTTGGTGATGATCGGCTCGTACTCGGCCATGCGCCAGGCCCGCTGGTGGAACGACCCCGACGTGTTCGATCCCGAACGGTTCACGACCGAACGGCACGAGGACAAGGCTCACCGCTATACCTGGGCCCCTTTCGGTGGTGGCGCACACAAATGCATCGGACTCTATTTCGGCGGTATGACAGTCAAGGCGATCATGCACCGCATGCTGTTGAACTACCGCTGGACCGTGCCCGCCGACTACACGCCGCCGATGGGCTGGGCGACCGGCCCTATCCCCCTCGATGGCCTACCCATCCGACTCGAACACCTCGGCGCCTCGGGGTCGGCATGAAGATCGCCGCCGACCGCACCCGTTGCGAGGGCCACGGCATGTGCGAAGCATTGCTGCCCGATATATTTCGGGTCGACGACGAAGGCAACGTGACGGTGCTGACGGAACAGGTAACCGAAGCCGAACTCGACGACGTGCGGCTGGCGGTCGACAGCTGCCCGGTGGAGGCTCTGCGCCTGTTGGACTGAAGCACACTCGCGCCAGCCCTGGCCACGGGTAAGGACCGTTTATCTGTGCCCAGGCGCCGTGCCATGATCGATAAGTTGAAGAATGTGGGCGATTCGGCATTCGGTCGATCCGAGTTCGATCGGCTCCTCGGCTCGCCGCACGCGGAGTTGCACATGCACTGCTCTCGGCTTTTCGGCTTGGCGCACGACACCGATGATGCCTGACAGCAGGCATTGATGCCGATGCAGCTCGTGGGCGAGCTCAGCCCCGGTCGCCCACGAATGGGCGGCCACCATCGCCTGCGGCAGGATCGACGAAATAGGCCGGATCGCGAAGAAAACCAACACCCCCGTTGCCCCCTCGAGGAGAAACTCAATGCGCGCACGTCGCTTGCCGCGTCGTTTCCTGACCGCGGCGGCCGCGGTCCTGCTCACAGTGACCGGGTGCGTCTCCACAGCCTCGGCCTCGCCGGCGGCCGGAGACCGGCGGCCGAACGTGGTGATGATCCTGGCCGACGACCTGGACGCGGCAACCACCCCGGTGTGGCAAGCGATGCCGCGCACCGCGGCACTGATCCGTGACCGCGGAGTGGAGTTCACCGACGGCTTCGCGCCGATGCCGATCTGCTGCGCGGCCCGCGCTTCCATCCTGACCGGCGAATACGGGCACAACACCGGTGTCCTCACCAACGCCGGCGAGGTCGGTGGCTTCGACACCTTCCGCGCGCGCGGCAACGAATCCCACACCATCGCCACCACCCTGCACGACGCCGGATACCGCACCGGCATGGCCGGGAAATATCTCAACGGCCTCGAACACGACCCCGGCCACATCCCGCCCGGCTGGGACGACTGGAACGCCGGAGTCGACAACTTCCTGTACTCCGGCTACAACTACACCCTCAACGAAAACGGGACCCGCGTGAAATACGGTGTGGCACCGGCTGATTACCAAACGGACGTGATCCGCGCCAAGTCCGAGCGGTTCCTCACAGACGCCGCCGCCTCCGGGCAGCCGTTCTTCTGGTACGCGGCCTCCACCTCCCCCCACTTCCCGATCCCGCCCGCACCCCGCCACCTGCCCAGCACCCAGCCCACCCTCGCCCCGCGGTCACCGAACTATCAAGAACCCGACGTGTCCGACAAACCCTCATGGCTGATCGACACCGCCGACGCGAGGGCCGCGACGATCGCCGCGACCAACGACATCGACTACACCAACCGCCTCGGCGCTCTCAAATCACTCGACGACATGGTCGCGGGAATCGTCGAAACCCTCGAACGAACCGGCGAACTCGACAACACCTACCTGATCTTCACCTCCGATAACGGCTACAGCCTCGGCGCCCACCGCCTCACCCAGAAAATGGCCCCCTACGAAGAATCCATGCGAGTGCCCCTCGCGATCAGCGGCCCCGGCATCCGCCCCGGACGCAGCGACGCCATGGCCCTGTCGATCGACCTCGCACCCACCCTCTACGACTGGGCGAACATCCCCATCCCTGACCAGGTCGACGGCCGGTCCCTGACCCCCGTACTGTCCGGCGACACCATCGGCTGGCGCACCGATTTCGCCGCCGAATACGGTGGCAACGGCGACAGTGGCCGCAACGGAATCGCCCAGGAACAAATCCCCGGCACCGACACCCCCGTCATGTACGCACTCGACATGCCGTCCTGGAGCGCCGTGCGCAACCACCGGTACCTCTACGTACGCTGGTACGAGCGAGAACGCCCCCTCGACCAGCGCGAATACGAACTCTACGACCTGCAGGCCGACCCCTACCAACTCACCAACCTCATCAAGACCCCCCAAGGCCGCGCGGCCCACGCTGACATCGTCACCGACCTCGACCACCGCCTCGGTGAACTGACCACCTGCACCGGACGCTCCTGCCGGTGACAACCCATCGGGTATCGGTCTCGTCGTTCACCGCGCTGCGCGGCATGCGCCGGTCGATAACCACCTACGCCACGAGCAAGGCGGGGGTGGCCGCCCGAGGGGGTTCAGTAGGCCCGGGAGAAGATCACCCGCTTGCCGTAGGAGGCCGGTGCGTCACAACGAACGCACTGGCCGCTTTCGGCGTCGCCGGTCAGCGGCACACACCGCGGCGTCGCCGCCGTGAGGGCCTTGATGTCGATCTCACACTGCGGTTTACCGCAGTGCAGGGCCAACGCCCAGCCCGTCGCGACGGCCGCCTCGAACGCCGCCCAATCGTCGACAGCGCTGGTGTTTTCCTCGCGAAACGCGGTCGCGCGAGCGAGTAGATACGCCTGGAAATCGTCGAGGATCCCGGGCATGAGGTCGGGCATGGTCGCCAAGTCGACCGACTGCTTGCCCTCCTCCCCCAAGCGCCGAACCATCACCGCTGTCCCGGCAGCGAGATCGCGCGGGCCGAGCTCGACGCGCACAGGGACACCGCGCATCTCCCACTCGTTGAACTTCCAGCCCGGCGTCTGGTCCCGATCATCGACGTACACGCGGACCCCAGCGGACCGAAGCTTGCCTGCCAGTTCATCGGCGGCCGCGACGACAGCGGCCGCGGTATCACCGCGCATGATCGGCACGATGACGACCTGGTGCGGCGCCAGGCGCGGCGGCAGCACCAGGCCGCGGTCATCGCCGTGGGTCATCACGACGCCGCCGAGCATCCGGGTGCTCATTCCCCAGGATGTCGTGTGGCAGAATGTGTCTCGCCCATCAGAGGCGGCGTACCGGATTCCGAATGCCCGCGCGAAGTTGGTGCCCATGTAGTGCGAGGTCCCGGCCTGCAACGCCTTGCCGTCCCGCATCATCGACTCGATCGTGATCGTCTCGACAGCGCCCGCGAAGCGTTCACCGGGGGTCTTCTCACCCGGCACGACCGGCATCGCCGCCAGCTCCCGGGCAACGGTCTCGTAGATCCCGAGCGCCAACTCCATCTCGACACGAGCCTCCGCCTCGTCGGCGTGCGCGGTATGGCCTTCCTGCCACAGGAATTCCGTCGTGCGCAGAAACATTCGCGGGCGCATCTCCCACCGAACAACATTGGCCCACTGGTTGAGCAACAACGGCAGATCGCGATGGGAGCTGATCCACTTCGCCATCATCTCGCCGATGATCGTCTCGCTGGTAGGTCGCACGACAAGTGGTTCTTCGAGCTCCTTACCGCCCGCGTGCGTGACCACCGCAAGTTCAGGCGAGAACCCCTCGACGTGGTCGGCTTCGCGTTCGAGGTAGGACTGGGGAATCAGGAGCGGAAAGTAGGCGTTCTCGTGACCGGTCTGTTTGATACGCCGATCGAGCTCGGCCTGTAGCAGTTCCCAGATCCTGTACCCGTACGGTCGAATGACCATGGTGCCTTTGGCCGGTCCGCGATCGACGAGGGCAGCCTTTACGACGACCTCGTTGTACCAGTTGGAGAAATCTTCGCTCTGGGCGGTAACTCCGCGCTCATCCCGTGCCATACCGACAAGGCTAACGCCCCCCACCAGCGAATTTGCTGGTCCTGGCTCACCTGCGGACCTGCGGATTTCGCGACAAGCGAGTACGGCCGCGCGAGGGATAGAAGGGGCCGTCGCGACGTTCTGCGGGGCCGCGCAGTGGCGCTTGGAACGTGAACTTCCACCGACCTGCCTGCTGCTACGCGCGCGAGGTGCAGACCCGCGGCTGTAGCGAGGTGCCGCGCTGCGAGTTCCGCGATCACCTTTGTCCGCCAGCTGGTTTCATGAAGGACCACCGATACAACTTGGCGCGCAACAGGGATGGGGAAACGGTATGCCGGAGAGCAAATCACGGAGCGAGTCGATCGACTACCTCGAGGATCCGATCGGCGCCGCCCGGCAAGGCACCAACCCGACCGTGATCGGCCGACTGCGCAGTGGGTGGGCTGTCATCGGCAGCACACAGCACCTGCCCGGGTACTGCGTGCTCATCCACGACGGAAACGCTGACCAACTCACCGAACTGCCGCGGGCGGACCGCGTCACATTCATGCACGACATGGTGCTGCTCGGTGAAGCGGTCGAACGCGCATGCCGTGCCGCGGACCCGGAATTTCTGCGCATCAACTACGAGGTGCTGGGCAACTTGTGGCCACACCTGCACGGCCACGTCCTCCCCCGCTACCAGTGGGAACCCGACCACCTCCGAGTAGGCCAGGTCACCCTCTACGGATCTGACCGAGACGCTCCCGAACACCGGCTCGGTGCCCGGCACGACCCGTTGCGGGCCGCCATTTCGGCTGCACTGCAGGAAGTAGCCATCGAGGGCTGAAACCGTAAGCGTCGCTTGCCAACTGTCCGGACGGCGCGCGCGTCGATGCCCTCGGAAGAACGAATCCGCCCCGGGGCGGCACGCCGGAGCGGATCGGCCCGTTCATCGGAAGGGCTGCCGCCGCGGTCAAGGCGATCGGCGAACAAGCCCAACCGTTCGACGAAGCTTGCTCGAAGACCTCGTTCTCGAACATCAGCTGCTCGACCGTGCCCGCTACGTCAAAGCACTCGCGACCACCGTTCAGAACGCCGGAGCGGCCACCGACAACGGCCGCGATTCCTGCTTCCGGCGCATCGTGAACACCGAGTGCGCCCGCGGCGATAGCACAGCCGCAGCGGTAGTCGCTGCCGATGAGCACACGCTTGCAATACAGGTCGGGCTGCTGACACACACTTCTACCGTCGCGAGCAATGCGCTCGGCCACCTGGCGCACAGGTGCGCGGCTGCCGCCCGCCAATTCGCGGCGCAGCACCCCGAATTGACCGAGGCGCTGCGCTCACGAGGCACGGTGATCTCGCAAGGCCAGTGGCCTTCACCCCGCTCCAACCTTCAGTTAAGCTGAAGGTTATGGAGCCTCTGCCACTGTGTCGCCTCAGTATCGTGCCGGGCGCCTTCCGTCTCGTACGAGGAGAAGGGTGCTGCGCGTGAGCTTCCGTCATTACCTACGCCGACCCCCAGCTATCAGCGCCGCCGAGGCGGTGCGCCTGGTCGCGGAGGGTGCGATCGTCGTGGACGTCCGTCGTGACTTCGAGTGGAATCGAGTACACATCCCAGGTGCTGTGCACATGCCGCTCGAGGTGCTCCAAGCGCGCTGCATGGAACTGCCCGAGGACCGTCTGCTCATTACCTTCTGCACCGGCGGCCTTCGCTCCGCGGGCGCGGCGAACCTCCTGGTCGAGAACGGCTTCGAAGCGGTCAATATGAGCCGTGGCCTGATCGATTGGCGCGCCGCCGGTGGGCCGCTCACCCCGTGAGAAGGGCGCCCCGACCAGGCCGAAGCCCGAGCTCGGGCGTTCAGAGGTGGCGGTTCAGGACCACGTCCCGGTTTCTGTAGCACTCACAACCCTGCGACGCTTCAAAGGAAGGTAACGTTCGGTCGCCGGATTCGGTGATCAAGGCTCCTGGGCACTCGAGGACCCAGCGCCCTCGTCGCCGACGTCGGCCCCGCGCCCCGGAATACTGAGTCTCGTCGATGGGACCCGGTACGACGCCGCCCCATAACCGCTCGGGCAAACACCTGGAGCGGCGTCAAGACCTCCGTGCTCCGACCATGCGGAGGGCGAGTTCGACATATCCCGCAGCGATGACATCCGCGTCGGAGTAGGACTTGGAAGGAAACCATCGGCTGACATCGACCCCGAGTGAGGTGATTGCCAACGTGGCAACCCCGACATCGACGGGAGCGAACTCGCCTGCCGCAGAACCATTTTCGATGATCTCGGAGAATACGCGAGACGTCGACCGGCGGATTTCAGCGATGACGGTGAAGTGCTCGGGCGACAGCGAGCGTAGTTCGTATTGTGCAACGCGCGCGCCGGTGTGGTTGTCGGCGTGCCACATGACGTAGGCGTTCACCGTCGATACCAGCCGATCGGTTGCCGAAGCCCCGGCGTGGTCGGCATCGGTGACCGCATCCAGGACAGAACTGTGCCCTTCCAGGCTGATGGCGTAGAGAAGCGCTTCTTTGGTCTTGTAGTGCGGGTACACCGCTCCGGGACTCATGCCGATACTGGCGGCGATCTCGCGGGTACCGGCCGCACCGTATCCCTTGGCAGCGAAGACCTCGATGGCCGCGGCGCGTATCCGCGCGGCCGCCTTGGAAGTACCTAGTTCATCGCGAACCGCTGATCGTGATACGTCCACAGGACTCCGCCTCTCGGTCCTTGGGGTTGACATGTCGCCCTCCTCCACGCAGGATATGCGATCGTATAGAAACTATGCAATCGCATAGCTATTCGTTTGCTTCATCGCACAGCACCGCGACTAGGTGACCTCACCCTGTCCCGTCCGGCACACACTGAGGAAATGTCATGTCCACTCCCATGTCCCGCCGCGATCTGGAGTTCCTGCTCTACGAGTGGCTCGAGGTCGACTCACTGACCAGTCGCGAACGCTTTTCAGACCACTCACGCGAGACGTTCGACGCGGTACTGGATTTGAGCGCGAACATCGCCCAGAAGTGCTTCGCGCCGGTCAACAAAAAGGGCGACAGGAACCCGCCGTACATCGGTGCAGCGGGCCAGGTGGTACTGCCGAGCGAGATCAGTGACGGCCTCGAGCAGTTCCGCAGCGCAGGGCTCATCGCGGGGTCGTTCGACGAAGCTTTGGGTGGCATGCAGTTGCCGACTGTCGTCAACCGCGCGGCGATGACCTGGTTCCAAGCCACCAACGCGGCGATGTCGTCCTACTATTTCCTCACTGCCGCCAATGCGAGTCTGCTGGCGGAGTACGGCACCGCCGAGCAGATCGAGACCTGGGTCCGGCCGATGCTCGACGGTCGTTTCACCGGCACGATGTGTCTGTCCGAGCCGCAGGCCGGGTCGTCACTGGCCGACATCACCACCAAGGCCGTCGCGATGCCGGACGGCACCTATCGGATCACCGGCACCAAGATGTGGATCTCGGGCGGTGACCACGCGCTGACCGACAACATCGTTCACCTGGTCTTGGCCAAAGTCCCCGGTGGCGGTGCTGGGGTGAAGGGCATTTCGCTGTTCATCGTGCCCAAGTATCTCTCCGATGGGACGCGCAACGACGTCGCGCTGGTCGGTCTCAACCACAAGATGGGCAACCGCGCCACCACGAACGCACTGCTCAACTTCGGAGACGGAACCTTCGACCCCACTCCGGAATCCGGCGCGGTCGGCTACCTCGTCGGCACCGAGCACCGTGGGTTGTCCTACATGTTCCACATGATGAACGAAGCCCGCATCGGTGTGGGACTGCTGGCCACAGCGCTGGGGTACGCCGGCTACCTCGCCTCCTTGGAGTACGCCCGCACTCGCGTCCAGGGTCGAGCGATCGATGACGCTGCCTCGGCCGCGGACAGCAAGCCGGTCGCCATCATCGAACACGCCGACGTCAAACGGATGCTCTTGGCCCAGAAGTCCTACGTCGAAGGCGCGCTGGCGCTCGGGCTCTACTGCAGCAAACTCGTCGACGAAGCCGCCACAACGACCGGACCCGAGCGCGATCGAGCGAACCTTCTCCTCGATGTCCTCACTCCCATCGCGAAGAGCTGGCCGTCACAGTGGTGCCTGGAAGCGAACAGTCTCGCGATCCAGGTCCACGGCGGCTATGGCTACACCACAGAGTTCGATGTCGAGCAGCACTACCGCGACAACCGGCTGAATCCCATTCACGAAGGGACGCACGGTATCCAGGGCCTGGATCTGCTGGGCCGCAAGGTCACGATGCACGCCGGTGCGGGCCTGGCCCTGCTCTCGGACACCATCAGCGACACCATCGACCGCGCCTCCACCGCGCCGGCGCTGTCCACCTACGCCGATGATCTGGGCAAGGCGCTGAACCAACTGGTCGCGGTCACCGCACAGATCTGGTCGGTCGACGACCGCGCCGCCTCGCTGGCCAACGCGAGCATCTACCTCGAAGCCGCCGGGCACATCGTGATCGCCTGGATCTGGCTCGACCAACTGCTCGCTGTCGGCGACCGGGACGGGGCCTTCTACGACGGCAAACGCGTCGCGACACAGTACTTCTTCCGGTATGAACTGCCCAAGGTCGCCGCGCAGCTGACACTGCTGGCGCAGCTCGACCGAACCACCCTCGATACCGACCCGACCTGGCTGTGAGCCTCGTTCACCGCACCACCTCGACTACGTCCCAGGAGAACTCGATGTCCCTACTCGAAATGTTCGACATGACCGGCAAGGTCGTCATCGTCACGGGCGCATCGTCCGGACTCGGAGTGTCGTTCGCTCAGGGGTTCGCCGAGGCGGGCGCCGACCTCGTTCTCGCGGCCCGCCGTGCCGACAAGCTCACCGAGACTGCGGAATCCGTGCGCGCAGCCGGTCGACGAGCTGTCGTCGTTCCCGCCGACGTCTCGGTACCCGAACAGTGCCAGGCAGTCGTCGATGCGGCCATCTCGGAGTTCGGGCGCGTCGATGTCCTGATCAACAACGCCGGCGTCGCCTCCGCCCACCCGGCGACCCGGGAGACACCCGACCAGTTCCGCGCGGTCATCGACGTCAACCTCCACGGCTCCTACTGGATGGCGCAAGCCTGCGGCCGCGTCATGCCGGCCGGCGGCTCGATCATCACCATCTCGAGCATTCTCGGACTCACCACCGCGGGCTTGCCACAGGCCGCCTACAGCGCCAGCAAGGCCGCCATCATCGGATTGACCCGCGATCTGGCCCAGCAATGGGGATCCCGCAAGGGAATTCGCGTCAACGCGCTGGCCCCCGGGTTCTTCCGTAGCGAGATGACCGACACCTACGACGACGGCTACGCCGAGTCCCTGATGCCCCGGGTCGTTCTCGGACGGTACGGCCACGGCGAGGAAATCGCGGCAACCGCGGTATGGCTCGCCTCTGCCGCCGGCGGCTACGTCACGGGACAGACCATCGCTGTCGACGGCGGCGTCACCATCACCTGAGCTCGCCGACCGCACCGACCATCGCACTCTCTCCCCGAGCCAGATCGCTGCGCGGTGGCAGGCAACAACTCATCCTCTCCGCTCCCTGCCATCGGCAGGCCGACCCGGCAGGATCGGCTTCGGCAGATCCGTCACGAACGCCGCAGTTCGTGACGGTCTTTGCCGTGACCCCAAGACTTTTGGGGCGACCTCACGTCCATGCGCTGCGGTATCTTCCATGCGATCGCCGCACCTGGTCGGCGCGCAGAGGAAGCACACACCACATGTTCAACAAGTCCATTGCGGCCGCCACGCTCTCGGTGAGCGCCGCTGCCGTCCTCGCGGCACCGCCCGCCGCCGCCGACCCGGCCAACTGGGGCGCCGTTTCCCTCAGCGTGTGGGGCAACGTCTACGCGTTTTCGGTCAACCACCCGACGGAGGCCGACGCCATTCAAGCCGCCGACCGAGCGTGCAAGGGTCAAGGCATCATCGACTGCCGGATGGTGGTGACGTTCGCGAACGGCTGCGGTGCAGTCGTGACGAGTCCGCTCGCGATCGTCGCAGGGTTCCCGATCGTGGGCTTCGGTAAAGGGTCTACCCCAGGGGAGGCATACGCAGACGCCACCCGCAACCTCCCCACCGGCACCGGAAGCGCCGGTTCGTTCAATCGCGACCACGCCTGCACCCGGCCGTGATCCAGGTCCCGCACGATCCTCTGCGCGCGGCCCCCTATCTTCTTCTGCCGCATGACTAATGGGCTGTTGAGCTTGTCGTGCATTCGAAGGTCGGCAGCAGATCACGCGCGCAGTTCCAGGGCAGTTCTCAGTCGAGCAGTGATCTTGCAGGGGCCGAGACCTGGTGGAAAGTGGGCCGAATAGCGTTGCAGGACAGCGACTTCGGCTTCCGGGTCGTCCAGCTTGCGATAAACGAGGGCGGCGTGCACGGTGATCCGAGCGGACGGTGCGGTTTCGATGATCGCGGATGCAGCGCTCAGGCGGGTATGCGAGGCATCCGTGCTATCAGTGTGAGCGCGGTGGTAAGCGGCGGCGAAACCGGCAAGTGCGCTAGTGAGGCTGATCGACAGGGTCGCGATGCCGATGCCGATCACGGGCACTCGCCGCGGTGAGCTGGCCACCGCCAACACGCACACGGCCAACCGGCACCTTCAGTCACACAAAGCGATGATCGCGATCGAACAGAGTGACGACGCTGTGAGGTGCTTCCCGGCCGAAGAAGACCTCCAGATTCTGCGCCGAGCGGCTTGCGGCGTCGCTGCTGCGCGGGAAGAGCCGCTGCTCGTAGGCGGTGAGCGCGGCCTCGGTGTCGGATTGCTCGACCAGCTCAGCGGCCAGGTCGGCACCGTCGTACATGGCGAGGTTTGCGCCCTCGCCGGCAAAGGGCGACATCAGATGCGCGGCGTCGCCGACGAGAGTCACGCCCGACACCCTGTCCCATTCGAACCCGACGGGAAGGGCGTAGATGGGTCGCAGCCACGGTTCCGCGTCGCTTTCCGTCACGAAGGCCGTGAGCAGTGGTGACCAGCCGTCGAACTCGGCGGCGACCTGGCGAAGGCCGGCGGACGGGTCGCCGAAGCTGATCGACTTCATCCACTCCTCAGGTTTGTTCAGCGCCACGTATCCGCGCACGCGCCCGTCGGCGTAGCGATGGGCGATGATCCCTTTGCCTGGCGCGACCGCCATCAGGGTGCCGCTGCCGATCGCAGCGACGCCGGCCCGACCGTCCTGGCCGACCGCAGAGAGAGCGATCTCGATGAAGCAGGTTCCGCTGTAGACAGGCTTGGCGGGGGCGAGCAGCGGACGCACCTTCGACCAGGCACCGTCCGCGCCGATGACGATGTCGGCTCGCGCGAACGAACCTTCCACGAAGGCGAGCTCGTAGCCACCCGCCACGCGGCGCCGGACCGAGGCGAGCTTGTGCGCCCACCTGATCGTCTCGGGCGCCAACGAGTCGATGAGAAGGCGCCGCAGTTCGCCACGATCCACCTCAGGGCGGGCCGACTCCGGGTCGCCAGGCATGTCGAACAGGATCGTGCCGTGGCGGTCGACCACACGCTTGGCGTCCTCGCCTGGACGGACCAGAGCGAGGAACTCGTCGTAGAGGCCTGCTGCGCGAAGCGCGACCTGCCCGGTCTCCTCATGAATGTCGAGCAGGCCGCCCTGCGTACGAGTCGTCGCCGAAGCCTCACTCTCGTAGATCGTTGCGGCGATGCCGTGAGTCCGAAGCACCCGGGCGAGCGTCAGCCCGCCCAGTCCCGCTCCGATGATGGCGATGGTCTTCGGCATGTGCGCTCCTCTGTAGCGCCGACACGCGTCGGCGATGATCAGCGCCGTGAGCGGACGAGATGTCCGGTCTCGGCAGGAGACGCTCACCGATCGGAACCATCTGAATCGATGTACGAGCGATGCCCGGCGGGGCGGTGGGCCCGCAGGACGTCGTTTTTCGCGACCCGACAACTATAGGCCCGGCATCCACGTCGCGCGACCGGGCCGCTCACGCTGCGCCGACAGCCGCCTGCACCGGCCATTGCGCAGAAGAGGTCGCTGCAGCCGCGCGGCCGCCCGCTGTCATGTCCGCTGTGCGGGCGATCGAGTGCGCCATCCTTTGAATCGAATTGTTTTCGAGGCAAAGGCGCGCACCAGCAACGGGGTTTCCACGTGAAGGTCGGAGTGCTACCTTCCTGAGCGTCTATTCGCGAAAGATAGCGAGGCATTCGATGGGATTGGTAGAGCGCCTGGACCACATCGGCATCACCGTGGCCGATATCGACGCCGTGACAGCGTTCTTCGTCAGCCTCGGGCTGGAAGCCGATCCGAAAATGACCGTCGAGGGCGAATTCCTGGACACGGTGATCGGCATGACCGATGCCGCCACCGAGATCGTCATGTTGCGCGTGCCCGGCGGCGATACCGCGCTGGAGCTATCGAGTTTCGCACGGCCGCAGCACCTTCCGGGTTCACCGGTCGCGCCGGCCAACGAGCTCGGGCTGCGCAATGTCGCTTTCGAGGTGCGTGACCTACAGGCCGCTGTCGCCCGGGCCGCGGCCGAGGGCTACGGCCTGGTGGGCGGGATCGGCGAGTACGAGGGCGTGTGGCGGATGGCCTACGTCCGGGGGCCCGAGGGAATCATCGTCTCGTTGGCCGAGCGCGTTCGGAATTGAGGAGATCTCGTGAGCACGACCGTGACCGACGAACAGATTCAGGCCCTGGCCGCCACCGCAGAGCCCTTCACCCTGGTGCTCCTGCACTGGGCGCCCGGGCGAATCGTCGCCGACGCGGACGCGATCGAACTCGAACACCAGCGACGGATGGTGACGTTGCGCGCTGACGGTGTGATCGCTGTTCTGTGCCCGGTCGCTTCCGACACCGTTGCCGGTGTCGCGATCATGACCGTGCCCGCCGAGGAAGCTTCGGGGCTCATGGCCGAGGATCCCTGCGTGCGAGCAGGCATGATGCGGTGCGAGGTTTACCCCTGCCACGGCTTCCCCGGAGACGCCCTCCCCCTGTGAGCTCCGGACCGGGGCTCGAGCGAACCGAAGCGACAGACGCCGCATGTGCAGACAGCGCGACGTGGTCGAGGCGTTCCTCGATACCTTCCTTCCGGCTTCCCGGCAGAGAGCTGTGCGGGGCAAGCTCGTGCTCGTCACAGACTTGGTGACGATCCGGGCGGTCGTCGACGGTTCATGACGGTCGCGAACGCTGGTCGTCACCGCTGCGTGCGTGCTCGGGCAGCGGTGACGAGCGAGTTCGACTTTGGCGGACAAGGAAACGAAGGTGGTGTCGGAAAGGTCGACAACTAGTCGCCGACGAGCCGCCGCGAGGACGCGGTCTTACGGTTGGGGCTTTGATCACTGCGCCAGCCGCTGCACCGCACCGCGTGCGCTGGCAAACATTCGGCCATCCCGTATGCCGAATTCGAACCGCGCCGGCAGGACCGCCGACCGACCGGTTCCGACGCGCTCGCTGTGTTCGGCCAGAGTCACGGTCGCCCAATCGTGTAGCGGCGCCGGAATCCGGTACCTGGCACCATTCTCGGCGACCAGATAGCAGTAGGTCGTTTCGCCGGGCAGGGCCAGAGGATTGTGGATCGCAATCTGGACGACATCGAGGACCAATCCACCCTCCTCGGCGGTGAGCGTCGGCGGGTTCAAGTCGGTCTCCATACCCGAACGATAGCCCAGCAAATACTTGGACAACTCCGGCTCTGCGTAACCCGCACATTGAGATCGCATGACAACGCCATCGATCGGAGCGCCGCGGCGTGCGCGACCGGCGGTCTTGACTGCTGCGGGCCTCATGCTCTGGTCGGGGCTATGGCGCTGCGGCAAATCCGGCGATCCGGTCCGAGGACTCCGGTCCCATCGCAGCGGTCAGCGCGGACCTGGCGAGGTCACGCAGCCAGACATGCGCGGGATCGGTGTCGTAGCGCTGGTGCCAGGACAAATAGACCGGAGCCGCCGGCAAGTCGAGCGGAAGCGGGACCAGCACCAGCCCGAGATCGGGAGCGGCCGCGCGCGCTGTCGCCTCCGGCACGGTGACCAGCAGGTCGGAGTCGCGCACGAACTCGAACGCCGCATGTTCGGTGGGCACCGTCGCCACCACACGCCGGGCGAGGTCCACCCGACCGAGCGCGTCGTCGAGGAGATTGGTGAGCTTTCCGCGCCGTGAGACCGTGAGGTGATCGGCTGCGGCATACCGTGCGGCAGTGACGGTCTCACCGTCTGTGAGCGGATGGCCTTGCCGCACAACGATGACATGCCGGGTTTCGGCCACCCGCTCGGCACGGATCTCGAGCGCGGCGGGACGGTCCGCGTTCGCGGCGAGATCGACTTCCCCACGCCGTAATTCGGGGGTGTCGACGCTCGACTCCGCGATGAACCGCAGGCGCACACCCGGCGCCTGCTCCCGCACCGAACCCAACAGCGCCGGACCGGCTGACGCGACGAGAGCGTCGTGCCAGCGCAGCGTGAAGGTGCGGTCGAGGGTGTCCAGGTCGAGCGCACGACTGGGCGCCAAGACCCCCCGTACCTGCGTCAACAGGTGGTGCACCTGCTCGCGGACGGCCAGCGCATAGGGCGTGGGGGTCATCGTCCGGCCCGTGCGCACCAGGATCTGGTCCCCTGTCGTGCGCCGTATCCGGCCGAGGCTGCGGCTCATCGCCGGAGCCGTGACGTGGAGCCGGTCCGCCGCTCCCGCCACACTGCCTTCCTCCAAGAGCGCGTCGAGGGCTGCGAGCAGATTCAAATCCAATTGCATGACAGTCATCTTAGACGTGTTTTACATGCACTTGCTGTTAATCATTGTCGGTTCTAACGTCGAAGACAGCGAAAGAGAACGAGAAGTTTTCGCCAGGCCACCCCGCCAGAGAAAGAGCGCAACCATGACCGAGTCGACCCTCACCCCTGCTGCCACCACCGACGCCGAGCTACTCACCCAGGCCGAGATCGCCGTCCGCGCAGCAGGTTCGGCACTGCGCGACCGATTCGGTGACATCGCCACCTACCGATCACGCGAGGAGCTGATGGGCGCCCTCGCAGCCAACGACGACACCGTGACCGATCTGCTGCGCCCGCGTCTGGAAGCGTTGCGTCCCGGTGCGCGCTGGGTGGCGGAGGAACTCGACGGCGGCGCCCTGCCCGAGGGTGAATGGTGGGTCGTGGACCCGGCCGAGGGCAACATCAACCACCTGCACGCCCTGCCGGAATGGGCGGTCACGGCCACCCTCGTCCGCGACAACCGGCCGGTGCTCACCGTGGTCCACCTGCCGCTGACCGGACAGACCTACACCGCGCTCACCGGCGCCGGCGCTTACCTGGACGGGCGCCCGCTGCGCGTCTCGGCGACAACTGATCTCGGGCTCGCCATCGTGGCCACCAGCCAGGCCCGCCCTGACGAGGACACCACAGTCGTGCATCGTGTCGGCTCCTCGATCACCGAGATGCTGCTCGACGCACTCGTCGTACGGGTCGCTGTACCCGCCACTCTGCATCTGGCGAACATGGCCGCCGGTCGCATCGACGCCTTCTGGCAATTCGCCGGTGCCCGCGCCGACCTGCTGCCCGGCGCCCTGCTAGTCACCGAAGCCGGTGGGCGGATCTCCACCACCGACGGCCGCCCCTGGACCCCCGACAGCGACAGCTTCCTCGCCACTGCCCCCGGCATCCACGCCGCGGCGGTCACCACCCTGTCTCGCTGACACCGACCACCGACCTCAGGAGGAACACCCCCATGAACACGATCACCATCCTCGGCAGCGGCCGCGTCGGCAGCGGTCTGGCCACCGCGCTGCGCCGGGCAGGCCACGACGTCGCAGTGCCCGACCGCTCCCCCGGCGCCGCCGCCGACGCCGCCCGAGCCGCCCAGATCGTCATCAACGCCACCCCCGGCGCAGGCTCGCTCGAGCGACTCGGCGCACTTCAGGAGGAACTCCGCGACACGATCCTCGTCGACGTCTCCAACGCCACCGTCGACGGGCCCGATGGCCTGCCCGCCGGCCTGCTCTACCCCGGTTCGAGCCTGGCGGAACAACTGCAGCAGGCCCTGCCCGAGACCCGCGTCGTCAAAACTCTCAACACGATGCTCTTCTCGGTCATGACCGCCCCCGCCACGCTCACCCAGCCGCCCACCGCATTCCTGTCCGGCAACGACCCGGAAGCCAAACTCACCGTGGCCGGGCTGCTGACCGGCATCGGCTGGAACCCTCAGTGGATCACCGACCTGGGCGGGATCGAGACCGCCCAGGCGAGCGAGGCTGCGATCTTGTTCGTGCCGCACGTGATCCGTTCCACAGGTCTCGCCCCGTTCGCCATCTCCATCGCTCGCTGAGGCAGTGGGACATCGGGGCGCACAGGCTTGCCATCGCACTGTGAAGCCAGAAGCCTCGGTCGAGCGCACTACCCGACTTTGTAGCTGCGTCGGGGACCGACCGGCCTGCGCAGCGGAGTTACTGACGCGCAGGCCCGGGACCGGTTTATCGGCCGGCAGTATCCGACGTTGTGGGCGTTCACCGGGACCACCTTCTGTCCGGGCGTGTTCTCCGAGCGTGTCTAGCGTTTCCAGGCCGAACCGATCGATGACCACACCTGCCCTGTTCGGTATCCGCACGGTGATAGCGGCGGGTCAACGGTCGATGGTCGCCTGAACCAGGCGGGCGTGATCGCGCAGGACTCGACCGGACCACCTACCGGACTGTTCGTATCGCTGGATTGCCCAGTGTCGAGAAGTCTTGTGCCGCTGCAGTCTTCTGCGGTGAGGCGTGCGGTTGCGGCACCGAGCACGTCCACCCCCGATGCGATGCCGCTGGAAGGTTGTGCGCGAGCTACGGAAGCCCGGCAGGAGCTTGGCGCCACGGCAGCTCCCGCTCGCGATCGGAACTCCAACTGCGTCGAGGACCGGGGTAGCAACTGGTTCTCGCGAGAATGACCTGGCCGACCGCCGGCACTCGTGTGCATTCGATCTACCGATGTTCTTCCTGGCCCGGTCTCGCCCAACGCAACATCGAAAGCCCGCGCTCGTAACGAGTTCGGGGACAGCCGGGAAGAAAGACAAGCCTGGTTGCGTCAGCCTCTGACGCAACCAGGCTCAATACTCAGCGCTTCCGCAGGTCGACCACTGTGGATAGCGAATGTATCCCCCGTTACCTTCTTCGTGGCCCTGACACGGGGCCACGGTCGCCAGGCCCGGTATGACTTCTTCCCCCGTCGCACTCATGATCCGGGGGGGTGGTGTCGCCGGGTGCTGGTGGCGTCGACGGAGCGCTAATGGGGACAGGGCTGCTGGTAGGTCTCTTCGTAACGTGGGTGCCGGGCGTTGACGCCAGATCGGGTGACCGTTCCGGGTTTTCGACGCGATGAGGAATGAGAAGTGACACAGGCGTATGCCGTGTTCTGCGGCCTTGACGTGGGAAAAGGCGAGCACCACGCCGTCGGTCTCGACACGACCCGCAAGCGGTTGTTCGACAAGGCGCTTCCGAACGACGAAGCCCGGCTACGTACTGTCTTCGACCAACTCGCCGCCCGTGGCCCGCTCTTGATCGTGGTCGACCAACCCAACACCATCAGCGCCCTGCCTGTCACCGTCGCTCGCGCCTGCGGCGCCGACGTCGTTTACCTGCCCGGCCTGTCGATGCAGCGCATCGCTGATCTCTATCCAGGACAAGCCAAAACCGACGCCTCGCGACGCCTACATCATCGCTGACGCCGCCCGCACCATGCCGCACACACTGCGCCGGGTCGACACCGGCGACGAGACTCTGACCGAGCTTGGGGTCCTGGTCGGCTTCGATGACGACCAGGCGGGCGAGGCGACACGGACCAGCAACCGCATCCGCGGGCTGCTTACCAGCATTCACCCAGAGCTCGAACGCGTTCTGGGACCGCGGATCTCGCACCCAGCGGTCCTGGAAATCCTGTCACGTTGCGGTGGGCCGCAAGGAATCCGAGCGGCAGGCAGGCGCAAACTCACCACGATTGCGACCAGACATGCACCGCGCATGGGCGCGCGGCTGGTCGAGGAGATCCTGGCCGCGCTGCCCGCACAAACGGTGACAGTTCCGGGCACGAACGCCGCCGAGATCATATTGCCGAAACTCACTGATTCTTTGAAAACTGCTTTGCTGCAATGCAAGAGCGTCGCTGAAGATATCGAGAGGATGCTCGATGATCACCCTCTTGCCAAGGTCCTTACCTCGATGCCCGGCGTCGGGTCAGGACCGGAGCCCGCACCCTGCTCGAAGTCGGCGACTGCTCGGCCTTCGCTTCGGCCGGCCACCTCGCCTCCTACGCCGGGATCGCACCGGTCACCGACCGCTCCGGCAGCTCTATCCGCGGCGAGCACCCGGCCACGAACCGGCAACCACAAACTCAAACGCGCCCTGTTCCTGTCCGCGTTCGCCGCCATGCACGACCCCGCCAGCCGCGCCTACTACACGCGAAAACGCGACGAAGGTAAGAAAACACAACGCCGCCCTCATCTGCCTGGCCCGCCGCCGCTGCGACGTCCTCTACGCCATGCTGAAAACCAAACAGCCCTAACGCATCCCGGGCGCTGCCGCATAGACGAAGCCATCACAAACCAATCGCCTTTGGCCCGTCGATTAAGTTGAGCGCATGGGTGAAACTCGGATCACAACGGCGCTCCACGCCACGACGGACCTCGCGCAAGCGGTGACGACTCTCGTTCAGCAGCTGTCGACTACTGCCGCGCCCATCACCGTCGAATCGCTCGCCAAGCTCATAGAGTCCGAATCCGCGACACTGCTCATCGCATCAACCGATGAGGGTGTCGTCGGCATGCTCACCCTCATCACCTACACAATCCCGACCGGAGTCCGCGCGCGAATCGAAGATGTCGTCGTCAACGAATCCGCACGCGGCAAGGGAATCGCATTCGAGCTCACCCACACCGCAGTCGAACTCGCACGCCAAGCCGGAGCACGCACCATCGACCTCACCTCCCGGCCATCACGCGAGTCCGCGAACCGGCTCTACCAGCGAGCAGGCTTCACCCCACGCGACTCCCTCACCTACCGCCAAACCCTCGCAACCACCGACCCAGCGACGTTGACAAGAACATAGGGACACCCCCGGACACGCGAAGAAGGTGATCATCTGATCGGGGCCTTCTTCGTTGCAAACCGTGACAAGCGGTGAGGTCACGCTGATTCCGGCTTTACGAAACACCCAACCGGTGTCTTCGCCGTACCGGGTACTGTCTGCGATCTCCGTGAACACCCGATCCCATGGAACCCCTCGTGCCTGACACGACCGACACCGAGTGGACCAACGCCACCCACCGTGGCAGTCCGACGGCTCAACCGGCAGTCGGCGCCACGGCCGTCGGCGGCGGTTGCTGTCAGGGGACTTCTCAGTTCAGCCCACTCACTTCTCGGGCGATCGACGAGACACGGGTCTGCGCGGCCGAAACGACACCCTGCCGCGCCTTGTGCGCCTCCTCGTAGGCGAGGATCATCCAGACTGCGGCGGGATCGGCGAGTTCCTTGATCGCTGCCACCGCCTGGGCGACATTCAAGTCGTCATATCCACTGATTGGCAGCTCTCCGGGATCGAGAAGGCCGGTGGCGGTGCGCAGTGAATGCGTTGCCTCGGCGGTGGAATCCGCGCCTTCACGCCGCGAGACCTGCTCAGTGGTTTCGAGAACAGCATCGCGCGAGGCCGCGAGCGTCTTCACGGCGACATCGCCCGCGTGCGCACCCCTGGCGAGCAACTCGCCCAGTGCGGGCGGGGCAGCACGGAATGTGTCCAATGCGCGGTCGATGCTGCGAGCAGACCACGTAACAGGGATATTGATCAGCTTCACCGCGGTCCCCGTAACCGCCTGAATCGGTGTTCGGCGCAAAGCCGCGGGCCCGCCGAGCGCGTCCTCGGCGAGTACGGTCGTCAACCATGTGACGGTGGCCGTATGGGCGGTGATCAACCGCTGCGCCACTGCTACTACATCGGCGTTCTGAACGGTGGTCGCGAGTGCTTTGACGTAGCGGGCACGGTCGAGCAGCTGATGTTCGAGAACGAGGTCTCCCAGCAAAGCTTCGTCGAACGGCTGGGCTTGTTCGCCGATCGCCTTGACCGCGGCGGCCGCCCTTCCGATGAACGGGCCGATCCGCTCCGGCGCGCCACCCAGTTCACGGATCGCGGCCTCGATGGCTTCCGCGCGAGCGCGGGCGTTGTGGGCGTTCTCAACCAGCTCGCGGCGTACAGCCTCAGTGCGAGCCTGTGCGATTCGAGTCTCGGCGATTCGGATTTCGGTCTCCGTCAACTCGCGGATAACGCGCAGTTGCGCGAGCAGGGTCGTCACGGTGTTGCGTGTGCTCATGAAGTCTTTCCTCTTCGATGTCGACGTCAGGGAGGCGCAACGCTGCACCACTCTGTCGACTACCCCGCACTCATGGTTCAAACATTGCGCCGCAACAGTTGTCGATCGTGTCCCGGGTGAGATATCGGGTGTGAGCCCGGTGGGTAGCGCCGACAAGGTGTGAACCAGCGATCGCGGCGATCCACGCCGCCAGTGTCGACGCCGAGAGGTCTTTGCGCACGGCCCCGAGGGGGTATACCGCTCGACGGTGACCGGGTCGGCCGGGACCGACGCCAGATCCGCTGTGCCGCATCAGGTATGGAATGCCTCCTATGCTTCGGAGTAGGTGCGAGTCGTGGTGTCGGGGGTCGCGGCGTAATGGGTGCGCGCGGCGTCGGCGGTGATCAGGTCGGGGTGATCGCCGACAGTCATGACCGTGCGAGCTCGAAAGGTACTTAACGTCAACATGATTCAGCTCTTCGAATGCTGACCGAAGGGGTACGACCGCAGATATTCTCGACAGATGGATACCCCGGTTGCCATCCAGCGCCCGCCAGTAGCTGTGTTCCGGAGGATGCCCGAGGGGGAACCATCGCGTGCCTGAGCGCTGTGGTCCGGTCCGCGGCGACGCGACCGCCGGATCTCGCAGGCTTGGGCCCGCACAGACCGGACCGGTCCGCGGCGGACTCCAACGATCAGTCGGCGACCAAGCAGAACGGGTGACCGGCCGGATCCAGCAGCACTCGCCACCGGTCGCCGCCCGGCTGGTGGTCCGGCCTGACCGCGCCGAATCCCAGCGCCGACTTCTCCGCTGCGTCGAGGTCTTCGACCCTGAGGTCCAGGTGGAGCTGCTGCGGCACGTCCTGACCGGGCCACTGCGGGGCCCGGTATCCGTCGACCTGTTGGAAGCCCAGGTCGCAGCCCATACCATCGGTCAGGCCGACGAACTCGTCAGCGACATAGCCGAGCTGCATGCCTGTCAGCTCTTGGTAGAACCGGGCCAGAGCCTTGGGATCGGCGCAGTCCAGAGTCACGCCTCGCAACGTGGCGATCGGCATCGTCCACTCCTCAGTCATCCGTGTTCGCGGGCCGCGCGGCGGCCCCGCAGGTAGTCATCCAACCGCACTGTGGTGGCCCAGCTCCACTCCTTTTCGGGCGGCGGACAGCGCTCTTCTCGGGCTCGGTCCTTTGCGTCGTTGCACCACCAGTACGACGGGGACGATTCGGGCCGGTGACGGCGAGCGGGACGCGCGTGGTGGGGGTGCGGAGCCGAGACTGCGGAAGCTCCGCGTTCCGGCGAGTTCGGCTGACCTGTTGTTGTGGATATTACAAATGCTGGGTGCGTGAGCCCGTTGGTGTTCGGAGGTCCATTCACGGGAGTAGTGGAACTCCTCGGCCAGAATCCGAACGTCAGTCGGCGGGCAAAACCCGTGACAACTGGAATCTGGTGACCGAACAGGCACGAGGCGAAGCCCTTTCCCGGGACATCGACATCGCCATGGCGGCCCTGGAGAAAGCCCAGCATTTCGGCCAGTCACGCGCCACGGTCTTACAAACCCAGCTCCAGATGTTCCTCAGCACCTCTTCCCCCTACGATGCCTGATTGCGAACGCGGTATCGGGTTCGAGGACGCGGCGGGCGAGCATCCGATTCTCACCCGCCGCGCGGACCTCGCTGAGGTAGGCGCCCGACACTGCGCGGCCACTGCCCTCGGCTCGGCCTGAAGTTCGTGCTGGACAGTCTGATCGCTGACGGGTCACTACGGGCGTTCCGCGCCCCCCGGATCGAGGTCGACCACGCCTTTGCCGCTCGCAATGTCGAGTGGCACCGAGACCTGGTCGTGTGCGATCAACCAGGTGCCGGCGATCTTCCGCATTCCGTATGTGACCCGGACCCATATACCGCTCGTTGCCTCGCCGTTCTTCAGCGTGCCGTGCAGACGTGCGAAGGCGTGCCCGAATGCCACACCATCGCCGACACTGAGCGTCAGATCGCGCACGTCATAGGTCACACTCTCGAAGAACAGGAACACTCTCGCCCAGTTCTCGAGTTTCGCCGCCATCCCGACGTGTCGGTGCGGCGGCTCGAGGTCGAACGACACGATGTCGCTTGTGTACAGCAATTTCAGGACCTCGAGATCCTTGGCTCGCACTCCTTCGATCGCCTTGTCGATTTGGCGCCGAATCTCGACTTCATCCGCCTCGATGCGGTCAGCGCGTGACTGGAACTCGTTGGACGCGGTCATGATTCACTCCCCGAGAACTGCCTCTGCATCGCCCGCAGCGGCGCGAGGGCAGTGCTCCAGGTGATGACCTGATCCAACGTTTTGTGCAGGGCGGCGACATGGTGGTCGCCCGGTGTGAAGGTGAGGTGGTTCTCGAAATCGGTGAGCAGGGAAATCTCTACCGGGCGGCTCACATCCGCCATACCCAGCCCGCTGCAGACCACCCGCAGCTGCGCCACGGCACGGGCGCCGCCGCTCACCCCGTAGGAGACGAATCCGACCGCCTTGTCGGTCCATTCCGCGAACAGGTGGTCGATTGCGTTCTTCAGCACTCCGGGGATGCCGCCGTTGTACTCCGGGGTCACCATCACGAAGCCGTCGAACGGGCCGATCCGCTCGGCCCAGGCGCGGGTGTGCGCGTGTGCCGACGGGCCGAACATCGGCGGCGCGGGCTCGTCCAGATGCGGTAGCGGGTGATCGCGTAGGTCGATCAGGTCGAATTCGGCGTCGCCACGCCGCGATGCCGCGTCCAGAACCCACTCGGCGATCTGGGGGCCACTGCGGTTCGACCGGGTACTGCCGAGGATGATGCCGATCTTGGTCATTTCTGGAACTCCTGCTCTGCTGAAAGCGTTACTACCTTCCGACGACGTAGCCGGGCGAAATGTCAGGCCTCACAAATCGGGTCGCTGTTTCGTCGGATAAGTGAGTGCCGTCGACACGAGGAGCCGCACGCCATGACCGATCCGCAACTGCGCGCGGTGATCGACGAACGCCGTCAGCTGATCAATCTCGCTTACCGGCTGATCGGCTCGCTGGCCGAAGCCGAGGATGTGGTGCAGGAGACCTACCTGCGGTGGTACGCGCTCTCCGAGCGACAGCGGCAAGACGTGGTGACGCCTGGTGCGTGGTTGACGACAGTCGCCAGCCGCATCTGCCTCGACCTGCTCGGCTCGGCGCGTGCCAGGCGGGAACAGTATGTGGGCGAGTGGATTCCAGAGCCGATACCCAACCACTCCGAGTGGTTGGGTGGTCCAGCGCCTGGAGACCCCGCCGACCGGGTCACCCTGGACGAGTCGATCGGCATGGCCTTCCTGGTCGTGCTCGATTCCATGACGCCGGCCGAGCGAGTGGCGTTCGTCCTGCACGACGTCTTCCGCTACTCCTTCGCCGAGATCGTCGACATCGTCGGCCGCACCCCCGCGGCATGCCGCCAGCTCGCCTCCAGCGCCCGCCGCCGCATCGATACCTCGCAGCGCCCATCGAGCGCCCAGCGCGCCGATGTGGTCAGGGACTTCAAACGGGCTTGGGAAACAAGCGATATGGAGGCCCTGATCGGACTGCTCGACCCGACCGCAATCGCGACCGCGGACAGCGGCGGTCTCGCTCCGGCCTTCCGCGACCCCATCACCGGCAGCGAACACATCGCCAGCGCCTGGATCGAAATCGCCACCCGCGGCCCCCAGGTAGCTCTGCTCGAGCGCACAGTAAACGGTCAGCCCGGCCTGGTCGCCCAGTTTCGCAATGCCGTCATCTCCGTCTACGCCTTCGATATCGTCGGCACCCGCATCACCCGCATCTGGGCAATCCGCAACCCGGAGAAACTGCGTCTCTGGACAACCAGCTGAACTGTGGCTGCGGAACATGGCGGCCAGAAGCCACAAACACCCGTTGACCGAACGCACGGTATTCGGCAGATGCGGACGTTCGTGACCGCGCAATCCCGGGATGCGAGCATGCACTCCACCACCAAGTAAGGGTCTTCACCTTCTTCGTGGTCGTATTCGTCGTCACTGTGCCAAACTGATAAGAGTCAATTGCTATGACCCGGGGAGACTGTTCAGGAGGTTGATCATGTGCCTGCCCGGTTTCAACGCTGAATCATCGATGTCGCCTACCACCGCGAGCCGATAGTGGTCGTCGCGGCCGGGAATGCCAGGCGCATCGCGGGATCTCCCCCGGTCAGTCACAGATCGGTGATTCCACTCGCGTCCTGCGACGCATGCGGTCGACCGATGCCGAGTTCGAATCTCGGCGAGGGCGGGTCGTAGATGGCCGACTGGGACGGCGCAGGCTACGCCCACATCAGTGGACTCCAGCGCGCGATGGCGACGGACGCTGTGGAGTCCGTCTCGCTCGCGGGTGCCGAGGACATCCTCGACGTGGGTTGTGGCGACGGCTATGTGACTCGCCTGATCGCGGCGCGAGTGCCCGCTGGTTCCGTGCTCGGCATCGACCCGTCGCCGCGAATGATCCAGGCCGCCCGCACGGCCGACGACCAGCTCACGAACATCGACTTCGGAGTCGGCGATGTCACGACCATGACCTTCCCCCGCGACTTCGACCTCGTCGTCTCGTTCAACGCACTGCACTGGGTGCTCGACCAGGAGACGGCCTACCGGCACATCGCCGCGGCGCTGAAACCCAGCGGACGGGTGCTCGTGCAATATGTCTGCGCCGGACCTCGCCCGAGCATCGAGAACGTCGCGATGGCGGTCACCGGCGATGTGGGCTGGTCGACAGCGTTCGCCGGGTTCGCGCGCCCCTTCGTGCATATCGACCCCGACGCGCTGCCCTCGATCGCGGGGAGTGCCGACCTCGAGGTCACCGCGCACTCCGTGACCGACCGGGAATGGGACTTCGGCTCACGCGAGGCCTTCGCCCGGTGGTGCACGGTCGGGTTCGCGGACTGGACAGCTCACATTCCCGCCGCCGACATCCCGGCCTTCATCGACGAGGTCGTCGACCGCTACGAAGGCGTCGTCGGCCGGTCAGGACTATTTCGATTCCTGCAGTTACGGGCCGAACTGTCGCGGCGGACAGCCTTCCTGGAACCCAGGTAGTAAAGCGCCGCTTGAACGGTCTGCGCACCAGCGACGGTGACGAATGCCTAGAAATCCAGAACTTCTCGCGACGAAACGCGATAGCCCCCGGACCACAGACGTCGATCATCAAGTCGCTGAACCAGCGACGACGTTCACGATGACAGCCGGGTCGCGGCCGAGGGCCGAATTAGTAGACAGCAGACCAGTATTCGTTCACCGTCCATGTCACCGCACGGAATTCGGGGTGTTTCGGATCGTCGGTGACGGTGATCGTCGCACGCGCCAGGTCGATCTTCATGCCATCGGCCACGAACTGCTGACTATTGGCGGTGAAAGTGAAGAAGGCTCCGTCGAAGGGGTCCGGCCGTAGCGCCGGCGCCGCCGCCCGCATGATCCGGGTGCCAGCCCGGTCCTCGCACACGACGAATCGCTGGTCGCCGCCCACTCGGCTGCCCTGAAAGGTGGTCACCGGACGCCCAGTGGTCTGGCTGACCAGCAGCACCAGCCGTTCCGCGCCCTGACATCGGGCGAACGAATCGCGATAGCCGTAGGTGTCGGTGCCGTCGGGCAATGTGCCATCGGTCTGCGTCGGTTCGGCCGTCGTGCTGGTGCGCGGCGCTGCCGGGCTGGGCGAGGTCGCGGCGGTGTTCTCGCCGGAACACGCCACCATCGAACAGATCAACGCGGCCCCGATCAGCGCCGGAAAACCTTTCCGTGCTGAAATCATCAACGGAGACTAACAATTCAGACAAACGCCGTTCTGCCGCACTGCCGCCAACACGCGGACTTCCAGTTCGACGCCCGGCTCGAGCCCCCGGGGTTACCGTGGAGTGAGGTGTCTAGGAGAGGACCGTCGCCATGTACCCGCCCGGCCCCCGACTACCCGCGATCGCGCAGACCATCCGGTATGTGCAAGCGCGGGAGCGGTTCATGACCGCCACCGCTCTCCGTTACGGCGACACCTTCACCCTGCGCATGGTGCCGCCATACGCCCGACATCTGGTTGTCTTCACTCGCCCCGAGCACGTCCGCGAGATCTTCGCCGCCTCCCCCACCGACCTGCACGCCGGCGAGAGCAACGGCATCCTGCGTCCGCTGCTCGGCGATCATTCGGTGCTCATCACCGACGAGGCCGAGCACGCTCGGGCCCGCCGCCTGCTGATGCCCGCCTTCACCGGGCACGCTCTGACCGGTTACCGCAAGATGATCGAGCAGATCGCCGCTGGCCACGTGGAGACCTGGCGGGCTGGATCGACGATCCGCGGCCTGGACGCGATGACCGGGATCACCCTCGATGTCATCGGCGAGGTGGTGCTCGGTGTCGCCGATCCGCGCCGCCGCGATCTACTCGGTCCACCCATGCGCCGGATCACCGACATCGCCCCGCTCACCCTGCTCGGTTCCCGCTACCCGGCCCTACAGAACCGCGGCCCCTGGAAGCGGTTCCACCACGACCGGGCCAGTCTGGACGCCCACCTCTACGCCGAGATCGAGCAGCGCCGCACCGGCAGCAACGCCACGGGCGCAGATGTGCTGTCGCGGCTGATGGCAGCGGGCAGCGGCAACGACACCCCGCTCACCCCGGACGAACTCCGCGATCAGTTGGTCACTCTGCTCGCCGCCGGGCACGAGACGACCTCGGCCGCACTGTCATGGGCGCTACGCGAACTGGCCGCCAACCCCGCACAGCAGGACCTCGCCCGCCAGGCCGCGCTCGACGGCGACACCGTTTACCTCGAAGCGGTGATGAAGGAAGCACTGCGCTACCACTGGGTCATCGGAGGGATCGTGCGAAAGCTCACCCGCGACATGACGATCGGCGGCTACGACCTGCCCGCTGAAACCGTCGTCGCGACCTCGATCCTGCTCGCACACCAGCGCCCCGAGGCTTTCCCGGACGCGGTGTTCCGGCCCGGCCGCTTCCTCGACGGCAGCGTGGCGCCGAATACCTGGCTGCCGTTCGGCGGCGGAGTGCGCCGGTGCATCGGGGCGGGTTTCGCGCTGATGGAAGGCGCGGCGGTGCTCCAAGAGATCCTGCGCCGCCACGTCCTGTCCCTACCCGCGGCCGCGACGACGCGGGGCCGGGTCCGCAACATCACGAATGTGCCGTCCGACGGGGCACCGATTCTGGTCAACTGAAAAGCGCACCATCATTGGTGGATGCTCTGTTTCGCGCGACGCCGGACCCCTCTGACGTGCAGGTCGAATTCGGGCGACAGGAGCATCAATCCGTCGTGCTGGCGTGTGCTGCGATGATCCGCCAGCCGTGCGTATCGTCGTGCAACCAGGAACGCGTGTAACGCATCCTGGCTCCGAAAGGCTCGCCGTTGACGGTCCCCTCGATGGTCCCGAGAAACCAGGTCACCCCGGCACGCCCGTCGGTGAGTACGTTCAGCTCTTCCTCGACCATGGCCGTCACCACCTGCGTCCGGGTGCGGTGAAGCTCCAGATCATCGGTCTTGGTGTAGACGTCTGCGCCGAAGGTGAAGATCAACCGGTCATCGAGCAGACGATCCAGCGCCTGCACATCCCCGGCAAGTTGCGCGGCCTGCAACCGCCGCTCAGCATCCCGTAAGTTCTCCATGCGCCTCACCTTGCCAGCCGATGTCGCACCCACGCCACGATGTTCGCGTTCAGCTGAGGCTGTCGCGATCCACGAGTCGACCCGACAGCGGGCGTCAGCGGGTGCCGATGGGCTGACCGAGGAAGGCCGCCAGCTCACCGCCGATGATCGAGACCCACTCCCCCCATGTGCGCGAGTCCAGCGCCATGGAGCCGACTTCATCGAGTTGGCAACCGTTCTCGACCGGCACCCCGGCGAAGCGATCTCGCATCCACATCATGGCGCTCGGCAAGCCGATACCCTCCAGGCTCAGATGCTCGCTGAAGTGATCACGGGTATAGGTCACCTGCGCGTTCGGATCCTGACAGTAGGTGCCGTAGAGCTTGTTGACCGGCCCGACGGGCACCAGCCAATCCATGTTCGCCTGGTACAGGAACACCGGCATGTCCGGCACACTCTTACCCATCCGGGTGCGCTCGATCACCGCCTGGGCAGCCGGTGCCGCGAGGGGATCTCCGGGTGTATTGAACAGCCCCTTGATATCCATGAACGGGAACAGCGCCGCCTGAAAGCCCACGCACAGCTGATCCTTCGCGGTCAACAGCGCCTGCCCCAGCGGATTGTTCGTTTCACGCAGGAAGGCGGCGAACTCCGGCTCTTCATGCGCCAGGCCGATGATGCCCGCGTACACCAGACCGGAGGCCGCGTTGTTGTTCGCCAGATTCACCAACTCGCCCAGGTCGGCATCAGTGCCGCCGGAGACCGCGCCGACGATATTCAGTTCCGGCGCATAGGTTTTGCGCATCTCGGCCGCCCACATCGTAGGGACCGAACCACCGGAGTAGCCCATCATCCCGACCTTGGTCGCCGCCCCGTCCAGCCCCATCGGCGCGAAGTTCTCGGCCGCGCGAATGCCGTCGAGCGCGATCCGCCCGGCCAAGGGGCCGTGCGCGAAGGCCGCGTTCGGCCCCTGGTGATCGGGCACCACCACGGCCCAGCCCTGTTGCAACGCCACCTGGACCTCGAGGAACCCGATCGGCGCGACCAGCTGCCCGGTGAGGAAGCCGGGCAGCGCCCACTGCTGGATCGAATACGACGAGGCGCAGTACTTACCCGTCGAGTCCTCGGCCATGTGGTACGAGAGCAGGTTTCGCGACCCGCGTGGCACTTCTCCGCGCGGCTTCAGCACCGTCGCGACAGCGCCTATCGGTTCGTCGCGACTGTTGTTCGACCGATACGACAGCTGCCAGGCATCGACGTTGAGCGGCAGCACGTTGTAGGTCGCGACGTTCACCTGCCGCGCGGCGATGATCTCGCCGGGCTGTTTGGCTGCGACGACGTCCGCGGGCGGGCGGTAGAAGGAATCGAACTCCGGTATCGCCGGTGAACTCACGAACGGCGGCGCGGGCTGCACGACTCCGTCGAACGGCAGTGCTGAGGCCGGCGCGGCGACGACCGTGGCGGTCCCCGCGACCATCATCACGGCGAAGGCGAGCGAACGGGCCCGCACCCGCGACCTTGTCCGGCTGTGGCGGTCTCTCACCGGCGGGCGCCAGTTCACTGCGGCCATATCGAGCACTCCCAGCATCATTGTTGGACGCGAATATCTAAGATGTGGGGCACATTACCCATCCAGCGAGAGATGAGGCAAGTCACAGTTGGCTCCACGAATGGGTCCATCCCGCCTCAGAGGTGCGGCGGTGATGACCAACTGACCCAGACACTCAGACGTAACGCCTTCGCCACCCCAAGCGCATCGATTTCATTGCGTGTAGACCGAAATGAAGCTGCTACCAGCGCGGTGAGCACTAGACCACCGGCGACTTGATCGAGATTGGACATACATAGACAATGACGTCTACTGTTTCGCTGCGACTTGGAACACACAGCGTCTGAGTCAGTGCAGTGGCACACTCGAGAGGTTGGGGAAGATGAACTTTCGTCCAGGAGCGGCTAGCCGCCGTCTGATGGGGCTGGCGGCGGGGGCGATGGCAATCGCGATGATCGCCGGCGCTGCCCCCAGCACGGCCGAGCCGACTGTGGTTCAGCCCGCTACTCCGATTCCGGCCCCGCCGGAGCTCGATCCCGCCTTTTACCGACCAGCCGCCGACGTCGTTGCGGCGAAAGCACCCGGTGAGATCATCGCCGCGCGCCAGGTGAACGTCGCCAACGTCGGGGTCATCCCGCTCAATGTCGATGCGTGGCAGGTGTCCTACCGGTCGAACAACAGCCGCGACGAGGCCGTCCCGGCCGTCGCGACGGTACTCGAGCCGCGGAATTCGACACCGTCGAAGCTGGTGTCGATGCAGATCGCCGAGGATTCGCTGGCCGGGTATTGCGCGCCGTCCTATGCCGTGCAGCAATGGTCGCCTGCCATTCTGGCCGGCCAGATCGTCGCTCCGGCAGAGTTCGTGATCGCGCAAGCGGCGGTGCAACAGGGCTGGGCCGTCGTGATCCCCGACCATCAGGGGCCCGACAGCGCGTACGCGGCCGGGCCACTGGCCGGTCGCATCACCCTCGACGGCATTCGGGCCGCCCGGAATTTCGAGCCGCTACGAGTCACGCCGGACGCGCGCATCGGCATGTACGGATACTCCGGTGGCGCGATCGCCACTGGCCACGCGGCCGAGCTGAAACAAAGCTACGCACCCGAGATCGATATCGTGGGTGCCGCCGAGGGCGGTGTTCCCGCCGATCTCGGCGCAGTGCTCAGCAACGGCAACAACGGGGCGTGGGCCGGGATCATCTACGCCGCGGTACTCGGCCTTTCGCGTGAGTATCCGGAGTTCGCGGACATGTTGAACCGAGATCTCGACCCGCTGGGCAAAGGTCTGGCGACGGTAAAGGGCGGGCTGTGCGTGCAGTACAACACCGCGCTGGTGCCCTTCCTGAACATCTCGGGCATGCTGCGCGTCCCCGGCGGCGACCCTCTGCGCGACCCCGTTGTCATGGCGACCCTGGACAAGACCCGCATGGGCAAGTCTGTTCCCGACATGCCGATGTATATCTGGAACGCCAACCCGGACGAACTCATCCCGGTCGGTCCGGTGAACACGTTGGTGAATACGTACTGCGAAAGCCCCACGGCGACAGTGCAATACACGCGCGAGCACTTTGCCGAGCACATCACAACGGAGATCTCCGGGGCCGCGCCGGCGCTGCTGTGGTTGAAGGATCGACTCGACGGAGTTCCCGCTCAGCCGGGGTGCAGCATCACCGATGCGGGCTGGCTAGCCCTGAATCCGGACGGAATGACCCTGTTCGCGTCCATCTTCGGCGAGACGATCGCGTCGTTCTTCGGCAAACCGATCGGAGCCAAATAGTCGAGCCAGCTCGGAGTGGACCACCGAATCATCGGCTTCTTCCGAACTGTCCATCGGCTGCCGCGAACCGGCCGCGCTCGGGCCACTAGAGTTGACGGCGTGATTGCGAGCGGGTCCCCACGCATCTACGACGGTCGCCCGGTCGAGGATCGCCGGGCCGAACGGCGGGAGCAGTTCATCGCAGCCGGTCTCGCCGTGTTCGGCGAGCAGGGATATCAAGGCGCATCCATCACGATGGTGTGCAAGGCCGCTGGGTTGGCCCGCGCGCAGTTCTATGAGCATTTCGGCAACCGCGAGCAACTACTGCTGGCGGTCTACGACCTGGTTCAGACTGATGCGCGCCGGGCGGTGGTCGAGGCGCTGAGCGAGGCCGGCGAGGTTGACGCGCCCGCGCGGGCGCGCATCGCTGTGCGTGCCTACGCCGAATCGATCGGGATGAACCCCCATCGTGCGCGGGTATCTTTCGTCGAAATCGTCGGCGTGAGCGCCGATGTCGAGAAGCACCGGGTCGACCAGCGTGAGATCTGGGTACAGTTCTTCACGGCAGAACTGAAGCAGGCGCGAGACCCGGACTTCGTTCCCGCCGGCGGTTTCCGTGCCGCAGCAACAGGTTTCATCGGAGCGCTCATGGCGCTGGTTCATCAGTGGAGCATCGAGGGAACCTCCGCCGAACTCGAGGACCTGGTCGAGGTTCTGACGCGTTTCCTCATCAGCGTGATGTGAAGCCGGCTGTCGGCCGCGGCGGACTGATTGCCGGAGACCGCGCTGTCCCGGGCAATCAGTCACCGGTGGTATCAGTCAGCCAACGGGATATCGATACCCGCGGCACCATGGAAGGCGGACAGCGTCACCACGGCGCCAGGTTCGGTCTCGCCGGCGTACAAGGGGTCCTCGGTGGCGAGGATGACGGCAAGCCGGTGGCCGGCGGGGACCCGATAGTCAGTGGCCTGCAGGCGCAGTTCGACTGCGGTGGGATGTTCCGGTACGGCGTTGCTCACGGTGGTCGCGGCATGGGTGATGATCTTCAGGTTGCCGGTGACCACGTCCAGGTCGAAGAGGTAGGCGACGACGGTGGCGGTCTTCGTGGTGGGCGTCACCGTCACACGAATTCGCGGGATGCCCGCGATGTGGTGCGGCGACGGGAGCGGAGCGCTCGTCCACACCGCTGCGGCGGATCGGTCGACCTCGGCGAGCTTGTGACGCACGGGCATGAGCAACCGCTCGCGGAAGCCATCCATGACCAGTTGATTCACGGCGCGGACATTCGGGGCACCGGACCGGATATTCCGGCTGAACTCCGATGGCGGGTCGAGAACCAGCGCACCATCGCCGGATCCGCTCGCAGGTGCGGCGAGATAGTAGGTGCGGATCGGATTGGACGACCAGCCTTCCACACCGGCGAAGGAGGAGACGGTGAAGCTGTGCATAGTCTCGGTGTGCACGGCACCGTCGTCATCGATGCCGTTGTCGACACCGTTGAGATAGTGGTCGAGCCAGTCGTATGCGGCCTCGGTGGTGCGGGTGTACACACCGAGCAGCAAGCCCGGGATCTCCACTGCCCCATGATCTCCGATTGCCAGATCCAGGCGCTTGGGGCCGGGGAACTCGGCGAAGTAGCTCAGCAGCTGGTTCTGGGGAAAAATGGTCTCGTGCCAGTAGCTGGTGAAGAAGGTCGGCACGGGGCGGCGCTGATCCGGGATGTGGGCGGGTGACCGCCGTCGCGCGTACTCCAGCACGCCTTCGATGTCGGTGTTCGTCCGGAAGTCTTCGAGCACCTTCACCAGTTCGGCGCTGGGCTTCTCACTGATCGCGGCCAGCGCTTCGGCGGCGAGGATGTGACGGGTCCCGTTGTCGTACAACGCTTCGCCGAGGTCAGCCCATGTGCTCAGGGCGACAACCGCTTTCACGCGCTGATCGGACTGAGCGACGAGCTGGCCGATGCCTGAGCCGTAGGAGATGCCGGCCATGCCGATACGCTCCGGGTCCACCTCGATTTCCGGGTGCTCGAGCGCCCAGCTGATCACCAGCGACCCGTCCGCGACGTCTTCGGGACCGGCCACTGTCAGCTCGCCACCGGAACCGGGCAAGCCGCGCTCGGTATAGGCGACGACGGCGTAGCCGCGCATGAGCAGCCTGATCAGCGCCCCGGAGTACATTTTCCAGCCCGCCGGGTCCAAACCGGCGGGAAGCACGACGAGCGGATGCGGGCCTCCGCTGGTCGGCCAGGCGGCCATCGCGTCGAGCAGATCGCCGTCGTAGCCGGGAATCTGGACCTGAGCGAACCGGCACCGCCCGCGGACGGCGGCGATGTCATCGACCAAGTAGTCGGGGACGCCGGCCGCGTTCCCGGTGAGCAGATCGGCAACGACGGCGAACGCGGCGGCTTCCTGATCGGGGGCGAGTAGACGCAGGCGGTCCGGGCGAGCTTCTGGCATGGCGATCTCCTGTCGAATTGGTGTATTTCACGGCAGCAGAACAGTTTCGCGACAAGCAAGGGAGCCATAGCGGGATCAGATCCGAGCCCCCCGCTCAGCAGTTATGCTACATCGACATCAATCATCTGCGTGTCCTGTTGCCGCAGTTGCCATCCGAATTCCCTCCCCCGCGCTCGTTGACTGATCATGTTCTGCCCCAACGCTTCACAGCGTCGAGGGAGACGGCGCGAACCGGGCGGCCCGCGAAGTTCCCGGCACACCGACGCCCACCGCGATCGCCCCCTCGGTCGTCGCATATCCGAGGAAGCCGCACGCCCGGCACCGGCCCACTTCTCACAGAAGGGCCGTAGAGCACGTCGCGCCGGATCGTGCCAACCGGGCTTGCCTGCCGTTCCCGCCGTTGTTGTCGCAGCCGTCGCACCAAGCCGCACAGCCCTCCATGCCAGCTAGTTGATTAGCACAAGTAATGTAATGTATAGTTGCATTCTGCAAGTAAATATTCTCGTCTGGGAGTAGTCATGGCAGTGTCACCCGATACGGCTCAGAGCCTGATCAGAGAGCTCTATTTCATGGGCCGGACCATCCGCGCTGCCCTCTCCCATCCCGACGAAGGGGACCTGCTTCCAGGCGGCATCGGCGTGCTGGGCTCGCTCGAGGCCAGGGGTCCGTGCCGGCAGGTGGATCTCGCTGTGGACTTGTGTATCAGCCCGTCGACACTGAGCAGACATGTCGCCGAGCTGGTGCGCTCCGGCAACATCGCCCGCCACGCCGATCCCAGCGATGGCCGGGCCACTCTCATCCAGATCACCGACGAAGGACGCGATCTGCTGCGGCGAGTCCGAATATCGCGAGCACAGGGATTGCAGATCGCTCTCGCCGATTGGAGCGAGGACGAAGCCGAACAGGCCACCTCGGTCGTTCGCAAACTCAGGAATTCACTGGCCGCAGTCGTGCCCCACACCGCGGTGGGCACGCGCCGGCCGGTTTCGACAGAAAGTCAGGAAACGGATGTCTGATCCAGTCGAGTCGGGGACGCGGCGGGCCCCGGTCGCGATGACCCATCGTCAAATCCTGGAAGCCATGACCGGGCTGCTGGCGGCGCTGTTCACAGCACTGCTCAGCACCACGATCGTGGCGACCGCGCTGCCCACGATCATCGGCGACCTGGAGGGGTCGCAGACCGCATACGCCTGGGTCATCACCACAGCACTGCTGGCCAACGCCGCGTCCACCCCGATCTGGGGCAAGTTCGCCGATCTGTTCAACAAGAAGCTGCTGGTCCAGTCGGCCATCGTCATCTTCGTCATCGGTTCGGTGATCGCGGGCGTCGCGGGCAATGTGCCCATGCTGTTGGCGGCACGAGTCATCCAGGGCATCGGCATGGGCGGCTTGACCGCGCTCGTCGTCGCGATCATCGGTTCCATCGTCTCGCCGCGTGAACGCGGGCGCTATTCCGGCTACATGGGTGCGGTGATGGCGGTGTCGATGTCGGGTGGACCCATCCTCGGCGGTGTCATCGTCGACAGTCCGCTCGGCTGGCGCTGGTGCTTCTTCGTCTGTGTGCCCCTGGCCGTGATCGCTCTGGTGCTGCTGCAGCGGACCCTGCGGCTGCCGACCGAACGCAAGGCTGGGGTGTCGATCGACTGGCTCGGCGCCGCCCTGATGACGGCCGGTGTGTCGGTGCTGCTCATCTGGGTGTCGTTCGCGGGGAAGGCGGACTACTACGCGTGGTTCTCCCGCGAATCGGCCCTGTACGTCGGCGTGGGCGTAGTGCTGCTGCTCGCGACCCTGCTGGTCGAATCCCGAGCCAAGTCGCCGATCATCCCGCTCTCGATCGTCACCGAGCGCACCACCGGTCTGGCGATCATCGCCTCGATCGCGGTCGGAATCGGGATGTTCGGAGCGACCACCTTCCTCGGCCAGTACTTCCAGACCGCGCGCGGATACTCACCGACGGTGGCCGGTGTGCTGACCATCCCGATGGTCGCGGGCATGCTCGTCGCGTCGACCGGTTCCGGACAGCTGATCACCCGGTTCGGGAAATGGAAGTCGTTCGTCGTCACCGGCGGTGCGCTGCTGGTGGTCGGGTTCGGGCTGCTCTCGACGATCGATCACGCCACCAACCTGTGGTTGGTCGGCACCTATATCGCCGTTGTCGGGCTCGGTGTCGGCATGATGATGCAGAACCTGGTGCTGGCCGTGCAGAACACCGTGAGCGTGCACAATATCGGCGCGGCATCGAGCAGCGTCGCGTTCTTCCGCACGTTCGGTGGCGCGATCGGTGTCTCGGTGCTGGGGTCGGTCCTGGCTACCCGTGTGAGCGAGCTGTCGACAGAGGGTTTCGCGAAGATCGGTGTGACAACCAGTTCCTCCGGCGGCAGCAATCTGAACCTGCACGGCCTACCCGCACCGATCGCGACGATCGTGCGCGCCTCCTACGGCGATGCGACCGGCCGGATCTTCCTCATCGCCGCCGGGGCAGCGGTCGTCGCCTTCCTCGCGACCATGTGGCTTCCGAATCGTCCGCTGCGCAGCACGATCGACATCGATCCGGCGCTCGACCCGACCGTGAAAGAGTCTGCGTCGCAGGACAATCCGACCGATGCCGACAGAATGGCAGCGCTGGACGCCGAATTGGCCGTACTCGCGGACCCGAGGTGGGAAGAAGACCCGGTCTGGGAAGGCGCCGAGCGAGTGTTGTCCGAGTCAGAGCTGGTGTCGACTGCTTCGGCCGGACGGCACGCGCCGGTAGCTCAGAACGGTCATCGGGCCTACCAGGCCGACGCGTCGTCGCAGTCCGCTCCGTCCACCGGCGAGTTGTCCGGCTCGGGCATCGGCGGTGGAGCGGTGGACGGTCATGTCCGCCGCGAGAATGGTCAGCCGTTACCGGGTGCGGTGTTGACGTTGATCGATCAGGGTGGCCGTCAGGTCGCGCGGGCGTGCAGTGCCGCTGATGGTGGCTATGCGATCAGTGCGCCGGAGTTGGGGGGTCATGTGTTGATCGTGTCGGCGATGGGGCACCAACCGGCCGCGGTCAATGTTTCGGTCGGCCGGCGGCCCCTGCGCATGGATCTGACCTTGGTGGGTTCCGGTGAGTTGTCAGGTGTCGTCCGCACCGCGGCGCACGGCTCGCCGTTGTCGGGTGCGACCGTCACCTTGACCGATCTGCGTGGCGAGGTGGTCGGGGCCGCGGTCACGGGCGGCGACGGCACCTACCTGTGCCACGGCGTGGTGTCGGGTGTCTACACCTTGGTCGCGGCGGCTGAGCACATGCGTCCCAGCGCAATCACATTGACGGTGCCCAACAGTGGCGTCATGCGTCATGACATCGAGTTGACCGCGATGGCGGTGCTCACCGGATCGGCGCGGGCCGACGGCGAGCGGGCGGCGCCGGACGTGCTGGTCACTGTGCTCGACGCTGCGGGTGAGGTGACCGCGACGGCGCGCACCGACGAGAACGGCCGCTACGTCGTGACCGATCTCGTCGAAGGGCAGTACACCGTGGTCGCTCGTGGCTATCCGCCGGTGACCGGGCAGGTCACCGTGACCGGTAGCGAAGCCGCCTACGACCTGCGGCTCGGTTACGACCTCGGGGATCGTTGATGAGCGGGCTGACCGGTCGTGTTCGCACCGCGGAGGGGTGGCCGGTGCCGGACGCGGTGTTGACGGTGACGGATATGACGGGCAGCCAGATCGCCCGTGCGGTTGCCGACGAAACCGGCGCGGTGAGCACCGGCCTGATGCCCGCGGGTACTCACACCGCGGTGCTCACCGCTGTCGGGTTCGAGCCGGTGGCACGGATCGCGCAGATCTCTTCCACCGGGACGGGCGCGCTCGGTGAGGTGGTCCTGGTGCCGACGATGGGGGCAGTGGCGCTGCCCCCGACCGGGCCGTGGACGATCGATCCGGCGCATTCGACAGTGATCGCCACCGCGCGTCATCTGGGAATCGCGAGCATCAAAGCCCGATTCGCCGAGGTGAGTGGGCGACTCGATATCGCTGAGCCGTTCGAGCGATCCACCGGGTACGCGGAGATCAAGGCGGCGGGTATCGATACCGGAATCTCGATGCGTGACAATCACCTGCGCTCGCCGGAGTTCCTGGACGTCGACAGGTATCCGATGATCACGTTCACCGGTCACGGGTTACGTCGTACCGGGGGTGACACCTGGGTGATGCCGGGTGAGCTGGTCATGCACGGGCAGCGCCGCTCGGTCGATCTCGAGGTGGCCTTCGGTGGGTTCGGGCCAGATCCGTGGGGTGGTGTACGCGCCGCGTTCCACGCCGAAACACTATTGCACCGCAACGATTTCGCGATCGACTACAACGCGATTGTGCGCACGGGCGTGGCCGCCGTCGGGACCACCGTCAAAATTGAACTCGACATCGAAGTCGTACAAGGCGAGCAGCTACCCGCAATCTAGCGATCACCCACACCTTGTCGCCGCGGATTGTCGAGTCGGAAAGCGAGTCTGGCGCGATCAGCGCGGGCGGGCATCGAGCACACAGTCCGGCGCGGCGGTGGGCACCGTCCGCAGCAGGGTGAAACCGCCGCGCGCGAGCAGCTCGCGGAACTGTGCCTCGGTGCGTTCGTGGCCGCCGTCGGTGTTGACCAGCATCTCCAGGTCGATGAACTTGCCCGGGTGCGGGCGCTGATGATCGGGCAGCACCAGTTCGATCACCAGCAGCCGGGCAGATGGATCCATCGCGGTGTGGATCGTGCGCAGGATCTGCTCGGCCTTGGCGTCGGACCAGTCGTGCAGGATGTGTTTGAGCAGGTAGACGTCACCACCTGCCGGAATCTCGTCGAAGAACGACCCCTCCCGCGCCGCGCAGCGCCCCGCCAGCCCGTGCGCCGCGAGTTCGCTGTCCAGGTTCGCGACCACGTCGGGCAGGTCGAACACGATGCCCTCGGCGTCCGGGTAGCGGTCGAGGATCTCCACCAGCAGGCTGCCACGCCCGCCGCCGACATCCACCAAGGTGCCGAACTGGCCGAAATCGTAAGCCGCCAGCAGCGGTTCGATGGACAGCGTGCTGATGCTGGTCATCGCGCGGTCGAACAGGTCGCCGATCTCGCGGTGCGTCGCGGCATACTCGAAGAAGCTCGCACCGTCGAGAGCGGGGCCGACGGCTTCGCCGGTACGTACCGCGTCGGTCAGGTGGGTCCAGTGGTTGCGGTGAAACGGCGAACCGAAGAACAGGGACGTGTCGCGCAACGTCACCTCGCCGTCGGAGCGCAGCGACTCACCCATCCTGGTGAGCCCATAGGAACCGTCGCGATGCTGGGCGAACACCCCGAAACTCACCAGCAGACGCATCAGCCTGCGCACGCCGCCCTCGTCGGCGCCCACCGCCGCGGCCAGCTCGGCCGCCCCGCGCCGCCCACGGGCCAGTTCGTCGGCGATACCCAGCTCGGCCGCGGCACTGATCGCCTGCGAGAGGAATCCGGCGATCTGTAGTTCCAGTAGTGCGATATGGCCGGGAACCAGTCGGCGATGCAGCGCCGAGAGCGCGTCGCGCACTCGCTCGACGGCTCGCAGAACCGGTGTGGGTGGTGGCTTCTTCAGTGCTGTGGACGTCATGAGACTCCATCGTCGGCCGGTTGACCTGCACGTACGCGACGAAGCTTACGGGAACCGCGCGCGTCGGGATACAGGAATCGGGGTCAGGTCGGAGTCGCCGGTGCGAACGACAGAACCGCGTCGGCTCCGCTGGTGCGCAGGGCGTGCGCGGCGACATGGCATTCTCGAGACGACCCAGGTCCGCTGAATCGAGCTCCCGACCCAACTACTGATCGCGCGCCCGCGAGATCGTTGACAACAATAACGAGCTCGACAACCCCGGCGGAGAAAGGTGTTGAGGCTCAGCAACTTTCATTGCCGGACAACGTTGACCGCGAGTATTCGATAGCGCCGATCCGGAGTGACAACGACTGCGAATGACTGATGCCCGGTCGTTGGCTGCGCAGCGACCGGGTGGTGGCCGGTCGACGTGGCTACAGCGAAGCGGAGGCGCCTCGTGCCACGTCGACCCGGCAACCCGATCCGATCACTCAGTCGGGTAGGTACCGAATAGGCACGGCGCGCTCGATACCGGCGGGCCTCGAGATCAGCGAGCGTGAACACCAACTGCGCACGCTCGCCCAGCATTCCGGTCAGCAACAGGTCCAACAGCGCCCGATGCTGAGACCGCGCCGATCGCGCCATTTCGCACCGCCCAGGCCGGTACAGACCAATAGCCCTGCGCGGCATCGGAGCTCGATGTGGGGACGGGCCTCCTTCCACGCACCGGACATGAGCAGTTCTACAAAACCGGACAAGTACGGATAGCGTCTGGGGCCGTGTCACCAGAAAATGTAGCGCAGCCCAGCCGTCTCACCGCCGCCATACGGGTGGTGGCAGGTGTGCTCGTGCTCGCGACCATCCTCGAGGTGGTGCTGCGCGTATTGAGCCCCTACCCGCGGGTGGCGCAGCTGTTGTCCAACGATATGGACGAGGTCCACGTCGACTTCGACACCTTCTGGACCTCGGCCGTGGCCCTCACCCACGGCACCGACATCTACGAGACCCCGGCGAAGCTGAACAATCTCAACCCACCGCTGCTCTCGACGCTGCTCACGCCGTTCGCCGCGCTGGATGCGGTCACGGCCTACCGCATCTTCGTGGTGCTGACACTGCTCATGATGCTGGGCTCGGTGTTGGCGGTGTGCTCGGAACTGCGGCTGCGCCCGGCTGTCACTGCGCTGGTGACGCTGGCCGTGCTCGCGTCCACGCCACTGTTCGGAACGCTGATGCTCGGCCAGATCTACCCGCTGCTGTTGGTCGGGCTCGTTGCCGGGTGGATCGCGCAGCGGCGGGAGCGGCCGGTGCTCGCGTCGGTTCTGTTCGGCATCGTGGTGGCGCTCAAGCCGTCGCTGGCACCGTTATTGCTGCTCGCGGCCGTGCAGCGGCAGTGGTTGCCGTTCAAGGCCGGAATCGCAGGCGCGGCCGTCGCCTCGCTGATCGGGGTGCTCGTCGCCGGGCCGTCGAGCGCGGGGGGCTGGCTGCGCATCGCCTGGTCCGAGCCGGTGTCGGGCTGGGTGGACAACGCATCGCTGCCGGGGCTGGCGGTGCGCTTCGGACTGCCTTCCGCGATCGGGACGGTACTCGGGCTAGCGGTGCTGGCAGGCACGCTGTGGTGGTGTGGGCGCCACCGCGACCGCGTCGACCCGGGCGGCACCGCTCTGTGGGCGGTACTCGCCGCGGCCCTGCTGTTCTCGCCCATCGCGTGGCACAACTACCTGATGCTGCTGTGGCCGGGCGTGCTCGTGCTGATCACGCTGGGCCGCGGCGAGCTCACCGCCATCGCGCTCGCGGTGCCGGTCTTCCCGCTGTCCTTCACCGTGGAGTTGCCGCCCCACAGCAGCGTCGCCGCCGCCGTGACACACTCGCTCTACTGCGCTGTCCTCGTGGGCTACTGGGTGGTTCTGGTGCGCGGAGCGACACTGTCCGCGCCGAGCTACTCGCGGTCGTCCGGCGCGGCCACGAGCACGCCACCGGCGGCCGCGGCGCGCCCCATGCCCAACGGGCCCTCCGCGGTGACACACGTTGCCGCCGCCGAGCCCTGACCGTTCACGCCACCACCGGTTCTGTCCTCATGACCAGCCCGCGAGGCACCTCACATATCACCGTCACGCTTCGCCGATACCACGCGGATCTCAACGTCGTCGCCCCACAGACGCTATCCCGTCGATCAGACCACGGATGACACAACCGATCACCCGTCCGATCGCACCGACGACGAAACATGTGCACCGCAAGTCGGCCCGGCGTCAGAAGCCGCGAAACACCCCGTCCGCGTCCACCGCTGATGCGAAGTCCTCGAAGTCCATGTTCGCAAGCGTGAGGTTGACTTCGGCCGGCCCTACTTCTCTTGGCAAGATCCGGAAAGTCGGCAGGCCTGCGGCGGGTTCACCGCCGCCGCTGTTGTCGACTGCCAGGATCGGGTGCTCTGGATCGCGGATGGTCTGTTCGTCGATGATGTAGATGTAGTACTGCGATGTGAGCAGCTTCTCGAGGTCTCCGGCCGTCACTCCCCGGAAGTCAGGGGTGTCGATAACGGTCAGCCCGTACTCGACGCCTTCGCTTTCATAGAACCGATTCACCGCGTCGAGTGTCTCGCGCCAGGCCGCATCGTCGTTGAAATCTGTTCGCAGCAGTAGTGATTCACCCTCGGGCAGCATTCGATTCACAGGGTTATCGTGCACGACGTTCGCGCCCGGGCCATCGTCGCAGCCCACCGTTGCCGACACGATCACCAGCGCCGTCAGCGCCGCGCGGATCACCCTCGTCATCGCACCCTTTCTCAGCCTTGCCCCACACTCGGTGCCTGCACCGAAATACCGCCTCACAGTAGTTCGACAGGCCCGCTATTTGGATTCCAGCCGTCCCAGGGGGTGGGCGGGCGCGAGTACGGCCTGGGCGATAGTCCAGCCGCGGTGATCGATATCGGCGACGTGACGGAGGTAGGCGAGGGTGACCTGCTGTATCAGCACGACCCGGTCGGGGTTCTCGTCGGTGGTCTCGCTGACGTGTTCGCCGGAAATACCGCCAAGGAAGTGCTGGCCGCCGAACACAGTGAGCAAGCTCTTGTTCGCCCGGCTCAGCGTGTAAGGATCGGTCGTCCAGGCCGGCCCGCGGGTGGACAGCGGGAGGTTGTCATCGTCCCCAGCGATCACCAGACCTGGGGCGTTGATGTGCGAGAAGTCCTGGTCGCGCAGCCACGGAAGATGTTCGCGAGCGAAGGCCGTGAGTTCTGTGCCGCCGCGTCCCGCGGTGGCGAGTTGGATACTGGCCATGACGCGCCGGTCGGACAGGTCTTCCGCGATCCCGGTTTCCGGGTCGGTGACGCGCAAACCGACCAGGATTCCCGCGGTCTGCCCACCGAAGGAATGTCCCGCGGCGATGATCCGGTCGTGGTCGACTCGACCGCGCAAACCAGGCACCGATGCCGCCAATACGGAAAGTTCGTCGAGAATGCTCTTCATGTCCTGCACCCGGTGACGCCACAGTCGCGGCTTGCGCGGATCCTCGGCTGCCAAGGCGATCCGCTTCGAGTCCAAATGCGTAGCCTGAACGACCACGAATCCGTGCGAGCTCCAATAGTCGACCAGCGGCCCGTAGGCGTCGAAGTTCGAGCCGAACCCGTGTGCGAAAAGCACGACCGGTAGGTTGTCGCCGGTGACCGGGGCGGAAACCCTCACTTGGAGGTCTTCAGCACGGCCGGACCTGCGCACCCTGAGTGGTTTGACGGTGACGGTCGGCGCGGGCGCGGGGTCGACCAGGCCGGTGACGGGGTGAATGACCATGAGTGAAATATTCTTTCGGTTCGCTGCCAGGACTTTCGTCGCGGATGGGTACCTCGACTACGCTAGAAGTTGACGTCGATGTCAGAGGCAAGCGTTTGTGGCATGGATCACGCGAAGGGCCGGAATGCGTATTGGCGAATTGGCTCGCCGGACCGGGGTTTCAGCCCGGGCCCTGCGGTACTACGAACAGCAGAACCTGCTACATGCCGAGCGCAGTTCCAGCGGTCAGCGCCACTACGCCGACACCGCCGTGGATCAGGTACTGCTGATTCAGCAGCTGTATGCAGCGGGCCTGTCCAGCCGGACCATCGGCGAGCTCACGCCACATCTGATCAACGGCCGCGCCACCCCTGCCCTACTCGGCCGCCTCGAGGTGGAGCGTGATCACTTGCGCCAGAACATCATCGAACTGGCGCGCACCGAACAACACCTGGACGCGGTCATCTCGGCAGTCTCGGCCAATGTGAGCACCGGCGCGGTATGCGTTCGAGAAACCCGCGCATAAGGGTGGAACGTAACTCGCCGATCCCGCCAGCTGTCCAGACAAGCCGATCCGAATAGGTCGTCCGTCGGTGTGGGTGGCTTGGTCAGACCGTGTGGCTGTCCACCACATCTTTTCTTACCAGGAGTTTGTCCATCGGATCATCATGACGAACAGATCGGCGGGATGGTGCGGTGGTCGTCGAGCGTGATGAGATCGCCTGTGCGGTGACGTTCTTGGCGCAGCAGGGTGTTGTCGTGGTGAAGCGCGGCGATCGTCGTGGCAGCCGCGTCGAGTTGTGTTGAAGGGTTGTCGAACCTTGCATATTCGCCGCCATCACAGGGTTTCAGAACCGCCATCGGCCTCCTCACGCCCGGCGTAGAAGTGTTCGCGCCGCGCGCAGTTCGGGAATACCGATGACATGGGCGGCGAGCACAAACACCAGTACGGCAGCGATGGCACCGGCCGCGGTGGCCGCGAGTTGTTCGACTGCGCCCGCGCTGATCGAGGTGCGGGTCAGCGCGACGGCACCGAGTCCTGCCAGCCCGGCGAGAACGGTGGCCGCCGCGACGCGGGCGACGGTGGTTGCGACAGTGGAGAACCCGAGCAACCCGTGTCGGCGCCGCAACAGGATATGACCGGCGACAGCGCCGACGACGTAGGCCAACGAGCTCGCGACGCTGAGCATGACGATGACGGCTCGGTCTGCCAGCATCGTGGCGGCCAGGACGAGGATGCTGACCTTCGTGGTGACCATGACAAGGTTGAGCACGGCCGGGGTGCGGGTGTCGTTGTAGGCGTAGAACACTCGCATCTGCAGCATCACCAAAGCAAACGGCGCCAGCCCGAATGCGGAACAGGCGACTGCGGTGCCGATCAGGGTGGCGGCCTCGACATCAACACGGCCGGTGAACACCACCGTCGTGAACCCGGGGCCGAGAAGACTCATGGCCATCGTCATCGGAATCAGTGCCACCGACAGATATCGGGCACCGCGGGCGAGATCGGCCACGACCGCGGTCCGGTCGCCGAGGGCGGCCGCGCGAGAGATACGCGGCATCAGCACGGTCAGCACGGAGGCGGCCAGAATGCCGTAGGGGACCTGGAACAGCAATTCGGCGTAGGTGTAGACCGATACACCGCCGTGGTCGAAGGCGATTCGCATCGTGATCGCGACGCCGATCTGGCTGATCACCGCGTAGACCAGCAGCCAGCCCATCACCGGCAGACCGGACCGGACCGGGCGCCAGGTGTAGGGCAAAGGCCGCACCCGCCAGCTCCAGGTGAACCCGTCTCGGCGCAACGCCACCACGACCCAGACTGCCTGCCCGGCGATCCCGGCTGTGGTGCCGATACCGAGGGTCAGGATCTGCGCGGTGGTCATCGATGCCGGAGTGAGCGTGACCGGGCCGGGGAGGGCCACGAACACAGCACAGGTCGCCAGCAGGATCACATTGTTGACGACCGGCGCCCACGCTGCGGTGGCGAAGCTGTCACGGACGTTGAGTACCGCGCCCACGACGACGGCGATGCCGTAGAAGAAGATCTGCGGCAGTAGCAGATACGCCAGCCAGGTCGCCAGGCGCCGCTGCTCGGCATCGGCGACGAAGCCGCGAACGATCCACGGCGCACACGCCACCGCGACGGCCGTGACCACGGCCAGGGCGATCATGGTCGCGACCATCAGTCGCTGAGTGAACTCGCGTGAACGTTTACGGCCCCGACGACGGGCCCGGGTCAGCACCGGAATGACCGCACTGGCCAGCACGCTGCCCAGCAGCAACTCGTAGACCATGTTCGGCAGATTGTTGGCACCGTTGTAGGCGTCCCCGACCGCCGCGGTCCCCAGCACCGCCGCTACCACGAGTGTGCGCACGAACCCGGTCACGCGACTCACCACGCCGGCAACCGCGACATAGCCACCCGACCGCACCAACCCGGAAGACCCTGAGCCCCCGTGACCACGCACGCCTTTCAACGGCACCGGCGCGACAGCACGTGGAGCGCTGTACTGCACCGGCAACGGTTGGGTAGCGAAACTGCCGTAGTCGTTCAACCTGCCCCCTCCGCTGAGAACCTCGTGATCACTCAGCCTACGGATGCTGATCCGACTTGCCCCGCCACTTCGGGACTGAGGTAGCGCCGGACGAGGAGCGGCGAGAGTCTTCCCGGCTCGACGCCGCGGGCCACCGACTCCGGGCGAGACGTGTGCTGATGCCTTCCCATGGGACAGGTACTTCAATCCTGAAGTACGAAACTGCCTCCGTATCAACATCATCGACCGGTTCCGGTTTATTCGCCTCCACGACGGTCAACCCTTTGCTCATGACCACCTCACGTAATCGGGTACCGAGTACGCCGAGCATGGATCTGACCAGCACCACCATCGTGTTGGCGACCAGCGTGTTCTTTCTGTTGGGCCTGGCCGCCTTGACCGGGTCGCCGACCGTCGCCTTCTTCGACGCCGTCGGCCTGGGTGCGGCGATGACGATGTCCTCCAAAATGCTGGGCCTCAACAGCCTCTAGTTCACCTCCTCCCCGCCGTTGAGCATGTCGCAGACCAGGAGCTTATCCGCATGTCCACCACCGCCGCCCGCCCCACCTACGAACACGCCGAGCCCTTGTTCGCGCACCTGGCACTGACCGACCCGTGCAGCCCTGAACACGATGCTCTGCGCGAGGAGATCATCGAGGTCTGCCTCCCGCTCGCCGAGCACATCGCTCGCAAATACGCCGGTCGCGGTGAAGTGTTCGAGGATCTGCTCCAGACCGCGCGGCTGGGCGTGGTCATGGCAGTCGACCGCTACGACGTGACCACCGGATCGCCGTTCCTGGGTTTCGCGGTCCCCACCATCATGGGTGAAGTGCGCAGACACTTCCGCGACCACATCTGGCCGTTGCATGTGCCGCGTCGCGAAAAGGAGCTACAGGGCAAAGTCAGGGTGGCGACCGACGAGTTGACCCGTCGATTCCACCGCTCCCCCACCGCGCAAGAAATCGCGACCGAACTCGATGTTCCGGTTACCGATATCGCCCGTACTCTGGTGGCGGCCAACGCGTTCCAGACGCGCAGCCTCGATACCCCCGCACGTGATACCGACGGCGATCCCAGCATGACCATCGCCGACACCTTCGGCGATGAAGACCCTCGCTACCAACTGGCTGAAGACACGATCACCGTCGCGCCCTTGCTGGCACAGCTGCCGCCGGAAGACCGCCAGCTGCTGATCTGGCGGTTCTACGACACACTCACCCAAGGTGAGATCGCCGAGCGCCTCGGTGTCTCTCAGATGAGCGTGTCTCGCAAGCTCACCAGACTGCTGGGTGATCTGCGTGCGCAGACCACCGACGACCAAGTCCCCCTCGCGGTCTGAACTCCCGGCGCGCCTGCGCCGTCTTCCCGCTTCGCAGCCACCTTCAGCTCTTTTCAGATCGACGCCCGACCGACCGGGCAGGCGGAGTCATCCAAAGGGGTCCGGCCGTCGAATTCCTGGGTGAAGGGCTGGTTTCCGTAGCGCTCACAACCTGCGACGGCCCTTCCGAGGAAGGCAACGCTCGGTCGCTGGTCGGATCGATCAGCGACCGAGCGTTCCGTTGGTCGCGGCCACAGCGGTGAACGACACGGCCCCAAATATCAAGCGTCCAGCTCTCCCAGCGGATATTTTGCCCGTATGAGCCGTCCTGAAACTGCGCTATCGGCTACCCCGACCGGCCGCCGACACCTGTCCTATCCGGTGTTCGCGCTGGTCGTGATCGCGTATCTGGCGATCATCCAGCTCGGTGGTCTGCTGATGACCGCGCTGACCGGCGAAGACGACTTCCTGTCCACGCGCGCGGTGTTCTACGGCATGATCATCCCGCTCGGTGTCGCCTTGGCGTTCACCTACGGTGTCATCGCCTACCTCGGCTGGATACGGCCGGTCCTGCACGACGATCGCCCGACCCGGCCGTGGGTGCGGATCGTGCCGATCGTGTTCCTCGTCGCGATCGTCTTCGGTATCAACTACAGCGCGCTGGGCAACAAGGGTCTGCTGTACACCCTGATGCTGCTGATCGCGACCCAGTTCGTCGGCTGGGGCGAGGAGGGCATGTTCCGCGGGATCGGTGTCGTGGTGCTGCGCGATCACGGGCTGACCGAGGGCAAAGTCGCGTTATGGTCGAGCATCGTGTTCGGCGCGGTGCATCTGACCAACGGCATCACCCACGGCGCGAGCGCGCTGCCGCAGGCGGTCATGGTCAGCCTGGCCGGCTACTTCTTCTACCTGACCCGGAGAGTGACGCGTGGCAACACGGCCAACTCGGTGCTGCACGGTTTGTTCGACTTCACCCTGCTCACCGGCACGTCGATCCTGATCGATCAGACCTTCTATCTCGGCACCCTGCTACCGATCCTGCTCTACCCGGTGCTGGCGATCGTGCTGCTGGTGAAGCGGCGCAGTATCGAGCCCGCGCCGGCGACGAGCCCATGATCGAAATCCCTTCGCTCGCAGATCGCCGTCTCCGGGTGACTACAGCGACACCCGCGCGGTAAACAACACGACGTCCGATTCCTCGGGCCGGACACGGCCGTGGTCACCGGGCGCGCGGCGAATCCTGCAAAGGCGACCGCCCCAAGAAACTGAGCAAGGTGCAGACCCCCCGGTACAGGCACACCTCGGCAGCGCCGAGCGCACCCGGTTATCGAGTTTGCTCGAGTGCGGCGAGAATGGCTGCCGTTTCTTCGAAGAGGGAAAATCGGGCGATTCTGTGGTCATGCACTTCCAGGAGGGCGACCTCGTGACCGTGGATGATCGTCCTGGTTCCGCGGACTGTCCCTTCGAACCATGCGATCACGACGATTCGGTTGCCCGCCTGGAAGGTTCGCTCGATAGTCAGGTGGGTGTCGAGTCGAGTGTGCCGAAGTCCGAAGAACTCGAAGAAGCCGTCCGGACCGTCGTATTGTCCACGCCACGGCAACGACCTGACCGGGTAGTCCAACACGAACTCCGGTGCGATCAGCGCCCTGACCCGGTCCATGTCGTGTCGGGCCAGAGCCGAGTAGAACCCTTCGACCACGGCAATTTCGTTGGCGGACAACGGCCTTTCGACTCCTCGAATCATCGGCGGTGTGAAGTGCGTGGCATCACCGCACGTTTCGTTCACTGTCGGTCGACGATTCGGCCAGTTTGCGCAGTGCTGCGATATCTCGATCCAGGTTGCGTTGCAGCATGCGAGCCAGCAGCCACCCGAACGGCCGTTGTATGCCGTGCGGAACGACGCGCAGCTCGAGGCGGACGCGGCATCGGTCTCGGGTCAGCGGGGTTACGGTGCGAGAGCCTTCGGCGTCGGCCCCGGTGAGCGTGCGCCAGGTGATACGGGTGCCTGGTTCGACCGTGACGACTTCACCATTGTTGTGCCAGGTCCGGCCCGCGAACCGGAGCTGTTCGACGGTGCGAGCGCCGGGAGTGGCAGGCCCGGGCGGGGAGGCGGACATGGCGACGACGCCGGTGCGCCATGCCGTGTCGGTGGCGTAGTCGGCCAGTAGCGCCCACACGCTGGCAGCCGCCCGTTCGACTGTCGTTTCCGCGGCCAGGTCGAAGCCGGTCATCGTGCCTGCGCCTGCCGTAGGGCGGCCAGCATGGCCGGGGTGTCGATATAGGCGTCGAAGCCGACGATCCGCCCCTGACGCAGGTGCCAGATGTGCACCTCGGGAAGGTCGAATTCGACGCCACCGGGGATGGTCGTCCCGACCGTGCGGCCGACCTGCACCACGTCCTCGCCTGCGGCGAACATGTGCTCGGAGATCACCTTGCTGTCGATGTGCGCGAGCAGCGTGGTGAAGAAGCCGACCGCGCCCACATGCCCGTGATGGCGGCCGCCCCAGGGCAAATCGGCGGCCTGGTCGATGTCGATGTCGGGGTCGAAAAGGCGTTCGATCATGCCGAAGTCGCGGCTGTCGAAGGCCCGGTAGACCTCCGCGATGATGTCGAGAGTGGGGTGTGACATAGGACTGTCCTCGCAGACGTAGCGGTGAGTGCTTGGCACGGACGCCGGTATGTGCCGGCTCGTCGCAACGATCGCGCGCAGGTGTTTCAATACCGCTACAACGACCGTCGAGACTCGCGCGCCGACGAAGCCGCCGAACATCGGCCTCTCAGTCTGCTGAGATGCCCTCGACCGAGTCACGGACCAGAGCGACCATGGCCGTCCAGCTCATCTGCCTGCCCAGCTGCTCGGCCGCGCGTTGTTCACCGGCGGGCAGCAGCCGTTCCATCCGATCCAGCACTACGGGGTGGGCGAATTGTGTGTAGCGCCGCGGATCAGCCCCGATCCGCTCGGAATGCTGAATCGCTGCCGCCCGCAGCCCGACAGCGGACTCGGGCGACGACAGCGCCATCAGCGCGTAGGCGGCAATGTAGACCGCACCCAGCGCGTCGGAAATATTCGATTGCTCGCCGAACGCGCGCAGCGCGCGGTCGATGGCGGTCAGGGCCGACGCGGCCGTATCGGCGTCCGCGGCCGGAGTGAGCAACGAACAGGCGAGCACCACGTCGGCCATGCCTTGGCACCACAGGTGACCGCATTCGGCGCTGAGTTCCCGCGCCGAGGCCAACCAGCCGATCGCGTCGGCGAGATTGCCCTCCAGCAGTAGTGCGATGCCCTGCCCGAACTGTGCGCAGCCACGGATCCAGTCCGCTGTCGGGAGCCGGTCGACTTCGGCGATCAGCCGGTCGATCGCGCTCCGGGTCGAGGCCCGATCGCCGAGCGCGGTGAGCGCGAGCGCACGGAACATCAGCGCGTGCAGCCACAGGTCTCGGTCGGGCTCGGGGTCGGCGAGTAGTTCCATGGCTGCCTCCGCCCGCCCCAGCGCCTCGCGGGCGTCACCAGCATGGAACGACACAATCGACAAGGCCAGCAGTCCGCGCGCGCGATCCTCGGTGCCGGCGTCGGCGGCGGTGTCGAGCGCGGTCCGGATGACATCGCGGCCGTCGACCAGCACGCCGAGGACCGGCCATGCGAATTGCAGCGCCGCCGCGCTTCGGAGCGCGTGCACGGGATGGTGTGCGAGGTCGTAGTCGATTCCCGCGCGGATATTGGGCAGTTCGGCGGCGAGCGAACGGTAGGCCGCGCCGGCACGGTGCCCGGTCAGCAGCGCGGCCTGGTCGGCGACGAATCCGCGGGCCCAGGCGGCGTGTGCGGCGCGGGTGGCAGGTGGGTCAGGGTCGGTGTCGCGGCAGTAGCGGCGGATGGTCTCGAGCAGCCGATAGCGGGTCCCCCCGGAGGTGACGTCGGCGGCGATCACCGAGCGGTCGAGCAGTGATGCAAGGGTGGCGAGCACACCGGCGTCAGTTCCCACGGGTCGCACGGCTTCAGCACCCTGCCAGGTGAACCCGCCTTCGAACGGCCACAGCCGCAACAACATTGCGCGATCAGCGGGGGTGAGATGCTCGACGCTCCAGCCGATTGCGGCCTCCAGGCTCGCATGCCGCGACAGTGACCCGCGTGGCGTGGTTCCTAACACGTCGAGCCGGTCGCGCAGGTGAGCGGCGATACCGTGCAGGCCGAACGCGCGTTCCCGGGCCGCCGCCAGCTCGATCGCCAGCGGCAACCCGTCCAGGCTCGTGCATATCGCGCGTCCGGTTTCCCGGTCGCTGGCAGTCGGTTGCCAGCCGGGCCGACCAGCGCGTACCCGCTCGATCAGCAGCTGCACCGCGGCACCGTCGCCGCCGGCCGCGTCGAACACGGGCAGGGGTTCGACGACCAGTACCTGTTCGCCGTCGATCCCGAGCGGCTGCCGGCTGGTCGCCAGAATCCGCAGGTCCGGAGAGGCGGCGAGCAGCATCATGGTCACCTCGGCCACGGGCTCGATCAGATGCTCACAGTTGTCGAGTACCAACTGCCCCGGTCGCAGGGTCAGGGCACGCCGCACCAGGTCCACGGGATCGCCGGTGATCTGGACCAGACCCAGTGCCGTCGCGATGGCGGTCACGACACCGTCACCGTGGTGGACATCGCCGAGCCGCACGATCCAGCGATCCGGCGAATCCGCTCCCCCGGCACAGTATTCGACGGCGAGTCTTGTCTTGCCGACTCCGGCCGGACCCACCAGGCTGACCATGCGCCGCTCGGCAAGCAATACGGACAGCAGGCTCAGTTCTCGATCACGACCCACAAACGACGACAACACGCGCCCGATCGGTCGCTGTGGCGTACGGGGCGAGGTCTCCGTGCGCATCCCGCGCGGTCGCGGGGATTCCACGAGCAACAGCCCGGGGTCGTGGTCGAGCATTCGCTGCTCGAGAGTGCGCAGCGCCGGCCCGGGATCCACTCCGAGCTCCTCGACGAGAAGTTCACGCACCCGCCGGATTTCGGCCAACGCCTGGGCCTGACGTCCGCTGCGGTACAGGCCGAGTGCCAACAGTTCCCAGCGCCGCTCCCGAAACGGCGCCGCCGACACCGCCTCGCTCAGATCGGCCACCGCCATCGCGGTCTCACCACACGCCAATCGAGCCGCCTGCAGTTCCTCGACCGCTGTCGCACGCAGCTCCGTCAACCGGGCCCGCTCGGCGGGCAGGTCCGGCGCTTGATCCAACTCCGGCCACGGATCCCCTCGCCACAGCACGAGCGCATTCTCGAACAACCGCGCGGCCGACCCGGCATCCCCAGCCGCGAGCACACGCACCCCATCGGTGATCATGTCGGCGAACCGGCCATGATCGATCCATTCCGGGTGCACCGTCAGCGCATAGCCGAACGCGCTGCGCTGCAGGCACTCTCGGGCCGACGGCCCCAACGCCGAACGCAGCCGCGAGGCAAGGACTCGCAGGGTTGCGGCCGCCTGCCGCGGACGATCCTCGCCCCACACCAGTTCGGTGAGCACACCGTCCGATACCGGGGTTCCCACCGTCAGTGACAGCGCTGCCAGGAATCGGCGCGGCACCGGGCCGCCCAGGTCGACGGGCCGGCCGTCCACCTCGACAGCGATCGGGCCCAGCACCCGAACGAACAGCACCAGCAGAGCCTAATCAGCAACGGCCTCGCCGACTCGGTGACAACGCCGTTCATCGCACTTTTATCGCCCCGCGAGACGACTGCCCAGCTTTCCTCGCGATCGCCTCGACCCGCGACCTGCACGCCGAACTCGGCCGGGCATCGTATTGACGCGAGTGCGGTCCCCGTCGTAGTGCGCCAGGACGCGATGATCCATTGTGCGCCGCCACAGCACCGGCACCGACGCGACGACGATCATGGTGGCATAGCCCGCGGGCAGCTGCGGTGCCTCGGACGCGCTGCGCAGGGTCTGATACCGGCGCCCGGGATTGGTGTGATGATCGCTGTGCCGCTGCAGGTGGAACAGGAAGATGTTGGTGACAAGGCGGTCGGAGTTCCAGCTGTCGGCCGGCGAGCAGCGCGCCCAGCGACCGTTGGGCAATCGACTTCGCAGCAGGCCGTAGTGCTCGACATAGTTCACCGTCTCGAGCAGCCAGATGCCTATCACCGCCTGAACGACGAGATAGGGCAGGACACCGGACCCGAACGTCGCGACGAGTCCGCCGAACAGCACCACCGTCATCGCCCACGACTGCAGAATATTGTTGCGCGGGCACCACCACGAACGTTGCTGGCGTCGCAGCCGGTCCCGCTCCAGTTCGAGCGCTGACCTAAACCCCCCGATCACGCTGCGGGGCAAGAATTTCCACAACGACTCACCGAACCGCGCGCTGGCCGGGTCCTGCGGCGTGGCGACCCGAGCATGGTGGCCCCGATTGTGCTCGACGTAGAAATGCCCGTACCCGGATTGCGCCAGCGCCGCCTTCGCCAGCCACCGCTCGAGCCGCTCGACCCGGTGACCGAGCTCGTGCGCGGCGTTGATACCGATCCCCGCCAAGAAACCGACTGTCACAGCCAACCCCAGCTTGTCGACGAATCGAAGTTGCGAATCGGTCCACAGATAGCACGCGATCACCAGGGCAGCGACCTGTACCGGAAGGAACAGGTAGGTACACCACCGGTAGTAGCGGTTGGCACCGAGTTCTTCGTAATCCTCGTCGCTGGGATTGTGGCCGTCTTCACCGACAAGGCGATCCAGCACCGGAATCACGAACAGCACGACAATCGGTTCGATCCACCAGAAGATCGCCAGTCCGGTACGCATCACCAGCTGTGAGGGCAGCAACGCGCAAACCGGCGCCACCAATCCGAATGCCCAGAGATATCGCTTCGGATCCGCCGTCGGCACCAAGTACCGCTCGAGCAGGTGCCGCGGCCGCGGCACCCGCATCGACATCCTCATCGAAACGTTGGGGTCAAGGCAGCCTCGCGCAGTTCGTGGGTGCGGGCTGACCCGCGAGCCTGTCGGTCATCCACCGCTGCGACGCGTCCAACGCCGCCGATGCGGGGATCATTTCCGGCTGCCCCGGCGCTGACAGGGCCAGATGCGCGGGCTCCGTCCGGATGACCGCCCCCGCCGCCACATCGGGCAATGGCATCGACGTGCTGTAGAAGTCGCCGACGGCTACCTCAGCGGTCGGCACCGACGATGCTACCGGCGCCGATACCAGCCCGGCGCTGACCGCGACGACCGCTCCTGACAGAGCTGCCGGTCGCCCGCATACCCGCCTCCTCAACACTGAACCTCCCCTGTGACGTGTCGCACTCCGCTGCTGACTGGGATAGACCGTACACACAGGGTTCAGCGCAGGAGATCCCAGGTATCTACATTGGCGATGAGCTGGTATTTCATCCCAAAAATCCTATTTCTGGATGAATACACCGAAGCACTCCGCATCCACGGCAGGCGCGCCATAGTTCGTAACTTATATAGCGCTAATCTATGAATCCTTCCTAGATGACAGCTGTCCTCGATAAGAGCGTGCCTCATGTCGACAGTTGGCCGGCCGGGCCGCAGCGCGCGCTCGGGCAGCCGATCACGCCGTCAAGCCAGGTGCCGCACGTGGATGCGCAGGGCGTTCGCGGCGAACTCCGCGGCCGCCGGGCTGCCGAAGGTCTGGTGGAAGTCGGGGTTGGTCTCGTAGAGGTCGGCCATGCCTCGCACCATCCGATCGCGACCACAGGCGATATCGTCACGGCAGCGCCATCCATCGGGTGCTCGCCACGGAAGGACAACCTGTGACTGAAACACCCACCCACGCCACCTCGACCCCACCCGGACAGGGGACAGGTCGCGAGGTCGTGCGCCTTGCCGCGATCGTCGCGGCACTGGGTGTGGTGTTCGGCGATATCGGCACCAGCCCGATCTACACCCTGCAGACGGTGTTCAATCCGGCCGACCCGCACCCGGTGCCGGTGAGCCAGGACAACGTGTTCGGGATCGTCTCGCTGATCTTCTGGTCGGTCACGGTGATCGTGACGATCACCTATGTGACACTGGCGATGCGCGCCGACAATGACGGCGAGGGCGGCATCATGGCGCTCATCACGCTGCTGCGGCGCTGGAGCGCGCCGGGCGGCAAGCGGACGGCGACTTTCCTTGCGGCACTGGGGATCTTCGGTGCTTCGTTGTTCTTCGGCGACTCGATGATCACCCCGGCGATCTCGGTGCTCTCGGCTGTCGAAGGATTGAAGATCGTCGAGCCGTCGCTCGAGGAGTTCATCATCCCGATCACCGCGGTGATCATCGTGGTCCTGTTCCTGGTGCAGCGCAAGGGAACCGCGGTCGTCGGGCGCGTATTCGGGCCGGTGATGATCGCGTGGTTCACCGCGATCGGGGTGGCCGGGATCGCGGGCATCAGCGACAACCCGGAAATCTTGAAGGCGATCTCACCGACCTACGCGCTGGGATTCCTGTTCGGCCACTTCCACATCGCGTTCTTCGCGCTTGCCGCCGTGGTCCTCGCGGTGACCGGCGCCGAAGCCCTCTACGCCGACATGGGTCACTTCGGGCGACGCCCGATCGCCCGAGGCTGGCTGCTTCTGGTGTTCCCGGCATGCATGCTCAGCTACATGGGCCAGGGCGCGCTGATCCTGTCCGACCCCGCCAACATCACCAGCCCGTTCTTCCTGCTCGTCCCGGGCTGGGGTCGGCTCCCGATGGTGCTGCTGGCCACCGCCGCGACGGTGATCGCCGCTCAGGCCGTGATCACCGGCGCGTTCTCCGTCGCCTCCCAAGCCGCTCAGCTCGGCTACCTGCCGCGACTGCGGATCGTGCACACCTCCGAATCCACCATCGGTCAGATCTATGTCCCGTGGATCAACTGGCTGCTCATGGTTTCGGTGCTGACCTTGGTCTTCGCGTTCCGCAGCTCCCACGCCCTCGCCTACGCGTTCGGGATGGCGGTCACGGGCACCATCACCATCACCACGCTGCTGTTCTTCTATGTCGCCCGCGCCCGATGGCGTACCCCGTACTGGCTGCTCGGGCTCGGTGCGGTGCCGCTGCTCGGTATCGATCTGCTGTTCCTCGGAGCGAACCTCACCAAAATCGTGCACGGTGCGTGGTTGCCGTTGCTGATCGGCGTCATCGCGTTCACGGTCATGACCACCTGGGAACGCGGTCGCGACATCGTCACCGCAGCGCGCGAACAGCGTGAAGGCCCACTGCAGGAATTCGTCGACGAACTCGGCGAAGGGCGACCGAGGATCTTCGAGGTTCCCGGCACGGCGATCTTCCTCAACCGGGGCAAGAAAACTACTCCGCTGGCCATGCGCGCCAATGTCGAGAACAACCACGTCCGCCACCAGCACGTCGCGATCGTGAGCATCGCCACCGACCCGGTGCCCCGTGTCCCGTTCGCGGAACGGCTCACCGTCGACCCTCTCGGCCACGGCGACGACGGCATCATTCACGTCACCGCCCGCTACGGCTACGCCGAACGTCCCGATATCCCCGCGGCGTTGCGGCATCTCGATGCCACGGCGACAGAGGGAAGGCTCGACCTCGATCGCGCCTCCTACTTCGTCTCCAAGATCGAACTCCGCCGCGGTGACCAGCCGACCATGGCGACGTGGCGCAAACGACTGTTCATCGCCACCTCCCACATCACCGCCGACGCCGCCGACTACTTCGGCCTGCCCCGCGACCGCACCGTCATCATGGGCTCCCACATCGACGTCTGAATCTCGCATCATCGGCCGCGAGACGGACGCTTCACCGGCTCGAATTCGGGACCGTCGGTGGCGTTAGAATCGAGGGGGGTGCGAGGAGCAGAACGATGAGTACCACCAGTGTGATTGTGATCATCGTCGTCGCGGTCGTTGTCGTTGTCGCGCTCGTGGCCGGCGCCTTGATGTTGATGCGTAAACAGCGTGCACACCGGCGGGCAGAGGCCGAGGACATCCGCGCCCGCGCGACGGAACAGGAGTTCGAGGTCGGTCAGCGAGAGGCGCGGGCCGACGAGATCGCCGCCCGCAGCCGCGCCGCCAAGGCCGAAGCCGAGGCCAAGTCCGCACAGGCCGAGCAGCTTGCCCAGCAGGCACATGCGCATCGCGATGATGCCGCGGATTCGCGAGCCGACCTGGACAAGGAATGGGAGCGCGCGGACAAGGTCGATCCGGACACGAAGTCGGGTCACGCATCCGAGTGATCTGGACCGGTCGGCCCCGCGCCGCCCCGATCGACCTTCGGCGGCAGCCACATATCGGGATCGGGATCGGTTGTGGTGCTTCACCTTCGGGGACGACGAACCCGCTGCCGGGTTCGAACGCGACAATGCCCTGCACACCGGGGTTCTTGATCGCGGTCTGCCGGTCGGGGCCGCCGCCCTGGGAAGTGAGTGAACAAGATCCCGTCGAACAGGGCGTCGATGTTGTCGGTGATCGCGGTGGCGTCGTAGTACTCCTCGTCGATCAGGGCCTGCCCACGCCCGTCATGCGTGGGCGCGGGCAGTGCGGGTCAGTTGTAGCTGCGGCCGGACAGGCGGCGCACGGCCTCGGGATCACGGTGGTCGAAGAACAGGGACTCTCCGGTGTCGAGGCCGGCGATCGCGGTCATCTCGGCGTCGGTGAGAGTGAAGTCGAGGCTGTCGAAGTTCTCGGCCATGCGTTCGGGGCGCACCGATTTCGGGATCGCGATGACGCCGCGTTCGGTGAGCCAGCGCAGCACCACCTGGCCCACGGACTTGCCGTGCGCGTCGGCGATCGCGGTCAGGGTCGGGTCGGCGAACAGGTTGTTGCGGCCCTCGGCGAACGGCCCCCACGACTGGATCTGCACACCGAGCTCGGCCATCTCGGTCTGGTATTCCGCGCGCTGGAAGAACGGGTGGGTCTCGATCTGATTCACCGCGGGCGTGATCTCGTTGTGCTCGATGAGGTCGACGAGCCGGTCGGGGTAGAAATTGGCCACCCCGATCGCGCGGATCAGGCCCTGGCGGTACAGGTCGGTCATGGCGCGCCATTCGCCGTAGTAGTCGCCGAAGGGCTGGTGGATCAGATACAGGTCCAGATAGTCCAAGCCCAGGCGATTCAGCGAGTCCTCGAAGGAGCGTTTCGTCGCGTCCTCCGCAGACCCGTCACGCGAGTCCTGGATCCACAGTTTCGTGGTGACGAACAGATCCTCCCGCGCCACGCCGGACGCGGCGATCGCGGCGCCGACGGCTTCTTCGTTGCCGTAGCTGACAGCGGTGTCGAGCAGCCGGTAGCCGGTGGCGATCGCCTCGGTGACAACTTTTTCGGTATCGGCATCGGGGATCTGGAAGACCCCGAAACCCAGGATCGGCATCTCGACACCGTTGTTGAGGGTCACAGTCTGCACAGCAGTACTCCTTTCGATGGAGGAAACAGGGTCGAACAGGTGGATCAGCTGGGGTGCGCGGCAACAGTGCGGGTACGCGCGTGTTCGGCGGGACGGACGAGCACCACGACGGAGATCAGCGCCACCGCCAGCATCGCCGCCCCACCCGGGTAGGCGGCGCTGACACGCCCCGCCGGCCTGGCCGAACCCGAGCCCGACCGCGAGCGGGCAGGCCGGTGAGGATCGTGTCGGTCATGCACCCATTGCACGCCGACCCGACCATGGCTGGAAGTGACCGCTGTTCCGTGTACTGGCAGTCACTGCTTCCCGACCGACCTGCGGTTTACCGTGGACGTCATGAACAACCAGAGCGAGGTGCGTGAGTTCCTGCGGACCCGGCGAGCCCGCATCACCCCTGCTCGAGCCGGCCTACCCACCAGCACCGGGCATCGCCGCGTGCCCGGGCTGCGCCGGGAGGAAGTCGCCCTGTTGGCCGGGGTGAGATGTCGGTTACACACTCCTCGACTGTCCGCATACGGTGGAGGGAGATGACGATGTCACCTCTCGCTACTTCCTACCGCGGGTGGCTGCCATGTGCCGTCGAGGATGGTCTGGTCCGGCCAATACGCGCGCAGAAAGATCGAGAATTCGTTGTCGGGTGCGGGCAGCCAGTTCGCCAGCAACTTGGCCTCGGTGGGTGCGGGGCCGCCGACGGTCAGGGTCAGCGAACCGTCATCGCTGTAGTTCAGGTCCTGGTTCTTGGTGCCCAGCGAGTACCGATCGAGGTCGTTGGGGTGGAAGAAGTGGTGCCTGTTGTAGACGGTCAGTGACCAGAACCCCTGCACCGGGGGCAGCTCACCGGCCGGGAACCGCACGGTGTAGGTGTTCGCGCCTTGCAACCGTTGACCGGTTTCGTCCAAATCCTGGTAGTAGTAGGCGGTTTCGTTCGGCGTGTTGACGAAGATGTTGGACTTACCGATCGCGGTACGCGACAGATAATCAGTGCCGAACGCAGCCCCGTTGCGTTGAGTGGTCCAATGATGCGGCGCGGGCAGTCCGATATTGCGGAACTCGAACAACTGCGTGACCACGGCATCGGTCTCGACAGCGGTCCGACGTAGCGTGTCGGCGATCGTCGTATCCCGGTCGGCGGCCTCTAGCAGCGATCGGAACCAGCTGTAGAGCGCTTCCTCACCCGGACGCGGCGGTACTTCCTCGAGTACCTCACCCAGCGCGGGAAAGAACGCTTCGGGGTCCACCCACTGGGTTTCGCCCTGATCACCGGTTGCGGTATCACCACCGTAGGATGGTGCGTTCGCCCAGTCGAACACCTTGGCGGTGCCGTCGAACTCCGAGAGTGGATACATCCCTATGCGATCGACCAGCGGCGCGACAGCGGTCCGGTCCTGCTCGGTGTCATCGAGGAACACCCGAGGTATCACCACACCCGAACGGGTGTCGTGGCAGAACACACCCGTGATTCCGGCAGGTACTTCGCCGTCCCATGAGGTGTGCGCAAGGAGATAGAACCCCGGAGGGGTCCCGTACATCTTGCCCAGCTCGACGAACGAGTCGGTGCGTTGATCAACGACCTGATACACCCAGAACCGGTCACCGAAATCGGGTACCTGCACCACCGACGGGCCGTGGTGGGCGTCCAGCACGCCGAACCCGTAGACCACATCCTGGTTCGGGCAGGCTACTACTCGTTCCTCGGGCCGGATGTAGTCACGCAGCATCCCGATCGTTCCGGGTGGACCGGCGGGCACGATTCCGGCGAGCAGGCCGGGCGCGGGTAGCTGTTCCATGAACACGCGCCGGTTGTGCAGGTTCACCAGCGGCCATCCCCACAGATACGCGGTACGACCGATCGCACTCGCGTACTCCGGCGTCATCTTCGGACCATCGAACCCGCCGATACCCGACATCACGGCTTCCTCTCCTCGCAGACGACAGCACCCAACCGGACGGTAAGCCGCACCCCGCCACACCGACTCATCCGATGCGGGTGAACTTCGCCGCCCAGTGCCGATGTCACCGCCTTGTCACAGTCGCGCGTACATCCCGGACATGACGAAGCTCCGACTAAGGCGTTTGCCACCTCGCGAAGGAATACCCGGGCGACCGAGAGACCTGAACAGACACCCGGAGTTCGACTTTGAAGCGAACGTCACGGGAGCGACCGGGGTTCGAATCCCTCCGTCTTCGCACAAACCAGCGGGTCTGCTACTCGTCGTCCATCTTCCAGCAACCGAGACCACCGAGTCGGTCGGAGCATCCTGAAATGCCGAATGGCCCGCATTCTCCGGGGCGGTCACTGCTGAGTAGGGAGTTCGGCCAGCCGCGCGGAGATGGTTTCCTTCAGCTCACTCATCGTTTTCGAGAAGGCGGTTTCGACATCTACCTCGTACCGATGGGCCAAGATCAGAACCGACCAAAGACAGTCGGCGAGTTCATGTTCTAGTGCTTCACGACCACCTGGCATCGATCGCGTACCCTCCGCTGCCATCACTAGTTTCGCGAGGTCGCCTACGTCGCCTACGAAACCGAGCACGAAGTCTTGCCGAGTCCATGTACGGCCCCGTTCGACGAGGTTCAAGTCGTCGTAGAGGTCGTGCACTTCGATGGCGCGTGCTTGAAGATCCTGAATGTCCACATGTCAGGTCTACCAAGATCTATTGTGCGACGGTGGATATGGGAATCCGCACCCGCCGCGAGGCGCGCGGTTCGACGCGGTCGCAGCGCTCACTCTTCCCGAGACGATCTTGGGCCGTTGGAGTACGCGCTCGCGCCGAGTTCGGTGTGCAGTGTCAGGGCGGGACTGGCACAGGTGAGTTCGTCTACGCCCAGTCGCCGTCGACACGGTGAAGTAGCGAGGTGGAGAAACCTGCGAACCTCGATGCACGCTTCGCCGCGTGGGGGCGCACCAAAGGGTGGAAGGCGTTGGACCCGAACCACCCAACCGAACGCGAGTACCTACTGCAGTTTGCAGCGCGCCCAGGCATGTTCATCGGTTTCACCACCGTTCGTGGTGTGACATGCTTCCTGAACGGTTACGACTACGCCGCACGCCGGTCTGGAGGTCGAGGACTGGATGGCTTTCGCGAGTGGCTTCTCACCAACCACCTTCATCGCGAGAGCAGCCTCTCCTGGCCGAGTCTGATCACGCAGATTGCACTGCCCGAGCGGGACACCGACACAGATCTCACTCCCGAGCAGGAAGTCCGCATCCTCGAGGTGTTGTTCGACCTGCTCGATCGATTCCTTGCGGAACGTGAAAGCAACGCCTGAACATCCGCACATACCGCCTACCGCGGGACCGGCCAGCCTCCCCGACACCTGCAATGCCGCCTACGAGCAGCCTTGATCTCTGACCGGCTCGGTGGTGAGACTGAGCGAGAAATTCTGAGGTGTCCTTTGCGCTGCTCAGGCGACGTGAAGTACGTAGCGTGCACACCTGGCTGGGGTGAGATGTCCGTTACACACTCCTCAGACCAGAGAACGGGAGGGAGACAACAACGTCGCCGCTACTATCTGCGGATCAGCCCTCGACCACATCGCTACCACCGAGCCGGCCGGAGCATCCTGAAATACCGAATTGAGGGTCGTGCGCCCGGTGGTACAGGTGTTTCAGGGGTGCCCGTCTGTACCGCCGGGCGGTGGTGCTGGAGAGCTACACTCGCTAGCCGACTGTGTGACGAGGCTGAGGAAATCTGTGGGCTTGAATGGTGATATCGAAGGGGCGGTTCGCGTCGCGAAAGCCGCCAAGGCTTTTTCTTGGACCTGGGCAGACGAGGACGTCGAGCGGTTCCGGAGCGTAGTTGGATGGGAGTTCCTCGGGAGGAATCGCGAATCCTATTCTCTCGCTACCGATCTTGATGTAAACATCCCTCACGCCGACGTATCGTGCGACGGGTTCCTGCTCAGGAAGTACGGAGGAGATCGCGAGTCGATTCTGCAGATCTCGGTTTATGTCACCGACATAGCGAAGGATCAGGTAGAGCACCTTCGACAGCTGTTCGATCAATTCTCGGCCCGATTGACCCGGGAGCTAGGTGAGCCGGACGAGAAGATCGCAGGCGAAAAGATCGAATGGTCAACGCCCAGCGGGATCATTGCCCTAATGGGCGGCGCCATGAGCATCCACCTTGAGGTCGTGAATCCCAGATATCGGAAATGGGACGATGATTGTGCGTGGTATGAGGATAGGGCCGAAGTAGACCCGATGGACGAGTGACCCCGGAACGTGCCGCCATACTGATCAAGTGGCGGACGACGAAGCATCGAAGACCGATTGGATCGTCACGTTCCCCGACTATCCGCAGTCCAAGGACTCACTCGCGCGAATCGTCGATGCCGACGGTGGACGGGACGAAGCAGAGAATTCGTACTACGAAGCGTGTGCTGACCCTGACTACGTTCATCAGGAGACGATGCAGCGTCGGTTCCGCGGCCAGTACTTCCGCAGGCTTCGGCGCCTGGCAAGCCGTGATCGCTTTCGCCGCCCTCCGGGCATCCGAGACTGACGGATCTGCGAGCGATCGGCAGGGCATCGTCGAGAGTGCTTCGGATCGAACGCACTCTTCTGCCGCATACCGCGCTGACGGTGCTGGCCAGAGACCGCAGTGGCGGGTTAGATCCGTTGCGGCTCAAGGGCATCATGAACGTGGTCTACGTTACGTTCGGGCAACGTCGGATTTGGTCCGGTGGTCGCGGCGACTGTCAGACTGGTTGGATGAAACCTGATGGACAGGCGCGGGCACTGTCCTCGTTGCGTGGTTTGGCGGTAGGCGACGCATTCGGGGCATGTTTCGACGACGCGATCAATCATGGCGCGTTGCGGTCGCGAACCCTGTTGCCCGGGCCGTGGTTGTGGACCGACGATACGCAGATGGCGTGCTCGATCTTCGCTGTGCTCAGTACCCACGGTCGAATCGATCAGGAAGTGCTGGCCCGTTCCTTCGCCGAGCATTACGACATCTATCGCCGATACGGGCCCGGGACGAGCCGGATCCTGCGGCTCATGCGCCAAAAGGGTTATCACTGGCGTGAACTCGCTCGACAGGCACGTGAGGGTCGGGGTTCCTGGGGCAATGGTGCGTCTATGCGGGTGGCGCCGGTGGGTGCGTGGTTCGCTGACGACCTGGACCGGGTTGTTGAAGAGGCGACAGCGTCGGCGGTGGTCACTCATACCCACCCCGATGCTGTAGCCGGTGCGGTCGCGGTAGCTGTCGCTGCAGCCTTGTTCTCGACGCAACCGCAGCAAAGTCGTAGTCAGTTTCTCGAAACGGTCGCAGCCTGGACGCCTATCGGCCCGGTCCGAGACAAGATCACTGATGCCCAGGATATTCGCGATGCTGTCACTGCGGCTGCGGAATTGGGAGTCGGACACGACACCTCCGCGCTCGATACCGTCGCGTTCTGTCTCTGGGTCGCGGCTCACCACGGCCATGACTTCGCTGACGCGTGCTGGACAGCCGCCTCCGCGGGTGGTGACAGTGACACCACCTGCGCGATCATCGGTGGAATTATCGGTGCCGGCCCCGTCCGCGAGGTCGTGCCGCCCGAATGGTTCGCGAGCTGCGAGCTGCTCCCTGAATGGGCAACCGCGGCTATACCGCTCGCCTGAAACGCGCTGTAATGCCGCAATCCGCGCGAGACGGCTGGGATAGGCCGATGCTCTTCAGTCGATCTCGATCTTTGCCAAACCAATAAGGTCAGCTACGTCATGGTGATCGTGTTGCCAGGCCGTCCCCTCGCACTCTTCAAGCGCTTCGTCCGAGAATCTGTGTGCGGCAAGCAAAACAGTGGCCAGCTCAGGTTGTCCGCTCGTAGCTGCGATGTGGAGCGCATAGTGCAAGGCGCTGTCCAAAGATCTCAGCAGCTGCTCAACTGTGGTGAGGTCACCTCGCTTTGCGGCGTCCACCACCACACGCCGGTGGGCACTAGTGAGTTCACGATGGTCGGTGATTCGGGCCGCGCCATCACTGAACTTCCGGCTATCGGCGTCGTCGGGTGGCAAGCAATGGTCGAGGGTTGTCACCCGCGGCAGTATTCCACTGTTGCTCACCAGGTGCGGCAAACAACCGCAAATGCCGCTGGGCGCGCGTCTGCTCCAGAGGCAGCTTCGGCCCGTCCGGCCAAGTCCTGCTGATGTTTCCGACGTACCGTAGCCTGCCGGTTTCGTCCGCTGGTATCCGGGGCGGACTGCCCTAGTTGTGACAACGTGGTGACACTGGCGTACCCCGTGTGGCTGACCACAACATCTGTCACCAGCTGTCTATCGTTGTTGTCGCGAACCGTGTGCTCGGGGTCGCCGAGGCGAGTTGCCCGGCTCCGAACGTCCGCTCATGCCGATTTGCGGATGAGTACGGCACGAGTCCGACCCTCGTATCAGTAGCTTTCCCAGTAAACCTCGACGTTGGTGAAGTCGCGAGCCTGGAGATGCTCGATATCGATGAAGCAGTAGAGGGTTCCGAAATCGCCCCAGCCCATACCGAGTTCGTGATCGGTGTCGAACTGGGCAATCAGAACAGGTCCGAGCGGTGGATAGTCGGGGAAGAAGTGCCGCTCGGCCGTCGTGTCAGGCAGGAGGCCGCGGTCGCGTTCACCCTGGATCTCGTTGGCCCACCCACCGAGTTGATGCCACGACGATGAGTGGGAGAAGAAAATGTCGGAGAAGGACTCCAGGCGTTCGTGCACGCTGTCGTCGTGGTCGCCGTCCCCGAGCAGGTACTCCTCGAGCCACTGGCGCGAAGGAATTGTCGGAACAGTCACGTACGTCATCGGAACGTGTCGGAAGAGTCGATTTTGACGTTCGAGGTCCTCGGGCAGTGCTGTTTTCTGGAGTACTACGTCGTCGGCGAAGTACAGCAGCGCGCCCGACCATCCACCGGTGTCGCCAAACACCGTGATCCTGCCAGATGCTGGAAGGCCCAGATCCAACGCGGGCAATCTCGCCAAATCGATTGTGGCCACGTGCTCGTAGTGGCCCCGATCGTCTCCGGGCCAGTCGAACCCGTCCGGGAGCTCCGGAAGTCCGCCGAAGTATCCGATGAGCATGTCTCCCTGGCTGCCGTGACGGAGCCGCAAACCTTCCCGGATCGTCAATTGGAAGTCAGGGTGCAGTTCCTCGGGGATATGCGAACTCATCAAAGCGTAAAGATCAGCCTCAGCCACCACACCATCGTCACACGAAGCCCCTGCGACTGTTCACATCGCTGTGCGGGCGTTCGGTCTGTCCGTCCGAATCATGTGCTGCGAGGATCCGCACATGCCGCATACCGCGCGGTCACAAACGTCCGCATCTGCCGACGGCAGATCTCACTGCTTGGGAAGCAGGCGAATAGCCAGGAAAAACGGCCTGAACTGGCAACCGGTTGCGCGTGAGGTACCCGGATTTACCCCCTTTGACCCTGGCTCAGGGCACGAATGGGGCACGGCCGGTGAGCGTCGCCAGGCGAGTTGCCCGCGCGGTCGAACGTCCGCTCATGCCGAATTGTGAGATTCCAAGCCAGCAGGTGGAGCGAGTCGATGAACGATGGCTGTGGTCTCGGATGGGGCGAACCGGACCGCCTTCGATTCTGACAGGCTCGGTTGTCGTTGTAGCTGGCTAGGATTCGCGACGTGTCACGGATATTGCATGTCTACCTGGTCGACCTAGCCGAGCTCGCAGCAGAGATCAGTTCCAGGGACGAGAACCTTCTGAACCGGATTCTTGCGCTGAAGCCCGAAGAGCTCTCAGCGACCTGCGACCGGGACGACGATGTCAATCCCGGCGAGCTGAACACTCATGCGCTTCGAGCGATCTTCGCTGGCGGGCCGTTCGACGAAGAACATGCCGAGGGCTACGTCGTGGCACTGAAGTTGATATGCGACCAATTGGGCCCCTACATAGGTGACGTCGGCTTCTACTTCAGGGATGACCTGCCCACTCCGATCGAAATGCTGACCACCGGCATGATGGAGGAGGACCCCTTTCCGGGTACTCCGTCGTTGGCTGAGAGCTTCGGCTTCGCCGAAGACCATGGTTGGGGCCACATGAGCCGAGAGGACTGCGCCGAAGAGCTCGAGCACTGGGAGAGCGCAGTTGCCGACGATCCGAACTGCTACAACGGTTTCGGCACACCGATCGTCGAATGGCTTCGCGCATCGAAGAAAGCCGGAAAAGACCTCATCGGGTTCTGGGCCGGATAGCGACCATGGCGTGCGTCCCTAGTGGAACGCACGATAATGCCGCTTACCGTGCTGACCGACCCGGCCAGTGCGGAGCCCCGGAAGGGCAAGCGGCCGGGCCGGGCCGATGACCGGCCAACGCCTGCAAATGACGAATGGCATGAGCCCGTGGGCGGTCAGAATTCCAACTGGGCATCGAGTCGACCGATGATCGCGCGAAGCTCGCGCGCGCTGCGGGGTGACATCGCTGAGATCACGATGTCGAGCAGGTCGCGGGCCTCCACCGGACTGCCACAACAGAAGTCGTGCACATCCCCGAACTCGTAGTAATGCCGCAGCTCGCGGGTCGGACGGCGAACGTGGTTCTTCCACAAACGAACTGCATTGCCGACATCCCCTGTCCGCAGGTAGTTCCGGGTGCGCTCGAGGCGAGCGATCTCGGAACTCGCCGACGACGACAGTCCGTCGATAGCGAAGGCGGCGCCATGGGGTCGGGGCCTCAACGCAGCGGCGGCCCGGACCTCGGATGGGCGGTTACGCGGCATGGGCCTTTCGGCTGGAGATCATGTCGAACATGATGCCACGATCGAACCTGGCGAACGTAGTCAATTGCCGCCTACCGCGCGACCGGCCAGCCTCTCCGACACTTGCAATGCCGGCTGCGCGCAGCCTTGATCGGCTGACCGGCTCGGTGGTGGGACTGAGCGAGGATTCTGAGGTGTTCCTTGCGCTGCTCAGGCGACGTGAAGTACGTAGCGTGCACACCTGGCCGGGATCAGCGTCGACTACTACGCGCGCATGGAACGCGGCAACCTCACCGGCGTCTCCGACGAGATCGTCCACGCCCTTGCCCGGGCGCTGCAACTCGACGACCTCACCCGCGCCGCCAAACCGGCCCCCGCCACCACCCGACGACCCAAACGCACCTCCGACCAAACCGTGCGTCCGACCCTGCAACGGTTCCTCGGCGCCCGTGCGGGCATAGCAGGCCGACCGGCTCGCCGCGCGCGACCAGCGCCGTAGCGGCTGCAACGGACCGTTCCCGGAGTTCGGCATAGGTGAGGGTCGACTGCGACAATGACCAGAACGTGGTGCGGACCTGCGAGTGCGCGGTCGCGACCTCGGCCAGCCGCTGGTGCAGCGTCAGGCCCGGAACGGACGATGTCATTGCTGTATGACAAAGGCCCCGGGTAGCCGAACCCTGAACGATCAGTTAAATGCAGGGCTGCGATAACACAGTCCGCTCCGACAATAACAATAACGCGAATTTCCCTAATAACTCGGCTGAAAAGGGAATTCGGGTTCCGGGCCCGGAGCAGTCGACAGGACGAAGGCTGATCAGGGTTTGGCGCCGAGGACAAGGTCACCTCTGTCGACTCTGGACCTCAGTGCAGTGACGGCACATACCGATGGGTACAGACTTTGCTTGCCGCCGCTGCGCAGCGACCTACATCACATGATCGCTCGATTGTGGTCCCAGTCACCGGTATCCGTGGTGCGCGGTCGATCAGATAGGACTTGTAGGAAATGCTTGCAATGAAGCAGCACATGCGCCGGTCCGCCGTGGCCCCGGCGCTCATCGTGGGGGTTGCCGTCGGGCACGCACTCGGAGCGACATCTGCCGGCGCGGAGCCCGGCGTGACCTCGGACTCGCCGTCGCTCGCCGACGCGATCACCGATGGACTGAAGCCACAACCTGACCTGGAGGGCGAAACACTGTGAGCCCCCGATGACCAGCCACACCGAACTCGGGTCGCCCGCGCAACTCTCGCCGGCGACCGCCCGGATCGCGCACAAGATCCTCGAAACCATCCCGCGTCGCAGCCGACGAGGAAACGTTCTGCGCGAGGAGATCAGCGCCATCGTTGCCGACTGTCTGGTACTGGTGTCCGACACAGCCCGGACACACCGCGGCCTCGGGACGCCGCGTCTTCGTCCGGTTGTTGCGCGGTGGGCGAGCATCGGCGTCCCGATCGACACTGTGCAGCACCATGTTCACGCAGGGTTCCGGCTACACATGGACGATCTCGAAGCCCGCTGCGCGCCCTTCGACGAAGTGCGCCGACTGATGGATGCGTTGAGCTCGGTGACCGCCACGATATCGACGATCTATCTGGAGGTCGCACCGCCCAGCGGCGATCGCGGTGGGTATGTGGCGCGCACTCTGCTCAGGGGCCGGCATACGACGAGAGCTACCCGTGAGCACGGGGCGCCACCCGATAAGCGGTACACCGTGCTCGCGGTGGCAGCGGATCGGTCCGCGCGCGACGCGGTATCACCGCGCGACTTCCGGGCGATGCTGTCGACAAGCTTCGGGCATCCTGTGCCGGGTTTGGAGTCCCGGTTCGGCGCGACGATTCTGGTGCCGGAATCATTTCCCACCGCGAAGATCCGCGGCACGGTCGGACTGACCGCACTCACCGTGGTGGGGATCGCCGCCGACCGAGATCGGATTCCCTCGGCCGCCGAGGAGGCGCACGAACTCTTGGATGTGGCGACACGACTCCATCGCCCGCCGGGCATGTACGAGATCGGAGACCTCGCTGTCGAGTACCAACTGACTCGGCCAGGGCCTGGGCGGGATCGTCTCGCATCGTTTCTCGATCCGGTTGCCGAGTTTCCGGACCTGATCAGCACGCTGCGCGCACATCTCGGCAACGGTCTCAATCGCCGACTCACCTCACGTGAAACCCATATCCATATGAACACCGTCGACTACAGGCTCCGGCGTATCTACGACCTCGTGGGTCTCAGTGCCCATGATCCAAAGCTCATTTGGTTGCTTCAGTCCGCGCTGATCGTGCGCGACTACCAGTCGGCGGACCAGTCCGACACGGTCGTCCGGTAATCGGCTTCGCGATCTGCCTGACAGACCCAGGGCAGCGCTTCCCAACCTCGGCCCCGGTTGCGGACGGGCGGCGACCCGCACACACCGTGTCGGCAGTGCTGTTCTGGGCGCGGTTCGCAAGCAGCGAGGTTACTGCTGTCAGAAAGGATCAGGACAAATGACGGTTCCGGGGGGGACACAGCGTTTAGATTTGGAGGAATACGACGAAGGTGCCCGAACATAGACGGAAAGGTGCTTGGGAGGACAGGCGGATATCCACGACAGGAAGGGAAAAAGATGGGAAGCGACGACCCGAGTGTCAAGGAGCTTGCTGTCAACGAAAGCTGGGCGCTACTCCGTACCGAGGAAATAGGCCGCCTCGCCGTGTGGGTGGATGACCATCCGGATATCTTCCCCCTCAACTACGCGGTCGATCACGGAACCATTGTGTTCCGATCCGCGCGAGGTACGAAGGTGTCCGCCGCGTTGTCCGATGCGCGCGTCGCCTTGGAAGTCGACGGTTACCTCCCTGAGTCTCACGAAGCCTGGAGCGTCGTGATCAAGGGGCGAGCCGAAGGGATCCGTGAGATCGGTGACCTGATGGACACCGTGGATCTGCCCCTCTCTCCGTGGCAGCCCGGGGAGAAGAACTTCTTCATCCGACTCGTACCCACCCTGGTGACCGGTCGCCGGTTTCCTGTTGCCGACCCCGGAGCTTGGCAGACACCTTTGTCCGGCGTGCGACGGTCTCCTCCGGAGTGAGGAAACTCTTGCTGCGGCAGCACTCTCATCGTCATGCGGACATGGACTGCGGCCGGTCGCCGACGACGCGGCGAAATTTCACAGTCACACTTGACTGTGAACTATCGAATGGGTCAGGCTGGTCCGACCACGCGCCGACCACCTCCCCGTGAGCTGCCGTCCGCCGAATCGCATCCGAAGGGACCGTCGATGTCCGAGAACCGACCTCACGCAGGCCATCGTCCCGCCGGCTGGTACGACAATTGGACCGAAGGTCCGGACTCCCCGTGGCGAGACCGACCCGCGCCCGACTACGACCACGAGTACTCGACTCTCACCTACGAGCGCGACGGACGCATCGCCCGCATCACTTTCAACCGCCCGGAAAAGGGCAATTCGATCACCCCCGACACCCCACGCGACCTCACCCACGCCGTCGAGCGCGCCGATCTGGACCCGCGCGTGCACGTGATCCTGGTCAGTGGCCGCGGGAAGGGCTTCTGCGGCGGCTACGACCTGGACATGTTCGCGGAGAAGAGCTTCCGAACCGCCGAAGGCCCGGACGATGTCAACGGCACTGTGCTCGACCCGGTGGTGAATGCGCTCAACCACAATCCGTGGGGTACCTGGGACCCGATGATCGACTACGCGATGATGAGCCGCTGCAACAAGGGCTTCGCCAGCCTGTTGCACGCCAACAAGCCCACCGTCGCGAAACTGCACGGCTTCGCCATCGCGGGCGGCACCGATATCGCCCTGTTCAGCGACCAGATCATCTGCGCCGACGACACCAAGATCGGCTACCCGCCCACCCGCACCTGGGGTATTCCCGCAGCCGGTATGTGGGCCCACCGTATCGGCGACGCCCGCGCCAAGCGGCTGCTCTTCACCGGTGACAGCATCAGCGGCAAACAAGCCGAAGAATGGGGTCTGGCGGTGGAATCGTGCCCGGCGGAGGAACTCGACGAACGCACCGAGGAACTGGTCGGCCGGATCGCCCGCATGCCGGTCAATCAGCTGATGATGGCCAAGCTCGCTCTCAACTCGGCACTGCTGTCACAAGGCGTGGCCAACTCCGGCATGGTCAGCACCGTCTTCGACGGCATCTCCCGTCACACCCGGGAAGGCTACGAATTCCAAATGCGCGCCGCCACAGTCGGTTTCCGGGAAGCAGTGCGCGAACGCGACGAACCCTTCGGCGACTACAAACGAGCCCGGTTCGACCGCAGCCACACCGAGCAGGAATGAATCATGCAACTGCATGGACGAACCGCGGTTGTCCCCGGCGGAGGCAGCGGAATCGGCGCGGTGCCCGGGTGGATGTCGAGCCCTATCCGTCGGCGTCGCTGACGTGACCCACCAGGATGCGAATTGTGTCAGCCCACTGCTCGAGCACGACGCGGTTCGCCTGATCTGAGAGCTGTAGTGCACGCGTGCCGGCGAGTCCCCGCAGGATGGCGACGGTCAGGTCACGGACGGCCGGATAACGCGGATGCGCCACGATCCCCGCCCCGAACAGCCCATCGATCACCCGGTGCAGATCGCGCCCCGCCTTGCGCTCGGCCACCCGCAGTGCTGCGGCAAGATCGGGATCGGTGCCCGCCGCAGCCCACAGCTCGAACTCGGCACGCGCGGGCGGTTGCGTCATCGCCGAGTACAACGCGGTCAGCGCGCGCTCGACCGGGTCCACCGTGTCGCCCAATTTCACCGCCGCCGCCTGTGTCGCCGCTTCGTTGAGCACGACCAGATTCGCCACCAGCGCCTCGGACAGATCGCGCGCTGTCGGGAAATGGTGCAGGAGCGCGCCGCGACTCAGGCCCGCCCGCTGCTGCACGCCCACGGTGGTCAAGGCCGAATAGCCGCGTTCGACCAGCAGCGAAGTCGCGGCGTTCAGAATGCGCGCCCGCGTCGCGTCCTTCTGTTCAGCGCGTGTCGCCATCAGCGGCCCTTTCGTCTGCCCGACGACAATTTAACAGTCACGGGTAACCCGGCCCCACGAAGCTGACCGCTGGTCGCCGGTAGGCTCGCCCGGTGAGGAAAGAGCTTCGAGTCGCTGCCTACGCGATCTGCGTTCGGGAGTCCCGTGGAGCGATCGAGATCCTGCTCGCCAGATGGGTGTCACCCGACGGTGACAGGCAGTGGACGCTTCCGGGCGGCGGAATGGAACACGGCGAGGATCCGATCGCGACGGCCGTCCGTGAGGTCACCGAGGAGACCGGGTACACCGTCGAACTCGTCGAACTCCTCGGCATCGACTCGATCAACCGCCGATACCCGCGCCCGCGTGGTGAATTCGCCGACTTCCACGGCTTACGAATCGTGTACGAAGGCCACATTCGGGCCGGCGAACTCCGCAACGAAACCAACGGATCGACCGACCTCGCCGCCTGGCATCCGCTCACCGACATCGAGCACCTCGACCGAGTCGACCTCGTCGACATCGGAATCGAGCTGTGGCGAACCAAACCGGCCACCGGTCGCGTGCGCGGTTGACCGCGATGGTCGCGTGGGACGCTCCGATCGTGGTGTCCTCGGTGGCCGATTCGGTGAGCCGGGTCCGCCATCGGACCGCCGTGGATACTTCGTGGCACTCGCCCGTCGAGGTGAGCAGGGAAGTGGACTGGTAATCGAGCAGTCGCGTGTCGCACGCTCGCACCATCGCTGAGACTCCAGGAGGTGCGCGATGGTTCGCAGAGGTGAACACGCAGTGGTACTCGGCGCGAGCATGGCAGGTCTGCTCGCCGCCCGAGTGCTGTCCGATTCCTATGACCGGGTCACCGTGGTGGAACGAGACCGTCTCGACGGTCAGTACGCCCCGCGTCGTGGGGTGCCGCAGGGCAAGCATGTGCACGCGTTGCTGCCCAGCGGATCCCAGGCGCTCGAGCGGCTGTTTCCCGGCCTGCTCGACGAGCTCGTCCGCGCCGGTACGAAGGTGATCGAGGACTACACCGACTTCTATTTCTCGATCGGGGGCAACCGGCTCTCGGCCGCCGTCCAACCGGATGTCACGACCTATCTGCCGACCAGGCCGCATCTGGAAGGTCGTGTGCGGGACCGTGTTCGGGTGTTGCCGAACCTGCGGTTCGCCGACGGCAACGATGTGGTCGGCCTGGTCGCGGATGAGGCCGCGGTCACCGGTGTCAGGATCATCTCCCGCACGGCAGGCAGTGCCGAGGAAGTACTCGCCGCTGATCTCGTCGTCGACGCCATGGGCCGTGGCACGCGCACGCCGGCCTGGGTGGCCGAGCTCGGCTTCGACATGCCCGCCGAGGAAAGGGTTTCCGTGCACATCGGGTACTCGAGCGTGGCGCTGCGGCTGCGCCCGGGGAGCGAACCGGAGACGCTGGTACTGATCGGCCCCGCCCCCGACCGGCCGATCGGGATGGCGTTGTTCGCGACCGAGGACGGCACGTGGTTGTTCACCGCGACCGGGTATCGAGACCATCACCCCGGCACGAGTTTCGACGAACTGGTCGAGTTCGTGGCGCCGTTCGCGCCTCCGCACGTGCTCGACGCGTTGCGCGCCGCGGAGGCGCTGTCCCCGGTGACGACCTACCGGTACGACGCCAACCGCCGTCGCCGCTACGACCTGGTCAGCCGCTTCCCCCGGGGACTGATAGCGCTCGGTGACGCCCTGTGCGGCTTCAATCCCATCTACGCACAGGGCATGTCGGTGGCCGCGTTGCAGGCCATGGCCTTGCGCGAGTGCCTGCACACCGGCGGGGACGACGTGGAACGCCGGTACTTCCGTGCCTCTGCGATTCCGGTGAACGTCGCCTGGCGACTCGCTGTCGGCGCCGACCTGACGCAACCGCTGGTGGAAGGCACCCGCACCCTCCAGATCCGGCTGGTCAACGCCTACGTTCGTCGGCTGCTCGAAGTGGGCAGGCACGACCCCGTGGTCGCCGCGCGATTCCTGCGCGTCTCGGCATTGCTGGACCCTCCCGCGTGGCTGATGCGGCCGAGTACCCTCGCGCGGGTATCGGTCGGGATGCGCAGACGCGGCGACTCGGTGGCGCCACCACCGCGGGTGCTCGCCCGGTGACGATCGCCAGCGGGCACCGTGGATGAACGGAACTGAGAGATGACTGACGACGCGAGGACCGTCGCCGACCGGCTCCGATCGGCGCGCAGGCGGCGGTTCGTCGGGCGGGCGGGCGAAGTGGAACTGTTCCGCACCGCGCTCGACGCGGACGAACCACCGTTCACGGTGCTGTTCCTGCACGGGCCGGGCGGCATCGGCAAGTCCGCGCTGCTGGCCGAAATGCTCGAACTCGCCGAACTCGCGGGCGCGACGACGACGCGGGTCGACGGACGCACGGTCGAGCCGTCGCCCGAGTCGTTGCGCACCGCGCTGGGCCCCGCGATGTCCTCGGTGGTGTTCATCGACACGTTCGAACGTCTCGCGCCGCTGGAGGATTGGCTGCGCGAGACGTTTCTGCCGGTGTTGGCCACGACTGTTCTCGTGGTGATCGCCGGCCGTCATCCGCCTGCCCGCGCGTGGTCGGACGACCCCGGTTGGCGGGATCTGTTGCGCACGATCTCGTTGCGCAACCTCGCACCCGACGACGCCCGCGCCTATCTGCGGATCGCCGAGGTGCCCGAAGCCAAGCACGAGCGGATGCTGGCGCTCACCCACGGCCACCCGCTGGCGCTGTCGCTACTGGTCGACGTGCTCGCCCAGACCGCGGGCGAGTTGCCCGCCGCACTGGTCGAGGCCCCCGACGCGGTGCGCGCCCTGCTCGCGCGGTTCGTCGATTCGGTGCCGAGCAAACGTCACCGGGCCGCACTGGAGGTGTGCGCGCACGTCCGGTTCACCACCGAGGCGCTGCTGCGGGCCGCGCTCGGCGAATCCGACTGCGCCGACGTGTTCGAGTGGCTGCGCGAGCTGGCGATCATCGAGCCGGGGCCGCTCGGGCTCGCGCCGCACGAGATCGCCCGCGACGTTCTCGACGCCGACTTGCGCTGGCGTGATCCGGAGTCCTACCTCGACGTGCATCGCCGCGTGCGCGCGCACCTCATCGAGGTCCTCGACGCCACCGCGCAACAGAATCGCTGGCCGGTGGCCGACCTCGTCTTCCTCCACCGCCACAACCCGTCGATCTCGGCGTACTGGGACTGGTCGACCTTCGGCCGGGCCTTCCCCGACCGATACCGCGCGGAGTATCGGGAATCGATCCTGGCGATGACGAAGCGGCACCAGGGCCCCGAGCAAGCCGAGTTGGTGGACTTCTGGCTGGCTCGTCAGCCCGAGCAGTTCGTCGTGGTGCAAGGCTCGGGCAGCGCACCGATCGGCTACTTCTGTCGGCTGGCGCTACACGACGCGACGGAGGCCGAGCTGGCCGCTGACCCCGGCACCCACGCCATGTGGGACTACGCGACCAGGTACGGCAGGCCACGGCCCGGCGAACCGGTGCACGCGGGACGGTTCCTCATCGACGCGGAACTCAACCAGCGTCCGTCGCCGACCATCAATGTGGTGACGGCTTGCTCGACGCAGTTCTGGTTGTCGCGTCCGGATCTGACGTGGGACTTCATCGGCGCGTTCGAGGCCGCCGACGCCTGGGAACCCTTCATGACCCACATCGATTTCCATCGTGCCCACGATGCCGAATACGAGGTCGGTGGCCGGCGGTACGCGGTGTACGCCCACGACTGGCGCCGGGTGGGCATCCCCGAATGGCTCGACCTGACCAGTGATCGTGTCGTCGGCGGGGTCCCCGCGCGACCCGTGCCGCCCACGCCCGAACTCGTGCTGTCCCAGCCCGAATTCGCCGACGCCGTCCGCTCCGCGTTGCGCGGGATAGGACGGGGCGACGGCCTCGAACGCAATCCGCTGCTGCGCTCGAGAGTGGTCGCCGACCGACCGGGCCCCGCCACCGGTGCCGCGCTGCGCGATCTCCTCACCACGATCGTCGAGTCGGTGCGCGAGGACTCGCGCGGTGAGAAGCTCTACCGCGTCCTCGACCGCACCTACCTGCGTCCGGCGCCCACCCAGGAACGGGCCGCCGAACTACTCGGGCTGCCGTTCTCGACCTACCGACGCCACCTCACCCAGGGCATCGAGCGGGTGATCGCCAAGATGTGGCATATCGAGCTCTACGGAACCAGCTGATCAGGCCCTGCGGACCGGCGGAGGCGCCCATGTGCCGTTGAGCGCTTCCGTACGAGGGGCATACAGCCGCATGGTGATACCGAGGGGCCCGCTCGGCGCGGGCAGCCAGTTCGATTCGCGCTCTGGTCCCGGGTTGGTGTGGGAGATGTAGATGTCGAGCGAGCCGTCGGAATTCTGCACCAGTGCGTCTCGGTCGCCGATGGCGAAGCGGTTGAGCTCGTTCGGCGCCTGGAACCCCTCGTCGTCGTACATGGTGACCGACCAGAACGCGGCCGCCGGCGGCAGCTCGCCCGCGTCGAAGTGGATCACGTAGTCGGTATCGCCGTCGAGCGGCCGGCCGTCGGCGTCGGCGACCAGCAACGGGTAGATCGCGTCTTCGGGCGGGTTGGCGCCCAAGCCCGCCAACGTGATGGCCGAACGCCGGAAATAGTCGTTGCCGTACACCCCGATGTCGGCGAGCACGCTGATCCACCCGTTGACCGGTGGCGCCAGCTTTTTCGGTGCGGCCATCACCGCCGCTCGCGCGGCCTGCACACCGGCTTCGATGTCGGCGAGCTCATCGGTGGAGAATCGGGTGGCGTCGAAGTCCCGGCCGGGAACGATACCCAGCCGGGCGATGCGGGCGAGCTGGGAGAAGTCGGTGCCGTGCGGCGGGTCGACCTGCAACGCCGCAGCGGCACGGACGAAGAACTCCGTCGCCGACATCGCGTTGACCTGGCGCAGCGGTTCGGTCTCGCTCGCCGAACTCGGATCGGCCACGAACGGTCCCGGTGCGGCCAGCTCGGTGATCTCGAGTCCGGCCTGGAACTTGTTGACCGCCACGTAGTCGGCGGGCCCGTTGGTCTGGGTGCGCCCGATCACCCACACATGATGAGTCGGCGCGTGGATCACGGGCAGGTCAGCCGGAAGATCACCGGTGTAGCCGGGGCCGACGACGACGAAGTCCAGTTCGCCGGTGCCGGTGGTGCGCTTGCCTGGATTGGCGAAAACATCCGTCCACGCGTCCAACATCGGGAGCATGTAATAGCGGTCGCCACTGTCGGGAACATGGATCTGCACGGGACCGCGGGTCAGATCGAGCCAGGCCGAGGAGTAGAGCGTGTCGAAATTCGGGCGAACCACCGCCCGAAAATGGACATCAGGGAACTCGTGGATGTGGTGGAACTGGTTCGGGGGCCCGAACCCCGGAGTCGAGTCCGCCGGGGAGTTGGTCTGCTGCTCGCGAGTGACGTCCATCGTGACGAGGGAGTACAGGTAGACATACGCTTCGTAGCTCAAGGTTTTCAGATCGCTGGACAATACGCTCACAACGCCTCCCTCGCATATGGCCTCGCCTGGCAAATTCCTATCCTGCACCTGCCGGTGCACCGTGGAAAAGATCCGACCCATATCGAAATCTTCTTGTGTCGCCGGATTCGGGCCGTTTCGTCCCCGTATTCGAGCGTGCACACAGTGGCGAACCGGTGTACCGGCGGATGAACGGGCGAACAAGAAGCCGCATCGGTCGGGACACGCGCCCGCGTGACGACAGGGAAACGGCGGCCGATTCACTAGTGTCCGGGGTCATGTTGCGAATCATCCGGAGAGTGAGTTACGCCGTCTCAGCGCTGGCCATTCTGTCGCAGCCGACCGCGCATGCCGATATCGTCAATCTGCCACCGCACGAGAAGACTTTCGAGTCGAGTATGGGCAGTTTTACCGTCGGCACGCACGACGAAGTCATCAATCGAATCGCGCCGTTGAACAGCACCCCCACCAGCCGTGAAGCCTTGGTCTCCACAGTCGCCTACGGACGGCTCGACGGGCAGGCCGAGGGCCTGCTCAAGACCGGATACTCCGTGGGCTGTCCGGCCAGGATCGGTGCCGTGCTCCCCGGCATCGATCCCACCACCGAATTCGGGCTGGAGGGGCCGCAGCAGAACTCCGCGACGGAACAGGTACAGCGGCAGGCGACCGAGCAAGCGCAGTCGCAGACTGTCGAGCAGTCGAGTTCCGGCGAATCGGTGCAGTCCCAGACCCAGGAGTCCGGGCAAGTACAAGAGTTCGAATCGGGACAGGTGCAGGAGTTCAGCGGCATCCTGCCCTCCATCGCGATAGACCCGGGTCTCTTCCTGGAATTGGACCTGCAACCCGGCGACATCACCAACGTCGACATCGGGGACGGCAAACCGCTCATCCCGGGCAAGACCGTGCAGATCGTGACCCGCGACTTCCACATCAAAGTCGACAACTGCATCGGGCCTGCCACCATCCGCCAATACACCTACGTGCTGACCAAAACACCCGAAGTCGACGACAGCGGAGCGGTGTTCGGCGAGCCCACCACCCTGTAGCGAGCCCCGCGACCGCGCGTGGCGGTCCTCTTTCGATCCCGCCGAGTGAAAACGTCTACCGGGCAGCCGAATCATGATTGCGTAGCCTCAACCGCGCGCGACGGTCCCCCGGCCCGCTCGCATTCGGCGATACAGCTCGAACCGATCGACGTGGAGGAGCGCACCATGACTGCCGAAGATTGGCGGCACAACGGTGTCCGGGTGATCAAGGCCGATCAGCTGGATTCGAACACTGCGCAGACACCCGGAATGGAGCGGGCGGCCGCGATCGATTTCGCCCGTGTCGGCGCGCAGAAGATCTGGGCCGGGACCGTCACGATCCATCCGGACGCCAAGACCGGCGCACACCATCACGGCGCACTCGAAAGTGTCATCTATGTGATCCGCGGCCGCGCCCGGATGCGATGGGGCGAGCGGCTGGAATTCGTCGCAGAGGCCGGGCCCGGCGACTTCATCTTCGTGCCACCGTATGTCCCGCACCAGGAAATCAACGCCAGCACCCACGAACCCTTGGAATGCGTGCTGGTGCGCAGCGACAGCGAAGCCGTCGTGGTCAATCTCGACATCGAGCCGATCGAGAAGCCCGACGCCGTCCATTGGATCGACCCCATCCACCACCATCTGTAGCCCTTGATTCCGGCGAAAGTGTGAAGGTCGGTGCGGTGATTCACCCTCGCCGACGTCAGCCGGCCACAGTCGCTGATCAGTGGTGCACCAGCGGACTCAGGGCCTTGCCTGCCAATTCGAGGATGCCCGGCTCGTGACCGTTGGCGACCATGTTCACGATGATGCCGTCGACCCCGTGATCCAGGATGCGGCGCTGGATCTGCTCCGCCACATCGTCGGGGGCTCCGGCGAACACGCTGTCCGCCGAGATCGCCACCACGACATCGCGCTGCATGAACTCCTGCGCCAGCTTGCGAGCCCGGTCGCCGTTCTCGTCGATGACGACGACAGCGCGGTAGCTGGTCTCCAGAGTCTGTGGGTCACGCCCGGCCTCCTCGCAGCGCTGCCGCAGGGTGGCCAATTTCTGGGGCAGGTCGCTGGTGTGGCAGAGGATGTTCAGGTGGTCGGCGTAGCGCGCGGCCAGGCCGAAGGTCTTCTTCTCACCGCCGCCACCGAGCAGGATCGGCAGGTCGTCGCGCACCTGCGGCTCGTTGATCGCGTTCTCGGCGCGGTACCACGTGCCCTGGAAGGTGGGCCGCTGCCCGCGCAGCATCGGCGAGATGATCTGCAGCGCCTCGTCCAGCCGCTGGAACCGCTCGGTGAAGCTGCCGTAGTCGAAGCCGTAGCCGCGGTGCTCGAGCTCGAACCAGCCCGCACCGATGCCGAGGGCCGCGCGGCCGCCGCTGATCACGTCCAGCGTCGTGACGATCTTGGCCAGCAGCGCCGGATTGCGGTAGGTGTTGCAGGTCATCAGGGTGGCCAGCTGGATTCGCTCGGTGACGGTGGCCAGCCCGGCCAGGGCCGTGTAGGCCTCCAGCATCCAATCGTCGGGCTGCCCATAGACCTGATAGAAGTGGTCCATGAAGAGCACGGCATCGAATCCGGCTGCCTCCGCCTCCTGCGCCTGCGCGATGACCTTCGGGAACAGTTCGCGCGCAGAGCCCGCGTAGCCGAAGTAGGGCATCTGATATCCGAGACGAATGCTCATGTTCGACGACCCTACGGTCGTTTTCCGCGTCGACCCGCAGCGATAATCCATGGCAATCAACCGCGCGTCACACGGCAATGGCCGGAAGTTCACCGATTGCCGTCCCGCGCCGCAGTACGATGAGTGGGCGAACTGATACTCGATCAGGTCGAGGCCTGGGTCGGCGCCCCGCTGCCCTCGCACACCGGAGTCGCGGCATGAATGTCGTCGTTTGGATCGTTTCCGGCCTGCTGGCCGCAGTCTTTCTCCTGGCCGGTGCGATGAAACTCGCCAAATCCAAAGAACAGCTCGTCGCGGACCCGAAAATGGGCTGGGCCGAGCCCTTTCCGGAAGGCCTGATCAAGTTCATCGGCGTGGCAGAAGTCGCCGGCGCACTCGGCCTGATCCTGCCCGGCGTGTTCGGTATCGCCACCTGGCTGGTGCCCACGGCCGCCATCGGTCTGGCGGTGATCATGGTCGGCGCGATCGTCACGCACGGGCGCCGCGGCGAATGGTCGAATGTCGTGATGACCGTGGTGCTGCTGGCATTGGCGGTGTTCGTCGCGGTGGAACGGATCGGCCCGCAAGCGTTCTGACGTCGGTCCCAGTGGGCGGGACTGTACCGGTCAATTGTCCAATTCGCTGGTTGTCGTCGGCGCTCGGCAATTACGGTGCCGCGCATGTCTCGCACTCACCGCATCCTCGCAGCCGCGGCCCTGGCCGCTGTCCCCTTCGCCACGGCAGCGCCTGCCCCCGCGGCTCCGGTCGTGAACAAGGTCGTGGTCATCGGCATCGACGGCACCCTGTGGAGTGAGGTGACGGCGGCCGATGCCCCCAACCTCGACCGCCTGGCCGCGCAGGGCACCCTGGCACGCACCTCCATCGCCCCGCACACCACCATGTCGTGCGTTTCGTGGGCCACGGCGCTGACCGGCGTATGGGATACCAAGCACGGGATTCAGGACAATGGATCCACCTGCAACGCAGGACCTTTCGCACAATATCCGACGGTGTTCACGCAGGTGGAGCGGGAGCGTCCGGCGCTGTCGACGGCCTCCATCGGGACCTGGGACAAGATCGGCATGATCGCGCGCACCGGCAGCCCGCAGGCCGATCGGGTGACCGTCACGCAGATCGATCCCACCGGCGCGGGCGTCTGTGAGACCACCGCCGATTCCGCGGCCACCGCGCAGGTTGTCTCGGCCATCACCGAGCAGGGAACCGACCTGCTGTTCACGCACCTCGATCAGGTGGACATCGTCGGACACACGCTGCGCGGAATCTGGCCGCAGGCCTATCGCGATGCCATCGGCCGCGTGGACAGCCTGGTCGGGCAGATCACCGCCGCGGTGGACGCGCGGGCGGCGGCGCATTCGAACGAGCGGTGGACGATCCTGGTCACCACCGACCACGGACACAAGCCGGATGGGGGGCACGGCGGTCAGAGCGCCTACGAGACAGCGAGTTTCGTGATCGCGCGGGGAGCGGGGTTCGCGGCGGGCACAGAGAACAACGGCTACACCCTCGCCGACATCACACCGACCGTGCTGGATCTGCTCGATGTCCCGGCGCCCGCGAACCTCGACGGCGAGTCGATGATGACGGGCGGTTCGGGCAACCCGGCACTACCCGCGCCGAGCACGCCACCGGTCGACTCCGGGATCACCGGTTCGTCGTCCGGTTCGGCACAGGCGGCGATGGTGGCGAATCCGTTGTGCCTGCTGGGAAGTGGATCGGCGAGCGGTTCGTCCGAGCGCTAGTTCCCGCCGCTCAGCGAGGTGCGATCCGGAACAACCCGCTCATCGTGCCCTGATAGAGGGTGCGGTCGGGGGCGATGGTGCCGACCATCTGCAGGGTGTTGTGCACGGCGGTGGCCCCGATGACCTTCTCCGTGTCGACGCGCCCGGTAGCGGCGTCGATCACGGTGTAGCGGAAGGTATCGGTCAACCCGGCGCTGCCGGTCGAAATGATGCTGTGGCGCGCGACGGTGTAGATCTTGCCGTCGGCCACCGACAGACGTGGAACCGCCGCGGACAGAACATCATTGGTCCACTTCACCTGACAGCCGGAACCGCTGACGTCTACGCGGACCATGCCCCCGGTGAACGAAGCATCCGCCGGGTCGCTGTCGCCCGCCCCCTCCGGCACCGCGGGATACGGGTACCCGTAGGTGCTGGCGACGAAAAGGCTGTTGCCGGAACCGATCGGCGAGTTCTCGGTGCCCTTGACCGTCGGCACCGAGCACACCGGATTGCCGCCGGCAGTGTCGAACACGAGCAGATTTTCCTTCGGCACGGCGTTGTCGGTGATCGCCACGTACTCGGTGCCGCTACCGGGGCCGAAGAAGGTGGGAGTGGCACCGGTCCCCCAGGAGAGCTGACCGGGCTTGCGGGCCGGACCGCGGTCGTAGGCCTGGCGCCACACGATGCGGGGACCGCCGGTCTCGTCGACATCGACCAGGTACAGCGCGTGGGTGGTGGCGATCGAGACGCCCTCGGGCGCGGTGGAAATGCTGTTGGCGACCTTCTCCCCCGGACCGAGCACGATCGACCGGGCCGCGCCGGTCGCCGGATCGGAGTAACCCGCCACCGCGTTGTCGGTGGCGAACCACACACGGCCGTCGAAGTCGGGCATCACCGAACTCACAGCGTCGCAGTCGCTACCACCGCAGTGGCCTGTGACGGCTTGCGCTATATCGGTTCTCGTCTCGACGAACAGCTTCCAGTCGTCGCCGTCCTTGCGGTGGCCGATCCGTAGCAGCTGCCCGCTGCCGTCGACGGTGACCATGCGGTCGTCGCTGTCGAGATAGGCGTACACACCACCGAGGAGGCTGCCCTTGGCCAAATCGAGGGAGGCCAGCGGCTGCCCGCTGCCGGGGTCGAGCAGGAACACCTTCGGGGCCCGGTCGATGATCTTGGTGCACAGCGCCTGCGGAATCCCGTCCGCGCCTTGCAGAATGGTCGGACACGCAGCAGCGAGTTCGCGGAAGTCGCTGTCGATGCTTCCGGTTCCGGGACCCGCGAAAGGCGTGGCGTCGGACGACTCGGCATCCCCGTGCATCGTCGCGGTTCCCGGCGGGCCCAGGTGCGGATTCGCGGGCGGTAGCGAACCGAACTCCGCGGCGGCGGTTCCGGTGGTGACCATGAGCGACACGGTCAGACACAGCGCGGCGGTCGCGGCGATGCGACCCATTCTTGCGAACACGGGCGACTCCCTGATTCCTGCCATCGACGCGCTCGCTCGCCAGAGCGAACCCGCCTCGAAACAAATACTCGAACTCAGCCTTTCGAATACTCGTACAGCTCGCAGAGTAGGGGACCGCAGTCGCGACGGCAAGATCCGTCGGCGACCGTCGCGCACCCCGGTCGGCACCACTGGTTCCGGGTTGCGGGTGCCCCGGTTCCGATCCGCGACCGCCGACTCGAGCGACGCCGGCACCACGTCATTCCACGATCTTGGGGAACACTCGATGTCATGGAACCACTCGTGTCTGACGCGACCGACACCGAACCGATGTTGGTGACCACCCTCGATGCCTGGCGGTCGGGAGGTGATCAGCTGCCCGTCGACGACGACCGGACCGCCTGGGCGGCAGACGACGAGTCGGCGCTTCTGGTTGCCGATGCGCTGGCGCCGACCGCGCAGATCCTCGTCGTCACCCCGCGCGCGGCATCGCCGACCGCGGGACACCTACCCGCCGGGAAGGTGCGGTGGGCCCGGCGCGGCCCGGCAGGCCGCCATACCGAACTGCTGCACCGGCCCTCGACCGCGGAGACCCTCGACCTGCTGCCGCATCCCGAAGGCGGCTGGTTTCGCGAAACTTGGCGCAGTGCGCACACTTTCGCGCCGACTGACTATCCGGGCCCACGCGCCGCGGCGACCGGCATCCTGTTCCTGCTCCCCGAGCACGAACAGTCGATCTGGCATGCCGTGCGCTCCGACGAATTGTGGATGTGGCATCGAGGCGGACCACTGGAACTCCTGCTGGGCGGCGACAGCGACACTCCCACCACAACCGAGACCGTGATCCTCGGCCCAGCCATCGAGTCGGGGCACCGCGTGCAGCAACTCGTCCCAGCGGGTAATTGGCAGGCGGCCCGGCCGTGCGGTGGCGAGGAGGTACTGGTGAGCTGCGTCGTCGCACCGGGCTTCGATTTCGAGGACTTCCGGAGCTGAACCCACCCTCGATCGCCGGAAATGGCGAGCTCTCGGCTCGCCATTCCACTGTTACCGGGTTGCTGATTGATTCCTCGGCGCACAGGGAGCAGAGTTGCGTTACACAGCGCGACATCACCCCTTCGAGCACACGCTGATCGGAGAATCATGGGACACCGGACGAGTTTCGCAGTGTTTGTCGCGACCGCGAGTTTGTTCATTGCCACGGGCTGCGCGACATCGTCGGATTCCGGCGGCGATGCCACCAGCACGTCGGCCGGCGCGCAGGCCGAGCCCGCCTACGCCACCACCCTCAGGCCGGTGATCACCCAGCTCATGAAGGACAACGTCATTCCCGGCGCTGTCGTGGTCGTCAAATCGCCGAAGCAGGGCGATTGGACCGAGACATTCGGCACCCGGGTCATCGGGGCCGACGACCCCATGTCGGTGGACGACTATTTCCGCATCGCCAGCAACACCAAAACCATGACGTCGACCGTCATTCTGCAGTTGGTACAGGAGGGAAAACTCGCACTCGAGGACCCGATTGCCAAATATTGGCCGGATGTGCCGAACGGCGACGAGATCACCATCGCCCAGCTCTCCGAAATGCGAAGCGGGCTCTACAGTTACACGTTCGACCCACAGTTCAATGCCATGCTCGACAGTGACCCGAACAAGGTGTGGACGCCCGAGGAGTTGCTCGCCATCGCCTTCTCCCATCCGGTCAACTTCGCACCGGGGGAGAAATTCGATTACAGCAATACCAACATCATCCTGCTCGGCCTGGTCATCGAGAAGATCACGAAGATGACGGCCGCCGAGAATTTCCAGCAGCGGATCTTCGAACCACTCGGCCTGAAGCACACCTCGCTGCCCGCGGCGGCGGACCACTCGATCCCCGATCCGCACCCTCAGGGGTACGCGTTCGGCACCAATGTCTCCACCATCGACACCTTCGCCCTGCCGCCCGAGCAGCAGGCCGCCGCGCTCGCGGGCACGCTGCAACCCAACAACGCGACCGACGAGAGCCCGTCGTGGACGTGGACCGCGGGTGCCGCGATCTCGACGGTCGGTGATGTGGCCACGTACGTGCGGGCACTCGTCGAGGGCGACCTGCTGGACGAGCAGATGCAGCGAGTGCGGATGGACAGCATCCAGCCGATCGATCCGGCCGCCCCCGATGTCGCCGGATACGGTCTCGGCATCGTCCGATTCGGGTTGCATCTGTTCGGACACGACGGTCAGATTCCGGGGTACATGACCTTCATGGGCCATGACCCGGAGTCCGACCTCACGATCGTGGTCGCCACGAACCTCGCGACGGTGCCGTCGGGCGAAGGGTCGGCACTGGTGCTGGTCAAGGGCATGCTGCCGACCTTCTACGGGAACGAGGCGGTGCCGGGCAGCCCGGCCGCGCCGAACACCGGCGCGACGACCGCGCCCACCAGCCCTGCTCCACCGACCACCACGGGCCGGTGACGAACCCGCGAGCCCGCCACCCGAACCGATGTCCGCTGCACACGATGACGCCCGGCTGATCCGATGTTCGCATGCGGTGAGGCGATCCTTGCTTTACTGCTCGAAGGAGATATCGGAGTCTACGGAGGTGTCATCGACGGTGCCCGCTCGACGATTCGCCCGGCAATGGGCCGCGCGCCTGGCTGCGGTGAACATCCCGGTACGCGGCGAAGACGAGCTCGTCGACGTCCTCGAAGATCTCCTGGCCCGAGTGCTGGTCGCGCTGGCCAACCCCGCGTGGGATCCCGCCATCGGCGAAAACCTCGGGATCGCCGTCGCCGATCTCGGTTTCCGCTCCCCCGCTGTCATCGACGCCTCGCTGCCGACCCTGCGTGAGGTCTGCCGGCACGCCGGAGCGCCACCCGAGGTTCTGACGAGCCTGGCCTCGCGGTTCGGCCTCGGCGTCGGGCGCAGTCTCACCTCCGAGTCGGTGACCGCGCACGCCGCCGACGGCTTCGAGATCGCGTTCCGCCACGCGTCGGTGGCCATGTCCATCGGCGACGCCCGAGGCCGCATCATCGACGCCAATCCGGCCTTCGAACGCCTGGTGGGGTACTCGCTCGACCAGCTACGGGGACTCGACGGCTTCGACCTGGCCGGCGACACCGCCGACGTCGAGCGCCGGCGCATCTTCGCCGAACTCGCCGGCAACGATTCGGGGGCCGTGCGGTTCGAAAGCGAACAGCCTCGCCCCGACGGAACCACCAGATGGGTCGGCTGGACGATCACCCAGTGTGTCTCGGCCGACGGCGAACGGGCTTATCTGCTCGGCTTCGGCCAGGACCTCACCGAACAGCACACCGCCGCGCAACGCCTGCACTGGCAGGCCCACCACGACCCGCTCACCGGCCTGACCAACCGGCGCGGCCTGCACACCGAGCTGCACTCGCTCGTCGGCGACGCCCACCCCGGACAGTGCGCGGCGGTGTGCGCACTCGACGTCGACGGGTTCAAAGCGGTCAACGATACCTACGGACATGCCGTGGGCGATCAGATCCTCGTCGAGCTCGCCGAACGCCTGCGGCGATGCTTGAGCACCGATGAGGAGCTGCTCGCTCGCCTCGGCGGGGACGAGTTCATCGTGGTACTCCCCCCGTCCGCGGTCGACCGAGCGCGCAAGACCATCGATCTGCTCCACGCCGCGGTGATCGATCCGTTCGCCCTGCCCGACGGGCCGATATCGGTATCGGTCAGCATCGGCGCGGTGGTGACGCCGCTGACCGGCAGACGCGTTTCCGAACTGCTCGCCGAGGCTGACGACTGCCTCTACCAGGCCAAAGCGCTGGGCAAGAATCGGTGGATTCTGCGCGAGCGGTGAGTCAGCGGGCGATTCCGTCGAACATCAGCCGCTGTATCGCGATACTGAGCTCTCGTTGCTGTTCGGGCGGCCCACTGTCGTCCGCGCTGCCCCGTTCCCCGGCATCTCTGGCGCAGGCGATGACCCCGGCCAGCAGCATGCCCATCACAGCCTGCGCCGTGTGGTCGACATCGAGATCGGCGCGCAGGTACCCGCGTTCGATCCCGTGTTCGAGATAGCCGGCGGTGAGAGCGTTGGCGGAGTCGAGCACGCTGAACATTCGTTTGTTCAGCTCGGCGTCGACACCGACCGTCCCGGTGAACAGGAACCGGGGAATGCGCGGGTCGGAGTACAGGATGCCGGTCAGTCCGTCGGCGATGCGGCCGACCTGGGCGCGGTAGTCGTCGAGGGTTTCCGCGGCGGCGGGGGCGTTGTCGGTCGCCAAGGCTTCCAGCACGCGACCGAACAGGTCGTCCACGACGTGGTCGATGATGTCGCGCTTGTTCTGGAAATACCGGTAGAAGGTGCCGTGGCCGATCCCCAGCCGCGTGGCGATGTCGGCGATCGAGGTGTCGTGGTAGCCGCTCGTCGCGAAACAGTCGAAGGCGGCGTCGATGATGTCGCGGCGTGTTTCCTCGCGCATGCGTTCCGCTCGCTGAGCGCGTCTGTCTCCGAGTGCCTCTGGTCCGACCACGCCTGTGATGATAGCCTCCGTCAAAGTTGAGTGACACTTCATTCCGTAAGTAGAATGATGTGTCAGTCCAGGCATGGAGACAGGACAAGGGAGTTCGTCATGCGTGACCCGAAGATCGTCATCATCGGCGCCGGCGTCGCCGGGATCACCGCCGGCGTGATCTTCAAGCAGGCCGGCTTCGAGAACTTCGTGATCGTGGAGAAGGGCTCCGATGTCGGCGGGGTCTGGCATTGGAACCGCTACCCCGGACTGACCTGCGATGTTCCGTCGCAGATCTATCAGTTCGGCTTCGCACCCAAACCCGACTGGTCACAGATCTGGGCCACCGGTGGCGAGATCCAGCGCTACCACCGCGATGTGGTCGAGCAGTTCGGTCTGACCGATCATCTCGCACTGAACAGTGAGGTCACCGAGGCCGTTCACGGCGCCGACGGGTGGACCGTCACCCTCGCGGGCGGCCGAGAGATCACGGCGGACTTCGTCATCGCCGCCACCGGCGTGCTGCACCACCCCTTCACCCCCGATATCCCGGGAATCGACCGGTTCACCGGTGCGGTGGTCCATACCGCCCGGTGGGACGACGCGATCGAGACCGCAGGCAAGCGCATCGCGGTGATCGGCAGCGGGTCCACCGGCGTTCAGGTGGTCTCCGCGCTGCAACCGCGAGCCGCGAAGTTGACCCAGTTCGCCCGCACACCCCAATGGGTGCTCTGGGCTCCGATGGGTCTGCCCCAGCCGCGGCTGCTGGCCGAGCTGCTCGCCGCCGCGCCCGCCGCGCACCAGCGCCTCTACTCCACGCTGTTGTGGAGCTCGGGCATCCTCGCCGATATCGCGTTGAAACCGACATGGCGACGCCGCGCCGCGCAGCAGTTCGCCCGGTGGTCGCTGACCACCCAGGTGCGCGATCCACAGCTACGAGCGGCGTTGACTCCCGACTACGAGCCGTTCTGCAAACGGCAGGTCCTCTCCGGCACCTATCACCGCGCGATCGGCGCCGGCAACGCGGCGTTGGTGACCGACGCGATCAGCGAGATCACCGAAACCGGAATCCGCACCGCCGACGGCACCCACCACGATCTCGACGTGATCGTCTTCGCGACCGGCTTCCACCCACACAACTACATGCGCCCGATGAACCTGCGTGGCCGCGACGGACTGAGCATCGACGAGGCCTGGGCGAAGGGGCCACGCGCCTACCGGATGACCGCGATCCCCGGTTTCCCGAACTTGTTCACCGTGCTCGGCCCGAACTCGCCCACCGGATCGATCTCGCTGCAGTACTCCGCGGAACTGACTGCCCGCTACATCACGCAGTGGCTGAAACGCTTCCGCGACAACGAGTTCGACACCGTGGAGGTGACCGAGGAGGCCACCGTCCGGTTCAACGACTCCGTCGCGGACGCCATGGGCCCGACCGTGTGGAACACCGGGTGCAACTCCTGGTACTTCACCGAGGAAAACACCATCGACCTGTGGCCTTTCGACCGCAAGACGATGACCACCCTGCTCACCGAACCCGACGACCGCGACTACCTGATCGCTCACCAGGATGGAACTCTGTCATGACGACACGACACGTCGACGTACTGATCATCGGCGCCGGCCTCTCCGGCATCGGCACTGCCTGTCAGCTCGTTCGCGAGCGGACCGGCCGCAGCTTCGCGATCATCGAACGTCGCGACAACGTCGGCGGTACCTGGGATCTGTTCAAGTATCCGGGCATCCGGTCCGACTCGGACATGTTGACCTTCGGTTTCGGGTTCCGCCCGTGGATCGGCACCAAGATCCTGGCCGACGGGCCGAGCATCCGGAACTACATCGAAGACACCGCCCGCGAGTACGGCGTGCTGGAACATATCCACTTCGGCCGCAGAGGAATTCGCGCCTCCTTCGACAGCACCACCGGACTGTGGACGGGCGAAGTCCACAACGAGCGCACCGGCGAGATCGAGATCTGGTCGGCGAATTTCCTGGTCGGCGCCACCGGCTACTACGACTACGACAAGGGCTATCAGCCGACGTTCCCCGGGGCCGCGGACTTCACCGGCCAGATCGTGCACCCGCAGCATTGGCCCGAGGACCTCGACTACCAGGGCAAGAAGGTCGTGGTGATCGGTTCGGGTGCCACCGCGATCACCCTGATCCCCGCGATGGCCGACGCCGTCGAGCACATCACCATGCTGCAGCGCTCGCCCACCTACATCCAGACGCTGCCCTCGAATGATCCCGTCGCGATCACGATGCGCAAAGCCCGTGTGCCGGAGAAGATCGCCTATCGGATCGGCCGTGCCCGCAATATCGCGTTGCAGCGCGCCAGTTTCCAGCTCTCGCGCACCAATCCCGAGCTGGCCAAGAAGGTGTTCTTGAACCAGGTCAGACTGCAAGTGGGCGACAAGATCGACATGCGGCACTTCACGCCCGGTTACAACCCGTGGGATCAGCGTCTGTGCGTGGTGCCCAACGGTGACCTGTTCAAGGCGCTGAAAAGCGGCAAGGCCGATATCGTCACCGACCGCATCGCGAAGTTCACCGAGAAGGGCGTGCTGACCGAGTCGGGCCAGGAGCTCGAGGCCGACATCATCGTCACCGCCACCGGCCTGAACGTGCAGATCGTCGGCGGCGCCGAACTCGTAGTGGACGGCGTACCGGTGGACCCCCACGGTTCGGTGCTCTACAAGGGTGTCCTGATCTCCGGGGTCCCCAATGCCATGATCATTCTCGGCTACACCAACGCGTCGTGGACGCTCAAGGCCGACCTCGCCGCCACCTATTTCTGCCGGGTCCTCAACACCATGCGCGACAGCGGATACTCCCGGTTCTCGGTGCGAGCGGGTGCCGACGACATCGCCGAAGAGTCCGTGATGGGTGGTGACCTGACCTCCGGCTACATCCAGCGCGGCGACGGTGTCATGCCGCGACAGGGGCGGCGCTCTCCCTGGAAGGTGGTCAACAACTACTACCGCGATCGCGCCCTACTCGGCAAAGGCGAACTCCTAGACGGCGTACTGACGTTCGACCGGATCGCCGCACCCCACGGCACGGGGTTGATCCGATGATGTCGTGCCGGCGCACAAGGTTTTATCAGCCCCTCCCGGAATCGACCGTGAGCAGAGCCGCCGCCGGGGAAATTCTGCGAATCAGACCGATGACCGCACGGATCGCCCCGGGAATCACGGTGCGGGCCGACACGTATCGCGTGTTGTACCGTTCCACCGACCTTGCCGGAAAGCCGATCACGGTCTCGGGAGCAATTCTGATTCCCCGCGATATCTCGGGACCGCTGCCACTGGTCGGGTTCGCTCCGGGCACGCAGGGAATGGCACGTTCGGCAGCGGTGTCGCGGCTACTCGAACGCGGGCTGGAATACGAAGGAGTGTTCATCGCCGCCGCGTTGGCCCGCGGCTGGGTGGTGGCGGTCACGGACTACCCCGGGCTGGGAACCGAGGGAACTCATCCCTATGTGATCGGTCCGGCCAACAGCCGCGCCTTGCTCGACGTCATGCGTGCCGCGCGGTACCTGCTCACCACCCGATCGGCGCAGATCAGCCAGTACGGGATCTACGGCTACTCCGAGGGCGGCAACACCGCTGCCTGGGCCGCGCAGATCCAGTCGCTCTACGCTCCGGATCTGCCGTTGGCCGGTGTCGCTGTCGGCGCACCACCCGCCGACCTCGCCGAAATGGGTGCGAGCCTCGATCGCACCGCGGGCTTGTTCCTGCTGGTGTACTCGGCGATGGGGCTGGAAGCCAGTTTCGACAACCTGGATCTGCGCCGAAATCTCAACGCCGCGGGCAAGTTCACGCTGCCGGTGATTCGTCGACTGCATCCACTGGCGCTCGCCGCGGTCGGGTTCGTCATCCCGAAGTCGCGGACCGTCTATCTCCGCACCGACCCGTTCGAGGATCCGGTGTGGCTCGAGCGAATGCGTGAGGTCAGCCTCGGATACCTACCGCCGACAGCGCCGGTGCTCGTCGGGCACGGCCCCCGCGACCGGGTGGTTCCCTACCGACAGACCGAGCTGCTCACCCAGCGGTGGCGCGAACTCGGCGTCGAGGTCAGCGAACATCGGATCCGATTCGGTGGCCACTTCACCGCGGCACCGCAATTCGCCCGGGCCGGATTCGCGTTCCTCGCCGACTGCTTCGCCGAGCAGGACCGGACGGCGACCCCGACCGCCTCCTGAGCGATTCCGCCGGAGTCCGTCGGACGTCGCGGCGCAGTACTGCCGGTGCCGACCGACGCCCGCGCCACCCGGATCGCCGAGATCGTCACCGAGCTCACCGACGACGCCGCGAAGTAACGCATTCAGTTCTGGCACAACGGAAATGCAGCGCCGGATGACGGATTTCCTCGCCGACGACGGGGCGGGTGCGGTGCTGCCCGATATGGCCGTCATCGGGGATCGTCCTAAGGGAAGGTTAGGAACCGCCCGTGCTGCTTCCTTTCGGCATGTGAGCGCCGACACAGTGGTCTCCGACGGCGCAATGCCGCGCCGATAGAGGAGGGTCCAAGGTGACAACGACACAGGCCGGTGGTGAACGGCGAGTCGTGGCGAACGTGCTGCGCGGCTCGATCGGCAATCTCGTCGAGTGGTACGACTGGTACGTCTACGCCGCGTTCAGCGTGTACTTCGCGAAGGCGTTCTTCCCGGACGGCGACCCCACGGCGCAACTGCTGTCGACGGCGGCGGTATTCGCGGTCGGGTTCATCATGCGCCCGATCGGCGGCTGGGCGCTCGGGCGCTACGCCGACCGGTTCGGCCGGCGCGCCGCCCTCACTCTGTCGGTGACGGTGATGGCCGCGGGTTCGCTGATGATCGCGGTGACGCCCGGATTCCAGACCATCGGTATCGCGGCGCCGGTGTTGCTGCTCATGGCGCGACTGCTGCAAGGACTGTCGGTCGGCGGTGAATACGCCACCAGCGCAACGTATCTGTCCGAGGTCGCGTCCCCGGGCCGGCGCGGGTTCTACTCGAGCTTCCAGTACGTGACACTGGTCGCGGGCCAGCTCGTCGCCCTGGGCGTGCAGATCATCCTGCAGCAGATGCTCTCGTCCGAGCAGATGTACAGCTGGGGCTGGCGCATCCCGTTCCTGATCGGTTCCGGTGGCGCGATCGTGGTGATGCTGCTGCGACGCGGCATGGACGAGTCGGACTCGTTCAAGGCCATGGAGAAGACCGCCGAGACCGGCAAGGCGGCCGCGAGCAACTCGCGCGGTTCGCTGCGGGTCCTGCTGCAGTACCCCCGCGAATGCCTGCTGGTAGTCGGCCTGACGCTGGGCGGCACGGTGGCGTTCTACACCTACACGACCTACATGCAGAAGTTCATGATCAATACCTCGGGCATCTCCAAGGACACCGTGGCCTGGATCAACTTCGTCGCGCTCCTGGTCTTCGTGGTGCTCCAGCCGATCGCGGGCGGTCTGTCCGACCGGATCGGCCGCCGCAAACTGCTCATCTTCTTCGGTGTCGCCGGCACGGTGCTGACGGTGCCGATCATGACGGCGCTCGCGCACACCTCCAACCCACTCGCGGCCTTCGGCCTGATGATGTCCGCGCTGGTGATCGTCACCGGCTACACCTCGATCAATTCGATCGTGAAGGCCGAGCTGTTCCCCACCAAGATCCGCGCGCTCGGCGTCGGGCTGCCGTACGCGCTGACCGTCGCGATCTTCGGTGGTACCGCGGAGATGATCGCGCTGGCGTTGAAGAAGGCAGGCCTCGAGTCGCTCTACTTCTTCTACGTCGCCGGATGTATCGCGATCTCGCTGATCACCTACTACTTCATGCGGGAAACGTCGGCCGAGTCGACCATCGATGCCGATGCGGTCGAGCCGGAACGGGCGATGGCCGCCGTGCGTGGCTGACCGTCCGGAACACGCGCCGGTCCTGCCGCTATGGGAGGATCGGCGCGTGCGGCTTGCGGTGGTCGAGGACGACGACGGAGTGGGCGACGCCCTGGTAGAGGCGCTCACCGCGCGCGGCTACCGGGCCGAGCGCATGCGCCGTGGCGCCGACCTGCTCATCGCCCACCGTGACTTCGACGCCGTGCTCCTCGACCTCGGGCTGCCCGATGCCGACGGGTTGCAGGTCCTGCGTCAGCTGCGTGAGGTCAGCACGATCCCGGTATTGATCCTGACCGCCCGCAGCGACGAACGCTCCATCGTGCGCGGCTTGCGTGGCGGAGCGGACGACTACGTGGTCAAGCCCCCGCGGATCGCCGAACTGATGGCGCGGCTCGAGACCGTACTGCGCCGGGCCGCGGCCGTCGCCACGCGGGCCAGGACCGAAGTCGTCACCGGTGATGTCCGGGTGGATCTGCATGCGCGGGTCGTCGAGGTGGCCGGTACTCCGATCGCGCTCACCCAGAAGGAATTCGAGCTCGTCGAGGTTCTGGTGGAACGGCCGGGCGCCGCGGTGAGCAGGCAGCAGCTGATGGACCGCATCTGGGGCGATGCGTTCGTCGCGGTCTCGCGCTCGCTCGATGTCCACATGACCGGGCTGCGCGCCAAACTGAACCGGCCCGGGCTGATCACCACCATTCGCGGCTACGGGTATCGGTGGGGCGAGTGAGTGCCCGAGGACCGGCATGCGCCGCAGACTGCTGATCGCGCTCACCGTCTTCGCGGCGCTCGCGGTGCTGGCCTTCGCGATTCCGCTGTCGCTGACCGCCGCCACCAGCCGAACCCAGGAGCTGGTGCTCGGCCGATCCGGTGACGCCGACCGCTTCGCGACCCTCGCCGACGCGGCGGGGTCGGCCGGCGGGGTGCAGGCACTCGCCGACGAGGTCGGCCGCTATCACGAGCTGTACGGGGAGAACGTGCTGGTCGTGGATGCTCGCGGGGCACCGATCGTCAACGCCGGGGTCGAGGTGAGCGATGTGCGGATCCGGGCCGCGGTGGCCGCGGCTCGCCGCAACCAGCGACCGCAGCAGGTGGATCGGCTGACGCCGTGGAGCGCCCCGGTCATGCTCATCGCCCGGCCCGTCGGCACGGGCGTGCAGGTCAACGGGGCCGTCGTGATCGAGGCGTCGACCGCCGCGGCGCGCGCGACGATCGCCCGGGTGTGGGCGGTGATCGCGGTGGGCGCGCTCGGCGCGATGGTGGTCTTCGTGCTGTTGGCACTGGTCCTGAGCCGATGGGTGCTGCGCCCGCTGGCCGCGATGTCGGACGCGGTCGCCGAACTCACCGCGACACTGCCGAAACCACGCGGCCGCGCCCCGATCACCAGAAATTACGGTGGCCCACCGGAGGTCCGTGATCTCGCCGAATCCGTCGACGCCATGGCCACCGCCGTCGCCGATTCCGCCGACGCGCAACACCAGCTCGTCGCCGATACCGCGCATGCCATGCGAAACCCGCTCGCCGCCTTGATGATTCGTCTCGACTCGCTGGAGTACGCGGTCCCCGGCCAGGCGTCGGCGACTTTCCGCGGTGCGACCGCGGAAGTGGAACGGCTGACCGCGCTCCTCGACGATCTGCTGGAGCTGGCCGTGGCGCAAGCACCCGCGTCCTTCGGCACTGCGGCATCCGCCGACGAGCGGTGCGATCCGGCACAGGTCGTGGCCGACCGAATCGACGCATGGGGGTCGGCGTTCGACGACGCGGGGATGCGGTTGACCACGGCACGCCGACCCGACGGATCGGTCAGCCCTGCGCCGCCGGACAGCGGTGAGGATTCCGGCAGCCACAGCGCGGCGGCGATCAGCTCGGCGGCGCTGGCCCAGATTCTCGATGTGGCACTGAGCAATTCGTGCCGGTACGCGGGATCCGGCGCGCACACGGTCGTCGGGGTGAGCGACGAACCGGGCTGGGTGAGGGTCCAGGTCGCCGACGACGGGCCGGGCGTCGCGCCGGACGAACTCGACAAACTCACGGCGCGGTTCTTCCGCGGTTCCGCCGCGGCCGCGGGCGGAACGGGGCTGGGGCTGTCGATCGCGCAGGCACTGGCCACGGCATGGGGCGCGAGGTTGACGGTCGAGGCGGTGCACCCGCACGGGCTCGCCGTGACGGTCCGGATACCCGAGGTGGCGCGATGAGTGGTGGATCGCCGATGTCACGTCGCCGAATGCTGGCCTTGGCCGCACTTGTATCGGCGGGCGTGGCCGGGTGCGGCACGAACGACCGGACAATGGTGCGGCTGGCCTCGGGCGAGGACGGGGGCTTCTACTACGCCTTCGCGCGACTGCTGGCCGCCGCGGCCGCTGACGACACCGACACTCTCCGCATCGAACCGGTGGAAACCGCTGGTTCGCAACAGAATCTGCGGATGGTCGCCGACGGCGACGTCGACACCGCACTGGCGCTGGCGGACTCGGCGAGCGATTTCGGCGGGCGTGTGGTGGCGCTCGGTCGCGTCTACGAGAACTATCTCCAGCTGGCGGTCCGCACCGATGATCCGATCAACGAGGTCGCCGACCTGCGCGGACGCCGAGTCAATCTCGGTGCCGCGGGCTCGGGCGCCGCGGTCACCGGTCAGCGACTGCTGACAACGGCCGGGCTGGATCCGAGCGTCGACGTCGTGGTCGAGCATCGACCGCTGCGCGAGGCCGCGCAACGGTTGACCGACGGCGACATCGACGCGTTGCTGTGGGCCGGTGGCGTGCCCACCGCCGCACTCGCCGTGCCCGATCCCCTGCGCCTGATCGACCTCGGCGCCCTCGCCGCTCCCCTGCGAGAGCGATACGGCCCCGTCTACGACCGGGTCGCCATTCCCGCCGACGCCTATCCGGGTAGCCCGGCGGTGCACACGATCGGCGTCGCCAACCTTCTCCTGGCCGCCGCGACCCTGCCCGACGAGACAGCGGCCACCATCGTCGACCTGCTGGTCCGCCACGCGGACGCGCTCGTCCCCGCCGAGGCCGCGGGCACCCAGTTCCTCGACGGCCGATTCCTGATCGGCACCGGGACCGTCCCGCTGCACCCCGGCGCCGTCGAGGTCTACCGCCGCTGGCACGGCTGAATCCGCCGGTCGATAGTAAGGTTTGCCTTGCCTTATTGAGTGTGGTCTAGTGATCGCGAACCGATTGCCACGTGCGGAGGAGAATCGTGATCGCGAAACAGGATCGACCCGACCGTGCCCTCACCCGGCGCCGATTCTTCGCGGTAGCGGGGGCGGTCGGGGTGAGCGCGAGTCTTGCGGCCTGCGGGGCCAACGCCGACAACGGACGCGACAGCACCGGGAGCTGGCAGTTTCCCGATGGTCGTGGCGGCACCCTGCGGACGGAGGGGACGCCGCACCGGGTGGTCGCGTTCACCGGCTCGGCGGGCGCGCTGGTCGATTACGGGGTACGCGAGTCCATCGTGGGCATTTTCGGCGAAGCGCATGACCGAGATATGTTGGGCGACCTCGATCCGGACTCGGTGACCGTCGTCGGTGACGCCTGGGGGCAGTTCGACATCGAGAAGTACGCGACGCTCGAGCCCGATCTGCTCGTCACCGATTCCTATGTGCCGGGCCGACTCTGGTATGTCCCCGACGACAACCTGTCCAAGATCGAGTCGGCGAACCCGAATGTGGTCGCCGTGCAGATCGCCGGTCAGCGGCTCCCCGACATCATCGCGCGCTATCGCGCCCTGGCCGCGGCGCTCGGCGCCGAGACCGCCACCCCGGCGGTCGCGGCCGCGGAGCAGCGCTTCGCCGCCGCGTCCCAGGCGGTGCGCGACGCCGTGGCGGTGCGCCCCGGCCTGCGCGTGCTCGCCGCCTCGGCAACCCCCGAACTCTTCTACGCCTCCGACCCGCGCGCCTCGGCCGATCTGAGCTACTTCACCGAACTCGGGGTCGAATTCGTCGTTCCCGACCAGGTCGATCCCGGCGGCTACTTCCAATCACTGAGCTGGGAGACGGCCGACCGCTATCGCGCCGACCTGATCCTGCTCGACGACCGAACCTCCGGCCTGCAGCCGGCCGCGCTCGCCGACCGGCCGGTCTGGCGCAGCCTGCCCGCGGTGCTGGCCGGCCAGGTCGCGCCCTGGTCGCCGATCTTCCGCTTCTCCCATACCGCCACCGCTCCCCTGCTGGAACGCCTGGCGACCACGATCCGGGACGCGCAGCGAGTCCGCTGACCGACCTTTTTGCCGAACCCGCAATTTCGCGTGCCAGATCGTGGTGGCCTCAGCGAAACTGGGCGCGCCTGCTCATCCACCGCAGCGCCTGACGTTTCGCGACGAAGGAAGGTGACCACCGTGCCCAGCACACCGCGTCGCGCCCACCGCCGAGACACCCCGCCCCCACGGACGGGAAGCGCGGAGATCGAGGTCCTGCGCGGATTCCTCGATTATCTGCGGACTTCGATCGTCGCGAAGGTGGACGGCGCGCCCGAACCTCGAGTACGCACGGCCGCGGTGGCATCGGGCACCAACCTGCTCGGCCTCCTCGAGCACCTCACCTTCGTCGAACGCTCGATGTTCCTCGGGGACACCGTGACCGACTGGCAGGCGACCTTCCACGCCCCGGCGTCTGCCCCTGTCGCCGACGTCGTCGCCCGCTACCGGGCCGCGGTCGAGCAAGCGAACGAGATACTCGACGGCTGCACCGATCTCGGTGCCCCGCTGCCGCGACCGCGACCGGGACGCCGCGCTCCCAGCGTGCGCTGGGCACTCGCCCACATGATCGAGGAAACCGGGCGCCACGCAGGCCACGCCGACATCCTCCGCGAACTGATCGACGGCGCCACCGGCCGCTGATCTCACCCGGACAAGGAACAGATGATCTCCACCTCCCGACCACACAGCGTCGGTCGATCTGCCTGCGCGGCAGCGGCTTTCGCGCTCGCATTCCTGCTCACGATGTGTGCCGCAGCCTGTTCCCCGGCCGCCTCCGACATCGCACCCCACGCCGCCGCGACGGCGGGCGACCCCGTGTTCGACAAGACATTCCGGCACGAGTTCGCCGACGTCGACGGTGTCCGGATGCACTATGTGACCGGCGGCAGCGGCACACCGGTGGTGCTGATCCACGGGTGGCCGCAGACCTGGTACGGCTGGTGGCCGATCATGCCCGCCCTCGCCGAGAACCACACCGTCTACGCCGTCGACCTGCCCGGGCTCGGTGACAGCACCGGTTCACCGACCGCCTACGACAAGGCCACGCTGGCGCGGTACGTGCATACCCTCATCGCCGACCGGCTCGGCGTGCGGGATGCGCGCGTGGTCGGACACGACTTCGGCGCCGCCGTCGCCTTCGCGTACGCCGCCCAGTTCCCCGCCGATACCGACCGCCTCGGCTACCTCGATCTCCCGCTGCCCGGGCCCGCGATCGACGCACCGACCTACCGCACACTGAGCTGGCACATCGCGTTGCACTCCCAGCGGGGAGTACCCGAAGCTGTTGTCGGCGACAATGTTCGCGAGTACCTGGCGCTGTTCTACCCGCAGGTCTCCTTCGGCGGCACGGCGTTCGGCGGCACCTCGGATCGATCCCCGTTCACCGACGCCGAGGTCGACGAGTTCGCCCGCACCTACCGCAAGCCCGAGGCTCTCGCGGGCGGCTTCGAGCTCTACCGCGCCCTCGACCAGGACGTCCGCGACACTGTGGCGACCGCGCCGACTCCAGTCCCGACTCTGCTCATGACCGCCGAGGGGCAGCTCGAGGCGATCCGCGCCACCGTTTCCCCGCGCCTGAGCAACATCGTGCGGGCGGTCGACGTGCCGCACGCCGGACATTGGCTCGTCGAGGAGAACCCTCGATTCGTCACCGAGGAACTCCAGCGCTTCCTCGCCTGACGCTGCCGCGCCGACACTGTCGCCTCGATATGCCATCATGAACTGTAACGAGTTCTAGAAATGCCCGAGGAGGCCACCGTGGGTGCTGCGCGATCGGTGCGGACAGGGCCGTTCGTCGTGCCCGCCGTGGACGAGATCCCCGGTGGGCGGATGCTCGACCTTCCCGGACGTGGCCGGACCTATGTCGTCGACCTCCCCGGACCACCCGGCGCACCGGTGCTGATCCTGCTGCACGGCACCGCGTGCACGGCGGCACTGAACTGGTTTCCCGCGTTGGAGTCGCTGAGCGCCCACTATCGCGTGGTGCTGTTCGATCAGCGCTGGCACGGGCGCGGGATCCAGTCGGCCCAGTTCCGGATCGACGACTGCGCCGACGATGTGGTCGCGGTCGCCGACGCGCTGGGTCTGGATCGCTTTGTCTGCGTCGGCTATTCGCTCGGCGGTATCGTCTCGCTGCTCACGGCACGCCGGTACCCGGACCGGGTGGCGGGACTGGTCCTGTGCGCGACTCCCTATCGCTTCCAGGAGAAGTGGCGCGAGCGGGCGTTCCATCGCGGTTTCGCTTCCGTCGCCGAGGCACTGGGCGACTATCCGTATCGCCGCGCCCGGCGCTTCACGCGGACCCTGCCGGATCTGCCGCCCGCCTTGGTGCCGGGGCAGCTCCGCCGCTGGGCGGTGGCCGAATTCCGCAGTACGAGTGGCTGGGCGCTAGCCCCCGTGCTGGCCGAGATCGGGACCTTCGACGCCACCGAGTGGCTACCCGAGCTGCGGATGCCGACCGCGGTGGTCATCACGACCAGAGACCGGGCGATCCCGGTGTACCGCCAGATCGAACTCGCGGCCGCCGTCCCGGGGTCGAGTATTCATCCGCTCGCGGCGGGTCACGCGGCGTGCGCCGTCGCGCCCGACCGGTTCGTCGCGGCGCTGACCGACGCGTGCCGGGCAGTGGCGGCACGGCTGTAGGTGACGACCCTGTTCGACGCCGGTGGCGAACAGGGCGATCGGCCCGAGCGGGTGATCAGCCCTTGGCTCGCGCCGCGGCGAGCAGGTCTTCGATCACGGCGGGCACGGCTTCGGCCAGTGCGTCGACATCGGGAACCAGGTCGCGGCAGGCGATGAAGCCGAAATCGAGATCGCCGCAGTTCGACAGCACGGTGACGGTGAGCCCGGCACCGTGGAAGACCGGACCGAACGGAAACATCCCGTCCACCCGGACGCCGAGGAAGTACAGCGGCATCGGCGGGCCCGGCACATTCGAGACCACCAGGTTGTGCACCACCGGGTGTCGTTCGGCCAGCTTCAGCGACGAGTACACGCGCGAGGCGAGCCGAAACGTGTTGGGCGGGGCGTACTTCGACCAGTCCTGCAGGAAGTCGGCGCCGATCATGTCGTGTTCGGCCTTGGCTTCGCGGTTCGCGACGGCCAGCACCCGCAGCCGCTCGACCGGATCGGCGACATCGGTGCCGAGGCGGCAGAACAGCGTCGAGACCTTGTTGATCCCCTCGGTGTGCCGGGTGGATTCGTGCACCGAGACCGGCACCGACGCGATCAGGGAGCGATCGGGCAGCTCGCCTCGTTCTTCCAGGTAGCGGCGCAGCACGCCGCCGACGACGGCCAGCACCACATCGTTGACCTTCACCCCGAACGCGGCCTTGATCTCCTTGATCGCGCCGAGGTCGGTCTTGGTGAACGAGACCGACCGCGCCGCGGTGACGGCCTGGTTGAACGGGGTGCGTGGCGCGGAGAACGGAAGTTCCATCCCCGCTTGATTGTTGCGGCGCCGCCGGGCGAAGCCCGCGACCATCCCGAGGGTCTTGGGGACCATGCCGAGCATGCCGGCCCTGGCGGGCAAGCGGACCGCGGCCCGCGCCGCCAGTTCCAGATCGCCGGGCACCGGTTCCGGTTGCCACGGCTCGGGTTCCGGGCGGCTGGTCCCCGGCTCCAGATCGCACAGGTGCATCATCATGTTCGTGCCGGTGATGCCGTCGACGGCCGAGTGATGGTACTTGCAGACGACGGCCACCTTGCCGTCGTCGAGACCTTCCACCACCGACATCTCCCACAGCGGCCGATTCCGGTCCATCGGGCGACTGGCGATGGCGCCGATCAGCGCGGCCAGACCGCCCGTCTCCGGCAATTCCACGCGCCGGATGTGGTTGTCGATGTCGAAGTCGGCGTCGTCGACCCACAGCGGATGATCGAGGTTGAACGGCACCGAGTGGATTCGGCGACGCATATGCGGGATGAGGGGCAACCGCTTGCGGAGCTCGTCGCGGAGGTCGCCGAAGGAGTAGGGCCCGTCGGCCGGGTCGAGGATCAGCAGTGCGCAGACGTGGAGATGCTGGGTGTCGGTCTCCAGATAGAGGAAACTGGCATCCAGTCCGGTGAGTTGTTCCATAGCAGAAGCCTACTAGAACACGTTCTAGTTTTGCCGTCGCCCGTGCCGAATTTTGACGACGATCACAAGTGGTACGCCGGTGCCGACAACACCTCCGGCCGGGCAGCACGCCCGGCCGGATATGTTGTCGCACAGATCAACTCAGCGCGGCGCCATCCGGATGGCGCCGTCGAGGCGAATGGTCTCGCCGTTGAGCATCGGGTTCTCCACGATGTGGCGGGCCAACGCGGCGAACTCGGTGGGCTGCCCCAGGCGCGAGGGGTGCGGCACCTGCGCGCCGAGGGACTGCAGCGCCTCCTCGGGCAGCGTCTCGAACAGCGGCGTGCGGAACAGGCCGGGCGCGATCGTGACGACGCGGATCTTGAAGCTCGCCAGGTCACGCGCGATCGGCAGGGTCAGGCCGACGATGCCACCCTTGGACGCGGCGTAGGCGGCCTGGCCGATCTGGCCGTCGTAGGCGGCGACGGAGGCGGTGTTGATGATGACGCCGCGCTCCTCACCGACCGGGTCGGTGCCCGACATGCGCTCGGCGGCCAGCCGGATCACGTTGAACGTGCCGACGAGGTTGACGTTGATCACCTTGGTGAAATCGGCGAGCGGGAACGCGCCCTTCTTGCCGACCGTCTTGATCGCGTTGCCGATACCGGCGCAGTTCACGGCGATCCGCAGCGGCGCCAGCGACTCGGCGACGTCGAGGGCCGCGGCCACCGCCGATTCGTCGGTCACGTCCGCGGCCGCGAACGCCGCGCCCTCGCCCAGTTCCTTGGCGATGGCCGCACCGTTGGACGAGGGGAGGTCGACGATGACGACCTTGGCGCCCTTGGCGTGCAGTTCCTGCACGGTCGCCAAGCCGAGACCCGACGCACCGCCGGTGACGATCGCGGACGAGTTGACGAAATCCATACTGTTTCTCCTGTTTTCGGTGAGGTCTCACTGAATATTGACACACTTCGCCAAAACTGTTTGGCTTTCACGGTGACCCAGCCAGCTCCCCGCCGCCCCGGCCGCCCCTCCGTGCTGGACACCAGGGCCGTGTCGGTCGGCGCACTGCGCTTGTGGACCGACCGCGGTTTCGCCACCACCAGCTGGAGCGATCTCGCCGAGGCCACCGGAATCAGCACGCGCACCCTGCTGCGACACTTCTCGTCCCGAGCCGAGATCGCCTGGATCGGGGTCGCGCCCGCGACGGAGCGGCTACGAGACGCGCTCGCCGGCGCCGCTCCCGAGGAGCCGCCCGCGGTGGTCGTGCGGTCCGCGATCGTCGAGTCGGTGTCGCGCGATCCGCAGATCCAGGAGCTGGCGCCGGACTGGCTGCGGCTGATCTCCTCCGAACCCGAGCTGGCCGCGACCGCTCCCCGGATCTACCGTCCGTGGATCGATACGCTGTCGGACTACCTCGCCGGTCGACTGCCCGGCTCCCCCGCTCCCATCTGCCGGGCCATCGCCACCGCGTACCAGTCCGCCACCTTCGCCGCGCTGATCGAGTGGGCCGAGTCCGGCGCGCAGGGCGACTGCGCGGATTCGGTCGACCGGATGCTGCGCTGGATGGATCCGCACCTGCCGGGCTCCGCGCCGGACCGAGCGCCACTCGATCGCGGCTAGGCTCGCACGCGCCGCCGCGATCGGGCCTGGCCGGTCTCCGGTGCGAACGAGGTGAGGCCGATCTCCCGGTATCGCCCGGCCAGGCGTTCGTACTTGCGCCGATTGCGGGCCATCGGGGAGTCGGTGACCGCGGCCGGGAGCCGGGTGTAGGCGACGCGCAGGACGGTCGTGAGGATTCGGAAGTGCCGGTCGTGGCGAGCGGTCCAGGCGATCGGCATCTTGGCGCGCACCTCGGGGTGCATGATCCCGCAGCCGAGAACCATCGCGATATAGCCGAACGTGGGCGCGCTCACCCACCAGAACGGGGCGGTGACGGCGGGCAGGAAGTCCGGGCGCGGTGCACGGCGAACCGTTGTGGTGGCCGCCTCCAGCGCCGGGGTCGCGCGCAGTTCGGTGATCATCTGGTCGTAGTGGACGGCCAGGTCCGCGTAGTTCGCGATCGGCTGCGAGTTACCCGGCAGGTGCAGGCCGCGCGTTTTGGTGCGGTAGTGGTCCCAGATGGCCTGGTCGGCGGCCGGCGACGGGGTGTCGCCGGTCAATGCGAGGTAGGCGCCGCGCTGGACGAAGAAAGTCGAGTAGAGGATCCAGTTCCAGGCGTGCGGGTTGAGCGCCGAATAGCGTTCACCGTCCGGGCCGACGCCTTTGACGTCGCGATGCAGGAGCATGAGCCGCTGCGACTCGGCGTCCCGGTCAGCGTCTTCGCCGTGATAGATCAGCTGGTCGGCCGCCGCGGTGCGCACTGCCCGCGCCCACGGCTGATATCGCGCCCGGCCGGTGGCCTCGAGCGCGGCCGAGACGGGGGGCAGCATCGGCTGGTCGAACAGGCCGACCCCGAACAAACCGAACAGCACCGAGCCGCCGACACGTTCGAATCGTGCGACGGCGCTGTGGGATTCGCGCGAGGACGCCGGGCTGACGTCGACCGAGCGGGTTTCCTGATGTGGCACAGGACAGGTCATCGGTGAACTCCTTTGTTCCGCCGACAGTTCTGGTGCTGGACGACACCATAAACTAGTCTGGTGTCAGAGTGCACCAGAATTGAGGGAGGGTCAAGAGTTCCGGGTGGACTATTCTGGCGCCCGAGGAAGAGGAAGGGCGGCCATGCGCAACGACACCGACGACGCGGCGACATCACGCGTCTACGGCGGTGTAGCCGCGGACGAACGCCGATCCCGCCGTCGCGGCGCGCTGTTCGACGCCGCGCTCGACCTGCTCGCCGAGGGCGGAGCGCCCGCGGTCACCAAACGGGCCGTCTGCGTGCGAGCCCGGCTCAACGATCGCTACTTCTACGAGCAGTTCACCGACCGCGACGCCCTGCTCACCGCGCTGGTCGAGGAGCACACCGCCCTCGGCATCGCCGCGGTGGTCACCGCCACCCACGACGCCGACCCCGACGTCCACAGCCAGGTGCGCGCGGCGGCGGACGCCGCGCTGGGCTTCCTGCTCGCCGACCCCCGCCGATCGGCCCTGCTGCTCAACGCGCAGAGCACCGAGGCACTGCAGGCCGCGCGACTGACCACCCAGCACGCGATCGCGCGCGCGATGTCGGCGGTGGGTCGCGAGATCCTCGCCGAACCCGCCGATCCGCTCGACGCCGACATGACCGCCTACAGCGTGGTCAGCGGCGCACTGGAGCTGGTCGCGGCCTGGATGCGCGGCGAATTCGACACCACCCGGGAACATCTCACCGACCTCATCGCCCGGCTGCTGCTCAGCTCCGACAGCACGCAGCACGTCACCGCGACGAAGTCGGCGCAATAGCGCGAGCCGCCCAGGCACGAAAGTCTCCCACTCCCCGGTCGTCCAGTGGTGTCGCCGGAGGTCGGCGTGGGACGCTCAGAGATCGAGACTGTCGATCGAGGAGGCCACCGCCCGATGCGGGGAATCAACCACATCGTTCTGTTCGTCGCGGATCTGCCGCGCAGCATCGCGTTCTACGAGGACGTGCTCGGATTCGAGCGGCTCGCCGAAGGATTCCCCGGCGGCGCGTTTCTGCGTCACCCCGGCTCGGCCAACGATCACGACCTCGGCCTCTTCCAGGCCAGGACACCCACGGCGGGCCCGGCGGGCTCGGTCGGGCTCTATCACGTCGCCTGGGAAGTGGACACGTTGTCCGAGCTCGTCGCCGTCCGGGACCGCTTGACGGCGGCTCGCGCACTCACCGGTGCCGGCGATCACGGGTCGACCAAGGCGCTCTACGCCCGCGACCCCGACGGCATCGAGTTCGAGGTGTGCTGGCTGGTGCCCGATGAGCAGGTGGAGGACGCGCTCGCTCCCGGCACCTCACTGACCGCGCCACTCGACATCGACGCCCAGATCCGGCGGTACGGCGCGACCACCGCCGGCGGCCCACGCACCGATCCCCAGGTATGGGCGCGCGTGGCGGCACGTCGGGCGGCGACGTCGTAACCCGCGCCGGTGTCGGCTAGCGGTTACCAGCTGATATCGGCCGTCGACTCGAGCGGGCTGCGCTGGGCCACCGACTCCTGGGTCACGAAAGTGTCGGCGATGTGGAGCGCGGCCGGGAATCGGCAGTGCGCTCGCTGTTCGATCTCGGCCACGGCGACCTGGAAAACGCGGAACTCGTCGAGGGCGAGCGCTTCGAGTTCGTCGAGGTGCTGGGTCAGCAGAAACGCCTTGCACCGCAGTCGGTTTCCCTCGGCGAAGCAGATCACCTTCCAATACTCCCGAGGCAGGGCCACCCCACGATGCACCTGGTCGTCCGCGCGGAAGGCGGGCCCGCCGAGCACGCTCACCCTCAGGTTGTCGACCTCGACGTCGGCGAAGACCGCGTCTTCGAGCTGGCCCCACACCCCGGCGCGACTGCTCTGGTTGAAGTCGTCCATCTGCGGGGTGATGTTGGTGTAGAAGAACGAGTCGACATTGGCCTGCTCGGCTTCGGCCTCACTGCCCCACAGCAGATCCGCGCGCCGCGCCAGGTGGCCGCGATCGAGCCGATTCTGTCGGTAGAGTTCGTTTCCCACCTGCGCCTCGGCCGGGACGCGTGGGTCTTTCACGAAGTCGATGCCGGTGCGGGAAAGTTTGCGCATCGCGGCGCCGTCGATGTTCCAGGCCACCCAGAACGCGAACCGCCGTGGCCTGCTCAGCGCCAACGAGAAGTGGGTGTAGCTGATCACGTCGGAGCCGTCGAGACGAACCGCATCGCCGCGCACGGCCGCATCCAGTTCCGGAACCTCGACCCTCGACCCGAGAAAGTCCGGGTCGTACCCGGTCCGCGGCGCGTCGCTCTCGAATCCGGTTGTCGACGGAGAATCCACGTGGACGGTCATCGCAGGCCCCTTCCCGAAGGGTGGACAAGGTGTGTCGGCAGTTGCGTACACACGATCGTCGTCGCCACCGCAGCCATCCTCACGAGTAGTCGACTACCCGTTGTCCGCGCCCGCGGGCGAGGAGAGGTCCGCTCCCCTAGCGCGGGTCCGGGGTCCCGTCGCCGGTCACGGCGAAGGTGGCCCACGCACGGACGACCACGGTGCCCGCGGCGTCGGCGCCGCACAGGCTCACATCGACCCGGGATTCGCCGTCCTGCACGTAGCTCTGGGTCACCCGCCCCGAACACGACATGACATCGCCGGGCGGCAGTGGTCGCACCGACCTGGTGCGGAAGCGGCGGATCGCCTCGGCCCCGAGCCAGTCGGTGGCGTAGGTCGCCAGCAGCGCCGCCGCCTGCGGTGACACCTGCTCGCCCGCGAAAGCTTCCGCCGCCGCCCACGACTCGGCGACCAGACCGCCCGTGCGGTCGAAGTATCGGGTGAGCGACTCGGCGGCGCCGACGGCGGGTTGGCCGGGGGCGCCCGCGCGGATCGCGGTCAGCTGGTCACCCGCGCGCGGCGGCGGACCGAAGAACCGGTGATCGGTTTCGACTCGCTCCCCTGCGATGGATCCGTCGGCGGGCAGGAAGGTCGGCGGCACCACGGGCCGATCGGCGAGCCGGTAGGCCGGATTGTCCGAGCGCGCCGCCTGTGCGAACAGCCGGATGGCATCGGTGTCCAGTACCACCGCGACGTTACCCATGATTCACTCCTGCTCGTCGAAACCGATGCCGTCACGGTAGGGCGGTCCGCCTCCTGTGATCGGTTCCTCTCCCGGTCATCGGGACAGCGGCCGACCGGGACGAAAACATGTCCGCTGACCGGGAACACCACGACCCGCCGACCCCCGCGCGGCGCGACCATCGGCGCAGCTCATCCCCACTCCGTCCGAACATGGAGGTTTCGATGCCGGAGAACTCGCCGAACGGCCGATCGCAGGACACCACCGCCGACTACCGGCAGATCGAGGCCGCCGCGGCGCCGACTCGGTTCGCCCGCGGCTGGCACTGCCTCGGCCTGCTCTCGTCGTTCCGCGACGGCAACCCGCACGAGGTGAAGGCCTTCGGCACCATGCTCGTGGTGTTCCAGTCCGAATCCGACGGCGCGTTGCACGTGCTCGACGGCTACTGCCGCCACATGGGCGGCAACCTCGCGCGCGGCACCATCAAGGGCGACTCGATCGCCTGCCCGTTCCACGACTGGCGCTGGGGCGGCAACGGCAAGTGCACGGCCATTCCGTACGCGCGCCGGGTGCCGCCGCTGGCCAAGACCCGCACCTGGCCGACACTGGAGCGCAACGGCCAGCTCTACGTCTGGCACGACCCGCAAGGCAGCAAGCCCACCGATGACGTGACCATCCCCGAGATCGAGGGGTACGGCACGCCGGAGTGGACCGACCTGACCTGGAATTCGATTCTGATCGAGGGCTCGCACTGCCGCGAGATCGTCGACAACGTCGTCGACATGGCGCACTTCTTCTACGTGCACTACTCGTTCCCGCGCTACTTCAAGAACGTCTTCGAGGGCCACGTCGCCACCCAGTACATGCGCTCGACCCCGCGCCACGACGTCACCGTCGGCACCAGCTACGACGACCCGGATTCCGCGCTGCGCTCGGACGCCTCGTATTTCGGTCCGTCGTACATGCTCGATTGGCTGTGGAGCGAATCGAACGGGATGACAATCGAGACGGTGCTCGTCAACTGCCACTACCCGGTCGACGAGAACTCGTTCGTGCTGCAGTACGGCGCGATGGTCAAGAAGCCCGAGGGCATGTCCGACGAGGACGCCAACGCGATGGCGGCGCAGTTCGCGCAGGGCGTCGAGTACGGCTTCGAGCAGGACGTCGAGATCTGGAAGAACAAGGCGCCCATCGACAATCCGCTGCTGTCGGAGGAAGACGGCCCGGTGTATCAGCTGCGCCGTTGGTACAAGCAGTTCTATGTCGACGTCGACGACGTCACCGAGGACATGACCAAGCGGTTCGAGTTCGAGATCGATACCGATCGCGCGGTGACGAGCTGGGAGGCCGAGGTGGCCGACAACATCGCCCGCGGCGCCGTCATCGACACCATGTCCTGATCCGCCACCCCACTACGAACAGAAAGCATCACCGGAGATGACCAGAGTTCTCGACAATATCGCCGCCATCGCGGACCAGCTGCGTGAGCAGGCACCGGAGGCGGAGCGGCTCGGGCAGCTGCCCGATGCCACAGCCCAGCTGCTGAAGACGGCGGGCCCGATCCGCCTGCTGCAGCCGAAGAAGTACAGCGGCTACGAGGCGCACCCGCGCGAGTTCGCCGAGACGGTGATGGCCACCGCCGCGCTCGACCCGGCCAGCGGCTGGATCGCCGGCATCGTCGGCGTGCACCCGTGGCAGCTGGCCTTCGCCGACCCGAAGGTGCAGGACGAGGTGTGGGCCGACGACCACGACACCTGGATGGCCTCGCCTTACGCGCCGACCGGCATCGCCCGTCCGGTCGACGGCGGCTACATCTTCAACGGCCGCTGGCAGTTCAGCTCCGGAACCGACCACTGTGACTGGATCTTCCTGGGCGCCATGCTCGGTGATGCCGAGGGCAAGATGGCGCTGCCGCCGACGATGCTGCACATGATCCTGCCGCGCCAGGATTACCAGATCGTCGAGGACTCCTGGAATGTGGTGGGCCTCAAGGGGACCGGATCCAAGGACATCATCGTCAAGGACGCGTTCGTGCCCGACTACCGGGTGATGAACGGTGACCACGTCATCGACGGCACCGCGCAGAAGGAGTACGGGGTCACCGAGACGCTGTACAAGATGCCGTGGTCGACGATGTTCCCACTGGGCATCAGCTCCGCGGTGGTCGGCATCGCCGAAGGCGCGCTGGCCGCGCACCTGGACTACCAGCGCGACCGGGTCGGCGCGCAGGGCACCGCGGTCAAGGACGATCCGTACGTGCTGTTCGCCATCGGCGAGGCCGCCGCCGACATCAACGCCGCGCGCCAGGAACTCCTCGCCAACGCCGACAAGATCTTCGACGCCGTCGACGCGGGCAAGGAGATCGGCTTCGCCGAGCGGGCCGCGGTCCGGCGCACCCAGGTCCGCGCGGCCTGGCGCGCGGTCACCGCCGTGGACCAGATCTTCGCCCGCTCCGGCGGCAACGCCATGCGGATCGACAAGCCGCTGCAGCGCTACTGGCGCGACGCGCACGTCGGCCTCGCCCACGCCATCCACGTGCCGAGCACGGTGTATCACGCCTCGGCCGTCAGCTCCCTCGGTCTCGAGCCCGCGGACAACCTGCGCTCGATGATCTGACCCGAACACCACGAAGGACAACGGAAATGACAGACATCAAAGGCCTCGGCTACGTCAAGATCCAGACCGCCGACATGGACCGGTGGCGCAAGTTCGCGTTCGAGGTGCTCGGCTTCGCCCAGGGCAGCGGGCCCGACGAGGACGCGCTGTACCTGCGGATGGACGAGCGCGCGGCGCGGATCACGATCGTGCCGGGCGACAGCGACGCCATCGTCACGATCGGCTGGGAAGTCCGCGACCACGCGGCACTGGTCCGCGTGCAGGAAGCCGTGACGGCGGCCGGGATCGCGGTGAAACCGCTGTCGGTCGAAGAGGCCGACGCGCGCCGGGTCGAGGAGGTCATCACCTTCCAGGACCCGACCGGCGCCACCCTCGAGATCTTCCACGGCGCGGTGCTCGACCACAGCCCGGTGATCACCCCCTTCGGCGCGCGATTCGTCACCGGCGCACAGGGTCTGGGCCATGTCGTGCTGCCGACCATGGACCCCAACGGCGCGTTCGGCTTCTACACCGACGTGCTCGGGTTCCTGCCGCGCGGCGCGTTCCGGATCCCGGCGCCGCCGGAGTACGGCCCGATGCGGGTGCGGTTCCTCGGTGTCAACGAACGCCATCACAGCCTGGCGCTGTGCCCTGCCCCGCACGGTGGCGCGCCGGGCCTGGTGCACATCATGGTGGAGGTCGACTCCCTCGACGCCGTCGGCCAGGCCCTCGATCGGGTGACCAAGGACGGCTTCTCGGTGTCCTCGACGCTGGGCAGGCACACCAACGACAAGATGGTGTCGTTCTATGTCCGCGCGCCCGGCGGCTGGGATATCGAGTTCGGTACCGAAGGCATGCGGGTCGACGAGACGTACTACAGCGCCGAGGAGATCACCGCGGACAGCTACTGGGGCCACGACTGGTCCGGGAGTGAGCCGCTCGCGGCGATGTAATTCCGCAGGTAGTCCCACGACGGCCCCTGGCCCGAGCTTCTCGCTCGGGCCAGGGGCCGTCTTTTTCATATTGGCCTGCCGATTCATGTGACAACGACCACAACGGATGGTATGAATAGGTATATGCCTAATCGAAATATGCGACTGGGCATCAGCTCGTAGATCCGAATGGAGAGCTCATGGTCATCCAGGCCGAGGCCACCACCCCGAGCGCGATCCTCGATCGCGCGTCCCTGCTGCTCGACGCCTTCGACGGCCCGGGCAGGCTCACGCTCGCCCAGATCGTCCGGCGCACCGGTCTACCCCGGTCCTCGGCGCATCGCATGCTCGATCGGCTGGTGCAGTTGCGCTGGCTACGTCGCGAGGGGCGCGACTACGAACTCGGCATCCGGCTGATGGAGCTCGGCTCACTGGCGGTGCACCAGGACCGGCTGCACCGCGCGGCGATGCCGTTCCTGCACGAGCTGCACCGGGTCACCGGGTTCGTGGTGCATCTGGCCGTGCTGGACGGTCCCGACGTCGTGTACCTCGACAAGGTCGGCGGCGAGCTGTCGGCGGTGGTGCCCACCCGCGTCGGCGGCAGGCGGCCCGCTGCCTGTACCGCGGTCGGCAAGGCGATCCTGGCCTACTCCGACGAGCGCCGCATCGCCGATGCCCTCGCAGGTCAGGCCGGCGCACGCACCCGCTACTCGATCACCACCAAGGCCCAGCTCGACACCGAACTGGACAAGGTGCGCGCACACGGGATCGCCGTCGAGCGCGAGGAGTCACTGCCCGGCTTCGGCTGTATCGCGGCGCCCATCGGCGATCTCGGCGAGGCCGCCGTGGCGGCGGTGTCGGTGTGTGGACCGGTGGATCGGATGCTGTTCGATCACCGTCTCAGCGCACCGGTGCGCACGACCGCGCTCAACATCTGGCGCCACGTCGACGACGGCCGGGTCCGGGTGCATCCGACGTTGCAGCAGCATCCTCGTCCGCTGGGCGTGAGCCGTTCGTACGCCGACCACCGCGGGCCGCGTACGGCGTGATGCCCCGTCGCGCCGTACGCCGCCGGCCCGAACGCGGGCGGCGCACGGCGCGACCCGGTTGTGCGCAGCAGCGGGGTCAGATCCGTTCGCGGACGATCACTTCCGTCAGAGCGGGCGGTTCACGCAAAAACTGTGGCAGATCCGGTCGCGGATGATCATGTCCGGGGATTCGGGGTCGAACCAGCGGTCGACGTGCGCCCAGTGGACCGGATGCATCAGATAGGGGCCTGCGAGAGCGTCGAGGTCGGCGAACTCCTGCTCCCAGACATGGGTCCACGCCGCGAGTCCGGTGCCACGGGTGACCCGGCTCAACTGCCAGGTTCGGATGCCGGGCAGGTAGCGGGGCATCCGCAGCAGGTCTGCCTCGAAGCGCTCGACCGTCGCGCGCGGGGTGTGCTGCTCGACTCGCAGCAGCAGTACCCGATATACCGACCCGGTGGCGTCCGGCTCGGCGATACCCGCTGTGCCGCCGTGATATTCGGCGCCGTCGACGTGGGCGACCGGACTCTCGCTCAGCAGGGTATCCACCTCGGTGGTGGTCCCTGTCCAGTCCGCGGACTCGTCGAAGCGCAGGTGCACCAGGACATCACCACCGTTGCGCACGCCCGGCAATGTGGGCTCGACCAGCACGCGGCGTGCGGCCGGGGCGGCGATTTCGCGCACCCCGGTCATCAGCCGGTCACGCACCACGGCCTCGGTGCCGGGCGAAAGATGCACCAGCCGAGTCACTTCAAACATTGCCGAGCCTGTCGATGTCGGTGGCGAGCGCGCCGGTCGAGCGGGTCCGTTCGACGATCAGCTCCCGCGCCGAGGCCCACCACTGCCGCACCGACTCATCCGACCGTCCCTGCCAGGTCATCTCCCACCAGCCCTGTGCGCCGTCGAGCACCCAGCTCGCGATGATCGTGTTCGACTCGTCCGGGAACCACACGGGCGGACTCACCACGATCCGCTCCAGCGTCATGCCGCGTCGGCGCGCGCCCGGGGCGTAGTCGCGCAGATAGGCGTCGACGAATTCCCTGGCCCGTCCTGGCTTGGTCACTACGGTGTCGATCACGTAGACCTTCGTGGCTTCCATGCACCGACCGTAGGCAGCCGCCGAAGGGCATCGACCTGGTGTTTCCGCCCAGTGGGAGAACGCGGTACGGATCGCGCGGCACCGACCCTACGGTGAGGCCGACGACGTCCGATTCCGTCGCCGAAATTCAGGAGGACCAGTGACTGTGCGAACGTTCCCGACCACCGGGCCCGGTGCGGTTCCCGATCCGGAAGTCGCGGCCGTGCTCGCCACGCTCGACGCCGGATTCCCCGATGTCGCCACGATGGCCGCCAGCGAGGCGCGTGCCGCGATCCGCGCCAGACGCGCTCCGCTGCAACGACTTCCCGATATGGCGCTGGCGCGCGACCTCACGATCGACGGACCCGGCGGCCCGCTACCGCTGCGGGTGTTCCGGCCGCATCACGACGCCGAACCGCTGCCGGTGATCGTGTTCGCGCACGGCGGCGGCTTCGTGTTCTGCGACCTCGACAGTCACGACGAGTTCTGCCGCTCGATGGCGGCGGGTGTCGGTGCGGTGGTGGTCTCGGTCGACTATCGGCTCGCGCCCGAGCACACGGGCCCCGCGGCCCATGACGACATGTTCGCGGCGCTGCGGTGGACCGCCGCCAACGCCGGCGACTATGGCGGCGACCCGTCGAGGATCGCGGTGGCCGGTGACAGCGCGGGCGGTAATCTCGCCGCCACCGTGGCCATCGCGGCCAGGGACGCGGACGGGCCACAGATCGCGGCCCAGATCCTGATCTATCCGGTGATCGACGACGATTTCGAGACCGAGTCCTACCGGCGATTCGGCACGGGCCACTACAACACCACCAGCGCCATGCGGTGGTACTGGGCGAACTACGCACCGCACGGCACCGACGACGTGCGTCTCGTGCCGACCAGGGCGGACTCGCTGGCCGGTCTACCGCCCGCGGTGGTGGTCACCGCCGAACTGGACCCGCCGTGTTCGGCCGGGGACGCCTACGCCCAGCGCCTGGCAGCCGACGGTGTCGCGGTTCGTTATCGCCGCTACACCGGGCTGTTCCACGGATTCCTCAGCATCCCGTCCCTCGCCGCCACCGTCGCCGCGCGCACCGAGATCTGGGCTATGGTGCGCGAGACGCTCGACCTCCCTCGGGACCCGAGGTGATCGGTACCGGTAGCGCCCCACCCGAGACCCTTCAGGCCCGCGTTCCGAGTAGGGGGTTCAGGTTCAGACCGCGGTGAAGTACTCGATCTTCGGCGCAGCCGCCAGCAAAGGAGCCATCAACTTGCCTGCCGCGCGGAAGTGCTCCGACCGGCCGTGGGCTTCGACGGCGGCGTCGTCGGAGTACAGCTCGAAGAACCGGTAGTGATCGGCGTCGGTCCGCGAACGCACCAGCTGGTAGGTCAGATTGCCCGGCTCGTTGGCCTTGATCTGTTCGACGAGATCGGCGACGACGGCTTCGAACTCCGCACCCGCACCGGCTTTGACGGTCACCTCGGCGATGACTGCGATCATGATTTCTCTCCCTTTTTGGTGCGACAGTACCCGCGATCGGAGAGACACGGCCTAGTCCGCCGGGTCGTGCTGCTCGAGCTCTTCTTCGCGCACCCGCTGCTCGATCTCGCGCCAGCGACCCGGCGTCGGGTGGGGGTAGTCGGTGCGGTCGTCGTGTTCGGCGCCCGCCAAGACGGTGGCCGCGTTGTCGATGTCATCGATCAGCTGCTGCGCGAGGTCGCGTTCGGTCGCGTAGTGGCGCTGCGCCCATTGCAGCACGAGCTGCGAATAGGCCCAGCCCGGTTCGGATTTCGCGGCTTCGGCATCGATCGCGGCGCGTTGGGCGAGTTTGTCGACGTCGGCGATGTGGTCGTGCAGGATCTGCTTGAGCCGATCCGGGGACCCGAGATGGCCGAACATCACGCGCAGCAGCACGTGGTGTTTGAGCACCGACGGATCGACCGGCGCCTTGTTCCACCACGTGGTCACCGCGGCCCGGCCCTCCGCGGTGATCTGGTACAGCCGTCTGGCGCGCATGGTGTTGTCGGGATCGAGTCGCGAACTCGCGAAGCCGTGCTGTTCGAGCTTCTTCAGCTCGGCGTAGATCTGGCTGTAGGACGGGGTCCAGTAGACGTAGCGCAGACTCCAGTCCGCCCATTTCTTCAGGTCGTAGCCGGAGATCTCCTCCTCGTACGAGAGCATGGCGAGCACCGCCCAGCTGGTCGGCGGCAGATTGGGCACGCCGGAGTCGGGGTCGGGGGTAGCCATGGCTGAATGCTAGCAACCGATCTTCCCGGAATTCACCCGTCAGCAACCGCTGACCGGGAGGCCGTCTTGAGGCGCTGCCCGATCTTCCCGGATTCTGGGAGGCATCGAATTCCGTTCGGAAGGACCTCTATGAATGCGGACAACGTCGTCGTCGACGCAGGTATCCCGGCCCCCGCGGACCTGCGCAGAGTGCTCGGGCACTTCGCGACGGGCGTCGCGGTGATCGCCGCCCACGACGGGACGCGACCGCTCGGCTTCACCTGCCAGTCGGTGGTGTCGGTGTCGCTGGACCCGCCGTATGTGTCGTTCTGCCCGGCCAAGAGTTCCACCAGCTGGCCGCTGCTGCGGGCGGCGGGCGCGTTGTGCATCAACATCCTGGCGCAGGAGCAGAGCGCGCTGTGCCGCCAGTTCGCGGTGAGCGGGGCCGACAAGTTCGCCGGCGTCGAGTGGGACAGGGCGGGCAACGGCGCACCCGCGCTGGCCGGGGCGCTGGCCCAGATCGAGGTGACGGTGGAGCTCGAGCACGACGCGGGCGACCACACCGTGGTACTCGCGCGCATCGGTGAGCTGCGGGCCACCGAGGGCGCCGAGCCGCTGCTGTTCTACAAGGGCGGGTTCGGCGGCTTCACGGCCTGACACGACGACGGGGTGGTCCGGTGCGGACCACCCCGTCGTCGCCGCTCACGCCTCGATGACGTCGAAGCCCTTGTACCCGGCGGCCGCGACCTCGGCGATGATCTGGCCGTAGACGCCGAAGCCGCCGACGAAGGGCATGAACACCCGTGGCCTGCCTTCGATGTTCGCACCCAGGTACCACGAATTCGCCTGTGTCATCAGCGTTCCCGCGGCCCGGTTCACGCATTCGAGCACCCACTCCGCGACCGCGTCCTGGCGTGCCTCCAGCGCCACCGCTCCCCTGCCGTCGAGGAAGCCGATCGCCTCGGCCACCCAGTCGACGTGCAGTTCCGAGTGCAGCACCATGTTGGCCAGCACCGACGGACTGCCGGGACCGGTGAGGTTGAACAGGTTCGGAAACCCTGCCATCCCCAGTCCCAGATAGGTTTTCGGCCCTTCCCGCCAGGCGTGGTTGAGCGTCTCGCCGTCGCGGCCGACGATGTTCATCCGCGACACCGAACCGGTCATCGCGTCGAAGCCGGTCGCGAGCACGAGGGTGTCGAGGGGGTAATGCGTGTCGGTGGTGTGCACGCCCTCGGCGTCGATCCGGGTGATCGGTGTCGCCTTCAGGTCGACGAGGTCGACATTGGCGCGGTTGAAGGTCTGGTAGTAGTTCGTGTCGGTGCAGATCCGCTTGGTGCCGATGGGGTGGTCGTGCGGGACGAGCAGGTCGGCGACGCGCGGGTCCTCGATCACCGCCCGCACCTTCTCCTCCCAGAATTCGCGGGCGGTGTCGTTGGCGGCGAGGGTCGTCAGCTGATCGGGGAAGGTCTTGCTGAACAGCACACCGCCCAGCGCCCAGCGCTTCTCGTAGGCCTCGCGCCGGTCCGGCTCGCTCACCGCGACCGCGGATGCCGGATGCGCCTGGTGTGGCGAACCGCCGCCGCTGGCCATCGACAGCCGCCTGCGCTCGGGATAGTTCGCCTTCTGCGCGGCCCGGTCCTGTTCGGTCAGCGGCGTATTGCCCGCGGGCACACTGTAATTGGCGGTGCGCTGGAACACGTGCAAGCGCTCGGCCTGCTCGGCCACGCACGGGATCGTCTGGATACCGGAGGAGCCGGTGCCGATCACGCCGACCCGGCGGCCGGTGAGATCGACCCCCTCGTGCGGCCAGTGCGACGTGTGCAGGAGCTGCCCGGCGAAGGTGTCGAGTCCGTCGATGGCCGGGGTGTTGGCGTTGGAGAGCGGGCCGGTGGCCAGCACGACGAACCGGGCCGAGACCGCGCGGCCGGTGTCGGTGTCGACCTGCCAGCGCAGGGTCTGCTCGTCGAGCACGATATCGGTGACGCGCGTGTTGAATTCGATGTCGCGACGCAGTTCGTAGCGGTCGGCGACGTGCTCGAGGTAGGACAGGATCTCGGGCTGGGTGGCGTACTTCTCGCTCCAGTTCCACTCCTGTTGCAGCGCGTCGTCGAAGGAGTACGAGTAGTCGACGCTCTCGACATCGCAGCGCGCGCCCGGGTAGCGGTTCCAGTACCAGACGCCGCCCACGCCGTCGCCGGCTTCGAACACCCGCACGGTGAGACCGCTGCCGCGGAAGCGGTGCAGCGCGTAGAGGCCGGCGATGCCCGCACCGACGACGACCACGTCGACGTCGGCCGGGCCTTTCGCTGGTGCCGATGGGGTCTCGGGGTTCACAGTGCCTACCTTTCGATGGAGACCGGTTTCTCTGCGGGCGACGCTAAGGACGCGCGCCGCGTTCGAGCAGGTCCCCTTCCCGCTGACCGGCACATTCGCGCATCGATGCTCTCCCGGTGATCGGGAGAGCCGCCCCACGACCACCGGCGCCGGGCCTACCGTCGAGCGCAATTCGAGGTGGTACCAGGAGGAAACAGTGGTGGACTGGAACGACGAGGTGGATGTGCTGGTCGCGGGGTCGGGTGGTGGCCTGGCCGGCGCCTACACCGCCGCGCGCGAGGGACTCAGCGTCGCGGTGGTCGAGGCGACCGACAAGTTCGGCGGCACGACGGCGTACTCGGGCGGCGGCGGGGTGTGGTTCCCCTGCAACCCCGTACTGGAGCGCGCGGGCACCGACGACACCCTCGACGACGCACTGACCTACTACCGCGCGGTGGTCGGTGACCGCACCCCCGACGAACTGCAGCAGACCTATGTGCGGCGGGGCCGCGATCTCATCGAGTACCTCGAAGCCGACGACCATTTCGCCTTCATGGTGCTGCCGTGGCCGGACTACTTCGGGAAGGCACCCAAGGCCCGGCTCGACGGTCAGCGCCACATCATGCCGACGCCGCTGCCTGCCGCGGAGCTGGGCCCGCTGCGCGCATCGTTGCGCGGAACGCTGGACACCGACCGGCTCGGCGCTCCCCCGCAGGACCTGCTGATCGGCGGTCAGGCGCTGATCGGGCGGATGCTGCGCGCGATCTCGAGCTACCCGCACGCACAGCTGCACCTGGATTCGCCGCTGGTGGAACTGGTGGTCGAGGACGGTGTGGTGACCGGCGCGATCGTCGAACGCGACGGCGCCCGCGTCGCGATCCGCGCGCGGCGCGGCGTGATCCTGGCGGCGGGCGGTTTCGAGCAGAACGCCGAGCTGCGCACGCACTACGGTGTGCCGGGCGAGGCGCGAGACACCATGGGGCCCTGGGGAAATCAGGGTAAGGCGCATCAGGCGGGCATCGCGGCGGGCGCCGACACCGATCTGATGGATCAGGCGTGGTGGTCGCCCGGACTGACCCATCCCGACGGGCGGTCCGCGTTCGCGCTGTGGATCACCGGCGGCATCTTCGTCGATCAGGACGGCAAGCGGTTCGTCAACGAGTCGGCCCCCTACGACCGGCTCGGCCGCGACGTGATCCGCCAGATGAACGATCGCGGGCTCACCCTGCCGTTCTGGATGATCTACGACGACAAGGAGGGCGAGGTGCCGCCGATCAAGGCCACCAATGTCTCCATGGTCGAGACCGAGAAGTACGTCGAGGCCGGGCTGTGGCACACCGCCGACACCCTCGCCGAGCTGGCCGCGAAGATCGGCGTGCCCGCGGCGAACCTGGCGGCCACCGTGGAGCGGTTCAACGCGATCGTCGCCACCGGTGCCGACCCCGATTTCGGGCGCGGCGACGAGGCCTACGACCGGGCCTTCTCCAACGGCGAACCGCCACTGGTGACCATCGACAAGGGGCCCTACCACGCGGCGGCGTTCGGCATCTCCGATCTGGGCACCAAGGGCGGGCTGCGCACCGACAGCGCGGCCCGGGTTCTCGGCCGCGACGGCGAGCCGATCCCCGGCCTCTACGCCGCGGGCAACACCATGGCTGCCGTGAGCGGCGAGGTCTACCCCGGCGGCGGCAATCCGATCGGCGCGTCCATGCTGTTCAGCCACCTCGCCGTCCGCCACATCCTCGGCGAATGATCCACCCCCGGTCTTTCCCGCTGGACGGGAGAGACCGGGGCATCCGAGCCACCGGATGTGGTTCGGTTCACAGACTCATCCCTTTCGACATTTCAGGAGCGACACGATGGCTTCAGCGGACGACATTCGCGCAACGGTGCGCAAATATGTGGAGGCCGTCGGCAGCGGTACGGCCGCCGACGTCGTCGCCCTCTACCGCGAGGACGCGACGGTCGAGGACCCGGTCGGCACCGAACCGCATGTCGGGCACGCAGCGATCACGAAGTTCTACGAGAACATCGAGCCGCTGGAGCGTTCGACCGAACTGTTCTCCGTCCGCGTGGCCGGCAACAGCGCCGCGTTCAGCTTCCGGGTGGTCACCAAGTTCGGTGAGCAGACCTTCACCCTCGATCCGATCGATGTCATGACCTTCGACGAGGACGCCCGCATCGTGAGCATGCGCGCGTTCTGGTCCCAGGACGACATGGTCGTCGGCTGAGCGAGGCGGAGATGACTGCGACCGAACAACACTGGGATCACGAAGTCGGCTTCCTCGTCGTCGGCAGCGGCGCGGGCGGGCTCACCGCCGCGCTCGCCGCCGCCGATCGCGGCCTGGACACCCTGGTCATCGAGAAAGCCTCCGTGTACGGCGGCAGCACCGCGCTCTCGGGCGGCGGCATCTGGGTGCCCAACAACCCGGCGCTGCTGCGCGAGGGCCTCGGCGATTCCCGCGCCGACGTGCGCGCCTACCTCGACGCCGTGGTCGGCGATCGGGTGCCGTCGGCCAACCTCGACGCGTTCATCGACGAGGGCCCGCGGATGCTGGCCTTCCTCGAGACCAGCCCGCACCTGCGTTTCCAGTGGTGCGCCGGCTATTCCGACTATCACCCCGAAGCACCGGGGGGACGGCCCGCGGGCCGCTCCATCGAGCCGCTGCCGGTCGATCTCAAACAGCTCGGCGCCGATGAGGATCTGCTGCGTCCGGCCGCGCTCGCGACACCGCCGGGGCTGTTCATCACCTCCAAGGACTTCGTCCAGCTCAATATGGTGACCCGCACCTGGAAGGCCCGCTGGACCGCGCTGCTGACCGGCCTGCGGGCGGTCAAGGCGATCGTGTTGCGCAGACACATGGACACGCTCGGCCGGGCCCTGATCGCCCGGCTGCGCCTGGCCGTGCGTGATGCGGGAGTGCCGCTGTGGCTCGACACCCCGTTGCGCTCGCTGATCACCGACGATACGGGCGCGGTGCTCGGCGTGCTCGCCGAGCGCGACGGCCGCGAGATCCGGATCAGGGCGCGTGCCGGTGTGCTGCTGGCCACCGGCGGGTTCGAGTACAACCAGGCCATGCGCAAGGACCACCTGCCCGAGGGCGGGCGCGACAACTTCAGCGCGGCGTCGGCGGACAACACCGGCGACGGCATCATCGCGGGCGAAAAGATCGGCGCGGCAGTCGATCTCATGGACGACGCGTGGTGGATGCCGTCGTTCCAGCGACCGGAGGGCATCAACCAGGTGCTGGTGTCGGAACGCTCGATCCCACGCTCGATCATCGTCGACGGCACGGGCAAGCGGTTCACCAACGAGGCATCGCCGTATGTGACGTTCGTGCACGCCCAGCTGAAGGGCGGCCACGATCCGGCCTGGCTGGTCTTCGACGCGAAAGCCAAGAGCCGCTACCCGATCGGTGGCATCGTGCCCGGCCAGAAGTTCCCGGCCTCGTGGTCGGGGGCCGGCCTGATCCGGTCCGCGCCCGATCTCGAGGGACTCGCCGCCGCCATCGGCGTGCCCGCCGACGCGTTGCGCTACACCGTGGGACGCTTCAACGGTTTCGCTCGCGACGGGCACGACGCGGACTTCGGCCGCGGTGTCAGCGCCTACGACAACTACTACGGTGATCCGACCCTGGCCACGCCCGCACTCGATGTGCTGGACAAGGGCCCGTACTACGCGCTGCGGGTGCGGATCGGCGACCTCGGCACCAAGGGCGGCCTGGTCTACAACGCCGACGCCCAGGTGCTGCGCGCCGACGGGTCTCCCATCCCCGGCCTCTACGCCGTGGGCAACACCTCCGCCGCGGTGATGGGCAACGACTACGCCGGTGCGGGCGCGACGATCGGCCCGGCCATGGTGTTCGGCTACATCGGCGCCCGCCATGCCGCCGGCGAGCGATGAGAGGGGCGGCCATGCAACCCGTCGAATGCGCTTCCTGCGGAAACAAGGTGCTGGCAGAGAAATTCAGTCCCAGTCACACCAGCATCCAGTGGCTCGACGACGCCGAGTCCGCGTGCCCCGAATTCGCTCGGCGCGCGGCCCTCGGTGAGCACAGCAGCTGGATCCCCACCTGCCCCGCCCTGCGCGACTCCATCGAGGACGCTGTCCGCGTCGGCGCGCTGGCGACCGATCAGCTCCGCCACGAACCGGTTCCCGGCCGACTCGGCTGACACCCAAGACCAGGAGAGAACCCCATGAACAGACTCGACAACCACCGGACGCTGGTCACCGGCGCCGCCTCGGGCATCGGCGCGGCCACCGCCCTGCGACTGCTCGACGAGGGCGCCAGGGTGGTCGCCGCCGACGTATCAGCCGAGGGCCTCGCCGCGACGAGCGCGCAGGCCGCCGAGCGCGGCACCGCCGACCGGCTCACCACCCTCACCATCGATATCGGCGACGAGCAGTCGGTGATCGAGGGCGTCCGCTCCTCGATCGAGACCCTCGGCGGCCTGGATTCGCTGGTGAACGCGGCGGGCATCCTGCGGGCCTCGCACACCGATCAGACCCCGCTCGACCTGTGGGACCTGATCATCCGGGTGAACCTCACCGGCACCTTCCTCGTCGTCCGCGAGGCACTGCCGGCACTGCTGGTCAACCCGCGCGCGACCGTGGTGAACTTCAGCTCGACGTCGGCGGCCTTCGCGCACCCGTACATGGCGGCCTACGCGGCGAGCAAGGGCGGCATCCAGTCCTTCACCCACGCCATCGCCCTCGAGTACGGCGGCAAGGGCTTGCGCGCGGTCTGTGTCGCGCCCGGCAGCATCAAGTCCGGAATCACCGAAGCCACTGGCGGATACGTGCCCTCCGACGCCAACTGGGCCCTGTTCGGAAAGCTGTCGCCCGTCCTGCCGACCGACCTCGAATCCGGCGGCGCGGGCATGGGTGACCCTGCCGCGGTCGCCGGCGTGATCGCGATGCTCGTCTCCGAGGACGGCGCCTTCATCACCGGTACCGAGATCCGCATCGACGGCGGTACCCACGCATGACCGACCTGAGCTACGAGGGCACGCTGCGCGAGATCACCACCGACGCGGGCGTCTTGCGGTACCACGAGGCGGGCGAAGGACCGCCGCTGTTGCTCCTGCACGGATCAGGGCCCGGTGTCACCGGATGGCGCAACTTCCGCGGTAACCTCGCCGTCTTCGCGCAACGATTCCGTTGTCTCGTCCTGGAATTCCCCGGTTTCGGGGTGAGCGACGACTTCGGCGGACATCCGATGATCACCGCGCTGGATGCGGTGGTTCGTTTCGTCGACGCGCTCGGCCTCGACAGCGTCGACATCATCGGCAACTCGATGGGTGGCGGCGTAGCGCTCAACTACGCCATCGCCCATCCCGAGCGGGTCGGCAAGCTGGTGACGATCGGCGGCATCGGCCGCAATCTCTTCAGCCCCGGCCCCGGCGAGGGCATCAAGCTGCTCCAGGAGTTCACCGAGGAACCGACCCGCGAGCGGTTGATCCAGTGGCTGCATTCGATGGTCTACGACCCCGCGATGGTGACCGAGGAATTGATCGAGGAGCGCTGGACCCAGGCCACCGATCCCGCGACACTGGACAGCGCTCGCCGGATGTACAGCAAGGCCGCGTTCGCGATGATGATCAAGGCGATGGAGGCCTCCGACGCACCGCCGCCGTGGGCGATGCTGCACAAGGTGGCTGCCCCCACGCTGATCACCTGGGGCCGCGACGACCGGGTGAGCCCCCTCGATATGGCGCTGATCCCGATGCGTACCATCCCGCGCGCCGAACTGCACGTGTTCCCCCACTGTGGGCACTGGGCGATGATCGAGCGCAAGGGCGAATTCGAGTCGGCCGTACTGGCTTTCCTCACCCGCGAGGACACCGCACACTGAACCGGCACAATGCGCGGGCCGCCATCGGGCGGCCCGCGCATTGCGGTTTTCGCGGCGGATTCTCTGCCGGCTGCTGGCAGGATGAACTGCTATGCGCTTCACCGTGCCCACCATCGTGGTGATGATGGCGGCAGTCCTGCTCACTGGATGTTCGCTCTTTCCGCAAGGGCCCGATCAGGCCGAGCGTGACCGCTGGTCCCGGGTGATCGAGACAGCCATCGAGGCCCTTCCGGGAGTGGCCGACGCGTCGCATACGTTCCAGTACCACCCGTACGGCCCCAACTCCTACTACACATCCCGACTCGAGGTGCAGCTCGAGGACGGCGTCACACCAGCCGAGACCGCGTCTGTCGTGCGTGTCATGGGCGCTCAGCAACTGCCGCCGCACTATCGAGGCGACTCGACCATGGTCAAGATCCACCGGAAGACCGACTCCTTTTCGGGGACCGGCAGTCCGTGGCGGAACGTGGACGTGGAAGCGAACGCGGCATACACCTGGACCCGAGTGTCAGCGGCCGATACCGGTGCGCAGATCCACTGGTCCACCAGCAGCTTCACCGCCACCGCGGACATGGACGGACCGACCGAATTCATCAGTGTGCGAGCGGGCTCCGAGGCCGAACCCCACCGGGCCACCGCGGCGATGCGCCGCATCATCCAGGACTTCCCCGAACTGGCATCCAACTACTGGACAGTGTCCCCCGTTCATGGGGAGAGCATGTCCGAGCACTACTCGAAACTGGCGCCCAGTTCGACCCACACGGACCGCCGCCCCCGTTTCCCCTCCACCGGCGAACTCGAACTGTGGGAGTGGTTCCTGACCGATCAACCCACCCCGTTCCTCGCCGAGGTGTCGGTATTCGACCCGCCCGACACAGCAGGCCGCACACTGGGCGTCACGGTATTCCCGCCCAGCGGACAGAAATTCAGTGCCGCGCAGGCGACACAACTCGCCGACCGGCACCTTCGTTACCTGTCCCGGCCCGGTGCTGTGGTCGACTACACGATCGTGACGCGCGACGGCCCCGGGGTCGCCGTCCTTGTCGGCGGCTGCCCGGCATCCGAGCGCGAGGTCGCACCGGAGTCGGAGCCCTTCGCGCGTCAGTACGAACGGTGCTAGCGCACTAGCGCTGGGTGCTGCCCGCGTCGATGGGCAACGTCACCGCGGTGATGTAGCGGCCCTCGTCCGAGGCGAGAAACAGGGCGGCGTTGGCGATGTCGACCGGGTCGACCCACGGGATGGGCAGCATGTTCATGGTCACGGCCGCCTCCGCGAATTCCTCGCGGGTGGGGTTCTCCCGGTCGGGCCGGAACACCTTGCGCACCATGTCGTTCTGGATCATCGGGGTGTCGACATTGGTCGGATGCACCGAGTTCACCCGGACATGGTGCGGGGCCAGCTCTTTCGCGAGCGAGCGCATCAGCCCCACCACCCCGTGTTTGGCGGCGGTGTAGTGCGCGACACCCACCAGGCCGCGTAGTCCGGCGATCGAGCTGGTCAGGATCATCGCGCCGCCGCCGCGCGCGATCAGGTGCGGGGTGGCGGCCTTGCACGTCTGCCATACCCCGGTCAGATTGACGTCGATCATCGTCTGCCACTGCTGTTCGGTCAGTTCCAGTGCGCCGCCGCTGGAACTGATTCCGGCAGTGGCGCAGACGATGTCGAGACCACCCAGCTGCTCGACCGCGGCGTCGACCGCGGCCCGCAGCGCCGCGCCGTCGCGGACGTCGACGGTCGCGGCGACGATCCGCGCACCGGTCGCCTCGACCGCGCGCACGGTCTCGGCGAGGTCGTCGTGCGTCGCTCCCGGCGACACCACGGTCTCGACCGGCCCGCAGATGTCGACGGCGACGATGTCGGCGCCTTCCTCGGCCAGCCGGATCGCCTGTGCGCGGCCGATACCGCGCGCGGCGCCGGTGATCAGCGCGATCTTGCCCGAAACCCGTCCCATGTCACACCTTCTGAGTAAGTCCGGCATCCACCACGAGTTGGGTTCCCGTCACGTAACGGGACTCGTCGGATGCGAGGAAGAGCACGGCATTGCTGATGTCGACCGGATCCACCCACGGAACGGGCAGAATCGTGCGCCGGGCCAGCGCCTCCGCCGCGTCCTGCTGCGTCGGATTCGGCAGGTCGGGGCGCAGTTTGGCGTACACCGCGTCGTTGAGGATCATCGGCGTGGCGACGGAGCCGGGATGCACCGTGTTCACCCGGATCCCGCGCGGGCCGAGCTCGTTGGCCAAGGTGCGGGCGAGCCCGACCACGGCGTGCTTGCTCGCCGAGTAGTGCGCGGCGGCGGCCGCGCCGACGATGCCGTTGGTGGAGCTCACGATCACCACCGAGCCGCCGTCGGACAGGGCGGGGACGGCCGCGCGCACGGTGTGCCACATGCCGGTGAGGTTGATGTCGATGGTGCGCTGCCAGGCCTGATCCGACAGCTCCCAGGACAGGCCGAGGTCGGTGTAGATGCCGGCGTTGGCCACGATCACGTCCAGGCGACCCAGCGCGGCGACGCCGTCGGCGACTGCCACGTCCAGGGCTGCCTGATCGCGCACGTCGGCGACGCCGGTAACGCACTGGCGACCCGTTGCCTCGACTTCGCGTGCCGTCTCGGCCAGCTCGGGCGCGGCGGCCTCGATGTCGAGTGCGATGATGTCGGCGCCTTCCTCGGCCAGCCGACGGCAATGGGCGCGGCCCATTCCCCCGGCCGCGCCGGTCACCAGCGCGACGGTGTGCTGCATGCGGTTCATCGGGTGCCCCCGGAGAATCTGGTGTCCACGAGCCCGACGCTAGGGTCGCCGTCCACCGCATCCGCCCTGGTCTTCCCGGTCAGCGGGCAGTGCACCGCGATCTCCCGGCCACCGGGAGCCACGGGCTCCGCAACGCCGGCGAGCCTGCGACGGTGCTCCGCAAGACCGGTTCCGAGATCGAGGAGAACACCAGTGACGAGGGCGACTGTCGACGTTCCGCGGAGCTCGCGGGTGGTGACGCTGCGCGTATCCGCGGTGATCGAAGAGACCGCGGACGCGCGGACGCTGGTGTTCGAGGTACCCGAAGCGGTCACCGACCGCTTCGCCTTCCGGCCGGGCCAGTTCCTCACGCTGCGGATCCCGAGCGAGCGGCCCGAACCGGTGGCGCGCTGCTATTCGCTGGCGAGTTCGCCGTTCACGGGCGATCCGCCGCAGGTCACGGTCAAGCGCACACCCGGCGGCTACGGCTCGAACTGGTTGTGCGACAACATCGCTGTCGGCGACACCCTCGATGTGCTGCCGCCGCAGGGCGCCTTCACCCCGGCCTCACTCGACACCGATCTGCTGTTGTGGGCGGCGGGCAGCGGCATCACACCGGTGATGTCGATCCTGCGTTCGGCCCTGGCCTGCGGCACCGGCCGGGTGGTGCTGTTCTACGCCAATCGCGAGCAGGCATCGGTGATCTTCGCCGACGCCCTGCGCGATCTCGTCGCGCGGTACCCGGGCCGGATCACTGTCGCGCACTGGCTCGAATCGCTGCAGGGCCTGCCCACCGCGGCCCAGCTGGCCGACTTCGCCGCGCCGTATTCGTCCTTCGCGGCGTTCGTGTGCGGGCCCGGCCCGTTCATGTCGGCGGTGACCGAGGCACTCTCGGGCGCCGGATGGCCGCGCGAACGCGTCACCACCGAGGTGTTCGTCTCGCTGTCCGGTGATCCGTTCGCCGAACCCGAGCCGCTCGACCCCGTCGACGACGCGGATGCCGCGCGCGTGGAGGTAGAGCTCGACGGGACCGTGCACGCGTTGAGCTGGCCGCGCTCGCGCACCCTCGTCGACGTCATGCTCGCCGGCGGGCTCGATGTCCCGTACTCCTGCCGCGAGGGCGAGTGCGGAACGTGCGCGTGCACCGTCGTCGACGGCGAGGTCACCACGACCAACTCGGCCGTCCTCGATCAGGACGACATCGACGCCGGGTACACCCTGGCCTGCCAAGCCCGCCCGCGCACCGACCGGGTCCGTATCCGCTTCTGAGCGAGAGGTGTTCTGTGGCAACCGATACCGCGCGGCCCGATGTCGGCTTCGGCTCGGACCGTGGGCCGGTGCTGGCCTCGCTGATGCTCGCCACCGGACTCGTCGCGCTCGATTCGACGATCCTGGCGACCGCGGTGCTGTCGATCACCGACAGTCTGGGCGATTTCACGCTGTTCCCGTGGCTGTTCACGAGCTATCTGCTCGCCCAGGCCGTCACCGTGCCGATCTACGGCGCGCTCGCCGACACGTTCGGGCGCAAACCGGTGATGTTGTTCGGCATCGCGGTGTTCGCGCTGGGCTCGCTGCTGTGCGGGCTGGCGAGCAGCATGCTCGCCCTGATCGTGTTCCGCGCCGTCCAGGGCATCGGCGCCGGCGCCATCCAGCCCACCACCATGGTCATCGCGGGTGATCTGTACACGTTGGCCGAACGTGCCACGATCCAGGGCTATCTGGCCGGGGTGTGGGCGGTGGCCTCGGTGACGGGCCCGCTGCTCGGCGGTATCTGCGCCGACTATCTCGGGTGGCGGTGGATCTTCCTGGTCAACCTGCCGCTGGCCGCGCTCGCCGCCTGGATGCTGATCCGCAACTTCCACGAGTCCGTACCGCGGCGCCGGCGCAGCGTCGACTACGCCGGGGCGGTCCTGTTGACGCTCGGTGCGGGGGCACTGGTGCTCGGACTGCTCGAGGGCGGTCACGCGTGGGCGTGGGGATCGCCGGTCGGTATCGCCGTCTTCGGGTGCGCCGGACTGTCGCTCACGCTGTTCGTCGCCGTCGAAGCGCGGGCCACGCAACCGATTCTGCCGCTGTGGGTGTTCACCCGGCGGGTGGTGATCGCGAGCAGTGTCGCGGCCATGCTGGGCGGGGCGCTGCTGTTCGGGTTCACGACGTATGTGCCGATGTTCAATCAGGGCGTGCTCGGGTCGAGCGCCCTGGTCGCGGGGCTCGTCACCGGAGCGCTCACCCTGGGCTGGCCGTTGGCCGCGGCCAGAGCGGGAAAGGTGTATCTGCGCTTCGGGTTTCGCACGTGCGCGGTGCTGGGCAGTACCGTCGCGGCGCTCGGCGTGGTGACGACCCTGCTGCTCGACGAGGATTCAGCGCTGTGGCAGGTCGCCGCGTCGTGTTTCGTGGTGGGCGCGGGCATGGGCTTGGTGGCCACGCCCACGCTCATCGCGGCGCAGACGAGCGCGCGGTGGGCCGAACGCGGGGTCGTGACCTCCGCCACCATGTTCGCGCGGTCGCTGGGCAGCGCGGTGGGAGTCGCGGTCTTCGGCGCGATCGTCAACGCGCGCCTGGCCGGCGACGGTGCGCCGACACCGCAATCGCTTTCCGCCGCAATACATCTCGTGTTCGTGTCCATCGCGGTCATGACCGTTGTCCTGGTCGTCGCGTGCGCGGCGATCCCGCGCCGGGCCGGGGAATTTCCTGTCCATCCAGCGGGAGAGCCCGGCCCGGCGAGCCGCCTCGACCACGAGCATGGGGTGGCATCACCAGACGAGAAGAGGGAGCCAGGATGCTGACAACCGGCATGCGCACCGAGCTCGCCGCCGAACTGGCGCGGGCGGAGCTGGATCGGGTGGCCGTGTCCCCCATCGTCGACCGGTATCCGGGCATCGATGTGGTGGACGCGTACGAGGTCCAGCTGCTCAATATCCGGCGCAGGCTCGACGACGGCGGAAAGGTCGTCGGGCACAAGGTGGGGCTGTCGTCGAACGCGATGCAGCAGATGATGGGCGTCGACGAGCCCGACTACGGTCACCTGCTCGCCGACATGGAGGTCTACGAGGACGTCCCCGTCGATACCACCAAGTTCCTGCTGCCGCGCGTGGAGGTCGAGGTCGGGTTCGTCCTCGGCGCCGACCTGCCCGGCGAGGACTGCACCGAAGCCGACGTCTTGGCCGCGACCGTCGCCTACGCGCCATCGATCGAGCTGATCGACTCACGGATCACCGACTGGAAGATCGGGCTCGCCGACACCATCTCCGACAACGCTTCCTCGGCCGGGTTCGTCCTGGGCCGCGAACGCGTCGCCCCGGGCGATATCGATATCACCGCGATCGATGCAGTGCTCACCCGCAACGGTGAGATCGTCGCCGAAGGCCGCAGCGACGCGGTCCTCGGGGATCCGTCGATCGCGGTCGCCTGGCTGGCCCGCAAGGTCGCGACCTTCGGGGTCCGGCTGAAAGCGGGCGACATCGTGCTCCCCGGTTCCTGTACCCGCGCCATCGACGCCCGACCCGGCGACGATTTCCGCGCCGACTTCACCGGACTCGGCTCCGTCCGCTTGTCGTTCACCTGAGCCGATCCCACCCGCGGCCCGTCCGGGCCGCCATTCCTCGAGGAGGCCAACCGTGTCCCACGGTTCCGTCACCGCCGCGATCGTCGGATCCGGCAACATCAGCACCGATCTGCTCTACAAACTGCTGCGCTCGGAGTCCATCGAGCCGCGCTGGATGATCGGCATCGACCCCGAGAGCGAAGGGCTCGAACGCGCGCGCGGACTCGGCCTGGAAACCTCCGCCGAAGGTGTGGACTGGCTACTCGCCCAGGACGAGAAGCCCGACATCGTGTTCGAGGCGACTTCGGCCTACGTCCACCGCGCGGCCGCACCCCGCTATGCCGAACTCGGCATCCGCGCCGTCGACCTCACCCCCGCCGCGGTGGGTCCGGCCGTGGTACCGCCGGTGAACCTGGCCTCGCTGCTGGAAGCGCCGAACGTCAACATGATCACCTGCGGCGGGCAGGCCACCATCCCGATCGTCGCCGCGGTTTCGCGCGTCGTGCCTGTCCCCTATGCCGAGATCGTCGCGTCGGTCTCGTCCAATTCGGCAGGTCCTGGCACCCGCGCCAACATCGACGAGTTCACCAAGACCACCAGCCGTGGCGTGGAAACCATCGGCGGCGCCCAGCGCGGCAAGGCGATCATCATCCTGAACCCCGCCGAACCGCCGATGATCATGCGCGACACCATCTTCTGCGCGATCCCCGACGACGCCGACCACGACGCGATCACCGCCTCCATCCACCAGATGGTCGCCGACATCCAGCAATACGTGCCCGGCTACCGCCTGCTCAACGAACCCCAGTTCGACGAACCTTCCGTCGTTTCCGGCGGACTGGCGAAGGTTTCGGTGTTCGTCGAGGTCGAAGGCGCGGGCGATTTCCTGCCCCCGTACGCGGGCAACCTCGACATCATGACCGCCGCGGCAACCCGTGTCGGTGAGGTCATGGCCGATCAGATCCTGTCGACGCGGGTGTGATCATGACCGATTCGTCAGCCCTGGACACCATCACCCCCGAGGCCCTGCGTCCGCCGCAGCCGAGCCGGGCGTAAGGAGACTCGACCATGCCATTCTCTGCCGAACTCGACATCCGGATCACCGACACCTCCCTGCGTGACGGCTCCCACCACAAACGCCACCAATTCACCACCACCGAAGTCCGCGACATCGTCACCGCCCTCGACAACGCCGGCGTCCCCGTCATCGAAGTCACCCACGGCGACGGTTTGGGTGGTTCCTCGTTCAACTACGGATTCTCCAAAACCCCCGAACAAGAACTCATCACCGTCGCCGCCCGAACAGCCAAGAACGCCAAGATCGCGTTCCTCATGCTGCCCGGCGTCGGCGTCAAAGAAGACATCAAGATCTCGCAGGACAACGGCGCCGCCATCTGCCGCATCGCCACCCACTGCACCGAAGCCGACGTCTCCGTCCAGCACTTCGGCTACGCCCGCGACCTCGGCCTCGAAACCGTCGGCTTCCTCATGATGTCGCACACCCAGCCACCCGAAACCCTCGCGAAACAGGCCCGGATCATGGCCGACGCAGGCTGCCAATGCGTCTACATCGTCGACTCCGCGGGCGCACTCGTCCTCGAACAAGTCTCCGACCGCGTCGCCGCCGTCGTCGCCGAACTCGGCACCGACGCCCAGGTCGGGTTCCACGGGCACGAAAACCTCGGCCTCGCCGTGGCCAACTCCGTCTACGCCGTCCGCGCCGGCGCCACCCAGATCGACGGCTCCACCCGCCGCTTCGGCGCCGGTGCGGGCAACACCCCCGTCGAAGCCTTCGTCGGCGTCGCCGACAAGCTGGCCATCAAGACCGGCGTCGACTTCTTCGCCATCGCCGACGCCGCCGAAGACGTCGTCCGCCCCGCCATGCCCCAGGAATGCCTGCTCGACCGGCAATCACTGATGATGGGCTACGCGGGCGTCTACTCCAGCTTCCTCAAGCACGCCGAACGCCAAGCCGAACGCTACGGCGTCTCCGCCGCCGAAATGCTCGTCCGCGCGGGTAAACGCAAACTCGTCGGCGGCCAGGAAGACCAACTCATCGACATCGCTTTGGAACTCCGGCGCGAAGCCTCCGTCACGGTCTGAAGTACCCGATTCAGTCATCACCGCCCCGCGTGGATCGCACGCGGGGCGATGGTGACTTTCCACGAAGAACACGGTGCGGATATAGTCTCGTCGGCGAAATCCACTGTCCGAATGGACATTTCGAGTGGGTCGGCTATCGTCTGTCGCACGCCGTTCGGGACCGGTCGACGTGCGACCACCGCACGCCGGGTCCCGATGAAGTGGGGGATCATGGCCCAGCGGAGTCATCGCAGGCAGACCGGTCAGCTGATCACGCCTGACGGCGCGCCCGGCGACGGCGTGGACCAGGTGCACGTCAGCGGCGCCATCGCCCTGCCCGTCGCCCCGGATGCGCTGTGGGACCTACTGTCCGAACCGCACACTATCGCCGCGTGGATGTCCGAACTCCACTCCTGGACCGGCCCGGCGCCGGATCGAGTCGGTGCCGATCTCGAACTCGCCGCTCAGGTCCAGATGTTCGACATGCTCCACGACGTGCATCTGGTCATCACCGAATACTGCCCGAACCGCAGCTGGACGATGACGTGCGGCGCGGTGACCGGTATCGCGGTCACCTTCGCCGTCGAACTCGAGCACCTGCGCGACCTCTCGCGCGCCACTCTTCGCACCGGCCTGCACGGCCAGGTGTTACGAGACGCCGACGCGGTCGTACTCGGTCACGCCCTTCAGCGCGGGTTGGACTCGAGCCTTCGGCAACTGGCCGACATCGCGGACCCGGACGGAATCGCTGCCCGGCCCCCGGTAGCCGTCGTCAACCACCTGGGCTGAGACCGCCGGGGTCACCGGATGTTCAGGCGACGCGCGCGTGTTCCTCGACCGCCGCGGGCTCCTGCGCGGGCTGCGCCGGCCGACGTCCGGTGACGAGGAACAAGACAACCAGCCCGACCGCCAGCCACACATACGTGTCGCCGATGATGTGCTGATCCCACGTCCATGAGGTCTCACGGTGTTCGCCGTCGGGCAGGAAACTGTGCGGCGCGATCACGAAGACCGCGGCGACGACGACAGTCGTGGCGTACCAGCCGCGAGCGCTGCTGACCGGCAGGGTACGGGCGTGGCAGACCATCGCCAGCAACGCGGGCGCGATCCAGACCCAGTGGTGCGACCACGAGATCGGCGACAGCAGCAGCGTGAAGACCGCGTTGAGCGACAGCGCGATCGCGGGGGCGTCGGCGGCCTTGCGCATCGCGGCGACGACCAGGACCAGCAGCAGGGTGCCCAGCACGAGCCACAGCGCGTCGAACAGCAGACCGGTGATGTGCAGGCGGGCCATGACGGCCTGGATCGACTGATTGGTATGGAAGGCCGAGCCGCTCAGGCCCGAGACATTGCCGAGGCCGCCGAACCAGTAGCGGGTGGATTCGGTGGGCAGGAACGCGAAGGACGCGATGGTGGCGATCGCCCCGGTGCCCGCGGCGGTCGCGGCGGCCTTGTAGTCCTTGCGGACCAAGAAGTAGAGAACGAAGGCGGCGGGCGTGAGTTTGATGGCGGCGGCCAGACCGATCAGCATGCCGCGCGGGTAGCGGGTCTTCGGCAGCAGGCAATCGGTGGCGACCAGCACCATCAGCAGGAGATTGACCTGACCGAAGTCGATGGTCGAGCGAACCGGTTCCAGCAGCATCGCCAGGGGGACCGCGCAGGCGGTGACGAGCAGGGCGACCTGCTTGCGGTCGGGGTGGTAGCGGCGGGCCACCAGATACAGCGTCCAGGCGACGGCGGCGATCGACACCACGACGTAGAGGATCTTCGCCGTGCCCCACGGCAGCAGCGCGAACGGTGCGAGCGCGATGGCCGCGAACGGCGGGTAGATGAAGGGCAGACCGATGCCGATCGAGGTCTTGGGCAGCTGACCGTACATATCGGCGCCGTCGCGCATCGCCTCGATGCCGAGGCGGTAGACCTGGAGATCGATGAACCCGCCGGAATAGCGTTCGAAGGGCCAGATCGGCGTCCTGACACAGACCACCGACACAATGGTGAGCAACACCGGCACCAGCCACCATGCTCGATTGATCGGGCGTGGTGAACGCTCTTGCTCGGGGTGGGTGGTGTCACTACTCATCCGCGGCGACTATACCGACTCACACGCGCTGCCGGGGCACCGCCCATCGGCGGGGGTGACGTGCGCAATAGCCAGGCGGATGCCCGCCCACGAACCGAACGCGCTGAAGACGGGCCTGGTCAGTCGCCGCGGTTGTAGCGGGTCAGGTAACCGGCCATCGCCGCGACATCGTCGTCTGTCCAGTCGGCGAAACGCGCCTGGAAGGCCTCCCGGCGCCGGCGTTCGGCCTCGCCGGCGACGGCTCGACCCTCGGGGGTGGCGCGCAGGACGTGGTTGCGCCGATTGCCGGGATCGACCGCGCGTTCGAGGTAGCCGAGCTTCTCGAGTGCGCCGACCTGCCTGCTGACGGTCGATTTGTCGAGCAGGAACTGCTCGGCCAGGTCGGTGGCCAGGCAACCGTCGCGTTCGAGGATCAGGTCGAGAATGCTGTAGGCGACCAGGCTCAGCTCGGGGTGTAGTTCGGCGGCGCGGCCGCGGGCACGGCGAGCGAAAGCGGTGAGTTCCCGCTGGATGGTGTCGACAGCCTGGGTTCTTGTGCTCCGCGCGTTCATAGTTGTATCATACAACCATACATAGTTGCATTTACCAACTGTTTGGAGATCTGCCCCGATGACTCGCACCCAGTTCCGGCACGTCGCCGGACACCTGCTGACGCCGCTGCTGATGTGCCTCGGCATGGCTCTGGCCTACCTCGGCGCGTTCCATCAGCCCGAGCCGAACAATCTCGCGCTCGCCGTGGTGGGCGATTCCCCGCAGACGATGGTGCTGGCACAGACGATGAAGGACAAGGGCGGCGCCGGGCTCGACATGGTCACCGTGCCCGATCGCGACGCGGCCATCGACGCACTGCGCAATCGCGAGCTCGTCGGCGCCTATGTGCCCGACGCCGCCAAGCCGGAACTGCTGGTCGCCACCGCGAGCTCCGACACCAGCGCGATGGCCGCGGAAGTGGCCTTCCGGTCGGTATCGGATCACCAGGGCGTGCCGCTGGTGATCACCGATGTCACGACCAAGGCGGGCGGTGACCCGACCGGGCAGGGCATCTTCTTCCTGCTGGTCGCGTTGAGCGTGGGCGCGTACGGCAGCGTCGCGGTGATCGGCGCAGCGGGCGCGCTGCTGCGGATGCGGGTGCGCGCCACGATCGGTGTGGTGACCGCGCTGATCGTCAGCCTCATCGGCGTCGTGGTGGCGGGTCCGGTGTTCGGCGTGATCGACACCGATCTCGCGAGCGTGTTCGCCATCGCCTGGGTCTACACCTCGGGCATCATCCTGATCGGCATCGGCCTGCACACGTTCTTGAAGCGCTGGACCACCCTCGCTCTGATCACCCTGTTCGTGATGCTGAACTTCACCACCTCCGGCGGCGTCTACGGGCCCGAACTCCAGAACGGGTTCTTCGGTGCGCTGCACTCGTTCTGGAACGGCGCCGACTTCGTCGAAGGCCTGCGCAGTCTGCTCTACTTCGACGGTGGCGCCGGGTTCGGCTCCCGCCTGTTCGGGTTGTTCGCGTGGCTGGTCGTGGGTGTGGCGCTGGTCGTGGTGGCCGGTCGGTACGAGGCGCGCCACGCACCCCGGCCGGTCGCACCTGCCGCGGTCGAGGAAGAGATCGGCGAATCGGTGGCCGTCTGAGGCGTCGATTCCACGCCTGATCAGTCAGGTCAGGCCCCGGCGAATCCCGTTGCCCGACATCCGGACACACTGTCGCGGACCAGGTCGACCGGGGTCGCCGGGGCACTGTCGTTTTCAACGGCCGTCTTGTCGTGAATCGACCACGACTCCACGTAGACACGAGTACGGTGTAGCGCGCAACCGCGGACAGTCTGGCGCCGCGAGGGGGTGTAACAGCGGAAAGGGCGGGTGCCACCGATGAATGATCCCGACGCGCAACGCCCTGGCGACCCACTCCCCCTCGATCAGCGCTACGACGGCGCCGATCCGATCGAATGGTGCGGTGCGGCGGTCTATCCGATGTACACCGAGGCGCTGCCCGCCGGAACGACGGCGGTGCATCTGCGCGCACTGTCGGTGATGGCACCCGAGGACGTGTCGGGCCTCGGTCTCGGTCTCTCCGTCCACGACGGGCACGTGAATCTGAACGGGAAATCGCTGGCGGGCGTCGACATCTGGTACGAAGCCCTCGCCGACGGCATCGACATCTCGGTGACCGCGGACGCACCCGACGCGCTGTTCACCCTCACACCCGTCTGGGTGGCCGAATCGGGCACACACCAATCCTGGACCGGCAACTACGGCATGGTCGTCGACCTGCTCCCCGACGGGGCCTCGACCCTGTGGTGCAGCACCGGTCCCGGCACACCCGATTTCAACGAACTGGTCGTCGAACTCAGCACCGGCCCGGCCGAACCGGCACGCCCCGAACCACCCCACGATCCGGCCGACCCGGCTACGACACCGCTCGGCCCGGCCCCCTCGACTCCCCCCGTCGAACCAAGTCCCCCCGCCGCTTCCACCGAACCGGCATCATCGGATCCCCCACCGAAAATCTCGATCGCCCCGACCGATCCCACCCAGCCCCCACGAACCAGCCAGGGCGTCGGCGGCGCCCTGCACGACCTGGGAACCGCCATGCACGAACGCGGCGAACACGACTCGGCCCGCGCCCTCTGGACCCAAGCCGCACAGGCAGGCCACAGCGGCGCCGCCTACGACCTGGGCACCCTGCTCCTCCAGCAAGGCGAACGCGCCGCCGCCGAACAATGGTGGAAGGCCGCCGCCCACGACGACCCACGCGCCGCGGCCTCCCTCTCCGCCCTGTCCGAACAGCCTTAGGACGAGAAAAGCCGCCACCCGCGGTGATCCGCGGGTGGCGGCTTCGTGGCCGACCTGCCTAGGGCGACTGGTCCGCCAGCACCGCACCGGCTTCGGCCGAATTCTCACGCAAGGGCGTGAAATCGCGGGCGGCGATGTGTTGCGGGCGGCGCTGGGGGGCCGCGAAAGGCTCCGCCAGGGCGTTTTCCACGCTGTTGAACACCAGGAAGATGTTCGAGCGCGGGAACGGGGTGATGTTGTTCGACGAACCGTGCATCATGTTGGAGTCGAACAACAGCGCCGAACCGGCCCGCCCGGTGAACTGGGTGATCCCGTAACGGGCGGCCAGGAACGTGACATCGTCCGTCGTCGGAACCCCGATTCGCTGCTCGCGCAACGACTCCCGATAGTGACCGCTCGGCGTTTCGCCCAGGCACGGCACGAAGGTGCGGTGTGAACCGGGCATCAGCATCAAGCTGCCGTTGAACGGATAGTTGTCGGTCAACGCGATCGACAGACTCACCGCCCGCGGAGCCGGCATGCCGTCCTCGGCGTGCCAGGTCTCGAAATCGGAATGCCAGCCGAAACCACTACCACCGAAACCGGGCATGTAGTTCACCCGGGTCTGATGCAGGTACACCGGCGAACCGAGGATCTGCTCGGCCAGGCCCGCGATCCGCGATTCGGCGACCAGCTCCGCGATCGGTTTGCTGAGCTGATGCACCTGGAACACCGAACGGACCTGCCCCGCAACGGGTTCCACGATCACCCGTTCATCGCCGTAGAGCACGGGGTCGGCCGCGAGATGGCCGACCTCGGCGCCGAAGGCGGCCACCTCGTCGGGGGTGAGCAGGTCGGGGATCGTCGCGAAACCGTTCGCGTCGAATCCGATCAGCTCCGGCGAGGTGACCTGGCCCCACACCGTGGGATCGGTGCGTTCGATATGCGGGGCAGGCTCCGACAACCGGGTCGGGTAGCGGTCGAGCTGATCAGACACTGGCGCCATCCTCCTCGATAATCAGCGGATACACCCCGTTCTCATCGTGTACCTCGCGACCGGTGACCGGCGGATTGAAGACGCACAACATCCGCAACTGGGTGCGGGCGGTGACCTGGTGACGTTCGTGTCCGTCGAGCAGGTACATCGAGCCCGGGCCCAGCTCGTACGTTGTCTGGTTGTCGAGATCGAGCAGGCTGCCCTCACCCTCGACCAGCCACACCGCCTCGACGTGATTCTGGTAGTGGAACCGGTGGACGGTGCCCGCCTCGATCGTGGTCTCGTGGAAGGAGAAACCGACCTTGTCGCCGCCGAGCACGATGCGCTTGCTGCGCCAACCCGGCCCTGCCACATCGCGTTCGGTGCCGGTGATCTCTTCGGTGGTGCGCACGATCATGCGGCACCACCACAGACGGTGTCGATCGAGGAGACCAGCACCGACAGGCCCTGATCGAGTTCGTCGCTGCCCAGCGTCAACGGCGGCAGCAGTTTCACGACCTCGTCCATCGACCCCGAGGTCTCCACCAGCAGACCCTGTTCGAACGCGGTGCGGCACACCTTGCCCGCCTGCGACGGGTCGTCGAAGACGATGCCGTGCACCATGCCGCGTCCACGAGTGGACACTCCGGCATGCCGCTGCGCGACCGCGTCGAGCGTGCGACCCACGTAGGCGCCGTTCTCGGCGGTGCGCTGGGCGAGTTTGTCATCGGACCAGTACTCGCGCAGGGCGGCGGTCGCGGTGACGAAGGCGGGGTTGTTGCCACGGAAGGTGCCGTTGTGCTCACCGGGCGCCCACTGGTCGTGCTCGGGCTTGAGCAGCACCAGCGCCATCGGCAGACCGTAGCCGCCGATCGACTTGGACAGCGTCACGATGTCGGGGGTGATGCCGGCGATCTCGAAGGAGAAGAACGGGCCGGTGCGCCCGCAGCCCATCTGCACGTCGTCGACGATGAGCAGGATGTCGCGCGCGGCGCACAGTCCGGCCAGGTGACGCAGCCATTCGGCGCGGGCCAGGTTCACGCCGCCCTCACCCTGCACGGTCTCCACGATCACCGCGGCGGGGCGATCGAAGCCCGAGGAGCTGTCGTCGAGGACGCGCTGCATCCAGCCGAAGTCCTCGATGGTGTTGTCGAAGTAGCCGTCGTAGGGCATCGGGGTGGAGTGCTCGAGCGGCACCCCGGCACCGGCCCGCTTGGCGGCGTTGCCGGTCACCGACAGCGCACCGAGGGTCATGCCGTGGAAGGCGTTGGTGAAGCTCAGGATGGTCTTGCGGCCGGTGACCTTGCGGGCCAGCTTGAGCGCGGCTTCGACGGCGTTCGCGCCGGTCGGGCCAGGGAACTGGACCTTGTAGTCGAGGCCACGCGGCGAGAGCAGATTGTCGCGGATGGTCTCGAGCAGTTCACGCTTGGCCACGGTCGACATGTCCAGACCGTGGGTGATGCCGTTGCTGCCGATGTATTCCAGCAGCGCCTTTTTCAGAATCGGGTTGTTGTGTCCGTAGTTCAACGCGCCGGCGCCTGCGAAGAAGTCGAGGTATTCGCGGCCCTGCTCGTCGCGCAACCAGGCGCCTTCGGCGGTGCTGAAGATGGCCGGCCAGTCACGGCAGTATCCGCGCACATTCGATTCCATGGCCTCGAAAATGCTGGTGTCGGTGGTCGTGATCATCGTCGTTCCTCCTGGCGCTGAGCCGGTGAAATCACATACAGCAGCTCTGCCTCGTGTGAATCGGGGAAATCGTTTTCTTCGAACAGGTCCTCGGTGCGCAAATCGGCACCGCGTTCCCGGGCCACCGCGGAGAACAGCGCATGCGAGGCGGTGTTTCCGGGTGAGATCGTGGTTTCCAAGGTGGTGATGCCCGCGCCGGCTACCGAATCGAGCAGCGCGTGCAGGATGGCGGCGGCCAGGCCGCGGCCGCGAGCTTGCGCGTCGACGGCGATCTGCCAGACGAACAGCGTGTCCGGAGCTTCCGGGCGCACATATCCGATGACGAATCCGACGGGCTGACCGTCACTTTCGGCAACCAACGAGGTTGCGGCGAAATCGCGACACCACAGCAGGTACGCGTAGCTGGAATTGACGTCGAGTACCTGCGAATCGCGGGCGATCCGCCACAGCTGGGCACCGTCGCCCAGCCGCGGATGACGCAATCTCGGTTCCGAACCAGGGGCCGCCGCGCTGGCGGCCGGCTCGATGGACATGGTGGACGTTGTCATATATCTAACGTGCCCAGCCGACTTTGCGGTCTTTGTGTCGAGCTCTTTGCGGTTGTATGACGAATCGTTTACTACGACTGCACATCGAGGCGATACCCGAGACCGCGCACGGTAACCACGATGCGCGGGTCGGACGGGTCGCGTTCGATCTTGGTACGCAGGCGTCGCACGTGGACGTCGACGATGCGTTCGTCACCGAAAAAGCCCTGATCCCACACTCTTTCGAGCAGCACGGATCGACTCAGCACGCGGCCGGGGGTCTCCGCCAGTTCACACAGCAACCGGAATTCGGTGACCGTGAGGTGGATCTCCTCGGCGCCGCGACGCACCGCGCCCGCGTCGGCCGCCAGCACCAGTGGCGCGTGCGGATCGGCGTCGAGCACGGCCTCGGGGGTCGTGTCGCGATCGGCGGTGATGCGGGCGCGACGGCGGAGCGCGCGCATCCTGGCGGTGATCTCCTTGATTTCGAACGGCTTGCTCACGAAGTCGTCGGCCCCCGCCTCCAGGGCCGCGACCACGTCGTGGGTGTCGTAACGGGTGCTGATCACGATGATCGGCACATCGTGGTCACGACGGATCTCCCGGATGCAGTCGAAGCCGTCGGCTTCGCCGCGCATCAGGTCGACGATCATCAGATCGGGTGGCCCGTCGCTGCGCAGCCGATCGAGGGCGTCGGAAGGCACGCCTGCCTCGGCTACGGCATACCCTTCGTCTTCCATCGCGCGACGCAGGTCGCCGCGCATCTGGACATCGTCGTCCACGATCATCAGGTTCGCGCTCATGTGTGTGCACATCCTTTGCTGACACGCCGGGCGTGTGCCGGTGCACTGGGGGGTTTCGCGTCCCCAGACCGACACGACTACCCGCCTTCGAGCTTGTTACCGATCTGTTATGTACCCAGACTGGTGCGGACGTAAACCCGTCGTAACAATTCGCCCGCTCAACGGGCGGTTCGAGGGGACGTGGCCGGTGGCATAGTCGCAGGGGTGACCCCGACTTTCGCTGATATCGAAGCCGCCGCAGCGCGCATCGACGGACTGGTTCGCCCGATCACTGTCGCACCGGCCGGACCAGGGCCGGACCCGCTCTGGTTCGCACTGGAGTTCTTGCAGTTCACCGGCACGTTCAAGGCGCGTGGTGCGCAGAATTTCGTGCGCGCGCACGCGGCAGCGGAAACGTTGCCGGACGCGGGTGTGACGATCGCCTCGGGCGGCAATGCCGGGTTGGCGTGCGCATGGGCGGCACGGGAGGCGGGGGTGCCCGCGACGGTGTTTCTGCCCGAGACCGCGCCTGCGGTCAAAATCGGTCGACTTCGTGACTACGGCGCGCGGGTGCGACTGATCGGTCCGGAATACAAGCAGGCGTTGGCCGCTTGCCGGGAATTCGCCGAGACCAGTGGTGCGCTGGCCGCCCATGCCTATGACGATACGCTCGTGGCCGCGGGCGCCGGCACGCTGATGCGCGAGATCCACGCGCGCATCCCCGACCTGGACACGGTGCTCGTCGCCGTCGGCGGCGGTGGGTTGTTCACCGGAACGGCGGTCGCCGCACAGCATTTCGGGATTCGCACGGTGGCCGTCGAACCCGAGGGCTGTCGATCGCTGAACGCCGCGCTCGAAGCCGGTCACCCGGTGGACGTCACCGTCGACTCGATCGCCGCGGATTCCCTCGGCGCCCCGAATGTGTCGGCGATGGCCTTGGCCGCCGCCCAGCATCCGAGTGTGCGGTCGTTGCTGGTGCCCGACGAGGCGATCCGCGCGGCCAGGCAGCAGCTGTGGACCTCCCATCGCATCGCCGTGGAGAACGGCGCGGCCACCGCGATGGCGGCACTGCTCGACACCGGTTCGGGCCCGGCCTATCGGCCCGAACCCGGCGAACGGGTGTGCGTGATCCTGTGTGGGGCCAATACCGACCCCAGCGACCTCGTCTAGCGGACCAGGGCGTTCTTGTCGACATAGTTGGTCATCGCGGAGTTCAAACCGCGCATGGCCAAGGTGTAGCCGTAAGGGAAGTACCGCTGACCCCAGTGGGCCAACTGGATGTCGCGGGAGGTGTAGACCCAGTAGCGGTTGCGCTCGACACCCTTGATCACCGACGTGGCCGCCTGCTCCGGGGTGACGGCGTGGCGCATGAACAGCCTGATCGCCTTGTTCAGCGCCGCGTTGTCGCGGTCGACGCCCGCGATGTCGACGCTGTCGACCATCGGGGTGGCCATCGCGCCGGGGCAGACCAGGCTGACGCCGATCTTGTGGCGGCGCAGGTCGAACCGCAGCACCTCCGAGACACCGCGCAGGCCGAACTTGGTGGCGCTGTAGGGCGCGTGCCACGGTAGACCGAAGATGCCCGCCGCCGAGGACACGTTCACCAGGTGACCGCCGCGACCGGCGGTGATCATCGGGCGCACGAACTCCTCGATGATGTGGATGGGGCCCATCAGGTTGATGTCGACGGTGCGGCGCCACTGCTGGGGCGTGAGCTTGTCGACGGTGCCCCAGGTGGCGATGCCCGCCACGTTCATGACGATGTCGACATGGCTCACGGCCTCGAAAGTATGGGCGGCGAGACCGACCACCGCGGAATGGTCGCTGACGTCGGCCGCGTGCGCGAGATGCACCGTCGCCCCGGCCGCGCGCAGTTCCTCGGCGGTGGTGGCGAGCGTGTCGGCCGTGATGTCGGTGAGGACGAGCGAGGCCCCCTTCGCGGCGGCCGCGAACGCCGTGGCGCGGCCGAGGCCGCTGGCGGCACCGGTGATCAGGCAGGTCTTCCCGTCGAACTTCGTCATGGTCCCGACCCTACGTTTGGTGAACAGATGCGTCTACGGTTCCGCGGTGATCGCGATGGTGGTCCAGCCGCCGACATGGATCCGGCTGCCTTCGCGCAGTGCGACCGCCTGCTGCGGTGTGATCGATGATTCGGCGCCGTCCAGGCTGGTTCCGTTGGTGGAACCGAGGTCGGTGATGGTGAGCGCGCCCCTCTGATCGACCTGGATCATCGCATGCGCGCGGGAGACGCCGATATCCGCCGGGGCGATGCCGAGGTCGATCTCGGGCACGATCCCTTGCGAGGCCGATCGTTTTCCGATCAGGAACTGGTTGCCACGCAAGATGATTCGACGTTCGGGGTAGAAGTCCGGGAATTCGACACGCTCGGCATCGGGTCCCTTGCGGGCTCGGACGCGCGCGTAGAACTCGCGGTCGGCGAAGATCCGCGCGACCCACACCCCGGATCGGCCACTGTCGGGGGGCGCGCCGGCAGCGATCATGGTGGGGTCGAATCCGGTATCGGCCGATTCCGCTCGGTCACCGGGACGCGCCGACGTCACTGTCGCCGGTGGCAGGGCGGAATCGTGGCCGCATCCTTCGCAGAAGCGTCCGCTGGTCGGCGCGTGGCAGTTCGGGCACAGGCGCAGAGCCGCCGGGTCGGGCGCGGGCGCCGTGCCCAGAGCCGATCCGCACACATCGCAGTAGTCCGTCGACCGCGACTGGTGTCCGTCCGCGCACATCGGCATGTCAGCCGCCCTCCGGCCGCACCCGGGCGGTCTTGGTGGAGCGGATGTCGAGGGCGAGTTCGTCGGCCGCGGCGACCTGGCCGCGCAGCTTCACGGTGCCGTCGTGCTCGACCTCGACCACACCGCGCAGCAGTTTGGCGGTGGACTCGTGGCCGGAGGCGGCGGCGAGTTCCACCGCGCGACGCAGCTTCGCGGTCGCGGTGGTGACATCGCCGGTGCGGCGCGCCGCCAGACCTTCCTGCACGGCCTGGGCCAGTTCGACCTGGCCGGTGTAGTGGGCGACGCGGGTACTGATGCGGGTCGACAGCGTCGAATCGGTGGTCCAGACCGCGCGCACCAGGCCCTGGCCCAGTACCTCGTCGCCGGCCAGCACACTCAGCCGCGCGGCCAGCTTCTCCCGGCCCGGCGCGGCCGGTTCCAGTTCGATCTGCACGTGGTATTCGCGCTCCTCGGCGGCCCACGACGACAGCGGGTAGTCCCCCACCTGCGCACCCACGTCGATCCGGCGCCCGGTCAGATCCTCGAGCACCGGCGAGACCTGTTTGACCATCCGCACCCGCGCACCGGCCGGAGTCCACACCTTCAGCGTCAGTTCCGGGATCACGCGCGCGGCCGAGGAACGCATCATCGCGGCGAAATCTCGGGCCAGGTCCTTCGGATCGGCGACGATGTTCGCGTCCCCGGACAGTTTCGAGGCGATCTTGCGCACCTCCTCGGCGACCCAGTCGTCGCCGACACCGCGGCAGTCGCAGACGAAAAGCCCTTCGGCACGGTCGAGTTCGGTCGCGAGCTCCTGCGGGGTCTCGTGCTCGTTCTTGCCGTCGGTGAGCAGAATCGCGTGCGCCTGCGCGCCGGGGTGCGCGGCGGCGACCTCGCGGGCCAGCGCCAGCCATGAACCCATCGCGGTGCCGCCGTCGGGCCGCAACCGATCCAGGGCTCGCCGGGCCGAGGCGCGATGTGTGCGGTCGGCGGGGGCGGACAGGGTGTTGTCGCTCGGGTAGATCATCCGGGCCGACTCGGTGCCCTCGATGATGGCGAACGCGGTGCCGTCGGGGATCTCGTCGAGCGCGGTGCGGGTGGCGTTGCGCGCGTTCTCGAATTTGCGCTTGTTACCCATCGATCCGGAGCAGTCGATGATCAGGATCTCGAGCCGCGGCGGCGGTGTCGCGACGGCGGCGAGTTCGGGCCCGGTGGTCACCGTCAGCACCGCGTCCACCACGCTCGCGCCTTCGGCGAGGAATTCGTTCTGGTCGACGGCGATCGAGATACCGGCTGTCTCAGGGGAACTCATGACACTCCTGGTTCGGGCGATACGGCAACGGGCACCGGAGCCAGGGCGACGGTGATGTTGTCACTGCCCCCGCTGTTGAGGGCGAAGTCGGCGAGCGCGCGCGCGGCGGCCTGCGGCGACGTCTCGACGGTGAAGCCGGCGAGCGCGACCGCCTCGGGCAGGTAGTTCCACAGGCCGTCGCTGCACAGCAGCAGCGTGCCCGGCTCGGTGGCGAGCATGCGTTGCAGGCAGTTCGCCGACCACGGTGCTTCGCCACCGTCGGCGCCGAGCCAGCGCAGCAGGGTGTGGGCGCGCGGGTCGTTCATCGCCGCGGTCTCGTCGAGGGCGCCCGCGTCGACGAGAGCCTGGGCCCAGGAATCGTCGACGCTGAGCCGGCGTGACGCGGTCGGATCGCCCGCCGCCAGCCAGAATGCCCTGCTGTCACCGACATTGGCGACGGTGATGTCGGTACCCACGCTCGTCTCGCGCACGATCGCGGAGACATAGGTGCACGACGGCGCGTACTCGGGGGTGCGTGACATGCCGCGCACCGCGGCGGTCGCCGCCGCCAGGCCCGCCATCGCGGCATCGGAGTCGGCCCTGCCCTCGGCCAGGGCGGCCAGCGCGGCGTCGACACCGGTGCGGGCGGCATTGCCGGAGGCCGCCTGCGGATCCTGGGAAGTGGAGACGCCGTCGCTGACCACGATCACCCGGATGCCGTCGCCCTCGCGCACCGCGGCCGCGACCGCGTCTTCGTTGCGGGAGTGGCTGATTCCGCGGTCGGTGAGGACATACACCGCGCCGAGGTCTTCCTCGAAACGATCAGGGACAGGCTTGGGGCTGCCGCATTTGACGCAGTAGCCGCCCTCGTAGCGGCGTTCACCGCAGGTCGAGCACTGCGGCACCGCGACCGGATCATGCACGGGCAGTGCGACTTTGCGCACGCCGAGTTCGCGACCGCAGCCTTCACAGAAGCGGTGTCCCGCCCGCGCCGAGCCCGCGCAGTCGGCACAGCCCGGCGCCGTCACAGGGTGGTCCTGGGGCGCACCGAGTTCGCCTGGTCCACCAGGACGAATCGGGTCCACATGTCGTCGGCCTCGCGCGCCAGTGTCCGCAAGCATCGTTCCAATCCCGTCCGCACGCCCTGCTCGGTGAATTCCACGTCCAACAGCTTGCCTGGTGTCCTCGGTTGCTGTCCCGACCGGATCCAGTTCAGGGCCGCCTCGAGGACGACCATCCGCACCTGCGCGGTGCGTGTGCGCGAGTCGAGGCGCAAGTGGTCGACGCGCTCGCCGGTCCGGCGGAGCAGGTCCTCGTCGAGGTCGGCCGGATCCCGGTGCGTCAGTAGCGTTTCGACGGCGGAGAGCCGGGCCTCGGTGAACATCGAGGAGGTGCGGTCGACCTGATCGAGGACCGCCACCGCGCCCGTGCGGTCACCGTCGGCGCGGCGCAGTCGCGCGGCGCCGAAGGCGGCCGACAGATAGGTGTGGTCGGTGCGCCAGACCGTTTCGTAGAGCGCCAGCGCGCGGCCGAGCTCGAAGGCTCCGGTGTCGGGCTGCTCGCCGCGGGCGCCTGCACCGAGCTCCAGGGCGGCCGCCAGCGCGAGTTTGGGAGCGGATTCACCGGGCAGTGCCGCGTAGACGGACTCGAAATCGGCGGCCGCATCGGCATAGTCGCCGGTGAGCAGGGCAGCCTTGGCTCGATACCAGACGGGGCGCCAGTCGAATTCGAGCTCGGCGTCCAAGGCGGCCAGCCGGGTCAGCGCCGCTGCCGCGTCACCCGCTTCGAGCTCGGCGCGCACCAGTCGCAGCGGGATCTCGACCGACTCGCCCGATCCGGTCACCACCGCGCGCAGTCCGGCGGTGAGTGCCCGCTCGAGTTCGGCCGGGGTCGCGGCATCGGTGGTCGCCAGCAGGGCGGCGCCACTGTCGCCGGGGTCGACCAGCGGGGCGGGCAGGCCGGCGATGAGGGCGCCCGGTTCGGGTGTGACGCTGTCGATGCCGAAGACGGCACGGGCGGGACCGAACTGGCTCGACATGCCGGGCCGTGGGATCCCGTCGCCGGTCGCCAGCACCTCGCGCAGCACACCGGTGAGCTGGTCGGCCATTTCGCTCGTCGAGGCGAAACGCGCCAGTGGGTCGGGGTCGGTGGCCCGCTGCAGGAATCGGTACAGCGAATCATGTTCGGCCAGTACCGGTTCGGTCTCTGGACCGGGGATCGGGCCGAGCTTGCCGTCGACGGAGGGCACTCGCATCATCAGCACGGCCAGTGTGCGGCCCGCGGTGTAGATCTCGGTGGCCACCGTCGGCCCGGTTTCGGCGATCTCGGGTGCCTGGTAGCCGAGGGTGCCGTAGATGGGGCTGGTGCGGTCGTCCATCGCGATCACCGCACCGAGGTCGATCAGCTCGAGGCGTTCCTCGGTCTGCATCACATTGTCGGGCTTGAAATCGCAGTAGGCCCAGCCGCGAGCGTGCAGATAGCCGAGGGCGGGCAGCATTTCCAGCACATAGGCGATCGCCTGCGCGGGCGGCAGATAGCGCTGGGTTTCGGCGCGGTGGGCGCGCAGGATCTGCTTGAGCGAGGTGCCGCCGACATAGGCCATGACGATGTAGCCGACGGGTTCGCCGTCGGCGTCGGCGTGTTCGGTGAAGTTGTGGATCTTGACGATGTTGGGGTGGTCGACCTCGGCGAGGAAACGCCGTTCGGCCAGGGCCGCGGCCAGGGCGTCGGCGTCGCCGGTGTCGATGAGCCCTTTGAGGACCACCCAGCGTTTGTTGACGGCGCGGTCGGTGGCCAGATAGATCCAGCCGAGACCACCGTGGGCCAGCGCCCCCGCCACTTCGTACTGGCCGCCGACGAGATCGCCTGCCCGCAGCCGGGGCACGAAGGAGTAGCGGGTGCCACAGTGCGGGCAGAACCCGGCGGTGCGGCCGGGAACACCGGCCTGGCCGCGCCCGACAGGCTTGTCACACTTGCCGCAGAAGCGGTCAGATTCGGGCACCTGGGGGTCGGTGAGCACCGCCGTGGCCGGGTCGACGCGCGGGACCGGCGGCACTTCGACGAGCCCGGCGCCGAGCCTGCCGCGCGCGGCCGAACGCGCCGAGCCCGAACGGGTTCGCACCGAGCGACTCGAGGTGCGCCCGCTCGCGCTGACCGTCGACGCGGACGGGCTGTGCATCGGACCCGTCACCGTGGCCGGCGCGGTACCGCAGGTGTCGCAGTACCCGTCGACGATCGTGCCGTCGCACTCGGGTTCGCCACAGGCGCCGGGAACCGGCACGGGTATCGGTGGCGGCTGCGGGTTCGCCCTGCGCGGCTGCGCTGTCGTGCGCCCCGATCGGCTGTTGCCCGCGAGGCCGGCCTGCGGTACCGGTGGCGCGCTCGCGACGGGCGCGGTACCGCACAGTGCGCAGTAGCCGTCCTCGATCGTGCCGCCGCACCCCGGTTCACTACACCTCATGCTGTCCGCCCCGCTTTCTCCCCGATGATCGAACGATAGTCCGCGACGGCCCGGGTGACCGCGGCCAGATCGCACGGTGTGCGGGTGAGCAGACCGGCCGCGATCCGGTCGGCGGCGAGCACATCCCGGTCCTCGCTCACTCCGAGCCGCGAGGCCTTCGCACGGTAGGCGGTGAGTCTGCCGCGCAGTTCGGCGCGCCGATCGAGCAGACCACGCGCCAATTCCTCACGCCGTGTGGCCTTTTCGGCAGCGTCGCCGGCCCGCACGCGCAGCGCGAGCAGATGTTCCACTGTCGGCCGATCGGGTGTACCGCCGAGAGTGTCGAGTTCGGCGCGCAATCTCGTGGCCGGTTCGCCGCCGTCGGGTAGCTCGCCGGTCGCGACCTTGTGCTGAGCCTGGGTGACGGTGCCGTCGGCGCGATCTTGCCGTTCGCCGAGATCGGCCAACTGTGCGCGCAGGGCGGCGACAGCGCCGGGCAGATCGGCGGCAACGGCGAGATGGTCGCTGTGGCGGGCGGATTCGGTATCGATCAGCGCCGTGAGCGAGGCGAGGGCGCCGGCGATCTCACCCGGCCCGAAACCGAGCGGATCGGTGCCCGCGCGACCCAAGAGTGTGGACAGTGGTTCGGTGGCCGCGTCCAGCGCGCCACGCGCTTGCTCGACGCGCTGTTGCAGCGGGGCGAGTGCGCCGAGCACCTGTTCATCGACCGCCGCGACCTCGTCGGCGAACGGGGCGACGAAGGCGAACGCGGCGCGCATCCGGTCCAGGCAATCGGCGATGCCGACTGTCACGACGGTCTCACTGGGACCGGTCAGGCCGCGCTGCGCCAAGGGGATCGGGATCCGCGCCACCTCGTGCGGGCGCCCGCGCAGCAGCTCGGTGAGCCGCCCCCGCGACCGGTCGTCGACCCTGCCGCGACCGGCCCGCACCGCCTGCGCCTCGCCGAGGATGGCGCGCACCCGCCCCAGGTCCTCCCAGAGTTCGCCCAGTGCCTTCTCCACCGGCGCCCACCGACGCGCGGTCTCCCCCGTCGGCGGATAGCGGCGGACCAGGGCCAGGCCGGGGTGGCGGTCCAGTTCCAGCAGGGTCGTGGTCACCGTCGCCAATTCCGCTGTGCGCCCCGCCAGTTCACGATCGATCTCGAGCACGCCGAGCATCGGCCAGCTCATCCGACGTACCGGGGTACCGGCGGCCCCTGCGAGGGGCCCAGAGTCGACAGGTGCTGGGCGTAGATCCGCTGCCAGGTGCCGTCGGTACGGGCGCGGTCGAGGACACCGTTGACGAAACGCACCAGCTCGTCGCTGCCGCGCGGCACCCCGACGGCGTAAGCGCCCGCGCCGATCGGGTCGCCGACGACCTCGAGATTGTGGTCCTGGGCGACCAGCCCCGCCAGGATCGGCTCGTCCCCGCTGATCGCGTCGACGGTGCCCTGCTGCAGGGCCACCAGGCAGTCGGTCCAATTGGTCACGCCGAGCACGGTGGGTGGGGTCGGCAGCGTGAACAGCGGCGCGGCGGCGGTGGTGCCCTTCGCGACGCAGACCCGCTTGCCCGCGAGCCCGGCGCCGTTGGTGATGCCCGCCCCGTGCGGGGCCGCGATGCGCTGCGCCGCACGGTAGTACACGCTCGAGAAATCGACCTCACGGCGGCGTTCGCAGGTCGCCGAGAAGGTGCGCACGATCATGTCGACCTTCTTCTCCTGCAACAGCGGGATCCGGTCGGCCGCGGTGACGGAACGCAGTTCGATCTTGTCCGGGTCACCGAACAGATCGCGCGCGATCTCCCTGGCCAGGTCGATGTCGAAACCCTCGAGCTTGCCGGTCGACGGGTTGCGGAACCCGAACATGTAGGTGTTCTGATCGACGCCGACCCGCAGCCTGCCGTTGGCGATGATGGCGGCCATCGCCGACCCCGCGGGCATCGCACCCGGTCGCGGCTGGGTCGTCGGCGCCAATGTCGCTTCGGTATCACAGGTTCCGGTGCCCTCGGCGGTCGGCGCCGAGGTGATCGCCTCGGCACCGGGCAGCGGTGGGGCCACGGCGGTGGCGGCGATGGTCGACGGTTCGGGGGCGTCGGCACAGCCCGCGACCAGCGCGACGGCCGCGGCGAGCGCGACCAGCAGTGGACGCCTCACAAGAACTCCTTGAGTCGTGGCCAGAGTCCGGAGATCACCGCGCCGGCCGCGGCCAGCAGCAGGAGCAGGGTGCCGAAGGGGCTGAGGGTCAACGATGTTGCGGCGGCGGCGACACCGTCGCGCAGGTCGTCGCGGGCCTGGGCGAGGTCGTCGCGCAGTTCCTGGTCGAGGCGGGCGAAGCTGGTGGCCGAGCTGTCGGGGCCGGTGCCGATCGCCTGGGTGACCGCGCCGGGATAGTCGGCCTTCTCGTAGGCGGTGCGCTGGGCATTGTGCCCCGCGTTCCAATTCGTCAGCGCGCGTTCGGCATCGGAGTCGCCGCCACCGGCCGCGGTGAGGCGCCCGCGCAGGTCGCCGCTGTGGGTTTGGAAGGCCTTCTCCGTGGCGGTGATGTCGCCGCGGGTGATCAGGGCCAGGGTTTCGTCGGTGCGGGCCTGCTGGGCCAGGATGCGGGCCCCTGCCAGGTTCTCCACGCGCGCTCCGGCGCCGGAACTTCCGTCCTCGAGCAATTGCGCGGCGGTCGAGGTGGCGCCCGCGGTCCACAGCAGCGCCACCAAAGCGGCCAGCGCCGCCAGCGCCAGGCCGGTGTTCACCAGGCGGTTCGTCCGGCGCAGCAACACGATCGACCCGACCAGGCACACCGCGAGGACCAGCAGCAGGAGCACGATGCTCGTCCACGGCAGCGCGCCGATGCGCTGCTGGTCCTCCCGCACCGCGGCGAAGCGGGCCTCGCTGAGTTGTTCGGCATTGGGCAGCAGCGATGTCTGCATCAGGTCCGAGGCCTGGCGCAGATACGCCGAACCGACCGGGAAGCCCTGACGATTGTTGGCGCGCGCGGTCTCCACCAAGCCCGTGTAGGTCGGCAGGTCGGCGGCGATGCGGGCGACGATCGCCCTGGTCTGCGCGTCGGTGGCACCGGCGGTCGCCTCCGCCAGGGCGGCGGCGGCCTCGGCGAGCGCCTGCTCATAGGTGTCTCGCACCTGCGGTGATTCGATGCCGCCGGACAGGAAGGCCGTCGCGGCGCCCGCGTCGGCGGCCGAGAGCGATACATACAGACTCTGCGCGGCGAAGGCCAGCGGCTCGGTCCGATCCAGCACCTGTTCGGTGCGCACGATCTTGGCGTCGAGCTGTCGTCCCGCCGTCGATCCGGCAACCAGGCAGGCCACCGTGGTCACGACGAGGACCACCCCGATCGCACCTGGTGTCGTCGCGGCGAATCGCCGCAGCCACGTCCCCGCGTCACGGATGGTCGCCGGTAGGCGAGATCCCACACCGTCCTCCTTCATCTCCCCGGGCGGTGTCTTCGATCGCGATAGTACGGGAGCCGCTGAAAGTTCGCCCGGGTGAAGGAAATCGGCCGAAACGCGACAGCGAGCAGGCCCGCCACACGGCCCAGCGACCCGGTGCGGACACGCAAGAATCCACTGCGGCCGATTCCTGACCGCGACAGCCCCCGAATTCGTGGCACAAGATCGTCGACAGTGACCCTTAACGGGTAGGACTACACTCTTTTCCTACGGTGACCCTCGGGTAGATCGGAGTCGACATGTCGAAGTTGATGAACTCCTTGTCCGAAGACGAGTACGTCCTGATCCGCGGCACAAAGAAAGCGCAGATGGCCGATCTCGACGAAGAGGCGCTGATCCGGCTGCATACCCGTGTGCGGCGGGCGCGCAACAAATTCGTCAAGGTGTACCGCCGGTCCGGCGCGGCCAAGGTAGAAGCCAAGGGAGCGCGCGGCGCCGGAAAATCGGCGAACACCCACAACGCCGGCAAAGCGGAAGTCTTCGAAAGCGCGCTCAGCCGGGTGAGCCGCCAGCTGGCCACGGCCTCGAAGCGCAATGCCCGCAAGTTGAAGGCCGAGAGGCTCGCCCGCGCCCGCAAGGACGCGCCGTCGTTCAGCGATATCGGCGACAGTGACGGGAAGGTGCGCTCCGCGGGGAAAGCGCGCATCGACGCCACCCGCGAGTCCTCCGGTCGAAAGAAGTTCGAGGCCTCCAGCATCGCCGCGGGGGCACGGCGCCAAGCCGCGAAGGACGGGCGCTAGCTCCGAGGAGAGCTAGCGCTGCCACCGGCGATCGTCAGTAGCGCGCCTAGGCGCCGATGCTCTCCGCGCCCGGCTCCACGCTGGTGCCGATCTTGCTGAACTGGAGCACGCCGTCCTCGATCGGGGCCTTGTGCATCAGGGTGCGGTCCCGGTAGTAGTTGTTGACCAGTTTCCAGGCACCGCGCGCGCCCTGGCGGGGCATGGCGTCGTTGCCGCGCTGGATGTAGCCCGAGGTGAGGGCGCCACCCATGAGCGACTCGTCGGCGATGTCGTCGGGGTTGGCGTGCACCTCGAAGGTGGTGTAGCCGCGGTCGCGCATGATGTTGAGCACGCGGCACAGGTACGCGGCGGCGAGGTCGGCCTTCAGGGTCCAGGAGGCGTTGGTGTAGCCGATGATCATCAGGAAGTTCGGGATGTCGGAGTACAGGACGCTCTTGTAGGCGACCGTCTCGTTGAACTTCACCGGAGCGCCGTCGATGGTGAGCGTGATGCCGCCGAGCATCTGCACGTTCAGGCCGGTGGCGGTGACGATGATATCGGCCTCGAGCTCCTGGCCCGACTCGGTCAGGATGCCCTTCTCGGTGAACTTCGCGATGCGGTCGGTGACGATGTCGGCCTTGCCGCTCTTGAGCACCTTGAACAGGTCACCGTTGGGCACCACGCACAGGCGCTGATCCCACGGGTTGTAGCTGGGGGTGAAGTGGCGCAGGTCCACCTTCTTGCCCAGCTGCAGGCGCACCTGCGCCAGCATGAGCTTCTTGGCCAGCTCGGGGTTGGTACGCGAGAGCTGGAAGCTGGCGCGCTGCAGGGCGATGTTGCGGGCGCGACCGATCTTGTAGGCGACGGCGTCGGGCACGCGCGACTTCTTGAAACCGATCGCGACCGGGTCGTCCGACGGCAGCGCCTGGATCCAGGTGGGCGAGCGCTGCAGCATGGTGACGTGCGCGGCGGTGTCGGCCATCGACGGGATCAGCGTGATCGCGGTGGCGCCGGAACCGATGACGACGACCTTCTTGCCTGCGTAATCCAGATCCTCCGGCCAGTGCTGCGGGTGCACGATCTGACCCTTGAAGTCGTCCTGACCGGGGAATTCGGGCTGGTAGCCCTTGTCGTAGTTGTAGTAGCCGCTGGCGCCGACGACGAAGTTCGCGGTCCAGGTCTCGGTCTCGCCGGTCGCCTCGATCACGGCCTGCACGGTCCACAGCGCGGTGCCACGATCGAAATCGGCGGTGACGACCTTGCGGCCGAACGTGATGTGGTCGGTGACGCCGTATTCCTTGGCGGTGTCCTCGACGTACTGCCGGATGCTGGCGCCGTCGGCGAGCACCTTGGTGCCGATCCAGGGGCGGAAGCCGAAACCGAAGGTGAGCATGTCCGAGTCCGAGCGGATGCCGGGGTACTTGAACAGGTCCCAGGTACCACCGATGTTCTCGCGGCGCTCGAGGATCGCGTAGGTGCGTCCGGTCTGCTCGCGAGTCAGGTGACAGGCCGTACCGATTCCGGAGAGGCCAGCGCCGATGATCAGTACGTCGACATGCCGCGTCATTGAGGAAACTCGTTTCGTAGGGTCGCCGGCCCGAGCACCGTCGCCCGAGCTTTTCACGAGGTTACGTGTTTCGCTTAGTTACGTCTAGTTCGGCATGCCCGCACTGCGGCGTGTCGGGGGTTGCGCGCACGGTGATCGGAATCCGTGACGGGGGCGAGCGCACCGGTCAGCATCGAGGGATGACCGATCACCGACTGTCGTTTCACTGGTTCCTGCCCACCTACGGCGACTCACGCGGCCTGATGGCGGGCGGACACGGGAGCTTCATGTCCGGTGATCGCCCCGCGACGCTGCGCTATCTCAACCAGCTCACCGCCGCGGCCGAGGACAACGGCTTCGAGGGTGTCCTGACCCCGACCGGCGCCTGGTGCGAGGACGCGTGGCTGACCACCGCCATGCTCGTGCAGACCAGCGAGACGCTGAAGTTCCTGGTCGCGCTGCGTCCCGGTCTGACCAGCCCCACCCTGGCCGCCCAGATGGCGGCGACCTTCCAGCGCCATTCCGCCGGGCGTCTGCTGCTCAATGTCGTCACCGGTGGCGAGCAGCGCGAGCAGGAGGCCTACGGCGACTTCCTGGACAAGGCCGAGCGCTACGCGCGCACCGGCGAGTTCTTGCACATCGTGCGCGAGCTGTGGTCGTCGACCGAGCCGTTCAGCTTCACCGGCGAGCACCTGCGGGTGAAGGACGCGATCCTCAGCGCCCGTCCCGATCCGGTTCCGCCGGTGTTCTTCGGCGGTTCGTCAGGGCCTGCCGGGCCGATCGCCGCCCGCTACGCCGACACCTACCTCACCTGGGGCGAACCGGTGGACGCGGTCGCGAAGAAACTGGACTGGATCCGCGGACTGGCCGCGATCGAGGCCCGCACCGTCGACTTCGGCCTGCGCATCCACGTGATCAGCCGCGACACCGCCGCCGAGGCGTGGACCGAGGCCGAACGGCTCCTCGACGGCATCTCACCCGGTGAGATCGAACGGGTGCAGGCGAACCTGGCCAAGAGCGACTCCGAGGGGCAGCGCCGGATGGCGCGTCTGCACAACGGGCGCACCGACGGGCTCGAGATCGCCCCGAATCTGTGGGCGGGCGTCGGCCTGGTGCGCGGTGGCGCGGGCACGGCGCTGGTCGGGTCGCACGCCGAGGTGGCCGATCGACTGCTCGAATACGCCGCCATCGGGATCGACCACTTCATCCTGTCCGGGTATCCGCATCTGGAGGAGGCGTACTGGTTCGGCGAGGGCGTGCTGCCGATCCTGGAGCGCAAAGGCGTGTGGACCCATCCCTCACGGCCGGTGTCGGTACCCACCGTCGCACCGTTCACCGCGGCCGCCAGTAGCTGACGACTCCGGGCGCGCCCCCGGTTCAGGGTCGCGCCCCGGGGTTCGAAACCCTGGAACGGCAGTCACTGCACCATTGCCCTTACTGCCGTTTGCCGGGTGGCACGCTGTCCCAACATCTTTCGATGGGCGTGTGACCTGCGGGTTATCCGGTTACCCAGCGGTAGGACTCAAATGCCATGACGCACAGCGTGCTTGGCTGCACCGCACTCCCCCAACCGATTTCGGCATCGAGTGCAGCGGGGGTTCCACGTGAATCAGTGCAGTTCGGGACAGGTCCGGGCAGCGACCCACAGGGCCGGTGGCCCCTCGGCGATAGGCTCGACAACGTGACTCTCACCGTCGGCTTCGACCTGGACATGACGCTCATCGATTCACGTCCGGGCGTCGCCCTGGCGATCGACACCCTCGCGCGCGAGTTCGATCTCCCGATGGACGGCTCACACTTCGCCGAGCACCTCGGCCCGCCACTGGCCACGCTGCTCGGCGACGCGGGCGCGCCCGACGATCTGATCCCCCATCTGGTCACCCGCTACCGCGAGCTGTACCCGGACGTCATCGGCCACATCGGCGCCCTCCCCGGCGCGGACGACGCGCTGGCCGCCGTGCGGGCCGGCGGTGGGCGGACGTTGGTCGTCACCGGCAAATTCGAGCCGCACGCGCGCCTGCACGTCGACCATCTCGGCTGGCGGGTCGATCGCCTCGCCGGTGACCTGTGGGCGACCGGAAAGGCCGACGTGTTGCGCGAGGAGTCGGCCCACGTCTTCGTCGGCGACCACGCGGGCGACATGCGCGGCGCCAAGGCGGCGGGCGTGGTGGCCGTCGGCGTCACGACCGGACCCTACGACGCCGACGGATTGTGGACCGCGGGCGCCGATGTGGTCCTGGACGATCTCACCCGGTTCGGCGAATGGCTGTCCGAGCACGCATCCGGGCGATAGTCCTCGAAACAGCTTGTGACGCACACCAGTTCCGGAACCCATCCGCGGCCCGGCGCGTTCACCGGTCATGCCGACCGACCCCTACTGGAACCACAACACGCACTACCACCCCTGGGTACTCGATCAGGTGCCCGACACTGCCCGCACGGCATTGGACATCGGCTGCGGTGACGGGTTACTCGCCCGCAAATTAGCGACCCGCTGTGACGCGGTGCTCGGCGTGGACATCGATGACCGGGTCATCGCCAACGCGCCCGCCGCCCCCAACGTCCACCTCGAACACGCCGACTTCCGCGACCTCGACCAAACCTTCGACGTGGTCACCGCCGTCGCCACCTTGCACCATGTCCCGGTACGCGAGGGCGTCACCGCCCTGCGCCATCTCGTCGCCCCCGGCGGCACCCTCGCGGTGGTCGGCCTCTGGAAGATGCACCCGGTCAGCGACTTCCACTACCTCCCCCTCCTCCCCGCGATCTGGGGCCTGGATCGGTGGCGGCGCCGGTCGCACGGCGGCCCCGATGTGGCGCTGGCCGACCCACGCGAAACCCTCGCCGAAATCCGTTCCGCCGCCGCCGAACACCTGCCCGGTGCCGAGATCCACCGCCGCCTGATGTGGCGCTACACGCTGCGCTGGCAGCGCCCACGCTGAGGTGTCACCGCGGGTACGCGGCGACCAGTCCGCCGTCGACGATGATGTCCTGACCGTTGATGTAGGACGCCTCGGCGGAGCCGAGAAAGGCGACGAGGGCGGCGATCTCGTCGGTGTTGCCGAATCGTCCGCTCACGACCCGGGACGCGGCCATGGTGGCGAACTCCTCGGTCATCGCCCCGGCGGACATGGGGGTATCGATATAGCCGGGGCTGATGGAGTTGACCCGGATGCCGCGGGGGCCGAGTTCGGTGGCGAGGGTGCGAGCGAGATTGTGGACCGCGGCCTTGGTGGCGGCGTAGAGGGTCAGGGCGCTGTCGGCGCGGTGCAGGGTCCACGACGCGTTGAGGACCACGGCCGCGCCGGGGGTGAGCAGCGGCAACGTCTTCTGGACGGTGAAGAACACGCCCTTGAGGTTGACGTCGACGGTGTGGTCGAAGTCGGCCTCGGTGATGTCGGAGAACGCGGCGAAGGCGCCGGTGCCCGCGTTGGCGAAGACCAGGTCGAGGCGGCCGAATCGCGCGGTGACGGCGGCGACCATCGTGTCGATGGCGTTCAGGTCGGCGGTGTCGGCGGCGAGACCGGTGGCGCGCGGGCCGAGCTGCGCGGCGGCGGCCCGGACGCGTTCGCCGGTGCGGCCGGTGATGACGACGTGGGCGCCTTCGTCGATCAACCGCTGTGCGGTGGCCAGGCCCATTCCGCTGGTGCCGCCGGTGACGAGCGCGATCCTGTCGGTGTAACGGTTCATGAGATTCCTTCGGTGAGGTGGTCGGCGACGGTGGGCAGCCAGGCCGGCCGGTTGTTCCCGACGAGGTGGTCGCCGCCGGGGATGCGCAGGTAGTGGGCACGGGGTGCGGTGCGCGCCAGCAGTGCACCGTCGGTGACCCCGGGGATGGCGTCGTCCGCGCCGTCGACCACCAGCAGTGGGCAGCGCAGGGCCGGGGCGAGGGGTGTCAGATCGACTGTGGAGGCGAAGGCTTCGGCGGCTTCGCGGGACCCTGCTCGGCGGGTGATGAGGTCACCGACGGGGTCGGGCAGTGCCGGCCAGTCGAGTCGGAACGGTCCACTCACCGTGGCGGCCACGGTGATTCGCGGGTCGAGTGCCGCGGCGGCTGCCGCATAGTACCCGCCGAGGCTGAGCCCGACGATGCCCACCTCCGCGACACCGAGCGCGTCGATCACCCCGCCGATCACGACGGGATAGTCGGTGGTCACGGTCGAGGTCGCGGCGAGCGCGCCCTGCCCGGGTCCGTCCATGGCGAACACGGCCGCGCCTCGACGGACGAGTGCGTCGGCGAGCACATGGAACTCGTCCTTGCTCGAGTCCAGTCCCGGCACCACGATCACAGTGCGTGCCGCGTCAGCGGGGCCGCGCAGGATGCCGGTGAAATCGCGACCGGTGATCCGCCGCGAATCCGGTTCCAGGAGCGAGAAGCCCGCTTCGGCGGCGGAGTCGGCCGCCGCCGCGTGCACGTGGTGATCGCTGTCGGGGATGAGCGTGGCCAAGTGCGCCCATCGCGCTGCCATCAGGAGATTCTCGCCTCGGGTGACCGTCGACGGCGGCGCTGGTGGATATCGCGCGGCCGCCGACCCACGGTCCGCCCGGTCATGCTCGGGGTGCGGTTGCGTAACCCCCCGGTGCTGCTCGGCCGCGGCCCGGAACCGCAGGGCCGCGGCCGCGCACGCGGGCGCCCAGTCGGCGGGAGTCGCGACAGCGGCACAGGCCCGGCGATAGGCGTGTGGGTCGATTCCCGCGCCCGTGGCGCGACTGAACATCGACTCGACCAGTTCGGCGTTCACCGCGCCGCACCCGTGGTCAGGACGGCCTTGCCTCGAATGCGCCGATCCCGCAGATCTACCAGCACTTCAGCGGTCTCGGACCAGTCGGCGACCCGGCCGATCTCCGGATGCAGCCTGTTCTCGGCGACGAGCCGCACGAGCGTGGCGAGGTCGCGATCGTAGGGCGCGCCCGCGTAGTGGAAGTGCCGGAGCGTCGCGTTCTCCGGGCCGGTGAAGAAGTCGAAGAAATCGAGCGTCGCCGGTGTTCGGCTCGCCTGCCCGAACCAGACCGCCGTGCCACCGGGAACGAGCTTTGCCAGGCAAAATGCCAGAGCGGGGCCGCCGGTCGACTCGAGGACGAGGTCGAAGGGCCCGGAGGCCGCGTCGAGGTCGTGCACCACCTGGGCGGCGCCCAGGGCCGAGAGCCGCTGTCCGCGTTCGGGCGACGCCGTGACGGCGGTGACCGAGGCGCCGGCTGCCGCCGCGAGTTCGGTCACGTAGTGCCCGACGCCGCCCGATGCCCCGGTGAGCAGGATCCGAGTCCCCGCTACCGGCCCCGCCACACGCATCAATCGCAGGGCGGTGATGCCGGCCAGCGGAAGGGCGGCCGCACGGACCGCGTCCACCCCGTCGGGCAGGGGAACCAGTGCGTCCGTCGGCACCGCCGCGTATTCCGCCCAGCCACCCAGCGGCGGATGACCGACGACCCGGGTCCCGACCGATGGGCCGGATCCGTCGGCCGCGGCCTGCACGACCAGTCCGGCGATGTCTTTGCCCGGCAACAGATCCGGGCGCGGATCCGCCAACAGGAAGGTCTCGCCACGGTTGGGCGCGAAAGCCTCGACGCGGACGAGTGCCTCGTCGGCGCGGGGCACGGGTTCGGCCGCTTCGGTCATGGTGACCGGCCGCTTCGGGTCGCCGGTCGGAATCAAACGTCGCATGCCGTGATGTAACCGCCGTACCGTCGGCCCGGGCCAACAACTGGGCCACGATGGTGACAACGCACGGTTGTCGCCGCTGCGTGTCATACCTCGACGCCGACCGCCGACGGTTTCGCCGCAGTCGGTGGAACTCCGTGTCAGGGCGGCCGAGAGGAGCGCTATGGTGCGAACGTGGACCTGGACCTGGCAACCGTGCGCGCGTTCGTGCGCACGGCGCACGAACGGCATTTCGGCCGTGCCGCCGCGAACCTCGGGATCACTCAGCAGGCGCTGTCCAAGCGAGTGGCCCGACTGGAATCCAGCCTCGGTGTCCGCCTACTCGACCGCGACCAGCACGGGGTACGACTCACCGAGGCCGGCGCGCGGTTTCTGCCGGGCGCCGAGGAGACCCTGCGCGCCGGTGATCGGGCGGTGGCCGCCCTCGTCGGCGAGCACGGTCCCCTGCACATCGACGTGTGGGGACACCTGTTCGCTCCGCTGCGCACGGTCGCCCAGGTCGCGACCGCACCGGCAGCACCGCCACTACGACCGGGCCACGGACGCGATCTGCCCACCGCCGCCGCGGCCGTCGTCCACGGTGAGATCGACGCCGGATTCGGCCGGGTCCACCCGCCCTTACCGGACGGTTTGACCCATCGTCTCGTCCGCCTCGAGCCGGTCGATGTGGTCGTGAGCACCGATCATCGGCTCGCCGGGGCCACCTCGCTGCGCCCCGACCAGCTGCGCGACAGCGTCCTGCACGCACCGGCCGATCTCGGCCGCCTGGACTTTCTTGCCCGTTTCGCCGAACGTTTCGATATCAGCGAGCACCTCACCACGCCGAATCTCGGTCTCGCACCGATGCTTTCGACGCTGGCCGCCGATCCGCGTGGCTTCGCCCTCCTGCCCGCCGACGTCGAGTTCCCCGAGGTGCCAGGGGTCACCGCGATACCGCTGGTGGACCCGACTCCCCTCTACGCCTGGTCGTTGATCTGGCGTACCGGCGCCGAACCGCCACTGCTCGAAGCGCTGGTGACCGCCCTGGTCCGGACGGCAGGCGAGAATCGGTGGCTGGAGTACGACCCGGCCCGCGACTGGTTACCGACGCAGGAACCCACCCTCGCCTGATCACGGGCACAGCGACTCTGTCGGTCCGTATTGTCCGAATCGATGCGGGAGGTCCGCTCACCCGGTGATACAGTCCGGCAGGATTTTTCGATGGGGAGGGTCAGTCATCAACGCAGCACGGACAGTTGGGTGGCGCACCGGGTTCGGGGGGTCGGCTCGATGAATCGCACCAGGTGGATCATCGCGAGCCTGGTGGCGGTAGTCGCGGTCGTCGTGGCGGTGGTGGTCGTCGTGGTGGTCACCCGTGACGAGGATCCGCGTGAATTCGTCGCGGAGAAGTACCGGCGAGCGCAGCAACTCGATCAGGCGAACAACGGCCTGGCGTTCCTCGCCACCGCCGCACCGGCCGCGGTGGCCGCCACGATCGCGAAAGCCACCGACCCGCGCGACCGGCGCAACACCGGCGACAACCACTACCTACGCTTCGACCACGACCTCCTCGCGGTGTCACCGCATGCCGGTGGCTCCCTGATCCTCGTCGACAGCTACGCCAACGGCACGCGCCGCCATCACGCCCACACCAGCGGTTACGGCTGGACCAGCGGCTCCGCGGCGGGCGACTACCGCGGCGGCGGCAGCGACAACGGCGGCAAGTAGTTCATTCGGGCATCTCGCCCGCACAGCACAGGAGGACACTCATGCTCGCCGACCTGGCGGCGGACGCGGGCGCCGCGCTCGCCTATTCCGCGGTGGGAATCGTGTTGATGGCCGTCGGTTTCGGCGTCGTCGACCTGCTCACCCCGGGCGACCTGCGCGCCCAGATCTGGATCGAACGCAACCGCAATGCCGCGATCCTGCTCGCCTCGAACCTGTTCGGGGTCGGGATCATCGTGGCCGTGGCCATCTGGACCTCGGAAGGCAAGATCGCCGAGGCGCTGCTGTCCAGCGCGATCTACGGGGTGATCGGGCTGGCCGCGATGGCGGTGGCGTTCGTGCTGCTCGACGCGCTCACCCCCGGCGACTTCCGGGCCGTCGTCGCCGACGCCGAACCGCATCCGGCGGTGTGGGTCACGGCGTCGGCGCATGTCGCGGTCGCGCTGGTGGTGGCCGCGGGCCTGACCTGATGCCCCGGCACCGCCTGGCCAGGGCGGCACTGCTGGCGACCGTGTTCGTCTGCGCGGCATGCGGTTTGGTGTACGAGCTGTCGCTGGTCACCCTCGGCAGCTATCTGATCGGTGACACCGCCGCGCAGGCGTCGATCACGTTGAGCGTGATGGTCTGTTCGATGGGTGTCGGCGCGCTGCTGGCGAAACCGCTGCGGTCGCGTGCCGCCGCGGCTTTCGTGGCCGTGGAACTGGCATTGGCCGTCGTCGGCGGGCTGTCCGTGGCTGCCCTGTACGCCAGTTACGCGTGGCTCAATCTCTATACCGGCACGCTGGTGCTGGCGGCGGCGGTGATCGGGATGCTCGTCGGTGCGGAGATTCCGTTGCTGATGGAGTTGCTCCAGGACATCCGCGAGCAGGAGGCCAGCAGCGCGGTCGCCGACCTGTTCGCGGCCGACTACGTGGGTGCGCTGCTGGGTGGCCTGGCGTTTCCGTTCCTGCTGCTGCCGGTGTTCGGGCAGATCCGCGGCAGCCTGGTGGTCGGGGTCGTGAACGCGATCGCCGGACTCGCGTTGGCGTTCTTCTTCTTTCGCGACAAGATGACGCGCGGCGCCCGCCACACCCTGATCGCCGCGACCGTCGTGGTGGCCTGCGGGCTGACCGGTAGTTACCTCTACGCCGACCGTTTCGAGGCGACCGCGCAGCAGGCGCTGTTCGCCCACCCGATCGTGTGGCAGACACGCACGCCCTATCAGCAGATCGTGCTCACCGAATCGTTCTCCCCGTTCGCCACCACCGATACCCGGCTCTATCTCAACGGCGGACTCCAGTTCTCCTCGGTCGACGAGTACCGCTATCACGAGGCGCTGGTGCACCCGGTGCTGGCGGGCCCGCACCGTTCGGTGCTGGTGCTGGGCGGCGGCGACGGCCTCGCGCTGCGCGAGATCCTGCGCTATCGCGACGTCGCCGAGGTGACCCTGGTCGAACTCGATCCGGCGATGATCGAGCTGGCCCGCACCGACGACCGGCTCACCGATCTCAACCGCCGCGCGTTCGACGATCGACGGGTCACCGTGGTCGAGGCCGACGCCTTCACCTGGTTACGCAGCGCCCCAGGGCTTTTCGACGCGGTGATCGTCGATCTGCCCGACCCCGACCAGACCTCGGTGGCCAAGCTGTACTCGCAGGAGTTCTACGCGATGACCGCCAACGTGCTGGCCCCCGGCGCCCGCATGGTCGTCCAATCGGGCTCGCCCTTCTTCGCCCCGCGATCCTTCTGGACCATCGACGCCACCGTGCGCTCGGCGGGTCTGCACACCACCCCGTATCACGTGGACGTCCCGAGCTTCGGCGACTGGGGCTTCGTGCTGGCGTCGGCGGGCGCGGCGCCGACGCCGTCCCTGCGCAGCCCCGGCCCCCTGCGTTCCCTGGACGAGACCACCCTCACCGCGGCCACCGTCTTCCCACCGGACCGCCGAGCGGTCGACCCCGAGGTCTCGACATTGATGCGTCCGGTGATCCTGGATCTGCAACGCCAAGAATGGCGTTGACGTCAGACCTGACCCGAACAGGCCAGGTGCGTACCGACGACGACGAGCCCGAGGACGGCGACCACCGCCGACAACGCCGGGGCCGGTTCTCGCACCAACCGGGACGCGCCGCGCCGCACAGCGACACCTGCCCGCTCCAGCCGGCTCGCGAGGGCCGGACGCCCGGTGGGCTCGCCGTCCGCGCGCCCGCGGAACTTGCGGCGGACGACGCCGAGCAGTGTGAGGACGAGCGCGGTGATCAACATCGTCTTTCCTTCCCGCTCAACGGGTCCCGACAACAGCACGCGATGAGTTCGCGGGCCGTCCGGGAGCGGTGACGATGCCGAACGCGATCAGGCTGTCGGCGGTGTCGCGCACGGTGTCCTCGATCGGGCGCATGGTCCAGCCCAGTTCGCGGCGGGCCTTGTCGGCGCTGACGTGTTCGGTGCGGCCCAGCACCGGCACGGTCAGGCGCACACCTTTGTCGAAGACGGCGACCACGCGGATCACCCAGTTCGGCAGGACCCGGGTGGGGACACGGAAGCCCTCGGCGGCGTAGTCGCGGGCCAGCAGGCCGGCCAGCTCCCCCATCCAGAGCGGATCGGCCGCGCAGATGTATCGATTGCCCGCGGCCTCGGGAACTTCCATCGCCAGCCGGTGCGCCACGGCGAGGTCGCGCACGTCGACGGGGGTCCAGCCGGTTTTCACCGAACCGGGGACGTCGCGGGCCAGCAGTCGGCGGACCGGCTCGTGGGAGGTACTGGTCCTGGCTTCGAGCAGCGGGCCCAGGATCATGCCGGGATTGACCACCACCAGTTCCAGACCCGAGGCGGCGGGCAGGGATTCGACGAAGTCCCAGGCCGCGCGCTCGGCGAGGGTCTTGCTCTTCTGATACGCGGGGATGCGCTCGACCACCGACCAGTCGTCCTCGGTTCGTACCTCGTCGGTGTCGTGGCCGTAGGCGACGGCGGCGACCGAGGAGGTCAGCACGACGCGGCGGACACCGGCGGCCGCTGCGGCGCGCAGCACGCGCAGGGTGCCCTGCACCGCGGGCTCGATGAGGTCCTGCTCGTCCTCCGGCGGTGCCGCGGGGAACGGCGAGGCGACGTGCAGCACGGTGTCGCAGCCGGTGACCGCCGCGGCCCAGCCCGCGTCGTCGTCGAGGGAGGCGGCGACGAATTCCAGCTCGCCCCCGGTGCGGCGGGCGAGTTCGGTCAGGTGGGCGCGGGTGGCGTGCGCGGCGAGGTCGCGCACGGTGGCGCGGACGGCATAGCCGTGGTCGAGGAGTTCGGCGATGCAGTGGCCGGCGACGAAACCTGTCGCGCCGGTGACGAGTACCCGGGTGGTCATGGTGGTCATCCATTCCGTCGATTCGGTGGAGCACGCATCTAAGCGATGCTCAATTAATCTAAACACTGCATAGATTTCCTGTCCAGTGCCAATTCCGACAGGGGTCTCGCATACGCTCGGAGGGTGAAGCGCACCAGTTACCACCACGGCGACCTGCGCGCCACGCTGATGGACGCCTGCCTGCGCCTGATCGAGAGCGAGGGCCTGGCCGCGGTGAGCCTGCGCCGGGTCGCCAGGGAGGCCGGGGTCAGCAGCGGCGCGCCCTATCACCATTTCGCCGACCGCGCCGCGCTGCTCTCCACCCTGTCGATCGACGGCTTCCAGCAGTTGGCGGCCTATCTGACCGCCGCCAGGGCCACGACCACCGACCCGCTGGCTGCCCTCACCGAACTCGGCGATGCCTACGTGCGGTTCTCCCGCGAACACCCGGCCCAGTTCCGGCTCATGTTCCGGCCCGAACTGTCCCAGCCGGAAAAGCACCCCGACGCCCACGCCGCCGGCGACGCCGCCTTCGACGTCCTGGTCCGGACGGTCGCCGACTGTGTCGCCGTCGGGGCGCTGCCCGCCGATCGCGCCGAGACCCTGGCCGTCGCCTGGTGGGGACTGGCACACGGGCTGGCATCGCTGTGGCTCGACGGACATCTCGAGAAGCGCAGTGAACAGATGGGCACGCACGCCCCCGAACTCGTCGACACGATCATGCGCACCTTCACCGCGCTGATCGCGCCGGGATCGGCGACCGCCTGACGCGCCGCCCAAATTCCTGCGACCCGGCACGTGCACTCACCTAGAGTGAGTAACACCGTCTTTGTCCGTGCGTACCCGCTTCGAGCAGGAGGCCCGATGTCCGGCACCGCGAAACTCGATCCCGTGGTCGAAGCGTTCGTCGACGCGCTCAACGCGCAGGACACCGACCAGTTCTACGGTGTGCTCACCGAGGACGCGACGATGTCCGATGACGGTGTCGAACGCAATCTCGCCCAGTGGACCGAGGCCGAGATCTTCAGCAGCAACGGACATCTGGTCGTGGACACGGTCGACTCCGACGACGGCCTCGCCCTCACCGCCGACTACACCAACAGCCGGTGGGGTTCGATGCGCACCACCTGGCAGTTCGTCCTGCGCGACGGGCTGATCAGCCGATTCGAAACAGGACAGGCGTGACCGACGATCTTCTTCTCACCCCGCGTTACGGCACAGCCACACTCGCCGATCTCCTCCCGTCGGTACTGAGCTGCCTCGGCGTCCCCGGCGACACCGACCGACTCGGCCTCGATCTCGACGTCGACCGCGTCTGCGTATTACTCGTGGACGGACTCGGCGCACAAGCCCTGGCGGCCGAATCCGCTGCGGCGCCGTTCCTGACGAGCCTGCCCGAGGCGAGCATCGACGCCGGGTTCCCGAGCACCACGGCGACGAGTCTGACCACCCTCGGCACCGGCCTGCCCGCCGGCGAGCACGGCATCGTCGGCTACTGCATGCGCCTGCCCGGCGAGGAACGCCTGTTCAACTCGCTCAGGTGGCAACTCATGGGCGACGGACCGAAGGCCGACGCACGCGCCACGCTCCCACCAGACCGGATCCAGCCGCATCGCACCGTCTTCGAGCGCGCCACCGCGGCGGGCATCACGGCGGTACAGGTCGCACCGAGCTACCAGGACGGTTCCGGCCTGACCTCGGCCGGCTGGCGCGGCGGCGAATTCCGCACCGCCTACTCGGTCGGCGATCTCGTCGACGGAGTTCTCAACGCCCTCACCTCGGCACCGAAAACCCTGGTCTACACCTACCATTCGGAACTCGACACCACCGGCCACGCTCGCGGGCCCGCCAGCCGCGCATGGCGGTTCGAACTCGCCAATGTCGACCGGATCGCCGCCGAGATCGCCGCGCGCCTGCCCGCTCGCTCGGCGCTGATCGTCACCGCCGATCACGGCATGATCGAACTGCGCGAGCGCGTCGACTTCGACACCCACCCGCACCTGTCGGACGATGTCGCGGCACTCGGCGGTGAACCACGCGCCCGCCACGTCTACACCGACAACCCCGCCGCGGTCGCCGACACCTGGCGCGGCGTTCTCGGGAGCGGATTCCTGGTGCGCACCCGAGACGAGGCGATCGAGGCAGGCTGGTTCGGCCCGGTCGTCACCCGCGACGCCGCCGCGCGCATCGGCGATCTCGTCGTGATCGCGAGCGGCGACGGCGGTGTCGTGCGGTCGGGCGCCGAACCGCTGCAATCGATGATGATCGGCCACCACGGCTCACTCACCGCCGCCGAGCTGCGGGTTCCCCTGCGAATCCACCGCGCCTGAGCACCACCGCATAAGCTGGCGTCGACGCGCAACCGCGCGCAGCGAACCATTCCAGGAGGAATCATGCACGCCAACACCCGAACCGGCGCCGTCGCGGTGGGCGTCGCGGTGCTGGCGGCACTGGCCACCGGATGCACCGAGGTCGAGCGAGTGCTCAACCAGGGCGGTGACACGAGCTGTCGCGACTACGTCAACCAGGACGCGAACACCAAGCGGATCACCATCACCAAGGCGATCAAGCAGCAGACCGGCAACGACAACGAACCGGCGGGCACCGTGGTCGACTCGATGATCGTGCAGGTCGATCTGCTGTGCGCGACTCAGCGCAATGTCGACACCCCGATCAAGAACGCCGATATCGCCGGGATATTCCTGAACAAATAGTCACCGGCGTCAAGGCAACGCGACAACCCGGCGACCGGTGACCGGCCGTCCTGGGCACAAACGTTCCCACGGCGGTGGCACAGCTGATAGACAGTAAGCGCCACACCCGTTCTCGTCGCTGGAACGGTGCGTCACCGACGAGCAGGGAGTGAACGTGGGCGAGGAACTGGGCAGGGCACCAGGCGCCCACGACGACCCGATCGCCGGACCGCACCGGCCCGAACGACTCTCGGACTACCGGGTCGAACTCGAGAAGCAGTGGAACCGCCTCGCCGCACCCTCGCGCCCGCTGACCCTGCCCCGCGACACCGGGGCCGTGCGCAACGATGTCGCCAAATCCTGGCAGCGCTCCCTGCACACCGTCGACCCCGCCACCGAAGTCGCTCCCGGATTCAACGACATCAGTGACCGCTGGTCGGAATCCCCGCTGCGCAGACCGGTCACCGAACTCGCGGGTCAGCTGCGCGGAATGGCCGAGGAGTCGGGCTATCTCGCCGTCGTCAGTGACGAATCGGGCACCATCTTGTGGACCGCGGGCGATCGCACGCTGCGCCGCCAAGGGGAGGCGGTGAACTTCGCGCCGGGCGGGGTCTGGGACGAAAGCCACATGGGCACCAACGGGTTATCTCTGGCCCTGCACGACGACAGGGCCGTCACCGTGTTCTCCGCCGAGCATCTCGTCGCCGCGCTGCACGGCTGGGTCTGCTACTCCGCGCCGATCCACGGCCCCGACGGCCGCACGGTGGGCGTGCTCGATCTGTCCTCGACGTGGGAACGTTCGCATCCGATGGTGATGACCTCGGTCCGCGCATTGGTCACCGCCGTGGAGACCATGCTGCGCGCCGAGGCGCCCACCCCGGCACCGGGTGTTCGGCTCGAATGCCTCGGCGCCGCACGGCTTTTGCGCGACGGCAGGCCGGTGCCGCTGCCGCCGCGCCAACTCGAGATCCTCGCGCTGCTGGCGCTCGAGCCCGACGGCTACACCCCCGAGCAATTGCACGCCGCGGTCTACGGTGAGCGGCCGGTGTCGCTGAACACGCTCAAAGCCGATGTGTCGCACCTGCGCCGCGCCACCCGCGGCGAGATCACCAACCGGCGCTACATGCTCACCGGCCAGGTGTCCTGCGACGCGGTGGACCTACTGGCCGCCATCGAGGGCGGCGACCTCACCTCGGCGCTGTGGCTGTATCGCGGACCACTGCTGCCCGGATCGGATCTGCCCGGCGTCGAACAGTGGCGCGCCCACCTCGATGTCGGCATTCGCAACGCCGTGCTGGGCAGCGACCGGCCCGAGCACGCGGTCGCGTTCGGGCAGCGCTGCCCCGGCGATGTCGCCGTGCACGAGCACGCCCTGCGGCTACTGCCTCGCGACGATGTCCGCCGCGCCGTCGTGACGGCCCGGCTTTTCACCGCACGCCAGGGCTGACCTGCGCAGACGCCGTCACCAACCTCGTACCAACCTTCGCCGACCATAGTGTGGGGCACCACGCAGAGGTCGCGAGGAGCGAGGCGAATGATCTACGGCAAACCCGGATCGGATACCGGCATAGTCAGCTATGCCGCCCGATACGACAACTTCATCGGAGGTGACTGGTCGCCCCCTGTCGAAGGCCGTTATTTCGACAACACCTCACCGGTCGACGGTGAGATCTTCTGCGCGGTGGCCCGTTCCAGCGCCGCCGACATCGACATGGCGCTCGAGGCGGCACACCGCGCCACCGAGCGATGGGCCGCGACCTCGGTCACCGAGCGGGCCGACATCCTGCTCAAGATCGCCGACCGGATCGAGAACAGTCTCGAACCGCTGGCCGTGGCCGAGACCTGGGACAACGGCAAACCGGTGCGCGAAACCCTGGCGGCGGACCTCCCGCTGGCCATCGATCACTTCCGGTACTTCGCGGGTGTGCTTCGCGCCCAAGAGGGCTCGCTGTCCCAGATCGACGCCGACACGGTCGCCTATCACTTCCACGAACCGCTCGGCGTGGTCGGCCAAATCATTCCGTGGAACTTCCCGATCCTGATGGCCGCCTGGAAACTCGCACCCGCGCTGGCGGCGGGCAACTGCGTCGTCATCAAACCGGCCGAACAGACACCGGCGTCGCTGCTGCTCGTCGTCGAACTCATCGCGGATCTGTTACCCGACGGAGTTCTCAACGTGGTCAACGGTTTCGGTGTCGAGGCGGGCAAACCGCTGGCACAGAGCCCACGGGTGGCCAAGCTCGCCTTCACCGGCGAGACCACCACCGGGCGGCTGATCATGCAGTACGCCAGCGAGAACATCATTCCGGTCACTCTCGAACTCGGTGGCAAGAGCCCCAACATCTTCCTGCCCGATGTGCTGGCCGCCGACGACGATTACCTCGACAAGGCCGTCGAGGGGTTCGTCATGTTCGCCCTGAACCAGGGCGAGGTGTGCACGTGCCCGTCGCGGGCGCTGATCCACTCGTCGATCTACGACGAGTTCCTCGCCCGCGCCATCGCCCGCACCGAGGCCATCGTGTCCGGTCATCCACTCGACACCGAGACGATGATCGGCGCACAGGCCGGCAACGACCAGTACGAGAAGATTCTGTCCTATTTCGACATCGGCAGAGCCGAAGGCGCCCGTGTGCTCACTGGAGGGGAAGCACGCAAGGTCGACGGTCTACCGGGTGGGTACTACATCGAACCCACGGTCTTCTCCGGTGACAATACGATGCGGATCTTCCAGGAGGAGATCTTCGGCCCGGTCGTCGCGGTCACCCGCTTCGATACCGTCGACGAAGCGATCCGCATCGCCAACGACACCCTCTACGGTCTCGGTGCGGGCGTGTGGACCCGCGACATGAACACCGCCCACCGACTCGGCCGCGGCATCAAGGCAGGCCGGGTCTGGACCAACTGCTACCACGCCTACCCCGCCCATGCCGCGTTCGGCGGCTACAAGAAGTCGGGGTTCGGCAGGGAGAACCACGCGATGATGCTCGGGCACTACCAGCAGACCAAGAACCTGCTGGTCAGTTATTCGACGACGAAACTCGGGATGTTCTGATGCAGAATCGAATCCACCGTGTGGAGATCACCGAGCGCGCTCAGACCCTGCTCCGCCGCCTCATCGAGGACAACGGCCCGGTGCTGTTCCGCCAGGCCGGCGAGGGCTGCGACGACGACGCCGCACCGGTGTGCCTGTCGGCCAAGCAGTTCCCGATCGAGAAGGCCGACATCCTGCTCGGCCGGCTCAGCTGGCACACCGAATTCTGGATCAGCGCGGCACAATTCGAATGCTGGAAAGATACCCACCTCACCGTCGATGTGACGCGCGGTGAGGCTGCCGAGGATTCGCTCGAGGCAGGCCAGGGCATGCGATTCGTGTTGCGCGCCAGGCTGCTGACCGAGGCGGAGCACGCGGCACTGGCGGCCGGGCCGCCACCACGCACGGGCGCCGACCGCACACTGTAGCGGCGCCCGCCGAAAACCTGACCTGGCAGCATCTTTCCCGGCGCTGCCAGGTCGCGGCGAGCCCCCGCCGACTGGGCCATCGCGGCTCAGCCGGCGGGGTGAGCTCGCCGTTTTTTCGTTTTCACCCCCATATAGCAAATGTGTTCCCGCGCAAACCAAATCGCGTCTCGCTCAGCGAGACACAGGCGACAACAGTGCAACGATTCCGTTACGTTATGGCGATGTTCTTAGCGAGACTCGGTGTGCGCACCCGGATTCTGGCGATTGCTCTCATCCCGAGTTTGACTCTGGTGGTGGTCGGCGTCGGTACGGCGGGCTACCTGGTCGAGCAGAGCAACAAGGCCAAGTCGTGGGCCGTGCAGTTGCAGGATGCCGCCGTACCGGCCCGTGAGCTGATCGAGGCGGTCCAATCCGAGCGCCACCTGACCCTGGCCCACATCGCGGGCGACGAGACCGCCGCACTCGGCCTGGCCGCCGCGCGCACGCGCATGGACGGCGCCTTTCGCGGCCTGATCGCCGCCGGTGAGAACCTGCGCGCGATCGATGACTCCAACATCGGCAACGACAAGGCCGGCTTCGCCACTCTCGGCACGCATCTGGACGGCGTGCGCAAGGGCGCCGACGCCCGGATGCTGCCGATCGCGGACGCCTACCTGTTCTACAACTCGCTGCTCAACGTGATCATCCAGGGCACCAAGGTCGCCGAGCGCGCGGCACCCGACGCGGTCGTCGCGACCGGTGTGTCCGAGGGCTTGCGCTTGCTCGGTGCCGCCGAGGCGATGTCGCGCAGCAACGCGGTCGCCGCCGCGATGGTGGCCTCGGACGGCGCCTCGACCATCCCGCTCGACGAGTTCACCAACCAGAGCGGCCTCTACCACGGCGAAATCGCCAACCTGGCCGCCGGACTCGACGAACCCGAGCGCGGCGCCGTCGTCGCGTTGACGGCCACCGGGCACTGGCAGCGGCTGAGCGCGATGGAATCCGCTCTCGTGCAGCGTTTCGCGGTGTCGGCGGCCGCCCAGGCGAGTACCTCGACCAGCAAGGCTCCCACCCCCGTCGCACTGCCGATGCCGATTCCCGAATGGCAGAACGCCGCGGCCGAGGTCAACCGGAGCCTGCTCGACTCCTACACCAGCTACAACGACCATGTGCAGAAGCTTGCCGAGGATTCCTCGCGCAAGGCCGAGACCAATGCCGCGCTGGCGGGCGGCGGCGTGCTCGCGCTCAGTGCGCTCGTCTTCCTCATCGCGATCGTCCTGGCGAACCGGATCATTCGCCGGCTGCGCCGGCTGCGTACCGCGACACTGCAACTCGCCGACGAGCAGCTGCCCGCCACCATGCGCACCCTGCGTGACGGTGGCGAGGTCGACCCGGCCGACACCGCGCCCACCCTGGACTTCGGGCACGACGAGATCGGTCAGGTCGCCAAGGCCTTCGAACACGCCGCCGCCGCGGCGATCGGTGCCGCGGTCGACGAGGCCCGTACTCGCGAGGGCGTGCGCGCGGTGTTCCTCAACATCGCCCACCGCAGCCAGATCGTGGTGCACCGCCAGCTCGAGATCCTCGACGAAGCCGAACGCCGCCAAGAGGATCCGGCACTGCTCGAGACGCTGTTCCGGCTCGATCACCTGGCCACCCGTGAACGTCGCAACGCCGAGAACCTGATCATCCTCGGCGGCGGTCGCCCGGGACGGCAGTGGCGTCAGCCCGTGCCGGTGATGGACGTGGTGCGCAGCGCCATCGGCGAAACGCTCGACTACGCGCGCGTGCGGGTCACCAAGCTGCCCGAGGTCAGCGTCGTCGGCACCGTCGTGGCCGACCTCGTGCACCTGCTCGCCGAGCTCGTCGACAACGCCACCGCGTTCTCCCCGCCGCAGTCGCGGGTCGAGGCGAGCGGCAATGTCGTCGGCAAGGGCGTGGTCGTCGAGATCACCGATCAGGGCATGGGCATGAGCGCCGACGACCTGGTCCGCTACAACACCATGCTGGCCGATCCGCCGGATTTCGGTGTCGGCACGCTGTCCTCGGACTCGCGCCTGGGCCTGTTCGTGGTCGCCCGGCTGGCCCTCGCGCACGGTGTGTCGGTGCGGCTGAGCGAATCCGATTACGGCGGCATCCGCGCCATCGTGCTGATCCCCCAGCAGTTGCTGGCCGGCGAGGCCGACCTCGCGGGCACGCCGCCCACGATGACCGGCCCGCTGCGTCGTGGGCTGCCCGCACCGCAGGATTCGGGACCGATCGCCGCCCTCGAATCCGCGCCCGCGCCGGTCGCGACCCTGGTCGCCGACCCGCCGACCCCGCGCCCGATGGCACCGGCCCCCGAGGCGCCCCCCGCGCAGACCCCGCACTACGACACCGGCTCCGACGAACGACCCGCGCTGCCGCGTCGCAGCAGGCAGACCAATCTGGCGCCCGAGCTCGCCGAGCCCGCCGCCGAGGCGCCGCGCGCACCCGAGCGCCCCCGCTCCGCAGAACAGGCGCGCGACATCATGTCCGCGATCGAGAACGGCACCCGCCAGGGTCGCAAACAACAGACCACATCGAACCAGGACGAACAGGAAGGCTGAGGTGAACTCTTCCCCCGGTGATCTCAACTGGCTACTCGACGATCTCGTCGACCGGCTGGCAGGGGTCCGCTACGCGGTCGTGCTGTCCACCGACGGACTGCTGCTCGGACGCTCCTCGCAGATGAAGCGTGAAGACGCCGAACACTTCGCCGCCATGTCCTCGACCCTCTACGGTCTCGCCCGCAGCGCGGGCAGCCGGTTCGACGGCGGCGGCGTGCGCCAAGCGGTGATCGAGCTCGATCGGGCCGTGCTCTTCGTGACCTCGGCCGGTGACAACGCTTGCCTGGCACTGCAAGCCAACGAATCGGCCAATCTCGGCATGGTCGCCTACGAAATGAATCTCACCGTGCAGCGGGTCGGCAGCTATCTGTCTACGGAGCCGCGGCACGGGCATGCGCAGCTATAGAAAGTCTCGACAATGACTCGACTCGGCGATCCGTGGTTCGACGACGCGGCCGGACCCCTGGTCAGGCCGTACGCGGTGACCCGCGGCCGCACCATGGGCGCGGCGCACGACCTGGACATGCTCACAGTGGTGGTGGCGGTATACCCCGCCCCCACCCTGCGCAAACCAGAACCCGAGTACGCGACGATCGCACAGATGTGCAAGCGTCCGCAGTCGGTGGCCGAGGTCTCGGCCGTGCTGAAACTGCCTCTGGCGGTAACCAAGATCCTCGTCGGTGATCTCATCGCCGAGGGCCACCTCATCTTCCGGGCTCCGGTAGCGGCCGAGGCCGGTGCCGGTGACCTCAACATATTGCGAGCGGTTCTGGATGGCATCCGAAAACTTTGACCCGATGTCCGCAGGCGACCAGCACATGGCCGCCTCGGTCAAAATCCTCATCGCCGGCGGCTTCGGCGTCGGCAAGACCACCATGGTCGGTGCGATCAGCGAGATCGCGCCGCTGCGGACCGAAGAGCTGATCACCGAGGTCAGCACCGGCGTCGACGACCTGTCGGGGGTGGAGCAGAAGCACACGACCACCGTCGCGCTGGACTTCGGGCGCATCACCATCGACCGGGATCTGGTGCTGTACCTGTTCGGTACGCCCGGACAGGACCGCTTCTGGTTCCTGTGGGACGAGCTGTGCCGTGGCGCCCTCGGCGCGATCGTGCTGGCCGACACCCGGCGATTGAGCAATTCGTTCGCGGCGGTGGACTTCTTCGAGCGGCGCGGCTTGCCGTTCCTGATCGCGGTGAACTGCTTCGACGGCGCGCCGCGCTACACGGTCGACGAGGTGCGTGATGCCCTGGACCTGGATCCGAACACGCCGGTGATCCTGTGCGACGCGCGCGATCGGCCCTCGGCCAAGGCGGTGCTGACCCACCTGGTCGAGTACCTGATCGATCGCGCCGCACGAACTCCCGTCACCACCTGAGACTATGCCGAGCCCGGCGCGGGGACTGCCCGTTCCGCGGCTCGGCTGGTCTGCTCCCAGGCCGACCAGGTGGCCATCTTGGCGCGCGCGAGGTCGAAGGCCAAGTCGTACACCATGTTTCCGAGCAGCAGGCGCAGCGGCGGCTCCCCGGCGCCGACGAGTGTGAGCAGCGCCTCGGCGGCGAGGGCGGGCTCGCTGTCGACCGATCCCTCGGCCCACTGGGCCTCGAGCTGGGCACGCAGCGGGGCGTAGGCCTGGATCGGGGTGGTGTTCACCATCGCCGAATACAGGTCGGTCCAGTACCCGCCCGGCTGCAGAATACTCACGCGCACACCGAATTCCGCGGCTTCCATCGCCAGGGCCTCGCTCATGCCCTCGAGCGCGAACTTGCTCGCGGCATACATTCCCGACAGCGGGAACCCGGCGAGTCCGCCGATGCTCGACACCTGCACGATGTGCCCGCTGCGCTGCGCGCGCAGATGCGGGAGCACGGCCTGACTCACCCAGAGCGCGCCGAAGAAGTTGACCTCCATCTGCGCGCGAGCCTCGGCTTCGCTGAACTCCTCGATCATGCCCATCGAAAGCGTGCCCGCGTTGTTGACCACGATGTCGAGGCGGCCGAAGTGGGCGACAGCGGCATCGACCGCCGCGTGCACCGCGGCGCGGTCGGTGACATCGACGGTCAACGGCAGTACCCGGCCGGGATGGGCCGCGGCGAGTTCGTCGAGGGCGGATCCGGTGCGCGCGGCGGCGGCGACCCGGTCCCCCGCCGCCAGCGCCGCTTCGGCGAAGGCGCGACCGAGACCGCGGCTCGCTCCGGTGATGAACCAGACGCGGGATGCGGTGGTAGCGGCGGTGGTCATGGCGTTCCTCCTTGACTAGACAAGACGTTGCGTCTCGTCTGATGATCCGAGGATGCCAGCGGTTCACCGCCCTGTCAAGACGCAACGTCTCGTCTCCTCGATTGCTAGGATGGCGGCATGAGTCAGCAGAACCCCCGGCCGTCGGCCGACGCGACCCGGCGCAACGAAGGATCTCGGCGCGCCATCCTGTCCGCCGCCTTCGAGCTGGCGGGCGAGATCGGCTACGACAAGCTGACCATCGAGGCGATCGCCGCCAGGGCAGGTGTCGGCAAGCAGACGATCTACCGGTGGTGGCCGTCCAAGGGCGCCGTCCTGCTCGACGCCTTCCTGATGCTCAGCGAGACCGGCGACGACGCGACACCGGGCCTGCCCGACACCGGCGACCTGGAAGCCGACCTGAAACTGGTCCTGCGCGCGACCGTCGCCGAACTCGCCGACCCCCGCTTCGACCTCCCCCTGCGCGGCCTGACCAGCGCCATCATGCACGACACCGCCCTGGCCGCCACCTACGTCGAACGCCTACAGAGCCCCGTGGACGACCTGAAACGTCGCAGACTCGCCGCCGCGCAAACCGCGGGCCAGATCGCCCCCGATATCGACCTCGACGTGGCCATCGCGATGATCTGGGGCCCACTGATGGACCGCTGGCTCCTGCGCACCGGCACCCTCACCACCGAATTCGCCGATCGCGTCGTGGAGACCGCGCTGCGCGGACTGCGCGGCTGACTGATCGAAAGCACGTCCTATCAACGACATTCGGCCCGCACCGCGCAAGTGTCGTGCCGGCGCCCCCATGACCGGCGCGCGCGACGATGACGCCGGGGCGACTTCACCCGCGTAGCGACTCGGGTAGCGGAGAACGATCACCCGCGCCGGGGCCGTCCATCAGCGTCAGGTCGCGGCCGTGGACTCGCTCGCCGCAGTGCGAGCAGGTGGGTTCGATGGTGGTGAGGTGGGCGCAGGTGCGGTGCAGGACCTCTACCGGGGGCCCGTTCGGGGCGGCCCATTCGTCGCCCCACTGGCGCATCGCGGTGATCACCTGCCACAGGGAGCGGCCCTTGGCGGTCAGGCGGTAGTCGTAGCGGACGGGGTTGTCCTGGTAGGGCTCTCTCGTCATGATCTCGTGTTCGACCAGGCCTTCGAGGCGTTGAGTGAGCACGTTGCGGGCGATGCCGAGGCGGTCGCGGAACTCGTCGAAACGGGTCACGCCGAAGAGGGCGTCACGCACGATCAACAAGGTCCACCACTCCCCGACCACTTCCAAGCACTGGGCCAGGGAGCAGTTCATGTCTTCGAAGCTGGTGCGCCGCATGCCCCGAGTCTAGTCGGTTGCATGAAAGAACTCACCCATCTACGGTGAGTTGCATGATGAAACTCACTGGGCGGTTCGGCGCGCGATTCGCCCTCACCGCCACGGACTCCGGGCGGTGGCATGCCGTCGTCGACGACTCGTGGCGCGGCTGGACCGGCCCACACGGCGGCACGCTCGCCGGGCTCCTGATCGACGTCGCCCAGCAGGCGAGCTCGCGCGAGCACCCCGTACGCGCCGCCGATGTCCGGTTCCTCGGCCGACCGGCGACCGGCGCGTTCACCCTGCACGCCACCGAATACTTGGTCGGGCGCAGCACGACGATGCTGGACGTGGTCGCCGAACAGGACGGTGCGCGGGTCGCCGCGGCCACCGTCACCCTGGGCGCGCCCGGCGCGACCGGGATCCCCGCCCACAGCGCCAGACCCGCACCCGTCGTCGCGGCCGCACCGGACTGCGCGCTGTTCCGGCTGCCGCCGGAGATCGTGCCCGTCGGCGCGCATTTCGTCATCCGTCCCGCCGCGGGCCCGTTGCCTCTCAGCGGCGCGGACGAGGCGATGATGTGCGCCTGGATCGCACTCGACCCCGCGCTGCCCCTCGACGCGCCGAGCCTGGCCGTCCTCGCCGACGCGCTGCCACCGGGACTGTTCCCGCTGCTCACCGCGCCGGTCGCCGTCCCCACCGTCACCCTGTCGCTGCAACTGCACGCCGATCTCACCCACCTCGGCGACACGCCCGTGCTGGTCCGCGCCACGAACGTCAGTTCCGGTGACGGCTGGTCGGTCGACGACACCGATATCTGGGACGGCGACGGCGTGCTGCTCGCCACCGCCCGTCAAACCCGCCGCGTCCTCGGCTGAACGAGAGCTGGAACATGCCATCCACTACCCCACTCCGGGAGACCAATCCCCGGTTGGTGCTCGCCATCGTCTCCATCGGCGTGCTGTTGTCGAGCCTGGACCTGTTCATCGTCAATGTCGCCATGCCCGCCATGGCAGACGACTTCGGCGCCGGCCTGACCGAACTGTCCTGGGTGCTCAACCTCTACGCCATCGTCTTCGCCGCCCTGCTCGTTCCGGCCGGTCGCCTCGGCGACCGCGGCGGCAACCGCGCCACCTTTCTCACCGGCCTGGCGATCTTCGTGATCGGATCGGCACTGTGCTCGGCGGCCTGGAACGTGGAGTCGCTCATCGCCTTCCGTGTTCTGCAGGCGGTGGGATGCGCCCTGCTCACCCCGTCCTCCCTCGCACTGGTACTCGCCGCGACACCGCCGCAGCGGCGCGCGGGTGCGGTGCGGCTGTGGGTCGCGTTCGGTGGTCTCGGCGCCGCGCTGGGCCCGGTGCTCGGCGGCTTGCTGGTCGAAATCGATTGGCGCTGGGTGTTTCTCGTGAACGTGCCGATCGGGTTGGCGGCGTTCGCGATCGGCGTCCGTAAGCTGCCGTGCCCGCCCGCCGCGGGCGGCCCGCTGCCCGATCTGCTGGGTGCGGGCGCGCTGATCGGGGCGGTCGGGTCGCTGATCCTGGCCGTCGTCCAGGGTCCCGACTGGGGCTGGACCTCCACCGGAGTCCTCGCCGCGTTCGGTATCGCGATCGTGCTCGGGGTCGTCTTCGCCGTGAGCTCGGCTCGTCATCACAGCCCGATCGTCGACCCCGCCCTGCTCCGGGTCCCGAATTTCGTGCTCGCGGGTGCGAATTCGCTGGTGTTCCAGATCGCGTTCGCGGGCATGCTGCTCTCGGTCACGCTCTGGGCGCAGAACGTGTGGGGGTGGTCGGCCTTGCAGACCGGACTCGCGATCGCGCCCGGCCCCCTGGTCGTGCCGTTCGTCGCCATCGCCGCGGGCAAACTCATCGCGCGACTCGGTGCGGGACCGGTGATCGCGGCAGGCGGACTCGCCTTCGGCGGTGGACTCCTGTGGTGGGCGCGCGCAGCCGAACTGTCACCGGACTATGTCGGTGGCCTGCTCGGCGGCATGCTGCTGACCGGTCTCGGCGTGGGACTCACCCTGCCGACCGCGTTCGCCGTCGGCGCGGGAACCCTGCCCCCGCAACGCTTCGCGACCGGATCGGGCGTCCTGAGCATGGCCCGCCAACTCGGCCTCGCCCTCGGCGTCGCACTTCTCGTCGCGCTGCTCGGTACGCCCGACACCCCCGCTGCCACGCTCGACGCCTTCCAGCGCGCCTGGTACGTGACCGCCGCGGTCGCGGTCCTCGCCGGACTGATCGGCTTCGCCGTGCGGACCCCAGCGCAGGCCGGACCACCGATCGAATCGCCCGGCCACACTCCGGAGGCGACCGAAAGATCCGGGGGCGCGGCAGTGTCGGCGTGACCCCGAGCGGTCGGCGACCACGATGTCGCCGGCCGCGTCCTCCGGTCCGCTCAGCCCCAGGTCGCCTGATCGGGGACCGAGGAATCGACGATCACGTAGAAGAAGTGACCGGGAGTCAGCTCGTTCATGTCGTGCCAGCGGCCCCAGGGGTCGCGCTGGTAGTAGTTCTCCATCCCGGTGCCGTCGTCGTAGCAGACGATGTTCGACGTCCCGAACGGACTCCAGTACACATCCGTGCCAGGACGTGGCATCTCGAGCGGGGTGCGGAACAGGTGACTGCACGGCGTGATGACGGGGTCGTAATAGCTGGGCTGGGCGGCGGCGGTGGCCTGTCCGGCGATCCCGGCGACGGTGACAGCGGCGACCGCGAGGCCGAGACGAACGGTGCAACGCATCGAATCTGCTCCTGACCTGAGCGGAAATGAAGGCTCTTCGTATCGCGAACGATATTACGCCCGGTCGTCGATCGGCACGAAAATCAGACCACAGACGGATCTGCCGAGCCGTTCGGTCGCGCTACCGTGGCAGGAGCGGTTCGGCGGAGGGTAGGAAAGCTGTGGACAGCACGACGATTGCCCGGCAGTGCACATTGTGTGAAGCGCACTGCGGGATTCTGGTCACGGTCGAGGATTCGCGGGTCACCCGCGTCGAAGGCAACCCGGACGACGTGCTGTCGAAGGGCTACATCTGCCCGAAGGCGACAGCCATGGGCGGTCTGCACCACGACCCCGACCGGCTGCGGACACCGATGCGCCGCGTCGGCGACAGTTTCGAACCGGTCGGCTGGGACGAGGCCTTCCGCGAGATCGGTCAGCGTTTGCGCGCGGTGCGTTCCGCGCACGGTCCCAGCGCCATCGGGATGTACATCGGCAACCCGGCCGCGCACAGCTCCTCGGTGATGTACGCAGCGCTGCTGCGGGCCGTCCTGCTGACCCGGAACTTCTTCTCCGCGTCCTCGATCGATCAGTTCCCGCAGGAGTTCGTCGCGTGGCGGATGTTCGGCTCGAACGTTCTCATGCCGATCACCGATATCGATCGCACCGATCGGCTGGTGGTGCTCGGCGCCAATCCGGCGGTGTCCAACGGATCGATCACCACCATGCCCGGCGCCAAATCGCGCATCAAAGCGGTCCGCGCCCGGGGCGGCACCGTCGTCGTGATCGACCCGCGCCGCACCGAAACCGCCCGGCTGGCAGACGAACACGTGGCGGTCCGTCCCGGCGGCGATGTGTACCTGCTGCTCGCGATGCTGCATGTGCTGGTCGCCGAGGAACTGTGCGACGAACGGGCGGTCCGCGCGCTGTGCACCGGCTGGGACGAGCTGGCCGCACTGGTCGCCGACACCACCGTGGAACGCATGGCGCCACTGGCAGGCGTCGACGCGGACACCATCAGACGGCTGGCCCGTGACCACGCGGCGGCACCCTCGGCAGTGTTGTACGCGCGAATCGGGGTGTGCCAGCAGGTGACGGGCACACTCACCCACTGGCTGGTCAACACGATCAACGCGGTCACCGGCAATCTCGATCGCGCGGGCGGTCAGATGTTCGCGACCCCCGTCGTCGACGCCGCCCGCTACGCGAAGTACCTGCCCGTGGGACACGGCGCGTGGACCGACCGCTCCGGCGCGCACAAGTCGTTCCGCAGCGAACTGCCGGTCGCGGTCCTCGCCGAGGAGATCCGCACCGAAGGACCGGGCCAGATCAAAGCGATGATCACCTACGCGGGCAATCCGGTGCTCTCGACCCCGCAGGCGGACAAGCTCGATGCCGCGCTGGAATCTTTGGATTGCTATGTGGCCGTCGACATGTACATCACCGAGACGACCCGGCACGCCGACTTCATCCTGCCACCCGTCTCCGCGCTGGAACGCGAGGAACTGAGCCTGCTGTTCCCGATCTTCAGCGTTCGCAACAACGCCCGCTACGACGCCAGGGTGTTCGAGCCGCCGGCCGACGGATTGGACGACTGGCAGATCCTGGCACGGCTGGTGACCGAAATGGTCCCGCTGCCGGCCCGACGGCTCACCGCACGCGTGCTCAATGCCGCGTTCGAACAGTTCAGCCCCTTGCGACTGTCCGCGGCGGCCGTCGCGACGGGCCCCTACGGAATCCTGCGTCGTGGACGGAACGGGTTGACGCTGAAGAAGATTCGGGACACGGCGGGCGGTGTCGACCTCGGACCGCTGCGACCACGGCTGCCCGAACTGATCGGCACCGGCGACCGCAAGACGCACTTGGCACCCGCGGATTTCCTGGCGGCGGTGCGCACGGTCCTCGACGACGCGACCGGGACGGCCGAGCAGGGCTACGACCTCCAGCTCATCGGACGGCGGCACCTGCGCAGCAACAACTCCTGGCTGCACAACATCCCGTCGATGGTGAAGGGCCGCGACCGCTGCACCGTGCTCATCCATCCCGACGACGCCGCCGCCCGTGGTCTCGCCGACGGTGATCCGGCCACGATCGAATCCCCCGTCGGTTCGATCGTGGTTCCGGTGGAGATCAGTGGCGATATTCGCGCCGGGGTGGTGGCGATCCCCCACGGATGGGGCCATCGCGAACCCGGGGTCGGCTGGTCGGTCGCGGCGGGCCTGCCGGGCGCCAATGTCAACCTGCTGCACGACCCGGCCCGCACGGACCTGCTCTCCGGCACATCAGCGGTCAACAGCACGTGGGTGCGGGTGAACCCGGTGGCGTCCGAAACCCCGGACGCCACACCACGATCCGAGGTCGTGGCCGCGCCGCGGTGAACCCGGCTACGAGGTCGGGTCCACCGCGCCGGGGTCAGCGAAAGCGAAGGTTCGCGGTGGCGAGACCGAAGATCTTGCGGCCGCCGGACTTGGCGACGATGGCGATCACCGCGCTGCGGGTCTCCGGGTCGAGGGACTTCACGCGGCCGGTGTACTCGACCTGGCCGCCCTCCCGGCCGACGATGGTGTAGGTCGACAGGCGAACGCCGTAGCGGGTGACCGCGCCGGGGTCGCCGGACCACGTGGACAGGAAGCCCGCACCCAGACCCATGGTGAGCATGCCGTGGGCGATGATGTCGGGCAGGCCCGCCAGCTCGGCGATCTTCTCGTCCCAGTGGATGGGGTTGCCGTCGCCGGAGACGCCGGCGTAGTTGACGAGATCACCGCGCGAGACGCGGGCGTCGCGGAGCGGGAGTTCGTCGCCGACGGTGAGTTCGTCGAACGACAGCGTGGTGCTGGGGACGCGGGCGGCGCCCTCGACCGACAGCACAACCTCGCCCTCGGGACGCAGGGTGGTCTCCACCACGGCGTTCTTGTCGGCGCTGTAGATGCTCACGCCGTGCAGCATGATGTTCTCCACCGCGGCGGTGATCGCGGGATCCACGCCGTCGTCCCCGGTGATACCGACGACCGTGGTGTGCATGATGTGCACGGTCTCGCCGAGCTCGTCGACGAAGGTGTTGGTGACAGTGATCAGGTCCTTGCCCGCGATCGTGCGCACCGAGGTCAGCTCGACATCGACCACGAGCCGGTCACCGGCCACGATCGGCTTGTGCTGTTCGAAGACCTGCTCGGTCTGCACGAACATGTCGTAGCCGACGACCACCGTTTCGAACAACAATTTGTTCGCCGCCATAGCCGGGATGGAGACGAACGTCAGCGGCGCGACCAGACCCGGGTAGCCGAGCGCGGCGGCGGCCTCGTCCTCCCAGTGGGCAGGATGGAAGTCCTGGACGGCGCGCGCGTATTCGCGGATCTTCTCGCGACCGACCTCGTAGACGCCCTCGACCCGGTAGTAGTGCCCTACCTTCGACGCGGTGTCAGGGCCATCGATGGGCGGGGCATCGACTACGGAAGTCACTATGAATCACCTTCGTTCGGGGAACGGACACCCGGCAGGCTAGTCGACGCGCAGGCGGACCGGGCATTCCTTGGCACAGTTCACAGTTCTGCGCTCTTCCACCGCGGTCAGAACGAGGGTACGTCGCTGGTGCTGGCGTTGCCACCGATCGAAGGCTGCAGCGTGATCTCCCAATCGGAGTCACCGTCGAACGGGTCGTCGAACTTCTGGAACTCACGCTCGCGGGTGAAGGCCAGCGTCGCCTCGTCCCAATCCTTGCCGGTCTTCAGATAGACGTAGTACGTGCCGTCGATCCCGGTGAGGGTGGCGTTGGAATTGCCCTGCACGTAGATGGTGGCCTGCGGCTTCTTGGGATCACCGTTGGTCACCACGACCGCGAAGTCGTCGCTGTTGCCGTTGACGATGTCGAGCTTGCCCGCACCGACCAGCCCGTCCTGCTGGACCACCGCTCCGTTCTCGCCACGACGGTTCAGCACCGGCGCCGCGGGGGTGGTCGCGCGCACGGTCGTGGTCGCCTTCGACGAACTGCTCGCCGGCGCGGCATCGACGGACTGTCCCGACTCGCATCCCGCTACCAGAAGGGCCACCGCGATCGCGGACACGGCATACCACTGACGATTCGACATCGTTCCCACCCCATGCTCATGGACCGGACTCCCCGATCCGGTCTTCCTCGCCAGTATTGCGCGAATTGCCCGGTATGTCATCACAACTCATCCTGGAAACCCGCCCCCACATCATCTGGAATGAGTCATGATCTGGAATGTGTCCACCACATCGGACTTCGAACAGATGCTGCGCGCAGCCTCCCTGCGCGTCACCGCGCCACGCCTGGCGGTGCTCACCGCAGTGCACCAGCATCCGCATGCCGATACGGACACCATTCTGAGCCGAGTCAGAGCCACCCTCGGGGCCGTCAGCCAGCAGGCCGTCTACGACGTACTGCGGGCACTCACCAGCGCCGGACTGCTCCGGCGGATCCAGCCGATGGGCACCGTCGCGCGCTATGAGACCCGCGTCGGTGACAACCATCATCACCTGGTGTGCCGATCCTGTGGGGTGATCGTCGATGTCGAGTGCGCCGTCGGCGACGCACCCTGTCTGACTCCCCTCGACGACCGCGGTTTCGTCGTCGACGAGGCAGAAGTCATCTACTGGGGCAGGTGCCCCGACTGCACGACATCACCATCACTCTCCTGAAAGGATTCACCGTGCCCGAGGAACACCCACCTATCGCGGAAGCCAACACGGAAGCCGGTGACAGTGGTTGCCCCGTCATGCATCGTCCGTTCGCCTCCACCGACGCGCGCGGAGCGAACGCCGAGTGGTGGCCGAACCAGCTCAATCTGACACTGCTGCAGAAGAATCCGCCCTCGGTGAACCCGATGGGCGAAGACTTCGACTACGCGGCCGAATTCGCCACCCTCGACCTGGCCGCAGTGAAGGCCGACATCGAGCAGGTCATGACGACCTCACAGTCCTGGTGGCCCGCCGACTTCGGCCACTACGGCCCGTTCTTCATCCGGATGGCCTGGCACTCCGCGGGCACCTACCGGGTCGGCGACGGCCGCGGCGGCGCGGGCGCGGGCCTGCAGCGCTTCGCCCCGCTCAACAGCTGGCCCGACAACGCCAGCCTGGACAAGGCGCGCCGGCTGCTGTGGCCGGTGAAGAAGAAGTACGGCCGCAAGCTGTCGTGGGCCGACCTCATCGTCTACACCGGCAACGTCGCGCTCGAGTCGATGGGCTTCGAGACGTTCGGTTTCGGTGGCGGCCGCGTCGACGCGTGGGAGCCCGAGGAAGACGTGTTCTGGGGCCCCGAGCGCACCTGGCTCGGCGACGAACGCTACACCGGTGACCGTAACCTCGAGCGTCCGCTCGCCGCGGTCCAGATGGGCCTGATCTACGTCAATCCCGAAGGCCCCAACGGCAATCCGGATCCCATCGCGGCCGCCGTGGACATCCGCGAGACCTTCGCGCGGATGGCGATGAACGACGAGGAGACCGCCGCGTTGATCGCCGGCGGCCACACCTTCGGCAAGACCCACGGTGCGGGCGACGCCGATCTGGTCGGCGTCGAACCGGAAGCCGCACCGCTGGAACAGCAAGGGCTGGGCTGGAAGAGCAGCTTCGGCACCGGAGTCGGCGAGGACGCGATCACCAGCGGCCTGGAAGGCATCTGGAACAGCACCCCCATCACCTGGGACAACAACTTCCTCGAAACCCTCTACGGGTACGAATGGGAGCTGACCAAGAGTCCGGCGGGCGCGCACCAGTGGATTCCGAAGGACGGCGCGGGCGCCGACACCGTGCCCGACCCGTTCATCACCGGCAAGAAGCGCGCACCGATCATGCTCACCACCGACCTGTCGCTGCGGTTCGACCCGATCTACGGCCCGATCACCCGCCGCTGGCTGGAGAACCCCGCGGAGTTCGCCGACGCGTTCGCCCGCGCCTGGTACAAGCTCACCCACCGCGACATGGGTCCGATCGCCCGCTACCTGGGCCCGCTGGTTCCGTCCGAGGAACTGCTGTGGCAGGACCCGGTGCCCGCCCAGAACGGCCCGGTGATCGGTGATTCCGAGATCGCCGCGCTCAAGGGTCAGATCCAGGCCGCCGGCCTGTCCATCGCCCAGCTGGTGACGACGGCGTGGGCGGCGGCCTCGTCGTTCCGCGGCAGCGACAAGCGCGGCGGCGCCAACGGCGGCCGGATCCGGCTGCAGCCGCAGGCGGGCTGGGCGGTCAACCAGCCCGACGAGCTCGCCCAGGTGGTGCGCGTCTACGAGGGCATCCAGGACACGTTCAACGCCGGCGGCGGCACGCAGGTGTCGTTCGCCGACCTGGTCGTCCTCGGCGGCGCGGTCGGTGTGGAACAGGCCGCCCAGGCTGCCGGTTTCCCGGTGACGGTGCCGTTCACGCCGGGTCGTACCGACGCGACCCAGGCCCAGACCGACGTCGAGTCGTTCGACGCGCTCGAGACCCCGGCCGACGGGTTCCGTAACTACGTGTCCAAGGACGCGCAGATTCCCGCGGAGTTCCTGCTGATCGACAAGGCGAACCTGCTCACGCTCAGCGCGCCGGAGATGACCGTGCTGATCGGCGGTCTGCGCGTGCTCGGCGCGAACTACCAGTCCTCACCGCTGGGCGTGTTCACCGATACCCCGGGTGCGCTGACGAACGATTTCTTCGTCAACCTCCTCGACATGGGTACCGAGTGGGCGCCCTCGGCCGCCGACGAGAACAGCTACGAAGGCCGTGACCGCTCCTCCGGTGCGGTCACGTGGACCGGCAGCCGCGTCGACCTGGTGTTCGGCTCCAACTCGCAGCTGCGGGCCGTGGCCGAGGCCTACGCGACCGACGACGCGAAGGAGAAGTTCGTGCACGACTTCGTCGCCGCGTGGACCAAGGTCAGCAACCTGGACCGGTTCGACGTCACCGCCTGATCCGAACAGCGAAACACCCTGCGGCTCAGCTCGAGTCGCAGGGTGTTGCGTTGGTGGCTAGGACTCGGCGAGGGCGGCCAGCCGGTCCACCGATGCCTGCAGCTTGTCGGCGGTGGTGGCCTTGGCCCGCACCTGACGCAACTCGTCGTGCAGTTCGGTCCAGTCGTAGGTGTGGGTCACCCGGGTGTGGGTGTCGTCGATCGGCTCGAGCTCCCAGCGCCACAGATGTCCCGGCGGGGTCTTGTCCCGCTCCGACGGGTTCCACGCGATACGGCGACCCTCCTCGAACTCGACGATGTGGTTGTCGCGGTCGGCGCCGTTGGTCAGCGTCGTGGTGAACACGTCACCGACCGCGCGGACCCGCTGGCCTTCGACGGCCTGCGCGAGGTTGTCGTTGCCGTCCCAGCGCGGCTGCTGCGCGGGATCGGCGATCAGGTCGAAGATCGCGGCGGTGGGCGCCGCGATGTCGCGGGAGGCGTGGACGATGCGTGGCACGTCGATGGTTTCGGTCACCGGGCGATAGAACCAGCAGCTCACCCACCCCGGCAACCATTCCGCTCGAGCACGCGACTAACTCGTTCGATACACCGCGAACACCGGGATCTCCCGATCGGTCTTGTCGCGGTACTCGGCGAAGCCCGGCAGCCGCTCGACCATCCGGTCGTAGAGGGCGGTGCGCTCGGGATCGGCGACGAGTTCCGCCTTGCCCCGGTATGTTTCGGTCCCGACCTCCACGGTGAGTTCCGGGTCGGCGAGGAGGTTGTGATACCAGGCCGGGTGTTTGTCGGCGCCACCGTTGGAGGCGATCAGCACGATCCGGTCGCCGTCGGGCAGGAACACCAGCGGATTGGTGATCGCGCGCCCGGACTTCGCGCCGGTGGTGGTGATGATCACCATGGCGTCGTTGCCTTCGAACATGCCACCGACGCGGCCGCCGTTGGCGCGGAACTCGGCGATCACCTGGTCGTTGAAAGCATTCATCATGGTCCTTTCGTCGGGTAACTCCCCCTGCCCCAACGATCCAGGCGCGCCCCGCATTCCGGCGCTGTCCACGGCATATGCGCCGAAGTAGTGACTTACTCTAACGTTGCGGGGTGCTAGGACATTCTCATGCGACCAGTGGGGCGCTGGCCTGGGCCGGTACGGCCGCCGCGTTACCGCTCACAGTCGCCGCTTTCCCCCTGTTCGACAGCGACACAACGCGATTCGGCATCGCGGAACTCATCATGGGCACGCTGCTCACCGCCGGTGCGGCGCTGCTGCCGGACGCGGATCATCCCAGCGGCACCATCTCCCACGTCCTCGGGCCGGTGTCACATCACCTGTGCCGGTTGATCTCCTGGGCGTCGGGCGGACATCGTCACGGCACGCATTCACTGCTGTTCGTCGTCGCCGCGGTCGCGGCCACCTGGGCCGGGGAGCACTACCTCGGCCGACCGTTCACCCTCGGCCTCGTGTTCTTCCTGCTCGCCCTCGCGGTGCGATCGCTGCACCTGTGCCCGCCGGGAAAGAGCGTCCGGACCTACGGAACGGTGATCGTGCTCGCGACGGCGGGCACCTTCGCGGTCGATCAGTGGATCGTCGATCGACCGGCGTGGCTGCCGATCTGCGTGGGTCTCGGCTGTCTGGCCCACCTGCTCGGCGACTGCCTCACCGATCGGGGCTGCCGGTTGCTGTGGCCGTTTCCGTTGCGCACCCGGGTGCCGCTGATCGAGCGGACCGGGAACCGGGTCGAGACCTGGGTCATCTCTCCCCTGTTCGTGCTCGGCACGATGGGCGCGCTCTGGTACGCGATCGTCCACCGGCCGTGATCGCTGGGACGGCGGGGCTCCCGCCGTCCCGAGCCGACCGGCGTAGCCGGTTCTTCGCCGATTACCCCGCTTGGTTCACATGTTTAGATGCGCATATCGCAGTATCAGAATGATTTTTGTGAGTCATCCCAACGTCGACACTCAGGGCATCGTCGCAAATCTCGAAGCCGCCCCAACCCCACCATCATTCAGTGCACAGTTGTACTCTCAACTCTGTGACGGAGCAGCTCCCCCAAGCCCAGGCCGAAGTACAGGCGCTCACACGGCTCGCCGGTGACGAGTTCGCCGGGGCGGTCGATGGGATCGCGGCCATCCACCGAGCCCTCTCCGACCGGGTATTCGCGGCGGTGCGGCTGGGCGTCGGTCCCGCGGCGGCGCCGGTGAAAATCGTCCACGACGCCATCACCGATGGCGTGTACGCCGCCGTCAGCGGCACCGGCTTCGTCGTCGGCGAGGTCGCGAGCGCGGTCCAGCTGCCCGGTGTCACCGCTCCCTCGCGCACCGTGTGGGGTGCGGGCATTCTCGCCGCGATCCAGGGGCTGATCGGTGACACGCTCGAGGACGAGACCCCGATCCTCTCCTCCCCCATGACCTTTCGCGTCGACGGCGTCCCCGTCCCACCCGAGGAGTTCGCCGCCCACGTCCCGGTGCCGACGACCCGGCTGGTCGTACTCCTGCACGGACTCGTGGAGACCGAACACTCCTGGCGGCTCGGTAATCGTCCCACCTACGGCGAGCGCCTCGAAGACGATCTCGGCTACACCCCGCTCTTCGTCCGCTTCAATACCGGTCTGCACATCTCCGAGAACGCCGCCCAGCTCAGCGCCCTGCTGACCCGCCTGGTCGACAGCTGGCCGATGCCGGTGCACGAGATCTGCCTGATCGGGCACTCGATGGGCGGACTGGTCATGCGCAGCGCCTGCCATCAGGCCGAGGAGTCGGGCCAGCAGTGGGTGCGATCGGTGCGCCAGGTGGTGTGCCTGGGTTCACCACACCTCGGTGCGCCGCTCGAACAGCTCGTGCACTACGCGTCGGCCGCGCTCGATCTGCTGCCCGAGACCCGGCCGCTGAGCACACTGCTGCGCAGGCGCAGCGCGGGCATCCGCGACCTGCGGCAGGGCTCGCTGGTCGACGAGGACTGGCGCGACCTCGACGTGGACACCCTGCGCGCGCGAGCGGTGAAGGAAGTACCGCTGCTGCCCGGCGTCGATCACTACTTCGTCACCACCACCATCACCCACAGCCCGAAACATCCGCTCGGCGTGATCATCGGCGACGGCATGGTTCTCACCGGCAGCGGGTCGGGGCGCGGCCGGACCCGGCGCCTCGATTTCGACGCGGTCAACAGCCTGCACATCCCCGCGGCGAACCATTTCAGCCTGCTCAATCACGACGCTGTCTATGAAGCGCTGCACGGCTGGTTGACGAGCGCACCCCGCCGCGCGCGTCAGGTGGATACGCTGTGGCCATGACTCTCGACCACGGCGACCCGGGCGACGCACCTGCCATTCCGCTGCCGACCGCCCCCCTGGCCAACGAGGCCCGCCCCTCGCCGGCCGAAGAAGCCAGAACGATCGCGGCGGGCACCAATACCGGCACGCTGGCCAGCCTCACCGCCGACGGCGCGCCGTGGGCGTCGTTCATCACCTACGGATTGCTCGACGGCGCACCGGTACTGAGCGTGTCGCGCCTGGCCGAACACGGCCGCAACCTGGCCGTTGACCCGCGCGCCAGCATCGCGATCGTCACCCCCGACATCCCGGCCGACCCGCTGGCGGGCACCCGGATCACCCTCGCCGGTTTCGTGGAACGCCCGACCGGCGCCGAGGCGGAAGCGGCCCGAGCGGCCCACCTGGCGGCGATCCCGGCGGCCAAGTACTACATCGACTACAGCGATTTCACGCTGTGGGTGCTGCGCGTCGAGCGGGTGCGCTGGGTCGGCGGCTACGGCCGGATGGATTCGGCCTCGGCCGCGGAATACCTTGCCGCACAGCCGGACCCGATCGTCGCACACGCCGCGCCCGGCGTCGCGCACCTCAACGCCGACCATGCCGAAGCGCTGCTGGCGATGGCCCAGCAGCTGGGCGGATTCCCCGACGCCATCGCCGCCACCTGCGAGAAGGCCGACCGCTACGGCCTCGACCTGCGGGTGGAATCACCACGCGGCGTGGCGCTCACCCGAGTCGGCTACGCCAGCCCCCTGTCCGAGATCAGCGAATTGCGCGCGGCGACAGTGGAACTCGCGCGCCGGGCCCGCGCGACGCCCTGATCACGCCTCGTACAGCTCGAGCGGCAGGTCGTCCGGATCGAAGAAGAAGGCCATCTGCTTGCCGGTGTGCTCATCGGTGCGCAGTTCCTCGGTCCGGACGCCCCGTGCCCGCAGCTCATCGAGGGCGGCGGGCACGCTCGCGACCGCCAGAGCCAGATGCCGCAACCCCGCCGCTTCCGGTCTGCTCGGGCGTGCGGGCGGGTCGGGAAACGAGAACAATTCGATGCGGACCCCGCCGGGCAACTCGATGTCGAGCTTCCACGAATCGCGATCGGCCCGGTAGTTCTCGTCGAGGACGGTCCCCCCGAGAGTCTCGATATAGAAACTCTTGGAGCGGGCGTAGTCCGTCGCGATGATCGCGATGTGGTGGATGCCGAGAAATTGCACGCCGCAACGCTAGCGGATGCGCGCCGGCGGATCCCGCACGGACGCGACCGGCGCGACCTTCCTCGGTATCGGGCGCGCACTCAGGTCCAGAGCACCGCGACCAGCACGTTCACGATCGCGAGGCCACCGGCGGCGTCGGTCATCCAGTCGATCTGCTTGCCGCGCTTCGCGTCACCGCGGCCCATTTCGGCGAACGCCGCCACCGCGACCGCGACAACCAGCTTCACAGCCAGCTTCGTCGTATCCGGATCCTTGTCGAGCGAGTCGACCGCCGAAGCCAGCCCCGCCAGGATCACCCCGGTGATCAGCTGGGCGCGCGCGCCCCACACCATCAGCTCGGACACCACCGGACGCGAGGCGACGTACCCACCGACCACCGCGGCCATGCCGAGCAGGTGGGTGACAACCACCAGGTCATAAACGAATTCCATGGGTGCGAAGCGTAGTTCAGACGGCAGCGTGGTTCAGACGAAAGCGGCCGGTGCCCGAAGGCACCGGCCGGTTCAGACGAACTATTCCGTGGCCAGGATCAGCCCAGCTGCTCGTCCAGCAGATGCGCGTCCTTGCGGATGCCGAAGGCGGTGATGACTTCCATGACACCGATGACGATCAAGAAGATGCCGACGACCCAGACCAGCGTGGTGAGGGAGCTGATCGGCCACACGATCAGGACGACACCGGCCAGCGCGCTGATGATGCCGTAGAAGATCTGCCAGCCCCGGCCGGGCACGCCCGACTCCGAGATGGCGGCGAACAGGACGGCGACGCCACGGAACAGCCAGCTGATGCCGATGAACAAGCCGAGCAACACAATCGAGGTGAGGTCGTCGCGGAAGCAGAACACACCGATGATCAGCGACAGCACACCACTGATGAACGACAGCACCCGAAAGCTGGTGCTCGGCAGGTGGGTGAAGGCGGCGATCAGCTGGAAGATACCGCTGACAACCATGTAGATACCGAACAGAATGCCCGCCACGAGCAGCGACGGACCGGGCCACACCAGCACGATGATGCCGAGGACCACCGCGAGGAGGCCGGTGACCAGAACTGTTTGCCAGGTTTTCTTGGCAAGAGCCGTGAACGGGCTCCCAATCACGGTATTTGTCGTCATGACGAGATGTTATGCCCGCTTGCTCTGGTTTTCCGGAAATTAGCTGGAGCTGTCATCGTGTCGCGATCACGCACAGCGCCGTGAGCGGGCCCACAGGCGAGCCGTCACATCGTTGCCCTCGCGAAAGTTTGGTCGCCGACAGTCTCGGGTAGATGAAGAATGTGTCGGTTGTACTCGTGCTGCAAGCTCGGGGCCTCGGTGAGCTTCTCTCCGCGGTCCCGGCTCTGCGTGCCCTGCGCCGGGCCGAACCACAGAGCCGGATCGTCCTGGCGGCGCCGCATCGGTTGGAACAGATCGTCGACCTGATCTCCTCGGTCGATGAACTCGTCGCCACCGCCGACCCGGCCGCCCTGATCTGGGATGGACCCGCGCCCGAATTAGCGGTGAACCTGCACGGCCCCGACGGCGCCAGCGCCCGAGCACTGGCCGATACCGGCGCCGCGCGGATCATCGGTCATCGCACGCCCGCGCTGCCCAAGCTCGCCGGTCCGCGCTGGGATCCCGACGCGCATGTCGTCGACCGGTGGTGCCGCCTGCTCGAGGGCGAGGGCATCGACGCGGATCGGCGAAACCTCGGATTGGTGCCGCCGGTGGCCTCGATCAGCCGGCGCGATTGCATCGTCGTCCATATCGGCGCGGGCGCGCCCGCCCGGCGGTGGCCGCCGGAGCGGTTCGCCGCGGTGGTGCGCCACCTGCTGGTACTGGGCCGCGACGTGGTGCTCACCGGCGACCCGTTCGAGCACGACATCGCTCGACAGGTGGCCGCGCAGGCCGGCTTGCCCGACGACCGGGTCCTCGCCGGTCGGCAGAACCTCACCGACCTCGCGGCGACGGTGGCCGAGGCCGCCCTCGTGATCAGCGGCGATACCGGTGTCGCACACCTGGCGACAGCGTTCGGCACCCGCACGGTCCTGTTGTTCGGTCCCACGCCACCGCGCCGCGGCGGCCCGCCCGCACATCTGCTGGGCAGGCACGCGGTGCTCTGGGCCGGACAGGTCGGCGATCCGGACGGCCTGAGCACCGACCCCGGTCTGCTGCGGATCGGCGTGCCCGAGGTGATCGCGGCGGTCGATATGCAGCTGGACAAGCAGGCGTGGGCCGAATCCGGCCGGTCACGTTACCGCCGGGTGGGCTGAGCCGGGTCGGCGTCGGCCGCCTCGCGCAGAGCGGCGGCATGGGCGGCGAGCGCGCTGGGCCAGTACTTGTCGAGGTAGTCGCGCGCGTCGTTGAGGCCGCGCGGGTCGAGGGAGTAAAGGTGCCTGTTCCCGTCGCGGCGCATGCGGACCAGGTGGGCCTCGCGCAGGACGCGCAGGTGCTGCGACGCGGCTGAACTGGTGATTCCGGTGGCGGCGGCGAGGTCGGCCACCGAGCGGGGACCCTGCGGCAGCAATTCGAAGATCGCGCGCCGGGTGGGGTCGGATAACGCCGTGATGGCACGGACTCCGTTAGCGTCCACTGAATCAGTGTCCCTGGGATGCGGAATTTCGGCAACGATCTTGACCAGGGCAATTTCACCCGGTGAGTAACAGGATGTTGGCCATTCGTTAGAGTATCGTTATAGATCAACTGGGGTTATAGCGCTTCGTGATCGCAGCCACAGGATTGGCCGCGACGGTTACGGTTTAGCTACGTTCATAACCATGTTCGTGACCAACCCGTTATCTGCTCGAGTCTCCGACGCCTTCGCAGGTCGTTGGGGAGGCGTGGTCGCGGGTGCGGTGGCTCTGTCCGCACTCGTGGGTACCTCCGTCGCCACTTTCAGTGAGCCCGAGAGCCCTGTTCCCACTACCACGATCGCCGCGGACGCCACCGAGGCCATCAACGCCGGCCAGTCGCCGTACCGCTTCACCGCGTACACCCCGGCCGAGGCCCAGGGCCCGCAGGGCGCGACCCCCGCGTCCGCCCCGATCCCGTGGGAGGAGCACCGCGAAGCCGTCGGCCTGGAACTGCCGCCGCTGCCGTTCATCGCTCCCCCGCCGCCGCCGCGCCCGCAGACCGTTCGCCCGGTCAGCGGCAGGCTGACCTCCTACTACGGCGCCCGCTGGGGCACCGCGCACAACGGCATCGACTTCGGTGACCCGATCGGCGCGCCGATCTTCTCCGTCACCGACGGTACCGTGATCGAGGCCGGTCCGGCGTCGGGCTTCGGCCTGTGGGTCCGCGTCCAGCAGGATGACGGCACCATCGGTGTGTTCGGCCACGTGAACGACATCCTGGTCGAGGTCGGTCAGCACGTCAACGCCGGTGACACCATCGCCACCGTCGGTAACCGTGGCAACTCCACCGGCCCCCACCTGCACTACGAGGTGCATGTGCCCGACGGCTCGCTCTACGGCGCCCCGATCGACCCGCACCCGTGGCTCGCCGCGCGTGGCGTCGATGCCGGCGTCGCCCAGGACTGATACCGCTCACCCACTGATCGCCGCCCGGCGCGCGATCAGGAATTCCCGAAGCCGCGCGACCGCGAGCGTCGAGTCATGGTCTCCCGAGACCAGGCCGACCTCGCGGTCGCGTTCGCCATCGATGGGTATCACCGCCAGGTCGGGGTTCGCGACCTCGGCGGCGGGCAGTAGCGCGACGCCCTGCCCGAGTGCGACCAGTGCGCGCAGGGTTTCGAACTCGGTGATCTCGAAGACCACTCGCGGTGTGAAACCCGCTGCGGCACACCAGCTGTCGAGCAGGGTGCGCAGCTGGTAGCTGGGCGGGTTCGCGATGAACGCCTCATCGGCCAGTTCGGCGAGGTCGACGCGGGCGCGCCGGGCCAGCGGATGCGTGCGCGACACGTGCAGGTCGATGCGCTGACGGCCGAGATCGACGGTCGGCAGGTCGGCCGGGGGCGGGATCATCACCGCGAGGTCGAGCCTGCCCTCGCGCACCTGCTCGGCCAGCGCCTCGCCGTGCGCCTGCACCAGATGCAACCGGATCCGAGGCGCGCGGGTGTGGAACTGCGCGAGCAACGACGGAATGCTGACCGGGCCGAGCGTGAGCGGGAATCCGAACCGCACCAGCCCGCTGTCGGGGTCGGCGTCGGCGCGCACCTGCCGCACCGCGTCGTCGAGTGCGCGCACCAGTCCCCGGGTGTGCGCGTAGAGATCACGCCCCTGCGGGGTGAGGGTGACCCCGCGCCCGATCGGCTGGAACAACGCCACGCCGAGGAGCTGCTCCATCGTTCTGATCCGGCGGCTGAGCGAGGACTGCGGCACGCCGAGTCGCTGGGCCGCGCGCGTGAAGTGGCCTTCTTCGGCCGCCGCGTCGAAGGCGGTCAGCAGCGGAGCCAGTGCCTGTGCTCCCGCCTCCGCTGAATCATCCATATCCGGATCATATCCTCGGCGATTCCGTATTGGACGGATCGCTGTTTCCGGCGTGACGATGGCGGTACACAGCTCACGGGAGGTTCGACCATGAACGACACCACACCCACACGGCCCAGCACCGGCAGCGGCGACGACATTCTCGACGCGGTACTCATCGGCGGCGGCATCATGTCGGCCACGCTCGGCGCCCTGCTGAGCACCCTCGCGCCCGACTGGTCGATCGCACTGTTCGAACGGCTCGGCGAACCGGCCGCCGAGAGCAGCCATCCGTGGAACAACGCGGGCACCGGACACTCCGGGTTGTGCGAGCTCAACTACATGCCCGACGCGGGCGACGGGGCCAAGGCGGCCGGGATCGCCGATCAGTTCGCGCTCTCGCGCCGGTTCTGGTCGGCGCTGGCCCACCGTGGTGAGCTCGCGCCCGACACGTTCCTCACCTCGACACCGCATGTCACGGCGGTCTTCGGCGAGCGAGACATCGCCTACCTGCGCCGGCGGTACGCCACGCTGCGCACGCTGCCCGCGTTCGCGGAGATGGAGTACACGGAGGATCGTGCGGTGATCGCCGGCTGGGCGCCGCTGCTCGTGCGCGGCCGGGCCGACGGCGAGGCGATGGCCGCCACCCGGCACACCGCGGGCACTGATGTCGACTTCGGGGCGCTGACCAAGTCGTTGTTGTCGACGATGAGCGCGGCGGGCAACGCGGTCAGGATGCATCGTGAGATCACCGGACTCACCCGCAGCGCTGACGGGCTGTGGACCGTCCGCGGCCGCGATCTCGACAGTGGGCGGCGGTTCCAGGTCAGGGCGCGGTTCGTGTTCGTCGGTGCGGGTGGGTACGCGTTGCGGCTGTTGCAGCGGGCCGGTCTCCCCGAGGTGCGCGGATACGGGGTGTTCCCACTGGGCGCGCAGTTCCTGCGCACCGACAACCCCGAGGTCGTCGCCGAGCATCGCGCCAAGGTCTACAGCCAGGCCGCGCTGGGCGCACCGCCGATGTCGGTCCCGCATCTGGATCGCCGCGAGGTCGACGGCACCGGCGCGCTGCTGTTCGGCCCCTACGCCACCTTCAGCACCCGCCTGTTGCGCCACGGCAAGCTCACCGATCTGTTCACCACGCTGCGCCCGCACAATATCGTCCCGCTGGTCGCGGTCGGTCTGCGGAATTTCGATCTGGTCCGCTACCTCGTCACCGAGCTACTGGCCACACCCCGGCGCAAGTTCGCCCAACTGCAACGCTTCTACCCCACCGCCGACCCCGCTGATTGGACCCTGGTCCAAGCCGGGCAACGCGCCCAACTGGTCAAACCCGATCGCGAGCGCGGCGGCGTCCTCGAATTCGGCACCGAACTGGTCACCGGCGCGGACGGCACCATCGCCGGCCTTCTCGGCGCCTCCCCCGGTGCCTCCATCGCACCGTCGATCATGAGCGACCTGCTCGAGCGCTGCTTCCCCGAACGCCGATACGAGTGGGCCACACTGCTCGCCGAATTGCTGCCGCCTGCCCGATCGACCACCGACGTCACGTCGTAGAACACCTGTCGGACAAGCACATCCGCACCCCGGCCGGGGTGCGGATTGCGTTCACCGCGGGGCGGTGACGAGTGCGCCGATGAGGCGGTGGCTGCGGGCCGACATCTGGGCGGCGGTCTGGTCGGGATGACGCAACCACCACAGGACCAGCGAGGTCACCGCGCCCATCCAGACGTCGGTCAGCGCCGAGAGGTCGGTGGGGTCGGTGAGCTCGACAGCGCCGATGGCATCGGCGACACCGCGCGCGGCCTGGGCGGCGATGCGGCGGCGGGCGGCGCGGACGGCGTCGGCGGCGGGGCCGTCGTCGGGGTGGGAGCGGTCGAAGAGCACGGTCCAGTCGTGTGGGCGCGGCTCCAGCGCGACGAAGATCGCGTCGAGTGTCCGTTCCGCCTTGCTGAGACCGCCGGCCCCGGCGATAGCGGATTCGATCGCGTCGAACAGGACGGTGGCCGCCCGGTCCACGCAGGTGATGTAGAGCCCGTCCTTGGACTGGAAGTAGGTGTAGACCAGCGGCTTGGACACGCCCGCGCGCTGCGCGACATCGGCCAGGGACAGCCCCGCGTAACCCACACGACCGATTTCGGCGACGGCGGCGTCGAGGATCTGCTGTTCGCGCTCGGGGCGGGGGACACCTTTGGTACCGGCTGTGCTCACCGTTCCATCCAACCATCGACCTCCGTGCCGGTTGACACCCAATTGGTCCCTTTGTAATTTACCATTAAGTAAATTACCTGTTCGCCCCCGCTGTACGCCTCGACAGGAGTCCCCGTGTTCGCCGAAGTCGCACAATCGGTACTGCTCAACCCGCCCGCACTCCCCCGCGTGCTCGCGCGGCTGGTTCGTGGTGAGCAGCACGAGATTGCCGGGAAGACGGTCGTGCTGACGGGCGCCTCGTCGGGCGTCGGCAAAGCCGCGGCACACGCGCTCGGCCGGGAAGGGGCGCGGGTGGTGCTCGTCGCCAGGAATGCCGAGCCGCTGGCCGAGGTGCGCGACGCGGTTCGCGCCGAGGGCGGGGATGCCGAGATGATCACCTGCGACCTCGCCGACGCCGAGCAGACCGACGCGCTGGCGAAGACCCTGCTCGAGCAGTTCGGGACGGTCGACGTGCTGGTGAACAACGCGGGCCGTTCGATCCGCCGCGGCGCCGCCGACACCACCGACCGGTTCCACGACTACGAACGCACCATGGCGCTGAACTACTTCGGAGCGACCCGGCTCACGATGGGACTGCTGCCGTCGATGCTCGACGCGGGCACCGGCCACGTCGTCAATGTCGCGACCTGGGGTGTGGCCGCGGGATCGATGCCGCTGTTCACCGCTTACCACGCGTCGAAGGCGGCGCTCGGCGCGTTCGGGCGCAGTCTCGGCGCGGAGACCCGGCGCCGTGGCGTGCACGTCACCACCATCGGATATCCGCTGGTGCGCACCGAGATGATCGCGCCCACCGGCAAGTACGCCGACGCGGCGGCACTGTCGGCCGAGGAAGCCGCCGACTGGATCACCACCGCGATCCGGACCCGCCCGGTCGAGCTGTACCCGACCTACACTCGCGTACTCCAGGCCCTCGCGCTCGTCTCACCCCGCGCGGTCGACGCCGCGATCTGGCGGATGGGAATCTGAGACAACCCCTAGAACTCGCGTAGCCCGACCCGTACCCGGGTATCGGAGCCGAACCGTTCCACAGCGGGACGTGGTGTGGCGCACCGGATTTCTACCTTCGGTACATGGCGACGATCGACCTCACCCACACGCTGTCCCGCATCACATCCCCCACCGCGCGCGACGGCACCGACCGCGCCCCCTGGCACGGCCCGCTGCTGGTGAATTCCGCGCTCATGACCGCACTGGTGGTGGTGTCGATGGTCGGGATGGTGGTCGACGACCGACTGCTGCTCGGCGAGTCGGTGTGGCTCAAACCGGCCAAGTTCGGGCTCGCCTTCGCCCTCTACGGCGTGACCCTGGCCTGGATACTGCGGCTGCCGCATCGCGGACGGCGTGCCACCTGGTGGCTGGGCACTGTCTTCGCGATCACCGGGGTCGCCGATGTGGGATTCATCGCGGTCCAGGCGGCACGCGGGACGTTCAGCCACTTCAACGACGCCACCGACCCGGTCAACGAGATCGGGCAGCAGGTGTTCGCATCCGGCGTTCCCGGGTTGTTCCTCGCGAATCTCGTCCTGGCGGTGATCATCTCCTGGCAGAAACTGGCCGACCGGCCGACCAGGATCGCGTTGAAGGCCGGGCTGTGGCTGGCGGTGACCGGGATGGCGCTCGGGTATCTGATGGGGTTCACCGGGCCGCAGCTCGTCCGCACGGCCGACGGCACCGTCGTGGGGTTGATGGCCGGGCACACAGTGCGGCCCGGCGATACAGCACGTGACGCTGCCGCGGGCATGCCGATCACCCACTGGAGCACCATCGGCGGCGACCTGCGCATCCCGCACTTCGTCGGGCTGCACGGCATCCAGGTGCTGCTGCTGATCGCCTTCGCCCTGGTAGCACTCGCGCCTCGCTACCGCTGGTTGCGCACCGAAACGACCCGTGCGGCGCTGCTCGTGGTCGCAGTCCTCGGCTACTTCGGACTGCTCACGCTGGTGGTCTGGCAGGCGCTGCGCGGACAGTCGCTCACCAGTCCCGACCTCGCGACAGCCGGTGCCGCCGCGGCCCTCGCGCTGTTCGTCGCGGGGGGCATCACCGCCGTGTACCTGCGTGCCCGGGAGTCACTGCCGAGCTAGCGCGGTAGTCGCCCATCGGTGCCGCTGCGTGTACCCCATCGGCTTACGTTGGGGTACACGGGTTTTCGCATCGTCAGCGGAGTCGTTCCGCTTCCCGGGCCAGCTGAAGCAACGTCGCACTCAGCTCTGCCAGCTCCGCCGGAGAAGCTCCCTCCCCCACGGCCGTCGCCACGTCCTCGGCCGCACACCGCGCGGCGAACCACCGATCGGCGAGATCGGCGGCCTCCTGCGCGGTCAGCACCACCGCGTCCTCGGGAATTCCGGTCCCCTTGAGGCTGCTCCGGTGCTCATAGGCACGTTGGCGACACGACTGGCGGCAATAGCGGCGACGCCGACCCGACTCCGAATCCACGATCTCCCGCCCGCACCACAGGCAGGACAGCAGGCGACTGCGCGACATGATCGGAAACCCTATCGGCCCGCGACACACTTCGCCGGTTCAGGTCTCGCTGAGCGGGCACCCTCCCGATACCGACCTACCGTCGACGCCGATTCGGGGGTCGCTCGGCTGAAGTGGCCGGGCGACTACAATGGAACAGTTCAGACTTCCCGTGCGTTGAGGTAGTACGAGTTGCGGCACCAGCCGCCGAAATTACAGGAGCACACATGGCAGATCGCGTACTCCGGGGCAGCCGGCTCGGAGCGGTGAGCTACGAGACCGATCGCGACCACGACCTGGCCCCGCGCCGGATCGCCCGCTACCGCACCGACAACGGTGAGGAATTCGACGTCCCGTTCGCCGACGACGCGGAGATCCCGCCCACCTGGCTGTGCCGCAACGGCCAGGAGGGTCAGCTCATGGAGGGCACCTCCGTGGAGACCAAGAAGGTCAAGCCGCCGCGCACCCACTGGGACATGCTGCTGGAACGTCGCAGCAAGGAGGAGCTCGAGGAGCTGCTCAAGGAGCGCCTCGACCTCCTGAAGACCCGTCGCCGCGGATAACACAGAAGATGTGAACGCCGAAGGCCGCCTCCCCCGCGGGAAGGCGGCCTTCGGCGTTGTGTGGCCGTACTCAGTGGCTGGCGACCTTGCGGTACTGCAGTAGTGCCGCGGGCATCGCGATGGCGAGGATGACCAGCGAGCAGATGATCGCGTAGAGGATGCAGTTCTCCGCGGCCCAGCCTGTGGCGGGGACGAAGGTCGGGGGCGAGTCGTTCTCGAAGAGCTTGCGACCCGCCGCCGACACCGCGGTGATCGGATTCCATTCGGCGATCGCGCGCAGGGGGCCGGGCAGGGTTTCGGCGGAGATGAACGCCGAGGAGATGAACGTCAGCGGGAACAGCCAGATCAGACCCGCGCTCTGCGCCACCTCCACCGTCGGGGAGACCAGACCGGTCAGGGCGCCGACCCACGACATCGCGAACGCGAACAGCAAGATGATCGCGAACGCGATCACGGCATCGCCGAAGCTGCCGTGGATGCGCCAGCCGACGATGTACCCGCAGATCGACATCACACCCAGGCTCACGATGTTGACGACCAGGTCGGACAGCGTGCGCCCCATCAGGACCGCCAGCCGCGACATCGGCAGCGTCCGCATCCGGTCGATGATGCCCTTCTGCAGGTCACCGGCCAGGCCGACGGTGGTGAACGCGGCATTGAACGCCACGGTCTGGGTGAAGATGCCGGCCAGCAGGAACTCCCGGTACTGGTCGCCGCCGAGCGAGGCACCGAAGATGTAGGCGAACAGGAACACGAACATCAGCGGCTGGATGGTGGCGGTGACCAGCAGCGTCGGTACCCGCAGAATGGTCAGCAGGTTGCGGTAGGCCACGATCGCGCTGTCGCGCACGAACCGGGCCTTCGGTTCCATCTCCTCGCCTGCGGCAGGCCGCGGGGTGGCCGGCTGGATGGGCAGATCGCGGGTCTCGTACTCGTCCACCGTGACGTCGGGGGCACTCACGACAGGACCTCCTCTTGCACGTCGTCGGTTTCGGGTTCGGGGACGGTGTCGGCCGGGGTGCCGGTGAGGGAAAGGAACACATCGTCGAGAGTGGGACGCACGACGTTCGCGTCGAGCACGCAGACACCGGCGTCGTCGAGGCGGCGCAGCGCTTCGACCATCGTGCGTGACCCGTTGCCCACCACCACCGACACCTCGTCGCTGCCGGGCTCGTGAACGGGCTCGCCGACCCCCACCTGCTGCAGGACCTGCACCGCGGGCCACGGGCTCTGCCCCGCGGCGAGGGTGACCGTGAGCCGGTCGCCGCCGATGGAGGTCTTGAGTTCGTCGGCCGAACCGCGGGCGATGACCGTGCCCTTGTCGATGACGGTGATCCGGTCGGCGAGCAGGTCGGCCTCCTCGAGGTACTGGGTGGTGAGCAGGACGGTGGTGCCGTCGTCGACGAGATCACCGATCACCTGCCACATGTCCAGGCGGCCGCGCGGGTCGAGGCCGGTGGTCGGTTCGTCGAGCACCACCACCGGCGGCCGCGCCACCAGCGCACCGGCCAGGTCGAGGCGACGGGCCATACCACCGGAATAGGTGCCTGCCCGCCGACCCGCCGCGTGGTCGAGTCCGAACGCGGTGAGCAGTTCCTCCACGCGCACGACGGACTGCTTGCGTCCCATGCCGTACAGGCGCGCCACCATGCGCAGGTTCTCGTAGCCGGTCAGGTTCGCGTCGACGGCCGCGTACTGGCCGGACAACCCGATCCTGGTGCGCGCGGTGGCCGGGTCGGCCAGCACGTCGATACCGGCGACCCGCACCGAACCGGCATCGGGTCGCAACAGCGTGGTGACGATCCGCACCGTGGTGGTCTTGCCCGCACCGTTGGGGCCCAGCAGGCCGAGCACGGTCCCCGCCGGGATCTCCAGGTCGATCTCCTTCAGTACGCGCACCTTGCCGTAACTCTTCGCCAGGCCGCGCACTTCTACCGCGAGACTCACGGTCGCATCTCCTTCTGGCCACTGCCGCACACGGTGATGTCTGGGACGGCGTCGAGGTGGCGATGCAGCACGGGGCCGATCGCCGCCAGCGATTCCGGTGTGGTCATCGCCGCGTGCCTGCAGGGCAGGTCGTGGTTGTGGATGTTGCCGGTGACGAACGGCTGCCAGGCGTCGGCACAGCGGCTCGGATCGGCGGCGTTGATCTCGTCCGCCGTGGCGGTGAAGAACACGAGGTCGCCGTCGAAGGTGCGCGGCCGGAACCGGTTGGCCATGACGGTGCCGTCGGCGTACCCGGTGTAGAGGCGTTGCAGATGTTCCACCGAGAGCGCGGCGAACGGACCTGCCTGGGCCCGCAGCAGATCCGCCGCTTCGTTCAGGTCGAGGTCGGCGGGCAACGGTTCGCCGTCGACCAGGTCGGCGCCGAACTCGCCGAGGATGTCGGCGACACTGGGCATCGAGGTGTCGAGCCAGCGGTCACCGAGCTGGTAGCTGTCCATCATCGCCAGCAGCGCCACGTCTTCGCCCGCGTCCTGCAGCTGCACGGCGATCTCCTGCGCGATCAGGCCGCCGAGCGACCAGCCGAGTAGGTGATAGGGACCGTGCGGCTGGATCGACTTGATATGGGCGACATAGTGTCCGGCGGCTTCGGGGATCGAGATGAAGCTGTCGTCGCCGGACACGTGCGGGGCCTGCAGGCCGTACACCGGGCGCTGCGGGGCGAGATGAGCGAGCAGTCCTGCGTAGCACCAGGCCAGTCCGATCGCCGGGTGCACGCAGAACAGCGGGGTGTCGTGCGGGCTGGTGGACGGGCGGATGGCCAGCACCGGGCTGGTGGCCGCCTCGATCACCGCGTCCGGGTCGAGGTCGTCGAGCTTGGCCGCGATTCCCGCGGGGGTGGCGTCGCCGAACATCATCTGGACGGGCATGTCGTAGCCCTGCTCACGCAGTGCCGCGACAACTTTGGTGGCCAGCAGGGAGTTGCCGCCGAGTTCGAAGAACCCGTCGTCCACGCCGACCCGCTCGACCCCGAGGACCTCGGTGAACACCGCGCACAGCGCCATCTCGGCGACGGTCGCCGGCGCGCGGTACCCGCCGGACGCGGTGAACACCGGCTCGGGCAGCCGGGCTCGATCGAGCTTGCCGACCGGACTCAGCGGCACCTCGTCGAGCAGCATGATCGCCTGCGGGACCATGTAGTTCGGCACGTGACCCGCGACGTGCTCGAGCAGTTCGGGCACGCTCGGCGCGCTCCCGTTGCGTGCCTTCACATACGAGACCAGCGCGGTGACCCCGGCCTGCGTGGTGTGACCGATGGTGAGCGCGAGCTCGACATCGGCGTGCCGGGCGAACGCGACGTCGATCTCGCCGAGTTCGATCCGGAATCCGCGGACCTTCACCTGATGGTCGGTGCGGCCGACGTACTCCACGTCCAGCGCCGACTTGGCGCCGTCACGCCAGCGCACCAGGTCGCCGGTCCGGTACATCCGTTCGCCCGGCGCGCCGTAGGGATCGGCCACGAACCGCTGGGCCGTGAGTCCCGGCCGGTTGAGGTAGCCGCGCGCCAGAGCCGAGCCCGCCAGCTGCAGCTCGCCGGTGACACCGATCGGGGTCGGGTGCAGCCGCCGGTCGAGCACGGTGGCCGCGACGCCGCGGATCGGCCCACCGATGGTGATCGGGCCCCGCGGGCTCATCGGCTGCGGCATCAACGTGACGATGGTCGTCTCGGTGGGGCCGTACACGTTGTAGAAGTTGCGCCCCGGCGCCCAGCGGGCGAGCAGTTCCGGCGGCAGCGCCTCGCCACCGGTGAGCACATGGGCCAGCGAGTTCACGCCCGCCGGGTCGACGGTGCCCAGCGCGGCGGTGGTGATGAACGCGTGGGTGATCCGTTCCCGGATGAACACCTGCCGCAGGTCCTCGCCGCCGACCACCCCGGCCGGGGAGATCACCAGCGTCGCCGCGCCACCGAGCGCGAACAGGATGTCGAGCATGGCGGCGTCGAAGCTCGGAGTCGCGAAGTGCAGCACCCGGCTGCCGGGACGCACATCGAACCGGTCGGCGGTCTCGGCGGCGAAGTTCGACAGACCGCCGTGGGTGACCACGACGCCCTTCGGGGTCCCGGTGGAGCCCGACGTGTAGATCACGTACGCCGGATTGTGCAGGCGCAGGGGGCGAATCCGTTCGGCGTCGGTAACCGGCGAGTCGTCGGTCCCCAGCACGGTGGCCCTGGTCTGCGGGTCGTCCAGGACCAGCCAGCGGGTATCGGCGGGCAGTCGATCGCGGTGCTCGAGCAGCGTCAGACCCAGTGCCGCAGCGGAATCGGTGAGCATGTGACTGATCCGCTGCGGCGGGTAGTTCGGGTCGACCGGCACGAACGCGGCGCCCGCCTTCGCGACGGCGAGCATGGTCGCCACCGACTCCACCGAACGCGGAATACCCAGGGCCACCAGGGTTTCCGGCCCCACACCCTGTCCGATCAGGACACGGGCGAGCCGGTTGGTCCACCGGTCGAGCGCGTCGTAGGTGACCACGGTGTCCCCGGCGCACAGCGCGACGCCCTCGCGGGAACGAGCCACGGCGGCACCGAAGACCGCGGGCAGCGTCACCGCCTGCTCGGCGCGGGCGCCGTGCACCGGTGCCAGCGCGGTCCACTCGACCGCGTCGAGCAGGGCCAGGTCGCCGACCGCGGTGTTCGGGTCGGCGGCCACGGCGGTGAGCAGCCGGACCAGGCGGTCGCCGAGCCTGCGCGCGGTGACCTCGTCGAACAGGTCCGCCGCGAAGTTCACCGACAGGCTGATGCCGTCGCCCACCCGGTCGGCGGTCTGGGTCTCGGTGAAGGTGAACTGCAGGTCGAACTTGGCGATACCGGCGTCGGCGTCGATAGCTTCGATCCGCAGGCCGGGCAGTTCCAGCATCCGCACCGGGGTGTTGCGCACCGACAGCATCACCTGGAACAGCGGGTGGTGTGCCTGGGAGCGCGCCGGGTTGACGACCTCGACGAGCCGTTCGAAGGGCAGGTCGGCGTTCGCGAACGCGTCGAGGTCCCCGTCGCGGACGGTGCGCAGCAGGTCGACGAACGCGCGCTCGTCGGAAACCTCGGTGCGCAGCACCAGGGTGTTGACGAACATGCCGATCATCGCGTCGAGTGCTGGATGTCCACGGCCCGCGCTGGCAGTGCCGACGGCGATGTCCTCGGTGCCGGTGACCCGGTGCAGCAGGACCGCCAGCGCCGCGTGCAACACCATGAACATACTGACGTTGTTCGCCGTGGCGATGCCGCGCAGCGCCCGGTGGGTCGCCGCGTCGACCGTGCAGTCGACGGTGCCGCCCTGGTAGGAGGGCACCGGCGGGCGCGAGCGGTCGGCCGGGACGGTGAGCAGCTCCGGCAGGCCGTCGAGCACACCGCGCCAGTGGTCGAGCTGCTTGCTGATCAGCGAGTCCGGGTCGTCCTCGGTACCGAGGAGTTCCTGCTGCCACAGGGTGTAGTCGGCGTACTGGACCGGCGGGATCTGTTCGCCGAACGGTTCACCGATCTGGATGCCACGGTAGGCGGCGGCCACTTCGGCGGCGAGCGGTTCCAGCGACCAGCCGTCCATCGCGATGTGGTGCACGACCAGCACCAGCACATGCTCGGTCGAGCGCGCGACCGCGAACTTGGCCTTGGCCGGTGCCGACTGCCCGGTGTGGTCGACGCTGATCAGCGCCGCCCGCATGGGCACCGAGGCCGACAGGTCGAATCCCGGGGTGACGAAACGGGTCACGGCGGTGTCGACCTCGCTCGCGGTGGCCGTCGCGTGGAACAGCGTGACGGCGGCGATCGCCGGGTCGAGCACCAACTGCTCTGGCTCGCCGGCGGTCTCCGGGAACACCGTGCGCAGCGTCTCGTGCCGACGTTGCACCGTGTGCAAAGCGGCAATGAGCGCATCGAGGTCGACCGTGCCGTGCAGGCGCAGTACGACCGGGACGTTGTAGGCGCCCGAGGACTGACTGTCACCGCCGGCACCCGCGTTGAAGCGGTTGAGGAACCACAGCCTGCGCTGCGCCGCCGACAGCGGAATCCGCTCCGGGCGTGGCTGGGGCACCAGGTCCGGCCGGTGTTCGTCGCCGGACGGTCCGGATTCGATGAGCGCGGCGAGTTCGGCGACGGTCGGCGCCGCGAACACGGTGCGCACTTCCAGGCGCACATTGCTGGCCGCGGCCAGCCGGGCCACCAGCTGGGTGGCCAGCAGCGAGTTGCCGCCGATGTCGAAGAAGCTGTCGGTGGCGCGGACCTCGCTCGCCCCGACCAGCTCCTCGAACACTCGCGCGACCGTCCGCTCGGCATCGGTCTGTGGTGCCCGGCCCGCGGCGGCGGTGAACTGCGGTTCCGGCAACGCCGTGCGATCGAGCTTGCCGACCGGGGTGAGCGGCACTTGGTCGATCAGGTTCAGCGACGCGGGCACCATGTGCCCGGCCAGCCGGACCATCGCGTGCCGCTTCACCCCGGCCACCTCGGCCGGGTCGACACCCTCGTTCAGCTGGATCCAGGCGACGATCCGGTCGTCGCCCGCGATCCGGCGGACCTCGGTGTGTGCGAAGCGGACCTCGGGATGACTGCCGAGGACGGCGCTGATCTCGCCGAGTTCGATCCGGAAACCGCGCACCTTCACCTGATGGTCGCTGCGACCCAGGTAGTCGATCTCACCGTTCGCCGTCCAGCGCACCACGTCGCCGGTGCGGTACATCCGGCTGCCCGCCGGGCCGAACGGGTCGGCGATGAAGCGTCCCGCGGTCAGGCCGTAGCGCTCGTGATAGCCCTGGGCGATGCCGGCGCCGCCGATGTAGAGCTCGCCCGGCACCCTGCCGACGACCGGTCGCAGCCGCTCGTCGAGCACGAGGGCCCGTGAGCCGCGCACCGGCGTGCCGATGGCGACCGGAACACCCACCCGCAGCTCCGACATCGCGGCGATGACAGTGAACTCGGTGGGCCCGTAGGCGTTGACGAACCGCCTGCCCGGCGCCCAGTTCTCCACCAGGTCCGGCGGCACCGCCTCGCCACCGGCCATCAGACCGCGCAGCATCGGCAGCGGGTGGCGGGTGGGGTCGATCGAGCCCAGCACCGCGGGCGTCAGGAAGGTGTGGGTGATCTGCTCGCGTTCCAGCAGGGTCCCGAGTTCGTCACCGCCGTAGATGTCGATCGGGCCGATCACCATCTCGGCGCCCGAGTAGACGGCGAGGAGCATGTCGAGCACCGAGACGTCGAAACTGGGTGTGGAGAAGAAGAACGTGCGGGAGAACCGGTCGAGGCCCATCCGTTCACGCAGGTCGAGCGCGAGACTCGTGAGACCGCCGTGGGTGACGGTGACGCCCTTGGGCAGGCCGGTCGAACCGGACGTGTAGATCTGATAGGCCAGGTCGGCGGTGCGCACCGGCCGGACCCGCTCGGTGTTGCTGATCCGGACCCCGTCGTAGCCGGCCAGTTCGGCGTTCAGCTCGTCGCCGTCCATCAGCAACCACTGGGTATCGATCGGGCCCGCGGCCTCGCGCAACGAGTCCGCGTCGGCGCGCGCGGTGAGTACCGCGCTGGCACCGGAGTCGGTGAGCATGTGCCGCACCCGGTCGGCCGGGTAGCGCGGGTCGACGGGCACGAACGCGGCGCCGCTGGCCGCGACGCCGAAGATGGCGAGGGCGCAGTCCAGTGAGCGGGTGAGCCCGACGGCCACCCGGTCGCCGGTGCCGATGCCGCGCGCGATCAGCGCCCGGCCCAGCCGGTGCGCCCGGCTCGCGACCTCGGCGTAGTCGAGCTCGCCCACGTCCCCGGCGACGCTGCCGTCGGCGAACCAGCGCAGCGCCGGCCGCTGCGGATACTTCGTGGCGGCACCGTCGAGGATGTCGGCCAGGATGACCGGCGTGACCGCGGCGGGTCCCTGTGCGGGGACGTGCTCACGGTGCTCGAGCACGGTGAGCGGGTCCAGATCGCACACCAATTGCCGTGGGTCGGCGGTCACCTGGGTGAGGATCTGCACGAACCGGTCGGCGAGGGTCTGAATGGTGGCGGCGTCGAACAGTTCGGTGGCGTAGACGAAGTCGAACCGCAACCCGCTGTCCTCGGCGGGCGCGACCCGCAGTTCCAGGTCGAACTTGGCCAGGGCGATGTCGAGCTCTTCCGCGGCCAGCCGCAGTCCGGGCAGTTCCAGCGCGGGTGTGCGGTTGTCCTGCATGCTCAGCGCGACCTGGAACAGCGGGTGGCGGTTGCTCGCCCTGCTCTCGCGGCCCAGCGCGTCGACGACGCGCTCGAACGGCACATCGGCGTGGGCGAGGGCGGCGAGCTCGCCATCGCGATCGGCGTGCAGCAGCTCGGTGAAGCTGCGGCCGGGATCGACATCGGAGCGCAGGACCAGGGTGTTGACGAACATGCCGACGAGATCGTCGAGCTGGATGTCGGTGCGCCCGGCGACCGGGGTACCGATGGGGATGTCGCGGCCGCCGGTGACGCTGCGCAGCAGCACCGACAGCGCCGAGCGCACGACCATGAACAGGCTGACACCGGTGTGGCCGGCCAGCTCGTCGAGCGCGTGCTGCAGCGGTGCCGAGACCGCGCAGGTCACGGTGCCCGCGGACCCAGTGGGTTCGGCGGGGCGTGGCCGGTCGAACGGCAGCGGCAGCTCGTCGGGCAGTTCGGACAACGTCTCGCGCCAGAACGCGAGCTGGGTGGCGGTGATGCTGTCCGGGTCGTCCTCGCTGCCGAGCACCGCCCGCTGCCACAGGCTGAAGTCGGCGTACTGCACCGGCAGCGGTGCGCGTTCGGGGACGGCGCCCCCGGTGCGAGCCACGTAGGCCAGTGCGAGATCACGCGTCAGCGGGCCGAGCGACCAGCCGTCGGCGGCGATGTGGTGGACGACGACGCCGAGCAGGTGTTCGTCGGATGCGGTGCGCAGCAACGACACTCGCAGCGGCGTCTGCCGGGTGAGGTCGAAGCCCTGGCGGGCCAGCGCGGTCAGCGCCGCGTTCGCCTGATCGGGTGCGGTGTCGACGGCGTCGATCACCGGCATCGCCTGCTCGCGCGGCAGGATCACCTGCTGGGCGCCGGAGAGGTCTTCGGGGAAGACCGTGCGCAGTACCTCGTGGCGCTCCACCAGGTCGCCGAGAGCGCCCCGCAACGCCTCGACGTCCAGATCTCCGCCGATTCGCAAGACGAATGCGATGTTGTAGGCGCTCGATTCGGGGGACAATCGGTTCAGGAACCACAGCCGTTGCTGCGGCAACGACAGTGGTATGCGTCCCGGGCGCGGGGTGTGTACCGCCAGCGCCACCCGCTGCGTCCGGGGCGCTTCCGTGATCAGCCGGGCGATGCCCGCCACGGTCGGTGCCTCGAAAATCTGCCGGACCGGCAGGTCCACCTCGAATTCGGCGTGTAGCGCGGCGGCGAGCCGGGTGGCCAGCAGCGAGTTGCCGCCGATGTCGAAGAAGCTGTCCTCCGCGCCGGGGATCGGGCGGCCGAGAATCTCGGTGAACACCGCGGCCACCCGCATCTCGAGGTGCGTGCGTGGCGCACGCGACCCACCACTGACCACGAATTCGGGTGTGGGCAGGGCCTTTCGGTCGAGTTTGCCCGCCGGGGTGACCGGCATCGCGTCGAGCACCGCCAATGCGGCGGGCACCATGTAGCCGGGCAACCTGCTGCGGGCGGTATCGAGCACGGCGGCCGGGTCGATCGGGCCGTCGGCGGTGACGTAGGACGCGAGCCGCTGCTGCCCCTGCTCGTCGACGTGGACGACGGTCAGCGCGGACCGAACGCCCGGGTGTTCGCGCAGCACATGGTCGATTTCGCGCAGTTCGATCCGGAACCCACGGATCTTGATCTGATCGTCGGCGCGGCCGAGGAAACGCAGCAGGCCGGTCATGTCGGCGACGACGAGATCGCCGGTGCGATACATCCTTTCGCCGACGCGGCCGTGTGGGTTGGCGACGAACCGCTGCGCGGTGAGTGCCTGCTTGCCGAGGTACCCGCGGGCCAGGCCGGGCCCCGAGACGTAGAGCTCGCCCGGTGTTCCCGGCGGCACCGGGTTCATCCGGCCGTCGAGCACGAACAGCCGCATGCCGCGCACGGGGGTGCCCAGCGGGACAGGCTCGCCCGGAACCATCGCCGCGCTCGCGGTGACCGCGACGGTGGCCTCGGACGGGCCGTACATGTTGTGCATCCGGTACTTCGTGGCCCAGGCTTCGACGAGTTCGTCCGAGCACGCCTCGCCGCCGACGATCACCGTGTTGAGTGCCGGGAACTCACCCGCGGGCACCGTGGCCAGCGCGGCCGGGGTGATGAACGCGTGGGTGATGCGTTCCGAGCGCAGGAAACCGGCCAGCTCCGCACCGCCGTACAGGTCGGCGGGGGCCACCACGATCGTGGCACCCGCGGCGAACCCGAGCAGCAGTTCCAGCACCGAGGCGTCGAAGCTGGGTGAGGAGAAGTGCATGGTCCGCGCGTGGTCGGTCACCTTGTACAGCTGGGTCTGCTCACTGGCCAGCGAGGCGATGCCCGCATGGGTGACCACGACGGCCTTGGGTGTGCCGGTCGAGCCCGAGGTGTAGATGAGGTAGGCGGGCTGCCCGGCTCGCATCGGATGCCTGCGGTCGGCATCGGACAGGGGGCTGCCCGAGCGGACCGCGCAGTCGGCCTCGAAATCGGCCGTTCCGAAGACCATCCACTCCGGTGCCGACCGGTGCTTGCCGGTGGCGGTGGGCAGCGCGGCGAGATGCTCGGGCAGGGTGAGCCCGAGCGTGGCCCCGGAGTCACCGATCATGTGCGCGATGCGATCGGCCGGGTAGGCGGGGTCGACGGGCACGTACGCGGCGCCGGTCTTGGCGACCGCCCAGATGGCGATGATCGACTCGAGGCTGCGCGGCAGCGCCACGGCGACCACCGTTTCGGGTGCGGCGCCGTGCGCGATGAGACTGCGCGCCAACCGGTTCGAGCGTTCGTCGAGTTCGCGGTATGTGGTGTCGAAACCGAGGTAGCGCACCGCCACCGAGTCGGGCAGGTGTTGTGCGGTGTCGCCGAGCAGCCGGGCCAGGGTGCCCGCCGGTTCGGCGGGCGCGCCGGCCACGGGGACCAGGCGGGCGATCTCGCGACGGTCGAGCACGTCGAGGTCGCCGATCGCCGTGGTGGGGGTGGCGACAGCGGCGGCCAGCAGCGTGGTGAACCGCCGGGCGATGGCCTGCACCGTGGCGCGATCGAAAACATCGGTGGCGAAACCGAATTCGGCGTGCAGCGGTCCGTCGTCGTGAGTGTCGCGAACCTCGAGCTGCAGGTCGAACTTGGCGACGCCGATTTCGATCGGCACCAGTTCCGCGGTGACACCGGGCAATTCGACCCGCAGTTCCGGGGTGCGGTCGTAGGACAGCATCACCTGGAACAGCGGATGCCGGGTGGTCGAGCGATCGGGATTGACCAGTTCCACCAGCCGTTCGAACGGCACGTCGGGGTTGGCGAAGGCATCCAGGTCGGTCTCGCGGACCAGGTCGAGCATGCGCTCGAACCCGGCGCCGAGGTCCACCTCGGTGCGCAACACCAGGGTGTTGACGAACATGCCGACCAGTTCGTCCAGCGCCGGATCGGAGCGGCCCGCGATGGGCGTGCCGATGGTGACGTCGGTGCTCGCGCACAGCCGGGCCAGCAGGGTGGCCAGGGCGGCGTGCAGCACCATGAACATGCTCACGCCGCGACCGGTGGCGAGTTCGGCTGCCGCGCGCCGGGTTTCGGCGTCGATGACGAATTCGACGGTGTCCCCGCCGGTGCCACGCTGTTGCGGCCGTGGCCGGTCGAGGGGCAGGTCGAGCTGATCGGGCAGCCCGGCCAGCGCACCGCGCCAGTGCCCGAGCTGGCGCGCGATGGGTGCCTCGGGGTCGGTTTCCTCACCGAGCAGTTCCCGCTGCCACATCGCGAAATCGGCGTACTGCACCGGCAGCGGTGCCCACTGAGGCGCGGCGCCACCCGCGCGCGCCGACACCGCGACCATCAGATCCCGGGCCAGCGGTGCGACCGACCAGCCGTCACCGCTGATGTGGTGCAGCACCACGAGCAGCAGGTGATCCTCGGCGCCCACCCGGTAGAGCGCGACCCGCAGCGGTGTCTCGGTCCGCAGGTCGAAACCGCGCCCCGCCACCTGCGCGGCCAGCGCGGGAATCTCGGCGGCGGCCACCTCTATCGGCGTCAGCTCGGGTTCCACCCCGGCCGCGGCGTGGATGCGCTGGTACGGGCCCTCGGGGCCTTCGGGAAAACTGGTGCGCAGGCTCTCGTGGCGGTCGAGCACGTCGCGCAGACCCGCACGCAACGCCTCGAGGTCGAGATGCCCGGTGAGCCGCAGGGCCAAGGGCATGTTGTAGGCGGCGGCGTGTTCGGCGAACCGGTTGAGGATCCACAGCCGCTGCTGGGCCAGCGACAGCGGCACCCGTTCCGGTCTGCGTGCCGGAACCAGTTTCGGTGTCGAGGTCTCGGGCCGGTGGGTGCTGATGTAGCCGGCCAGCGCGGCGATGGTCGGCGACTCGAACATCTCCCGGATGCTGAGGTTCGCATCGAGGGTGGTGTTGATCCGGGCGACCGCGCGGGCCGCGACCAGGGAATTGCCGCCGAGATCGAAGAAGCTGTCCTCGATCCCGATCGTGGTGCCGTCCAGGGCGAGAACCTCGGTGAAGATCTCCGCGAGCGCGCATTCCAGCTCGGTCTGCGGTGCGGCGGCGCCGGTGGTGACCCGCACACCCACCTCCGGTGCGGGCAGTGCTGTGCGATCGACCTTGCCGTTGGCGCTCAACGGCAGTTCGTCGAGCACCACCAGCGCCGAGGGCACCATGTAGGACGGCAGGCCGCGGCGCAGTGCCGCGAGCAGGACGGTGGGATCGGGCGCCGACGCGCCGGGCACGGCGACCACGTAGGCGACGAGTTCGTCCTCACCGATGCGGCCGGTGCGGGCCACGCAGACCGCGCGGGCGATATCGTCCTGCGCGAGCAACGCGGATTCGATCTCGCCGAGTTCGATGCGCAGTCCGCGAATCTTCACCTGGAAGTCGGTGCGGCCCAGGTATTCCAGGACGCCGCCGGCGATCTGCCAGCGCGCCAGGTCACCGGTGCGATACATCCGCTGCCCCGAGGTGAAGGGGTTGGCGACGAACCGGTCGGCGCTCAGGTCGGGACGGCCCAGGTAGCCACGGGCCAGTTGCGCGCCCGCCAGGTACAGCTCGCCGACGACACCGGGCGGCACCGGGCGCAGATGCGGGTCGAGCACATAGGTCTGGGTGTTCCACACCGGCGAGCCGATCGGCACCGTGGTGGCCTCGGCCGGGCACGGCCAGTAGGTGACGTCGACCGCGGCCTCGGTGGGCCCGTAGAGATTGTGCAGCTCCGGTCCGCCGTCGGGGCCGTGCAGCGCGGCGTGGAAGTCGGCGACCGTCGCGCCGGGCAGCGCCTCACCACTGCAGAACACCCGGCGCAGCCCCGCCCCGCCCCGCACGCGCGGGTCGGTGACGAACAGCGACAGCATCGACGGCACGAAATGAGCTGTGGTGATGGACCTTTCGGTGATGATCCGGGCGAGGTAGGCCGGGTCGCGATGCCCTTCGGGAGCGGCGACGACCAGGCGCGCACCGACCTGCAGCGGCCAGAAGAACTCCCAGACCGACACGTCGAAGGTGGCCGGCGTCTTCTGCAGGACCGCGTCGGTGTGGTCGAGCGGGTACTCGGCCTGCATCCAGCGCAACCGGTTCACGATCGCGGCATGCGTGACACCCACGCCCTTGGGTTTACCCGTGGAGCCCGAGGTGAAGATGACGTAGGCGAGATGATCGGGGCGCAGCGGCGCGGTGCGGTCGGCGTCGGTGATCGGCGCGACGTCGTTGCCGCTCACGTCGAGCGTGTCCAGATCGACCCGGACGGCGCCCTCTGGCAGCCGGACCCCGTCGCGATCCGCGGTGAGTACACACACCGGATGTGCCTGTGTCAGCACCGCTTCGATGCGATCGACCGGATGCCCGGGATCCAGCGGCAGGTAGGCCGCGCCGGTCGCGAGTACCGCGTAGATCCCGACGACCAGATCGACACTGCGATGCAGGCACACACCGACGGTGGTCTCCGGGCCCGCGCCGCGGGCGATGAGTTCGCGTGCCAGCTGGTTCACCCGGTCACCGAGTTCGGTGTATCCGAGTGTGCGGTCGCCGAATTCGAGACCGATGGCGTGCGGGCTGCGCGACACCTGGTCCTCGAACAGCGAGACCAGCGTCGCGGCCTGCATCGGCATCTCGGTGGCGTTCCACTCGCGCAGCACCCGCTCGTTCTCGGCGGTGGTGATCGCGGTGAGCGTGTAGGTGGGGGTGGTCGGCTCGGCGGCCAGGAAGCGCGCGAGGAAGTCGAGGTAGCGCGCGTGGTGGGCGGCGTTCTCGGACTCGCCGTAGAGCTTCGGATTGGCCTCGAAGTCGAGCTGGATGCGGCCGCCGTCGCCGTTGTAGATGTTGATCGAGAGGTCTTCGACGGGTCCGGTGGCGAGCACATGGAGCTGACCGGCGATGTCGTCGAACTTCAGCTCGTCGTGGAACAGCATGATGTTGACCATCGGCCCGAAGAAGCCGCGCGCGTCGCGGGAGTACCCGCAGTCTCGCCGGATGTCGTCGGAGCGGTAGCGCTGGTGGCGCAGGGCGCCGGTGATCTGGAGTTCGGTCTGGCGCACGACGTCGGCGACGGTGGTGTGCTCGTCGAACCGCAGGCGCAGCGGCACCACGTTCGACACCACACCCGCCGACCGGCGCAGCGCGACGGTGGTGCGTGCCGAAACCGGAAGGCTCAGTACGACATCCGGGTCACCGGTGACCGAACGGACGTAGGCGGCGAGCGCGGCGACGATCAGCGCGGAGTTGGCCGAACTGTGTGTGGTGATCGCGTCGGTGAGCAGCGTGTCGAGGTCGGCGTCGAGTACCGCGGTGGCACGGTGGCGCCCCGCGTCGTGGGTGTCGCCCGCGGCGGTGACCGATGACAGCGTCATCGGTTCGCCCACGCCGGCGAGCTGTTCCGTCCAGTACTCGCGGTCGGCACGGAACCGGCTGGACTCGCGATAGCGGGATTCGTCGGCGTAGAGGTCGACGAGCGCGGCGGCGCGGGAAACGGACGGCTCACGCTGCTCGCCGACCGCGGAGTAGATCTCGGCGGTGCGCGAGAGCGCGTTCATCGCACCATAACCGTCGATGACGATGTGGTGGCCGCGTTCGTACCAGAACCAATCCCGGTCACCGATCCGCAACACCACATTGATGGTGAGGGGCTCGTGCTCCATGTCGATCGGGGTGCTGGCGTGGGCGTTCATCCAGGCCAGCGCGGCGGCCCGGGGGTCGGATTCGCCGCGGAGGTCGATCCGGCCCCAGCCGGGCCGCCACGTGGGGTCCACTCGCTGGTGGGGCACGCCGTCGATCTCGAGTAGGCGGACGTGTCCCACCTGGGATTCCGCGCCGAAGCGCTCGACCGCGTACAGCAACCGGCCGACGTCGAGATCACCGTGCAGTTCGACGTAGTGAGCGATGGTGAGCGGAATATCGGGCCGGATCCGTTGCGCGTACCACAGTGCTGTCTGACCGGGCGAGAGGGCGAACGGTTGGCCCGGGTCCTCGTCGGTGATGCTCGAGCTGACGTGGTCGGTGGCCAAAGAACTCATCAAGCACTCCGTTTCTGCCTTGTGTCACAACTCCCCGAGCAGCGCCCGGGCACACGACGGCCCAGGGCGTGGCTTTTCCACGCCCATGATTCGGAGTACTACGGCAGCCGGATGGCTACGAATGTGAATTTATTTCGAGCTCAACGAATTACGCCCCTGAAGCAGCAACTTTGTGCCGCTTCCCCCCGGTTGAAACAAACCGCTTATTCAGAATTGTCCGAACTTCGCGCAAGATGCGTCGGATTCGCGCGGCGGCGTCGAAGTAATAGCAATCCGACACCGATCGCGGTCAGGATAACGGACGCGAGTTCCGGCCACCCACCGATTCGGGTAGCGACTGTTGTTGTGTCGCGCAACGGTAGCTGGGCCACCAAGGCGGCGGGGACGACTTGCTCGGTGTGCTGTCTGAGCACGCCGTCAGCGGTGATGATCCCGCTGACACCCGTGGTTGCTGAGACCACGAGCGCACGCCCGTGCTCGACCGCGCGTACCCGCGACATCGCCAGTTGCTGGTAGGTCATCTCGCTTTCGCCGAAGGTGGCGTTGTTGGTGGGCACCGTCAGCAATTGGGCGCCCGCGGCGAGGGAATCCCGAAATGCCCGATCGAACGCGACTTCGTAGCAGGTCGCCACGCCGACCGGCACACCGGCGGCCGTCACCGTTCCGTCACCGTTACCCGGCACGAAATAGCCCGCGCGGTCGGCATAGGAGGAGAACAAACGGAAGAAACCGCGCATCGGCAGGTATTCGCCGAACGGCTGGATGATCTTCTTGTCGTGGCGCTCCCCCGGGCCCGCCGTGCCGTTCCACACGATCACCGAGTTGGTGGTCGTGCGGTCACCGTTCACCAGGACTGCGCCGACCAGGATCGGGGCGCCGATCCGTACCGAGGCTTCGGTGATCTCGGCGGCGGCGTCGGCATTGCGCAGTGGGTCGATATCGGAGGAGTTCTCGGGCCAGATCACGATGTCGGGCCGCGCGGCCTGTCCGCGGGTGACGGCGTCGGCCAACTCCTCGGTGCGCCGGACGTGGTTGTCCAGCACGGCGCGGCGCTGGGCGTTGAAGTCGAGCCCGAGCCGCGGCACACTGCCCTGGATCGCCGCGACCGTGATCGTTCTGATACCTGCGTCCGGGGCGGGCAGTGTCGGCCGCAGGATCACTCCGGCCAGGGGCATGGTAGCCACGGCCACCACCGCGGTGGCAAATCCGGTGCGCACGGCGCGAGTGTTCGGGCGTGGCGCGGGCGTGCAGGCCCAGGTGACGACGCGCAGGGCGAGCGCGACGAGCGCGGTGCCGGTCAGCGCGACCGCGAAGCCGACCAGCGGCGCACCACCGTAGGCGGCCAGCGGCAGATACCACCCATCGGCTTGACCGAAAGCGACACGTCCCCACGGGAATCCGCCGAACGGGACGCTCGACCGCACCCATTCGCTCGCGGTCCACGCCAGGGCGAGCCAGATCGGCCAGCCCGGCAGCGCGCTCAACCCTCGAGCGAGCACACCCCAGAGGCCGAAGTACAACGCGCACACCGTGGACAGCGCCAACCACGGCACCGGACCCACGTAGATCCCGGTCCACGGCAGCAATGGCACGAAGAACGCCAGCCCGCCGAGCAGCCCGTACCCGAAACCGCCGCGCAGCCTGCCCGGCCCGCGCACCGCGAGGGTGAGCAACGCGATGGCCACGGGGGCGAGGAACCAGAACGGGCGGGGCGGAAAGCTGCCGAACAGCAGCAGCCCGCCCACGACGGCCGCGAGCAGCCGCAACACCGCCGGGTGCGAAGCGGCGGCGGATCGGCTCGCACCGGGATCCACCTCGCCCGCTGCTGATGCCGGCTCGGCTGCGGAGTCGGGGTGGTTACCCGTCGCGGGATCGATCATGGTGTGTCGCTCCGTGATTCGTTGCTGGCGGCGGGTCAGGCAGCGTAGATCGTGATGCCGTCGCGCACGGTGCGCAGGCAGGTCGGCAGGTCGACGCCCGGATCGAGGCGCGGGAGGGCGGGTACGCGGGAGCGGGGGTCGGTGGACCAGCGCTGCACGGTGTCGGCGGCCGCCGCGACGACGAGCTCGCCCGCGTCCCACACGGCGTAGGAGGCGGGTGCGCCGGGAACCAGCGTGCCCGCCATCCCGTCGCGCACGCCGCCCGCGCGCCAGGCGCCGCGCGTGGCAGCGGCGAAGGCGGCACGCGGGGACAAGCCGTGGCCGGGGGTGCGGTGGTGGACGGCCGCGCGCACCTGTTCCCACGGGTTCATGACGGTGACGGGCGCGTCGGACCCGATGGCGAGGGAGATGCCCGCCGCCGCCATCGCCGAGAACGGGTTGAGGCCCGCGGCGCGCTCGGCGCCGAGGCGGGTCGCGTACATCCCGTCGGGTCCGCCCCACGCGGCGTCGAAGCCGGGCTGCACGGACGCGATCACGCCGAGCTCGGCCAGTTGTGCGATCGCAGCGGCGTCGGTCATCTCCGCGTGTTCCACCCGGTGCCCACGTGAGGCGATCGCCGGACCACCGAGTTCGGCGGCGACACGGGCGAATCCGGCGACGACGGTATCCATGGCGGCGTCGCCGATGGCGTGGAAACCGGCCTGGATCCCGGCCTCGGTGCACGCGCGAATATGCGCGGTGATCGTGTCCTCGTCGAGGAAGCTCTTGCCGCAGCCCGCCGCGTCGGCGTAGGGCGCGCGCAGCAGCGCCGTGTGCGAGCCGAGCGAGCCGTCGACGAACAGGTCGCCACCGAGCGCGTGCACGCCGAGCTCGTCGAGCAGGGCGCGCGCGTGCTCCGCGGTGCGCACGGCCTGACCCCAGTAGGCCCGCACGGCCACACCGTGGTCGAAAGCGAGCAGTTCGCGGATGTCGTCGCGGCCGGAGATCTCCGGGCCCGCGCATTCGTGGACCGCGACGATGCCGTGGGCGGCCGCCGCGTCGAGGGCCGCCCGGCGAGCCGAATCACGCTGGGCACGAGTGAGTTCCGCGAGCGCGATGGTGCGCACCCGGTGGTGGGCGTCGGCGCGCAGCAGTTCGCCACGCTGATACCCCTCGCCGAGGTCACCGGCCGCGTCGAGCAGCGCCGAGGAGGCGACGGCCGAATGGGCGTCGACCCGGGCCAGGTAGACCAGCCTGCCCGAACCGGCGGCCTCGTCGAGTTCGGCGACCGTCGGCGGACGCTGCTCGGGCCAGCCGGTGTCGTCCCAGCCCTCGCCGATGATCACCCCGTCCGGCTGGCTCGCGGCGTGCGCACGCACCGTCTCGAGCAGGTCGGACAGGGATCCGGCGCCACGCACGTCGAGCCCGGTCAGCTGGAGTCCCAGCGCGGTGACGTGGACATGGGGGTCGACGAACGCGGGTGCCACGAACGCACCGTCGAGGTCGATGATCTCCGCATCGGGGTGCATCGCGCGCCCGGGCGCCTCGGCGCCCAGCCACACCACGGTGCCGTCGGTGACCGCCATCGCGGCCGCGTCCGGGGAGCTCGAACTGTAGAAACGACCGCCGATCAGCAACTGGGTACTCACGATGCCCCAGTCTGCCGTATCGCCGGATCGGCACCTCGGCAGGGACAGGCTCCGGTCGGCGTCGCGAGCGTCAGGTCGGCAGCGACAGTGCGGCGCGCACTTCGGCGTCGCCGAACCCGGCGAGACAATGCCCGCCCGCCTCCACGGCGATCAGTTCCAGCCGCCATGCGGCGGTGGTGAAGTCCGACATCGACTGTCCGGCAGCGGCGCTCGCTCTGCGCACCGCGTCGGCCAGTTCCTCGCTCACCGTGACGGTGATCTGCTCGGTGGCCATGTCGGTACTGTAGACCCTTCGCCGCCGCGCGCGGGCGTGTCGGTCGAGGCCTTGTCGGATCAGGCGGGGCCGAGCGCGCGCGGACCCGCGGTGTGACCATCGTCGTACCACTGCCCGACCACGGTGCCGTCGACCACGTCGCCGTCCGCGTCGACGACCATCCCGCGATACGGCGAGGGCGCGAACGAGGGCAGCGGGCCGAAGCGCCGGGTGCCGAGCTTCTCCAGCGCCGGTCGCAGCAGCGCCCTGGTCGGCGGGAACAGCGCGAGCAGGCCGACGAGTCCGGTGACCAGACCGGGCACGAACAGCAGCACCGAGCCGGTGGCGACGATCACCCCGTCGGCGACCGCGCTCTCGGCGGTCACCTCACCGCGCGAGGCCCGCCGGAATCGGTCGAACACCCGCCTGCCCTGCCGTCCGAGCAGCACCAATCCCACGCCCGAGACGGCGACGAGCACGATCAGCGCCCAGCCGATGCCGATCAACTGGGCGAGACCGACGAGGGCGGCGATCTCGACGACGAGGTAGAGGACGAACAGCACGGCGGTCATGGCGATCCTTTCGGACGATCTACCCCTTCAACGCACGAGCGCCCGATTTTTCTCCCGAGCGAGCCGGCGAATTCAGCCGCCCGGTCGCACGAGCCCGGTCTCGTAGGCCAGCACCACGGCCTGCACCCGGTCGCGCAGACCGAGTTTGGTGAGCACCCGGCCGACGTGTGTTTTCACCGTCGCCTCCGACAGGAACAGCGCCGCGGCGATCTCGGCGTTGGAGCGGCCGACCGCGATCTGTTCGAGTACCTCGCGTTCGCGCGCGGTGAGGACGTCGAGGATCTTCGGGTCGCGCAGGCTCGTCGGGTCCTCGGCCACGAGCCGGTCCAGCAGCCGCTTGGTGACCTTGGGCGAGACCACCGCGTCACCGGCGGCGACGCTGCGGATGGCCGAGACGAGATCCTCGGGCGGGGTGTCCTTGAGCAGGAATCCGCTGGCGCCCGCACGCAGGGCGCCGAGCGCGTGTTCGTCGAGGTCGAAGGTGGTCATCACGAGCACCCGCACGCCCTCCCCCGCGGCCACGATCTGCGCGGTGGCCGTCACTCCGTCGACAACCGGCATCCGCACGTCCATCAGCACCACATCGGGTCGCAGTTCGCTCGCGCGCCGCACGGCTTCGTCGCCGTTGCCCGCTTCACCGATCACGTCGATGTCGGGGTGCGCGCCGAGCACCATTTTCAGGCCCATCCGCATGAGTTCCTGATCGTCCACCACGAGCACGCTGATCGGCATTGCCCCACCCTAATCGTCACCGCCGCGCAGCATTCCCCCGTGTTTTCCCGCACGACCGCGGGGCGAGCGGGGTTCAGTCCGTTTCGGTCCGCAGTGGAAGGTCGGCGCGTACCTGCCAGCGGCCGTCGTCGAGTCTGCCCGCGGACAGAGTGCCGCCCAGGACCGCGACCCGTTCGCGCATGCCGACCAGACCCATCCCCGCGCCGGGAATCTCGGCGCCCGGACTCACCTGTGCGGGAACACCGCCGCTGTCGACGACTTCGACGCGGATGTCCTCCTCGCGCCGATACACCCGGACCACCGCCTTCGGCTCCGCTCCCGCGTGGCGCAGGGTGTTGGTGAGCGATTCCTGCACGATGCGGTGCACGCCGAGGCTCACCTCGGGGGCGATGTCGTCGAGTTCGCCGGTCAGCTCGAGGTCGACGGCCAGGCCCGCCTCGCGCATCATCTGGGCCAGCTTCGCGATGCCCGCGCTCCCGTGCTGGGGCAGCAGTTCCGGTGCGTGTTCGGTGCGCAGCAGGGCGACGGTGCGGCGCAGTTCGCGCAGCGCGTCGCGACCGGTACCCGCGATGGTGGCGAGCGCGCGTTCGGCGGTGTCGGGGTCCTGACGCAGGGCGTACTTGGCGCCGTCGGCCTGCACGATGATGACGCTGACGGCGTGCGCGACCACATCGTGGAGTTCGCGGGCGATGCGGGTGCGTTCGGCGGCGACCGCGTCGTGGGCGCGCCGTTCCTTGTCGTAATCGGCGACGGCCAGCCGCGCCGCCACCTCGGAGTCGTACGCGTGCCGGGCACCGTTGAACTCGGCCAGTGTCCAGCACAGCGCGTAGATGAGCGCGACCATCGCCAGATCACCGCCGCGCGGCTCGTCGAGCAGCAGGACCGACGCCACCATGTCGAGCGCGAGGAAGGCGAGGAAGATGAGCCCGTCACGCCGGCCGACGTAGGCGACGAGCGTGTAGAGCATCACCCCGAGCCCGATCAGGGCGACATGGTCGGCTACCTGTCCATCGATCAGGTAGCCGATGAGAGTGTTCAGCAACGACAGCACCAGCATCGCCGCCGCCACCGCCCGCGGATACACCCGCCGCAGGATCAGCGGCAGCGGCACGATCACCGAGAAGATCAGGTAGACGACCTTGTTGTGTTCGTCGCCCACCCCGAGGGCATCGAGGAACAGCAGCAATCCCGCGAGAATCGAGTCGGCGACGATGGGTCGTCCGCGTAGCCACAGGCTGAACCGGCGCACGGGCCCAGCGTAGCCCCGGCTGGCTTTCCGGCCGTGATCTTGATTGCCTGGACGCGTGCAACTCGGAGACTGGACGGTCCTGCTGGTGGCCGCCGCGGCGGCGGGCTGGGTCGACGCCGTGGTCGGCGGCGGCGGGCTGATCATTCTGCCGACTCTGTTCCTCGTCGTTCCCGGCATCGCACCGCAGACCGCGCTGGGCACCAACAAGCTCGCCGCCCTGGCAGGCACCGCGACCGCGGTGGCGACCTTCGCGCGCAAGGTGCCGATGCAGTGGAAGGTACTGCTGCCCGGCGCGGTGATCGCCGCGATCACGGCCGCGTGCGGCGCGGCGGCGGTGTCGCTGATCGACCGCGACCTGTTCATCCCGCTGGTGATGGTGGTGCTCGTCGGGGTGGCGGTGTTCGTGACCGTGCGCCCCTCGGTCGGCCTGACGATGGCCACCCATCCGCCGACCCGGCGCAAGGTGATCCTGGTGGTCGGCCTCGCGTCCGGTCTGATCGGCCTCTACGACGGGCTGCTCGGGCCGGGCACCGGCACCTTCCTGATCATCACCTTCGCGACCCTGCTCGGCACCGAGTTCGTGCGGGCGGCCGCGATGGCCAAGGTGATCAACTGCGGGTCGAACGTGGGTGCGCTGCTGTTCCTCGGCTCGACCGGCCACATCCTGTGGGGTCTCGGCGCGGGCATGGCGGTGGCGAACGTTCTCGGCGCGCTGATCGGTTCGCGGATGGCGCTGGCCAGGGGCGCGGGGTTCGTCCGGATCGTGTTGCTCGTCGTCGTGGTGGTGATGGTGATCCGGTTGGGGTGGCAGCAGTTCGGTTAGGGCGGCGATTCGATCAGCGCACCGGTTCGGCGGCCGCGGAGGCGGCGAGCCACGGTTGCAGGACCCGCGAGGTGGTCTCGTGGATCTTGCGGTGGAGGCGTTCACCGTCGTCGATGCCGTGCTGTGGCTGCTGGAACAGCACCGTCAGCGCGCCCGACACCGCGCCGACCACGGCGCCGACCAGCGCCGCGGCGCCGACCTCGTCGAGTTCGTGCGGGAATGCGATGTGCAACTGGTGGGCGATCTCGCGCTGCGCGACCAATTGCGCGTGCGCGGCGCGACCGCTCACCGAGGGGACGGTCCGCGAGACCCGCGCCCGCAGGGCGGCCACCCGCGAACCGACGTCGTCGACGAGGTGTTCGCCGGGGTTGTCGCCCGCCGCGCGCAAGGCCCGCAGCAACACCTCCACCGGTCGCTCGCCGGGCCGACGGGTGGCGATGGCGGCGACCGCCGCGCGCACCCGTTCGTCGGGTTCGGGGAAGAGCAGTTCTTCTTTGCTCGCGAAGTAGTTGAAGAAGGTCCGGGTGCCGACCTCGGCCTCGGCCGCGATGTCGGCGACGGTTGTCTCCTCATAGCCTCTGGCCTCGAACAATTCGACGGCGGCCACGAGGATCGCACGTCGGGTTCGTTCCCTTTTTCGATCGCGCAGGGCAGATGGCGGCACGGCGGGCACCCTACGGCATTTTCGGCACCGCTCGCGGGATGACCGGAGTCCGCGCGTCACGGCGGCAACAGACATGACGGTGCGCCGGAAGCGGTTCCGGCGCACATGTGTCGGTGGCACCGGTTAGCGTAGGTGCGGTGAGCGATACCACGACTTCCAGAGATGTGGACGAGGAGTTCCGCGCGCTCGGGCTCGCCACCCTCGCCGAGGCCGCGCTGTCGGCGGCCCGCGCGGCCGGCGCCGAGCATGCCGACCTGCGCGTGCAACGGTTGGTGACCCAGTCGATCCGGTTACGCGATGGTCGCGTCGAAGCGGTCACCGACGCGACCGAGCTGGGATTGGCGGTGCGCGTGATCGTCGACGGCACCTGGGGTTTCGCCTCCCACGCCGCACTCACGCCCGAGATCGCCGCCGAGGTGGCGCGCCGGGCGGTGACCGTGGCAAAGGCGCTGCGCGCGCTGAACCGGGAGCGCGTCGAACTGGCCGACGAACCACGCTATGACGACGTCTCGTGGGTCTCGGCCTACGACCTCGACCCGTTCACGGTGCCGGCAGCCGACAAAGTGGCGCTGCTGCAGGACTATTCGGAACGGCTGTCCGCGGCCGACGGTGTCGACCACGTCACCGCCTCGGTCCTGCAGGTCAAAGAGCAGACGTTCTACGCCGACACCGCGGGTTCGTCGATCACCCAGCAGCGGGTGCGGTTGCACCCCCAGTTGGAGGCTGTCACCGTCGATTCCGCGTCGGGGGTGTTCGAGACGATGCGCACGCTCGCCGCGCCCGCGGGCCGCGGCTGGGAGTACGTCACCGGCGCCGACGGAACATGGGACTGGACGGGCGAACTCGCACAGATCCCCGGCTGGCTGGCCGAGAAGGTGAAGGCGCCCAGCGTGGTCGCGGGCCCCACCGATCTGGTGATCGACCCGACCAACCTGTGGCTGACGATCCACGAATCCATCGGTCACGCCACCGAATACGACCGCGCGATCGGCTACGAATCCGCCTACGCGGGAACCTCGTTCGCGACGCCCGATCAGCTCGGCACGCTGCGGTACGGCACACCGATCATGCACGTCACCGGTGACCGTACCCAGGTCAACGGGTTGAGCACCGTCGGGTACGACGACGAGGGCGTGGCGGGCCAGCGGTGGGACCTGGTGCGCGACGGCATCCTGGTCGGCTATCAGCTCGACCGCGTGTTCGCCCCGCGTCTCGGGCTCGATCGCTCCAACGGATGCTCGTATGCCGATTCGCCGCACCATGTTCCGATCCAGCGGATGGCGAACGTGTCGTTGCAGCCGGATCCCTCGCGTGACACGACCACTGCCGAGCTGATCTCCCGTGTCGAGGACGGCATCTACATCATGGGCGACAAGAGCTGGTCGATCGATATGCAGCGCTACAACTTCCAGTTCACCGGTCAGCGGTTCTTCCGGATTCGCAACGGCGAGCTGGACGGGCAACTGCGCGATGTCGCCTACCAGGCGACGACCACCGATTTCTGGGGGTCGATGGAAGCGGTCGGCGGGCCGAGCACCTGGCAGCTCGGCGGCGCCTTCAACTGCGGTAAGGCACAGCCCGGTCAGGTGGCAGCAGTGAGCCACGGCTGCCCGTCGGTGCTGGTGCGCGGGGTCAACATTCTCAATACCCGAACGGAGGGCGGTCAGTGAACGAGGGTCTGTTCCCGGCGGGCACGGTGGTCGAGCGTGCGCTGGCGGCGTCGAAGGCCGACGAGGCGATCGTGATCGTCACCGACGCGCACGAGGCGTCGCTGCGGTGGGCGGGCAACTCGATGACCACCAACGGCTCGTCGATTTCGCGGGAGTGGGCGGTGATCTCGGTGTTCCGTGACGGCCCGAACACCGCGCGGGTCGGTTCCATCAGCTCCACCAGCGTCGATCCCACCGAGATCGAGGCCGTGGTGCGCGCCAGCGAGGAAGCCGCGCGCACGGCCGCCCCGGCCCGCGACGCGATGCCGCTGCTCGAACCCACCGACGACGACACCGCCGCGTGGGATCAGGCGCCCGGCGCCACCGAGATCGACGTGTTCGCCGGGCTGGCGCGCGACCTGTCCACCGGTTTCGACGGCACCGACCGGCTCTACGGTTTCGCCCACCACCAGGTGCACACCACCTGGCTGGGCACCTCGACCGGTGTTCGCCGCAGGTTCAGTCAGCCGACGGGTTCGGTGGAGATCAACGGCAAGCGCGGCGAGGGCAAGGATCTGGCGAGCGCGTGGGTGGGCGTCGGCACCGCCGATTTCACCGACGTCGACACCCCGGGCCTGCTCGCCGAGTTGTCGCGGCGCCTGGGCTGGTCCGCGCGCCGCGTCGAGCTGCCCGCCGGCCGCTACGAGACCCTGTTGCCGCCGTCGTCGGTGGCCGATCTGATGATCTATCTGGCGTGGAGCATGGAGGGCCGTGGCGCGCACGAAGGCCACACCGCGTTCTCCCGCGCCGGTGGCACGCGAATCGGTGAGCGCCTCAGCGACATTCCGCTGACCCTGTACTCCGACCCGAACGCGAGCGGTCTGGAATACCGGCCGTTCGTGGCGACGCCGTCGTCGTCGGAGTCGCTGTCGGTGTTCGACAACGGTCTGTCCGCGCGGCGGGTCGACTGGATCGGCCGTGGCGTCATCGAATCGCTGGTCTATCCGCGCGCGACGGCGGCCGAATTCGCCGCCCCCGCCACGGTTCCCGGTGAGAACCTGCTGCTCACCGGCGGCGGTGAGGCATCGCTGGACGACATGATCGCCCGCACCGAACGCGGTCTGCTCCTCACCTGCCTGTGGTACATCCGCGAGGTCGACCCCGCTACCCTGCTGCTCACCGGTCTCACCCGCGACGGCGTTTACCTGGTCGAGGACGGCAAGGTCACCGGCGCGGTCAACAACTTCCGTTTCAACGAAAGCCCCCTCGATCTGTTGCGGCGGGTGTCGGAAGCGGGTGCCACCGAGATCACCCTGCCCCGCGAATGGAAGGACTGGTTCACCCGGACCGCCATGCCCCCGCTGCGCATCCCCGACTTCCACATGTCGTCGGTGAGCCAGGCCACCTGACCGGGGTGAACCCCCTCCGTTGGACGGCCCCGAGCGTGAAAGCATGATCGGGTGACTGGTATCCGGATGTTCGCCACCGACCTCGACGGCACCTTGCTGCGTTCCGATCGCACGATCTCGCCGCGTACCGCCGAAGCGATGGCCGGCGCGCAAGCCGCGGGCATCGAGGTGGTGTGGGCGACGGCCCGGGCCCGCCATTCGGTCCACGAGCTGGCGCAGTCGTGCGGTTTTCGCGGCAAAGCGGTGTGTGCCAACGGCGCGGTGCTGCTCGACCTGGCCGACGGCACCCCGGAGATCATCGACACGGTCTCGATCGACACCGGCGCGGCGGGTGCGGTGATGGCGCAGATCCGCGATCTGATTCCCGGTGTGGTGTTCGCCAATGTCGGCGCCACCCGGTTCGTCGCCGAGCCCGCCTATGCCGCGCTGTGCACCTTCGCCGATCACCACCGCAACCCGCACGAGATGGAACTGTCCGATATCTTGCCGACGGGCGTCGACGCGATGGTGAAGATCGTCGCCCGTCATCCCGAGTTGCCGGGCGCCCAGCTCTACCGCAAGGCGGTGGCGGTCGGGATCACCGGCGTGGAACTGACCCACTCCGGCGCCGCGTACATGGAGATGGCCGCGGAAGGTGTGTCGAAGGCCAGCGCGCTGGCCCGATTGTGCGCGCTCGATGGCATCCACCTGTCGGAGGTCGCGGCCGCCGGCGATGCGCTCAACGATGTCGCCATGCTGACCTGGGCGGGTACCGCGCTGGTTCCGGCCAACGCGGCACCCGAGGTCATCGCACTCGCCGACCGGGTGCTCCCGGCCAACGACGAGGACGGTGTCGCCTCCTACCTGGAGGAATTGACCGGCTCGGCACAGCGCGACTCGGCTAGCTGACCGATGTCGGCGCCCGGCCCACGCTGAGGTGCAGGATCGTATCGGTCACGCGCACGGTGTCCGCGTCCAGCGGGAAGTACCCCTGCTCCTGGGTGACATCGGTGCGGGTGTGTCCGGGTCCGAGCTCTGCCGCCGGGATCAAACCCCAGGTGCCGATGCGGTTCTGCAGCGTGTGTTCGAAGGTGCCCGGCCCGGGTTCGGCGAGTTCGAGGCCGTCACTGCGTCCCAGACTGCCGAGTATCACCCCGTAGTGCTCCCCCAGCAGCGATCCGACGATCGCCCCCGCGCCGGACCAGACGAGCTCCATCGGCCCCATCCGCATGACGCTGGTGTTGCGCCGCAGGTGCAGGTTGTGCGAGTACACCAGGGTCGGACCACGGCGTGCTTCGGTGGACCGGATGTCGAGCAGGTTCTGGGCCATCAGCGCGTCACGGGCGGCGGCCAGGCTGTTCCATCGCACGCCGTCCTCGGTCGGCTGGGCCGCCTGCCGGTGGTACCGGAGCAGGCCGAGTCCGGCGGTGAGATGAATTGCCGCCCTTCGCCACTCGGCGAGTGACGTGGCAGCGATCCGTTCCGGTGCACGGGTGTAGAGCAGGGCGAGCATGTCGTCGGCCATCACCCGCAACCGCTCGGCGTCGGGGGTGGCACCGGGCGAGACGCCGGCGTCCAGGACCGCTTCGGTGCGGCTCCAGCGCTCGTCGCTGCCGGCGGGCCCGCTGATGTCGAAGTCGAGTTCGAGGTAGTCGCGGGCGAATTCGAGGTAGGACCGCGGGCTCGGCGCACTCATCGTCTCCATCGCGGCGTCGAATCCGTGGAAGCGGACCTGATCCTCGACCGGCCTGCCCGCGTTGTAGTCGCGCAGCCAGGCGACCAGGTGCCGGTTGCCATCGAGTTCGCCGAACTCGTGCGAGAAGCCGGTCCGCATCACCTCGTCGAAGGCGCCGTGGCCGCCGCGAACGTAATCGTCCACGGCGAGCGCGGCAACCCGATCTGTTTCGAGAGCGATCGACCGGAACCCACTCGCCACCAACTCGGCGAACAGCTCATTGCGGACCGACGCGAAGCCGGGTTCTTTGTGCGTCGGTTCCCCGAGCGCAAGCAGTTCACAGGACAAACGGACGAAGTCGCTGATTTTCTGGCTCATACCTATCAACCGTATCGTTGAAAGAACGGTTGAGACTCGAGCAGCATCGATTCGGGATACATGTCGTAAAGTCTCAAATCAGTGAAAACCCTACGACCGTCCGACCTGGCCCGCGAGCACGCGATTTCGACCCAGGCGGTCCGCAACTACGAGCAGGACGGATGCCTTCCGCCGGCCGAACGCACCCCCGCCGGCTACCGGATCTACACCGACCTGCACGTGGCCGCGCTGCGCACCTACCTCACCCTGATCCCCGCCTACGGCCACGCGCAGGCGGGCGACCTCATGCGCGCGCTGCACGCGGACGACCTCGACAGGGCTCTCACGGTCATCGACCGCGGGCACAGCCAGCTCCTGCGAGACCGTGAGACTCTCGCCACGGTCCGCCGGGCCGTCGACCACCTGATCACCGAATCGAGCTCTGCCACACCGGGTTCGGCCACGACAAGAACCATCGGCGAGCTCGCCCATCACCTGCGAGTCACCCCGGCCACCCTGCGGGCGTGGGAAGCGGCCGACATCCTGTCTCCCGATCGGGACCCGGCCACCGGCTACCGCCGCTACGGCCCCACCGACCTCCGCGACGCCGAACTCGCCCACATCCTGCGCCGAGGTCACTACCGCCTCGACCACATCGCCACCGTCATCGAGCAGATTCGCGCCGCGGGCAGCACCGAGGCGCTGGCGAAGGCCCTCACCGACTGGCAGGCCACCATCACCGCCCGTGGCGTCCGCATGCTCGACGCTGCCGCCGCACTGAGCCGATACACCGTGGATATCCGGGCGCACCGTCCCCGCCCCGGTGCGCCCGCCTGACCTCAGACGCGTTCGAGTACCGCCGACGCGCCGATGCCGCCCGCCGCGCAGATCCCCAGCAGCGCGGTCTCTTTCCCGGTCCGGGCCAGCTCGTTGGCCATGGTCGTGACCATGCGGGCGCCGGTGGCGCCGAACGGATGGCCCAGCGAGATCGAGCCGCCGTGCACGTTCAATCTTTCGATGTCGACGGTGCCCACCGGCTCGTCGCGGTCGAGACGGGCCTTGGCCCACTCGGTGCTCTCCAGCATGCGCAGCACCGACAGTGTTTGCGCGGCGAAGGCTTCGTGGATGTCGACGAGGTCGATATCGGCCAGCGTCATGCCCGCCTTGTCGAGGGCGCGCGGCATCGAGATCGCCGGGCCGATGAGTACCTGGTCGGCAGGGTCGACGCTGACGAAACTCCAGGAACGGAAGGCGGCTTGCGGGGTGAACCCGAGAGCGCGCGCCTTCTCCTCGCTCATCAGCAGCACCGCCGACGCGCCGTCGGTGAGCGGGCTGGCGTTACCCGCGGTGACCGTGCCGTTCTTCTCGAACACCGGTTTCAGGGTGGCGAGTTTCTCGACGCTGGTATTCGCGCGAACGAGTCCGTCGACGTCGATCAGCGTGCCCGACGGCGTGCTGACCGGTACGACTTCGTCGTCGAAACGTCCCGAGGCGATGGCGGCCGCCGCCCGCTGGTGCGAGCGGGCGGCGAACGCGTCTTGATCGGCGCGCGAGATCCCGTTGATGCGGGCCATCTTCTCCGCGGACTCACCCATCACCTCGCCGGTGGTGCGCTCGGCGATCTTGGGCTGGCGCGGCAGGATGTCGGTGAACGGCGCGAGCTGACGGACCACATCGAGGTAATCCGTCGCCTTGGGCTTGCCCAGCGCGACCGGCGCGACCGCGTGCACGACCTTCTGCGGCAGCTTGATCTCGGCATTACTGGTGGAATCGCTGCCACCGGCGATCATGATGTCGTACTCGCCGCGTTCGATCGCCGCGGCCGCCGAGGTCACCGCCTGCAATCCGGACGCGCACGCGCGGGTGACCGTGTACCCCTCGCACCCGAAGTCCAAGTTCAGGTCGAGGGCGATCTCCCGCGCGATATTGGGCGCGTGACTGGGCAGCACGACGCCGCCCCAGACGATGGACTGGATCTCGCCGGGCGCGATCCCGGTCCGCTCGATCAGCCCGCGCACGGCCGCGCCGGCCAGGGCGATGCTGTCGAGGCGGGTGAAGTCGGTGAACGCGCGTACGAACGGCGTCCGCGCGCCCCCGACGACGACGGCTCGGTTGCGTTTGTCGGCCATGTGAGTCCCTTCGGAAGTGCTGCCGAAGACTCACAGTATCCGATACCGGCGGTTCTACATATCGGATCGACGCAAATCAGGAGGGCGTGATCTCGATGCCGATCGTGCCCGCCTTGCCCCGGCGCAGATTGCTGCCGAGAATCACGAGCGGGCCGGTCAGCCAGTACTTCTTGCGCAGCAACGAACGGAGTTCGTCGGTCTCGGCCGCGTCCAGCAGCCGGGCGGTGCCGGTCACGATGTCACCGTGCGCATCCCCGCGCACGGTGCAGGGTTGCACCGTCACCTCGGGGTTGCGCCGGACGCGCTTGACCTTCCAGCTGTCGGTGACCGTCCAGACGAACAGCTTGTCGTCGCGGGCCACCGCCCAGACGGGCGTCCCCACGGGCGTGCCGTCCTTGCGGAAGGTGGTGAGCAGTACGTAATTCGCGGTCGCCAGTTCGCCGAGGCGGTTCGTCATGCCCACAGCCTAGTGGGCGCGGCGATCCGCGGCCGAGCGGCAAAAAGAGTACGGGCGCTTTCGCGAAACTGTTCGTAACCTCTGGGGCGAATCGACTCTCTGGCGAAAGGCCGACGATGACCGATACCGCGGTGCCCCTGCTCTGGAGCGGCGACCTGCCGAGCACCCTCGAGTTCTACCGGGCGCTCGGCTACACCGTCACCCATGAGCAAACCCGCCCCTACGTCTACGGCGCGATCGAACAACACGGCTGCGCCCTGCATTTCGCGCCCGCGCCGCCGGGCATCGAGCTGCCGGTGGAGCATGCGGGCGCGCTGCTGATGGTCGACGACGTCGCCGCACGCCATGCCCAGTACACCGCCGCTCTGCGCACGCACTACGGCAAGATCCCGAGCAAGGGCTGTCCGCGGATCACCCGATTCCGTCCGGGCCAGTCCCGGTTCTCCCTGGTCGACCCGGTCGGCAACACCGTCCTGGTGATCCAGCGCGACGAGCCCAGCGAACTCGAGTACGGTGGCTCGCGCGAGCTGGAAGGGCTGGCCCGGGTGCTCGACAATGCCCGCATCCTGCGCGATTTCAAGAACGACGACCGCGCGGCGACCCGCGCGCTCGAGGCAGGCTTGCGCCGTTTCGGGGCCGCCGCGAGCGCCTTCGAGCGGGCCCGCGCCTACGCCGCCCTCGCCGAACTCGCTGTCGTCGCCGCGGACACCGACCGGGCCGCACACTGGAAATCCGAACTCGACTCGGTCGAGTTGACCGCCGAGGAGCGCACGGCGATCACCGCCGGTGCCTCCGATCTCCTCACCGCTTTGCTCACCGCGACCGACTGAACCGGGTCATCGGGGCGATCGGCCAGTAGGCTTCGGCTATGCGAGGTCGATGGCACGAACGCACCACCCGTGGGCGGCTGATCCGTTGTGTGGCAACAGCAGTCACGGTTGCCGCCGCCCTCGGGGTGGGCCCGGCCGGTCCGGCGCAGGCTGGTGCGCCGTCGTGCGCCGACGGTTGGCACGTCGACGTTCTGGCGGCCGACCTGGGTGGCCTGGAGAACCTCGAGTACGACGGCCGCGGCGGCTTCTACGTCAGCGGCATCGTTCGCGGAGAGATCCTGCACGTCGGCGCCGACGGCCAGGTCACCACGATCCGCACCGGCCTCGACAACCCCGCCGGACTGCGGCTGATCGGCGGCGATCTCTACTTCGTCACCGGTGACGGCACCACACCGAACGGCGGCGGCACCCTGAGCCGACTCGATACGGCCACCGGCGAGGTCACCGTTGTGCTCCCGAACCTGGTGCAGCCCAACGGATTACTGCTGCTCCCCGACGGCGACCTGCTCATCTCCCAGCTCTCCGTCCCCTGGCCGCCGGTGGGCATCAGCCGCTACCGCCCCGCCACCGGCGAATTCACCCTCGCCTGGTCCCCTGTCCCCCGCCCCAACGGCCTCGCTCTCGCCCCCGACCACCGAGCGGTCATCACCGAGGACGTCCTCACCTCGCAGCTCGTGCGGGTTCCCTTCGACGCCCCCGACCGGCCCACTCCCCTCGCCACCGTGAACGACGGTCTCCTGCCCGGACTGGACGACCTCGATGTCACCGCCGCGGGCCTCGCCTTCGTCACCGGCGACTACTCCGGCAGCGTCTACCAGGTCGACCCGGCCACCGGCGCCTGGTGCACGCTCGCCACCGGCTGGACCACTCCCCGGGGCTCGCTCCCCAGCCCACCGCCGATCGGGCCCACCTCGGCCCGCCTGGCCCCCGACCTCACCACCGGGGCGTGGTCGCTCTACGTCACCAGCATCGACGGCACACTCCGCCGTCTGCGGCCACCACCCGGTATCGACCTCACTCCCTCCTTCCTGCGCTGAGTACGAGCACGCTCCGAGCGAAGAGTCAGCGGGGCCGCTCGGCCCGGAACCGGAACATTCCGAGACCGGTTTCCACGTCGATGCCCGTGAACCCCGCGACCGCCAGCCGGTCGGCGAGCGTATCCGCCGGGACCGGCACGCACGTGTCACCCACATGCTGGAGCCGGAACAGCGGACTGTCGAGTCCGTCCGAGCCGGCGAACACCCCGCCGGGTCGCAACACCCGCAGCGCTTCGGCGAACAGGTCGTCCTGCTGTGCGGGTGAGGGGACGTGGTGCAGCATCGTGAAGCAGACCACCGAGTCGAACTCCTTGTCCGGCAACGGCATCGCGGTCGCGTCACCGTCGACCACCCGCAGCTCCCGCGCGAACCGGGTGCGCAGACGCGCGGCCAGCACGGGGTCGATTTCCAGGCCGGTGAGCGAGGCCGCCCGGTCCCGCAGTGGCGCCACGTTCGCGCCGAAACCCGGGCCGATCTCCAACGCGGACGCCCCGAGGTCGATGTCGCGCATCACCCACGGCACGATCTTCGTCGCCGTCACCCATTCCCACGCCGTGGACCTGCACAACAGCCTGTGCCAGTAATTCATCGCCATAGCTACGACGGTAGGAGCCTGGGGCCGTGGCCGACAGACACTACGCTGACAGACTATGTCGCAGAACGGACATGACCTGCTGCTGGCCGCGGACACCGGTCCGACGGCCATGGTGCTCGGCGCGGGAATCCTGCCCGCCGGATACTGGTTCGACGAGCACCGCCACCCCCAGCATCAGATCGCCTGGGCGGGTAGAGGAGTCATCGGGATCGACATCGGCGCCCACCACTGGGTGCTACCGCCGACCAGAGCCTTGTGGATACCCGGCGGCCTCGCACATCGCACCGGAACGACGGCCGGGGCCGATATGCGCGGCATCTTCGTCGAACCCGACCGGTGCCCGGCACTGTTTCCCGGACCGACGCTGCTGAGCGTCTCCCCGCTGCTGCGAGAACTGTTCGACCACATGACATCACGGCGATTGACAGACGACGGACGGACGCGGGCCGAAGCGATGGTGTTCGATCTGCTCGAGCCGGTCGAGGTCGTTCCGATCGGCGCGCCACTGCCGACCGACCCCCGTGCACGCGTCGTCGCCGAGGTCCTGCTCGACAATCCCGCCGACGACCGCACCCTCGCCGAACTGGGCAGGCACGCCGCGGCCAGCTCGCGCACCCTGGCTCGCGCGTTTCGCGCCGAGACCGGCCTGACCTTCGCGCAATGGCGGACCCAGATCCGCCTGGCGGCCTCGCTGACCCCACTGGCCGACGGTGTGCCGGTGACCCGCATCGCCGCCCGGGTCGGCTATCACAGCCCGAGCGCGTATGTGGCCGCGTTCCGGCGGGCCGTCGGCACGTCGCCGGGACAGTACTTCGCCGGCCCCGTAGGCAATCGGTCGTCCTGACCGGTCGGGGTTTCACGCGTGGTGAGGCCAGCGGTGGCGCATCGTCGGTTGCCGTGGTGGACTGGCGGATTCGGCTATCGGGAGGTCAGCGTGCGATCGGCACCGCAGTGGGCACGGCAGGACGGATTCGGGATCCGGGTGGAGTGGGGGCGAACCGGCGCGGCGACACTCGGGCCGGGGGCCGGGTGCCTGGTGGTGATCGACGTGTTGTCGTTCACGACGTCGGTGTCCGTCGCTACCGCCGCCGGCACCGCGGTCTTCCCGTATCGGTGGCGAGACGAGTCGGCGCGGGACTTCGCCGCGGAGAATGCCGCCGAACTGGCCGTCGGACGGCGGGAGGCCGGTCCGTGGTCGCTGTCGCCGGCGGCGATCCGGCGCGCGCCGTTCACGCCACGCCTGGTGCTGCCCTCGCCCAACGGTTCCACCATCGCCGCCGCTGTCGAGGAAACGCCGGTCGTCGCCGCCTGCCTGCGCAATGTCAGCGCGGTCGCCGACTGGCTCGTCGCCCAGCACTGGGGCACTCCCGATCGACCGATCGCGATCATCGCGGCGGGCGAGCACTGGCCGGGCACCGACACCGTGCGGCCCGCGCTCGAGGACTGGCTCGGTGCCGGTGCGCTCGCCGCCGCGCTGATCGATCGCGGCATCACTACTCCGTCCCCCGAAACACACATGGCTGCGGCAGCATTCGAGGCGGCAGCCGACGTGGGCGCGCTGATCACGGAGTGCGCGTCCGGCCGCGAACTCGCCGCGATCGGCTTCGCCGAGGATGTGGCCATCGCGATCGAACGCGACGCCGACGCCACCGTCCCGGTTCTCACCGGCAACGCCTTCGTCGACCGCCGACCCCGCTAGCAAGCGTCGGCACGTCCGGAGCCGATCGATCAGTCGTGGGAGGTGAGGATCCGTGGGCCGTCGGCGGTGACGGCGATGGTGTGCTCGCTGTGCGCGCAGCGGGAGCCGTCGGCCGAGCGGATGGTCCATCCGTCGGCGTCGGTGTAGACCTTCGCCGTGCTCGCCGCGAACCACGGCTCGATGGCCACCGTGAGACCGGGCCGCAGCCGGAACCCGCGCCCGGCCCTGCCGTCGTTGGCGATATGGGGATCCTCGTGCATCGTCCGCCCGAGCCCGTGCCCGCCGAACTCGGTATTGACCGGGTATCCGTACCCGCGAGCGACGTTCGCGATCGCGGCGGAGATATCGCCGATCCGGTTGTCGGGTTGCGCGGCCGCGATCCCGGCGGTCAGGGCCTCTTCCGTGGCCCTGACCAGTCGCTCGTCCGCGGGTGCGGGGGTACCGACGATGAACGAGATCGCCGAGTCAGCGACCCAGCCGTCGATCGACACGGCCAGATCAGCCGTCAGCAGGTCGCCGTCGCGCAAGACGTAGTCGTGCGGAAGCCCGTGCAGCACAGCATCGTTCACGGCCAGACACACCGTATTGCGGAACGGCCCGCGCCCGAACGACGGCGAGTAGTCCCAGTAGCACGACACCGCCCCGCGCTCGCGAATCCGTTCCCGCACATACGCTTCCAGTTCGAGCAGGTTCACCCCGACCGCCGCACGGTCGCGCACCCCGGCCAGCACGTCGGCGACGAACCGGCCGGTCACCCGCATGCGCTCGATCTCCGCGGGTGATTTCAGCTCCACCATCACGCCTCCACTTGGTATTTTCATACCGACACTAGCCGCGCCGGTATAAAAATACCAAAATCAGCGGTTCAGGTTGCCCATGTCCACCGGAATCTGCGCACCGGTGATCTGGCTCGCCTCGTACGAGCACAACCAGGCCACGGTCGCCGCGATCTCCTCGGGCTGACAGATGTGGCTGGGCAGGGCGTTCATGAAGATGGGCGCGAGAGTGGCACCGTACTCCTCGAACAGCGGGCCCATCTCGTTGATCTGCATGCCGCTCGCCACGCCCGCGGGATGGACGGTGTTCACCCGGATCCGGTGCGCGCCGAGCTCGTTCGCCATCGTCTTGGCCAGACCCGTGATCGCGTGCTTGGTCGCGACATAGTGGCCGGTGAACGGCGTGCCCTTCAGACCCGCCACCGAACTGATGAACACCATCGCGCCACCCTCGCCCTGCGCGATCAAATGGGGCACAGCAGCTTTCGCGGTGTGGAAGACGCCCGTCAGGTTGACGTCGATGGTCTCCTGCCACTGCTCAGCGGTGATCTCCCACGACATCGCCGCCGAACAGATGCCCGCGTTGGCCACCACCACATCGAGTCTGCCCAGCTGCTCGATGCCCGCCGCCAGCGCCGCGGACAGCCCGTCGAAATCGCGCACATCGACCTTGCTCGCGACGATCTCGGCGCCCGTCGCTTCGACGAGCTTCACGGTCTCGGCCAGATCCGCCTCGGTCGCGCCCGCGTAGCTGGTGCTGGCGAACTCCGCGCACGCGTCGATCGCGATCACGTCGGCACCCTCCTCGGCGAAGCGCACCGCCTCGGCCCTGCCCTGCCCACGCGCCGCTCCCGTCACGAAAACGACCTTGCCCTCGAACCGTCGTGTCATACCCATACCTTTCGAACTTCGATGTCCTCCCCTGACACCTACCACCGCCACCGCCCGGGCGAGGCGAAAACGGAGATCCCTACTCAGCTTGGCCATCGCGTTCGCGAGGACATACCATCGGTCGCATGGTCCGACTCCCGCTCAGCCCCGCGCAGGTCGAAGCAGGCCGCCGTCTCGGCCGCCGCCTTCGCACCGCTCGCGGCGACCGCGACCTCGCCGAGGTGGCCCTGCGAGCGGGTATTTCCCCGGAAACGCTGCGCAAGATCGAGTCGGGACGGCTGCCCTCACCGGCCTTCGGCACGGTCGTCGGCCTGGCCGAGGCCCTCTCGATTCCCCTGACCGAGCTGGCCGAGTCCTACCGCGACGAACAGGTCGCCGAGTCCGCCTGATCGGCACGCCGCGCACCCTGCCCGATGCTGCGCTCGACCCGCCTACCGGCGGTTCATCGACTCCTCGTTCTCGTATCCCAGCGTCACATCATGGGTGATCTCGCCGCGGGTCACCGATACCTGACTCGCGACGGGCGGGTAGCCGCGGGCGACCACCGTGTACTCCCCCTCCGGCAGGTCCGGTACCAGGTACCGCCCCTTCTCGTCGGTGCGCGCCGTCGCTGCCGGATCGCCGCCCGAGTCCAGGACCGTGATCTGCACATCGGCGACGGGGCGGTCGCCGTCCACCCAGGCCGAGCCCAGGAGGATGGCCATCGGTTCGAGGTCGATGTCGCGATGCAGCGAGCCCGTCTCCGGCACGGTCAGCGCGACTGCCGCCGGCCGCATGTGATCGGCGACCGCGACCAGGGTGTAGGTACCACTCACGACGTCGCGGCACACGTAGGTGCCGTCTTCGCCGGTGATCGCCGCGCCCACCACCTCGCCCTCGGGATCGGTCAGCGTGATCGTGGCACCCCAGAGCGGTTCGCCGCGCCGCGCCGATCGCACGATCCCGGTGAGTTCACCCGCGCCGGTGAGCATCAGGTCGACGTGCTGGGCGCGCTCCCCGATCGACACGCTCACCGCTTCGGGCTGATGCCCGGCCGCCGCGGCGATGAGTACATAGTTGCCCGGCCGGGGCGCCTCGATCACGTACGCACCGTCGGCGTCGCCGTTGCCACGGGCCACCTGATGCCCGTGCTGATCGATCAGGGTGAGCGTCGCGGCGGGTACCGGGCGCGCGTCGTCGCGTCGCAACAGCCCCGCGATCACCCGACCGGTGGCGACGGGGTGCAGTTCGCCCGCCATCTCGTGCGCGTCGTGCAGGCTCACATCGCGCAGCGCGGTGGCATCGGACTGATCGTCCGGCGCCGGATCCTCCTGCAGCGGAATCTCTTTCATGAAGACCAGCACCAGGCAGGCCACCACGGCGAGGTCGGCGGCGAGCAGGAACACGCTGTGCATCGAGTCGGTGAATCCCTCGAGGATCGGGATCCGCAACTCGTCGGGCAGCGTGGCGATGCCGCTGGTATCGCTCAGCAGGCCGTCGAGGCGCGCGCCGTCGAAACCGGGCGGCAGACTCCCACCGAAGGCTTCCAGGATCGACGCGGGCAGCCCGTCGAACAGCACGGTCAGGAACACCGCGACCCCGAGGGTCCCGCCGAGCTGACGGAAGAACGTCGCCGCCGCGGTCGACACACCCATCTCGGTGCGCCCGACCGCGTTCTGCGCGGCGATGACCAGCGTCTGCATGCAGCCGCCGAGCCCGAAACCCATGATCGCGCTGAAGGCCAGCGGCTGCCACAGCGGACCGTCATAGGTGATCCTGGCGAACAGCGCGCACCCGATCGCCAGGATCAGCGCACCGAGCACCGGCAGCACCTTGTAGCGGCCGGTGGCTTTCGTGATCAGCCCCGAGATCTGCGCGCCCACCATGATCCCGAGGACCAGCGGCAACATCAGCAGCCCCGCCTCGGTCGGTGAGAAACCACGCACGACCTGCAGATACTGCGGAACCATCGTGATCGCGCCGAACATCGCGACGCCCACGAGGAACCCGCCGAGGATCGCGATGCTGAACGTGGAGCTGCGGAACAGCCGCAGCGGGATCAGCGCCGAGTCCTTCATGAGGAATTCGACCAGGACGAACAGCAGCAGCCCGCCCGCGCAGATGCTGTAGCAGAGCAGCGATTTCGGCGCGGTCCACCCCCAGATCCGACCCTGCTCGGCCACGATCAGCAGCGGCACCACACCCACGATGAGGGTGATCGCGCCGAACCAGTCGATCCGGCTGCGTTGGCGGGTGTGCCCCACGTTCAGCACCTTCGCGACCACGAGGAACGCCAGCACCCCGACGGGCACGTTCACCAGGAACACCCAGCGCCAGCCCTCGATGCCACCGAGGCTCTCGTAATCGGACAGGAAGCCACCGACCACCGGGCCGAGCACTGTCGCGATGCCGAACACCATGAGGAAATATCCCTGGTAGCGGACCCGTTCGCGCGGCGGCACGATGTCACCGACGATGGTGAACGCCAGCGACATCAACCCGCCCGCGCCCAGCCCCTGGAAGGCCCTGCACCCGGCCAGCTGATACATGGTGGTCGCGACGCAGCAGGCGGCCGAGCCGATCACGAACAGAGCGATCGCCAGCAGATAGAACGGTTTGCGCCCGTAGATGTCGGCGAGCTTGCCGTAGAGCGGCGTGGTGACGGTGGCCGTGATCAGGTATGCCGTTGTCGCCCATGCCTGTTCGTCGAACCCGTCGAGACTGTTCGCGATCCGGACGATGGCGACGCTGACGATGTTCTGATCGAGCGCGGCGAGGAACACCCCCAGTAGCAGCCCGGACAGGATGGTGAGTGTCTGGCGGTGCGTGAGGCGTGATTCGGCAACGACGGTATCGGTCATGGAAAAGCCCTGGTTCTGATCGGCTGGCAAGTGGGGGTCGATCATTCGGCCCACACGAGGGCCGACAACCCCGCTGCGAGGAAAACATTGCGCCGCGGGTGGAACTCTTCATGCACTGGTGCGCAGAGCTTACCCACGTCGGATTCGCCGCCTTCACCGAGGGATCAAGTTACCGTTCGTTTCACCCGGAAACGATAGGCCGCGGGGCTGTGAACTGTCAGTTCGGCGCGCGGGAATTCAGCGGCCGAGTTCGGCCAGCGCGCACAGAGTTTCCGAGCAGCCCGCGTCGATCCGGAGGGTGGCGAGGTCGTCGCCGCGGGTACGTCCACGATTCACGATCACCACTGGCACACCATTTTTCGCGGCTCTGCGCACGAATCGCAGGCCCGACATCACCGTTAACGAGGAACCGGCCACCAGGATCGCCTGTGCTCGTTCGACCAGGCCGAAAGCGGCTGCCACCCGGTCCGGCGGCACATTCTCACCGAAATACACGATGTCGGGTTTGAGCATTCCGCCGCACGACAGGCAATCGACCATCCGGAATCGGTCGGTATCGGTCACCACGGCATCGGCGTCGGGTGCCACTTCGATACCGGTGGCGCCCGCCGAAACATTGTCCGCGAAACCGGGATTGGCCGCTTCGAGGTGTTGCGCGAGGGTCATTCGGGATATCAGATTCTCGCACCGCAGACAACGCACTCGCGCGTACGTTCCGTGCAGATCGATCACCTGACGCGCCCCCGCCTTCATATGCAGCAGGTCCACGTTCTGGGTGATCACTCCCGATACCGCACCCGCCCGCTCCAGCTGGGCGACAGCGCGATGACCGGGGTTGGGCCGGGCAGCGTCCATCCGCCGCCAGCCGATGTGGTTACGCGCCCAATACCGCTGCCGGAACACCGGGTCACCGACGAACTGCTGATAGGTCATCGGCGTGCGCGGCGGCGAGCCGGGACCGCGGTAATCGGGAATCCCGCTGTCGGTGCTCAGCCCGGCGCCGGAGATCACCACGGTGCGGCGCCCGCGCAGCAGCTCGGCCGCGCGCGCCACCGCGTCGGTGGTGTCGTGGTCCACCATGGGTTCCACTCTACGAGCGGGGCGGCGGCGCGTCGTGCGCGGGACGAACACGCCGGGGCCGAGTTGCGTGTGGTGGCCGCGCGGCGACATGATGTTTCATCCGCCCGGCATCGACCGCTGCAGAGGAAAACCTATGTCCGACACCGATGAGCACGGCCGCACCGCGCTCAATGCCGCGGTCGACGGGACCATCGTCGCCGTCCGCCGGATGTTCTATGTCCTGGGCGACGAGATCGACCGCACCGAGGGCCCGATCGAATTCACCTTCCACAACGGTTCGACCCTGCTCTTCGACGCCGGCGTCGACGGTGCGGAACTGCGCATCGGCGGCGCACCGTGGCGCGACCCGTTCGAGCCGCTGGTCGACCCGGTGAACATCGAATACGTCGCCAACTCCGGCAAGTACACCGCCTTCGACGTCACCGACGAGTCACCCTACGACGAGCTCGCGGGCCGCCGCGTCGACGCGGTCTCGGTCGTACCACTGGCCGACGGCCGCCCCCGCGCGGCGACCCTCTACCTGGGCACCGGCATGGTGAAGGCCGAGTCGATCGCCGACGAACTCATCGTGACCCTGATCTCCGCGTAGCTCACGACGCGGCTGCCAGCCATCTGCCGACCAGCTCGGTGACAATGGCCCCACCCTGGTCACTGAGGTGGATGTGGTCCACCAAGAGTTCGAGATGATGACTGTGGGCGACTTCGTCCCACGTTCGGCCGAGTAGGTAGTGCTTCGCCGCGGCGCGGAAGGCGAGCGAAAAGCCGAAATCGAATGTCGTTGTAGCACTGGCAGATCGGCGTAAGCGGTCCGCGAACTGCTCGTTGACGGGAAGATAGCCGATACCGGCCGTGGTCGCGACGTTCTCGATCGCGGCATTGAAGTCGGCGAGACGGTGATTGATCGGGGCATCGAGATCCTCCCCCAGGGGCGGCAACGAGAGCAGTGCGATCCGCGCGGACGTCCGGGATCCGATGCGACCCACAAGTGCGCCGAGATCGGCGCGATACCGATCGACAGACACGTCGGCGCGCACGTCGTTGGTCCCCACCAGCAGAACGACCGCGTCCGGACGGCAGCGCACCACATCGGTGTCGACCCGGCCGAGTAGATCGGCGGCGGTATTGCCGTTCACCCCGGCGTTGACGAACGTGTAGCCGGCGAATTCGGGCCGATCGCGCAGCGCGCCGACCCAATTCGCGCCGAGTGTGCCCTGGGTCATGCTCGCTCCCGCCGCGACCACTACCGGCCCGGAGCCGGACGGCCTTCCCTCATCACAGGCCAGGGACGGCGAGTTCTCTGCCGACCGCAGAAAGGTGAGGTAGACAACGGCGCCGACCGCACCCAGCACGCCGATCAAGACCATGACCGCGGCAACGGCGATCGGCTTCTTCGGAATCTTTCGCGACACGATCGCGTACCTCCAGGTCGAACAGGGTTAGTGATTACTAACCACAGTGTGGGCTAGTATTCACTAACTGTCCAGTGCCGGAAGGATCACGGGTGAGCACACGGGATCGGATCCTCGACGCCGCGGCCGAGATTCTGCGGACGCGCGGTGTCGCGCAGGCGACCACCAAGGAGATCGCGCACGCGAGCGGCGTCTCGGAACCCACGCTGTACAAGTACTTCGGGGACAAAGAGCGCCTGCTATTGGCCGTCCTCCAGGAACGAGTGCCCGGGCCGTCACGCGTGACCATCGCCGCAGGCGCGGGAACGGTCGAAGGCAATCTCACCGAACTCGCCGCCGCGACGCTCACGTTCTACCAGCGATCCATTCCGATGCTGGGCGCACTGTTGGCCGACCCGCAGCGCATGGCAGCGCATCGCGACGCGATGAGCCGCCATGGTGCGGGGCCCGATCGGGCGGTCGAGTCGATCGCCGGATATCTGCGGGCCGAACAGGAACTTGGCCGGATCGCCGCGACGGCCGATCCCCACACCGCTGCGGCACTGTTGAACGGCGCCTGCTTCCACGAGGCGTTCTTGCGCTACTACGCCACCGGCCCCGATGCCGAGCCCGCACCACGTCCGTATGCCGAGGCGCTTGTCCGGTCGGTGTCCACGTCACTGCGGTGACACCCGCCCTCCGCCCACGTTCGCGGCACCGAAAGCGTGAGGCTCGGCTCAGCGGGGCATTGACGGTTGGCCGCGGCGCTGTCGCCGGTTCCCGTCGCCCGGTCGATCACGCAGGGCTACCTGCTCGCCACCACGACGACCGGCACGATCCTGTGCGCGACGGCGTTCACCGGACTTGCGGCTGCCCGAGCGCGTCCGCCGCGAACGACTCCGACAGCTCGTCGATGACATCGCCGCGGATCTGCCTGCGTTCGTTGGCCAGCGCGGTCGTCGTGCAGATGCCGAACGCGCCGCGCTCGTCGTAGAGCACCGCCGCGCCCGCCGCGATCCCGTCGTCGCTGAGGTGGCTCTCCGCCTCGAGGCCCATTTCGTCACCGACGGGCATGCGCGAGAACGTGATAGATACATCGGTGTTGATAAAACCGATGCCCTCGGTGCCCCAGTTGGTGACCAGACTGGTCTGCTCGCCGGTCATCGCCGCGTAGCAGAACGGCGACGACGGCTCCCCCGCGACGACCGGAATATTGCGCACCCACTTGCGTTTGCGGGCGTCGTTCTGATGTTCGGTCATATTCATCGACCACCCCTGCCCGTCACTGCCGAACAGGTGCATCGTCTGGTCGATGGTGGCCAGCGCACTCGGAGGCGGCAGCGGCCGATCCCGGTCCGGGCGCCACACCTCGCCCGGCGGCTGGGTCGAACGCTTCAGCAGGAGCGCGCTGCCACGGGCGACGATCTCGCCGTCGGCACGCACGACGATGCTCACCGAGCGGACCCGGTTGCCGTCGCGGACCAGTTCGCTGGCGATGGTCAGCGGCACGGCGGGCACCGGACGGTGCAGGTCGACGGTCAGTCGCGCCGGGGCGAACCCGCCGGTGCAGTACCCCGCCTCCACCTCGCGCGCCATCAACCCGCACACCGGCGGCCCGGACAGCGTGCTGGGCGCCCACAGGCTCAGCGAGTACCGCATCGGCGTGTAGACGCCGTCCGCGTGCGTGAAATAGCCAGGGGAGCTACTCATCGTGCCCCTTTCCTCCGCGGGCGCCGGGCGGGATCGCCACGGCGCACCATGCCTCACACTAGAACGTGTTGCAGTTTTGCGGCAAGTGCGGTCACTCCAGCTCACCCTCGGTTTCCAGGTAGACCTGCCGCAGTTTGTCCAGGGTCTCCTGCTCGGGGTGCTCCCACAGCTTGCGCTCGGCGGCCTCCAGGAGCCGTTCGGCGATACCGTGCAGGGCCCACGGGTTGGACTGCTCCATGAACTTGCGGTTCACGTCGTCGAACACATAACTCTCGGAGAGCTTCTCGTACATCCAGTCGGCGACGACGTTGGTGGTGGCGTCGTAGCCGAACAGGTAGTCGACGGTGGCCGCCATTTCGAAGGCGCCCTTGTACCCGTGCCTGCGCATCGCCTCGAGCCAGCGCGGGTTCACCACGCGGGCACGGAACACGCGAGCGGTCTCCTCCGAGAGCGTGCGGGTGCGCACGGCATCGGGGCGGGTCGAGTCGCCGATGTAAGCCTCGGGATTCTTGCCGGTCAGCGCGCGCACGGTCGCGACCATGCCGCCGTGGTACTGGAAGTAGTCGTCGGAGTCGGCGATGTCGTGTTCGCGGGTGTCGGTGTTCTTGGCGGCGACCGCGATGCGCTTGTAGGCGGTGCGCATGTCGTCGGCGGCGGGGGCGCCGTCGAGGTCGCGGCCGTAGGCGTAACCACCCCAGGTGGTGTAGACCTGCGCGAGGTCGTCGTCGGTGCGCCAGCTCTTGGAATCGATGAGCTGGAGCAGGCCCGCGCCGTAGGTGCCGGGCTTGGACCCGAAGATACGCGTGGTGGCGCGCCGGGTGTCACCGTGCTCGGCGAGGTCCGATTGCGCGTGTGCGCGAATGTAATTCGACTCGGCGGGCTCGTCGAGATCGGCGACGAGGCGGACCGCGTCGTCGAGCAGTGCCAGCACGTGCGGGAAGGCGTCGCGGAAGAACCCGGAGATGCGAACCGTGACGTCGACGCGCGGGCGCCCGAGTTCTTCGAGTTCGATCACCGCGAGCGAGGTGACGCGGCGGCTCGCCTCGTCCCACACCGGCCGGACACCGAGCAGCGCGAACACTTCGGCGATGTCGTCGCCGGAGGTGCGCATGGCCGAGGTGCCCCACACCGACAGCCCGACCGACTTCGGGTACTCGCCGTGGTCGGCAAGGTAGCGGGCCAGCAGCGATTCCGCCATCGCCTGACCGGTTTCCCAGGCCAACCGCGACGGGACAGCCTTGGGGTCGACCGAGTAGAAGTTGCGACCGGTCGGCAGCACGTTGATCAGACCACGCAGCGGGGAACCGCTGGGGCCCGCCGGAACGAACCCGCCGTTGAGTGCATGCAGCACACGCGGGATCTCGATGCTGGTCTCACGCAGGCGCGGCACGACCTCGGTGGCGGCGAACCGCAAGATGGTGGCGACCTGGTCCAGCCGCTCGGCGTCGGCGACCACCACGGCGAGGTTCGTGCTCGACGCTGCGGCGCGGTGCCCGTCCAGGATCGCGGTCTCGAAGTCCGCGACCAGCTGCTCGACCGCGTCGACCGACCAGTCCGTCGCCTGCAACGCACCGAGCAGTTCGCGAGCACGGGCCTCGACCACATCCACGCGAACACGGTCCTCGTCGCCGGATTCACTGAGCCCCAGCGCCTCTCGCAGGCCCGGCACATTCTGCTCGCCGCCCCACAGCTGACGGGCACGCAGCATGGCCAGCACCAGGTCGAGTTCCATCTCCCCCTCGGGAGCCTGGCTCAGGATGTGCAGGCCGTCGCGGATCTGGACGTCCTTGATCTCGCACAGCCAGCCGTCGACGTGCAGCAGCATGTCGTCGAAGACGTCCTCTTCGGGGCGTTCGGCGAGGCCGAGGTCGTGGTCCATCTTCGCCGCGCGCATCAGCGTCCAGATCTGCTGACGGATGGCGGGCAGTTTGGCCGGATCCAGGGCGGAGATGTTGGCGTGCTCGTCGAGCAGCTGCTCCAGACGGGAGATGTCGCCATAGGTTTCGGCGCGCGCCATCGGCGGGATCAGATGGTCGACGAGGGTGGCGTGCGCACGACGCTTGGCCTGGGTGCCCTCGCCGGGGTCGTTGACCAGGAACGGGTAGATCAGCGGCAGATCACCCAGCGCCGCGTCGGTACCGCAGGAGGCGGACATGCCGAGGGTCTTGCCGGGCAGCCACTCCAGGTTGCCGTGCTTGCCCAGGTGCACCATCGCGTCGGCGCCGAAACCGTCGGGCGCGGACAGCCAGCGGTAGGCGGCGAGATAGTGGTGACTCGGCGCCAGATCGGGATCGTGGTAGATCGCGACGGGGTTCTCCCCGAACCCGCGAGGCGGCTGCACCATCAGCACCACATTGCCGAAACGCAGTGCGGCGATGACGATCTCGCCCTGGGGATCGGCCGACCGGTCGACGTAGAGTTCGCCGGGCGGCGGCCCCCACGCCTCGACGACGGCCTCGCGCAGGTCCTCGGGCAGCGACTCGAACCAGCGGGTGTAGGTGGCGGCGCCGATGCGAATCGGGTTGCCCTCCAGTTGTTCCGCGCTCAACCACTCCGGGTCCTGACCACCCGCGGCGATCAGGGCGTGGATCAGCGCGTCGCCGTCCCGTTCCACCAAGCCGGGGATCTCGTCGATATCGCCGAGATCATAACCGGCGGAACGCAGTTCGGTGAGCAGGCGGATCGCGCTGGCCGGGGTGTCGAGACCGACGGCATTGCCGATGCGGGCGTGCTTGGTCGGATACGCCGAGAGCATGATCGCGATCCGCTTGTCCGCGGCCGGGATGTGACGCAGGCGGGCGTGCCGTACGGCGATCCCCGCCACGCGGGCACACCGTTCGGCGTCGGGAACATAGGCGGACAGACCATCGGCGTCGAACTCCTTGAAGGAGAACGGCACCGTGATGATGCGGCCGTCGAATTCGGGCACCGCGACCTGGGTCGCGACATCGAGCGGCGACAGGCCGTCGTCGTTGGCTTCCCATTGCGCGCGCCCGCTGGTCAGGCACAGGCCCTGCAGGATCGGCACGTCCAGCGCGGCGAGCGCGGCCACATCCCAGGCTTCGTCGTCACCGCCGGCCGAGGCGGTCGCGGGCTTGCTGCCACCCGCCGCGAGGACGGTCACCACGAGGGCGTCGGCGCGACCGAGCAGAGTGAGGAGTTCGGATTCGGCGGTGCGCAGCGAGGCCGCGTAGACCGGGAGCGGGCGAGCGCCCTTGGCCTCGATCGCCTTGCACAGCGCCTCGATGTAGGCGGTGTTGCCCGCGAGATGCTGGGCGCGGTAGTAGACCACGGCGACCGTCGGGGCGTGCGGTTCGAGGATCCGCGAGGACCGGTCGAGCTCGCCCCAGGTGGGCAGCTGCGCGGGCGGTTCGAAACCGTGCCCGGTCAGCAACACCGTGTCGGACAGGAAGTTGTGCAGCTGCAGCAGGTTCTCGGCGCCGCCCGCGGCGAGGTAGTTGTGCGCGTCGGCCGCGACACCGACCGGCACCGTCGAGCATTCCATCAGCTCGGCGTCGGGTGCGATCTCGCCACCCAGCGCCACCATCGGCACGCCGCTCGCCCGGATCGCGTCGAGGCCCTCTTCCCAGGCGCGCTTGCCACCGAGGATTCGCACGATCACCAGATCAGCGCCGTCGAGCAGTTCCGGCAGATCCTCCACGAGCAGCCGCGCGGGATTGCCCCAGCGGTACTCGGCGCCGCTCGCGCGGGCGCTCAGCAGGTCGGTGTCGGAGGTGGACAGCAGCAGGATCACAGGGTGAGACCTTCCTCGGGTTACGCGCCCATCGGGGTATGCGGTGCTCGCCGGGGAGGGTCTGGCTGTTCACAGTGGCGCGACCGCACCGGATTTCCACCGGTTTCCTCGACGCCCGCCGAGCAAGACGATGCTACTGGGCCAGTCCCGCCCGCAACTTTCCAGCCCGCTCCCCGCCGCTGGACAATCGATCAGCAGGCGATGGCGCGAGGACTCCGCGCCACTGCCTGATGATCTCGATCCGCGAGGCGGTGCTCAGCCGGTCGCTGTCGTCAATGGGTGGGCCGCCGGGTGGTGTCTTCGGCCGCGATGGACACGGCGAGCTCGGCGACGACGTCGCGGATCAAAGCGCCGTAGTCGTCGTCCGGGAGGATGTCGAGGCGTTCGCGGGCGGCGTCGAGGTGGCGGGTGGCGGCGGGGAACGCGCCGAGGCGGCGGAAGTTGTCGGCGAGATTGAGGTGCAGCGAGGGGTAGAAGCCGGCGACCCGCAGGCCCGCGTGGTGGTCGTTCAGGCGGGTGTCGGTGAGGGCGTCGGCGGCGTCGAGGGCGCGAACGTCCCAGACCAGGGCTTCGGCCGGGTCGTCGTAGACGTCGGCCAGGTAGTGAGCGAGGGTGCAGCGGTGCAGCGGGTCACCGGCGGGGCCTACCTCGGCCCAGACCTCGAGCAGCGTCGTGCGGGCACCTTCGGCGTCGCCGGTGCGGAAGTCGGTGACTCCCTGGGTGATTCGGTTCATGATCGGGTCAGCGGTGGTCATCGGGAGGTCTCCTCGGTGGGTTCGGGTCTGCACGGCATGGCCAGGGTCGACAGGTCGCCGTCGTCGGCGGAGCGGATCAGAACAGGCTGGTCGGGGGCGATGAGATCGAGCATCACGTCGGGTCCGACGGCGGTGGCGACGGCCGGGTAGAGGGTGGTGACGGCGAAATGGATCGTCATGGCAGGGCCGGTGACTGTCGCCTGTGGGATGTGCCGCGCCGCACCCGGTTCCGCGCACGCGGCGGCCGCGGCGCTCGAACTCTTCTGCTCGACCGGGTCGCCCGTCGAGGCCGAGCCTGTCGGTGAGGCGTGCGCCGTCCACGAGCCGGCGACCGTCACGGATACGGAGCCGGAGTCGGTCGTGTGCAGGACCACCGTGGGCGAGTCGGCGTGTTCCATGGCGTCGAGCAGCGCCGTACGAGTGAGCACGACTCGGGTCCGCACGGGGGCGAGCGCGGCCAGCATCGCTCGGTAGTCGGGGAAGTCGTGGGTCGATCGGCGGCAGCGGCAGCGGGTGCCATCGGGCTGGGCGGCGTGGCGCGTCGTCGGCTCACCGCCTCCGCCCGTGCGGTCTCGGTCGACTGAATCCGTGGTGGCCATGCGGAATTCGATGCTGTCGCGATGGGGTCGGATCGCGACCACGTGCCGGCGACGCAACCAGGACGCGGCCGCACGGAGGTCGTCGGCGGCCACCGTCGCGTTCCAGACCGCGGCACCGGCGCGGGTGGGGCGGACGGTGCGGGTCGCCAGGCGGTAGCGATCCGTCGCGGTGAGGATCAGCTGGTGCCCGTCGGACTCGAACAGCATCGTGTCGAGTACCGCCAGATCCGGATCGGCGACCGTGGCCGTCGCGACCTGGTCTATCGCCGCCGCCAGCACCGGTCCGCGCACCCACACGTCGTCGCGCGTTCCCGGCAGACCTCGCTCCGACTCCGGGTTTCGCACGAGCGGCGATCGAGCACTGCCTCGATCACCGGTCGGCACCGAGACTTGGTCGCGATGCCCGCTCCCACCGACTCCGGACGCCGATCCGTGGGTGGCCAGGAGGGCGCCGAGGGCGGCCGCGGCAGCGGCGCGGACCTCGCCCTGGTGCCGGTCCAGGTCGGCGAGGTGCGCGTCGAGGAGGACGAGCGCACGGGCGGGATCGGGTTCGGCGAGCAGGGCGGTCACCGCGGGCAGTGGCATGTCCATCGCGCGCAGGTGACGCAGCAGGCGGGCGGGAGCGGACTGTTCCGGGGCGTAGTAGCGGTAGCCGGTAACCCCGTCGACGACGGCGGGGGCGAGGATGCCGGCGTCCGCGTAGAAGCGCAGGGCACTGGCGCTCAGGCCGCAGGCGCGGGCGAAGGCTCCGATGGTGATCAGCTCGGTGTCGGGCACCGGTTCATGATCGGGGTTCGAGTGAGTCGAAGGTCAAGTCGTCGGTCGGCCGGTGCCCGCGGCGACCATCTCCGGGGAACCCGTGCCGAGATTGCGGTACACGTTCGCGACCACCAGCTGACCGAGAGCGTTGTTGCCCACGCCACCGATCACCGCACCGATTCCCGCCGGAATCAGGGTGCCGAACAGCAGCAGTGTGCGTTTGACCAGGTAGTTGACGATGAACCGTTTGGCCGGGGAATCGGGCATGCTCGCCAGACCGGCGATGTGGTCGGTGACGACCGAGAGCCACTGGCCCGTCTTGTGGCCCGCGGTCTCGTCGAGCACCTTGGTGCCCGCGTCGCCGAGCACGACCTTCGACACCAGGTGCGCTTGCCGCGAGTCGTCGGGTTCGAGGCCGTACGCCGCGGCGGCGCCGACGGACAGCACCGACGACGCCTCGAGGAACACGAGGGTGTCCACTCCGGTCGCGGCCAGACCGAGCACCGTGCCCACCCCGGGCACCGCGGCGGTGAGCCCCACTGTGACGCCGCTGGCGGTGACGACCACCAGGTACTGGCGCGAGAGCCGCTGCACGATCTCCACCGGCGCGTCCTGCGGGTGCCTGCGGCCCAGCCAGTCGACGTAGCGGTGCACCACCGGCGCCTGGGCCTGCGCGACCCTGTCGAGCGCGGGAACGACACGCTTGTCCACGAATTCACGCAGCATGCGGCGACTCTCCTGTCAGTACTCGGCCGGCGAAGGATCCGCCACTCACCCTAGCGACTACCCGCGAATCGCCCCGTCACGCGAGAGGGCCCCGTCACATCCGCCGGACCGCGCGGGCGGGCGACCTCGCCGCTGGGCGGAGCGGGCGGCGGCCCCGCACGGTGCGGTACGGGCCGTAGCGGGTGCGTCGTAGGCTTGAGCATCATGACCAGGAGCGCGCCCGATTCTTGCCCAGGGGTTCTGCGGTTGCATCACGCTGCCGACGGGCCGTTGGCGCGGATCCGCGTGCCGGGCGGGCGGTTGACATCGGCGCAGCTGCAGGCGTTGGCCGACGCGGCGCGTGACCTGGGCAACGGGAACCTCGAGCTGACCTCGCGGGGAAACATTCAGCTGCGGCAGGTCAGGGACGCCTCCGAACTCGCGCAACGGCTGGGTGCGGCGGGTCTGCTGCCCAGCGAGACCCATGAGCGGGTGCGCAATATCGTGGCCTCACCGCTGTCCGGGCGAGTCGGCGGGTTCGCGGACGTGCACGGGCTCGCGATCGACCTCGACGCCGGATTGCGCGGCGATCCGCAGCTGGCGCAGCTGCCGGGACGCGTGCTGTTCACCCTCGACGACGGACGCGGTGATGTGAGCACGCTGCGCGGTGACATCGGCGTTCAGGCGGTGGGCGCCGACGAGTTCGCACTGCTGCTGGCGGGCGCCGACACCGGGCTTCGGGTCACCGCGGGCGACGCGGTCGACGTGATGCTCGACGCGGCGCGCGGCTTTCTCGATCTGCGGGGGACCAGCGAGTCGGGGCAGTGGCGGTTGCACGAGATTGCGGGCGGGGTCGAATCGGTGGTCGAGACGCTCGACCGCTCGCCCGTCGGCGAACCGCTCGAACTCGGTGCGACACACGCTGTTCCGATCGGCTGGCTCGATCAGGAGGACGGCCTCGTCACGCTCGGCGCCGGGGTGCCGCTCGGCACGTTGTCGGCCAGGACGACCGAATTCCTCGCCGCTGTCGAACGGCCCGTCTTCGTCACCCCCTGGCGCAGCCTGGTGATCACCGACCTCGACGAGGGACCCGCTGAAACCGTGGTGCGGGTACTGGCGCCGATGGGCCTGATCTTCGATGCGAATTCGCCGTGGTTGCAGGTCAGCGCGTGTGCCGGACGCCCCGGGTGCGCGAAATCGCGCACCGATGTTCGCGCCGACCTGGCCGCCGCCGTCGAATCCGATCGTGTCCTGCCCGAGGCGGCCGGACTCGACCAGCCGACCGAGCGCACCGCCACCTCGGCCGATCCCGAGAACGGTACCGCGACTGCGGCTTTCGAGCAGCGCAGGCCCACGATGGAACTCGTCGCGCCCGAATCCGTCACCGTCGCGGGTCGCCAGCACTGGTCGGGGTGCGATCGGCGCTGCGGTCGCCCACGCGGTCCCGTGACCGATGTCGTCGCCACCGATCACGGCTATCGCGTCGACACCGACGACGCGACCACCACGCCCTGACCTCACGACGGCCGAGCGAAACTCGATCGACGCTCGCGGGATCGTTTCGTACCCTTGCCTTCTCACTACGAGGGGGTTCCCATGTCCACACTGCGGGTGACAGCCGAGCGGCTCGTCGTCGTACCACATCCGAATGCCGATCGGCTCGAACTGGCCCAGGTAGGGCTGTACCGGGCCGTGGTCGCCAAGGGTCAGTTCACGACGGGTGATCACGCGATCTACATTCCGGAACAGTCGGTGCTGCCCGGCGAGCTGATCGCCGAGCTGGGCCTGACCGGGAAACTCGCGGGCTCGCTGCGTAATCGGGTGAAGGCGGTGCGGCTGCGCGGCGAGGTGTCGCAGGGCATCGTGTGCACCCCGGCCGCGCTGGACGGGGTGGATCTCGCGGCGGCCGCGCTCGCACGGACCGACTTCGCCGAGTCGCTCGGGATCGTGAAATGGGTTCCGCCGGTACCGGTCTCGATGTCGGGTCAGGTCGAGCCGGCGCCGGATCTGCTGCGGTGGGTCGACGTCGAGAACATCAAGCGGTTTCCCGGCATCTTCGCGCCGGGGGAACCGGTGGTGGCGACCGAGAAGATCCACGGCACCGCCTGCCTGCTCACCCATGTGCGTGACGGTGACCGAATTCTGGTGTCGTCCAAGGGGGTCGGTGGCCGGTCGCTGTCGCTGACCGAGGCCGACGGCAACCTGTACTGGCGCGCGATCCGCGCCCACGGGCTCGACGAGACCGCTCGCAAACTCGCCGCCGCGCTCGACGCCGACCGCATCGGACTGTTCGGCGAGGTGTACGGCGCGGGCGTGCAGGACCTGCACTACGGCGCGTCCGCCGCGCACGACGAGTCGCTCGGCTTCGGACTGTTCGACATCGCGGTGGACACCGGCGCGGCGCCGGTCCGCTGGCTCGACCATCACGAGATCAGCGCCCTGCTCGACGATCTCGGCCTCACCGTCTCGCGCGTGCCGGTCCTCTACGAGGGCGCCTACGACGCGGAGTTGCTCATGGAGCTGGCCGAGGGCACCGAAACCGTCAGCGGCGCGGGAACCAACATCCGCGAGGGCTTGGTGGTGCGACCTGCCACCGAACGCCAGTCCCCGATTCTCGGTGGCCGGGCGATCGGCAAGATCGTCTCCGCCGCGTACGTGCTGCGCGATGGCGGTACCGAGTACGAGTGAACCACCGCGCTACGCGTGCACTGCCTGTCTCCGATCCGATGTCGCATCGATCACGGGAAAGTGCACGCGTAGCACGGCATTCAGCAGATCCAGGTCGCTACCCGGGACGCGCTGAGCGCACCGTCTCCGAGACCACCGCCGCGGCGAGGGTGCCCATCACGCCGAGCACCAACCACACCCCGCCGATGTGCGGCGCCGCCCCACCGAGCGCGAGCGCGACCACCAGGCACGGCACCGGCCACCGCAGCAACCACCGTGCCCCGGCGCTGCGCACCCCACCGAGGCCGCACACCAGGAAGAAGGCGGCGGCACCACCACCGAGCACCCAGCCGAGCCCGGCGGGCAGATGACCCGACGGGTGCGCCGCGACCAGACCCAGCCCCGCGGCGACGGTCGCGATCGCACCACTGATCGCGCAGTGAACCGCCATCACCCGCTGATAGGGCATACCGACAGCGCCCGGCGACTGCCCCATCAGGCGCGGCACGAACCCGTAGCGCAAGGTCAGCGCCCACATCGCGATCAGGCACAGGAACGATCCCGCCCCGATGACGCATACCGCGATGGTCCACTCCTCCGCCGACACCGCCGCGATCACCGAGATCACCCCTTCACCCAGCACGATGATCAGATACTGGCCGAGCCGTTCCCCCAGGTGCGGCGCATCGGCGTGCAGCGCTTGCAGTTTCGGTGGCGTCGTCTCGCGCGAGCGTCGACCCGGCCCGCCGCGTGGCGGCCCTCCGTCGCCGCGGCGCAACCGGGCCCGCACCCGCCGTTCGGCATCGACCATCAGCCGTTCCGAGTCGATGGCGAACATGATCCACAGGTCGATCGCGAGCCCCACCGCCCACAGCACGAACTTCCACGGTGCGGGCACCCACAGCGACACCAGCCAGGGCACGGTGCCCGCGCCGATCTGCGCGATCGGCCAGTCCACCACGATCTGGCCACGCTGCCACGCCGACGACGACGCCACCCGCACCAGCACATAGATCGCGGCGAAGACGTTCATGTGCTCGTCGGGGGCACCGTCGACCGCGGCCATCATCACGCACAGACCGAACATGCACCCGAACACCATCGTGGTGCGCGCCTGCTCGCCCGCGACGTTGCTGTACACGGTGACACAGGCCCACACCACCCAGAAGGCCAGATACAGCACCACATACAGCCCGAATTCACCCAGCGAGGGGCCGCGGTGCAACAGGTGGGTGAGCTGGCCGATACCCGCCACGGCGACCAGGTCGAAGAACAGCTCGGTCCAGCTCGCGCGCCGTTCCTCGGTGCTGTGCTCGGGGTGTGCCATCGGCCCAGTATGTGGGCGGTGGCGGTGGGGTCCGGCTAGCCCACGGCCGTGTCGCGGCGGGTGTGCAGCTCGAGCACGCAGCACTTCACGCCGCCGCCGCCCTTGCGCAGTTCGGACAGATCCAGCGCCACGGGGACGAATCCCCGCGCCCGCAGCTGCGCGATGAGACCGGTGGCGCCGGGGTCGAGGAAGACGTGTTCGCCGTCGCTGAGCCCGTTCAAGCCGAAGCAGAGCGCGTCGTTGTCGTCGGCGAGGAGCGCGTCGGGGTAGAGGGCGGTCAGCACCTCGCGAGCGGCCGGGCTGAACGCGGCCGGGTAGTAGGCCACGGTGGTGTCATCGAGGACCATCAGCGCGGTGTCGAGGTGATAGAAGCGCGGGTCGACCAGCTCGAGCGACACCACCGGCACGTCGAAGTACCGTTCCACCTCCGCGTGCGCCGACAGCGAACAGCGGAACCCGACACCGGCCAGAATCCGCCGCCCGGCGAACGCGAAATCGCCCTCCCCCTCGTTGGTTTCGGCCGCGGCGGCCAGCTCACGCAGTTCCCGGGCCGCGAACCACCGATGGAAGGCGGGTCCCTCGGCGGCGCGTTCGGGGTGGGCGAACCGGGCCGAGAGCGCGTGTCCACCGATCACGATGCCGCTGTTCGCGGCGAAGACCATATCCGGCAGACCGGGTTCGCCGGGCACCGTTTCCACGGTGTGCCCGTGTGCTTCCAGGGTCGCGCGCAAGATCTCCCACTGGGCGAGCGCGCGCGCCCGATCGACCGGAGCGGCCGGATCCATCCACGGATTGATCGCGTAGGTGACCTCGAAATGGTCGGGGCGGCACAGCACATAACGGCGCGGGGAGGCGGTCCGCGCGGGTGCTGAGACACGAAGGGGGCTGGCGGCGGTCATCAGGACTCCTGGTGGCAGCGCGGACGGTTTCACCGACCGTAATCGCCGTCCCATTGCGCCCGGAACACCGATTCGTTGTGCATTTCGATGTAAGAATGGGGAATCATTGCGTGCCGACGAAGGAGCGACGTGGACGATATCGATCGGCGCATTCTCGCGGAGCTGCTCGTCCACGCCCGCGCCTCGTTCCAGGAGATCGGTTCGGTGGTCGGGTTGTCCGCGCCCGCGGTGAAGCGGCGGGTGGACAAGATGGTCGCGAGCGGACAGATCACCAGGTTCACCGCGCAGGTCAACCCGGCCGCGCTGGGCTGGAAAACCGAGGCCTACGTCGAGGTCTACTACCGCGACAACATCTCCCCGGCCGAGCTGCGCCGCACCCTCGAACCGATTCCACAGGTCGTCGGAGTGTGGACCATCGCGGGCGAGGCCGACGCGCTCGTGCACGTGATGGCCACCGACATGGCCGAGATCGAGGTGACGGTCGAGCGGATCAGGGAGAACGCGCGCGTCGGGCGCACCCGCAGCTCGCTGGTGATGTCGCGCATTCTCGAACGCCCCCGTACCTGAGCCGCCGGACACCACGTCAGACCCAGGTTCTAGGGTTGTCGCCATGTCCGACGTGCGTGCCAGCTACCTCACCGACGGGGCCGAGATCTATCGGCGCTCGTTCGCGACGATCCGCGCCGAGGCGGATCTCGCCGGTTTTCCCGCCGATGTGGAACGGGTGGCGGTGCGGATGATCCACGGCTGCGGGCAGGTCGACCTGGCCCCCGACATCGCCTTCTCCCCCGGTGTGGTCGCCGCCGCGCGCGCCGCGCTGCACGCAGGAAAGCCGATCATCTGCGATGCCAATATGGTCGCCTCGGGGGTGACCCGCAAGCGACTGCCCGCCGACAACGCGGTGCTGTGCAACCTCACCGACCCGCGCGTGCCCGAACTCGCCGCGCGACTGGGCAATACACGCTCGGTGGCGGCGCTGGAGCTGCTGCACGACCAGCTCGACGGCGCGGTGGTGGCCATCGGCAACGCACCGACCGCGCTGTTCCACCTGCTCGACATGCTCGACTCCGGTGCGCCGCGACCCGCGGCGATCATCGGCATCCCGGTCGGGTTCATCGGTGCCGCCGAATCCAAGCAGGCGCTGATCGACTTCGGCGGGATCGAGTATCTGACCGTCCGTGGCAGGCGCGGCGGCAGCGCGATCACCGCGTCGGCACTGAATGCGATTGCGAGCGAACAGGAGTGAGTGAGATCAGCACCGGCAAACTGTGGGGTATCGGCCTCGGTCCCGGCGATCCGGAACTGGTGACGGTGAAGGCCGCCCGGCTCATCGCCGAAGCCGATGTGGTCGCGTTCCACAGCGCCAAGCACGGCCGCAGCATCTCCCGCGCCATCGCGGAGCCGTATCTGCGCGCCGGGCAGATCGAGGAGCACCTGGTCTACCCGGTGACCGTGGAGACCACCGACCATCCCGGCGGATACCAGGGCGCGATCGACGAATTCTACGAGCAGGCGGCCGCGCGGCTGGCCACCCATCTGGCCGCGGGGCGTACCGTCGCGTTGCTCGCCGCCGGTGATCCGCTGTTCTACTCCTCCTACATGCACATGCACCGGCGGCTGGCCGATCGATTCGAGGCCGAGATCATCCCCGGCATCACCTCGGTGAGCGCGGCCTCCGCGGCGCTGGGAACTCCACTGGTGGAGGGTGAGCAAGTGCTGACGGTGCTGCCCGGCACCATGCCCGTCGAGGAGCTGACCGAGCGGCTGCGCGAGACCGACGCCGCCGCGATCATGAAGCTGGGTCGCACGTTTCCCGGAGTACGCCAGGCACTCTCGGATTCCGGCCGGTTGGCCGACGCGTACTACGTCGAACGCGCGAGCAGCACTCGTCAGCGAGTGCTCGCCGCGGCCGACGTCGACGAGGCCGACGTGCCGTACTTCTCGATCACCCTGGTCCCGGGTCCGACGCCGACCACCGTGATCCCCGCGCGCGGCGCTTCCGTCCGTCAGCCCACCGCCGCCGCCGACGACCGCACAGGCACCGTGGCTGCGGCGCCTGGCCGTCCGGACATCTCGCCGGATGAATCAGCGGATGCGCCGGGCGAAGTCGTCGTCGTCGGTCTGGGGCCCGGCGACGCGGACTGGACGACGCCGCAGGTCACTGCCGCGTTGGCGGAGGCGACGGACCTCGTCGGGTACACCACCTACATCAATCGCGTCCCCGAGCGGGCGGGTCAGCGACGGCACGCCAGCGACAACAAGGTCGAATCCGAACGCGCCGCGATGGCACTGGACCTGGCCAAGCGGGGCGCGCGCGTCGCGGTGGTGTCCTCGGGCGATCCCGGCGTTTTCGCGATGGCGGCCGCCGTTCTCGAGGTGTCGGCCGAACCGCAGTTCCAGGATGTCCCGGTGCGGGTGCTGCCCGGCCTGACGGCCGCCAACGCGGTGGCCAGCCGGGTCGGCGCACCGCTCGGGCACGACTACGCGATGATCTCGCTGTCGGATCGGCTCAAGCCGTGGGAGGTCGTCGCACAACGACTTTCGGCGGTCGCGGCGGCCGATATGGCCATCGCGATCTACAACCCGGCCTCGTCCCAGCGCCGCTGGCAGGTCGGCGCCATGCGCGAGGTCCTGCTCGAACACCGCCCGCCGCACACGCCGGTGGTGCTGGGCCGCGATGTCGGCGGGCCCACCGAATCCGTCCGGGTGACCACTCTCGGTGAGCTCGATCCCGACGAGGTCGACATGCGCACCCTGCTGATCATCGGATCATCGACCACCACCATGTTCGACACGCCGGAAGGCACCCGCGTTTTTACTTCGCGTAGGTACGGGTCGGTACCGAGCCGGTAGTCCGCGCCGGACAGTCCACGAACCGCACGGTCGCTACCCCGCGTCACCCGGGCCGAACGGCCGCCGAATCAGCACCGCGGACGACCCCGGCGACCCCGCGACCGACCGAGACTTCCGCGATCCTCGGCAACCCCCGTCGCCCGCGAGGCCCGGCGACACGCCCGTGCGATGGCACACTTGTTCCGCGGGCATGCCCGCATGCACACCAGTCTGACAGCTCGTTTCCTGGTTCGATTCCCCAACGCGTCCCACGAGGACGATGAAAGGATTCACCACGATGAGAGTTCAGCACCACGCACAGAACACGCTCGGTACCCGATTACGGCGCGGTGTGACGGTCGGCCTGATAGCCGCCGCCATGGCGGTTCCGGTCACCGCGGCCGCCCAGGCGCCCGCTCCCCCGGCCCCGCCTGCGCCCTCAGCGCCGGCTGCGCCGGCTCCCGAAGCGCAGACGCAGGCGGACCCCGTCGCACCCGCGGCTCCCGCAGCACCCGCAGCGCCCGGGCTGCCTGCATTGCCCGGCTTGCCCGGAGCGCCTCTCGCCGAGGGTGCCTCCAGCATCACCTTGACGGTCAACGGCTTGGACGGCGAGCCCATCGCGGTCGATATCGACACCACGGCGACCGTCAAGGACCTCAAGGCCCTCATCCAGGAGCAGACCGGCGTTCCGGCGGCCGATCAGCAGCTCATCACCGAGAGCGAGGTCAAGCTCGAGGACGCCAACACTCTGGCGTCCTACGAACTGGCCGACGGTGACATCGTGAACCTCGCGCTGGCCTGAGCCTGACGAGTCGATCACCGCGGCGGTGGTGCTCAGCGCGCGAGCACCACCGCCGCACCCCGGTCCGGCGAACGCGCCGCAACACCGGCACTATTGGTGGACTGCGCACCCAGGCGTAACATTCCACTTAGGAATGTAGTTCGAAGGGAGTTGACCGTTGACCGACACCGCGACTCGACGCCGCCCACTGAACTCCACCGCGGCCTCGCTACTCGGGTTCCTGCACGAGGGCCCGAAGTCGGGCTGGGATCTCGCCACGCAGGCCCAGCAACGCATCGGCGACTTCTGGACCATCACCCAGAGCCAGGTCTATCGCGAACTGTCCACGATGGACGCCGCGGGCCTGGTGACCAAAGGCGAACGCGGCGCCAGAGAGCGCACGCCGTACCGGATCACCGATATCGGGCGCGAGGCCTTCGCCGAGTGGATCGGGCGCGATCCCGGCGCCGAGACCATCCGCGTGCCACTGCTGCTCACGCTGTCCTTCGGCGAGCACCTGGATCCCGCGCATCGCGATCGGATCATCGCCGCCAACAAGAACATTCATCAAGATCGCCTCGACCGCTACCTCGACGAAGACGAGACCGCCCTGGCTCCGCACCAGCGCGCGACCCTCGAATTCGGCATCGCCTACGAGCGCGCGGTCCTGCACTGGTTCGACCAGCTGCCGACCATCTTCACGCCGCCGAACCCGCGCTGACGGAGTTCGGCCCCGCCGCCCGGTTCAGCGCACCCGGTGCGATGCGGACTCACGCAACCACTCGACCGCGTCGCCGACCTCGGCCACGGTGACGGCGCCCGCGGGCAGCGGTGGCCGATCGATCATGATCACCGGCAGCCCCGCGGTGCGGGCAGCGAAGATCTTCGCCTCGGTCTGCTCGCCGCCACTGTTCTTCGTGACCAGCACATCGATGCGATGCCGCGACATCAGCACGAGTTCCTCGTCGAACGTGAACGGCCCACGCGCCAGCAACAGTTTGGCGCGCGGCGGCAGCGGGACCTCAGGGGCATCGATGGAGCGGATGACGAAACCGTGGCCCGTGCAGCCGACGAACGCGCCGACGCCCTGGCGGCCGATGGTCAGCAGGACCTGTTCGTCGCGCGCGGTCAGTGCCGCGGCCGCCGCGGCGAGATCGGGCACGCGCGTCCACAGGTCACCGCGCCGCTGCACCCACTCGGGGCGGCGCAGATGCAACGCCGGGATATCCAGCTCGGCCGCGGCGGTGGCGGCGTGCGCGCTCACCTGCGCGGCGAAGGGATGGGTCGCGTCCACGACAGCGTCGATCGCGTTCTCGCGTAGCCAGGTTCGGAGGCCCTCGACACCACCGAACCCACCCACGCGGACCGCACCGACCGGCAGCCGCGGATTGGCGACTCGACCAGCGAGGGAGGACACGATGTCGAGTCCACGCTCACCGGACGCTCTGCGCGCCAACTCCCTGGCTTCGCCGGTGCCACCGAGGATCAAAACTCTCAGGACAGCCCTCCGAAATCATCAGCGCCGGCATCACCATCGAACTTCGAGTACTCCATGTAACTCTCCATCGTGGAAAACGAACCGGGGGGATTACCCGGAACGGCAACGACCCTACCCCCGAGCCGTGGGTTCTACACGTTCGGTCCGAAACTTTTACGGCGCGCGGACCCTGCGGGAACGGATTCACCGTGATCTGCGCGTGATCTGACCGTGATCGGTGCTAAGCGTCCACACTCCGGCGACCAGCGGGTTTTCGGACAATCCACTGAGCGACCGGCAAGTGCGGTCGCCAGGCCGTGAACCCGCCGAGCGGTTCACCCCGATAGATCTGAAATTTGCGCAGGGTTCCACCGAACCGCGCCGACCAGTCGAGCAGCAGCGCTTCCGATTCCGCGGTGACCGCGTTGGCGACCAGGCGGCCGCCGGGGCGCAGCCGCTGCCAGCACTGCTCGAACATGCCGTCCTGGGTGAGACCACCACCGAGAAATACGGCGTCCGGAGCCGAGATATTTTCCTCGGCTAACTCTGAGCGCACCTCACCGCGGATCGTTATTCCCGGCACCCCGAGGGCGGTGATATTGGTCGCGATTTGTTCCCGGCGAGCAGGCAGCCGCTCGAACGTGACGGCGCGGCACAGCGGATGGGTACGGCACCATTCGATGGCGATACTGCCCGACCCGCCGCCGATATCCCACAGCATTTCCCCCGGTGCGGGGGCGAGAGCGGTGACGGTGAGGGCGCGAACCTCGGCTTTGGTGAGCTGGCCGTCACCGGCGAAGGCAGCGTCGGCCAGACCGGGCAATCGGGTGTCGCGACGCGTATCGGGATCGGCGCGGCAGTCGATGGCGACAATGTTGAGCGGGTCGCCGGGCGGGTGTGACCAGGTAGCCGCGGAGCCGGTGTGGCAGTGTTCGGCGGGGCCGCCGAGTTGCTCGAGAACCGTCAGCGATGAAGCGCCGAATCCCTTGTCGCACAGCATTTCCGCGATTCTGCTCGGCGTCGTTTCGTCTTCGCTGAGGACGAGAATCCGCCGACCATCGGACAATTCGGGCACGACGGTGGGCAATGGCCGGGCAACCACACTCACCACCGGGGTTTCGGCCAGCGGCCACCCGAGCCGCGCGCAGGCCAGCGACGCCGACGAGGGCTGTGGGAACACCCGCAGCGCCGCCGGGCCGAACCGGCGCGCCAGGGTGACACCGATGCCGTAGAACATCGGATCACCGCTGGCCAGCACGCCGATGCGGCGACCGGCATTGCGCCCGAACAACTCCGGCAGGGCGGGCAGCAGCGGCGTCGGCCACGGCACCCGCTCGATATCGCCGGCCGGGAGCAGCGCCAGTTGACGCGAGGAGCCGAACACCACGTCACAGTCCCCGATTTCCCGGCGGACGTTCTCCCCCAGACCCGCCCAACCGTCGGCCCCGATGCCGGCCACCACGATCGGGTGGCCGGTCCAGTCCGCCGCCGCGTCGCCGGACGCGGTCACCGTGGCATCCGACGCCAGACCGATTGCGGGAGCAGGCGCATCACGAAGAAGGCGATGGCAAGTCGGCCGGGCACCGCGACCCGGGTGGCGCCCTTGCCGAGACTGCGGACCACGGCGTCGGCGACCTGGTCGGGAGTGATGGCCAGGGGCGCGGGTGCCATGCCGGTGGTCATGCGCCCGATCACGAAGCCCGAACGCACCAGCAACAGCTGCACGCCCGTGCCGTGCAGGGCGTCGCCGAGGCCGCTGGCGAAGCCGTCCAGGCCCGCTTTGGCCGAACCGTAGACATAGTTCGCCCGCCGCACGCGCACGCCCGCGATCGAGCTGAAGACGACGATCTGGCCGGATCCCTGCGCACGCATCACGGTCGCCAGGGTCGTGAGGACACTGACCTGGGCGACGAAGTCGGTGTGCACGACCGCCACCGCGTGCGCCGGGTCGTGTTCGGCACGATCCTGATCGCCGAGGACGCCGAAGGCGAGCACCGCTGTCGCGATGCCACCGTGCTCGGCGGCCAGTTTGTCCAGCAGGGGCGCGTGGGTGGCGGTCTCGTCGGCGTCGAATTCCACGGTGTGCACAGCGGTCGCGCCCGCCGCGCGCACCTGCTCGACCTCGGCCGCCAACGCGCCGGCACGGCGAGCGGCCAGGATCACCACCCGTCCGGGCGCCAGCCTGCGCGCCACTTCGAGGCCGATCTCACTGCGCCCGCCCAGGACGAGCACCGGCCCATCGTTCTGCTGCATTCCCATAGCGCCAGTCTGTCATCCGGCCCGTCCGGCCGGTGCCGGCCTGCCTCTGTTGTGTGCACGGCGCGAACCCGCGCAGCGACGCGCCGGTCGGCCCGGCTACCGTTTCCGGCATGCCGACCGCCACCACACAGCTGTCCCCCGCTGCCCTCGCGTTCGTCACCGAGCGGCATCTGGCCACGCTCACCACGCTGCGCGCCGACGGCACCCCGCACGTGGTCGCCGTGGGCTTCACCTGGGATCCGGAGAGCGGGATCGCTCGCGTGATCACCGACGGCGCGTCGGTGAAGGCACGCAATGCCGGACGAGGCGGCTACGCGGCGGTGAGCCAGGTCGATGGGCCGCGCTGGCTGACCCTCGAAGGACCGGCGACGGTACTCCGCGACAGCGCCGACGTCGCCGAAGCCGTGCGTCGCTACACCGAGCGCTACCGGGTGCCCCGCGAGAACCCGACACGGGTGGTCGTCGCGATCCAGGTGCGCCGGGTGTTGTCGTCGGGCACGTTGAAATAGCCTCCGAAACCCCGCTCAGCGCCCGTGCGGGCGCTTGTCGCTACGGACTCGGCCGCTTACAGCACCGTCAGGCCGTGCGGCCGATTGTTCATCGACTCCACACCGTCGTCTGTGACGACCACGATGTCCTCGATCCGCGCGCCCCATTCGCCGCGGAAGTAGATTCCCGGCTCGATGCTGAACGCCATGCCCGGCTCGAGCACCAGGTCGTTGCCCGCCACGATGTAGGGCTCCTCGTGCACCGACAGGCCGATGCCGTGGCCCGTGCGGTGGATGAAGGCGTCGCCGAGGCCCGCGTCGGCGAGCACGCTGCGGGCGGCGGCGTCGATGGATTCCGCGCTCACCCCCGGCCGCACCGCCGCGACCGCGGCGGCCTGGGCGGCCTCCAGGACCGCCACCTGTTCGACGATCTCCGGGCGCGGGGTGCCGAGAACATAGGTGCGGGTCGAGTCCGAGTAGTAGCCGGGTTCGACGGGGCCACCGATGTCGATGACCACGACATCGCCCTGCTCGATGACGCGATCGGAGACCTCGTGGTGCGGGTCGGCGCCGTGCGGTCCACTGCCCACGATGACGAACGCCGCCTCGGTATGGCCTTCCTCGACGATCGCGGCGGTGATATCGGCGCTCACCTCGGCCTCGGTGCGACCGGCCCGCAGGAACTCGCCCATCCGCGCGTGCACGCGGTCGATGGCCGCGCCCGCCCGGCGCAGCGCGTCGATCTCGGCCTCGTCCTTGATCATTCGCGACTCGCGCAGCACCGGCGTCGCCGAGGCGGGCAGACCGGTGGTCGATTCGGCGAGCGGGATCAGGTGCAGCGCGGGCATGGCATCGGCGACCGCGATGCGGGAACCGGCGTGCAGGATCGAGCGGACCAGCTGGTACGGATCGACGCCGTCGACCCAGTCGAGCACCTGCAGGCCGAGTTCGCCCGCCGCGGAATCGGCGAGCGAGGCCAGCTCGAGTTTCGGGATGATCACCGAGGGCGTGGATCCGTCGGCCGGGATCACCAGGCAGGTGAGCCGCTCGAAGGATTCCGCGGCCGAACCGATCAGGTACCGCAGGTCGGGGCCCGGAGTGATCAGCAAGGCGTCCAGATGCGCCGCGCGCATCAACTCGACCGCCCGCTCCAGCCGCTGACCGTAGACCTTCGCCGCGAACCTGGCATCCGTGTGCGCGCTCATAGGATCCGACGTTACCCGCCCCGCACCGAGGGCAGCCACCGAAGCCCATCGGCACGGCCACGGCCACGGTGTCGGTGGTTCGGGGCACAATCACCGGGTGACCGCTGACGAGAGCACCCGTGGACCCCTGTTGATCCTCGACGGCGCCAGCCTCTGGTTCCGCGCCTATTACGCGATCCCCGACAAGCTCAGGGGCGCGGACGGCCGCTCGGTGAACGCGCTGCGCGGCTTCACCGACATGGTGGCCTCGCTGGTCACCAAGCATCGGCCGAGCAGGCTCGTGGTCGGGCTCGACCTCGATTGGCGGCCCCCGTTCCGGGTGGCCCTGGTGCCCTCCTACAAGGCGCACCGACTCGACACCAGCACCAGCGCGGCGCCCGGCGCGGAGGAAGTGCCCGACACGCTCACCCCGCAGGTCGAGATGATCCTCGAAGTACTCGAGGCGGCGGGCATCGCCACCGGCGGCGCGGAAGGCCTCGAGGCCGACGACGTGCTCGGCACCCTCGCCAGCCGGGAGCGCACCGACCCGGTTGTCGTCGTCAGCGGCGACCGCGACCTGCTGCAGCTGGTGCGCGACGAGCCCGCCCCACCGGTCCGCGTGCTCTACGTCGGTCGCGGTCTGGCCAAAGCGGAACTGTTCGGCCCCGCGGAACTCTCGGCGAAATACGGTGTGCCCGAACAGAACGCGGGACCGGCCTACGCCGACATGGCGACCCTGCGCGGCGACGCCTCCGACGGCCTGCCCGGCGTGGCGGGCATCGGCGACAAATCCGCCGCCCAGCTGATCACGAGGTTCGGCTCGCTCGACGCGCTCATGGACGCCGTCGCCGCTCCCGATTCCGATATCGCCAAGGGTGTGCGCGCGAAACTCGTTGCCGCACAGGACTATCTGAAGGTCGCCGCTCCGGTCGTGCGGGTGGTCCGCGACGCCGACGTGATCCTGTCGCGTCCGGACGTCCTGCCCACCACCCCCGCTGACCCCGACCGGCTGCTCGCGCTGGCCGCCGAGTACAACGCCGAGAGCCCGATCACCCGCCTGGTCACCGCACTGACCGCGGCACACACCGGCTGATCCGCCCGCGACGAGTTCGCGACGGCGCCACCGCCCGTCGTATCTGCGCCGCCGGAAACGACACCGGGCCGCCCGCGTAGTCGCGGACGGCCCGGAAAACACAGTGCGAGCGCCTAGTTGGGGCGGCCGACCTCGTAGGTGCCGTCTTCCTTGGTGATCTTGACGGTGACCTTCTTCGCCTCGCCACTGACCTTCAGCTCACAGGTGAAGGTCGCGTCGACCTCCACCGCCTGGCCGGAGGGGCAGCTGACATCGGAGACGTCGGCGATGCCGTAGGAGTCCTTCAGCACGCGCGAGACACCGTCCTGCACGGCCGCGTTGTCGAGTTCGTCCGAGGAGAACACGACCAGGATCAGACCGATCACGGCGGCGACCACGAGCACACCCGCGGCGATGAGCCCGACGATCAGGCCCTTGCTCTTGCCACCGGAGGACGGCTGCTGGCCCCACTGCTGTTGCGGGGCGGGCTGCTGGCCCCACTGCTGCTGCGGCGCGGGCTGACCCCACTGCTGCTGTGCGTTGGCGGCCTGGTTGTTCCAGTCCTGCGGCGGCGGCTGGGTCTGGCCCCACTGCTGCTGCGGCCCGGTCGGCTGCTGCGGCTGCTGGCCCCACGGCTGCTGCGGCTGCTGGGGCTGTTGTCCCCACTGCTGCTGTGGCTGCTGCGCGTTCGGGTCATTCCACTGCTGGGTGGGCTGGGCGCCCTGTTGTGGCGGCTGCTGCGCGCCACCCCAGTGCTGGGTGGGACCGGCGCCACCGGCCCCCTGCTGACCCCCCCAGTGCTGGGTGGGATCGTTGTTCCCCTCCCCGGGGTTGTTCGGTCCGTAAGGGCCGCTCATCCACTCGCCTCCACTCGCATCATTAGTCCATACGGTAGCCCCCCGCGCCGGGCCTGCCGCATTCGCACGACATCCGCCTCACGGTCGGTACGCGAAGAAATCAAATCACAGACGTGCCGACTACGCGGCGTCCACCGCGACGACACCCCGCCGTACCGCACGCACCGCCTTGGCGGCGGTGGACGCGATCTCGGGGTCGTCGGCGGTGTTGTGGATCTGATCGAGCAGGTCGATCACCTGCCTGCACCACCGCACGAAATCGCCCGCCGACATCGTCGTACCCTGGTCGCCGCTGGCCAGCAACGCCTCGGCCAACGCATCACCGCGCGCCCACTTGTAGACCCCGGTGACGAACCCCAGATCGGGTTCGCGGGTGGGCGGAAGTTTGTGTCGCACCTCGTCGGAGCGCAGATCCGACCACACTTCGATGGTGGCCGCGACCGCACGGCGGATCGGATCGGTCGGTCCCGCCGGCGTCAGCAGGCCGGTTTCCTGGCGCGATTCGTAGACCAGTGCCGACACCACCGCCGCGAGTTCGGCCGGGCCGAGTCCGCGCCACAGACCCTGGCGCAGGGCCTCGGCGACCACGAGATCGCTCTCGGCATAGATTCGGGCCAGGCGCCTGCCGTCGGCGGTCACCTCACCGTGGGCGACGAAGCCGCGTTCCTCGAGCAGCCCGACGATCCGATCGAACGTGCGCGCCAGCGAATTCGTGGTGGCGGCAACTTTCTGGCGCATCGTCTCGGTCTCACGGGCGAGCCGCGAATACCGCTCGCCGGTGCGGCTCAGCTGCTCCCGATCGGGACGATTGTGCGCGGGATGGGACCGCAGACTGCGCCGCAGCGTCGAGAGCTGACGATCTTCGCCGCCGCGAACACGATCGTTGCGCTTGCCACGGCGCGGGGCCGAGATTCCGGTGCCGCGCAACGCCGAGGCCAGGTCGCGGCGGATGCGCGCGGTCCGATGATCGACCCGGCGCGGCAGATCCATGCGCCCGAGCGCTTCGGCGGGCTCCGGGAAATCGGCCGCGGACACCCGACCGGCCCAGTGGTCCTCGGTCAATACCAGTGGACGCGGATCGCCGGGCGTCTGGTCGGGTTCGAGGATCACCGCGAGCCCGGAACGCTTGCCCACGGGGATGGACACCACGTCGCCGCGACGCAACCCGATCAGCGCTTTCACCGCGGCACCGCGCCGGTCGGCCCGCCCCTGCTGCTGGATATCGCGTTCACGCTGCTTGATCCGGTCGCGCAGCGACAGATACTCCATGAAGTCGCCGTCGACGCCGCCGAGCTGACTCTCCAGCTTGCGCAGCGCGCCCTCGTTGCGTTCGATCCCGCGGACGAGCCCCACGACCGACCGGTCGGCCTGGAACTGGGCGAACGACCGTTCGAGCAGCGTTCGGGCTTCCTGGGCACCCATCCGGTCGATCAGGTTGATCGACATGTTGTAGCCGGGCCGGAACGAGCTGCGCAGCGGATAGGTGCGGGTGGAGGCGAGGCCTGCCACCGCACTGGTGTCGACCTCGGGCTGCCACAGCACCACCGCGTGACCCTCGACGTCGATACCGCGCCTCCCCGCACGACCAGTGAGCTGGGTGTACTCGCCGGGGGTGAGCTCGGCATGGGTTTCGCCGTTGAATTTCACCAGCCGCTCGAGCACCACCGTGCGGGCGGGCATGTTGATGCCCAGTGCCAGCGTCTCGGTGGCGAACACCGCGCGCACCAGACCCTTGACGAACAGTTCCTCGACGGTGTGCCGGAACGCGGGCAGCATGCCGGCGTGGTGGGCGGCCAGGCCGCGCTGCAGCGCCTCGCGCCACTCCCAGTAGCCGAGGACCTCCAGATCGCCCTTGGGCAGGTCACCGGTGTGCTTCTCGATGATCTCGTCGATCTGTGCGGCCTCGCCGGGACGGCTCAGATCGAGGCGGGCGCGCAGGCACTGGGCCAGCGCGCCGTCGCAGCCCGCGCGGCTGAAGATGAAGGTGATCGCGGGCAGCAGGTTTTCCTCGTCGAGGCGCGCCAGGACATCCGGTCGCGGCAACGGGCGGAAATTGCCGCCGCGTCCACCCCGTCCGCGCGGACCGCCGTAGCCGTGCATCCGGTCGGCGCTCTCACGCTGGCGGATGAACCGCACGAGGTCTTCGTCGACCACGACCTTGTGGTCGCTGGACTTGGTGTCGAACAGGTCGAACATCCGCCGGCCGACCATCACGTGCTGCCACAGCGGCACCGGCCTGGTCTCGTCGACCACCACCGCGGTGTCGCCGCGCACGGTTTCCATCCAGGCGCCGAACTCCTCGGCGTTGGATACCGTCGCCGACAGGCTCACCAGCCGCACATCCGGTGGCAGGTGCAGGATCACTTCCTCCCACACCGCGCCCCGGAACCGGTCGGCCAGGTAGTGCACCTCGTCCATCACCACGTAGGACAGACCGTGCAGCGAGTCCGAGGACGCGTAGAGCATGTTGCGCAGCACCTCGGTGGTCATCACGACCACCGGCGCGCCGGGGTTGATCGACTGGTCACCGGTGAGCAGGCCGACACTGTCGCGGCCGTGGCGGGCGGTGAGATCGGCGAACTTCTGATTCGACAGCGCCTTGATCGGCGTGGTGTAGAAGCACTTTCCGCCCGAGGCCAGCGCCATGTGCACGGCGAACTCACCGACGATCGTCTTGCCCGCTCCGGTCGGGGCGCACACGAGCACGCTGTGCCCGTCTTCCAGCGCCGCGCACGCGGTGCTCTGGAAGGGGTCCAGATCGAACGAGATTTCACCGGCGAATTTCGCCAGTTCGCTGGGCAGCCCCGGAGTGTCGGTCACCCCTCAGAGCGTATCGGAGTAGTCCGACACCGGGCGCGCGGTTTTCTCCGGCTCGCTCACCGGATCGGCGGACGCCACCGGCTCGGGGGTCTCGAGCGGAGAGGCCTGTTCGTCGTCGAGCGTGCCCCAGCCCTCCTTCTCTTCCCGGCGGGCCTTGCGCGCGTCACTGAACCGCGCGAACTGCACGGCGAACTCGAACAGCACGGTCAGCGCGATCGCCAGCGCCAGCATCGAGAACGGGTCCTGCGGTGTGACGATCGCGGCGAAGACGAACAGACCGAAGATCATCCCGCGCCGCCACGCCTTGAGCTTGGTGTAGGGCAGCACGCCGACCAGGTTCAGCCCGATGATGATCAACGGCGTCTCGAAACTGACGCCGAAGATGATCAGCAGCTGGATGATGAAACCGAAGTACTGATTACCGCTGAGCGCGGTGATCTGGACGTTGTCGCCGATGGTCATCAGGAACGACAACGCGTGCGAGACCACCACGTAGGCGAGCACGGCACCCGTCACGAACAGCACCGAACCGGTCACCACGAACCCGACCGCGAGCTTGCGTTCCTTCGCGTACAGCCCCGGGGTGATGAACGCCCACAGCTGGTACAGCCAGAACGGGGTCGCGATCACCACACCGGCGGTGAATCCGACCTTCAACCGGAGCATGAACTGGTCGAAGGGGCCCGTGGCGAGCAGTCGGCAGGCGCCGTCGGGGGTCAGGCTGGCGCGCGCCGATTCGGGCAGCGCACAGTAGGGGCCGCGCAGGATCTCACCCAGGCTCTCCATCCCGAAGAGGGTGTGCGCGTACCAGAAGAAGCCGATCAGGGTGGTCACCGCGATGGCGGCCAGTGCCAGCAGCAGCCGGGTGCGCAGTTCCTGCAGGTGCTCGACCAACGACATGGTGCCGTCGGGATTCGTCCTGCGCTTGGTGCGCCGGGGATCGAACGGAATGCGCATGGTGGGTGGTGGCCTCTAACCCTCGGTTCGGCGGATGCTCGGCGGCAACTTCTGACGAGACAGCACTTCGCCCCGGAGCGATGACTACCGCTCCGGGGTGATGGCCGAGGTCAGAGGGTTTTGTGGCCCTGCTGCGGTTCGACGATCGGGGTCTGTGCCTGCGGCGCCGACGCGGACAGCTGCTGCTGCGGCGCGGGGGTGGCCGGGGTGGCCGCCGGTGCGTCGGATGCCGACGACTCCGCCTGCATCTGCCCGACCTCGCTCTTGAAGATCCGCAGCGAGCGGCCGAGACCGCGTGCCGCGTCGGGAAGCCGCTTCGCGCCGAAGAGCAGAACGAACAGCAACGCGATGATCAGCAGGTGCGTCCAGCTGAACGTGCCCATTATCAGATACCTCCAAAGACTGTGGTGATTACCGATGCTACCTGGGTTCGGAGCGTGGTGGACGCCGAGCCGCAGCGGTGTTCGCCACGCGTTCAACCCGCGACAGCGGCCGCCGCCCCGGTCAGCTCGGCGAACAACCGGCTCCCGGTGAACCGGGCGGTGTCGCCGGACTCGGCGATCCTGATCAGCTCCGTCAACCGCCGGTTGACCGGCGTCGGGTGCCCGACCATGTCGCCGAGGCGCACGATTTCCCCGCACAACCACGCGATTTCGGTCCGCCGACCGAGCGCGAGGTCATCGGCCATCGACGAACGGGCGAGCGGATCGATGGCGAGCACGCGCCCGAACACCCGCCGGAAGACCGCGTCGGGAACGCGCAGCAAATGCACCATCAACTCGGGTGGAACGGGGGTGAGCTGCGCGGGCCGAATTCGCGCAGTGTTCATCACGGCGAGGGCTTCGGACTGGGTCAGCGCGAGGCAGCGGCGGTAGTCACGCTCGGCGAGTTCCTCACGCAGCGGCTTGCCCGACAGCGCGTTGATCGGGTTGTTCAGATTGAGCAGCAGTTTCGCCCATTGCACCGGACGCAGATCGCGGTGGCGGCGCAGCGGCAGACCGGCCGCCCGGAAACGGTCGGCGAAGCGGTCGACGACCGGGTCGTCCTGGATCGCGAGGTCGCCGTCGCTGGCGCGGTGGAAACACCCGCGACCGCTGTGCACCACATTGAACATCACCATCCCGGCCAGGGCGATGCTGGTCGGCAGAATCTCTCTGATCACACTGGCGTTGCCGATGCCGTTCTGCAGGCTCACGACCGGCGTGCCGGGGCGTAATCGGCCCGCGACGGCACGGACCGCGGCGGCGGTGTCGGCCGATTTCACCGTCACCAGGACCAGGTCGGCCAGCTCGGGTTCGTCGGGCTCGAGCGCGAGGCCGAACCGGTCGGGCGTCACCTCGGTCGAACCGCCGTCCAGATCGGTGAGGCGCAGGCCGTGTTCGGCGATGTCGTCGAGGATCCGCTGACGGCCGACGAAGATCACTTCCATACCCGCGGCGGCCAGGTGACCGCCGATGAAAACCCCGACGCTGCCCGCGCCGAGGACCAGTACTCGCTGACTCACGCGGGTTCGGTCTCCCCCACCAGTCCGGCGGCCGCGTAGGCGGCCAGGGCGGCGTCGGCGCGCAGGCGCACCGCCGCCACCAGTTCGGGTGGCCCGAGCACGGTGACGCCGGTGCCGAAGCCGAGCAGCAGCCGAGCCATCCAATCCGGTGACGCGAAGCGCATGCCCGCCTCGATGCTGCCGTCGGCGCGCGATTCGATGCGGTGCATGGGGTACTGGTCGAGCACCCAGGCGTAGTCGGCGCGGATCCGGAGCCGGGCCAGCGGCACGTCGGGGTCGTCCTGGAACAGGTCGAGTGCCGCGGCGTCGTTGGCGGCGTGACTCGGCGCGCGAGCGGGTTCGTCGAGTTCGGTGGCGTCCTCGATCCGATCGAACCGGAACAGGCGAACGCCTTCGGCCTGCCTGCACCAGGCCTGCAGGTAGCTGTTGTTGTCGACCAGCACCACGCGAATCGGGTCGACGATACGTTCGGACACCTCGTCGCGGCTGGCGGAGTAGTAGACCAGGCGCAGGGCCCGCGCGTCGGCGAGCGCGGCGCGCACGGTCGCGACCACCGGCTTCTCGACGGGGACATCGACCGGTTTGCCGGTGACGACGGCGTCGGTGCTGGCGATCGCCGATTCGATCTTGGCGATGGCGGCGTGCGCGGCGGTCGGATCGACCATGCCCGGCATCTCCACGATCGAGCGCAGCGCCACCAGCAGCGCGGTGGCCTCGGTGGAGGTCAGCCGTAGCGGCCGTTCGATCCCGGCCGAGAAGGTGACCTCGATGCTCTCCTCGGAGAACGACAGGTCGATCAGATCGCCGGGACCGTAGCCCGGCAATCCGCACATCCACAGCTGATTGAGGTCGCTCATCAGCTGTTTGGTGGTGACACCCAGTTCGGCGGCGGCCTCGGCCGCGCTGATACCCGGGTGCGCGAGCAGGTACGGCACCATGTTCAGCAGGCGCGAAAGGCGTAGGGACAGACGCGAACTCACGACGTGACCTCCGTGTGGTCGAGTACCGACCGTAGCCGGTTCATCACGTCGGCGCGCAGTTCCGGTGGTTCCAGAACGAGAACATCGGGACCGAGGCCGGTGATCAGCCGGGCCACCCAGTCGCGGGATCGGACCGGTACCGCGAGCACCGAGCCGGGACGTCCGCCCAGGTCACGGGTGTCGACTTCGGTGCCGATGCGGCGCAATTCGCGACCGCGACCCTTGGCGACCCATACGGTGGCCGACCCGGTGACGGGAGCGTCGCCGGTGACCCGGTCGACGATCGCGCGCAGATCGGTGTGCGCGGGCTTGTGGACCGCGTCGGCCGGACCGTACGGCCGCACCTGTCCACCGATCCGCGAGAGCCGGAACGTGCGAACGGCATCACGTTCGCGGTCGTGGCCGACCAGATACCAGCGCCCGTGCCGGGTGACCACCCCCCACGGTTCGACATCGCGGGTCACGAACGGATCGGTGACGGCGCTGTGGTGGCCGAACCGCACCGCCTGCCCCGCGTCGATCGCCGCGAGGAGTTCCCGCAACACCGGCTCCGACCCTCGGGTGCGGGCGGGCACCGCGGGCACCGACACCCCGACGTTGTCGGTCTCGACGGTGACCCCGGCCGCACGCAGCTTCAGCAGCGCGCCCTCGGCCGCGCCCGCCAATTCCGGTGAGGCCCACATCTGCACCGCGACGGCGACCGCCGCGGCTTCCTCGCTGGACAGGTCGATATCGGGCAACTCGTAGGCGTCCCGGTTGATCCGGTACCCCTCGAGTGTCGAGAACCGTCCCACCGGACCGACTTCCAACGGGATGCCCAGATCGCGCAGTTCGTTCTTGTCGCGCTCGAACATCCGGCTGAACGCCTCGTCGGTCGCGGAGTCCTCGTAACCGGCCACGCTGGCGCGAATACGTTCCGCGCTCAGGAACTGCCTGGTCGACAGCAGCGCGATGACCAGATTCATCAGCCGCTCGACCTTGGATATCGCCACTCGATAGAGGGTAATGGTCGCGCCCGCTCCCCCGCGCGTCGGCGCACACTTGGGCCACGGTCCCGCGACCATGGGACCCACCCGCCGAAAGGATCACGATGCTCGTCGCCTTCTCCGTTGCGCCCAGCGGTTCCGCCCACCACGACGGCTCGGTCGGCGAAGCGGTCGCCGCGGCCGTCCGGGTGGTCCGCGCTTCCGGCCTGCCGAACCGCACCGACGCGATGTTCACCACCCTCGAGGGCGAATGGGACGAGGTGATGGCAGTGATCAAAGCCGCCACCGACGCCATCCTGGTCACCGCACCCCGCTGCAGCCTGGTCCTCAAGGCCGATATCCGACCCGGGGTCACCGACGCGCTGCACAGCAAGGTCGACACGGTCGAGCGCTATCTCGCCGACGGGTAGCCGACGCCCACGGGTGCGAGAATGCGAGGGTGAACCTCCGTCCGGCATGCCGTGCCGCGGGCATCGGCGTGGTGTCGATCAGCGAGCACGTCGGCCCCGCTCGGGCACATCGGGCCGTCCCCACCTTGTCGGCTCGACTCGTTGTCGGTCTCGGGGCTCCGCTCGAGGTCGACTACGGCGGACAGACCTTGCGCACGCAGGCTGTCGTGGCCGGCTTGATGCGGCCGGGGCTCGCGACGCCGGTCACCACCCTGCTGCCGCGGCAGCCGACAGCTTATGTCGAGTTGTCGGCGTCGGCCCTGCGCCGCCTGATCGGCATGCCGCTCAGTGAAGTGGACGCGGGCGGTGTGATCGCCGACGCCGTACTGCCGTGGGTGCGTTCGATGTGCGAGGAGTTGGTGGAGCACCCGGCCGCTCGACGCGAGGCTGTTCTGCGCATTCGGCTGCTCGACCAGCTGAACCGGGCCGGGTACGACACCACCGCCGACCACGCCCTGCGCGCGCTGGATCTGATCAGAGCCGGTGGTGGAACGGCGTCGGTCGACGATCTCGCCGACCACGTACACCTGAGCGCCCGGCGTCTGCGCGAGGTGATGCGACGCTCGCTGGGGGTCACCCCGAAATTCGCCTCCCGCGTGGCCCGCCTCGAGTGCGCGGTCCACCGCGCAGGCACGGGCGCAACGTCCTGGGCCCAGGTGGCGGCCGAGTCGGGCTACCACGATCAGAGCCACCTCGTGCGCGAGTTCCGCGACCTCATGAACACCACGCCGACCGACTGGCTCGCGGAAGAGGGCCGAAATCTACAAGGCAGGCAACGCCCTGCTCCACGACCATGGGAAACATGAACAGCCAACTGGTCCCGAAGCTGCTGGTCTCCGACGCGGACGCCGCGATCACCTTCTACACCCGGGCGCTCGGAGCCGAGGTGAGTCTGCGCGTCGCCGAGGACGCGGTGGTGCACCACGCCGAACTCACGCTCGGCTCCGTCGTGTTCGCGCTGGCACACAGTGCCGAGGAGTGGGGGTGGGCCGACCCGGAATCGGTGGGTGGCTCGCCGGTACTGCTCGTGCTCACTGTCGCCGATCCCGACGCGACAGCGCAGCGGATGGCCCAGCACGGAGCCGAGGTCGTGATCCCCGTCGACAACCGTCCCTACGGCAAGCGACAGGGCAGGGTGAAGGACCCCTTCGGGCACCTCTGGGTCCTCAGCGGCGAACTGCGATAGGCCACCGGGCCGCTGTGGCGAGTGCGGGTGCCCTCGCCACAGCCGGATCTCACAGCATGCAGCGGGCGATCGAGTCGGCCACACACGCTGGGCGGTCGGCGTTTTCGAGCTCGACGGTGACATGGCGGTGGACTTGGACGCCGCCGGTGACCTCGGTGACCTCGGTGAGCGTGAGGTGGGCGCGAATACGGCTGTCGACCGGGACGGGAGTGAGGAAGCGGACTCGGTCGAGGCCGTAGTTGATGCCTGCCTTCGCCGCGCTGACGGTCATGATCTGCTGGGTCATCGGCACGACCAGCGACAGGGTGAGGAAGCCGTGGGCGATGGTGGTTCCGTAGGGGCCCGCGGCGGCGCGCTCGGCGTCGACGTGGATCCACTGGTGATCGTCGGTGGCCTCGGCGAACAGGTCGATGCGACGCTGGTCGACGGTGATCCAGTCGCTGGGGCCGAGTTCGGTGCCGACCGCCGCCCGCAGCGCGTCGACATCAGCGAAATCCGTGGTCATGCCGTTCCTCCGAAACGTTGGCGCAGTGCGCGTTTGAGAACTTTATGGGTGGGGCCGAGGGGTAGCTCGGTCATGAATTCGACGCGGCGCGGGTACTTGTACTTCGCGACCTGCTGCTTGGCGAAGTCGATCACTTCCCGCTCGGTCAGCGCGCCCTCGGGCACGACGACCGCCACGACCTCCTCACCGTAATGGGGGTCGGGCACACCGATCACCGCCACCTGCGCGATCCGCGGGTGCCGTATTAGGGCCGCTTCGACCTCGGTCGGATACACATTGAATCCGCCGCGCAGGATCATCTCCTTGATCCGGTCGACGATGCGCACCCGACCGGTGTCGTCCCTCGTGCCGAGGTCACCGGTCCGGAACCAGCCGTCGACCACGACCGCGGCGGTGGCTTCCGGCCTGCCGGTGTAGCCGCTGAACACGTTGTGCCCGCGCACCACCACCTCGCCCACGTCGCCGACCGGCAGCAGTTCGATGCGGTCGGCGATCGCGGGATCGGCGATCTCCACGTCGACGCCCCACACCGGATGTCCGACGGTGCCGGCCTCGGTACCGAAGCACGGCTGGTTCACCGCGGCGGTCGGCGAGGTCTCCGACAGGCCATAGCCCTCGAGTACCGGCGCGTGGAAGTTCCGCTCGAATTCCTCGAGCACGGCGACGGGCAGCGCTGCGCCACCGCTGATACAGAGTTTCAGCTCGGGCAGTACCGGCGCCGAACCCGCCGCTTCGATCAACGACAGATACATGGTGGGCACGCCGTGGAACAGGTTGACCCGCTCGGCCGCCATCAGCGACACCGCCGCGGCCGCGTCGAATCTCGGCATCAGCACCAGGGTGCCGCCCACCCGCCACTGCGAATTCATCGATACCGTCTGCCCGAACACGTGGAACAGCGGCAGCGCGCCGAGGGCGATGTCGTCGCGGTGGATCTCGTTGGCGTCGAAGGTGTTCACCGTCGCGCACATCACCATGTTGAGATGGCTGAGCTCGGCGCCCTTGGGTGTACCGGTGGTGCCGCTGGTGTAGAAGACGACCGCCGTATCGAGCGGGCCACGCGAGACGAAGTTCGAGATCGCCGTGCCGGCAAGCTCTTCGGGCGCCACCACATCGATGCCCACGTTCCTCGCCGCTTCGCTCCCGGTCGCCGCGACCATCGGATGACAGATCAGCAGCGAGGCACCGCTGTCACGCAGCACGTATTCCATCTCCGGCGCGGTGAGCAGCAGATGGACGGGCACCACCGTCGCGCCCGCGGCGAGGATGGCGAAATAGGCGCGCGGGAAGTCGACGGTATTGGGACACAGCAGCGCTACCCGGTCGCCGGGTTGCACACCGTGCGCGATCAGGGCGCCGGCCTGTTCGCGGGCTTCGCGCCACAGATCGGCGAAGGTGATGCGGTGCTCACCCTCGATCAGCGCGAGGTGACGCGGGCGGCGGCGGGCGGGTTCGGCGAGGATGCTCGCCAGGGAAAGTGTGGCGTTCACGGGTGGTTCCTAACGACAACGTTGGCGGAAAGCAGTGGCCACCGCACAAGGCGGGGCTGGATGCGATGGCAACCGGGGGCGAACACCGCACCGGTCACGGATGCTCGTCACGATCGACGACAACCGCGCCACATCGTCGACTGCACCGAAATCCATGCTCGGCAGCCGCTGCACCAGGGCCGTGATCGCTTGTGCGGCAAGGTCATCGGGTTGAACCTCGGCCGGCGCGCCCCCGTACCGGCCGAACGGCGTCCGCACGCCGTCGACCAGATACGCGGTGCCGGTCACAAGCCCATGTCCTTGGCGATGATCATCTTCATCACCTCGCTGGTGCCCCCGTAGATCCGGTTGACCCGGTTGTCGGCGTACAGGCGGGCCACCGGGTACTCGTTGATGTAGCCGTAGCCGCCGTGCAGTTGCAGGCAGCGGTCGATCACTCGCGAGGCCACCTCGGAGCAGAACAGTTTGGCCGAGGCCGCGTCGGCGGCGGTGAGTTCCTCGCGGTCGAGGGCCTCCAGCGCCCGGTCGACGACCGCCTCGGCGGCATCGACCTCGGCCTGGCAAGCGGCCAGTTCGAACTTGGTGTTCTGGAACTGCGCGACCGGCCTGCCGAAAACGTCACGGCCCCTGGTGTACTCGAGAGTGAACCGGATCGCCGCCTTGGCCTGGGCATAGGCGCCGAGGGCGATCGAGAGCCGTTCCTGCGGCAGATTCCGGCCCAGGTAGCTGAACCCCTTGTTCGCCTCCCCCAGCAGGTCCGACACCGGAACCCGCACGTCGGTGAAGGACAGCTCGGCGGTGTCGGAAACCTTCAGACCCAGCTTGTCCAGCTTGCGTCCCACCGCGTACCCCGGCGACTTCGTATCGACCACGAGCAGCGAGATCCCGTGGCGGCGATCCGTTTCCGACGGCGGAGCGGTCCGTGCGCAGACGATCACCCGGTCGGCGTGCACACCGCCGGTGATGAAGGTCTTCGACCCGTTGAGCACATAGTGCGTGCCGTCCTCGGACAGCTGTGCGGTGGTGCGCATTCCGGCGAGGTCGGATCCGGTGCCGGGCTCGGTCATCGCGATCGCGAACATGATCTCGCCCGAGACGAATCCCGGCAGCCAGCGCTGCTTCTGTTCGTCGGTCGCGAGGTTCTTCAGATATGGCAGACACAGGCCCACGTGCACGCCGGAGCCGCCGAAAGACACACCGGCGCGGGTGGTTTCCTCCAGCAGGATCGCCTGGAACTTGAACGATTCGATGCCGGCGCCTCCGTACTGCTCGGGCACCTCGATCCCGAACACCCCGAGGCCGGCCAGCTCGGCGTAGAACTCGCGCGGCACGATGCCCGCCTCGTACCACTGGTCGTAGACCGGCGAGACCTTCGATTCGATGAACGCCCGCACGGTCTTGCGGAATGCTGCGTGCTCGTCGGTGAAAACTGTTCTCTGCATGGGGTTTCTCCGCAATCTAGAGACGGCGTCCGCCGTCGACGTACACGGTCTGTCCGGTGACGAAACCGGCGTCGTCGGAGGCGAGGAACGCCACCACGTTCGCGATGTCGGCGGGCACGCCGACCCGTCGCAGCGGGGTGATCTCGGCGGTCTTCGCCTGCAAATCCTCGGCACTCACGCCCATCCGCGCCGCGGTGGCCGCGGTCATCTCGGTGGCGATGAAGCCGGGGGCGACCGCGTTGACGCGAATCCCGAACGGGCCGAGTTCCATGGCGAGGGTGCGGGTCAGGCCCTGGATGCCCGCTTTGGCCGCCGCGTAGTTGGCCTGGCCGCGATTGCCGAGCGCCGAGACGCTCGAGGTGTTGACGATGGCGCCGCCACCGTTGTCCACCATGTGCTTCTGCGCGGCCTTGCTGCACAGGAACGCGCCGCGCAGGTGCACCGCCATGACGGTGTCCCAGTCCTCGACCGACATCTTGAACAGCAGGTTGTCGCGCAGCACGCCCGCGTTGTTCACCAGCACGTCGAGCGAGCCGAGATCGGCCACGGTACGCGCGACGGCGTCGGCCACCTGCGCCTCGTCGGCGACGTCGCAACCGAGGCCGATCGCGGTGCCGCCTGCCGCGTTGATCTTCCCGGCGGCCAGCACGGCAGCGTCGGTGTCGAGATCGACGACGGCCACGGCGAATCCGTCGTCGGCCAGTCGGGCGGCGGTCGCCGCGCCGATGCCGCGAGCCGCCCCGGTGACGAAGGCTGTTCTGTGGGTCATGGGTCGTACTCCTGTGTCAGACAATGGCGTTCACGCCGGTGAGGGCGCGCCCGATGAGCAGTTTCTGGATCTGGGTGGTGCCCTCGTAGAGAGTCAGTACGCGCGCGTCACGCAGATACTTGGCGACGGGGTATTCGTCGATGTAGCCGTAGCCGCCGAACACCTGGATCGCGTTGTTGGCAGCCGAGACCGCGGCTTCGGAGGCGAACAGCTTCGCCATCGACGCGGCGGTGCCGAAGGCTTGCCCGCGGTCGGCGAGATCGGCCGCGCGCCAGGCGAGCAGCCGGGCGGCGTCGGTCGCGACGGCGATATCGGACAGCAGCTCCTGGACCAGCTGGTAACCGGCGATCGGCTTGCCGAACTGTTCGCGCTCACCGGCATAGCGCACCGCGGCTTCGAGGCAGGCCCGGGCCACGCCGACGCACCCGGACGCGACCCCGATGCGGCCCTTGTCGAGCGCGGACATCGCGATCCGGAAGCCCTGCCCCTCCTCGCCGAGGCGCAGCGCGTCGGGCACCCGGACGCGATCGAGGACGAATTCGGCGGTGGCCTGGCCACGCAGCCCGAGCTTGCCCTTGATCTCGGTCCGGCCGAAGCCCGCCGCGTCCGTCGGCACCACGAACGCGGTAACCCCCTTGGGGCCGGGCCCGCCGGTCCGCGCGAACACCAGCGCGTGATCGGCCCAGGTCCCGTTGGTGATGAAGATCTTGGTGCCGGACAGAACCCAGTCCGACCCGTCGCGGACGGCGCGGGCGTCCAGATTCGCCGCGTCGGAGCCGGTGCCGGGTTCGGTCAGCGCGAAACAGCCGAGCTGTTCACCCGCGCAGATCCCGGGCAGGAATCGCTGCTTCTGCTCCTCGGTGCCGTAGGCGGCGATCGACTTGCCGAACAGCCCGAGCGAGACCGACACGATGCCGCGCACCGCGCTGTCACCGCGGCCGAGCTCCTCGAGCAGCAGGCAGTAGTCGAAGGTGTCGCCGCCGGAGCCACCGTATTGCTCGGCGATCCCGATGCCCAGGAAACCGAGAGCGCCGAGTTTGCCGACGATCGCCGGGTCCACCGATTCGTCGCGATCCCACTGCGCGGCATACGGCACGACTTCCTTGTCCACCCACGTTCGGGCGAGTTCACGCAGGTCGGACTGCGCGGGGGTGAGCTGGAAATCCACGGAACCACTCCTGAACCAAACGGCGTTAGGTTTACTCGGGCACCGTATCCTAACGCTGTTCGGTTAATCAAGAGCCATTTTCGGCATCGGTGATACCGTTCGATTCCCGACGAGAGAGGAAGTACCGCATGGCGAGGCCGCGCGTTCCGCTGTTGAGCCGCGAGCGCATTCGCGACGCCGCGCTGGTCCTGATCGACCGCGACGGGCTCGCCGAAGTCTCCATGCGCAAATTGGGTGCCGAACTCGGCGTGCAGGCCGCCTCGCTCTACGGCCACTACCCGAACAAGGACGACCTGTTCGACGACATCGCCACCGGCATCATGAGCCACGTCGACACCTCGGCCTTCGACTCCATGAGCTGGGATCGCGCACTCGCGGACTGGGCGCGCAGCTATCGCGGCGCGCTGGCCACCCACCCGAACTTCGTGCCGTACCTGGCCACCGGCCCTGGCCGCCGAGCCGAGAACCTGCGCGCCGCCGACGCCGTACACGGCGGTCTGGTCGGTGCGGGCTGGCCACCGCGCTACGCCACCATGATCGGCGCGGCCACCCGCTACCTGGTCATGGGTTCGACGGTGGGCTCGTTCGCCGGCGGCTTCGCCGACGACGTGCAGGTCTACCGCGACCGCTACCCGCACCTGAATCAGGCACACCTGCTGCGGGCGATCGCCGACGAAATCGATGACGACAGTTTCGAATTGGCGCTCACCGCGTTCATCGCCGGCCTCACCGCCACCTACGCGACCGTCGTCACCGCGGACTGAGCCTGCCCACACACAACAGAACCGGTGGCGCCTACGCGATCGCTCCCATGCGCCACCGGTTCTGTTGTCGGTCCCCCCGTCTGAGGGGTTCGCCTACATCGAGGCGATCAGCCGGTCGACGCGTTCGTCGACCGATCGGAACGGATCCTTGCACAGCACCGTGCGCTGCGCCTGATCGTTCAGCTTGAGGTGCACCCAGTCGACGGTGAAGTCGCGGCCGGCTTCCTGCGCGGCGGTGATGAAGTCACCACGCAGCTTGGCTCGCGTCGTCTGCGGCGGGGTGTCCACGGCGGCATCGACGGCGTCGTCCTCGGTGATCCGCTTGGCCAGACCCTTGCGCTGGAGCAGGTCGAAGACCCCGCGACCACGCTTGATGTCGTGGTAGGCCAGATCCAGCTGGGCGATCTTGGGATCCGACATCTCCATGCTGTAGCGGTCCTGGTAGCGCTGGAACAGCTTGCGCTTGATCACCCAGTCGATCTCGGTGTCGACCTTGGCGAAGTCCTGCGCCTCGACCGCGTCGAGCGTGCGACCCCACAGGTCCACCACCGCGTCGACCTGCGGATCGCGATCGCGGTTACGCAGGTGCTCGACGGCACGGGCGTAGTACTCGCGCTGGATCTCCAGGGCGCTGGCCTGGCGACCGCCGGCCAGGCGGACGGGACGGCGACCGGTGAGATCGTGGCTCACCTCGCGAATGGCCCGTATCGGGTTGTCGAGCGCGAAATCGCGGAACGACACCCCCGCCTCGATCATCTCCAGCACCAGCGACGCGGTACCGACCTTGAGCATGGTGGTCGGTTCGGCCATGTTGGAGTCACCGACGATCACGTGCAGGCGCCGGTACTTCTCGGCGTCGGCGTGCGGCTCGTCGCGGGTGTTGATGATCGGGCGCGAGCGGGTGGTCGCCGAGGAGACGCCCTCCCAGATGTGCTCGGCGCGCTGTGACAGGCAGAACGTGGCCGCCTTCGGCGTCTGCAGCACCTTGCCCGCGCCACAGATGAGCTGGCGGGTGACCAGGAACGGGAGCAGCACATCCGAGATCCGGGAGAACTCGCCCGCCCGGACCACGAGGAAGTTCTCGTGGCAGCCGTAGGAGTTGCCCGCGGAGTCGGTGTTGTTCTTGAACAGGTAGATGTCGCCGCCGATGCCTTCTTCAGCGAGGCGCTGTTCGGCGTCTATGAGCAGGTCCTCCAGCACCCGCTCGCCGGCCCGGTCGTGGGTGACCAACTGGACCAGGCTGTCGCATTCGGCGGTGGCGTACTCGGGATGCGATCCGACGTCGAGGTACAACCTGGCACCGTTGCGAAGGAAGACATTGGAGCTACGGCCCCAGGACACCACCCGGCGGAACAAGTACCGGGCTACCTCGTCGGGGGACAGCCGACGGTGACCGTGGAAGGTGCATGTCACACCGAACTCGGTCTCGATCCCCATGATTCGTCGCTGCACACTATCGACAGTACAGCCATGACCAGTGCCCGCGCGGCGCTCCTGACATCCCATTCGCATACGTGTTCACAACGATTCGGACAGCGAACGACCTCCGCGCACACGACGAGATCGGGCCTGCGAACCGGTGCGATTCGCAGGCCCGATCATGATCGTGACGGTGGGTTATTTCCCCGCGTCGTCGTCGGGTTCTGGCAGCTTCGCCTCTTTGACCGGCTTGGGCTTGGACTTCGACGCGGCCAGCGCCGACTCCAGGGCGGGGCCCTGCAGCCTGCGGAACGCCCGGCGCGGCCGCTGCTGCTCGAGCGTGGCCACCTCGAGCGAGGCCTCACCGAGCGAACGCTTGTCCTTGTCGGCTTCGGGCTGACCGGCCAGCAGTGCGCCGATCGCCACCTTCAACGCGTCGTCCAGGGACAGACCCGGCTTGTAGGTGGCTTTGAGCTGGGTCAGGATCGGCTCGGTGGTGCCGCCCATGACGACGTACTCGCGTTCGTCGACGATGGACCCGTCGAAGGTGATCCGGTACAGCACCGAGGTCGGTGACTGTTCGGGATAACCCACCTCGGCGACGCAGATCTCCACCTCGTAGGGCTTGAGCTGATCGGTGAAGATCGACCCGAGGGTCTGCGCGTACAGGTTGGCCAGTCCACGCCCGGTGACATCGCGCCGGTCGTACTGGTAACCCTTGAGGTCGGCCTGCAAGATGCCGCCGCGGCGCAGAGCCTCGAACTCGTTGTACTTGCCGACCGCGGAGAATCCGACGCGGTCGTAGAGCTCGCTGACCTTGTGCAACGTCGCCGAGGGGTTCTCGGCGACGAACAGCACGCCGTCGGCGTAGACCAGCACGATCACGCTGCGACCGCGACCGATGCCCTTACGGGCGAGCTCGGTCTTGTCGCGCATGATCTGCTCGGCCGAGGCGTAATACGGCAGCGTCATAGGACGGCGCCCCCTTCTTCCGCGGCTTCCCGATCGGCGATCACACCGCGGGCGATCTCGGCGAGACGATCCTCACCGATCTCGTCCGCACCGTCGGCGTCGATCACCACCGCTGTCGGGTAGATCCCGCGCAGCATGTCGGGACCACCGGTGGCGGTGTCGTCGTCGGCGGCGTCGAACAGTGATTCCACCGCGATCCGCAGCGCCCGGTCCTGGTCGATGCCGCGCTGGTAGAGCTTCTTCAGCGACGACTTCGCGAACGTCGAACCGGAGCCGACGGCGGTGTAGCCGAACCGCTCCTCGCTACGCCCGCCGACCACGTCGTAGGACACGATGCGGCCGGACCGGTCGGGGTCGAGGATCTGGTCGTCGAAACCGACCAGCAGCGGGATCGCTGCCAGGCCCTGCATGGCGGCAGGCAGGTTGTCGCGAACCATTTTCGACAGCTTGTTGGCTTTACCGTCGAAGGTGAGCGGCACGCCTTCGATCTTCTCGTAGTACTCCAGCTCCACGGCGAACAGCCGCACCATCTCGATCGCGATGCCCGCGGTACCGGCGATACCCGCGGCCGAGAAGGTGTCGGTGATGTACACCTTCTCGGTGTCGCGGCTGGCGAGCAGGTTGCCCATGGTGGCCCTGCGGTCGCCCGCGATCAGCACGCCGCCACGGTAGGTGACCGCGACGATGGTGGTGCCGTGCGGCGCCAGATCCTTCGTCGCGGTCAGATCCGAGATCGGGAACCTGTTGGCGGGCAACAGGTCCGGAGCGTGCATGCGGAGATGTTCGGTGAACGAGGAGAGAGCCCGCCCCGCGTGGAGGCGCAAGGGGTCACCTGGGGTCACTGGCCGCCCTTCTGCACATATGCCCGCACGAAGTCTTCGGCGTTCTCTTCGAGCACGTCATCGATCTCATCGAGCAAGTCGTCGGTTTCCTCCGCCAGCTTCTCGCGGCGTTCCTGCCCTGCCGCGTCTACGCCCTCGGGGCCCTCGTCCTCGTCGCCACCCCCGGCGCGCTTGGTCTGCTCTTGTGCCATGGCAGCCGACCTCCTCTTCCTCATCACGATGATCGTGTGTGTCCCACAACCCTACCGAGCGGATCCGACAAGGTGGTCGATAGCGATCGGATTGTCGCGCAGTCGACCCCTCGATCGCGTCAGTGGGTGAGCTGCTCGACCAGCTCCGCGGCCGTGCGCGAGGCATCGAGCAGCCTGCCGACGTGCGCTTTCGTGCCCCGGCGCGGTTCCAGCGTCGGAATCCGGACCAGCGAATCACCACCGAGATCGAAGATCACCGAATCCCAACTGGCGGCGGCGATATCGGCGCCGAAGCGTCGCAGGCACTCACCGCGGAAGTAGGCGCGGGTGTCGGTGGGCGGGTTGGTCATCGCGTCGAGCACCTGCTGTTCGCTGACGAGCCGCTGCATCGACCCGCGGGCGACCAGGCGGTTGTAGAGCCCCTTGTCCAGGCGAACATCGGAGTACTGCAGGTCCATCAGGTGCAGTTTGGGCGCGGCCCAGCCCAGGCCTTCCCTGGTGCGCATGCCCTCGAGCAGTCGCAGTTTGGCCGGCCAGTCGAGCAGGTGCGCGGCGTCCATCGGATCGCGCTCGAGCAGGTCAAGGACCATCGCCCACTTGTCGATGATGTCGAGCACGCGCGGGTCTTCGTTGGCTTCGCGCTGGACGAACTTGGCCACGCGCTCGTGGTAGAGCCGTTGCAGCGCAAGGCCGGTCAGCTCGCGCCCGTCGGCCAGCGCGACGGTGGCGCGCAGCGTCGGGTCGTGGCTGATCTGGTGCACGGCGGTGACCGGGCGGGCCAGCTGGAACTCCGAGAGGTCCTCGCCCGCCTCGATCATGTCGAGCACCAGCGCGGTGGTGCCGACCTTGAGGTAGGTCGACATCTCGGCGAGGTTGGCGTCACCGATGATCACGTGCAGCCGCCGGTACTTGTCGGCGTCGGCGTGTGGCTCGTCGCGGGTGTTGATGATGCCGCGTTTGAGCGTGGTCTCCAGGCCGACCTCGACCTCGATGTAGTCGGCACGCTGGGACAGCTGGAAACCGGCGTGGTCACCCGATTGCCCGATGCCGACCCGGCCCGCGCCACAGATCACCTGACGGGAGACGAAGAACGGGGTCAGTCCGGCGATGATGTGGCTGAAGGGGGTGTCGCGGCTCATCAGGTAGTTCTCGTGGGTGCCGTAGGACGCGCCCTTGCCGTCGACATTGTTCTTGTACAGCTGCAGCCGGGGCGCCCCCGGCACGCTGGAGGCGTGCCGGGCGGCCGCCTCCATCACCCGCTCGCCCGCTTTGTCCCAGATCACCGCGTCGAGCGGGTCGACGACCTCGGGGGCGGAGTACTCCGGGTGGGCGTGGTCGACGTAGAGCCGGGCGCCGTTGGTGAGGATCATGTTGGCCGCGCCGACCTCGTCGGCGTCGATGACCGGGGCGGGCCCGCTCATCCGGCTGAGGTCGAAACCACGCGCGTCACGCAGCGGGGATTCCACCTCGTAGTCCCAGCGGGTGCGCTTGGCTCGCGGCACTCCCGCGGCGGCGGCATAGGCGAGAACGGCCTGCGTGGAGGTGAGGATCGGGTTGGCCGTCGGCTCCGTAGGGGTCGAGATGCCGTATTCGACCTCGATTCCGATGATGCGCTGCATACCGTCGAGCCTAGGCGACGTGCTGTACCCGCACCCGCATCTCGGCCCAGCGGGGCTGCTGGAGGCCGGTCACCTCCCCCAAGAGGGGGACCCCGGAATCGTTCTCGTGAGCGATCCGCCGGGCCGCTCACGCGCCGATACTCGGTGCATGACCGATGCCGTCGCACCCCCCACCAAAGCGCCCGTCGCGCCCCGGCCCGCTCGCCTGATCGCGCTGGATGTGCTGCGCGGCATCGCGATCCTGGGCACCCTCGGCACCAATATCTGGATCTTCACCAATTCGGCGGGCATGGTCGGCTACTTGGACGAGCTCGCCGCGGCCCCCGAGAACGCCTGGATGTGGTCCGAGCGGGTGCTGCAGCAGCTCGCCCAAGGCAAGTTCCTGGGCCTGCTGACGGTGATGTTCGGGATCGGCCTGGCCATCCAGCAGGGTTCGGCCCAGCGGGCGGGTCGGCCGTGGCCCGGCAGATATCCGTACCGCGCGGGACTGCTGTTCCTCGACGGCCTGCTGAACTTTCTGCTCGTCGCGGAGTTCGATGTCCTGATGGGTTACGCGATGACCGGCCTCGTCGTCGCCTACATCCTCGCGACAACCGAACGAGCGCAACGCCGTTGGCTGATCATCGCCGCCTCGGTCCACGTGACGATGTTGACGTCGATAGCCGCCGCGTTGGCCTTCGCGCCACAGCAGGACAGCGCCGCGTCGGCACCGCTGGATCCCAATCCCTACGCGGACGGCTCCTTCTGGGATCTGGTGCTGTTCCGCCTCGACCACGCGCTGATCTTCCGGCTCGAGGCGATCTTCGTGTTCCCGATGTCGATCGCGCTGTTCCTGCTCGGCGCGCGACTGTTCCGGGCGGGCGTCTTCCGGCCCGAGGGCGCACGCATTCGACGGCGGCTCATGGTGGTCGGGTTCGCGATCGCCGCCCCGCTGGATCTGACGCTCGGCCTCGCGGGCGGCGGCGACTTCATCTTCGTCGCGCGGTACGCGACGGCACCGTTCGTCGCCCTCGGAATCTTGGCCGCGGTCGCCGAGTTCTACCTGCGCAAACCACGCCTCGGGTTCGCGGGCACCCGGCTGAGCGAAGTCGGCCGCACCGCGCTCAGCTGCTACATCCTGCAGAATCTGATCGCCGGTTTCCTCTGCTACGGCTGGGGTCTCGGGCTGGCGGCGCGGGTACCGGATTCGGCCAAGGTGCCGTTCACGGTGGCGATCTACCTGGTCGTGGCCGTCGCGATCATCCTCTTCGCGCACCTGTGGTTGCGTCGTTTCGAGCGCGGTCCGGTGGAGTGGCTGTGGAATCGAACCTATCGCGCGCTGGCCGGTTGAGTCAGCGCAGCCGCTCGTCGGGCGGCGGGGCCGCGTCCGGCGCGATGAGCAGGTCGGCGATCAGCGAATCCCGTTGCAGCGGAACTCCGAGACTGCGGGCATTGCCCTCGAACAGCGACAGCACCGACTCGGTCAGAATGCCCTGCACCTGCTCGGTGGTGAGCACCGGCTCCGGGTCCGCACGCCAACTCGCCACCACTCCGTCGACGAGGCCGACCATGCCGAACGCCATCGGCCGCCCGCGCGCCGGGTCGATGCCGAAGCGGGCCAGGGTGGCCGCGAAGATGTCGGCGAGCTGTCCACCCACCGCACGGCCCGCGCCGCTGAGACTCGGCGCGCCCTGCGGTGCCGCATCGCCGAGAAAGCGATGCAGATTCGGATGGCGCTCGATCCAGCCGAGATAGGTGCCGATGGCGCCGCGCACGGCGTCTTTGAGTGCGCCGTCGGACTGCAGCGCGGGTAGCAACTCCGCGAGCAGCAACTCCAGGATCCGCTGCCGCGCGAGTGCGTCGAGTTCGGCCCGGCCACCGACATGGCGGTAGACCACCGGTCGTGGCAGTGCCAGATGCTCGGCGATCAGCTGCACCGAGATCTCGAGACCGTGTTGCTCGATCACCTCGATGGCGGCGTCGATCATCTCCGCGCGACGGCGCTCTTTGTGCCCGTGCCAGCGGGTGGCGCGACCGTCGGCGGCGGTCTGATCGGCGTGCGCGGATGGGGCAGTCACAGTGCTAACGATACCCGTGCCGACGTTGACCGTGACACCGCGTTCCACTAACCTTGGTGATACACGCTGTAACACCAAGCGTGGCACGTTCCGCCGAGAGTGAGCCCGCGATGCGCAACGTTACCGCCTCCCCGCGCGATTCCTTCGCCCAGCGCCTGCTGATCGGCTCGCTGCGAAGAACCTACGACCCGGTGGTGGACATCGCCTGGGAGCAACCCCTCGACCCGGCGAAGCTGTTCCTGCCACCGCGCGTCATCTCGCTCTACGGGACCGACCTGTGGGCGGCGATGACGTTCGACCAGCAGCGGGAACTCTCGCGCCAGGAACTGGCCAATGTGCTCTCGGTCGGCATCTGGTTCGAGAACCTGCTCAACCGGCTGCTGCTGCGTGAGCTGCTGCGCGGCGATCCCACGTCCGCGACCTCGCACTACACGCTCACCGAGATGGCCGACGAGTGCAGGCACATGATGATGTTCGGCAAACTCATCGAGCGCATCGAGGCCCGCCCCTACTGGCCGCGTCCGGCGGCGCGGCTCGCGATCACCGCGCTACCCGCCGTGCTGCGCGGCCCGATGGTGTGGGTGGCGGCCCTGGTCGGTGAGGAGATCTTCGACGCCCTGCAGCGACGAATGCTCGACGATCCGCAGTTGCAGCCGATCGTCGCGCGCGCCATGCGCATCCACGTCACCGAGGAGGCACGCCACATCGGCTTCGCCAGGGACGCGCTGGCCCGGCGCGTGCCCGCGATGTCGGCGGGCGAGCGGGCCTATATCCGCCTGTGTGTGGCAGTGGCCGGACCGCTGTTCGTGTCACTGATCACCAACCGGCACATCTACATTCGCGCCGGACTCGACGGTCGACAGGCACGTGGTGCGGCACTTCGCAATCCGGTCGCGCAGGAATCCAGGGCGACCGGAGCGGCGGAACTGGTGACGTTCCTGGGTCAGCACGGACTGATCGGATCGGCCGGACGCAGGCGGTGGCGGGCGGTGGGCCTGCTGTGAGCGTCGCTGTCATCGGGACCGAATCCCGGGCGATCGTGCGGCGGCTGCGAGCGGCCGGAATCGCCGAAGTAAGTGTCTACGAACCGGTTTCAGCGGGCGAGGCGTCCCGATCTCCGGTCGGCAGACAGCGCCGGACACCATGGACGGCATCGCGCAGATGGCTGTCTCGCGATGATCGGCCGGTCCCCCGGCGGCTGGTCGATATCAGCGAACTCGTTTTCGACGAGAAGGGGGACCACTGGCTGATCCACTCGGCCGGGAACGAGCCCGCCCAGGCGAGGGTGGTGATTCTGGCCGCCGACACCACCCGGCGCCTCCGGGCCGGCGCCGCATCGGAATCCGCACACCGTCCCGTCGGCGCCCTGCCCGAGACACCGTCCGGCGTCCGACTACCGGTCACGGGACGTGCGGCCCGCACGCTCGACGCGGCATGGTCGCACGCTCCGGTCACCTTTCGCGGGATCGCGACCCATGGCTTCCCGAACCTGTTCTTCGTCGGCAGTACCGAACCCGCCGTCGAGGAACCGCGGGTCGCCCAGTCGGCCCGAGTCGATCTCATCGCCACCTGGGTCCGCGCTCTGCAGCGGCAATCAGGCACCCGGATCGAAGTGCGCGCCAGCACCCAGCACGAATACCACCGTCGGCTCGATCCGACCTCGAGCACGCGTCGCCCGGGCCGCCCGAGACCCCACCATTTCGACATCACCGTCGCCGCCGACCGGCACTCGGATCACGACTACGCCGGGCCTGCCGTCCTGGATCTACCCGGCGCCGAATATCCCGTCATCGCCACCCTCACCGGCCACATCGACCCGATCGACGGCCGCTACCACTGGTACGGCCGCCTCGACCCCGCCGAGTCCACCGCGCTCCCCGAACCGACGCGCGCCTCCGCCCTGCTCGTCGTGCCCGGTCGCGCACCCGCGGCGGCGAACCTCACCGAACGCGACCCGTGGGGCAATCTCCGCGTTACCGGCATCGGCACCCCGCCCTTCGCGCTCGAGGCATAGCCGCGACCCTCCTCCGTCGAGACAGCCACCGACCTCGACCCGGTGTGCATTGCCGGGCGGTGAACGGCCCCCCACTCGGCGTGCGGGCACCGCCGCCCTCCACCGTCGGTATGCTCGGTGACATGCAGGCACGGGCGATGGTGATGGCGTACGCGGTTCTCGCGTGCGTGCTGCCCGCCTTCGTGCTCATCTCCACACCGGGCGGCGAGGCCACCCGCATGCTCGCGTTCGGTGCGGTCGCCGCCGCGATGGTGTGTGCGCTGGTCGCGGTCACCGGTCGCAGTCACCTGCCGGTCCGGGTCGCGAGTGTGGGTCCGCCGCGGTCGGCACAGCGCCGCCTGCGCGGTTCCTTTCTGCGACAGAGCAATCCGGATGCCGCCGGTCGTCCACGTCCACGAGCTCCGGGGATCGATCACCTCTGACAGGTGCCGCGCCGTCGGCGCCGCCTGTCGGATCTCGTGATCCCACTCCCCCCTTCGTGCGTTCGCGCACGCTGCACGGACAGGTCGTCCCGTCATGCTCGATTTCGTCTATTTTCCCGTGTCCGCGGTCCTGTGGTGCTGGCACCAGCTCTTCGCCATCCCGCTCGGCGCGGCCAGTGGTCTCGCCTGGCTTCTCGCCGTCGTCGCGCTGGTCGTCACCGTCCGCGCGTTGCTCGTGCGCACCGCGCTCCGGCAAGCCCGCTCCCAGCAAGTTCTGCGTTCGCTGCAACCGCAGATGGACGCCATTCGCCGCACCCACCGCGACGATCCGCGCGCCCAGGCCGAGAAGATCCGGCTGCTCCAGCGCGAGCACAACGTCAGCATGTTCGCCGGGTTCGTACCGCTGATCGCGCAGGGGCTGGTCTTCCTCGGCCTGTTCCACGTGTTGCGCTCGTTCGACCGGACCGGCGCCTACGCGGTCGGCCCGTTCACCTCGACGGACAGCCCGCTATCGGTCGAGGTGAACAACGCCACCGCCAACTACCTGTTCGGCGCGCCCGAGGTCCGTGCGTTCCTCGACGCCAGATTGTTCGGCGCACCGCTGTCGGCGACCCTGTCCGGCGCGGGTGAGGTTGTCGTCGCGGTCGCGGCGCTCGCCATCCCGCTGGTGCTGATCGCCGCGCTCGCCACGCACTTCACGGCCCGGCTCACCCCGGCGGTCGCGGACAACAGCACGGCCGCGATCATGCGCACCTTGTCGCTGTGGGTGTTCCCGGCGGGCGCGCTCATCAGCGGCGCCGTCCTGCCTGTCGTCGTGCTCACCTATTTCGCCACCAACGCGCTGTGGACCTGCGGCCAGCAGTATCTGATCCGGCGCACTCTCGCCGCCGAGGAATCCGCGAAGAAGGCGCTGGTCGTCTCGGCGGCCCGAGCCGCCGCTCCGCGACCGGGGGTGAAGCCCCAGCGCCGGAAACGATGAATCACGGGCCGAGATGCGGGGATATAACTCCCCGCACTCGCGGCCGATCGACCGCGCGCCGGTCAGCGCTTCCGGCGGTTACCCTCGGGCGGTGTCAGCGAATCCGGAAGACGAACTGCTCGCCGTCTACGACGCCGAGGGGCTGGTGATCGGCGAGGCCGATCGAGGCACCGTCTACCGCGACGGCCTGTGGCACGCGAGCGCGGGCGTTCTCGTGCGATCGTCCGACGGAACCCGCGTGTACGTCCACCGGCGCACCGACACCAAACTCGTCTTCGCGGGCATGCACGACTGCCTCGCGGGCGGGGTGGTCGACGCCGGTGAGAACCCGTCCGACACCGCGATCCGCGAACTTCGCGAGGAGCTGGGCATCGCCGTCCCCGCCGGCACGGTACTTCCGTTGCGCGCCACCGCGTCCTGGGACGGCGACTGGGCGGGTCGCGCGCTGCGTTGCCACCTGTTCGGTTACGAGTACCGCTGCGACGGTCCGTTCGTCCACCAGCCGTCCGAGATCGCGGACGGCTGGTGGTGGACCGATGCCGAACTGCGTGCGCACCTGCGTGATCCGGCGTGGCCGTTCGTTCCCGACACACGGGCGGTCCTGGACGGTCTGCTCATCGGAGACGACGGCGCGCGGCCCTGACTCAGTCGAGCGCGCGCAGCGATTCCTCGTCGCGCGCCACCACCGCGCCGCCGTCGGCGGTGAGCACGATGGGCCGCTGGATCAGTTTCGGATGCTGTGCCAACGCGTTCAGCCACCGGTCCCGGTCGGCCTCGGTGCGCCCCCATTCCGCCATTCCGAGATCCTTGGCGATCTGCTCGCCGGTGCGGGTGATATCCCAGGGCTGCGCACCCAGCCGCGTGAGCACCGCCCGCAGTTCCTCGACGGTCGGGGGATCATCGAGGTAGCGGCGCACGGTGTATTCCACGCCGGCCGCGTCGAGGTGCGCGGTGGCGTTGCGGCTCTTCGTGCAGCGCGGGTTGTGCCAGATCTCGGTCTGCCCAGATGTCATCGTCGCAGCGTAGGTCACCTGTACTGCGGGCACGCTCGCACGTGGCGATACTGGGACCATGAGCGATTCCGCGTCTCCCGAAAACCCTTACGGCACACCGACGACCACCGGCCCCGAGCCGATCCGCTCCTTTCAGTCCCAGCTCAATACCCTCATCCGCGGCCTGCTGAAGGTGCCGGTGCTGTCCGGCATCGTCGGCAAACGGCTGGCCACCCTGCATGTGGTCGGCCGCAGATCCGGCACCGTCTACGACGTCCCGGTGGCCTACACCGTGCACGGCGGCGACTTGCTGATCGGCACGGCGCTGCGGCCGTGGGTGAAGAATCTCCAGGGCGGCGCGCAGGTGCGCCTGTCGCGTGGCGGGGCACCCGAAACCTTCACCGCCACCGTGTACACCGACGAACAGCACGTTCTGGAGCTGTTCGCGGTGATCGCGCGCGACAACGAGCAGAACGCGAAGTTCAACGGCATCGGCTACCTCCCCGACGGCGAACCGTCCAAGGCCGACATCTACCAGACCTGGCAGCAGGGCGGTGTGGTCATCGGCCTGACTCCGCGCTGAACGCACGGCGACGGTCCATCGGCCGTGCGATGGACCGTCGCGCGTGGGTGAACTACTTACCGCCCTCGGTCGGGGTGACCTGCGCGGGCTGGTAGCTCGCGCCCGTCACGTCCACCCCCGCGGCCTTCAATCGGTCCAGCGCCTTGGTGACGTACTCGGTGGTGTAGGCGTCGGCATCGGGGTTCTTGGTGAGAACCGTTGCGCCCTCGGCGTTCTTGGTGTTCCTGGCGATCGAGACCGTGCGATCCCATGCGGTCTTGTCGAGGGTGCCGATGCCCGCGGGTGAGGGCCAGATCAGCTTGTTCACCTCGTTGATCTGCCACTGCTGGTGCCCGGCGCCGAGCGTGGCGCCCGCGGCGACGGTGATGTCGCGGCATTTGTCGAGGTTGTCGCGGCAGAACGCCCAGCCCTGGAGCGAGGCGGTCAGGAACTTCACTGTCTGATCCTGGTACTCGCTGTCCTTCAGCTTCTCGGTGTTGGCCCACAGCGCGTCCTGCAGCATGGCCACACCTTCGTCGTTCCAGTCGATGGTGGTGAAATCGTCTGCGGTGTAGAGCTTTCCGGTGGCCGGATTCTTGGTTTCGAGCAGCTGAGCGTACTCGTTGTAGGACATGGCCTGGGCGGCGGCGATGTCCTTGGCGAGGAAGGCGTTCATGTCGAACTGCTGCTGGACCAGTTTCACGTCCTTGGCCGGGTCGATGCCCGCCTTGGTCATCCCGGCGAAGAGCTCGAATTCGTTGCCGTAGCCCCAGTTTCCGACGGTCTTGCCCCGCAGTGCGGCGGGCCCGGCGATGTTCTCGGACTTGAACGAGACCTGCTTGGTGCCCGATTTCTGGAAGATCTGAGCGATCTCGGTGATCCCGGCGCCCGCCTCCCGCGACGCGAGGGCCTTGGGTACCCAGGCCACCGCGTAGTCGGCCTGGCCCTGGGCGAGCACCGTCTGGGGGACGATGTCGGTGCCGCCGTCGAGGATCTCCACCGACAGGCCCTGTTCCTTGTAGAAGCCCTGGTCCACTGCGGCCAGGTAGCCCGCGAACTGCCCCTGTTTGAACCATTGCAGCTGCAGGGTCACCTTGGTGAGGCCGTCGGCGGTGGTCTCGGAGCCACTGTCGGTGGTACTACAGCCGGTCAGCGCGGCGGCGGCCACGGCGGCCAGCGCCAGCGCGGTGCGCAACCGGAGTGCGGTCTCGGTCATGGATTGATCTCCCTCATCGGATCGTGGACAGCAGTGGGGTTCGGGGTCGACGGGTGAGTTGTTCGAGCAGCAGGACGGCGGCCAGGAACACCAGGCCCACGCACATCGCACCGACGACGTAGGCCCAGGCCCGCGGATAGGCGGTGTTGGCCGCGGCGGAGGTGATCCGGCTGCCGAGTCCGTTCTGCAGGCCGCCGAAGTATTCGGCGATGATGGCCGCGATGACCGCGCCGGGGGCCGCGATCCGCAGTCCGGTGAACAGGTGCGGCAGCGCGGCGGGCAGGCGCACGGTGCGGGTGATCTGCCATCCCGACGCGGCGTAGGAGGTCATCAGGTCGGCTTGCACCTTCGGCACCTGCCGCAGTCCGCGAGCGGTGCTGACGAACACCGGGAAGAACACGACGATGGTGACCACGAGCCGTCGCGGCGTCTCGGTGGTGGTGGAGTACATCGAGTTCAGCAGTGGTGCCAGCGCCACGATCGGCACCGTGGCAGCGGCGGCGGCCAGCGGCGTCAGCAGCCCGTCGATCACGCCGAATCGCACCGCGAGAACGGCGGCGGCCAGGCCGAGCACCGTCCCGGCGACGAACCCGATCAGCGCGTTCGTGCCGGTGGCAAGCGAGGCGTCCAGGATCCGGCCCGCGTTCTCGACGAACTGAGCGGCGATAGCGCTGGGCGCGGGAAGCAGGAACGAGGGCACGCCCGCCACCACGGTGAGCACCTGCCACAGCGCGAGGACGACGATGCCGACCAGGACCGGCGGCAACCAAGTCCTCATCGCAGATCCCGTCCGGCCACGGCGGTGTCGTCGTGCTCGCCGCGCAGGGCCGCGCGCACCGCGGCGACGGCTGCGAAGAACTGCGCGGACGCCCGGACATCGGTGCCCGCCTCGCGATCCCAGCCGCCGGTCGCCACGATGTCACTGATCCGGCCCGGTCGTGCGGACAGCACCACCACCCGGTCCGACAGGTACACCGCCTCGGGAATCGAGTGGGTGACGAACACGACGGCGGCGCCGGTCTCCCCCGCGATGCGCAGCAACTCGCCCTGCATGCGTTCCCTGGTCATCTCGTCGAGCGCACCGAACGGTTCGTCCATCAGCAGCAGCGACGGTGTGCGGGCCAGCGCGCGGGCGATCGCGACGCGCTGTTGCATGCCGCCGGACAGTTCGGCCGGATACCGGTCGGCGAACTCACTGAGCCCGGCCATGGCGAGCAGTTCGGCACTGCGCGCCTTGCGCTGCGCCTTCGGCACCTTGTGCAATTCCAGGGGCAGTTCGACATTGGCCGCGACCGTGCGCCAGTCGAGCAGACCGGCCTGCTGGAACGCGATGCCGTAGTCCTGATCGATCCGTGCCTGCCGCGCCGGCTTGCCGTGCACGGTGACACTGCCGCTGCTGGGCGTCTCGAGATCGGCGACGATCCGCAACAGGGTGGACTTGCCGCAGCCGGAAGGTCCGATGAGCGAGACGAATTCGCCCGCCGCGACGGTGAGCGAGACATCGGACAGCGCCGTCACCGCACCGGCGGCGAAGGTCTTGCCGAGATGGCTCAGCTCGACCGCGGCCGGTGACCCCGGGCTGCCGGGTTCGGCGACTGAGGTGGTCATGGGTACTTCTTCCTGAAACGTTGTCGTGGAGAGTGTTTCGGCGGCGCTCATCAGTCCTCGCTCACCGTGTCGGTGCCCGGCGGGTGGCTGTAGCGGCGTAGCGCCAGCTCCACCAGACCGACCAGCGCGGTGAGGACGACGCCGAGCAACGCGGCGGCGAGCACGGCGGCGTACAGCCGGGCCGCATCGCCGGTGGCCTGCTGGGAGAACACGATGATCTGGCGCCCGATCCCGCCCGCGGTGCCGGTGGAGATCTCGGCGACGACCGCGCCGATCACCGCGGCCGCCGCGGCCAGGCGCAGCGCCGGAATCAACGAGGGAACAGCGGCGGGAAACCGCAAGCGCGTCAACGTCGCCCACCACCCGGCCGAACAGCTCCGCATCAATTCGACCGAGGCCGCCGACGGCGCCTGTAGCCCGCGCAGCATCCCGATGGCGATCGGGAAGAAGGCGAGATAGGCCGCGATCACCACGATGCTCATCCACGGCCGCCACGGCTCACCACCGATGGACAGTTTGCCGCCCCAGGCCGCCACCAGCGGGGCTAGCGCGATCAGCGGAACCGTCTGTGACAGCACCACATACGGCAGCAGGCCGCGTTCGAGCCAGCCGAACCGTTGCATCGCGACCGCCAGCGCCACGCCGACCACCGCGCCCAGCAACAACGCGAGCAACGACAGACCCAACGTGAACATCGCCGTGCGCAGCAGTGTCGCGCCGACGGTGCCTTGACCGTCCGCGTCGCCGAGCACGGTGAACACCGCCCAGACGTGCGGGAGCGCGCCGTCGCTGGTGCGAGGGAGTACTCGGGTGCCCGCGATGCTCACGCCGTCGGCGGGCACCAGCATCTTCACCAGCTCCCAGATCACCGCCACGAGCACGAACGCGCTCACCCCGTAGACCGCGCGCAGCAACCGGGTCCGACCGGGCGTGGAGGCTCGGATCTTCTGCGGCACCACAGCTGTCGCCGGATCGATGGTCCCGGTGGTCACCGGCGCACTCCCACCGGCAATTGCCCGGCGATCATGACAGACCGGCCGCTCGGATCGCGGTGACCTGCCGATTCAGCCGCGGCAGCACCTGCTCGCCATAGGCCTCGAGCGTGGCCGTCTTGGCATCGTGCTGCAGATATACCGCGAACTGGCCGACGCCGAACTGCTCGAGCTCCCACAGCCGGGCGAGCTGCTCGTCGGGGGTCCCGATCAGGCAGAACCGGTCCACGATCTCGTCGGGCACGAAATCGGCATGCGTGTTGCCCGCCCGCCCGTGCTCGTTGTAGTCGTAGCCCTGCCTGCCGGCGATGTAGTCGGTCAGCGCCGCTGGAACATCGCCGCCCGTACCATATTTCGCGACGATGTCGGCGACGTGGTTGCCGACCATGCCGCCGAACCAGCGACACTGGTCACGGGCGTGTTCCAGGGCGGCCTGCGATCCGTCGGTGACGTAGGCGGGCGCGGCGACACAGATCTTCACCGACAGCGGATCTCGGCCTGCCGCCGCTGCCGCCGCACGCACCCTGCCGATGGTCCATGCGGTGATGTCGGGGTCGGCGAGTTGCAGGATGAACCCGTCGGCGACCTGCCCGGTGAGCTCGAGGGCCTTGGGCCCGTATCCGGCCACCCACACCTCGAGCCGCGAATCGGCGGCCCACGGGAATCGCACCTCGACGTCACCGACGCGGGCGCTGCGACCGTTGCCCAGTTCCCTGATCACCTCCACCGATTCGCGCAGGGTGGCCAACGTCGTCGGCTTGTTCCCGACGGTGCGGACCGCCGAGTCACCACGCCCGATGCCGCAGATCGTGCGGTTACCGAACATCTCGTTGAGCGTGGCGAACACGGACGCGGTCACCGTCTGGTCCCGGGTGGCCGGGTTGGTGACCATGGGCCCCACGGTCACCTTCCGGGTGGCGGCCAGGATCTGGCTGTAGATCACATAGGGCTCCTGCCAGAGCAGGTGCGAGTCGAAGGTCCACACGTGCGAGAACCCGTGGGTTTCGGCCACTCTGGCCAGTTCGATCACCCGCGACGAGGGTGGTGTGCACTGCAGGACGACTCCGATGTCCATCGGCACTCTCCGTTTCGGCAGTTGGTTTCTACAGCAGGTTCTGGGACAGGCCGCGCCGGAGGAACCGGCCGTGCCCGGCGCGGCCGTGGTAGGCGCCGCCGTCGACGATCACCCGGCCGCGCGACAGGACGGTGTCGACATGTCCGTCGATCTCGAAGCCCTCCCACGCCGAGTGGTCCATGTTCATGTGGTGGGTCTTGCCGAGGCCGATGCTGGTGTGCCCGTTGGGGTCGTAGATCACGACGTCGGCGTCGGCACCCGGGCTGATCACGCCCTTGCGCGGGTACATGCCGAACATCCGGGCCGGGGTGGTGCAGCAGACCTCCACCCATCGTTCGAGCGAGATCCGCCCGTCCTTGACGCCCTGGAACAGCAGATCCATCCGGTGCTCGACCCCGCCGATCCCGTTCGGGATCTTGCTGAAATCGCCCACACCGAGCTCTTTCTGGTCCTTCATGCAGAACGGGCAGTGGTCGGTGCTCACCGCGGTGACGTCGCCGGTGCGGATGAACCGCCACAGCTCGTCCTGATGCCCCTCGGCGCGCGAGCGCAGCGGTGTCGAGCAGACCCACTTGGCACCCTCGAAACCCGGTGCGCCCAGCTGTTCTTCGAGTGAGAGGTACAGGTACTGCGGACAGGTCTCGGCGAACACGTTCTGGCCGTTGTCACGCGCGGTCACGATCTGCTGCATCGCCTGTTTCGCCGAGACGTGCACCACATACAGCGGGGCACCGGTCAACTGCGCCAGCATGATCGCGCGATGGGTTGCTTCTTCTTCCATCTGCCACGGACGGCTGGTGCCGTGGAAGTAGGGCGAGGTGTCGCCGCGCGCGAGGGCCTGTTCGACGAGAACGTCGATGGCGATGCCGTTCTCCGCGTGCATCATCATCAGCGCACCGAGGTCGCCCGCGGACTGCATGGCGCGCAGGATCTGGCCGTCGTCGGAGTAGAAGACCCCCGGATAGGCCATGAACAGCTTGAAGCTGGTGACGCCTTCGCTGACGAGTTCGCTCATCCCCTTGAGGGATTCGTCGTTGACGTCGCCGATGATCTGATGGAATCCGTAGTCGATCGCGCACTGCCCCGCGGCCTTGCCGTGCCATTCCGCGAGGGTGTCCTGCACCCGCTGGCCCGGTTTCTGCACCGCGAAGTCGACGATCGTGGTGGTGCCGCCCCAGGCCGCTGCCCTGGTCCCGGTTTCGAAGGTGTCGCTGGCCTCGGTGCCGCCGAACGGCAGCTGCATGTGCGTGTGCCCGTCGACACCGCCGGGGATCACGTACTTGCCGGTCGCGTCGATCACCGTGTCCGCGTCGGCCGCGAGATCAGCGCCGAGCGCGGTCGAACCCGGTTGCAGGACAGCGACAATCGTCTCGTCGTCGATCAGCACGTCGAGGAGCTGGGAACCGGTGGCGCTCACCACCGTCCCGCCGTGGATGAAGGTGCGCATCAGGGGTTCACCAACGGTCCGTAGGCCTCCGGGCGACGGTCGCGATAGAACGCCCATCTCTCGCGAACGATCTTGATCAGATCCATATCGAGATCCCGGACAACCAATTCCGGCGAAGTATCGGAGGCGACCTCACCGACGAACTGCCCCTCGGGGTCGACGAAATAGCTCGTGCCGTAGAAGTCGTCGTCGCCGTATTCGCTCTCGATGCCGACCCGGTTGATCGCACCGACGTAATATTCGTTGGCCACCGCCGAGGCCGGCTGCTCGAGTTTCCACAAATAGCTGGAAAGCCCCCTCGACGTCGCCGAGGGATTGAACACGATTTCGGCGCCCGCGAGGCCGAGCGCTCGCCAGCCCTCGGGGAAATGGCGGTCGTAACAGATATAGACGCCCACTCTGCCGACCGCGGTGTCGAATACCGGCCAGCCGAGATTGCCCGGCCGGAAGTAGAACTTCTCCCAGAATCCGGTCACCTGCGGGATGTGGTGCTTACGGTATTTACCGAGGTAGGAGCCGTCGGCGTCGATCACAGCCGCCGTGTTGTAGAGCAGCCCGTCCATCTCGCGCTCGTACACCGGCAACACCATCACCATGTTCAGCTCGGCGGCCAGAGCCGCGAACCGTTCGGTCGTCGGGCCCGGTACCGATTCGGCGTACTCGTAGAACTTGGTGTCCTGCAGCTGGCAGAAATACGGGCCGTAGAACAACTCCTGGAAGCAGATCACCTGCGCACCCTGCGCCGCCGCCTCCCGTGCGTAGTCCTCGTGCGCCGTGGTCATTGATTCTTTGTCACCGGTCCAGGTGGTCTGGACGAGCGCCGCTCTGACGATTCCCATGCTTTGTTATACTGCACCTACAACTGATTCTGTTGTGTTACAAGAGCGCGGAAACAGTTTCGGTGCCGTAAACGTTGGCGTGCACCACGGATCGGCCGCGCACTACCCCGCAGAATGAGTCCATGACCGAAGCCTCGCCGACCGCACTGCCCGCGGACTTCGCCGGGGACCTCGACGAACGAACCGCCGCCGGGATCGCCGCCGCGATCGGTCGCCGCATCCGCTCGGGCGCACTCGCTCCCGGTACCCGGCTGCCCACCGTGCGCGAGGTGGCCCGCGAACTCCGGGTGTCCCCCGCCACCGTCAGCCAGGCCTGGCGCGCGCTGGCCGCGACCGGCGCGATCACCGCGCGCGGGCGGGCGGGCACGTTCGTCGGCGAGAGACTGCAGACGCCGATCGGACGGTATCAGCGCCTGCACTCGCACTCCGACAACGCCTTTCGCGTCGACCTGTCGCACGGCACCCCCGATCCGGCGCTGCTGCCCGACCTGGCCGCCGCCCTGCACGCGCTCTCGCGCGATACCGCGCCGGGCGATCTCTCGGCGCACTATCTCGGCGAGGCGGTGCTGCCCGCACTCGCCGAGGCGCTGCGTGCCGACTGGCCGTGGCCGTGCGAACGGCTGACCGTCCTCGACGGCGCCCTCGACGCGGTGGACCGGCTCCTCGCCGCGCACGTGCGCTTCGGTGACCCGGTGATCGTCGAGGATCCGTGCTTCCCGCCGTTTCTCGATTTGCTCGCCCGCCTCGGCGCGCGCCCGATCGCCGTCCGCCTCGACGAATCCGGCTTCCGGCCCGAGGAATTCGCGCGCGCGTTCGACGGACCGGCGCCGCGCGCGGTGATCCTGCAACCGCGCGCCCACAACCCGACCGGCGCCTCCCTCGGCGCGGCCAGAGTCCGCGAACTGGCGGCGATACTGCGCTCGTACCCCGCGCTGATCATCGAGGACGACCACTCCGCGGGCATCGCGACCACCCCGCTGCGCTCCCTGGCCGCGCGATTCCCCGATCGCGGGGTCTACATCCGCTCTTATTCCAAGTCCCACGGCGCCGATCTGCGGCTGGCCGTCGCGGGTGGGCCCGCGGCACTGCTGGATCCGGTGGTCGAACGCCGGATGCTCGGGCCCGGGTGGTCCAGCCGGCTACTACAGCGCGTGCTGTTGACGATGCTCCACGATGCCGGGGCGCGCGCCGCCGTCGCGGGCGCGCGCCTCGAATACCGCAGGCGCGCCACCGTTCTGCGCCGCGCGCTGGCCCGCCACGATGTCGTCGTGGCCGCGGGCGACGGCATCAATGTCTGGCTCCCGGTCTCCGACGAGAACGCCGCGATGATCAGCCTCGCCGCCGCGGGCATCAAGGCCGCGCCGGGCGGCCCGTTCGAAGCGGGCGAGCAGCCTGCCGGCGACCATCTGCGCCTGACGCTGGGCGCACTCGGCGACACCGACATCGCCTGGCTCGCCGCCGAGCTCGCCGCCGCGGCGACCGCCACCCCGACCTACCGCCGCATCCGCAGATCCTGAACGCTGATCACGCCTGGCGCGGCGACGGCCTGGTGGGGGCGGGGCTGGGCCCGCCGGCCGGCGAGCGTCGGCCCACTCCGTCCACCGCTTCCGACGGGCGGCCGTGCGCGGTCACGTTGTGGCGCTACATCTCACGCAGGTCGGTCCACAGTTGCGACCACGGTCGCACCGGCAGTTCGCAGCGCCAGATCGTCACATCACGGGTGGCACCCGCATAGCCGAGCCGGGCGTCGGCCCGGCCGATCGGCGTCACCGATCCGAAGTGCGCGCGCAACTCCTCGTGCTGCGCGCCGACATAGACCACCGTGGACGCCGAATCCGGTGGAGTGCCGAGATAGCCGTACCCACGACTCGGGCTGTACACCGCGGGCCAGCCGTACTGCTGCCGATAGGTCTCGAGTGCCCCTGCTTGCCAATAGGATTCGGCGACGATCACCGCGTGCGCGCGCTCGGCCGGTGACAGTGTCCGGTACGCGAGGTCGGTGGACGCGGCCAGGTCGGACCAGCCGAACTTGCCGTGCAGCAGCAGGTCCGCGCCACCGGTGCTCGGCGGGATCGAGGACTCCGGCTGCCAGGGCAGCGACCACGCGGCGAGCGCGACCGAGAGCCCAATCACCGGAACCGCGGCGATCCGCTGCCACGTGGCCCTCGCCTCGACCAGCCCGACCGCCCCGGCCGCCATCGCGATCGGATAGATGCCGACGGCGTAGTAGGGCCGCCCGCCGGTCGCCACGAACGCGACCACGAGCAGCACGACCACCAGCCCGAAGAACCGGTAGGGGCGAAGCGATTCCGCACGGAACAACCGGATCGTGCCGTAGACCAGCAGGATCGCGCCGAGCAGTCCGGCCGCGAGCAGTGCGACCGGCACGAAGATCAACCGCCCGCCGATCATCTCCTGCTCGGCACTGACCACGCCGCCCATCGCGAGCTGTGGCCATCCGTTCGCCGCCTGCCACAGCAGGCTGGGCACCATCGCGACCGCGGTGATCGCGGCGCCGATCCACAGCGCGGGCCTGCGCACCAGCTCACGGGGCCCGTAGACGAGCACGCTGATTCCGACGCAGATCCAGAAGAACGGGATGAGCCATTTGACCTGCATGTCGATCGCGGTGACGATGCCGGCCCAGATCAGCAACGCATCGGCGCGAGTCCGCACCCAGCGCACGAGCAGCCAGGTGATGAGCACCCACAGCGGCCCGTCGATCGCGTTGGTCGAGAGCTGACTGCCCTGCACGAACAGGAACGGTGACGTCGCGTAGGCGGCCGCGCTGATCAGCTGCGCGCCCCGCCCGCCCCCGAGCTCCCGTGCGATCGCCGCGGCGAGCACGATGCCGGCCACGGTGACCACCAGAGCCGGAAGTCGCAGTGCCACCAGCGAACCCGGTGCGAGCCAATCCATCGACCGGGCGATCAGCGGCACCAGCGGGCCCTGGTCGGCGTAGCTGACCGCCAGGTGATGGCCGCCCGCCGCGAGGAAGTACAACTCGTCGCCGAAGAATCCGTACTGCCCGAGCACCGCGAACAAACCGATCGAGGCCACCAGTGCGATCGCACCGACGCCGAGCGTGGCGAACGACGGAACCTCCCGCGCCACATCGGGTTCCGTGGATACCGCAGTAGTCGTCATCGGTCGTCCTTCCTGGTCACCGCGTCGTACATCCGGATGAGGTGCGTGCGATACCGGCGCACATCGAAATCGGGATCTCGCACCGCCCGGACGGCGACGCCGTCGATCGAATCGCGGATCAGCCGCGCGAGCACGCTCGGATCGAAGTCACCGAACTCACCGGTGCGCTGCCCCTCGGCCAGCGCCGCGGCCAGCGGGGCGATGATCTCCCGCTCACCGTCGGCGGTGTCGAATCGCAGCGTGCCGTCCGGGCCGCGCACGTTGAGCACGATATCGCCGACGGCGGCCACGTAACTCTTGTTGTCGTCGATGAATTGCAGATTCGACGACAGGTAGGCGTGCAGAGCCGCCCGGTAGCCGTCGGCGATCGCCGCGGTGAGAATCGGCGCCATGAACTCCGATCCCGAGACGTAGAGCTGGGTGACGACTTGCGACATCAGCTCGTCTTTGCCGTCGAAATGGTAGGAGATCACCCCCTTGGAGATCCCGGCACGCTCGGCGATCCGGGCCAGAGAGGCGTTGGCGTACCCGAGTTCCGATACGACCTCGACGGTGGCGGCGATGATCTGCCGCCGTCGCGCCTCCTCGATGAACGAGCGCTGTTGCCCATCCGGCTTGTTTTCTGGCCGCATGGTCAGAATTTAGCACGAACGACCTGAAAAAGCGCCCTAGATGACGTCAGCCTGGGCCGATGCGGCAGAATGAGGAATCCCTCCCGCGGAAAGGCAGCAGTGGTGACGCTCGACACGGCCCTCGACGACGCAATCGGTCGCATCCCGGCGCGCTAGCGACCGACCTCGGCGTCGGGCATCGCGTCGATGCACCCGAGTCACCAGCACCGTCGATCACCGGGAGAGCCCGTGTCCACCATCGCATGGACCGAAGAGCACAGTCAGCACACCGCCGTCTGGCATTCGGAGAACGGCGCACCCGCGCCGCGCACCGTCACCACCGCCGACGACCGGCTCTCGGCCGATCACGCGTATCGCCGCATCAGGGCCGGTGAGGCACTGCTGTGGCAGGGCGATTACAACAATGGTCGCCAACTGTTACAAGCGCTGGGCCGGCGCGCCGATCGCAAGCCGGCGAAGAAGCCCGCAGGCGGTGATCTCGGCGCGCTCTACGAACACGAGCGAATCCGAAGGCGCACCCGGGCGGGCATTCTCGGCAGTCTCCTGATCCGGCTGAGCAAGGGCTACGAGCTCGATCTGCGCCGGGCTCCCGACGTGGCGGCGGCGTGCGAGGCGGCGTACGGTCCGGCGGACGCCGAACGCGTGGTCGCCTTCACCGAGCTCCTCGGTGTGGTGAGCGCCTACCGGTGGCAGCAGCAGGGTGTCGAAGTCCCCGCGCTCGGAGCGCGGGTGTACCCCGGATACGGCGTGTTCTCGCCCACCCGAAGCGAATACGTCGATCTCGTCGCCGACGCGCCACTGGATCCCGAGATCCGCACCGCGTTCGATCTCGGTACCGGCACGGGCGTGCTGGCCGCGCTGCTCGCCACCCGCGGCGTCCCCGAGATCGTCGCCACCGACATCAACCCGCGGGCGTTGCGGTGCGCGAAGGACAACGCCGAACGGTTCGGCTTCGGCCGGACGATCGCCGTGACCGGACCCACCCTGTACCCGCCCGGCCGCGCCGATCTCGTGGTGTGCAATCCGCCCTGGCTGCCCGGCGTACCGACGTCGGACCTGGAACGCGGTGTCTACGACCAGGATCAGTCGATGCTCACCGAATTCGTCCGCGACCTGCGCGCGCACCTCACCCCCCACGGCGAGGGCTGGCTGGTGCTGTCCGACCTCGCCGAACTGCTCGGCCTGCGCCCGCCCGACCACATCCCCCGCCTGCTCGACGACGCGGGCCTGTCCGTGCTCGGCAAGCTCACCACGCGGCCGCGCCATCCGCGCGCGACCGATCGCGACGACCCCCTCGCCGCGGCCCGCACCGCCGAGACGACCACGCTGTGGCGGTTGCGGACTCGCTAGCGAAAGCACAGGATTCTGTGTCGATCACACGACGAGCGGACCGGATCCGGTGGTCTGTCCCCACGCGAGCCGCTGCGACTGGCAGGATGCGCGGTACATCGTCCGGCAGCACCGCTCTCGAGGAGATCCCGCCAAGGTGACCAGCATTTCGCAGGACCGACCCTTCATTCGCGCGCTCGTCGGCGTCGGCATCGCCGCGGCCGCCCTGGTGGCACTCGCCCCCGCCGCGCAGACCGCACCGATGCGGCAGGCAGTGATCCCCGGCTGCGCACCCGCCGCGGCGGGTCAGCCCAACGGCAAGCAGTGGCCCACCGAACCGGCACTCACCATCGACACCGCGGCGAGCCACACCGCCACCCTCGACACCACCTGCGGCGCAGTCACGATCGCGCTCGATGCCGCTGCTGCCCCGCGCACGGTGAACTCGTTCGCCTTCCTCGCGAGCGAGGGCTACTTCGACCACACCCGCTGCCACCGGCTCACCACCCAGGGCATCTTCGTGCTCCAGTGCGGCGATCCCACCGCCACCGGCATGGGCGGCCCCGGCTACAAGTTCACCGACGAGAACCTCGCGGGCGCGGTCTACCCGGCGGGCACCGTCGCGATGGCCAACGCGGGCCCCGGTACCAACGGCAGCCAGTTCTTCCTGGTCTACCGCGACACCCAGCTGCCGCCGAACTACACCCCCTTCGGCACCATCACCGAGGGCCTGGACGCGCTGACCAACGTCGCCAACGCCGGTGTCGCGGGTGGCGGCGCCGACGGCACCCCGGTGGCCGATGTGGTCTTCAACGCCGTGACCACCACACAGGGCTGATCCGCGACGAGGGCCGCGCCTCCCGAATCGGGAGACGCGGCCCTCGTCGCAGCAGGCTGGTTCGATCAGCCGGCGCTGATCGAACTGAACAGGTTCTGGATGGTCTGCAGGATGATCTCGGTCAGCAATTCAGCGGCGGAACCGGCCATGACAACGCTCCTCGTAAGTCCTCATCAGGTGAAACGAACAAGTGAAGCGTGCCCTATTCACTTGCCGCCGCGCAGCGTTTCGGTGAAAAAAAGTGCACAGAAACGCGAAGGCCGCGCCCCACCGGGACGCGGCCTTCGCGGCTCGTGACTACAGGTACTGACCGGTGTTGGACTCGGTGTCGATCGCCCGGCTGGCCGAGGCGTTCTTGCCCGTGACGAGCGTGCGGATGTAGACGATCCGCTCACCCTTCTTGCCCGAGATCCGGGCCCAGTCATCGGGATTGGTGGTGTTGGGCAGGTCCTCGTTCTCGGCGAACTCGTCGACGATCGAGTCGAACAGGTGCTGGATCCGCAGACCCGGGTTACCCGTGTCGAGCACCGACTTGATCGCGTACTTCTTCGCCCGGTCCACGATGTTCTGGATCATCGCGCCGGAGTTGAAGTCCTTGAAGTACAGGACCTCCTTGTCACCGTTGGCGTAGGTGACCTCCAGGAACCGGTTGTCGTCGCTCTCGGCGTACATCCGCTCGACGACCTTCTCGATCATCGCCTCGACGCACGCCTGCTTGTCGCCGTCGAACTCGCGCAGATCGCTCTCGTGCAGCGGCAGCGTCTCGGTGAGGTACTTCGAGAAGATGTCCTGCGCCGATTCCGCGTCGGGACGCTCGATCTTGATCTTCACATCGAGACGGCCCGGCCGCAGGATCGCGGGGTCGATCATGTCCTCGCGGTTGGACGCGCCGATCACGATGACGTTCTCGAGACCCTCCACACCGTCGATCTCCGAAAGCAGCTGCGGCACAACGGTGGTCTCCACATCGGAGGAGACACCGGAACCGCGGGTGCGGAAGATCGAGTCCATCTCGTCGAAGAACACGATCACCGGGGTGCCCTCGGAGGCCTTCTCGCGTGCCCGCTGGAAGATGATGCGGATGTGGCGCTCGGTCTCGCCGACGAACTTGTTGAGCAGCTCGGGGCCCTTGATGTTGAGGAAGAACGACTTGGCTTCCTTGGCATCCTGACCACGCGATTCGGCGATCTTCTTGGCGAGGGAGTTGGCCACCGCCTTGGCGATCAGCGTCTTACCGCAGCCGGGCGGACCGTAGAGCAGCACACCCTTGGGCGGGCGAAGCGCGTACTCGCGGAACAGATCCTTGTGCAGGAACGGCAGTTCCACCGCGTCGCGGATCTGCTCGATCTGGCGGCCCAGGCCACCGATGTCGGTGTAGTCGACGTCGGGAACCTCTTCCAGCACAAGGTCTTCGACCTCGGCCTTGGGAACGCGCTCGAACGCGAAGCCCGCCTTGGTGTCGACCAGCAGCGAATCACCCGGGCGCAGTTTGCGAATCGGCGAATCGGGGTCGGCCATGTCGTCGTATTCGGCGATCTTGGACAGCGGACCCGACAGCCACACCACCCGCTCTTCGTCGGCGTGGCCGACCACGAGGGCGCGCCTGCCGTCGTCGAGAATCTCACGCAGCGTGCCGATTTCGCCGATGGCGTCGAAATTTCCGGCCTCGACGACGGTGAGTGCCTCGTTGAGGCGCACGGTCTGGCCGTATTCCAGTGCGTCGGCGTCGATGTTGGGCGAGCAGGTGAGGCGCATCTTGCGCCCGGAGGTGAAGACGTCGACCGTCTGATCCTCGTAGGCGTGGATGACGATGCCGTATCCGCTCGGCGGCTGGCCGAGACGATCGACTTCCTCGCGCAACGCGATCAGCTGCTGGCGCGCTTCTTTGAGCGTGTCCATCAACTTGCCGTTGCGGATGGTCAGCGAATCGATCCTGGCTTCCAATTCGCGTGCGCGATCCGGCGAATCGGCGAGTTGCCTGCGAAGAGCAGCCGACTCGGCGCGTACCGCCTCGAGCTCTCGCCAGGCCGCCGAATCCGAATTCTCGTTGGGGCTCATGATGCTGCTCCTCCCAGTCCCGGTCTATCAACGCTACCGGGCGCGGTCCGTTCTCGCTTTCCGACATGGTTTCGTCGTGATCACATCTTGTACGGTCGGTACGACATCAACCACACATTTGCACCTGTTAGGCTCCCCTAACACCCCGTACGGGGCACTCGCCCAACGAGTCGAAAGGTTGCTGTCCATGCTCCTTCCTCCCCGCACGATCCGTGTCACCGTCGCCGCCGCCGCTGCGGCGCTCGCCGTCACCGTCGGACTGACCGGTTGCGGCGATTCCGACGATTCCACGACGAATGCCACCACGAGCAGTACCAGTATCGCGGCCGCTCCGTCCAGCGTTTCGGCAACTCCGGCACCTTCGGGTGACAACGCCGCGGCACCCACCGCCGATTCCCTGAAGGCGACGCTGATCAAGTTCGCCGATCCCGGAGTATCCACCGACGACAAGGCGAAACTGATCGTCAACGGCGACGCGCACAAGTCCAACATCGATCAGATGAACGGCATGCTCGCCGGCTACACCCTGACCTTCGCCGTCGACAACGTCGCGACCAGTGGTGACACCGCCACCGCCGATGTGACGATCACCTCTCCGCACGGCACGGCGCCCGCGTTCCCGGTCACCTGGCAGCAGGAGGGCGGCACGTGGAAGCTCTCCGACGCCAGCGGCTGCCTGCTGCTCGGCTTCGCCCAGGCTCCCTGCACGCCCGCCTGACCGATCGGCACGGCCCGGACGGCCCGCGAGTACCGCCCCGGCCGTACCGTCGCTGTGCACCGCACGCAGGCCGCAAGATCACCCGGGCTGGATCGATTGCCACCGACCTGCGGTCCACGCCCGCGTAGTTCCACTCAGCGACCGGGGTAGTTCCGCGCTGTGTCCGTGGCGCGAATTCTGCGATGGTCTCTGGCATGAGCGTTGTTCCCAGTGTCGCGGTGGTGGCCGCGAACACCCCGGCCGATCGGGACCGGTTCCTGGATCTGCTGCGGATCTCGTCGCTGGTGGTGGTCGTCGCCGGTCACTGCCTGATGCTGACCGTGACGGTGTCGGGCACCGAGGTGCGTTTCGGCAATGTGCTCGCCGATCTGCCGATGCTGCGCCCGCTCACCTGGGTTCTGCAGGTGCTTCCGCTGTTCTTCTTCGCGGGCGTGGCCGCGGGTGCGCGCGGCATCGGGCCGGGGACATCATGGGGCGCTTGGCTTTTCCGGCGCACCCAGCGGCTGGTCCGGCCGCTCGGCTACTTCGTGGCCGCCTCGGTGGCGCTGCTGGTGGTGGCCGATCTGGTGCTCGCGCCGGGGTGGCATCGTCCGCTCGCGGTGACGAGCGTGCAGCTGCTGTGGTTTCTCGGCACGTACCTGGCGGTGCTGGCGATCGTGCCGTCGCTCGCGGCGCTGATCACCAGCGGTGGCCGGATGTTCGCCGCGGTCGCGGTGATCGTGACAGGCACGGCGATCGTCGACGCGGTGCGGCTCACCGGCGGGCCGAGCGAGCTCGGCTACCTCAACATGGTCGTCTGGCTGGTGCCCGCGGTGCTCGGGATCGGGTATCTGCGTGGCCTGCTGCGCCGGCGGACCGCAGCGGTGCTGGCCGCGGCGGTTCTGGTCGTCGACGTGCTCTTGGTCCTGGTCGGCCCGTACGAGGTGAGCATGGTCACCGTGCCGGGCCAACGGCTGTCGAATCTGGCGCCGCCCTCGCTGCTGCTGGCCGGGCACGCGGTGATGCTGTGCTGCGCCGCCGTCGCCGTGGCGCCCTGGCTGCGCCGTCTCGCCGCCCGCCCGCGCGTCTGGTGGTCGACCGTCATCGGCAACACCGGGGCCATGACGCTGTACCTGTGGCACATGCCCGCCCTGCTCACCGTGCTCGTACTCAGCCACCTGGCGGGCGCCGACCGCGCCGCACCCACCGAATCCGGATTCTGGCTGCTCACGGCAGTGCAGCTCACCGCGACCGCCGCACTCACCGGCGCGCTGTTCCTCGGCCTGCGTGGCCTCGAGAACACACCGCTGCGCTGGTGGGACGGTCCGGTCGCGGCAGTGCGGGGCGTCCGCTCGGCCGCCACCGTGCTGACCGTGATCGCCGCCGGGATCGCGATCCTGCAAGCCACCCGATGGGGCCTCACCGCAGACGGTGGGCTCTGGTTCGCAGGCGCGGCGGCCGCATTGCTCGCCGCCCGCCTGCTCACCCGCGCGTGATCAGCCCTTGGACGGACGCCGCTGCGGCTTGGGCGTGACAGTGCCCTCGGCCAGCCGCCGCGCGCTCACCAGGAACGCGGTATGGCCCTGCATGCGATGCTCCGGGCGCACGGCCAGGCCGACGACGTGCCAGCCACGCACCATCGACTCCCACGAGCGAGGTTCGGTCCAGCATTCCTGCTCACGCAGCGCCTCGACCACCTTGGACAGCTGGGTGACGGTGGCGACGTACACCACCAGCACCCCACCGGGAACCAGCGCCTTCGACACCGCGGGCAACGCGTCCCACGGCGCCAGCATGTCGAGCACGACGCGATCGACCTGCGGGCCCTCGTACTGCGCCACGTCGGCGATCGTGATCGACCAGTTCGCCGGCCGCTCGCCGAAGAAGGTCTCCACGTTGCGGACGGCGTGCTCGGCGTGGTCGTCGCGGATCTCGTAGGAGATCACCTCACCCTCGGGGCCGACCGCGCGCAGCAGCGAGCAGGTCAGCGCACCCGAGCCGGCGCCGGCTTCCAGCACCCGCGCGCCCGGGAACACATCGCCCTCGTGCACGATCTGGGCGGCGTCCTTGGGGTAGATCACCGCGGCGCCGCGCGGCATCGACAGCACGTAGTCGGTGAGCAGCGGGCGAAGGGCCAGATACGGGGTGCCGTTGACCGACTTCACCACGGTGCCCTCGTCGTTGCCGATGAGGTCGTCGTGCTTGATGCCGCCGCGATGGGTATGGAATTCCTTACCCTCCTCGAGCACCACGGTGAAGAGGCGTCCCTTACCGTCGGTCAGCTGCACGCGGTCCCCGATAGCGAATGGACCGGTTCGTCTGGCCGTCATTGATCTCCCGTTCTTCGAATGGACCTGTCAGCCTGCCAGGCGCCGCGGTTTGCGCGATCGACGGGTCAGCTATTTCGCGGCGGACGCGCGATCGTGTCGGTGTGTGCGGTTAACCTGCGAAACATGTCAGCGCCCTTGTCCGTGCCCCTGACCGACGACACCGCCGACGCGCCGGTGCATCGGTCGCGTCCGGCGTTGTCGCCTTCGCGGGCAAGCGATTTCAAGCAGTGTCCGCTGAAGTACCGGTTGCGGGCGATCGATCGGGTGCCGGAACCGCCGTCGCGAGCGGCAGTGCGCGGGACCGTGGTGCACGCGGTACTGGAAGATCTGTTCGGGTTGCCCGCGGCCGAGCGTCAGCCGGCACGGGCGGCCGAGTTGGTGCCGGGGGCGTGGGAGCGTGTGCGCGCGGAGCGCGACGGGGTGGACGAGCTCGTCGCCGAGGGTGGTCCGCAGGCGCTGTTCGACGAAGTGCGCACGCTGGTCGCGAGCTATTACGAGCTCGAGGACCCGCGCCGATTCGAGCCGCACGCGCTCGAGGAACGGGTCGAGGTCGACCTCGACGGCGATATTCCGCTGCGCGGTTTCGTCGACCGCATCGACGTGGCGCCCAACGGCCTGCTGCGCGTTGTCGACTACAAGACCGGTCGCTCCCCCGGCCCCCTGCACGAAGCGCGAGCGCTGTTCCAGCTCAAGTTCTACGCGCTGATGATCCTGCGCACCCGCGACATCGTCCCGGCCCAGCTGCGCCTGATCTATCTGGCCGACAAGAACATTCTCACCTACACACCCGAGCGCGAGGAACTGGACCGCTTCCAGCGCATCCTCACCGCGCTGTGGCAAGCCATCATCGACGCGGGCCGAACCGGGGACTTCCCGCCCACTCGCAACTCGATGTGCAAGTTCTGTGACTTCAAGCCCCTGTGCCCCGAGTACGGCGGCACGCCACCGCCCTATCCGGGCTGGCCGGTCCAGGCCCCGGCCCCTGCCGACCTGGTGACAGAACGTCTCCCCGAAGACGTATGACCGCACCCACTGTCCGGGTTAAGCTGCGCACACCCTATGCAACTCGTTGAATATGAGGTGAGCTGACAGATGCATCCTTTCCGCACGGCGGTCGAAGCACGAGACGAAGCGGCCATCGAGGCATTGCTGGCCGAGAATGTGGTCTTCACCAGCCCCGTCGCCTTCCAGCCCTATCCCGGCAAGGCCATCACCGCGGCCATCTTGCGCGCGGTGATCCGCGTCTTCGAAGACTTCCGCTACGTGCGCGAGATCGGCGAAGGGCGCGATCACGCCCTGGTGTTCGAGGCCACCGTGGACGGCAAGCAACTCACCGGGTGCGATTTCGTCCACCTCGACGAGGACGGCAAGATCGACGAACTGATGGTGATGGTCCGTCCGCTGTCGGCCGCGACCGCACTGGCCGCGCGGATGGGCGCGCAGTTCGAACAGATCAAGGCCGAGGCGACCGCGAGCAGCCGGGCTGATTCCTGAGGCTGCCCGCGGCGGGCACTCAGACCGCGAAGTCGCGGAACAGCAGCACCGAAAGACCCAGGCCGACAGCGAGATTCACGACCGCCGCCGATCCGAAGACCACGATCGGCCGCCACCCGGCTTCGCGCAGCCCGCGCAGCGAGAACTCCAGACCGATGGAGACGAAGGCCAGGATCAGGAACCAGGTGCGCAGGTCGTTGATGACGGCGATGTGCGCGGCGCCGGTCTTCTTGTCGACCGACTGCAGATACAGCGTGCCGATGATCGAGGCGGCGATGAACCCGAGCACGAATTTCGGGAACCTGGCCCAGAATTCGCCGAGGCTCGGACGAGCGGCGCCCTCGGTACGATCCACGCGGAACGCGAACCAGGCGGTGAGCGCGATCGCCACGAGACCGATGAGTGCGTTCTGCGTGGTCTTGACGATCGTCGCGATCTGCAACGACTGCTCACCCGCCAGCGCACCCGCGGCAGCCACCGCGGCCGTGGTGTCGATATTGCCACCGATCCACGCGCCTGCCACCGCATCGGAAAGTCCGAAAACATCAGCGAGCCAAGGCAACAGGAAGATCGACGGCAGCGCGAAGATGATCACCAGCGACGCCGCGTAGGCGATCTGCTCGCGTCGTGCCTGCACCGCACCCGCCGCCGCGATGGCCGCGCTCACCCCGCAGATCGACACCGCCGACGACAGCAGCGCCCGCAACTTGTCGTCGAGACCGAGCACCCCGCCCAGCCACCAGGTGAACCCGAAGACGATGGTGATCAACGCCAGCGCCTGCACGATCGACGGAGCGGCCGCCGTCACCAGGATCTTCAGATTGATCGAAGCGCCGAGCAGCACCACCCCGGTCTTGATGAAGAACTCGGTCCGGAAACCGGCCGAAAGCCGGTCCCGCAGGCCGATCTTGCTCAGCACCACATTGCCGATCAACCCGATCGCGATCGCGTACACCGGATACTCGACCGTCTTCGCGACCCGCTTGAAGGGTGTATCCGCGGCCCACTGCGGAACATGGGTGTCGAAGAACCGCGTCAACGCGCCCAGCGCCAGCACCAGCACGATCCCGGCCACGATGTCGCGCACCGCAGGCCGCGCATTCGCCTGCAACGCCGCGGTTTCCGACGTCGTCCCGGTCTCCCCCATCACGGCACCAGCCAGTCGGGGATCGCGCCGACCAGTACCAGACCGATCAGGACGAGCCCGACGACGGTAGCCAACCAGTCTTCGTTCCAGCTGAATGCGCTGCCCGGCCGAGGCTCGGGCTGTGTCTGCGACACGGTGACTCCTTGCTGTTCCTCATCGAGAAAACGCAAGGTAGCAACGGAATCGCGAGGGCACACCGATTGCGTTCAGCCTGAGCGGATCTCGCCGCTGACCGAATGATCGGTGACATGATGTACGAGGGGCAGGCCTACTGCAGGCGACGATCCTCTTCTTCTTGCAGGCGGCGGCGTTCCTCTTCGCGCTCGACCTGCTCCTTCTCGATCTTCTCTTCGTGCTCGTTCTTGTTCGACATGTTCGCCCCGATCACTGATTGTCCGGACAAATCTGCGATTCCAGCCTACTCGCGGCGGGTATCCATCGCGGGGTCGATGCGACCACGACTACCCTCGGTCCGTAGGGGAATCCCCTCGGTAGCGACCTGTCGGTGCACCGCCGTCGCGGGTTGTCATCCATCGAGCTGAGGAGACAGATGAATCGCACCATGTCCAGAGCCGTGGCCGTCGCGGCTGTCGCGGTGTCGATCGGGATCTACCCGACCGTGGCATCGGCCGAGACGTCAGCGGGGCCGCGGATTGCGCAACCGGTGATCGGCGGTTACCCGACGGCGCCGTTCGACCCGATCTGCCCGTTGTGCTTCATTCGTGAGGCGCTCGAGAGTCTGTCGGCGAAGTAGGAACGCCGACAGCTCCACCTGCACGAAAGCCCCCCACCTGGATGAACACAGGTGAGGGGCCTCCGGTCGTCAGGGCTCAGAAAGCCCGGCAGGAGCGGATGTCGGTGGCGAGGATGGCCTTGGCGCCGAGGTCGGCGAGGCGGTCCATCAGTTCGTTGCCCTGCTTGCGGGGAACGAGCGCGCGCACGGCGACCCACTCGGGATCGGTCAGCGGCGAGACCGTCGGTGACTCCAGCCCGGGGGTGATCGCGACGGCCTGGTCGAACAGCGACTTGGGGCAGTCGTAGTCGAGCATCAGGTACTGCTGGGCGAAGACGACGCCCTGGATGCGGTTGATGAGCTGATTGCGGGCGCGGTCGTCGCGGTCGGACCCGGTGCGTTCGATGAGGACGCCTTCGGAATCGCACAGGGACTCGCCGAACGCGACCAGGTTGTGCTGACGCAGGGTGCGCCCGGATCCGACGACGTCGGCGATGGCGTCGGCGACACCGAGCTGGATCGAGATCTCGACCGCGCCGTCGAGGCGGATCACCTCGGCGTCGATGCCGAAGCGGGCAAGGTCGGCGCGGACCAGGTTCGGGTAGGAGGTGGCGATGCGCTTGCCCGCCAGATCCTCGACCTTCCAGTCCTCGCCGGCGGGGGCCGCGTAGCGGAAGCTGGAGCGGCCGAAACCGAGCGAGAGCCGCTCGCTCACCGGGGACCCGGAGTCCAGCGCCAGATCGCGGCCGGTGATGCCGAGGTCGAGCTCACCGGAGCCGACGTAGATGGCGATGTCCTTGGGACGCAGGAAGAAGAATTCGACCTGGTTCGCGGGATCGAGAACGGTGAGATCGCGGGAATCGGTCCGCTTGCGGTATCCGGCCTCGCTCAGGATGGAGGTGGCGGCTTCCGACAGCGAACCCTTGTTGGGAACTGCGACGCGCAACATGGGAATGGGGTCCTTTCGGGGAAGTGAGAAACGTGTCGATCGGGACGGATCAGCCGTCACAGATGTCGGTACACGTCCTCGAGCTTCAGCCCGCGACCCAGCATCATCACCTGGAGCCAGTACAGCAGCTGGGAGATCTCCTCGGCGAGCGCTTCATCGCTCTCGTGCTCGGCGGCCAGCCAGATCTCGCCTGCCTCCTCCAGGACCTTCTTGCCCTGGAAATGAACGCCTGCGTCCAGCGCGGCCACGGTGCCAGAGCCCTCGGGACGGGTCTGGGCACGCTCGGTCAGCTCGGCGAACAGGGATTCGAAGTTCTTCACGAGTAGAGATTGTTTCATACCCGACCCAGCGGTTTTCCCGGCGCACCGCGCGGTGCGGCACGCCGGGAAACGATCATGCCGGTTGAGCGAGCAGTTCGCGCAGGTCGGCTACGGCGGTGCGCAGGTGATCGGCGAAGGCGTACATCTGGTCGGACACCGATTTGGGGGTGGCCAGGTAGATGTTCCACCGATCCGGCAGCAGCACGTAGGCGATGCCGATGCAGCGCGGGCTGGTCGAGCCGAAGCCGAAGTAGCGGATGTACTTCGACGGGGCCGAGCTGGTCGAGAGGTAGTCGTCGCGCATGATCGTCCAGCCGGGGCTGTCGAACAGCGCGATCCGCTCCTCGGCGACGCCGAGCTGTTCGCCGCGGCGGCGCTGGATCCACTCCAGTTCCCACAGGTGCTGCTCGGGTGCCTGCCCGGCTTGGCATTCCTTGGCCCGCGCGACGTGGGCGGACGCGGCGGTGCGCGCCGCGGCCAGCTTGGTCGCGGGGTCGGCCTCGTCGGACACCATCGCGTCGACGAACGACACCATCTCCGGGGTCACAACGCGCATGGCCTCGGTGCGGCCGTTGCGGAACTGCCGGGTGGCGATGGATTCGTAGGTGGCGCCGGTGAGCCCCTTGCTGCGCCGGTGGGCGAGCTGGTAGCTGAGCTGAGCGAAGGCATCGGGTGAGATGCCCAGCTTCTTGGCCTCGCCGGTGCCGAAGTCGTCGAACGACACCAGCGAGGTGGCCGTGTCGGCGGCGAAGCGGGCGAAGTCGGCGCCCGCCGCGGCGATGTCGGCGCGGGCGGCGGAGTCGAGCACGAACTCGATCGGCTCCACCGAGGGCAGCCCCTGCGATTGCGCGCCGCTGGTCGCCGCGTGGTCCTGGGCGGTCCGCTCGAGCAGCGCGTCGACGAACGACAGCACGGTGGTGCCGTCGAGTCCGCAGTGCTCGATGTTGATGCCGGACTGACCGTCGGCGAAGACGATGAACGTCACCGACTTGTCGAAGTAGCGATTGCCGCTGTCGCCGTGGAGCAGCTGATCGCAAGCGTGCAGTTCGTCGCGCGGGGCGAAGTCTTCCAGGCACACCGAGAACAGCGCCGTCTCCACCGCGTCGAAGGCCTCGACATTGGCGGGCTCGGTGCGCAGCACTTCCCGGCTGCGCGCCCATGCCGCACGGGCTTTCGTGGTGAGATGGCCGACCGAGGTGTCGGTCGCGGCGGGCTTGGTACCGCCCTTGATCACCGCGCGCAGCCCGTCGACCACGTCGTCGAACGCGTACGGCGCGCCGTCGGGTCCGATGACATCCATCCGGAAGATGTTGCCGCGGTAGAAGACCGCGATGTGCCGGGCATCCGAGGGGCCGGGCCATTCCGGGCTGTAGGGCTTGCGGACGCTGTCCTGGATCTCGCCGGGAATCCGGGTCTCGGAGAACAGGTACTTGTTCTGCCACATCGACAGTGCCTGCCCACGCTGGGTCACCGGCGCGATCTTCTCCGCGTCCAGTGCCAGCTTGTAATCGACGGCCGCCCCGATGATGGCGGCTGCCCGCTCGGTCTGCCCGGCGAGGGTCGACGCCGCCAGGGGGGTGTCGTCGCGGAACAGGAACACGAAGTTGGCGTTGATCGCGATCCGGTCGCGGCGGCCCAGATACCGGGACGGCCAGAATTCGTCGAGCCAGCTGCCGACGCCGGGGGTGGCGTCGTAGTCGGCCAGGGCGGCGTGCAGCGCGCGCCCCGCCCCACCGGGGCGCAGCAGCTCGGCTACCGCGCCCTCGGTGGTGGCGTAATCTTCGGCGCCGAGCAGGGGCTGACACCACTGCAGGAACCGCGCGCAACTGTCGTCCAGACTCGGCAGCGGTACCCGGGGCAGCGTGTCTTCGGCGGCGAACGTGGGTTGGTTCAATCCAAGTCCTCAGGTCTCGATGGGATGCGGGCGGGACAGGAACAGGTTGGCGTAGAGCCAGCCTTCGGCTTCGTGGTCGGTGGTGTCGATTCCCTTGGCCGCCAACGCATCCAGCACTTGTTCACGTTCCTGCGACGAGGCGAACCTCCGCTGCTGGAACATACCGGGACGTTGCTCGCTGCGATAGCCGAGCGCGGCCAACTCCTCGGCGATGGGACCGAAATCGAACATCCGCAACACGAAATGCGCCATCCACGGTCGCTTGCGCGGATCTGCTTGGGCGACCCTGGACAGGGTTTTCTCGGTGATGTAGCCGACGCATCCGGTGGAGATCACCAGATCGGCGGAGGCGAGCACACGGCGCTGCGCCTCGGTGGGCTCGGTGGCCTCGAGGTCGGCGTGCACGTAGTCGTGCAGGAGTCCGGCGGCGTGGGCGTAGGTCAGCGCCGGGCGTGCGGCGTCCATCCCGATGAAGCGTACGTCGGGCATCAGGTCGCCGCGCAACCGCTCCCGGTCGGCGGCGATCAACCCGATCTTGTCGGTGTCGACGTGATCGCGGTAGTGCCCGGCCAATTCGTCGACGGTGGTGCCGGTGCGCAGCAGTGCCGCGTTCACCCCGTAGGAGCACCCGAGGTCGAGCACCGTCGGGATCCGGCCCGGCCGAGCGGCCCGCAGCTGGCGCAACTGCTCGGCGAAGTGCGGCTTCGCCAGTTCCGGGATCCGGTAGTCCAGCTCGTTCATCCGCGCGAAGTACGCACGCGGATCCGGACTTTCGTAGATGTCGTCGAAGGATGCTTTACCGGTGGTGTGCAACGGAACGGACATGGGCGGTTCCTCTCAGTCGAGCAGTCGGTCACCTCGGACGGCGTCGGCCGCGGCGGCCACGTGGTCGGGCAGGACACGGCCGAACAACTGCCTGGTGCGTTCGACCGTGCCGATCACCCCTGGACGGTCCGTGTAGGCGAAAATCGCCGAATGTCGTTGGCTCGCACCGGCCACCTCGGTGACGCGGTGCAGGGAGAAGCGGCCCTTGAACAGCTGCAGATCGCCGGGGCGCAGTTCCAGCGCGCGAATGAACCGGGTGCCGTCACCGGTGAGCACGGCGCGCACGTCGTCGAGATGCTCGGCGTGCGGGTCGCGGATGTTGGGGCAGTACTCGAACACGCCGCCGGCGTCGGGCTTGCGTGTGAGCATGCTGACGGTGAATTCGTTGGTGTCGAAATGCCACGGATGCGACATCCCCGGCTCGACCACGTTCAGGCACAAACCTGCCAGTGGGTCGGCGAATTCGTGCAGATCCTCGAGTTCGAAACAATCGGCGACGAAGCGCTGGAACACCGGGTCGGTGTAGAGGCGCTGGATCAGCGCCTCGGCGGGGATCCGGTCGCGGGCCACGAACGCGTTTCCGCGGTCGAGCACGATCCGCGCCGGATGGCCGGCGGGCAGGTCGGCGTCGAGGGGAATGTTGTAGGCGTTGACCCGCTCCACCTTGTAGTGGGCGTGCGGTGCGATCGCCTCCCCCTCGGCGCGCAGTGTGTCGAGCAGCTGCGGGCGGATGAACTCGCGCAGCACCGTACAACCGTCCTCGGCCAGCTCGGCGCGGGCGGCGTCGATAGCCGCCTGCCTGCCCGAACCACCGAGATCGGTGAGTGGATACCGTGCGATGTCGACGATTTCGTCAAGCCCCCGCGTGCCCGTCATGTACCCAGTTTGCGGGAATATTCGGGCGAGCGCCCGTGGTTTCGACAAATCGGGCATATCCCGGGAAGATCACAATCGGGCGAAATCAACTGTGCGGCAACAGTTTTCGTAGATTCAACCTGGGTTTCGGTACTATCACGGTAGGCTATTACGCCCTATCACGCGCCGCTGTCGAAAGATTCACACGCGTGCGTCGAGCGCGACTCGCAGATCGTCGACCGACAAACCGATCAGCGACTCCCGGAATACCCGCCCCGGCGCCTCGGGAACCGCGATCTCGCACGGAATCACCAGCAGACCGCAGCCCGCGCCCTGTGCCGCGAGCGAACCGGTCGGCGAGTCCTCGATCGCGACACAATCACCCGGGTCGACCCCGAGCAGTTCCGCGGCGCGGCGGTAGATGGCCGGATCGGGCTTGCCGTGCGCCACCTCGTCACCGCAGACGGAGGTGTCGAAGAAGTCGCGGCCGAGGGTATCGAGGCCGTATTCGGTGAGCGAGCGCTTGGTGTTGGTCACCAGCGCGGACTTCATGCCCGCCTCGCGCACCATCGCCAGCGCGTCTTTGGCGCCGGGACGCCACGGGATCGGGCCGAGCATCAGCTCGGTGACCCGGCGCTCCAGGAACTCCCCCGCCTCGACGATCGTCTGCGGCGAAGGGTCGAGGCCGATACCGTCGAAGAGCATGCGCAGCGCGTTGGGGCCGGAGGCGCCGATCAGGGCGTGGCGGACCTCGTCGGTCAGCTCGCGACCGTGTTCGCGGGCCAGTTCACGAACCGCGATGTCCCACAGCTTCTCCGAATCGAGCAGCGTGCCGTCCATGTCCCACAGCACCGCGGCCGGTCGCGCGCTCACCTGTTACTCGCCTCGTTCTCGTCACACATCGCCGAAGTGCCCGGCGCTCGCCGGACCCCGTTCAGGGTAACGGGTCCGCCTCAGACGCCCGATCCGGCGATCTGCAGGTTGCCCGCGTCGCCGGAGACCTGGATCCACCGGTTCTCCGAGGTCACGGTGCCATTGGCGAGCTGATAGGTGAGCGTGACGACCGCGCGGTTCGGCCCGCTGGGGGTGATCGAGCCGACAGTCACCGACCGCACCGACGACCAGAACGACGAGTACTGCCCGAACCCACCGGTCTGCGCCTGGTAGCCGGGAGCGAGCTGCGCCCACGCCCCGCCGATATTGCCGGGCAGCATGCCGTAGTACCCGGCGATGAACTGGTTGATCCGGTCCGGGGTGGGCGGACCGAACGGCGTGGTGGTGATGGTCGTGCTGGTCGGTTTCGCGGTGGTGGGGGTCGGCTTGGCGGATGTGCTCGTCGGGGTCGCACCGGCGCTCGTCGCACCGCTCGGCAGGGCTTCGGGCGGGGCAGACACAGTGATCGTTTCCTGCTCGGGCACGATGACGACCGTGCTCACCTTGCCGTCGACCACGGTCGTGACGGTGACCGGCGATGCCGGGACCTGCGCCTGCCGATCGGAGTCACCGCCCCGGTCACGGGTGACCACCAGCACCACCAGCATCACCGTGAAGGCGGCGACGGCCGCGGCCAGCAGCAGCACGGCGCGGCTGTTGTTCGCGCGGTCGGTGCGCGACGGCGGGACGGGGAACGCCGGATGCAGGCCGGAGCCGTCCGTCGGCCCGTCCGCGGCCTCGGCGCGCAGCTGCGCCTGGGCACCGGCGCGTTCGACACCGTCCGCGGCCGAGGACGCGGCGTCGCGCGGCCGGACGAGGCCGGGATCGCCTGCCGCCGCCTGCCGCACCGCGCCTGCCTGCCCGGCCCCGCCTGCCGCCGCTCGGCCGATTGCCCCGTCCGCTCGGCTCGCCGCGTTGCCGCCCGTGCCCGACGCCGCACTCCCGCTCACGTCCGAGGCATGCGGTACACCGGTCGAATTTCGGCCCGAGATGGCCGAGCGGGCAGCCTTGGCCTTCGCGAGACCGCTGCCGAACAACGCTGCCGCGCCCGACTTCGCCGTCGCGCCCCCGTTCGCGGGCGCGCCGACCGGCGGAATCAGCGACGTGGCCGCCTCGCTCATCGGCAGAATCTTCGTGGCCGAGGCGGGCAGTGCCGGAACACGGCCCGCCGCAACGTCTTCCAGCGCGACCCGGGCCTGCGCCATCGTCGGCCGGTCGTCGGCGGACGCGGTCAGCAGCCACATCAGGACCGGGGCGAGCGGGCCCGCGTTCTTCGGCTCGGGCACCACACCGCGGGCGACGGCGTGCAGCACAGCCAGCGGGTTGTCGCCCTCACCGAACGGCGGAGCGCCTTCGGAGGCGGCGTACAGCGTGGACCCGAGAGCGAACACGTCGGCGGCGGGTTTCGGATTGTCGCCGCGGGCGATCTCGGGCGCCAGATAGGCGGGGGTCCCCGCCAGGAAGCCGGTGGCGGTGACGGTGACGTCGCCGGTCGCGTGCGAGATGCCGAAGTCGGTGAGTTTGACCGTGCCGTCGTCGCCGACGAGCAGGTTTGCCGGTTTCACATCACGGTGCATGATCCCGGCGTCGTGCGCGGCCGACAGCGCGGCGGCGGCCTGGGCGCCGATCCCCGCCACCTCGATCGGCGGCAACGTCACCCCGCCCGCCAGCTTCACCGCGAGGCTCGGCGCGTTCATGTATTCCATGACCAGCCACGGCTGGCCGTCCTCTTCGGCGACATCGAAGACGGTGATGGCGTTGGGATGGTGCAGACGGGCCGCGATCCGGCCCTCCCGCATCGCACGCAGTTTTCCTTCGAGTGCTTGCGTACCGGTGAGACCGGGTGCGAGCAGCACTTGCTTCACCGCGACAGTGCGCCGCAGCCGGACATCGGTGGCGCGCCACACGACCCCCATCGCGCCCGTGCCGATCGGGTCGGTGAGTCGATAGCGTCCCGCGATCAACCGATCCGATGTCATATCGTGTGCCCCTCCTGCTTACCGCTGAGTCGTCTCGCCCTCCGCGCCACAGCGGGATGAAACTTTCGAAAATCCTACGTGCTGAACTGCTTCGATCCTGTTGCGGGACAGCCCGGTCCATGGACCCAGCGCCGCATCGTGACCAGACTCACATGCGTCGCAACGACAATCGGACCGGTCCGCGGGACCGGTCCGATCTGCCGACGCGTGTATCTCTGTGCCTGCAGTCTCTCAGGCGTTGAAGTATTTCGCCTCCGGATGCAGCAGCACGAACGCGTCCGTCGACTGTTCGGGGTGCAACTGCAGTTCCTCCGACAGCGTCACCCCGACCCGGCCTGCGTCGAGCAGGTCGACCAGTTTGGCACGATCTTCCAGGTCGGGGCAGGCACCGTAGCCGAAGGAGTAGCGAGCGCCCCGGTAGCCGAGCTTGAAGTAGTCCTGGATGTCGGCGGGATCGTCGGCGGCGACGGACTTGCCGTCGACGGTCAGTTCCTCGCGCACCCGGCGATGCCAGTACTCGGCCAGCGCCTCGGTGAGCTGCACACCGATGCCGTGCACCTCGAGGTAGTCGCGGTAGTTGTCGGCGGCGAACAGCGCGTTCGCGAAGTCGGCGATCGGCTGACCCATCGTCACCAGCTGGAACGGCAACACGTCGACCTGTCCGGTCGCACGAGCCTGCTCGCGCGAGCGGATGAAGTCGGCGATGCACAGGAACCTGTCGCGCTGCTGACGCGGGAAGGTGAACCGATACCGTTCCGGCGCATCCGGATTCGGCTCGGTCAACACGATGACCTCGTCGCCCTCCGACACCGCCGGGAAGTACCCGTAGACCAGGGCCGCGTGCTGGAGCACACCCTCGGTGGCGAGCCGGTCGAGCCAGGCGCGCAACCGCGGCCGGCCCTCGGTCTCCACCAGGTCCTCATAGGTCGGCCCGTCCCCGGCCCGCTGACCGCGCAGACCCCACTGGCTGAGGAACAGTGCCCGCTCGTCGAGCAGACCCGAATACTCCGCCAGCGGCAGACCCTTGATCACCCGGGTGCCCCAGAACGGCGGCGTCGGCACGGGCAGATCCGCGGCCACATCGGAGCGTTCGGGCACCACGATCGGCACCTCGGCGGCCTTGCGCTCGGCCGCGATCCGCTTGGACCGCTCATGACGCGCCTTGCGCTCGGCGGCCTTGTCCTTGGCGGCGATCGCCGCCGGGCTGTCCGGGTCGAGCCCACCGCCACGCTTGACGGTCATGATCTCGTCCATCAACCGCAGGCCCTCGAAGGCGTCACGGGCGTAGTACACGTCGCCGTCGTAGACCGCGGTGAGGTCGTTCTCCACGTAGGAACGAGTCAGCGCGGCGCCGCCGAGCAGCACCGGGAACTGTTCGGCGACACCCTTGGAGTTGAGTTCACCGAGGTTCTCCTTCATCACCACGGTCGACTTCACCAGCAGCCCGGACATGCCGATCACATCGGCCTTCTTGTCCTGCGCGGCGTCGAGAATGGTGGCGATGGGCTGCTTGATACCGAGGTTCACCACCTCGTAGCCGTTGTTGGACAAGATGATGTCGACCAGGTTCTTGCCGATGTCGTGGACATCGCCCTTCACCGTGGCCAGCACGATCCGGCCCTTACCCGCGTCGTCGGTGGCTTCCATGTGCGGTTCCAGGTGCGCGACAGCGGTTTTCATCACCTCGGCCGACTGCAACACGAACGGCAGCTGCATCTGGCCCGAACCGAACAGCTCACCGACGGTCTTCATGCCCGAGAGCAGGGTCTCGTTGATGATCTGCAGCGGCGGCACGGTCTGCATCGCCTCGTCGAGATCGTCACCGAGACCGTTGCGTTCACCGTCGACGATGCGCCGCTCGAGACGCTCGAACAAGGGCAGCAGCGCCATTTCCTCGGCGCGCGAGGCCTTCGACGAGGCCGTCGAGACACCCTCGAACAACGCCATCAGCTTCTGCAGCGGGTCGTAGTCCTCGGTGCGGCGGTCATAGATCAGATCGAGGGCCACCTGCTGGTGCTCGTCGGGGATCCGGCTCATCGGCAGGATCTTCGACGCGTGCACGATCGCCGAATCCAGTCCCGCTTCGACACATTCGTGCATGAACACCGAGTTCAGCACCTGCCGGGCGGCCGGGTTCAGACCGAAGGAGATATTCGACAGGCCAAGGGTGGTCTGCACCTGCGGGCGGCGGCGCTTGAGCTCGCGGATGGCCTTGATCGTCTCCTCGCCGTCCTTGCGCGACTCCTCCTGCCCGGTGCCCAGGGTGAACGTCAGGGTGTCGATGATGATGTCGGACTCGGCCAGGCCCCAGTTGCCGGTGATGTCGTCGATCAGCCGCTCGGCGATCGCGACCTTGTGATCGGCCGTGCGAGCCTGACCCTCTTCGTCGATGGTCAGCGCGACGACGGCGGCACCGTGCTCGGAGACCAGCCGCATGATCTGCTGGAACCGCGAATCCGGGCCTGCGCCGTCCTCGTAGTTCACCGAGTTCACCGCACACCGGCCACCCAGATGCTGCAGACCCGCCTGCAAGACCGGCACCTCGGTGGAGTCGAGCATGATCGGCAGCGTCGAGGCGGTGGCCAGCCGTGAGGCCAGCTCGTTCATGTCGTCGGCACCGTCGCGGCCCACGTAGTCGACGCAGAGGTCGAGCATGTGCGCGCCGTCGCGGGTCTGGTCCTTGGCGATCTCGAGGCACCGCTGCCAGTCGGCGGCCAGCATCGCGTCACGGAAAGCCTTGGAGCCGTTGGCATTGGTGCGCTCGCCGATCATCATGATCGACGCGTCCTGCTCGAACGGCACCGCGGTGTACATGCTCGAGACGGCAGGCTCGTGCTCGGGGTGGCGACGATCCTCGATCGCGGGCAGCGTCTTCTCGACCTCACGCACCGCCTCGGCGACCTGGCGAATGTGCTCCGGGGTGGTGCCACAGCAGCCACCGACCAGCGAGAGCCCGAACTCGGACACGAACCCGCTCATCGCGACAGCGAGCTCTTCGGGGGTGAGCGGGTACTCGGCGCCGTTGGCACCGAGCACCGGCAAACCGGCGTTCGGCATCACCGACACCGGGATGGTGGCGTGGCGCGACAGGTGCCGCAGGTGCTCACTCATCTCCGCGGGCCCGGTCGCGCAGTTCAGCCCGATCATGTCGATGCCGAGCGGTTCCAGCGCGGTGAGCGCCGCGCCGATCTCACTGCCGACCAGCATGGTGCCGGTGGTCTCCACGGTGACGTGGGTGATGATCGGGATCCGGCGGCCCGCCGCGATCATCGCCCGGCGGCTGCCGGTGATCGCCGCCTTGACCTGGAGCAGGTCCTGGCAGGTCTCGATGAGGATGGCATCGGCACCGCCGTCGAGCATGCCGAGCGCGGCTTCGGTGTAGGCGTCGCGCAGCGAGACGAACGGCGCGTGGCCCAGGGTCGGCAGCTTCGTGCCGGGGCCCATCGAGCCGAGGACATAGCGCGGGGTGCCGTCGGCGGACGGACCCATCTCGTCGGCGACATCGCGGGCGATGCGGGTGCCGCGCTCGGACAGATCGCGGATCCGGTCGGAGATGTCGTAGTCGGCGAGGTTGGGCAGGTTGCAGCCGAAGGTGTTGGTCTCCACCGCATCCGCGCCCGCCGCGAAGTAGGCGCGGTGAATCTCGGCGAGCACATCCGGGCGGGTGTCGTTGAGGATCTCGTTGCATCCCTCGAGGCCGCGGAAGTCGTCGAGCGACAGATCCGCGGCCTGCAACATCGTGCCCATCGCGCCGTCGCCGATGACGACACGCCGCCGCAGCGTGTCGAGGAGCGTGGTATCGAACCCGGTGGGCAAGGACGCAGACATGATTCAAGACTAGAGGGCGCCCCCGACGAACGAGACCACTGTGGGTGAATCGAGTGGCCTGCGCCACTGTTCCCGGTGGAAACACGCAACACCGTCGGTCACCGCAAAACAATTCGCACAAGACACTAGGCTGACCGGGTGGATGCCAGTGAGACCCCCGGGACGGAACTGCCGACGTTGCGCAATCCCGTCATGGTTGCCGCCTTCGAGGGCTGGAACGACGCCGGCGATGCCGCCAGTGGCGCCATCGAACATCTGGAGTTGATCTGGGATGCCGAGCCCCTGGCCGAACTCGATTCCGAGGACTACTACGACTACCAGGTGAACCGGCCGACAGTCCGTCAGGTCGACGGGGTGACCAGGGAGATCCAGTGGCCCTCGACGATGCTGTCGGTGTGTTCCCCGCCCGGAAGCGACCGCGACGTGGTGTTGCTGCGTGGCATCGAACCGAACATGAAATGGCGCAGTTTCTGCGACGACCTGCTCGAGTTCATCGAGCAACTCGGCGTGGAGACGGTCGTGATCCTCGGCGCGCTGCTGGCCGATACCCCCCACACCCGGCCGGTGCCGGTGACCGGCTCGGCCTACAGCCCCGAGGCCGCCGAGCGATTCAGCCTGGAACAGACCCGGTACGAGGGCCCGACCGGAATCACCGGCGTGCTGCAGGACCAGTGCGTGAAGGCCGGGGTGCCCGCGGTGTCGTTCTGGGCCGCCGTCCCGCACTATGTGTCGCAGCCGCCGAACCCGAAGGCGACGATCGCGCTGCTGCACCGGGTCGAAGACGTCCTCGATATCGAGGTTCCGCTCGGTGAGCTGCCGAAACAGGCCGAGGAGTGGGAAGCCGCGGTCAACGAGATGACCCTCGGCGACGAGGAGATCAGCGAGTACGTGCGCTCGCTCGAGGAGCGCGGCGACGCGGCGATCGACCTCAACGAGACCATGTCCAAGATCGACGGCGACGCCATCGCGGCCGAGTTCGAGAAGTACCTGCGCAGACGCGGGCCCGGCAGCTTCGGCCTCTAGTTCTCGTTCACCGGGAGTTCGCCGCACAGGCGCCTCCCGGCCGCCCTCGGCACGACACTTAGACTTTTTCGCGTGCCGACCCTGCCGATCCTCGCCCATCTGCGTGGTTTCGACGACCGCGTCGCGGTGCTGCACCCGGTGGGGCCCGCGTCCGCCGCCACCATCACCTCGGTGACCTACGCCCAGCTCGCCGACCGCGTCGCGGAGTTCTCGGCCGAACTGGGACCGGTCCGCCGACTCGTCGCGCTCACCGCGGGCAACGATCTGGACTCCCTCGTCGCCTACCTCGGCGCACTCGACGCGGGGTGCGCGGTCCTGCTCACCGGCGAGCTCACCGGCGAACTGGCCGCAACCTACGACCCGGATGTGATCATCGACCGCGGTCGGGTCATCGCGAACCGCGCGCGGTCGGCGCACCGGCTGCATCCGGAGCTAGCGCTGTTGCTCAGCACCTCCGGGTCCACCGGGTCGCCGAAGCTGGTGCGGCTGTCGGCGCGCAATCTCGGCGCCAACGCCGAATCCATCGCCGAGTACCTCGGCATCGGCCCGGACGACCGCGCGGCGACCACCTTGCCGCTGTTCTACTGCTACGGCCTGTCGGTGGTCCACAGTCATCTGCTGCGCGGCGCGAGCCTGTTGCTCACCGAGCGCTCCGTGCTCGAGCCCGAGTTCTGGGACGAGTTCCGCGCGCACCGGGCCACCTCGTTCGCCGCGGTGCCCTACACCGTCGATCTCCTCGACCGGATCGGCTTCGCCCGGATGTCGCTGCCCGCTCTGCGGTATGTGACCCAGGCGGGCGGCAGGCTCGAGCCGGCCAGGGTCCGGACCTACGCGCGGCTCGGCGCGGCCGCGGGCTGGCGGTTCTTCGTGATGTACGGCCAGACCGAGGCCACCGCCCGAATGGCCTATCTCCCACCGGAATCGGCGGACGAGCACCCCGATTGCATCGGGATCCCCGTCCCGGGCGGGCATTTCACCTTGGCACCGGTCGACGACGGCGCCGCGGAGGAACTCGTCTACCACGGCCCGAACGTGATGCTCGGCTACGCCCGCCACTCGGCCGACCTGGCACTGGGCCGCACGGTCGACGCGCTGCGGACCGGCGATCTGGCCCGGCGCACGCCCGACGGGCTGTACCAGGTCGTCGGCAGGCGCAGCCGCTTCGCCAAGCTGTTCGGTCTGCGCATCGATCTGGGCCGCGTCGAATCGGAGCTGGCCACAGCCGGTTTCGTCGCCGCCTGCACCGACGACGGCAGCCGGGTGATCGCGGCGATACTCCCCCGCCCGGCGGCGTCGGCGACCTCGCGCCGAGCGCACGGGGTGGCGGCCGCGCGACTGATCGCCCAGGTGTCGGGCCTGCCCGCCACCGCGATCAGCGTGACCGTCGTCGACGAGCTGCCTCGGCTGGCCACCGGCAAAATCGACTATCCGGCGATGCGCGCGCTCGCCGCCACACCGGCGAGCCCGGGCGACGATGTCGGCGCGATCTACGCCGACGCCCTCGGCCTGCCGATCGAGACGATCTCGCCCGCACACAGTTTCGCGGACCTGGGTGGCAGTTCGCTGAGTTACGTCACCGTGGCGGCACGCCTCGAGCGGGTGCTCGGTACCCTGCCCACCGACTGGCCACAGCGTTCGATCGCCGACCTGGGGCGAGCTCCCCGTACCCGCGCCCGCTTCGGCCGGGCGCTCGACTCCTCGACGGCTCTGCGCGCGATCGGGATCGTGCTGATCCTCGGCTCGCACATCCAGCTGTTCGAACTCTGGGGCGCCGCGCACGTGCTGCTCGCCGTGGCGGGCTACAACTTCGCCCGGTTCGCGGTGAGTTCGGCCCCACCCGCCCGGCGACTGCGACTCACCGGGCGAGCCGTGGCGATGATCGCGGTGCCGACCGCGCTCTGGGTCCTGATCACGATGGTCTGGCAACCCGGCTATTACAGCTGGCAGAATGTGTTGCTGCTCAACAAGATCCTCGGTCCCCGCAATGACACGGCGGGACACCTGTGGTTCCTGGAAGTGCTCGTGTACTGCACCGTGGCCTGCGCGCTGCTGATCCGGGTCCCCCGGATCGACGGGTGGGAGCGGCGGGCGCCGTTCTGGTTCGCCCTCGGCCTGCTCGGCCTCACCCTGGTCTTGCGCTGGCATTCGTTCGGGCTCTATCCCGAACGCGATATCGCGTTGTCACCGCTGGCCTGTTGGTACTTCGTTCTCGGCTGGGCCGGAGCGAAGGCGACGGCGGTCTGGCAGCGGCTGATCGTCAGCGCCGTGCTGCTGGCTTGTGTGCCCGGATATTTCGGCGTCACCGAGCGGGAACGCCTTGTCATGGCGGGCATTCTGATCTTGATCTGGCTGCCCGCGCTGCGCGTGCCCGCCGTCGTCGCCGTGGTGGCGGTGGCGGTGGCCGACAGCTCGCTGTTCGCGTACCTGCTGCACTGGCAGGTGTACCCGGCGCTCGGCGAACAGCGATTGCTCGCACTGGTGGCCTGCCTGGCCGCCGGAGCGGCCGCTACCGAGATGGTGGATCGGTGCAGGCATCGGATCCCATGGCTAACGCTCCAGGGTCAGCACTTGAGCGGCCGCCTCGTGCGCCAGCTTCGCGATCAGCAGGTCACGCGGAATCGTCTGGCCGGTAAGGTGATCGAGTGACGGCACCACCACGTGGTGCGCATCGGCCCGCTTCAATTCCTGGGTGAGTTCGGCGAACGCCGCACCGTCACCCGCGGGTGCTTCGTGGAACGTCGCGGCGAAACACATGCCCGCGGTCCGCGCGAGGCTGCGTAGCGCATCCTCCAATTGGTCGCTCTGACCATCAGCCAGATCGTCCCGCAAGTATCCATAGATCAACGCTTCCACCCGAACCTCCGTTGGATTGGGATCGCTGTTCTGTTGTCGGACCTGTCGTGTACCGATCCCCCCGCGTCGCGCGGCACGCCACGCGGGGGTACTTCGTTGCCCTGCAAGCTCTCCTGCAAAGCAGGCATCCGGTTGTCGAGCCGAGTACCTGCTTACATCATGAACAATCATGGCCCCCGGCAGCAGATGTCAATCCGATGACATCTACATGCCCTATCCGGGACGCCGAACGTTAACTGGTGGAATACTACCGCCGTGACCGCAACTGATGATCGACCCGTCTGGGCTGTTCGGATGCGCTCGGAACGTGACGCGAGGGGGTGGTCGCAAGCCGATGCCGTTCGCGCTATGCGTGCCAAGTCCTCCCACAACCTGCCGACGGACAGTACCCTGCTGCGCAACTGGCGCCGATGGGAATCCGGGGAATCGCGACCTGACGAGTTCTACGCGCCGATCATCGCGGCCGCGTTCGACACCGTCCCCGCCGCGTTCTTCCCGAAGTCCCGTCCCAACCGTGATGACGAGCTGTTATCGGCAACCGGTATGGACACTCTGGAGTTCATCGGACGACTCAGAATGTCCGACGTCAACAGCGCCACCCTGGACGCGGTGCGGATCACCGCCGAAAGGCTGTGCTGCGAATACGCCTACGCCGACCCCTACGCACTGCACACCGAGGGGACCGCGTGGCTGCGCCGGATCACCTCCCTGCTCGACGGCAGACTGACGCTGAGCCAGCATCGCGAAATCCTCGTCCTGGCAGGCTGGGTCGCGTTGCTGGTCGGTTGCGTCGATTACGATCTGGGCCGCCGGGGTGGCGCCGAGGCCACCCGCCGAGCCGCCGATTCGCTGGGCCGCGAGGCAGGCAATGCCGAGATCGTCGGGTGGGCCGCGGAGATGTCGGCGTGGTTCGCGTTGACCCAGGGCAACTTCCGTGGCGCGATCGATGTCTCGGAGAAGGCCATGACGGGTACCACGTCGTCGAGTGTGGGGGTGCAGTTGGCGGCGCAGCGCGCCAAGGGCTGGGCCCGGCTCGGTGATCGCCGCAATGTGCAGACCGCCCTCGACGAGGGCAGGGCGATCCTGTCGCGGATGGGTCATCCGGCCGATCTGGACAACCACTTCGTCGTCGACGCCACGAAATTCGACTTCTACGCGATGGACTGCTGCCGGGTGGCGGGCCAGGATCGACTGGCCGAGCGCTACGCCCAGCAGGTGATCAGCGATTCGACCCGACCGGACGGTTCGGTCCGCAATCCCATGCGGGTCTCCGAGGCGCGGCTCACCCTGGCCGTCGTGGCCGTGCGCGATCGCGATCTCGAGCGCGCGGTCGAGGAGGGTGTCGCGGCGTTCTCCGCGGGGCGCAAGTCGCTGCCGTCGCTGGCGTGGATCGCGGGCGAGGCGGCCAGGGAGATCATCGAACGATACCCAGGAGATCACCGCACCCAAACCTTCCTCGAGCAGCTGCGATCGCTCAATGTCGGCTGAGCTCGCGCGGCGATGCCACGCCGATCGGGGACGGGTCCGGCGGAGCACGCGAAGGCCACCACTAACCTGTCTACGGTGACCGACTCCGCCGACGGCCTGCCCAGCGCCGTACCCGCCCTGTGGGACGAGCGTCTGCGGTTGTTCTCGTTCGCGACCGCCGAGAAGCGCGCCGACTACGCGCGGGTGCTGCGCGCCTTCGACAGCGCTCGTGCCGCCTACGTGGTGTTGTTGCACGCCGACGACGTCGCCGAGTGGATAGCCAGAGCCGAGGCGGGCGGTCGAGCCGAGGCGGCCGCGGGTGTCCCACTGCCCGCGGTCGAGATCGGTCCCCTGCTCGAGCAGCTGCATCGCTGGGGTGTGCTCGAACGCAGCTACGACGGCACCCGCGCGGCCACCCTGGCCGAGTACCGCAACCGGCACTACGTCTACCAGTTCGCGCAGGCCGGGTTCCAGGCCTACCGGGCGGTGGCCGGGGTGCTCGCGGCCCGGATGGAGGACGCGTCGCTGTCGCGGCTGGTGCTGCCCGAGCTGCTCGCCGACCTGCGCACCCTCTCCGCCGCCAACCGCGACGGCGACGCCGAGCGGGTCTACACCACGTTGCGCAGGCTCGACACCGCGCTCACCGACATGGCCGCGCGCGCCGCGCACTTCTACCTGTCTCTGGGCGACCTGGTGCGCACCACCGAGATCACGCCGGAATCCTTCCTCGCGCACAAGGACGCGCTGCTGGCACACATGCGGGAGTTCAGCATGGATCTGGCCCGCTTCGCCCCGCGGCTGGCGGCGGCGATCGGCGAAGTCGAGGAGACCGGCGTCGAGCAGCTGATCGGCCGCGCGGCCGGGTGCGACGAGCGGGTGCTGCTGAGTCTCGCCGAACGCGAAGCGGATTGGCGTTCCCGCTGGGACGGGCTGCGCACCTGGTTCGTCGCCGCGGGCACCGAGTCGTCGGAAACCTGCGAGGCCGATCGGCTCCGCGAAGCGACGATGAGCGCGATCGCGGCGGTGCTGTCGCTGTTGCGCCGGGTCACCGAGACCCGCCGAGGTGGCGTCAGCCGGGAATCGGCGTTGCGCCATCTGGCCGAATGGTTCGTCGCCACCCCCAGCGCGGGCAGTGCGCACGCGCTCTACGACGCGGTGTTCGGGCTGGGCAAGCCGCGCCACCTCTCGCTCGAACATCCCGACGCGGAACTGATCCCCACCAGCCGATCCTGGTGGGAAGCACCGCCGTTGGAGATCTCCCGCACGCTCGCCGAAACCGGTCGCGCACCCACGGCGGGCGCCCCGGCCCGGATCGCGCGCAACGACGCGGGCGTGCGGCGGCTGCGGGAGGCCCAACTGGCGGCACAGCGTGAACGCGCCGCGGCCGCCGCCTCGCTGTCCCAGGGCAATGTGCACGAACGAGTGCTGGATCAGCGTGAGACCGAGGTGCTGTTGCGCCTGATCGACGCCGCCTCCACCGCGTGGGTTCCGGTGAGCGGAAAAGTCGACGGCACAACAGGTTCCGACAACGGCGTCACGTTGACAGTGCGCCCCTGCGATGGGTCGACGGTCATCCGGACCGCGGCGGGGCTGCTCCATCTGAACAACCGTCGCCTCGAAGTACGCGAGTCGAGCCGCCGCGGGGTCGCGCGATGAGACTGCGCATCGACTCGCCAGATTTCGGCGTCCATCGCTCGGTGCGACCGACGTCGGCACGAGGGGCAAGACTGTGAAGCGACAACGGATCGATGCGCTCGCTCTCGACAGTTATCAGCGGGCGGCGCGAGTGATGCTCGCCAATCACCTGGTCACCCGGGTCTATCCCGACCGGATCGCGCTGCCGTTGATTCGGCGGTGGGCGACGGAACTGCGCGAGGATCTGGCCGAATTGTTCGGTTACCGCTTGGAGGTCACCGAGACCACGGCCCGGCTCTACCCGGTGCACGATCGGCTCGATGACGCCCGGCCCGCCCGCAGCGTCAACGATCGGGTCTTCGACCGACGCCGCTACGCCTATCTGTCGCTGGCGCTGGCCGCGCTCGGCCGGGCAGGCGACCAGATCACCCTGTCCGAATTGGCCGAGCACGTCGCCGATTACGCGAGCCGGATCGAGGGACTCGACCTGTCGACCGAGCGAGCCGCCGATCGCGACGCCTTCGTCGATGCCGTCGGCTGGCTGGGCGCGCGGGGTGCGTTGACGTTGGCCGACGGCGACGCGGGCGGTTGGGCCAGCGACCCGGAGGCGGGCGAGGCGCTCTACGACATCGACCGCCCGGTGGTGTTCGCGCTGTTCCGGCCCCCACGGGCACTGCAGCATCTACACAGCGTGCGCGGGTTGCTGGCCGAGGACACCGACCAGGCTGATCAGGCTCGCCGAGTGCGCCGGGCGCTCGTCGAGCGCCCCGTCGTCTATCTCGACGAACTGTCGGCAGCCGAGGGTGCGCTGCTCGGCCAGGACCGACTGGTCGGCGAGGTCGAGCACTGCACCGGCTTGCGCGCCGAACGCCGGGCCGAAGGTGTGGCGCTGATCGACAACTCGGGACGGCTGTCCGATACCCGCTTCCCCGGCACCGGAACCCTGGCACAGGTGGCCCTGTTGTTGATCGGCGAGATCGCCGACACGGTCCTCGACATCGACAACCCGATCCCCCGGCGCCCCGGCGCGCTCACCCCCGATCACACCCTGCTCGAGCACCTCGATGCGTCCATCCCCACTGCGGGTGTGTTCGCCCCGCTCGCCGAGGACCTCGAAACCAGCACGCCGGCCCCGGTTTTCACCGACGACCTCGACGACCTCGAACCCGTCACCTATCCGTTCCTCGACGACGCCTGGGTGCGCACGACCGTCACCGCGCTCACCGACCGCTACGGCGCGACCTTCGCCGCCCAGTGGCAGGCCGATGTCGGCGGGCTCACCACCGAGGTCCTCGCGCTGCTCGCCAAGCTGCGGCTGATCCGGCCGGTCGAGGACGGGCTGCTCGTATTGCCCGCGCTGGCCAGATATCGCGGCGCGGTGGTCACCGTGCGTGTGCGCAAGGCCGAGGAATTGTTCGTCACCGCCGCCGATACCGACGGCAGCACCGGAGAGGGAGGGGTCTGAGCATGTCACTCATTCACGGCGGAGTGCGGTTCGTCCCGACCCGTGCCGGCATCGTCAACCTGTGGGACTACCGCGACCAGGAGTTCAGTTTCGCCGACGGGCGCCTGGTGCTGCGCGGTCCCAACGGCTCCGGCAAGACCAAGGCCCTGGAAGTGTTGTTCCCGTTCGTCCTGGACGGACGGATCGAACCACGCAGGCTGAACCCGTTCGCCGGTGAAGAACGCACCATGAAGTCGAATCTGCTCTATCGCAAGCAGGAATCGGCCTACTCGTATGTGTGGATGGAGTTCGCGCGCGGCAGCTGGGACGACCCGGAGACCGTCACCGTCGGCATCGGCATGCGCGCCACCCGCTCGTCGGACAAGGTGACCCGCTGGTACTTCGTCGCCGACGGCCGCGCCGGGGTCGACTTCTCGCTCATCGGTCCCGACGACCGCCCGCTCACCCGCAAGCAGTTGGCCGAGCAGATCGGCAGCGACGCCATCGTGGACCGGCCCGTCGAGTACCGGGCGGCGATCGACGCGCGCATGTTCGGGCTCGGCGTGCAGCGCTACGACCAGCTGATCAATCTGATCCTCACCCTGCGCAGGCCCCAGCTCGCCAAGAATCTCGACCCGCGCGGCCTCTCCCAGGCACTCACCGACGGCCTTCGGCCCCTCGACGAGCAGTTGATCCTCGACGCCGCACGCTCGTTCAGCGATATGGAGGAGGTCGGCCGCACCCTCGACGGGCTCGTCCAAGCCGATACCGCCACTCGCCGATTCGTCGATGTGTACCGCAAATACCTTGCGGTACAGGCGAAAACGGACGTCGACCAGCTCCGCGCCCGCCTCGATGCCGTGACCAACGCCGCCACCGCGCTCTTCGCCGCGACCGCCCTGCGTACCCGCCGCGACACCGACCGCACCGAAGCCGAGACCAGGGCCGAGAACGCCGACCAGGCCTATGAGCAGGCCATCGCCGACCGCGAGAATCTCCAGCGCTCCAGCGCCTACGAGGGCAAACAGCAACTCGACGACCTGGCCGACGCCGTCCGCCGCCTCGAAACCTCCGCCGCGGCCCACCGCGACAAGGCCGCCGAAGCCTCGCACACGCTGCAACGCCGCGCCGAGGAAGCCTCTCGCGCCACCGAAGCGGTCCGCACAGCGGCCGCCGCCCTCGTCCGCGGCGAGGACGCGGTCCGTGCCGCCGCCGAAGAGGCGGGCATCGAATGGACCCCGCCGAGCGCCGAGGGCCGCGGCGACCAGTTCACCGCGGCGGTGCGCGGCCACGCGGAGGAACGTGATGCCGACGTGCGTGCGGTGCGACAAGCAGTGGGCAAGTGGGACACCGCCGCCGCCGACCGCACCCGCTCCGAGCGCCTGGCCGAACGCGCCGTCGAACTGCGCGACTCGGCCGCCGCCGAAGTCGCCCATGCCGAAGCCGCGGTCGCCTTGGCCCGCAGCGAATCCGCCGCCGCCCTGCGCACCTGGTGGAACGCGCACAGCGAGATCTTCGGGGCCGTTGCCGAACCAGGGGCGCACGACGGCCGCTCGGGCACGAATCCCGACGGACAGGACGGAAAAGGTGAACGTCGCCGAAAGGTGACGTCCGACACCACCGCCGGCTTGTTCGCAGCGCTCGACACCGCCATGGCCGGTGCGGGCGTGGAGGACATTCCCTCCGCCTCCGAGGTCTTGTCCGAGTGGTGCGAGCCGCTGCGCGAGCAGATCCGCACCCGCCGCGAGCAGGCGCGCTCCCGTGCCACCGCCGCTGCCGTGCGCCGCGATGCCCTGGTCGCCGAACGCACACAGATCGCCGCCCAGCGCGACGACGCTCCCCCGGCCCATCCCGCCAGAACCGGTGTCCGCGAAGGACTTCCGGGTGCGCCGCTCTGGCAGCTGGTGCGGTTCGCCGACTCGGTGTCCCCGCGGGATGCGGCCGGTATCGAGGCGGCACTGCAGTCCAGCGGTCTCCTCGACAGCTGGATCTGTGGCCCGAGTCTGCCCGCCGGCATCGACTCCGAGCACCTCCTGCTCCCCTTGCCGATCGAGCAGCGCCCGTCCGGCCGTACTCTCGCCGATGTCCTTGTCGTCGAGGACGATTCGGCCGATCTCGCCGTGCCTACCGAGACCGTTGCCGCGGTGCTGGCCTCCATCGCCCTCCACGACACGTCCGCACAGCCGGGTACGACGACCGATGACACGCCGGACGCAGAACGATCCGTGTCCGGCGATGCCACTCGGCTGGTCACTGGCGCCACCCTCACCGCGCTGACCACCGCCGCCGCGCCGCAGGTCGTGGTCGGCCTCGCCGGAACTTTCCGGCAGGGCGTTCTCGTCGGCCACCACCACAAGCCCGAAGCCGAGTTCATCGGGACCACCGCGCGAGCGCGCAGGCGTGAGTCCCGGCTCGCCGAGATCGAGGCGGCGATCGAGGCCGCTACTGCCGAACATCAGGTGGCGAGGGACGAAGATAGTTGCGCCACTGCCGAATTGGCCGCGCTGTCGGCCGGCGCCAAGGCACTGCCGCGCCCGTCGGCGGTGACGTCTGCCCTGCGTGCCGTGTCCGAGGCCGCCGGCCTGATGCGGTCGAGGGTGGAGGCCGCCACCCAGTCCGAGCGCGAACTCGACCAGGCCGTCGCCGAAGTCGCGGCCCTGGACAAGAAGGTGCGCGCCGCCGCCCAAGCGCATCGAACCCCGCGCGAGGCACGCGAACTCGACGCGCTGGCCGCCGCGATCCGCCATTTCGAGAACACCGGTACGGGACTGCTCCGCCTACGCGCCGAACACGATCGGGAGCGCGAACGCGAACGCGAGGGCACCGACCGGCACGACGAGGCGCGGGCACTGGCCGAGGCGTTCGCCGAAGAGGCCGAGGCTGCCCGACTGGGCTACACCGAGCAGCAGCGCAAACTCGAAACGCTGCGCGAAGCGCTGGGCGCCAGTGCCGCCGACATCGACCGCGATCTCGACCTGGCCCGCGGTGCCATCGAGGCGGCCAAGGCCGAGCAGCGGGCCGCGCGCAAGGCCGCCAATGCCGCCATCGAAGCGGTCGGCGATGCCGAGGCGGCCTCTCGCACCGCCAACGAAGCGCTCGCCACCGCACTCACCGAAGTGCTCGCCGAAGTGCGTTCACTGGCCCCGTACGCCCGACCCGACCTGTTGAGCCTGCTCGGCGCCTCGGTCGAACACCGCTGGCCCAGTAGCGATGCCGCGTGGTCCACCCCGGAGCAACTGCAGTACCGCATCGTCGCCGCGGGGCCGCAAACCGATCCGGTGGTGCTGCCCGACGAGGTGGCCGCCCTGTTCGCCGACCTCGACACCGCCACCAGCCAGGTCCGCGCCACCGAGGCGGGTCGCAAGTCCACCCGGTCCGCGGTCACCACCGCGCTCCAGGAATTCGACGCCGCGCTCACCGCCTCCGGCCGCGACTACCGGCTGAACTGGGACGCCGCCGACGGACTCACCGTCGTCGCCGTCCACGACGAGAACGGCCAGGCCGCCCTCGCCGACTTCGCCGCCCGCATCGACGCCGCCCGCCGCGACCAGGAACTGCTGCTCACCGATGCCGAGCGGCGCATCCTCGAAGACGCGCTGCTCACCGGCCTGGCCCAGCAGATCCACGAACGCACCACCGACGCTCGCGAACTCATCTCCCGCATGGGCGCGGAGATGAAGCAGCGGCGGATGTCGTCGGGCAACACCATCGGTGTGCACTGGATCCTCGCCGACGGGTTGTCGGAGTCCGCGCGCTCCATGTGCAAACTCCTCGACCGCGACACCACCGCCCTGAGCCCGGAAGACCTCGGCTCGGTGCGCGCCCACTTCGCCGCCGAGATCCGCGCCGCCCGCACCGCGCACCCGGAGCGTTCGTACCCCGAAATCCTCGCCGCGACCCTCGACTACCGGACGTGGCGAGTCTTCTCCTTCACGCTGATCTCCGGGGACGGCACCGAGGACAAGCTCACCGTCGCCCGGCACAGCGCCCTCTCCGGCGGCGAACAGTCGGTCTCCCTGCACCTGCCCCTGTTCGCCGCCGCCCACGTGATGCTCGACTCCGCCGACCCGCAGGCCCCTCGCCTACTCGCTCTCGACGAAGCCTTCGCCGGCGTCGACGACAACGGTCGCAGCGAATTGCTCGGCCTCAGTGTGCAATTCGACCTCGACCTGTTCATGACCGGCTACGACCTGTGGATCACCTACGCCCACGTCCCCGGCTGCGCGCACTACGACCTGGCCCACTCCACCGCCGAGAACACCGTCAGCGCGACCCTTCTCGTCTGGGACAGCGGTGAGCTTCTCGCCGAACACGACGGCGGCGACCTCACCACGGCGCTGGGCTCCCCCAACCGCCGCCGAGTACCCAACACGATCGAGGGCGGGTTGACCCTGGAAGGGATGCCGGGCGAACCCGCTCCGGTGGGCTGATCAGCGGTACGGGTTCGCCCAGCGCGCGCCGAAGAGAATCATCGTTCTGATGACACCGCGTACCGGGCCGCGATCGCTGCGGCACGGTCGCGCAGGGTGGTGCGTAACCACTGCGGGGCAACGACTTCCGCGTTCGCGGCGAGCTGCCACATCGCCCATTCGGCGTGTCGGCGATCCTGGAAGGCCACTTCCAGCCGCAGTCGCCCGTCGTCGTCCGCTTCTTCGCGGTGGACAACCACCGCGGTGCCGACCAACTCCTCGCGCCGCGCCGGATCGACCAGAACCCGTACGGTGACGAGATCGCCGCCTGCGCGAAAGCGGGCGCTGCGCTCCTGCCAAGCCCGGTCCAGATCGACCCGGTCCGGTCGCTGGGCCGGTTCGGCGAGCGCCTCGGCGGCCACGACCCGCGACAGCCGGTAGGTGCGGTCCGCGCCGGATCTGGTGGCGAGCAAGTAGCCTTGGCCTCGGACGGTGACCAGGCCGATCGGGTCCACCGTGCGCCATGCGGGACTCTGGTCGACGGCGGCGTAGTGGATGCGCAGCTTGTGTCCGGCGAGCACCGCGCGCCGGACCTCGCTGACGATGGTGTCGGGCAGCTCCTCGGCATCCAACCGGCGCGAGAGCAGATCGGTCTCGGGATCGATGAGCAATCGTTCGGCCGCGTCGCTCGCGGTCTCCCGATAGCTTTCGGGCAGCGCGTCGACCACCTTGAGCATGGCCGACGCGAGCGCCGAGCCGAGCCCGAATGCCTGTGCGCCACGCCGTGATCCGGCGATCAGCAAGGCCAGCGCCTCCTCGTGGTTCAGCCCGGTCAGCTCGGTCCGGAATCCGGGCAGCAGCGCGAACCCGCCGTGCCTGCCCCGTTCGGCGTAGACCGGAACGCCCGCCGTGGACAGCGCCTCGATATCGCGCAGCACGGTCCGGGTGGACACCTCCAGTTCGCGGGCCAGGGTGTCCGCCGACAGCTGACCGTGCCGCCGCAGCAGCAGCACCAGGGAGACCAACCGGTCAGCTCGCATACGAAAAACTATGCCAGGAATACACGACACAGGATGTCGTGTATTCCTGGCAGGTTCATCGCCATGACAAACATCGACCACGCACGCCACACCATCGTCAACCCCGACGGCCTGCACGACCCGACCCCCTTCGGCTACAGCCACACCGCCGTCATCCCCGCTGGTACCGAACTGGTTCTCGTCTCGGGACAGTACGGATCCCGACCCGACGGCGCGGTCGTCTCCCCTGACTTCACCGAGCAGGTCGACCAAACCTTCCGCAACATCGCCACCGCCCTGGCCGCCCACGACCTCGACCTCAGCCACGTCGTCCAGCTCCGGACCTACGTCGTGAATCACGACGTCAGCAAACTGGGCCCCATCGCCGGTGCCGTCCAAGCGAACTGGGGTACAACCCCTCCCACCCAAACCCTCATCGGCGTCGCGAGCCTCGCCACCCCCGACGTCCTGTTCGAGGTCGAAGCCGTCGCCGCCCGCCCCTGAGTGTTCTCCCCACCTGCATCGGGCTGTCGAACCCGGTGCAGGTGGGGAGAGTTACCGGGCCGCTTTCCGCACGGGCAGATGGTCGATGGCCGCAACCTCATCGGTGACGATCCGAGACGCTCGAACGAGCACGGGCGGTCGCTCGATCACCCAGGGCGGCTTGCAGGCGACTCGTGAGGGCACGCAATGCCGCGGTCAGTTCAGGCGAATCATGGACGCGGAACGGCACTCCCAGGGACGTCAGTTGTCCGGCGAGCCAGGTGGGGTCGTCGTCTCGGGTGGCGGTGAGGCGGCAGGTGGTGTTGCTGTCGGCGCGAAGGGTGTTCGGTTCCTCGCCGAGCCGGCCTGCGATTCGGCCGCGTGGAGCTTCGATGGTGACATCCACCTGGTATTCGGGTGTGGCCCAGTCGGTTCGGCGGCCTGCGACGTAGTCGGCCGGGTCGGCGGCGGGGAGGTCGCGGGGGGCGATCCGGGCGCCGGTGGGGTGGGGGGTTTCGATGCGGTCGGCGCGGTAGCTGCGCCAGGCGTCGCGGTCGAGGTCGTAGGCGACGAGGTACCAGCGGCGGCCTGCGGCGGCGACGCCCGCGGGTTCGGTGTGGCGGCGGGATTCGGCGCCGGTGGCGTCGCGATAGGTGAAGCGGAGGCGTTCTCGGTTGGTGACGGCGGCGGCGAGGGTGGTGAGGACCTCCGGGTCCACGGCGGGGCCCTCGCCCGCTCGGACCGTGACCGCCGCGCCGACCACGCGCACTCGTCTGCGCAGTGTCGCGGGCAGGACTTGTTCGAGTTTGGTCAAGGCTCGCACCGACGCGTCCTCGATGCCCGCGACCGCCTGTCCCGCGGCGACTCTCAGCCCCACCGCGACGGCGACGGCCTCGTCCGCGTCGAGGATCAGCGGTGGGAGCGCCGAGCCCGCGGTGAGCCGGTAGCCGCCGGCCGCACCCATCGCGGCGACTACCGGATAGCCCAGGTCGCGCAGGCGGTCGATGTCGCGTCGCACGGTCCGATCGGTGACGCCGAGCCGGTCGGCCAGTTCGCTGCCCGGCCACTCCCGTGGCATCTGCAACAGGGAGAGCAGGCGGAGCAGGCGGGCGGCGGTGTCGGTCATGTTTTCCATTCTCGCGCACATCTAGGACCAGAACTGTCCTAGATGGTCGATAACGTCGACATCACACCGACGACGAGGAGTCCCGATGACCACCATCCGCCCGTTCCGCATCGACATCCCCCAGGCCGACATCGACGATCTGCACGACCGGCTGAGCGGGGCGCGCTGGGCGGCTCCGCTGCCGGGCGAGGGCTGGGAACGCGGCATCCCCACCGAGTACCTGCGCGAGCTCGCCACGTACTGGGCGAACGAATTCGATTGGCGGGCACAAGAAGCCGCGCTGAACGCGTTTCCCCAGTTCATCACCGAGATCGACGGCCTCGACGTCCATTTCGTGCACGTGCGCTCCCCCGAGCCCGACGCGGTGCCGCTGCTGCTGACCCACGGCTGGCCCAACTCGTTCGTCGAGTTCACCCGCACCGTCGGCCCGCTCACCGATCCGCGCGCTCACGGTCTCGATCCCGCACTCGCCTTCGACGTGGTGATCCCGTCCGTCCCCGGCTTCGCCTTCTCGGCGGCGCCGCGCGAACCCGGCATGACCACCGCACGGGTCGCCGCGATGTGGGCCACCCTGATGGACCGCCTCGGCTATGACCGCTACGGCACGCAGGGCGGTGACCTCGGCGCCTACGTCGCGCCGGAGATGGCGCTCGCCGCTCCGGAACATGTGATCGGCGTGCATCTCGACGGCGGGATCGGCATGCCGACCGAGGCCGACGTGCCCGCGATGTCGGCCGAGGATCGTGCGCAGTGGGCGCAGATGCAGCAGTGGATGACCGGCGGCGTCGACCACCACGCCCTGTTGCGGGCGGCCCCGCAAACGTTCGCCCTCGGCTGGAACGATTCGCCGGTCGCACTGCTGGCGTGGATGATGCAGAAGTTCCAGGAGTTCGCCTATATGGCCGACCGCGCCGAAGACGTGATCGAGCGCGACCACCTGCTGACCAATATCGCCCTGTACTGGTTCACCCAGACCACCGGCACCTCGTCGTGGCCGATGTACGACGGGCTGCGCACCGGCGGCGGGTTCGGCTGGCCCACCGACCAGAACCTGGTGCCGACCGGCGTCTACGGTGGCGGTTCACCGCTCATGCGCACACTCGCCGATCGCGGCAACAAGATCACCCATTGGCCGTCGGGAAATCCGGGCAACCATTTCGTCGCGATGGAAGAACCCACCGCGCACGTCGCCGACATCCGGACCTTCTTCGCCGGGCTGCGCTGACGGGGTTCGGCTCTAGCGTTGACTCGCGTCCGGTACCCGCGGCGGACACGGCGCACCGGGCGCGGTCACCAGCTCGAAATGCCACCACTCGTTGTCGAAGGTCCGGCACAGTCCCCACCGGTTGCCGTTGTCCTCGAGCCACTGTGCCCCCACCTGCGGGCCCACATCGACGGCACGGCCGGAGACATGGGTGGACTCCTCCGGCGGCAGCACCCAGCGTCGCGCTTCCTCGGGGCTGCCGTAGGTGGCCAGGCCGTCCTGCCAGAGCCACAGCTGCTGCTCGTAGGTGCGATGACCGGAGGTGATCGACAGCGGCACGTCCTCGGCGTGCGCCTGCTGTTCGGCGAGGGTGTAGGCGGCGGCGAGCGGCGGGTCGAGGCCTTCGGTGCCCGCTGCCGATTGGAACTGCTCGCGCGGCTCGGGTTGGGCGTCGGCGGCGCCGATGCCGACGGCGGTGACGGCCGCGGCGGCCGTCACGGTCACCAGGATCCGGTCGGCCACGCGGCCGAGCACAGTATTCATAGGCGGATTCTATCGACCCGGCCGGTCGTCGAGACCACGGCGCCACTGCTCGATCGCCCGGCCGATCTCGGTCTGCGGGGGTTCGTCGTAGAGCCATTCGCGGGCGAGCTGATGCCAGTTGGCGGTAACGCGCAGCTGACCGAGGGTGGCGAAGGTGAACAGGTCGGCGCGGCGGGAGAACACGTGCTCGGGCGGCAGCAGCTGTTTGTGCATGCCCTGGAAGTCCGACGCTCTCGGGTCGACGGCGAGAAGTAGTGCGCCGGTGGCCAGTTCGGGGGTGATCGTGACTTCCTCGTCGAGCAGGTGCCAGCCGGTGGCGGCCCAGACGTAGGCCAGACTCTCCTCCACGGTGACCTCGGAATCGGGGTCGATGATCCCCCGGCCCAGCCACGCGGCGAACAGATCCTCACCGCGGCCCTCCGCGGCGGCCCGCAGGACCGAGCGCTCGAACTCGACGTGCTCCGGATCCATCTCCTTGTAGAGGCCGAAATCGACGAAGGCGAGTTTGCCGTCGGCGGCCAGCAGCACATTGCCGGGATGCGGATCGCCACAGAACTCGTTGTCGGCGAACAGACCGGCGATGTAGAAGCGGTAGATCAGCTCGCCGAGCCGGTCCCGCTCGGCGGCAGGCAGTGTCTGGATGTGCGAAAACGGATGCCCTTCGACGAATTCGGTGACCAGCACATTGTGCGTGCAGAATTCCTCGATGCTGTCGGGCACGGTGATGAAGGGATGGCCACGATAGCGCCGTGCGACCCGATGCTGGGTCTGAGCCTCGCGTTCGTAGTCGAGTTCGCTGCGCAGATTGCTGGCGACCTCCTCCAGCACACCGGTGTCGGCCATGCTCGGCAGCACTGTTCTGGCCATTTTGCCGAGGAACTCGAGATTGCTGATGTCGGCGTGGACGGCGCGCTCCACCCCGGGATACTTCACCTTGACCGCCACGACGCGTCCGTCGTGCAGTCGCGCCCGGTGTACCTGCCCGATCGACGCCGCCGCGATCGATGTCTCACCGAACTCGGCGAACGTCTGGGCCAAGGGGCCGAGGTCGTCCTCGATCACCTGCCGCATCGTCGCGAACGGCATCGCGGGCGCCCGGTCCTGCAGGGCCGCGAGCTGGGCGCGGAACTGCTCGCGATGGGCTTCGGGAACGAAGTCGAGATCGAGCACCGAGCCCATCTGCCCGAGCTTCATCGCCGAGCCCTTCATGCTCCCCAGCACCGCGACGATCTGCTGCGCCTTCATCATCGCCGACCGCTCCGCCAGCACCTCACGGGCCTCGTCGGTGCGCCCGATCATCGACAGCCGGCGCCCGACCTCGCGCACCGCCTGCCCGGCGGCGAACTGCCCCAGCTTCGCGCTCCGCGTCGCCCGCCCCCGGGGAACTCCACCGCTCGCCAATCCGCACCCCTGTCAGGCCTGTACACCGTATGTCGTGCGTCACATTACACCGGGGTGGCGGACGTCGCCGGACCCACGGAACAGACGAAAACCCCGGCGCTCACCGCAGTGGGCACCGGGGTATCGACGACCGGATGGCTACACGCGTTCCTTGGAACGGGTGCGCACGCGCAGGGCGATCGGCTTGGAGGTCTCGGCGAAGAAGTCGTTGCCCTTGTCGTCGACGACGATGAACGCGGGGAAGTCCTCGACGTCGATCTTCCAGACCGCTTCCATGCCGAGTTCGGCGTATTCCAGGACCTCGACGTTCTTGATGCAGTCCAGGGCGAGACGGGCGGCCGGACCGCCGATGGAGCCGAGGTAGAAGCCGCCGTGTTCGTTGCAGGCCTTGGTGACCTGGGCCGAGCGGTTGCCCTTGGCGAGCATCACCATCGAGCCGCCCGCGGCCTGGAACTGGTCGACGTAGGAGTCCATGCGACCCGCGGTCGTGGGGCCGAAGGAGCCCGACGCGTAACCCTCGGGAGTCTTGGCCGGACCGGCGTAGTAGACGGCCATGTCGCGCAGGTACTGCGGCATGGGTTCGCCCGCGTCGAGCCGTTCCTTGATCTTGGCGTGCGCGATGTCACGGGCCACGACCAAGGGGCCGGTCAGCGAAAGACGGGTCTTGACCGGGTATTTCGACAACTCGGCGCGGATCTCGTCCATCGGGCGGTTCAGGTCGATCTGCACCACGTCGCCGCCGAGGATGTCGGCGGTCTGCTCCGGAAGGTACTGGGCCGGTTCGGTTTCCAGCTGCTCCAGGAAGATGCCGTCCTTGGTGATCTTCGCCAGCGCCTGGCGGTCGGCCGAGCAGGAGACGGCGATCGCGACGGGGCAGGAGGCGCCGTGGCGGGGCAGTCGGACCACGCGCACGTCGTGGCAGAAGTACTTGCCGCCGAACTGCGCGCCGATGCCGAACTCACGGGTGAGCTGGAAGACCTCCTCCTCGAGCTCGACGTCGCGGAACGCGTGACCGGTGATCGAGCCCTCGGTGGGCAGGTTGTCCAGGTAGTGCGCGGAGGCGTATTTCGCTGTCTTCAAGGCGAATTCGGCGCTGGTGCCACCGATGACCACCGCGAGGTGGTACGGCGGGCAGGCCGCGGTGCCGAGCGAGCGGATCTTCTCGTCGAGGAACTCGAGCATGCGCTCGGGGTTCAGGACGGCCTTGGTCTCCTGGTACAGGAACGACTTGTTGGCCGAACCGCCGCCCTTGGCCATGAACAGGAACTTGTACACCGGGTTGTCGGCGTCGCCCTCGGTCGAGTACAGCTCGATCTGGGCAGGCAGGTTGGTGCCGGTGTTCTTCTCGTCCCACATGGTGATCGGGGCGAGCTGGGAGTAGCGCAGGTTCAGCTTGGTGTAGGCGTCGAAGATGCCGCGGCTGAGCCATTCGGCGTCGTCGGCACCGGTGAGCACGCCCTCGCTCTTCTTGCCCATCACGATCGCGGTGCCGGTGTCCTGACACATCGGCAGCACGCCGCCGGCGGAGATGTTGAGGTTCTTGAGCAGGTCGAGCGCGACGAAGCGGTCGTTGCCCGAGGACTCGGGGTCGTCGATGATCTTGCGCAGCTGCCGCAGGTGCGCGGGGCGCAGGTAGTGGCTGATGTCGTGGATCGCCGTCTCGGTCAGCAGCCGCAGCGCCTCGGGCTCGACCTGCAAGAAGGTGCGCCCGTTGTGCTCGAAGGTGCTGACCCCCTCGCTGGTGAGCAGGCGGTAGGGCGTCTCGTCGGCGCCGATGGGCAGCAGATCGGAATAGCGGAACTCCGGCGCGGTCACGGATCGCACTCCTTCGGGCAGGGCGGGCACCGCAACACTGCGGAGCACCAGGCATGGCTGGTCACAAAGCAATCCGCAGCCTATCGACCACCCACACCCGCACGACGGTTAGGCAACCCTATGTGAGGTTCCTGACCTACCCTAACTAATATCGAGGTTGCACGTTCAACCCAAACGGTGCTACCCATTCTCCGGGCGGTGGCGGGAGTGCACCGTTCAATCCGAAGCCTGCACCTTCAGAATCTGGAGCTCGATCGTGACCGATCCACAGTGGCTCGATGATGTCGAAATGCGTGCCTGGCTGGGCTATGTCCGAACCCGCGACCTGATCGCCGCGGCGATCGGGCGCGACGCCGGCCGGGCAGCCAACCTGAGCTATGTCGAGTATTCCGTGCTGGTCTACCTAGCCGACGCGCCAGGTCAGCGACTCACCTTCGCCGACCTGGCCTGCGCGCTCGAATGGTCGCAGAGCCGGCTCTCGCATCAGATCACCCGCATGCAGAAGCGCGGTCTGGTCTCCCGCGAGACGATGCCGCACGACCAGCGCCGGACCGTGGCCAAGCTGACCCCCACCGGCGGGCAACTGCTCACCACGGCCGCGCCCGCCCATGTGCGCAGTGTGCGCAAGCATATGATCGATGTCCTCGATCGCGACCAGCTCGCGACCCTCGCGGAGATCTACGACGTGCTCGTCGATCACCACCGCGGCGCGAAGTCGGCCGAACCGGTCGGCCGGCTACAGACCGCCGCGCCCGGCGAGGACTAGGACCCGCCGCTGCCGCCCCCGCCGGAGGAGTCGGGGCGGGCCTTGCCCAACCCGCCGCGCGCGATGCTGCCACCCTTGGTGGGTGCGCCGCGATCGAAGACCTCGCCGCTGGTCGGGCGCAGGAAACTGCCCGCCGCCAGCGCGACAGCGACGCCGATCGCCGGGTAGACGAACGTATCGGTGTGCTGATACCAGAAGCGCGAGTACGTGGTATCGCTGGTGTCGCACTGGTCGTCGGCCACGCGGACGTTGGTCGTCTTGTCCACGCAGACACCGACCGACGCCGGTGTGGCGGCGGTCGAGGTCGTGGTGGTCACCCGCGATGTCGTTGTCGGCGGCGGCTTCGAGGTGGTCGTGAGGGTGGTCGACGCCGCACGCGGTGCCGGTTTCGGGGTGGCGGTGCCACATCCGGCCGAGACCAGCGCCACCGCCACCACGGCGGGCAGCGTGTAGGACACGCTGCGCGACATCATGATTCGCCTGCGCGAACCCTCGATTTCCGAAACCACACTCACGAAATTCCCCCTCGGGCGGTGTTGACCAACCGCCGATACTATCCAGCAGCGGCGCCGCTCACGACAGTTCCGTTGGTAGCGAAATCCCCTTCGCCGGAATCCTTTCGACCCGAAACAACGCCCAACGCGCGTTCGAAACCGGCGGGAACGATGATGTCGTCGCGGGTCAGGTCGGTGATCGAGGTCTTGCGCAGACCCAGCAGCGCCGAATCGATACCGCCACGCAGGATGTCGAGTACGTTCTCGACACCGGCCTGGCCGTTGGCCGCCAGACCCCACAGGGAGGCGCGCCCGATCAGCACCGCGCGCGCACCGAGCGCCACGGCCTTGACGACATCGCTGCCACGGCGGATACCGCCGTCGAGGAGCACCTCGATCTGGTCGCCGACCGCGTCGGCGAGCACCGGCAGGGCGCGGATGGCGGCGGGGGTGCCGTCGAGGTTGTTGCCGCCGTGGTTGGACACCGAGATGCCCGCGACGCCCGCGTCGACGGCGCGCAGGGCGTCGTCGACCCGCATCACGCCCTTGAGCAGCACCGGGCCGTCCCACTGCGCGCAGATCCAGGCGACATCGTCCCAATCGGGTGCCGGGGTCTGCATCCATTCGCCGTAGGCGCCGAAGAACCCAGGGGCCGCGCCGCCGCCGACTGCCATATTGGGCGCGGTGAGGTCGGGGATGCTGCCCGAGCGCAGGTAGGTCGCGAGCCAGCGGGGGCGCGCGAGGGTCTGCGGCGCGAATTTCATCATCGTGCGCAGGTTCAGCGACTCCGGGATCACCGGGCTGCCCCAGTCCCGACCGTGCGAGAACGACCAGTCCAGGGTGAGGATCAGGCCCACGGCACCGGCCTTCTTCGCCCTGGCCATCCGCTCGAGGATCTGATCCTTGTTGCCACACCAGTACAGCTGGAACAGGGTCGCCGGGTTGGCGGCGACAACGTCCTCGACGGGCTTGCTCGCGAAGGAACTGAGCCCCATGGCGATTCCGCGGGCCGCCGCGGCGCGGGCGACCGCGACCTCACCGTCGGGGTGCACCGCCTGCACGCCGGTCGGCGAGATCAGCACCGGCATCGACACCTGCTGACCGAGCACTGTGGTCGATTGGTCACGGTCGCCGATCGGGCCCGCGCAGTGCGGGGCGAAACCGAGTTCGGTGAACGCGGTCTGGTTGTCTTCGATGGTCTGTCCGCGTTCCGATCCGGCGATCAGCGCGCCGTACACCGACTTCGGCAGGCGCTTGCGGGCGCGCCGCTGCGCCTCGGCAACGGTCTCGAACCAGGGATTCATCGGGGTCCTTCCTCATGATCCTGCGGCCACCATCGGCGCAGGTCTTCCAGCAGTGCGGTAGTGGCGATCGTCAGCAGGCCGGCGCCTTCTTCGGCGCTCGATCCGGTGGGGTCGCCGAGGATTCCGTTGGGGCTGGCTGCCCGCACCCCGCCTGCGCGCAGCAGCGGCAGCAGTTCGGCCAGCGGGCGGCGGTCCCCCGGTTCGGCCAGTTCGGTGCGCACCCGGTCGGGGCGCAGCGCGAGCTGGATCGAGGTCTCGGTGCGCCCGGCGTGCGGGTCGCCGCCGTAGCCGGGCGAGAACAGCCGCACGTCACGCGACTCCGACCGCAGCAGCGCGACGGCTCGGCGCAGCGCTTCCACGTTTCCGCCGTGCCCGTTGACCAGCACGATCCGCGAAAACGTGTCCGTGGCGGAGCGGCACAGTTCGACGACGAGCAGTTCCAGCGCCGCCTGTCCGATCGACAAGGTGCCCGCGAACCCCGCGTGCTCGCCGCTGGCCCCGTAGGCCACGGCAGGCGCGATCAGCAGATCGGTTCGCTCGGCCGCGGCCCGCCGGCTCACCGCCGACGCGATATCGCTGTCGGTCGACAGCGGCAGATGCGGGCCGTGCTGCTCGGTCGCGCCGAGCGGGATGACCAGGATCACTCCCTCGGCGGCGCGCACACCTGCCTCGGGCGATGTGAGGTGCGCCACGAACATGGCGCCCACATTAACGTCAGTCACTGACATAATCAAGAGCGCGTGCAGGTCGAAAGCTCGCCGAGTCCCTATCCTGTATCCATGTCCGCCCCGCCGCCGCGCGCACCGATGTCGATTCCGAAACAGTCGGGGCACCGCGGGCGTCCGCCACGCACCACGCGCCGCGAGCTCGAGGTGATCGCGATGAAGCTGTTCGCCGAACACGGGTTCGACGACGTCACCGTCGAACGCATCGCCGCCGAGGCCGGGGTGAGCGAACGCACGTTCTTCCGCTACTTCCCCACCAAGGCCGAGGTGCTGTGGCACCAGTTCGACAACGAGGTCGACGACCTGCGCGCCGCGTTCGCCGCCGTCCCCGGCGACGAGCCGATGATGGCCGCGGTGCGCCGCATCGTGGTGGCGGCCAACAGATATCGCCCCGAGGACATCCCCGAACTGCGCACCAGAATGCGGCTCGTCTCCGGAGTTCCCGCCCTCTCGGCAGGCGCGGGGGCACACTACGACGCGTGGGAACACGCCGTCGGCGAGTTCGCCGCGAGCCGTCTCGGCGCGGGCGCGGGCGACCTGATTCCGCTCGCCATCGGGCGCACCACCCTGGCCGCCGCGCGGGCGGCCTTCGATGCCTGGCTAGAGCGCGGCGACACCGATCTCACCGTCTATCTCGACCGGGCACTGCGCGCGCTGGAACGCGGGTTCGCCCCGGATTAGCCGGGCGCGCCACGTTTGGGCAGCACCACAGAGGGGGTATGAGTAGGCTCAGGCCCAACGCGCACTGTGCGCACCGAGAACGTCCGTCGTCGAAAGGGGCAGGGGTTTCCATGTCCGAGGTGTCCACGAGTCTTTCGGCGGATTCGCTGCCGGCGCAACCGCTCGACAACCTGCTGCCACAGCTGGTCGAGCACCTGCGGCAGAACCGCACCGGGCTGCGGGAAGAGTGGGCACGGCGCATCACCGAAGCCGAACTGCTGACCGCGATGACCCCGGAGGAGATCTTCTCCGAGGCCACGTCGATGTACGACAACTACGTCGAGGTGCTCGTCACCGGTAGCGTCGAGGCACTGCAGGCCTACGCCCGCGACCTGTCCGAGCGCATCATTCCGCGAGGCGTCGAGACCGACGAGGTCATCGGCATCGTGCTGCTGCTGCGCGACGTCCTGGCACGCAGCCTCTTCGAGAAGTACCAGTCCAACTTCGAGCTGCTCAATCGCGTGCTCGACGCCTACGAACCGGCCGCCAACCGCATCGCCAACACCGTGGCCGTGTCGTTCGTGCAGGAGCGCGAGCGCGTCATCAGCCGCCAGCAAGAGGCCATCCGCGAGCTGTCCACCCCGGTTCTGCAGGTTCGCGAGCAGCTGCTCATCCTGCCGATCATCGGCGTGCTCGACTCCCAGCGCGCCCGCCAGCTCACCGAGCAGCTGCTGCGCGCCATCCGCGCCAATCGCGCCAAGGTGGTCGTCATCGACATCACCGGTGTGCCCGCGATCGACTCCGTGGTGGCCAACCACCTCGTGCAGACCGTCGACGCCTCGGGCCTGATGGGCGCGAGCGTGATCATCACCGGCCTGTCCTCGGAGATCGCGCTGACCCTGGTGACCATCGGCCTCGATCTGTCCAAGATGAACGCGGTCGGCGACCTCCAGGGCGGTATCGAAGAGGCCGAGCGTCTCCTCGGATACGAGGTCTCCCGAGTGACCGAGCGCTTGAGCGAGCGGGACGGGCGCTGACCAAGCCACCATGCCGGTACCTATTCTCAAGCAGGGCACGTACCTGATCGCCTCGGTACAGTCGGCCCTGACCGACGCCGACACCGAGCGGCTACAGGACGACCTGATGAAGCAGGTCAGTCGCTATCGCGCGACCGGCATCATCGTCGATGTCACCGCCATCGACGTGATGGACTCCTTCGCCGCGCGCTCGTTGCGCACCATCGCGCACATGACCCAGTTGCGCGGCGCGGAAACCGTCATCGTCGGACTGCAACCCGAAGTCGCCTTCGCCATGGTGCAACTGGGCCTTACCTTCGAAGACATGCACACCGCGCTGGATCTCGAGGAAGGCCTCTCCTGGCTGAATCGGCACCCGCGGCGACGAGACGGTCGCGACAGTGGCCGCTGAGCAGGTGGCGATCGCGGTCAAGGTGTCCGAGGACATCGTCACCGCCCGGCAGGCCGGGAGCGAGTTGGCCGGTGACCTCGGGTTCACCCTCACCGACCGCACGATGATCTCCACCGCCATCTCCGAAATCGCCCGCAACATCACCAGTTACGCGGGAAGCGGCGAGATCAGGCTGCTCATCGACTTGCGCGAGGGTCGCCGCGCGCTCGTCATCCAAGCCGAGGACCAGGGTCCCGGCATCCGCGACATTCCCCGCGCGCTGGAGGACGGCTATTCCACCGGCCGCGGACTCGGACTCGGACTGCCCGGCGCGCGCAGGCTGATGGACCGCCTCACCATCGATTCCGCCCCGGGCCGCGGGACGTTGATCGAGATGTGGAAGTGGGTACCCGACGTTGCATGAGGACGGGATCATCGGGCGCATGGAGTGGTCGACGGCCGGTCGGGCGCTGCCCGGCCAGGACGTCTCCGGTGACCGCGCGCTCGTGCTCGACACCGGCGCCGGTGTGCTGTTCGCGGTGCTCGACGGGCTCGGTCACGGTGCGCCCGCGGCCGAGGCCGCCGATCGCGCGACGGTCATCCTCACCGAGAACTGTGGCGAACCGCTGGATGTGCTGATGGTGCTCTGTCATCGCGCGATGGTCGAAACTCGCGGCGCCGCAGTGTCTTTGGCGTTGATCGAGCCGGGCGAGACGCTGCAGTGGCTCGGCGTGGGCAATGTCGATTCGCGACTGCTCACCCTCGGCCCGGCCGGTCCGGAGCTGCGGGCCACGATGCTGCTCACCGGCGGCATCGTCGGGTACCGGCTGCCCTCGCACCTGCAGCCGCAGACGCTGCCGATCCGCCCCGGCGATCTGCTGCTGATGGCGACCGACGGGATCGTCGCGGTCGGCCCGGAATCGCTGGACCTGGCCAAACCGGCCACTGCCATCGCGGGCGATCTGCTCGCCCGCGACGCGAAGGACACCGATGACGCGCTGGTGCTCGCGGCGCGTTTCCGTGGGCCGTGCCCGTGAGGCCCCGAGACCGCGGTCTGTTCGCACCGACCCGGCCGATGAGAGGTTGCCGATGAGCGCTGTCCTGGTCGCATTTCTCGACGACTATTCGGCGGCCATGCGCCGCCACGTCGCCGCACCAGGCCAGGCCGGCCTCTCGGAGGGTTACGACCTCGGCAGGCGGGCCCTCGTGGAGGGCATCAGCCTGCTCGATCTCACCGAGCATCACTTCCGGGCGGTCGCCGAGGACGCAGGCACGCAGGCCGATCCGCGCCGCGCCGAAGTGGCACTGGAATTCCTGCTGCAGACCATGGCGGCCCTCGATATCGCCACTCGCGGCTATCTCGACGGCACTCGCCGCTACGAGCAACAGCGTTCCCGCGCGGAGGATCTCGAAGGCCGCGACGCGTTTCGCACCGCGCTCGTCGAATCGTTGCAGGACGGGTTCTTCGTCGCCGACGACCACGGCACCATCGTCGAGGTGAACTCCGCGTTCGGGGTACTCACCGGCTACGGCGCCACCGAGGTGCCGTTCCCGCTACCGCACCCCTGGGCACTGAGCGATCGCACCGGCTACCCCCAGATCGGCACGGAGGCAGCGCGATTCGTCATGCCGGTGCGGCATCGCGACGGCCGGGAACGCTGGCTGGCGGTGAGCGCGAGTTCGCTGGTGAAGCAGGAGAACGACGAGCGGATCTTCGTCGGCACCGTGCGCGATGTGACCGCCGAACACGACGCACAGGCCCGCGACCAGGCCGCCTCGCGTCTGGCCACCGCCGTCGGGGCCGCGACGAGCATGGTGGAGGTCCTCGCGGTCGGACTCGACGAGCTGCGCCGGACCATGGGCGCCGAGACCGCGCTGGTCGCGATCTGGCCGAGCCGGACCGGGCGCCCCGATGTCTACTCCTGCGGCGTGACGCCGTCGGGCAGCGAAGAAGCGGAGCCCGCTCCCGAAACCATCGCCACCGCATCACAATTCACCGCGACGCCGATGCGGCAGAGTGGCCCGCGCGCGGACGGCCCCGTTGTCCTCGACGACGACACCCAGGCGCTGCTCGATCGCTCGCGCAGGCAATCCGCCCGTGGCCTGTCGGCCATCACCGGTGACGAGGGCGGGGTCGACGCGGTCGTCGCACCGCTCGGCGAGACCGGTGACGCGGCACTGTGGGTGCGCTTCGGCGCGCCGCGCGCGGTGAGCGCCGCCGACTGGGCCCTGTATTCATTGCTCGTCGGCCATCTCAGCGTCGCACTGCAGCGCGCCCGCAACTTCGATCAGGCGCGCGCCACCTCGCTCACCCTGCAGCGGGCGATGCTCGGACCGATCGAACTGCCGCCCCGTTTCTCGGTGCACTACGAACCCGCCCTGCCACCGCTGGAGATCGGCGGCGACTGGTACGACGTGGTGCCGTTGCGTGACGGCACCATCGGCGTCGTCGTGGGCGACTGCGTCGGCCGTGGCCTGTCGGCCGCGGTGGTGATGGGCCAATTGCGTACCGCGGCAAGAGCTCTGCTGCTGCGCGGCGCCGGACCGGCACAGCTGCTCGCCGAACTCGACGCCGTGGCGTCCCGGATCCCGGGCGCCATGTGTACGACGGTGTGCGCGGCGGTGCTCGACCCGGAGCGCGGGATGGTGCGGTACTCGAACGCGGGCCACATGCCGCCGGTCCTCGCGCCTCCCGGTGGGCCGGGCCGGATCCTCGAGGGTGGACGCGCGGTTCCCCTGGCGACCTTCGACACCCCGCGCAGGCCCGAGGCCACGACCGCGCTCCCGCCGGGCGCGACCCTGGTGCTGTTCACCGACGGCCTGGTCGAGCAGCGTGGGTACGACATCGCCGAGGGCTTCGTCAAGATCGCCGAAGTGCTCAGCGAAACCGGCGCCGCACTCCCCCGCGACGTCGCCGACGCCGTGCTGTCGCGGCTGTGCCCGCCCGCGGGCTACGACGACGACGTCGCCATGGTCGTCTACCGTCAGCCCCCGGAGCCGCTGAGCCTCGATTTTCCCGCCGCCGCCACCGAATTGGCCGGCGTGCGCCGCGGCCTCTACCGCTGGTTCGCCACCGCCGCGGTCCCGCACGACCTGGCCGCCGACCTCGTCGCGGCCGCCAACGAGGCCTGCAGCAACAGCGTCGAACACGCCTACCGCGACTCCGAACCGGGCCGCGTGAGCCTGACGGCCCGCTGCGACGGTGACCGGGTGGTCCTCGAGATCGCCGACAACGGCAACTGGATTCCCACTCCCACCGATCCCGGCTATCGCGGTCGCGGCGTCGAGATGATGCGGGTGCTCACCGAGGACCTCACCTTCGACCACGACGAGAGCGGCACCCGGGTGCGCATGTGGGTGACCCTGCCCTCGATCACCTTCCCCACCGCGAACCCGCTGCGCGCCTCCTCCCGACCGCCGGCGGTCAGCTCCCGGCAGAACTCGTTCTGACCGGGGTGGTCTCGTAGGCCGCCACGTCGAAGCTCTTCAGCAGCCGGTGGAATCGGAAGCTGAAGTCCGGCCACAGCGTGGCGTTGTGGCCGTCCTCGTCGACGAACCAGCTGGTGCAGTCGCCGGCGTTCCACACGGTGCCGTCGAATTTCTTCTGCAGGTCCCGGTTGTAGCCGGCCTGCGCGTCCGCCTTGACCTCGATCGTGCGCAGCCCATCGGCCGCCATCGTGGTGATCGCGTCGCTGATGTAGTTGATCTGGGATTCGATGGTGAAGATCGCCGAGGTGTAGCTCAGCGCGGAGTTCGGGCCGATCATCAGGAACATGTTGGGGAAGTTCGCGATGGTCGTACCCTTGTACCCGCTCATCCCCTCGGCACCGAAAACCTCGGACAGCGTGCGGCCGTCGCGCCCGCTGATCAGGTCGTAGGTCGGCGAGTCCGCGATCCGGAAGCCCGTCGCCAGCACGATGGCGTCGACTTCACGCTCGGTGCCGTCGTTCGCGACGATCGACTGCTCGCGGATCTCGGCGATGCCGTCGGCGACGACCTCGACATTGTCGCGGGCCAGTGCGGGGTAGTACACGTTCGAGACCAGCATTCGCTTGCACCCGAGGCGGTAGCCGGGCGTGACGGTGCGACGCAGCTCCCGGTCCCGGATCACCCACCACATCTTCAATCGCGCACCGCGCGAGAAGAAGTCGGCGAACGGTGGGTACTTGGACTGCCAGAGCACGAACGACTCACGCACCCAGTACACGCCGATCCGCGCCAACCGCTGCGCACCCGGAACACGCCGGTAGTAGAGGCGTTCAAGCCACGAGTACTTGCGTCCCATGCGCGGCAACACCCACGGTGCGCTGCGTTGATACAGGTCGAGCTTCGCGACCTCGCCCGCGATGGACGGCACGATCTGGATCGCGGACGCACCGGTGCCGACCACCGCGACGCGCTTGCCCGCGAGCTCGAACTCGTGATCCCAGCGCGCGGAGTGGAACATCGCCCCCCGAAAGGTGGTGATGCCCTTGATGTCGGGCAGCTTCGGCGCACTCAGCGGGCCGGCCGCCGACACCATGATGTCGGCGGTGTAGGAGCCGTCGCTGGTCTGGATCTCCCAGCGCGCGGTGTCGTTGTTCCAGCGCGCGCCGATGACCTCGCAGCCCAGCACGATCGAGTCGCGCACCCCGTGCCGGTCGACCACGTCCTGGACATACCGCTGGATCTGCGGCTGTGTCGAGAACGAATGCGTCCAGTGCGGATTGCGGGCGAACGAGTACGAATACAGCTGCGACGGCACATCGCACCCGGCGCCGGGATAGGTGTTGTCGCGCCACGTACCGCCGATGTCGCTCGCCCGCTCGAGGACGACGAAGTCGGTGATCCCCAACTGGCGCAGCCGAACAGCCACACCCAGCCCGGCGAAGCCGGCGCCGATGATCGCGACGCGGGTGTGACGCGTCGACGGTGCGGTCATCGTGTCTTCGTCGTGGTGTCGTAGGCGTCGATGTCGAAAGTGCGCACCATTCGCCGATATTTGAAGCTGAAGTCCGGCCACAGCGCCGAGTTGTTGCCGTGCTTGTCGAGGAACCAGCTGGTGCAGCCACCGTTGACCCACACGGTGCGGGCCATCTTCGGCTGCAACTGCTCGTTGTATTCGATCTGCGCGTCCAGACGGACCTCGAACGATTGCAGGTTGCGCTGCTCCATCGTGGTGATCGCGTCGACGATGTAGTTGATCTGGGATTCGATGATGTAGATCAGCGAGGTGTAGTTCAGCCCGGAGTTGGCGCCGAGCATGAAGAAGATGTTCGGGAAATTGGCGACCGTGGTGCCCTTGTACATCTGGTAGCCCTCGGCATCGGCTGCCTCGGACACGGTCCGGCCGTCGCGACCGGTGTACAGGTTGAAGGTCGGCGAATCGGCGACGTGGAAGCCGGTGGCCAGCACGATCGCGTCCACCTCCCGCTCCGTGCCGTCCTCGGAGACGATCGAACCGCTGCGGACCTCGGCGATGCCGTCGGTGACGACGTCGACGTTGTCACGATCGAGCGCACCGTAGAACTTGTTCGACACGAGCATGCGCTTGCAGCCGATCCGGTGCTGGGGCAGCACTTTTCGGCGCAGCTCCGGGTCACGGATCTCGAAGCGCATCTTGAATCGCCCGACCGTCTCGAGCACGATGCCGGTCCACGGATACTTCACCTGCGTGATCACGAACAGCTCGCGCGTGATGTAGATCAGCGCCCGGATGAACCGTTGCAGGCCCGGAACACGTTTGAAGGCAAAGCGTTCCAGTCCCAGGTACGGCCGCGAGATCTGCGGCATCACCCAGGTGGCGGTGCGCTGGTACACGTCGAGGTGCTCCACCTCGGGCGCGATCGACGGAACGATCTGCACCGCCGAGGAACCGGTGCCGATGACGGCGACCTTCTTGCCGGCCAGGGTGGCGTCGTGGTTCCACCGCGCGGAGTGGAAGATCTCGCCCTCGAAGCTCGAGATGCCCTTGATATCGGGCAGATTCGGCTCGGCGAGCACACCCGCCGCCGAGACGATGAAATCGGCGGTGAAGGTGCCCTTGCTGGTCTCGATGTCCCACCGGCCGTCGGCGTCGTTCCAGCGGGCGCCGGTCAGCGCGCAGTCGAAGATGTGCTTGTCGCGAACGCCGTAGCGTTCGGACACGGTGCGCAGGTACTGCTCGATCTCGGGCTGGGGCGAGAACGAGCGGGACCAGTCGGGATTGAGCGCGAACGAATACGAGTACAGGTGTGAGGGCACATCGCAGCCCGCACCGGGATAGGTGTTGTCGCGCCAGGTTCCGCCGACATCGGGGCCGCGTTCGATGACCACGAAATCGGACAGGCCACGCTGGCTGAGCCGGATCGCGGTACCCAGGCCGGAGAGCCCGCTGCCCACGATCATGACCTGGACGTGGCGGGTGTCGTTACTGCTCATGGGGCGACCTCAGCGGGATTCGTAGATGCGTTTGTGACCGGAGACGGCGGCCAGCCGGAACGGGCGCCGCGTTTCCTCGGCCATGGCGTGGTACGCGCCGTCACTGGGCGAAGTGGCCTCGTGCAGTGCCCGGTAGTGCTCGTAGCCGAGCAGCTCACGCGAGCTGATCGCGGCGAGATTCGCCTCGGTCCGCAGGTGCTCGCGGTAGCCGGGCGTCACGGTGCCGCTGAAGAATTCGGCGACGCTGCCCGATCCGTAGCTGATCATGGCCAGGGCCTTGTCGGTGAGGTCGTCCGCGTGATCGAGCAGCGAGGCCAGGCCGAGGTACAGCGAGGCGGTGTAGCTGTTGCCGACCGTGCGGTTGTAGGTCGTCGTCGTACCGATGGCGGCCTCGATCGCGTCGGCGTCGGCGGTGTGGCCCTGGCTTTCGAGCAGATGCCGGTGCGCCTTGTAGGCCATCTTGGTGAAGGGCTGGTGGTAGCAGAACGCGGCGAACTCACCGAGCTCACGACCGCCCTGACGGCGGTAGTCCGACCAGGCCTCCTGGGCGGCCTTCTGGTAGGCGTTGACCGAGGTCTTGCCGTCCACGATGGCCTCGGTCCGGTAATTCGGACGCCAGAAGTCCATGATGTCGGCGCTGTAGAGGCCCGAAATCGGGTCCAGCGCCAGGATCGCCGGATCCGCGGTGACCAGCATCGCGACAGCGGCGGCGCCCTGGGTCGGCTCACCCGGGGTGTCGAGTTCGTACTTCGCGATGTCGGCGGCGATGACCAGCACCCGCTGCGACGGGTCGCGAGCGATCAGCCCCGCGGCGAACTGCAGCCCGGCGGTGCCGCCGTAGCAGGCCTGCTTGAGCTCGACGACGCGGGCGGCGTTGGGCAGCCCGATCAGCGAGTGCAGGTACAGCGCAGCGGCTTTCGACTGGTCGACACCGGTCTCGGTGGCCAGCAGCACGGTGCGGATGTTGTCGGTGCCGTGCCGTTCCAGGATCGGCTTGGCGGCGGCCGCGGCGATGGTGACGATGTCCTCGTCGGCGGCGGCGACGCTCATCTTCTCCTGGCCGATGCCGAGGTAGAACTTGTCGCGATCCACGCCGAGTCGCTCGGCGAGGACAGCGTGATCGAGAGCGTAGTGGGTGGTGGCGAACGAGAGGTCGTGGATACCGACCGGTGTAGTTGTCATCGTGGGCTTCCGTTGCTCGTGGTGGACCGCTCGAATTGGGTATGGGCACGCATCAATTCACCGCGGTTGGTCTGTGCCGCCATCAGCGACAGCTCCCCGCACAACACGGTGGCCGCCCCGATCACCGCGAGGCGTCGGGCGTTCTCGCCGGGCTGCCGGTCTTCGCGGCAGCCGAGGCGTTCCAGGTTCTCGTCGACGAAACTCGCGTGCTTGCCGTTGCCGACCGTGCCCACGATCAGGTTGGGCAGGGTGCACGAGAAGTAGAGGTCGCCGTCACGATCCTCGGCATGGGTGATGCCCTGGGATCCTTCGACGATATTGGCGGCGTCCTGGCCGGTCGCCAGGTAGTACGCGAGCAGCATGTTGGCGTAATGCGCGTTGGCGGAACGGATTCCACCCGCCAGCAGGGTGCCGATCAGGTTCTTGCGGATATTGAGCTGGGTCACCTGCGCCGCGGTGGTGTGCAGGCGCTGCTCGACCACCTCGCGCGGGATGAGCAGTTCGGTGATCACGTTCTTGCCGCGACCGAGAATGCCGTTGACCGCGGTGGCCTTCTTGTCGGTGCAGTAGTTGCCCGAGATCGAGCCGTAGCGCACCCCGGGCATGGTCGACAGGATGTGATCCATCAGGTGGTCACTGGCCAGGGTCGCCATGTTGTGGCCCGACGCGTCACCGGTGGTGAACTCGAAGCGCAGGAACAGCAGGTTGCCGGTGATCTGGTGGTGCAGGTCGATGAGCCGGGCGAAACGACTGCTGCCGGCGACCACCTCCTGGAGCTCGGCCATGCGGCCTTCCAACTGCCCGACCGTGGTGTAGGCGGTGTACGCGTCGTCGGCTTCCAGCAGGATCGAGCGCGTCATCCGCTCGTCGATCAGCGTCGCGACGATGCCCTTCTCGGCCAGGGTGCTGATGCGCGCGCCGCGTCCGACCGAGGGCCACAGCGGGGTTTCGTAGGTGGCGAGGGGAACGTCGACGGCGTCGTCGACGACATTTCCGGTAATGCGGACAGGCCCCACCCACTGCAGCGGCACCGCCGCGTACGACATGTCATTCATGGGTGACTCCTTCTCGATTTTCGGATTCACGCCACCAGGGGCTCCGGTGGGCAAGTGCTGCGGCGTCGATGCCGCGAAGCAGGCAGAAGTTCGCGACATCGCCGGTGACGAGCAGGTCGGCGCCGACCAGATCGGCGGGGGTGCGGGCGCCGAGGACGGTGAGGATGGTGCGCAACTGGTCGAGCCAGGTCCCGATCTTGTCGACCAGGGCGGCGGTGTCGTGGCTGACCAGAGTTTCCAGGAACGCGCCCGCGACCCCGGTCGCGTCGGCGCCCAGCGCGAGCGCGCGCGCGATGTCCAGTGGCGAGCGGATGCCACCGGTGGCGGCGATGTCGATGCCGGGGATGCCGGCGCAGTCGAGCAGGCAGTTCGGGGTGGACTGGCCCCAGCTCTCGATGAACCCGAAGTCACCGCCCACGCGCCGATCGTTCTCGATGCGAGCGAAGTTGGTGCCGCCGCGGCCGCCCACATCGGCCACGGACACACCCGCGTCGCGCAACCAGGTGACGGTCTGCCTGCTCAGGCCGAACCCGACTTCCTTGACGAAGACCGGCACCGCGGTATCGGCGACGATGCGTTCGATCTGGCGCGGCCACGCCCCGAACGAGCGGTCGCCCTCGGGCATGACCACTTCCTGCACGGCGTTGAGATGGATCTGCAACGCATCGGCCTCGAGCAGATCGATGGCGCTGCGCACCTGGTCGACGGTCGCGTTCGCGTTGACGTTGGCCATCACGAATCCGTGCGGGTTCTCTTGGCGCAGCACGCGATAGGTGCCCGCGACCGACGGATCACGGAAGTAGGCACTCATCGAGCCCGAGGCGATGGGGATGCCGGTCTCGCGCGCGGCGATGGCGAGCTGGCGGTTGATCTCGCCGGTCTTGGTGCTGCCGCCGGTCATCGCGTTCACGAACAGCGGTGTGTTCCACTGCTTTCCCGCGACTTCGACGGCCAGGGAGACATCCTCGGCATCGATGCCGGCGAGGGCGTGGTGGACGAAGGTGACGGAGTCGAAGTCACTGACTCCGGTGGCCTGGCGGTGGTGGTTCACCGCGTGGCGAACGTGGTCGTCCTTGCGATCGGCGATCATCGTGGGTCCCCTTCGACAAGGTGGGTGCGCAGGGGCAGCGGGCGGATTCCGGCGGTGATCCAGCGCCCGGTGAGCTCGGCGATCGCCGCGGGGCGGGTGCGTTCGATGAGCGCGATACCGCAGTCACCACCACCGGCGCCCGAGGGCTTCGCCGCCGCACCCACCGCGGCGCCCGCGTCGCACAGTGCGTGCAGACGCGGTGTCATGATGCCCAGGCCCGACGTCGCGTCGAGATCGACGAGCAGTGTTCGCGCGCTGTCGATTTCGACTCGCACGGCGCGGGAGTCATCGGCTTCGATGGCGGCGACCAGCCGTTCGACACACTCGTTGCTGTGCGCCCGGAAGGTGCTGCGGTCGCCGTCGAGGCCGGCGACCAGCGCCGGTGTGGAGGCCGGGTTCCCGGTCCAGCCGACCTGCAGGGTGAGCTCGGTCGGGGTGGGCAGCGGGCGCACCGACAGGCCCGGCCACGGGGAACGCAGGGTCGCGTCGACGCCGTCGCGGGCGAGCGAGGCCGCCACCTGCGCGCGGTCCGGGGATCGATAGGCGAGCCAGCCGCCCCAGGTGCTCACGGCGACATCGCCGCCCGAAGCGCGCGGATTGACCGCGATCGTGGCGAGCATGGCCAGCCGGTACCGGTCCATGGGATCGAGCCCGAGGGCGAAGTGCTGCCCGAGGGCGGCGACGGTGGCCACCGTGACGGCCGCGCTGGACCCCAAGCCGAACTTGCGACCATCGGCGTCGCCGAGGTCGGCGGTGACGCTCAGCCGGAAGTCGGAGACGGGGACGCCCCGTTCCAGGAGCAGCCGGTGAACCAGCGAAACGGCCGCGAAGACATAGGAAAATGCCGCTGGTACACCAGCATCGGAGATCGGTGCCAAATCGTCACCGTGACGCCCACACGACAGCGTGACACCGCCGTCCAGATCCGAGTGCAAGGTGATGCCGTCGCCGGGATCCGCCGCCGTGACCGTGGCGGTCGCGTAGCGGTCGACCGCCGTGAGCACCGCGAGGTGTCCCGGCTCGACCACGGCGTATTCACCGGCGATGAAGAGCTTGCCCGGTGCGCGACAACTGGTCATCGATCGCCACCCGCCGCCGGTGCACCGGCCGTGGTCAGCGACGCACCGGGACCGATGTGCGCGATCCGGGTGGTGACGAAGTCGCCGAGTCCGTTCAGGGTGGCATCGACCAGTGGCGCGTCCGCACGCGAGCACAACACTTTGACGTTCGGACCCGCGTCGATCGTGGCATAGGCCATGATCCCGTTGGCGCGCAGCGCGAGGACCGCGTCGAGGATGGCGATCGAATGCGGTGACAGGTACCGGATTCCGGGTCGAGCGGTGAGCATGGTGGCGTGCATGCCGAGGGCGTTGCGCTCGGCGATCTCCCCGATCGCGGGAAGGTCCTGTCGTGCAATGGCTTTGCGCATCTCCACCAGATCGAGCACCGACGAATCGGCCCACGGCCGATAGAACGGCGAGGTGGCGGTGGTCGCGCGCATGGCGACCCGGCTCGAGACGGCCTTCGCGCCCTGGTTCACCACGGCGACCACCAGAGCCGGATCCAGCTCGTCGCCGCCGATCGGCTCCGCGAACGAACTCAGGTCCCCCGCTTCGCCTTCGCCGTCACCGGCGTGCCAGACGACGAATCCACCGAAGATGGAGCGCGAGGCGGAGCCGGAGCCGCGCCGGGCCAGTCGCGACAGGGCGCGACCGTCGAGGTCGAGCTCATAGGCGGCCGCCGCAGCGGTGGCCAGGGCCGCGAAGCCGCTCGCCGAGGAGGCCAGACCGGCGCCGGTGGGCCCGGCGTTGGACGTCACCACCATCGCACGGTCGGCACGACCGGCCTTGGCGCGCACCAGATCCAGGAACGTCTCGATGCGGGTACGCGCGGCTCCGGTGGCCGCGACACCGTTGAACTCGACGACATCGGCCGGTCCCTCGATCACCCGCACCGATGTGGTGGTCGGGAAGATGTCGAGGGTCATCGACAGGCTGCCCGTGACGGGCAGGAACAGGGCTTCGTCCCGCTTGCCCCAGTACTTCACCAGGGCGATGTTCGGGTACGCGACCGACTCGGCGGACGGCCCGGTCACGGCGCCGCGCTCGGCGACCGCGGGTGATGCGGGAGTGAAAGTCATGGATTGACACCGTGTTCCGAGGTCGAGACGGATAGGGACTCCGCGCCTGAACGCAGGCTGCGGGTGGGGACCGTCCAGGTCTGTACCGCGCCTGCGCGGCGCAACGCGGCGCTGACCGTGCGCGCGTCACCGGTCTCGGTGAGCGCGAGGACGCAGCCGCCGAGACCGGCGCCGGTGAGCTTGGCGCCGTACGCGCCCGCCTCCAGCGCCGCGGCGACCAGTGTGTCGATATGCGGGGTGCTCACGCCGAGTTCGGCGAGCAGGTCCTGGAAGTCGAGCATCGCCCGGCCCAGCGACGCGGCGTCGCCCGCCGAGAGATCGGCCGCGGCGCCGCCGATCAGCTCGCCCGCCCTGGTCAGCACGCGGCGCGCGGACCGCGGGTCCCGGTCGAGCGTGCGGCGCACCCCGGCGACCGCGTGCTGGGTGGACCCGGGCACCCCGGTATCGGCGATCACCAGCGCGGCGTCGAGACCGATATCGAGTGCGGTGGCGGTACCCTCGCGGAACAGGATCGGGCCGTCGGCCAGCACCGCGCTCGCATCGATGCCGCTGGCTCTGCCGTGCGCGACCTGTTCACCGCACTGCACGAGTTCGTAGAGCGTGGCGGCGTCGACGGTTCGGCCGTGCAGGTCGGCGACGGCACGCACGGCCGCGCCGGCGCACGCCGCGCTCGAGCCGAGCCCGCGAGCGAGCGGAATGTCGCACTCCATCACCACATCGGTGATATGGCCGGTCAGGCCCCAGCGCCGCAACGCCTCCTCGACCGCTACGCGCGGTCCGGACAACGTGTTCTCCGCGGCATTCGGGTTGCCCGCGACGAACCCGAAGTGTCCTTCGGGAACCTCGACGACGCCGCCGGGGGTGCCGGGACGCGCGACCGCCCGCACCGACAGGGTGGGCAACGGAAACGCGATGGCGGGCGTCCCGTGCACCACGGTGTGCTCACCCAGCAGGATCGCCTTGGCGTGGGCTCGGCCCACGCCACGGACCGGGCCGGTCGCTGTGGAGCTGTGTTCAGTACGTTCTCGAACGGGACTGTTCACGACGATTCCTCTCCAGACTCGGCCCGGCCGTGCCGGTTACCGAGACGATCGGCCGAAAATGGCGCGCACGGACGGGAAGAACGCGGGCACCTGCGCGGCGTACGCGCGATAGGACGCACCGAACCGAGCGATGAGATCGCGCTCCTCCAGGTAGGTTCCGAGCAGGATGTACCCGGTCAGCCCGAGCGCCCACACCAGGTGTCCGACGGTGAACTCACTGGCGAACCAGAACGACACCAGCAGACCGGTCATCAGCGGATGACGAACCAGCTTGTAGACGCCGTTCACCTGCAGACGGTCGACCGTCGCGTCCGGTACCTGGATCACGTACTGGCGGTAGGCCTGACTGATGCCGAGCAGGTGGAAGTGGTTCAGCAGCAGGGTAGCCGCGTAGACCAGCACGAAGCCGATCCAGAACCCGGTGTCGAGCACCACCGCGAGCGCGCCGTCGGCCGACCACAGCACGTGCGGCACCGGCTGCCACGCCAGCATGATCACCCACATCACCAGGCACACGCCGATGATGTAGACGGTGCGCTCGAGCGCCTCGGGCACCCAGCGGGTGATGAACGCCTTGAACGAGGGCCGGGCCATGCCCGAGTGCTGCAGCGCGAACAGCGCGAGCAGCACCAGGTCGATCGCGATCGCGGGGACCGCGGACAGGTGCGGTCCCTTGTCCACCGTCTTGGGCAGCCACCAGCCGCCGGCGAACAGCAGCATCAGCGGCACCGTGATGCCGGCGAAACCGTAGACGGCGAAGGAGAACAGGAACGGGACGAGCCGCGAGGGGCTCGTCACCACGCCCCGAACCTGTTGCGGTGACATCAGATCCATGCGAACCACGGCAGGTAGCGTGAGCGAACGGTGCCCGCTTCCAGACGCGACTCCAGGCGCGCCTTCCACTTGTTGCCGTACCCCTCGTTGAGGAAACCGCCGGGCACGACCAGACGCCAACCCGACTGCGCCACCATCCAATACGGCACGATGACGCCGGGGTTCACGTCACGCATGTAGTCGAGCTTGTCGGGGATCTGGCTCCAGTGGATGCCGGGGTAGCGGTGGTGCACGCTGTGGTAGCCCTGGTTGAAGATCAGGAAGTTGAGGATGTTGCCCGCGTTGTTCAGCGAGGTGCTCGGCTCATCGGTGAATCCGCGCGCGGGAGCGTGGCTCAGCCAGGCGAAGTAGCCGGCGTTGACCTGGGTGATCAGGAACGGCACCCAGTAGAACAGCACGAACTTCTCGAAGCCCGCGACGTACCAGACAGAGCCGATCACGAGGGTGTACACCGCGAGATCGAAGATGAACTGGTGACGCGTCTTACGACGGCGCGGCGCCGGGTTCGCGGCGAACACCGTCCGCACCGTGTGGATCTTGACGACCATGCCGTAGCGGACCCAGTACCAGAGGGCGCCGATGCCCTTGTCCAGGCCGGTGGTCGCGGTGACATCGCCCGGGCCGTCGTTGAACCGGTGATGGTTGAGGACGTGCACCTCGCGCATCTCGGCCGCGGTCAGGTTGCCGGGCAGGCAGCACAGGATGTCGACCACCCGGTTGGGGAACTTGGACACGAACAGCGGGCGATGGGTGTGCATGTGCATCACGCCGATGGTCAGCGAGAGGTTCAGCAGCGAGAGCACGATGATCAGCGGTACCGCGATGTACCAGGTGGAGGTGCCGGGGATGAACAGCGCGGCTGCGGTCATGCCGATCCACAACGCGATGTGGAGCAGCGGGCCGACGTTGGATGCGTGCTCGAGTTTGAACACGCGCCGGCTGAACGGCGGTTTCTCTGTGGGCGCGACGGGCGTTCCGGTGCTCATGGGAGAGCTCCTTCGCTAGTAGTGACGATCATCGAGGAGGTGTTCCTCGACTACTGGTGGCTGCTGTTGTCGAGAGCGGCGAGCTGCAGCCGTGTGGCCAGCGCCCGGATCGCGTCGGGTTCGTGGCTCGGCACCCGCTCCATGGCACCGAAGGCCAGGTGATCGGCGATCATCATGGTGCGGATCGCCGAGTCGGAGAGTTCGCCGGTCAGGCGGCCTTCGGGCAGGGTTTGCACCAGCGCGAAGGTGGTGTCGACGATCAGCGGCATCAACGAGGTTTCCGTCGAAGCCAGGTCGCCCGCACCGAGCACCTGCGAGGCCGACGCCGAGCCGGTGGTGAAATCCGGTGAGGCGTCGAGCATCTGATGGATCGCGGCGTCGCCACTGCGGCGCACACGCTCGAGCATCGTGGTCCAGTAGGTGGACGAGGCGGCGGCCAGCGTGGCCGCGGCGACCGGGCGCCGGAAGGGTGCGGGCGCCCCGACCGCGCCACACAGGAACGCCGAGGTCGTGATCGTCATGTACGCCATCGCCGCCCGCGCGCCCAGGCTCGGCGTGCCGGGACCGAGCTTGGCCAGCAGCGCGAAGCCGCCGAGGGCGGGGGTGAGCTGGCGCAGCATCACCATCCGGGTGAGTTCCTCACGGTCGGCGGCGCCGTAGATCGCGAGTTCGTTGTCGCGCAGGTCGTTGGCCGACTGGGCGATCACGGCGACACAACCGGTCAGTTCCCGCAGATCCGCTTCGGGCAGCACATCTTCGGCGACCAGGGCGCAGGCGTAATGGGTGATCCGGCCGAGCACGCCTTCGCTGTAGGCGACGCGGGTCAGCGGTGCGTCGATATTGCGCGCCATGACCCGGCCCACATCGGTGAGCACCAGCCCGACCCGCTCGCGACCCTGCTCGGACAACGCCGCGAGCAGCGCCCTGATGTCGGCGATGCGCTCGGCGAGTACCCGGTCGACGGCTTCGCTGTCGCGGATCTTGCCCTCGAGCGCGGGCAGCGGCGGTGGGAGGGTGTCGCTCGCGCCGTTGAGGTAATCCACTGCCGCCAGCACGGCGCCGCTGGCTACCGCGCGATCGCTGAGGTCTTCGAAAGCGTCGAGCACACGACAGGCGAGCAGCGCTGCGGTGGCCTCGTCGCGCAAGGTCGCAGGCAGCAGACCGACGGCGATGCCCAGGTTGCGGCCCGCGGGGATCAGCGCGAGCGCGGCCAGTTCCCGCGGTGACCGCGCGGCGCGCAGTGCGTCCAGATCCGGTGCGCGGCGCAGGTTGCGCAGTCCGCGGATCAGGAGGGGAAGTCGTGCTGAGCTCATCGGGAGATCACCTGCTCGAGAAGTTCGCGCAGGTCGTCGCGCGCGAGGGAAGGGGGAAAGACGTCGAGTGCGCGGGTGGCCTTCTCGGTGGCGTCCATCGCGACCAGGCGGGCCGCTTTGGTGGCACCGCTCTCGACCAGGTCTTCCTGCAGGGTCGCGCTGGAAATCTCTGCGTCCAGCCACATTTCGCGGGCGCCGGGCCGCGAGCCGAGCCATTCGATGACCGGCCAGGTCGGCACCCGGCGTTCGAGGTCACCGCCGGCGTCCTTGCCCAGGCCCGGTCCGCCCTCGATGTCGCGGACGTCGTCCATGATCTGGAAGGCGAGCGCGAGCTGGTCGGCGTACTCCATCAGGGCGTAGAGCCGGTCGAGATCGACCCCGCCCGCGGTGCCGCCGTACGCGCACGACAGCCGGAACAGGGTGCCGGTCTTGGCCCCTGCCACGAGTTCGTAGTGGCGGCGCAGCGCGACCTCGTCGATCGAGGGCGGCAGGGTCTCGATGAGCTGACCGTAGGACAGGTCGGAGAGCCGGTCGGCGTAGGTGATGCCGGGCGCCTCACCGACCCGCGCGAAGACCTCGGGGTTGTCGGTCAGCACGCGGGCGACGACCTGCATCGATGCGCCGGCCAGGTGGAATCCGGCGCGGGCACTGGTGCGCACGCCGAACGCGGCGGGCACCGACGGTGCGTCGCGGCGCAGCAGCGATCCGTCGCAGATGTCGTCGTGGACCAGCGAGGATTCGTGCAGCATCTCCATCGCGCAGGCCAGGTCGACGGCGTCGCCCAGCGGGGCAGCGGTGTCGGCGGCGTCGGGGAGCAACCCGGCGCAGGCCAGGACCAACCGGGCCCGCACCCGTTTGCCGGGAGCGGCCAGGATGTGGGTGTAGATCGCGTCGAAATCCTCACCGGTGATGAGCAGTTCCCGCAGTCGTGCGGTGACCAGCGCCAGCTGCTCGGTCGGTCCGGCCGGTCTGGGCATGACCACCACTTGGTCGCCCGAGTGCTGGTCACCCGAGTGCTGTGCTGCGGGTAGCGCGGGATTATCCATAGCGCTGAGCTCCTTTGGTGTGGTCACGATGCGGAGAGGTTCACCGGCAACTGCCGGACACGGGTTTATGGAGTTTCCGGCGGGGCAGTCGTAGGGAGTCACCTCTCGCAGCCGACGGGGTCGAGCGTCCCGTTCGCTGGCTACCGACGGGTAGTTTTGTAGAGGAAGCTCGAGATGTCAAGCATTCCAACATGTTCCAAGTTTGAAACCTACAATTGTGCTGTACCACAATGGTTTACGGATACTTCAGGCGGGGAACACAGCAGCGACAGCCGACTGCCGGTTCCAGGTGTGCGGCGTAATCGCCTGCACTACAACGGCTTCCGCGTCATCGCGATAATCCGGGGGCGAACTCATGAGTCGCGGAGCTGCCCGGGGTAGACACCTCGGGAGTCATCCGGCGATGCGTGGGGGTCGACCGCGATACGGTCGGGTCGGCGCTCGCAACGTCAATGTTGTTGGCACACACACGATTCGGGACCAGAGTGACACGAACTGTCCGTCCGTCAACAACTCCGGTGACTGGGACAGCCCTGTGTGAACCATACAATCCGATTCGCGTTACCGCGAGCCGAGGCGCGATCGGGAACCGACCCGAAGGCCCGCGGCGATCCGATATCACGCCCACCGTAACGATGAAACCTGGTGCAGCACTGTTAGTTTCGCTAGCAACGCAGCGGACAGCGAAGCGGCCGAGTGAAAAGCCGCGACCGGGTTCGGTCAGCGGGCGGCGGTGCTGCCCAGGCTGCCGAGGACCAGGAGGTTCGGCGCCGGGTGGTCGACGGACGGGGACGGAGCCGTGGAACGGGCAGGGGGGCGCATGATCGTGCAGCGACGGACCAAAACGGTGCCACAGGCGTGGACGGTGGTGGTGATCAGGTCCTCGGCCAGCGGCAGGTCGTCTTCGCGATAGGCGTAGACCGAGAAGCGCACCGTGCGACATTCGCTGTTCGGGTCGGCCTGCTGAACCGCTTCGGCGGGGCAGCTCGACAGGAGCATGATCGCGGCGGCCAGGTCCGCACAGGGATCACTACCGACCAGCGAGCCGGCGGCGAAGGCAGCGAAAAGTGTGCGCAGGCAAGGCTGTTCGGGCCTCTGCTGGGAGTCCTGGATCTGCGACCAGCGGCGCAAGGCCGGATGGTCGGCGATGTCGGCCCTGCCCTGCCACCGCCGGCGCGCGCAGTCGAGCAGCCGGGCGGACGTCGAGTCCCACACATGGGGCGCCTCGATCCGGGCGACGATCCGCAGTAGGCGGCATTCGTCGGCAGCGGTGGCCACGGGCGGTTCGATGAGCGGCGCCGTCGCTTGTCGGTGCGTCTGCATTGTCGACCTCCTACCGCACGAGAGAAGAACCGAACGGGCGCTGCGCGGCGGCGGCGGAACCACGCCGCCACGCCAGGCGGAACGCCCACGCCGAGGCCAGCACCGACATGACGACGACGGTCGCGATCACCCCGAAGACCACCCCACCGGACCACCCGACACCGTCGTATCGCGCGATCAACGCCGACGCGAGAATCGGGCCCGCCGTGATGAACACGGGAATCAGCAAGATCAACCCGAGGGTCACCAGGCTCGACGGCGTCATCACTGTTTTCGCTGCGGAGAAATCACGTCGAGAGATCATGGTGTGCGGCCCCGACGGCTGCGTGACTGTAGCCATTTCCGCCCTCTCCGTTACCTGAATGGAACCCAGCGAAACTATCGAGTCCCAAACGTACAGCCCCGATCCTGCCTACCGCGTACTTCGTCACGAAACAGTGATAACCCGAAACTGAACCAAATCCGTACAGCAGGCATAACCCCAGCTCAGACAGCATTTACTCGGTAGCCATCAATTTGCTGTTCCTGTTTATCATTCAGATCGGATAACAATTTCAGGGGGCGATCATGCACACGTCAGCCTTCTCGATGAGCATGTCTTCGATCCCATCCGAAAAGCAATCAGTTCGACAATCCGCCTGATCGAAATCTCGTCGCGCAATTACCAAGCGGCGACAGCTGTTTCGAGTCGGGAACATTGTTCGGCGCGCACGACGCGGAGTCAGCCCGGTTCGCTACCGAAGCTGCCTTCCAGCCGATTGCGCGAACCCGGATGCACGAGCCGTGCCACGCTGACCAACCCGCCCGACGACCAGGTGCGGCGCCGGATGAGCAGGCACGGCTCGTCGGCGTCGATGCCGAGCAGCACGCACTCCTCGCGGGCGGCCCGCACCGCCTCGACGACATGCTCGCCGCGCAGCAGCGGCGCGACCTCACTGAGGTAGCTGTTCGGGGTGACGGTGGTGAAGTCCTGGGCGAGGTAGTCGGGGGCCTGCGCCGGGTTGACGTAGCGGTCCTCGAGCTGGATCGGCACGCCGTCCTCCAAGTGCACCAGCAGCGAGTGGAATACCGTGCCGCCCATGGCATTCGCCATTTCCGCGTCGCCGGGCACCTCGGACCGCACGAACACCACCTCGGTGCGATGACGATGCCCGCGACCGGTGATCTCGTCGGCGATGTTGCGGACCTCGAACAGCGGCGAGGTGGCCTTGCTCGCCGCGACGAAGGTGCCCACACCCATCACCCGGGTGAGCGCGCCGTCGGCGGTCAGGTCACGCAGGGCGCGATTGATCGTCATCCGGGACAGCCCGAGTGCGGCGACGAACTGGTTCTCCGAGGGGATCTGCTCCCCCGCGTTCCACCGGCGCGCCTTGATCTGCGCCATGATCAGCTGCTTGACCCGTTCATACGCCGCGAATTCGCTGCCGAGCTCGCCGTAGAGCGCGGCCAGCTCCGCATCGACCACCTCGATCGCCACCACCGAACATCTCCTCGCCTCGCCCAGAGAATACGTTGCGCTCGAACCTCGTCGGCACTTGTATATACAGGACTATACTGCCCTCATGACCGACGCGACACCGCCTGTCTCCGGCCCTCGTCCCGTGTCCGCTCCGCGCGGCATCGAGTTGCACACCCTCGGTTGGCAGCAGGAGGGTGCCTTGCGGATGTTGATGAACAATCTCGATCCCGAGGTCGCCGAACGCCCCGATGACCTGGTCGTCTACGGCGGGACCGGGCGAGCGGTACGCAGTTGGGCGGCATTCGACGCGATCGTGCGAACGCTGGAGACCCTCGCCGCGGACGAGACATTGCTCGTGCAGTCCGGGAAACCGGTGGGGGTGTTCCGCACCAACGAATGGGCGCCGCGGGTGCTGCTGGCGAATTCGAACCTCGTCGGCGACTGGGCCACCTGGGACGAGTTCCGCAAGCTCGAGCAGTTGGGGCTGATGATGTACGGGCAGATGACGGCCGGGTCGTGGATCTACATCGGCAGCCAGGGCATTCTGCAGGGCACCTACGAGACCTTCGGCGCGGTGGCACGCAAGCGATTCGGCGGCACCCTCGCCGGCACCATCACGCTCACGGCGGGCGTCGGCGGGATGGGTGGCGCGCAACCGCTCGCGGTCACGATGAACGACGGCGTCGCGCTGTGCGTGGACTGCGATCCGGCGCGTATCGACCGGCGGATCGCGCACGGCTACCTCGACACGAAGGCCGCGACCTTGCGGGAGGCACTGGATCTCGCCGTCGCCGCGCGTGACGAGCGCAGGCCGCTCTCGATCGGCCTGGTCGGCAATGCGGCCCAGGTCTTTCCCGCACTGCTGGCCATGGGCGCACCGATGGACATCGTCACCGATCAGACCTCGGCCCATGATCCGTTGTCCTACTTGCCGATCGGCGTCGCACTCGAGGACTGGCACACCCTCGCCGAGAAGGATCCGGTCTGGTTCACCACCGAGGCGCAGGCGTCGATGGCCGCGCACGTCGAGGCGATGGTCGGATTCATGGACGCGGGCGCCGAGGTGTTCGACTACGGGAACTCGATTCGCGACGAGGCCCGCAAAGGCGGCTACGACCGGGCTTTCGCCTTTCCCGGCTTCGTTCCCGCCTACCTCCGCCCGCTCTTCGAAGAGGGCCTCGGTCCGTTCCGGTGGGCGGCGCTCTCGGGTGATCCGGCCGATATCGCCGCCACCGACCGCGCGATCCTGGAACTGTTTCCCGGCAACGACCATCTGCGCCGCTGGATCACCCTGGCGGGCGAGAAGGTGAAGTTCGAAGGTCTGCCCGCGCGGATCTGCTGGCTCGGTTACGGCGAACGCCATCGCGCGGGTCTGAAATTCAACGAGATGGTCGCCTCGGGTGAGCTGTCGGCTCCCCTGGCCATCGGCCGCGACCACCTCGACTCCGGCTCGGTGGCCTCCCCCTACCGCGAAACCGAGGCGATGGCCGACGGCTCCGACGCGATCGCAGACTGGCCGCTGCTCAACGCACTGCTCAATACCGCGTCCGGGGCGAGCTGGGTGTCGATCCATCACGGTGGCGGGGTCGGGATGGGCCGTTCGATCCACGCGGGCCAGGTGTGTATCGCCGACGGCACCGAGCTGGCCGCGCGGAAGCTGGAGCGGGTGCTGACCAACGACCCGGGCACCGGGGTGATGCGACACGTCGACGCGGGTTACGAGCACGCGGCCGAGGTGGCTCGTGAACGGGGTGTGCGGATTCCGATGCAGGAGAGCTGACCGGCCCGGAAAAGACGAGGGCCCCGGCAGTGCCGGGGCTCTTTCCACTTTCAATATATAGCGTAAACAGGGACTTGCGGCAAGGCCCCGGGGTTGCTGCACAATCATCCGGTCGCACCGGAAAAAGTACAGTTAGGGGCCTATGTCAGCGCACGGGTACGAAGAGGAACGCCGATCCGAGCAAAGCTATGTCGCCGGGTTGTACTCGCGCCTCGATGCCGAGCGGGCACGGGTGAAGGGCCGCTACAGCTCCGCGCTGCGCACGAAGGGCGACTCCCCCATGGAGCGCGACAACGAGGTGCGGGCGCTGGGCAAGGAAGTACAGCGCCTCGACGTGGCCGACAACGGACTGTGTTTCGGCCGGCTCGACGCGGCCTCGGGCGAGCGGTCCTACATCGGCCGGATCGGGCTGTTCAACGAGTCGAACGATCTCGAACAGCTGCTCCTGGACTGGCGGGCACCCGCGGCGCGCGCTTTCTATGTCGCCACCGCGGCCAACCCGGAGGGCATGCGCCGGCGGCGGCAGTTCCACACCCGCGGCCGCCGGGTGGTCGATTTCACCGATGAGGTGCTCGGCCGCCCCGACGGGAGCGAGGGCGGAACCGACGCCGCGCTGCTCGCCGCGGTCGACGCGCCACGCGGGGACGGGATGCGCGATATCGTCGCGACGATCCAGGCCGAACAGGACGAGATCATCCGCCTGGAGCACCCGGGTGTGACCGTGATCGAGGGCGGTCCCGGCACCGGGAAGACCGTGGTGGCGCTCCACCGCGTCGCGTACCTGCTCTACACCCAGCGCAGGCGGATGGAGCGCCAAGGCGTGCTCGTGGTCGGGCCCAATCCGGCCTTCCTGAACCACATCGCCCATGTGCTGCCCTCGCTCGGCGAGACGAATGTCGTGTTCGCCACCACCGCCGACCTCGTGCCCGGTCTGCGCGCGACGGCGGAGGACACCCCCGAGGCGGCCCGGCACAAGGGTTCGCTGCGAATCCTCGACGTCCTCGCCGCGACGATCGCGGATCGCCAGCGACTGCCCGAAGCGCCGCTGACGATCGCGCTGACCGATGTGACGGTGCGGATCGATGCCGCGACCGCGGAGTGGGCCAGGCAGGAGGCGAGGGAGAGCGGGCGCCCGCACAACGAGGCGCGCGCGGTGTTCACCGAGATCATCACCTACGTTCTCACCGAGCGCGCGATCGCCCGGATCGGCGAGGGCTGGCTGACTCGCGACGACACCGAGGCATGGGAACAACTGCGCGCCGACCTGGTCCGCGAGCTCGCCGACAACGACGAGTTCACCGCGGCGCTGGATCAGTGCTGGCCGATCCTGAAGCCGGAAACCGTGCTGTCCCAGCTGTATTCGTCACACGATCGGCTGCGGGCAGCAGGCGCGGACGCGGCGCTGTGGCGGGCCGACGGTGGCGCGTGGACGGTCTCGGACGTGCCGCTGCTCGACGAACTCGTCGACCTGCTCGGCCGCGACACAGCCGCCGACGACTCCGCCGAGCGAGAGCGCAAAGCCGAGGCCGAGTACGCGGCCGGCGTACTGGACACCCTCATCAGCCGCGAAGACCTGATGGACGACGAGGACCACCTGCTCGCCCAGGACATGCTCTACGGCGAAGACCTGGCCGAACGCTTCCTCGAACGCGACACCCGCGAACTCGCCGAACGTGCCGCGGCCGACCGGGAGTGGACCTACGGACACGTGGTGGTCGACGAGGCCCAGGAGCTGTCGGAGATGGACTGGCGGGTGCTGATGCGGCGGTGCCCGAGCCGCTCCTTCACGATCGTCGGCGATCTCGCGCAGCGCCGGTCGGCGGCGGGCGCGAGGTCCTGGGCCACGATGATGGAGCCCTACGTCCCCGGCCGCTGGATCTATCGTGCCCTGACGGTGAACTACCGCACCCCCGCCGAGATCATGGCCGTGGCCGCCGATGTGCTCGCCGAGTTCGCACCCGATGTCCGCCCGCCGGACTCGGTGCGATCCTGCGGTGTCGCACCCTGGTCGCATCGGGTCACCGACCACGAATTGCCCACCGCGATCGAGGAATTCGTGCGGGCTGAGGCGGGCCGCGAGGGAACGAGCATCGTGATCGGGCCACCCGGGGTACCCGGCACGGTGCCCGCGTCGGAGACGAAGGGCCTCGAGTTCGACGCGGTGCTGGTCGTGGATCCGCAGCGCATCCTCGCCGACGGCCCCCGCGGCGCCGCCGAACTCTACGTCGCCCTCACCCGCGCCACCCAACGCCTCGGCGTCCTGCACCAGACCTCGCTGCCCGAGTCGCTGCGCGGGCTCACCGAGATCGAACCGGCACAGCAGCTGCAGGCGTAGCGCGATCACTGACTGCGGCAATCGCCTTCGCCGTCCGCCCGCGTGGGCCGATCGCAGGTCAGCGGCAACAGCGTCGATGCCATCGGGCGGATCAGTGCAGGCGAGACAGCGGTCCCAGGCCGGGGTTTCGCTCGCGCGTACCCCGCTCAGCCGAGCGGACCGGTCACCGATTCGGCGGCGGCGAGCAGCGCGCCGGATGCCGCGAGGCGGACCGCTGCCTCGATGTCCGGGGCGAGGTAGCGGTCGGGCCCCGGGCCGGGGACTCGGTCGCGCAGCGCGGTCAGTACGGCAGCGGTCGCGGGCGCCGGGGTCAGCGGGGCGCGGAGGTCGAGGCCGCGGGCCGCGGTGAGGGCTTCGATGGCCAGGACTCGGGTGAGGCCGTCGAGGGCGCGGCGGAGTTTGCGGGCGGCGGACCAGCCCATCGAGACGTGGTCCTCCTGCATGGCCGAGGAGGGGATCGAGTCGACCGAGGCGGGCGCGGCCAGGCGCTTGAGGTCGGAGACGATGGCGGCCTGGGTGTACTGGGCGATCATGTGACCGCTGTCGACGCCGGGATCGTCGGCCAGGAACGGGGTGAGGCCGTGGTTGCGGGCCTTGTCGAGGAAGCGGTCGGTGCGGCGTTCGCTCATCGAGGCGACGTCGGCGATCACGATGGCCAGGAAGTCCAGCACATAGGCGACGGGGGCGCCGTGGAAATTGCCGTTGGACTCGACCCGGCCGTCGAGGGTGACGACGGGGTTGTCCACGGCACTGGCCAACTCGTGGCCGGCGACGCGTTCGGCGTGGTCGAGGGTGTCGCGGGCGGCGCCGACGACCTGGGGTGCGCAGCGCAGCGAGTAGGCATCCTGGACGACGGTGCAGTCCGGGGTGGCGTGGCTGGCCACGATCGGCGAATCCGCCAGCACGCGCACCATATTGGCGGCCGCGACCGCCTGGCCCGGTTGCGGGCGCAGTGCTTGCAGGTCGGCGGCGAAGACCTTGTCGGTGCCGAGCAGACCCTCCACGCTCATCGACGCGGTCACATCGGCCAGGCGCAGCAGGGCCCGCAGGTCGTGGCAGGCGAGTACCAGCATGCCGAGCATGCCGTCGGTGCCGTTGATCAGCGCGAGGCCTTCCTTCTCCGCGAGCTCGACCGGGGCGATACCGGCGTCGGCCATGGCCTCGGCGGCAGATCGCAGCTCGCCGGTCGCGTCCCGGACGGTGCCCTCCCCGATCACCGCCAGTGCGACGTGGGCCAGCGGCGCGAGATCACCGGAACAGCCCAGGCTGCCGTACTCGTAGACCACCGGGGTGATGCCCGCCGACAGCAGCGCGGCATAGGTCCGCGCGACCACCGGGCGTACCCCGGTCCGGCCGGTCGCGAGGGTCGACAGGCGCAGCAACATCAAGGCGCGCACCACCTCCCGCTCCACTTCTGCGCCCGACCCCGCCGCATGCGAGCGAATCAGACTCCGCTGCAACTGCTTGCGTGACTCCGGCGGAATATGACGGACGGCCAGCGCACCGAACCCGGTCGACACCCCGTACACCGGCCTCGGGTCCGCGGCCAGCGCTTCGATCCGCGCACGACTCGCCTCGATGGCGGCGACGGCATCGTCGGACACCACCACCGCGACGCCGTCCCTGGCCACCCGGACCAGATCCCGCGCCGAGACCGGACCCGTGCCGACGACGACCGGTCCGGGCCGATCCGGGTCGATGCTCACGATGCTTCTCCCATCACTGCGGGCTACCCCTTGACGTTCTTGTCTATACAGGTCTATACCTACCGTACGTGTCCTGGCGCGCATCCGCCGGGCCCGCCACCTGATCTCGAAGGAACGCGTCGACCTGCCCGCGCTCTACGATCCGAAGGGCCGCTACGGTGCGAGCAACGTGCCCGCGCTGCTCGCCCGCGCACAGGGTCTATCGCGCGCACACCGCCATACTCGACATCCGCGCCGAGGAGGACTCCTCCATGCCCACCACCGTGCTGACCGATATCGGCACTCTCGTCACCAACGACCCGGCGCTGGGCGAGGGCCCGCTGGGGCTGCGGCGCGACGCCGCGCTGGTCATCGACGACGGGCGGGTGGCGTGGGTCGGTGACAGTGCCGCCGCGCCGGCCGCCGACACCGCGTTCGATCTCGGCGGACGCGCGGTGCTGCCGGGGTTCGTCGAGTCGCACGCGCATCTGGTGTTCGCGGGCGACCGCGCCGAGGAGTTCGCGGCGAGGATGGCGGGGCGACCCTATGGGGCCGGTGGCATCCGCACCACGATCGCGGCGACGCGGGCAGCGAGCGACGAGCAGCTCGCGGCGACGGTACAACGGCTGCTGGACGAGTCGTTGCGGGCAGGCAGCACCACGGTCGAGTGCAAGAGCGGCTATGGGCAGACCGTGGCCGACGAACTGCGCAGCGTCCAGATCGCGGCCCGCTGCACCGACGAGGTGACGCTGCTCGCCGCGCACGTGCCGCCGCCCGAATACGCCGGGCGCGCCGACGACTACGTGACGATGGTGTGCGAGGAGATGATCCCGCGGTGCGCGCCGTACGCCCGGTGGATCGATGTGTTCTGTGAGCAGGGCGCCTTCGATCGCGATCAGGCGCATGCCGTGCTGACCGCGGGGATCGCGCACGGGCTGGTGCCGCGAGTCCACGGCAATCAGCTGCATCAGGGACCAGGGGTGCAGTTGGCCGTCGAGCTCGGCGCTGCGTCGGTGGATCACGTCTCGCACGTGAATCGTGCCGATATCGATGCGCTCGCGGGCAGCGATACGGTGGCCACACTGCTGCCGGGCGCCGACTTCTGTACGCGCAACAGCTATCCCGATGCCAGGGCGCTGGTGGACGCGGGGGTCACCGTCGCGCTCGGCGCGGACTGCAATCCGGGTACCAGCTACACCACGAGCTTGCCGTTCTGTATCGCCCTGGCGGTGCGGGAAATGCACATGACACCCGACGAGGCGGTCTGGGCGGCAACCGCAGGTGGTGCGAAGGCGTTGCGGCGCACCGATATCGGTTCCCTCTCCCCCGGTTTCCGTGCCGATGTCATCACACTCGACGCCCCCTCGCACCTGCACCTCGCCTACCGCCCCGGCGTTGCGCTGGTCGGTCAGGTGTGGCGCGAAGGAGCCCTCGTCGCGAATCGAGGTGGGGTGCGGTGACTTCCGAATCCGCCTGGACCGGTCGCGTCGACGGCACGACGCCGGAGCACCTGCGCTGGCATCAGGCCGTCACGCCGTACGAGCCGGGCAACGACGATCCCGGCGCCTGTGTTTTCGTCGGCTTCGCCTGCGAGGAAGGCGTGCGCCGGAACAAGGGCCGCCTCGGCGCGGCGGCGGGCCCGGACGCGCTGCGCCGCGCGCTGTCGCCGATGGCGCTCGCCACCGAGCTGCGCGCCTTCGACGCGGGGACGATCGCCGTCACCGACGACCGGCTGGCGGACGGTCAGCGACGACTGGGCGAGACGGTGTCCGCGCTGCTGGACGACGGCGCTTTCCCGGTCGTGCTGGGCGGCGGCCACGAGGTCGCCTACGGCACCTACCTCGGACTGGCCGGTTCGGCTCGCCGCGTCCCGGGCAGCGTCATCGGAATCCTCAACCTCGACGCGCATTTCGACCTGCGTCCCGATCCCGTGCCCAGTTCCGGCACCCCGTTCCGGCAGATCCTCGAGACCGGCGACGACGTCCGGTACGCGGTGATCGGGATCAGCCAGCCCAGCAACACCCGGGTCCTGTTCGACACCGCGGACAGATTCGGGGTGCGTTATCTCCTCGACGACGACTGCGAGCCTGCCCGGGTCGCCGCCTTCGTCGACGACTTCCTGGCCGGGATCGACCTGCTGTATCTGACGATCGATCTCGACGTCCTCCCCGCCGCGGTGGCTCCCGGTGTGAGTGCCCCCGCGGCCTACGGTGTCGCGCTGTCCACGATCCAGGCCGTCTGCGACCGCGTCACCGCCTGCGGCAGACTCGCGGTTGTCGATGTCGCCGAACTGAATCCGCGGCTCGACATCGACAACCGCACCGCCCGCACCGCCGCCCGGCTGATCCACCGGATCGTCACCCGCCACGTCGGGTGAGCACCGTCGCGGGACTCAGAAGTACCGGATCCACACATAGATCCAGGCGATGACACTGCTGAGCAGCGTGACCAGCATGCCGTACTTGGTGAACTGCCAGAAGGTGATCCGCTGCCCCGCGCGGGCGGCGATCCCGAGGGCGACCACATTGGCGCTGGCCGCCACCGCCGTGCCGTTCCCGCCGAAGTCGGCGCCCAAGGCGAACGCCCACCACAGCGCCTGCCCGGTAGCTGGATCCGGTGCGCCCGCGACGATGTCCTCCACCACCGGCGCCATGGTCGCGGTATAGGGAATGTTGTCGACGAACGCGCCGAGGATCGCCGAACCGAACACCAGCGCGGTCGCGGCCAGGAAGTAGTTGTCCCCGACCCAGCCGATCGCGGCGTCACCGATCGTGGCGATCACCCCGGTGTGCACCAGGCCCGCGACCATTACGAACAGACCCATGAAGAACACCAGCGTCGGCCATTCCACCTCGTGCAGGACATCGCCGATGTCGAGGCCGGAGACCAGCACCATGATGCCCGCGCCGACCAGCGCGATCACCGACGGCGCGACGTGCAGCACGCTGTGCAGGCAGAAGCCGACGACCACACCGGTGAGCACGATCATGGAGCGCACCAGCAGTTTCGGATCGCGGATCGCGCGCCGTTCCTGCAGCGCCATCACCGCGTCGACCGAGGTGGGATCGGTGCGCAGCGCCGAGCGGAACAGCACCCGGGTGAGCGCGACGAACAGCACGAACGTGATCACCACGATCGGGGCCATGTGCACGAGGAAGTCGTTGAACGTCAGCCCGGCCCGGCTGGCGATGATGATGTTGGGCGGGTCGCCGATCAGCGTCGCCGCGCCGCCGATATTGGACGCGAGCACCTCGGCGATCAGGAACGGTTGCGCGGCGATGCCGAGACGTCGGCACACCACCAGCGTCACCGGGGCGACCAGCATGATGATGGTGACGTTGTCGAGAAACGGCGACGCGACCGCGGTGATCAACATCAGCATCACCATCAGGCGATACGGGTTGCCGCGCGAACGTTTGGCCGACCAGATCGCCAGGTAGTCGAACAGGCCGGTCTGCTTGATGACGCCGACGATGATCATCATCCCGAGCAGCAGGAAGATGACGTTCCAGTCGATGCCCTCGTGGGCGGAATAGAAGACCTCGTCGCCGGGGATCAGGCCGAGCAGCGCCATCGCGCCCGCGGCGATCAGGACGGTTTTGACCTTGTCGGCCTTCTCCGTGGCGATGAAGAAGAAGGCGATCACGAAGATGACGACGGCAAGCGCTGCAGCCATGCGCGGCGTGGCGTTCAGTCGCCGGGGCCGACGACAGCGAGGCTGGTCAGCAACCGTTCCAGGGTGATCGCGCCGCGCAGGGTGCGCGAACGGTCGACCACGGCGATGAGCGGACTGTGCTTGCGCGCCATCAGGATCGCGATTTCGAGCAGGGTCGCGTCGGGGGGGACCGTGGCCGGCTTGCTCGCGCCGTCGGGCAGACAGTCGCCGACGGTGAGGCTGCCGGGTTCCTGCCAGAACAGGTCGGCGTGCACCTCGTCGATCGTGCGGACCAGCGTCGGGTCGTCGTGATAGGAGGCCGGAATCGCCAGGCGTAGCACCTGGGTTCCCGGCAGGACCGCCACCGGCCGGTCGAGTTCGTCGACGACGATCAGACCGGGCAACCGGTTGACGACCATCAGCCGCACCGCACGGGCGACGGGGTCGCTGGTGCGAACGGTCGGCAGGTTCATCGCGATATCGCGTGCGCGCATGGCATGACTCCGGAGGGATTCGACGGTGCTCACGGCTGGGCCTGCCGTCCGGTCAGGTGGTCCAGGCGTTGTTCCAGGCGGGCGAGCCGGTCGCCGAACGGCCGCGAACGCATCAGCTCGGCGACCTGGTCGGCCTCGTCGGGTTCCAGCTCGATGTCGACCGTCGGTTCGTCGCTGCCCCCCGCGTAGGCGAGCAGGCGTCGCGCACCCGACGAGTGCGTCAGCAGGGCGAAGCGAATGCCGTGGCGGGTGTGGAAGCTGTGCAGCACACCGGCTCCCGGGATCGTGGTCCGGTCGATATCCATGGCCGGCGGTCCTTCCTCGGATCGTCGAAAGCGTCTGATCGAAGTCTGGTTCGCGCAGGTGGCGGGCACTATCGGCCGTGACACCCATTTCCTGGGCAGGTCGGTGCCGGTCAACGGGTGCGGGATGGGTGCTGGGCACCATGGACAGAACGCGGGGGCGCCAGCATGCTGGTGTCATGAACCGTCTCGCAGCGCTGCGAGCAGGACGCTCGCGGCGAATCCGAACGCCGGTGACGGCGTTGTTCTGGCGGATCTGCTTGCTCAACGGCGTGATCTTCACCCTCGGCACGCTGATCTTGGCCTTCTCACCGGCCACGGTGTCGGCCCGGCTGCGCCTGACCGAGGTGCCGGTGCTGGTGATCGGGCTCGCGGTGATCCTGACGGCGAACGCCGTGGCGCTGCGCACGTCGCTGGCTCCGCTCGACGAGCTGGTCGCCTCCATGCGCCGCGTCGATCCGCCCCGGCGCGCGGTCCGGCTCGAGCGCGATGCGAGCGGGGACTTCCATCAGCTGATCGAGACCTTCAACGCGATGCTCGACCGCTTGGAAGCCGAACGTTCGGTCGCCGGTGGGACCGCGCTGGCCGCCCAGGAAGGTGAGCGGCGGCGCATCGCCCGCGAACTGCACGACGAGATCGGCCAGAGCCTGACCGTGGCGCTATTGCGGCTCAAACGGGTTGTCGACCGGGCGCCCGCCGACCTGCGTGAGGACGTCGAGCAGGCGCAGGAAACAGTGCGCGGTTGTCTGGACGAGGTGCGCGGGATCGCCGCGCGGCTGCGGCCCGACGTGCTCGAGGAACTCGGCCTGCACAGCGCGATCACCGCGCTGTGTCACGAATTCGGCCGCACGGCGGGCATTTCCGTGCGCCGCGAGGTCGACCCGGCGATCAGCCGCCTCGACCCCGACATCGAACTCGTCTGCTACCGGGTCGCTCAGGAGAGCTTGACGAACGTGTTGCGCCACGCCGATGCCGACGCGGTGAGCTTGCTGATCGCACCGCGAGCCGGCACCGTGCTGCTGCGGGTGACCGACAACGGTCGCGGCGGCGCGGTCGAGGACGGGGCGGGCATCCGCGGGATGCGCGAGCGCGCGATGCTGATCGACGCCACGCTGACCATCACATCCCCGGCATCGGGCGGTACCGCGGTCGAACTGATCGTCCCGGTCGCCGCACGCGAAGGAGTGCCCGCATGAGCGCGCCGACCCGGATTCTGCTGGCCGACGACCACGCCCTGGTGCGCAGCGGGTTGCGCATGATCCTGGACAACGAACCGGACCTGCTCGTGGTCGCCGAGGCCGCCAACGGGCTGGACGCGGTCACCGCCCTCGCCGACGACGGCATCGACCTGGTGATCCTCGATATCGCCATGCCGCGGATGACCGGTATCCAGGCCGCCCGCGAGATCACCAGGAACAACCATCCGGTGCGCATCCTGATGCTGTCGATGTACGACAACGAGCAGTATTTCTTCGAGTCGCTGAAGGCGGGCGCTTCCGGCTACGTGCTGAAGTCGGTGGCCGATCGCGACCTCATCGAGGCGTGCAGGGCCACGATGCGCGGTGAATCGTTCCTCTACCCGGGCGCGGTCACCGCACTCGTGCGCGACTACCTGCAACTCGCCCGGCAGGGCTCCGCGCTGCCGGAAACGATCCTCACCCCCCGCGAAGAGGAGGTGCTCAAGCTGATCGCCGAGGGGTACTCGGCGCGCGAGATCGCCGCCGAGCTGGTGATCAGCGCGAAGACTGTCGACCGGCATCGTGCCAACATCCTGCAGAAACTCGGCCTGCGCGACCGGCTCGACCTGACCAGATACGCCATCCGCGCCGGATTGATCGAGCCGTGAGAACACCGAGGGCCCCCGCAGCGAACGATCGCGCGGGGGCCCGGACACGGGTGGTTATTCCGCGTGCGGGTCGACCGTCACACGCTGCTTGCGACCGACCACCAGTCGCATCACCGGTTCCACGATGCGGGCGCCGATCGGGCCGATGATGGCCATCAGCAACACGTACGTGGTGGCGAGTGCGGCGAACTCGGCGGGCACCGCTCCGGCGGCCACCGCCAGGCCGGCGATGACGATCGAGAACTCACCGCGCGCGACCAACGCGGTACCCGCGCGAGCGCGGCCCAGTTGCGAGGCCCCCGCCCGTTTGGCCGCCCACCACCCCGTGGCGATCTTGGTGACGGTGGTGACCACCGCCAACAGCACCGCCCAGCCCAGCACCGGCGGAATACTCGCCGGATCGGTACTCAAACCGAACAGCACGAAGAACATCGCCGCGAACAGATCACGCAACGGTTCGAGGATCTTGGTGGCGTCGTGCGCGGTCGAATCCGAGATCGCGATACCGAGCAGGAACGCACCGACCGCCGCCGACACCTGCACCGCCGAGGCGATACCCGCCACCAGCAGCGCCGAACCGAGCAGCTTGAGCAGGAAGATCTCCCGATCCTCACTCGCCACGATCGCCGAGACGTACCTGCCGTATCGCAGCGCGACGATGAGCACCAGGGTCACCGCGACCAGCGCGATACCGACCGTGGTCATCCCCGCCACGAATCCGACACCGGCCAGCACGGCGGTGAGCACCGGCAGGTACACCGCCATCGCCAGGTCCTCGAACACCAGGATCGACAGCACCGTCGGCGTCTCCCGGTTACCCAGGCGGCCGAGGTCGTTGAGTACCTTGGCGACGATTCCGGAGGACGAGATGTAGGTGACGCCCGCCATCGCGATCGCCCCCGTCGGCCCGAGGCCGAGCATCAGCGCCACGATCACACCGGGAGTCGCGTTGAGCACCAGGTCGAGCAGACCGGCGGGCCACGATTTACGCATGCCGGTGACCAATTCACCGGCGGTGTATTCCAAACCGAGCAGCAACAGCAGCAGCACGACGCCGATCTCGCTGGCGATGTGGATGAAGTCCTCCACCTCGTGCAACTCGATCAGACCGCCCGTACCGAAGACCAACCCCCCGAGCAGGTAGAGCGGGATGGGCGAGAGGCCGATGCGGGCGGCGATCCGCCCGAGCACCCCCAACCCGAAGAACACAGCCCCCAGCTGGATCAATGCCAGCGCGGTTCCACTGATCTCCACCGGCTCAGCCGTCGGTCAGGATCGAAGCGGCGGCGTCGAGTCCGGCATTGGTGCCGACCACGACGACCATATCGCCGCCCGCGAACACGAACTCCGGTCCCGGCGATGCCAGGACCTGGCCCGCGCGCAGAACCGCCACGATCGAGGCGCGGGTCCTGGTCCGCAACTCGGTGTCGCCCAACCGTCGTGACGCATAGGGCGAACTCGGCGGTACCAGCATCGACCGCGTGCTCACTCCATCGAGTTCGCGATGTTCCTCGCGCAGTTGCGCGACCAACTGCGGTGCGCCGAGCAGACTCGCCAGCGTGCGGGCTTCGACGGCGGACAGTGGAATCTGGACCGTGGAATCCGGGTCGCCGACCTTCGTGAAAATCAGATCGGTACCACCATCGCGGTGGTCGACGATGCCGATCCTGCGGTCCACCTTCGACAGTGAAAACTCTTTGCGGACACCGATTCCCGGCAGGGATGTCACTTCTACATTCATGGGATCACCTAACCTCAGCTAGGGATACCTTACCTGCCCTTTACTATCCGCATGGATTGTCAGCCGGCGTCGAGGAGCCGTCCTGCCGCGTCCAGACCCTCGTCGGTGCCGACCACAACGACAAGATCACCGGGGATGAAAGTGAAATCTGTTCCCGGCGAAGGAGTCACCTCACCCGCGCGCACCACCGCCACGACCGAGGCCTTGGTGCGCGTGCGCATCTCGGTGTCGCGCAACGGCCTACCGTCGAACGGGCTGCCGCGATCGATCGCGAACTGCCTGGTCGACAGCTCGCCCGCACTGTGGGTCTCGCGTGTCTTCTGCACCACCTGCGGTGCGCCGAGCAGGCCGGCCAGCACACCGATCTCGGTGTCGGACAGGGGAATCGAGGTGGTCGAGTCGTAGTCGCCCGCTCGCGAGACGACCAGGTCGACGGAGCCGTCGCGATGTTCGATCACGCCGATCCGGCGGCGCGCCTCCGCCAGCGGAAAGTCCTTGCACACGCCGATTCCCGGTAAAGGCGTCACATCGATGTTCACGCCCTCACAGTACGACCAGATGGGAATAACACCAGCCCCTACCCTGCGCACCGGGCATACCAGCCGAAACAACTCGCGACCCTCGGGCTGTTCGCCTCGTTCACGATGGCGGTGACGACACAGTCGAGATCATCGGACTCGACGCCGCCGCCGAAGCCGGGCACGAGCGCCCGTCCGGCTTCGGCGGCGAGGAGCCACCAGCACCGCCGCAACCGAGGCCGACCATGGCGATCCCGTGGCGAGCAACCGCGGTGGCTTGCGTATTCGGGCAAAGTTGTGTGTTGTTGAACAGTGACCAACTCTTCCGGAGACGCGTATCCACTCACGGACACGATGACCACCACGACGGCGGTACACGACGGCGTCACGGTGCTGACGGTGACCGGCGAGGTCGACCTGGCGACCGCACCCGCGCTCGATGCCACCATCGAGGCCATCCTGGCCGACAAACCGGCGGCGCTGGTGATCGACCTGACCGCGGTCGGGTTCCTGGCGTCGGCGGGCATGGCGACGCTGGTCGCCGCACATCAGCGGGCAGGCGAGACCACCGCGATCGCGGTCGTGGCCGACGGACCCGCCACCAGTCGTCAGCTGAAGATGACGAGCCTGGACCAGGTGTTCGCCATGCACACCACCCTGGACGCCGCCTTGGCGTCGTTCACGTCCTGACACAACACAACGCGCCGCCGCCCGGGAATCCTCCGGACGACGGCGCGTTTGTCGTCGGTGGGGTCAGCAGAGCGAGCGCAGCTGCTCGATCAGCTTCACGCGACCGGCCGCGTTCTCGGCGATCGGCGTGACGTTGAGCGTGGTGACGCCCGCCTCGGCCATCGCGGCGATGCGCTCCTTCACGAAGCTCTCCGGGCCGATCAGCGACACGTCGCGCACCAGCTCGTCGGGCACGGCCTGGGTCGCGGCCTGCTTGTCGCCCGCCAGGTACAGCTCCTGGATGCGGTCGGCGGCCTCACCGTAGCCGTACTTGGTGGCGAGGGTGTGATAGAAGTTCTTGCCCTTGGCACCCATGCCGCCGATGTAGAGCGCCAGGTGCGGCTTCACGAACTCGAGCAGCGGAGTGACGTTCTCACCGATCGCCAGTGCCGGACCGGCGAAGATGTCGAGTTCGCCCAGCGCGGGATCACGCTTGGCCTTGCCCGCGGCGAGCGCGTCGCCCCACACGTCCTTCGCCTTCTCCGGCAGGAAGAAGATCGGCTGCCAGCCGTTGGCGACCTCGGCGGCCAGCTCCACGTTCTTCGGGCCGAGCGCGGCCAGCAGCACCGGGATGTCCGCGCGCACCGGGTGATTGATCAGCTTGAGCTCTTTGCCGAGGCCGGTGCCACGCTCGGCGGGCAGCGGGATCTGGTAGTACTTGCCCTGGTAGTTGAGCTTCTCGCGGCGCCACACCGTGCGGCAGATTTCGAGGAGTTCGCGGGTGCGCCCGATCGGGGCGTCGTAGGGGACGCCGTGGAAGCCCTCGATGACCTGCGGGCCCGACGCGCCGATGCCGAGGATGAAACGGCCGTCGGAGACGTAGTCCAGGCCCGCCGCGGTCATCGCGGTGAGGCTGGGGGTCCGGGTGTAGAGCTGCAGGATGCCCGAGGCCAGCTGCACCCGCTCGGTGCGGGCGGCCAGGAAGCCCAGCGCGCTCACCGCGTCGAACGAGTACGCCTCCGGCACGAAGACGATGTCGAGGCCGGCGCGTTCCAGGTCGGCGACCTCGGCCGCCGTCTCCTTGAAACCGTCCGTGTAGTTGATGCTCAATCCGATCCGCATGCACCCAACATAGCCCCGGACAACACGCGCACCCCGACCGGTCGGTCTGTCGGCACAGGTGCTGGTCGAGCGGGGTGCGTGGGCGGGCACGCGGTAGCGTTGAGGGGAAGATTCCACGCAATTCTCGCCGCATCGAAAGGCCACCCCGTCGTGTCGCAGCCCACCGTGTCGCCGCAGCAGATCGCCCCCTCCTTCGGTTCGGTGACCTTGGAGCACTACCTGTCGGAGCTGGCCGCGAAGGTGCCCGCCCCCGGCGGCGGGGCCGTGGCCGCGCTGCACGCCGCGCAGGCCGCCGCGCTGGTGGCGATGGTGGCGCGCTACACCACCCGCGCCAAGGACGCGCAGAACCGGCCGGTGATCGACCAGATCATCGTGGCCGCCGACGCCGCGCTGGCCAGGTCGCTCGCGCTCGCCGACGCCGACGCGGCCGCGTTCACCGCCGTCGGCGCGGCCTACAAGCTGCCCAAGGACACCGACGCCGAGATCACCGCCCGCACCGCGGCGATCAACGCGGCACTCGTCGAAGCCGCGCGGGTGCCCGCCGCCGTGGTCGACGAGGCCGACGAAATCCTCTCGCTGGCCGCCGAACTGCTGCCGATCGGCAATCCGAACGTCGTCACCGATATCGGCGCCGCCGCCGACGCCGCCCGCGCCGCGGCGATGAGTTCGCAGCTCAATATCGAGATCAACGTCGGCTCGCTGCCCGCCGACCTCGGCGACCCGTTCGCCGCCGCGCTGTTGCGCGTCGATACCATCGCGGCCCGCGCCGACGCCCTGCACGGCGACGTGCTGCACGCGGTCCGCGGCTGAGTCAGCGGTCCGCGGTGAGCACGATCTTGCCGCGGACCCGACCGGATTCGCTGCGCCGATGCGCGGCGGCGAGTTCGGTGATCGGCAGGATCTGCGCGATGTCGACGGTCAGCTCCCCGCGGTCGACCGTCGCCGCGAGCTCGTCGAGCACGGCCGTCGTCGGATCGACATAGAGTCGGCGCACGCGCGAATCCGGGTGTGTCGCAGGACCTTCGGCGGCCACCACCTGCCCGGTGCCGCTCAGGACGGTCAATGATCGATCCGTGTAGTCGCCGCCGATCAGGTCCACCACCAGGTCGACCTCGCGCACCGCGGTGGTGAAATCGGTGGTCCGGTAGTCGATCGGTTCGGTGACGCCCAGTTCGCGGAGATAGGCGTGATTGCCGGTCCGCGCGGTGGCGGCGATCGTCGCGCCGCGTCGCGCGGCGATCTGCACCGCCAGATGCCCGACGCCACCGGCCGCCGCATGCACCAGGACCCGCTCGCCCGGCCGTACCGAGGACAGTGCCTGCCAGGCGGTGGCCCCGGCCACCGGCAGTGCGGCCGCGTGCACCGGGTCGATCGAGGCGGGTACGCGGGCAAGTCGATTCTCCTGCGCCACTACGTATTCCGCGTTGGCGCCGCCGAACACCATGCCGTATACCGCGTCTCCCGGCGCGAAGCGTGTCGCCTCGTCACCCACCGCGGCGACGATCCCGGACACATCGAGCCCGAGCACCAGCGGCGGCTCCCCCAACCGCCGGATCACACCGCTGCGCACCTTCCAGTCCGCGGCGTTGACGCTGGTCGCCACGACGCGCACCAGCACCTCCCCCGGACCCGGTGCCGGCCGCGGCACCTCTGCCCTTTCGAAGACGTCCGGACCGCCGAAAGATCTCTGCACCATCTGCCACATACCGCCGAGTCTGCGCCGAGTGGTGTCCCAGCGGTAGTAGGCACCTTTCGGATACCGTGGTACCCCGTGGATACCGTCAAGGGCGATCAGAGTTCGGTAGAGGCGTTCCTGCGGGACTGCCCCGCGCGGCAACTGCTGTCGGTACTCGCCGACAAATGGGTCCTGCTGGTCCTCGGCAGTCTGCGCGAGGCGGGCGGGCCGGTGCGTTTCAACGCCTTGCGCAGGCGCCTGGACGGCATCACCCAGAAGGTGCTCACCCGAACGCTGCGCGACCTGGAACGCGACGGCCTGGTCCGGCGCGAGGTATTCCCCACGATGCCGCCCCGGGTGGAGTACAGCATCACCGCGCTCGGGGCGGATCTGGGGCGGATCAGCCAGGCGATGGGCGCCTGGGTGGTCGAACACCACGCGGAGATCACCGCCGCCAGAGCCGAATTCGATGCCGCGCGCACCGCCGAACCGGCCCCGGTGCCGCAACCGGGGCGCCCGCTGTCACCGGTCTCGAAGTGAGAACGGTTTATCGGGGCCCCGACCTGCGCGAACGCAAGACGACACACCGTTGACCCCGTCGGCCGTTACCACTTCGATAGGTCGAGTTGATCATGGCGGCCTAGACTTGGAATCCGCCTACGAGTGAGTGAAGGGGTGGCGTTTATGAGGAGCGCATTTCGTGTCCTGTTCGTCGCGATCATGGCGGCAATACTGGCCGCAGCCTGGTCGGGAGCCGCGTCCGCGGACCTGATCGGAGGCCAGCGCACCCAATACGGCGGTGGCACTTACGCCGAGGCCAACCTGTCGACGCACACCTTCACTGTCAGCCAGGGTGGACAGGTAGTGCGGGTGATGCCCGCGTCGATGGGCAAGCCCGGATTCGAGACTCCCACCGGCACCTTCAGCGTGCTGGAGAAGGATCGGTCGGTGGTGTTCGACTCGCGCACCATCGGCATCCCGCTCGACGACCCCGAGGGCTACATCATCGACGGTGAATACGCCGTGCGCCTCACCTGGGGTGGCGTGATGGTGCACTCGGCTCCGTGGTCGGTCGACTCGCAGGGCAACGCCAACGTCAGCCACGGCTGCATCAACCTCGCACCCGACGACGCCGCCTGGTACTACGAGAATGTCGGCATCGGCGATGAGGTCTATATCCACTGGTAAACATTTTCCCTCGTGGCATTCGGCGAACGCGCCGTCAGGGCAGTATCGTGCCCGTAACGAAATCGTTGCGGGACATACCCTGACGGCGACGAGCCTGATGAAGGTGGGGCGATGGATCGACCGGAAGCGCACAGACCGATCGGGGCTCGACAGCACGACCCGGGATCGGCCGGTGCTCCGCTCGCGGCTGTCACCCCGATTCGGCGGTCCCGCGACCTGAGCGCGCCACGGCCCCGCCGGGCGAGCGATCAGCCCGCCGGCGGCGCCCGCCACCGGATCGAAGGCGGACCGACGACACCGGCCGGTATTCCGGTCATCTCGGCGGCCCGGCTTCGCGACGCCGAATACGACGAGGTCGTTCCCGTCGTTCCGGCGGACGCCACCGTCACCGATCGGCTGCCCGTGGTCGGCGGGAAATTCGATCCCGGTGCGCGCCACCGCCTCCCGGACACCGCGTTCTCGATCGACGACAACGGCCCCGACACCGATCAACTGCCGATCGTCACCGCTTCCGGCCCCGCGTGGGCGGCCCTCGAACATCCGAGGCCCGGCTACGACGCCGCGGCGACCTGGCATTCGCGTCCCACACCCGAGTACCCCGGTGCGGACACCTTCCCACCACGCCCGGCGGCCGTGCCGACCAGCGGCGCGGACACGTTCCCACGGCGCCTCGCGCCCGAGGACCGTGCGGATACCTTCCCACCACGCCCCGCACCCGAGAACCGTGCGGATACCTTCCCACCACGCCCGGCACCCGATTACCGCGGACCGGACAGCTTCCCACCACGCCCCACACCCGATTACCGCGGACCGGACAGCTTCCCACCACGCCCCACACCCGATTACCCGGACACGGACGCCTTTTCGCCACTCGCCGCTCCCGGCTCCGACGGTGCCGACAGCGAGCCTTCGCGTCCCGCACCCGACTACAACGGTGATGACGAAGTCTTCGCGCGGATGATCGATCGATCCAAGCGACGGCGTGTGCCCCGCTGGGTCGCACCACTGGTCGCGTCGGTGGCAGGCGCCGTGCTGCTCGGCGGCACCTACGTCCAACTACGCGGGCCCGCACCGGCATCCACGGCGGCCAGTACCCCACTCGCACCGAGTTCGGTGAGCCCGGTGACGGCCGAGTGCCCCACCGAACAGATCGGCGCCATGGTGCGGGGCAACGGCGCGGGCGGCACCGAGTCCGGCATCGCGGCGATCATGGCCTTCCAGTACGCGTACTACGTCGCGCGCTCCGGCGACCAGGCCCGGACCCTCGTGGCATCGGACGCGGTCGCACCCTCGGCGGCCGCCATCCAGGCCGGGATCGACTCCACTCCGGTGGGGACCACGCACTGCGTGGAGATCACTCCGGGCGCCTACGCCGGGCAGTTCCTGGTCAAGATCACCGCGTTCCGACCGGATTCGGCGCCGAGCACCTACACCCCGCAGCTCGTGGGAACCGCGGAGGTCGGCAACAAAACGCTGATCACTTCGTTCGGAGCCGCACCCCGCTAGACCCCGAACACGGATCGTTGTGCACCACCCCGGCCCCGGTAGTTCTCCCCGCTGACCAGCAGACGACCGCCGGTCTACCGCTATGCCGGTGGCCGGGCTCGGTGCGATGCAGCATCGAGACCGACGGCAGCTGCGTCCTCAGCAGGCGGTAGATCCCGCGACCGGATGGCGAAAGGTGGTCAGGCGCGGGATTTTTCGGCCGCCACGACCACATGGCGCATGAGCAGCGCGGTGGTCACCGGGCCGACGCCGCCGGGGACGGGGCTCAGCGCCGCCGCCTTGCCGATGACCGACGCCGCGTCGACATCGCCGACGATTCCGCCGTCGGCGGACTCGTTGGTGCCCACGTCGATCACCACGGCGCCGTCACCGATGTGCTTGCCGGTGACCAGGCCGATGCGGCCCGCCGCGGCGACCACGATATCGGCGGGGGTGGTGACCGCGGCCAGGTCGGCGGTGCGTGAATGCGCGACGGTGACGGTCGCGTTCTCGGCGAGCAGCAGCTGAGCGAGGGGCTTTCCGACGATGTTGGAGCGGCCGACCACGGTGACCAGACGCCCCTGCAGCGCGATCCCGTGATGCTTCAGCAGCTCCACGACGGCTTCGGAGGTGGCGGGGACGAAACCGTCGAGGCCGGAAGCGAGCAGGCCGAGCGAGAGTGGGCTGACCCCGTCGACGTCCTTGGTCGCGGCGATCGCCGAACTCACGTCGTCGAGGTTCACGCCCGCGGGCAGCGGGGTCTGCAGCATGATCGCGTCGGTCGCCGGGTCGGCGCTGCGCGCGCTCAGCTCGGCGCGGATCGTCTCGGCGCTCGCGTCGGCGCCGAGATCGATGCGCTCGCAGGCTATTCCGAGTCGTTCGGCCGCCTTGCGCAGGGAGTTCACATACCAGGCGCTGGCCGGGTCGTCGTTGGCGACGATCAGCGCCAGCGTCGGCGCGGTGCCCGCGGCGGTGAGCGCGGCCGCGCGCTCCTTCGAGTCGGCGTTGATGGCGGCGGCGAGTTCCTTGCCGGTCAGCGAAGCGGTATCCACGGTGTGACACCTTATCCGCCGCCGGACCGACGACGTGGCGCCGGGCCGCGACGCGCGCAAGCTGGTCGAGGTCCACCGCGGTCCGGACGGGCGGTCGTAGGGTGTCGGCAGCTCTGCTCTGCCAGCACGTACCGAACCGTTCGCGGGAAGGGTTGCGACTGTCGTGAAGATCTCGAAACACTGGAAACACCTGGCCGCCGCTGTCCTGGCGACCGCCGCGCTGACCGGCACCGCGGTCGGTCCGGCCGCCGCGGAAGCCGATGTGGCCGCGCTCTACAACTCAGCACAGCGCCACTTCACCGACGGTGACGACGCCGCGGGACGCGCCGACCTGCGTGCCCTGATCGCCGCCGACCCCCATGACGCCGACGCGCTCGCGCTGCAGGCGATCTGGTCGCACTACGCGGGTGACGGGGCCGCGGTCGGTGACGCCCTGGCCCGGCTCGGCGGCATCGACGCGGGCATGGCGGCGGGCACCAATCGCGTGCTGCACGCGGTGACCGCGGCGGCCGCCACCCTGCCCAACCCACTGCCGGCGCTCGTCGGTCCACAGACCGGCATCGTGGTTCTCGGCTACGGGCTGCTGCCCGACGGCGCGTTGCGCCCGGAGCTGGAGAACCGGCTCACCGCGGCGTGGTTGCAGGCGATCGCCGCACCGTTCTCACCGGTGATCGTGACCGGCGGCAATCCGCAGAACGGCATCTCCGAGGCCGAGGCGATGCGGCGCTGGCTGGTGGCGCGCGGGCTGCCGGGCGATCGGATCCATGTGGAGGACCGGGCCGGGTCGACCGTGCAGAACGCGCTGTTCAGCACGCGACTGCTGCGCGATCTCGGCGCGACCAGCGCGGTGGTGGTGACCTCGCCGAATCACATTCGGCGCGCGGTCGCCGACTTCATCGTCGCGGGGACGACCGTGGTCGGCGCGACGACCTCGCTCGAACAGCTGGTTTCCCAGTTGCCCCCGCCCGCGCGCAACGCCCAGCGCGGGATCTATCTCGACGCGACGCGCACCTTCGAACTCGACACCGAGCGCTGATTCGTCGCACCGCCACCGGCGGTGAAAATTCGGTTGCCCGGTCAGGAACAATCGGCGCATGAGTGGTTCCGGTTTTCCCGAGGTGGTCGTCGAGTTGCGGCGCGCGGGATGTGTATTCGCCGAGGACGAGGCCGCGCTGCTGATCGAGGCGGCCGACGGCGATCCTGGACGCCTCGATGCGTTGGTCGGACAGCGGGTCTCGGGGACTCCGCTCGAATATCTGCTCGGCTGGGTGGAATTCCGGGGGCAGCGGGTGGGGGTGCGTCCTGGCGTTTTCGTACCGCGTCAGCGCACGGCGTTCCTGGTGGAACAGGCGGTCGACGGCGTCGCGCCGGACACGACGCGAGCCTGCGTGGTCGACCTGTGTTGTGGCTGTGGAGCTCTGGGGCTGAGCGCGGCGACCGAGCTCACCGCACGTGGATGCGACGTCGAGCTCGTCGCCGCTGATATCGACCCCGTCGCCGTCGCCTGCGCGCGCGAGAATCTCGCGCCGATCAGCGCGCCGGTCTTCGGCGGTGATCTGTTCGACGCGCTGCCGGTCGACCTGCGCGGGCGCATCGACATCCTGCTCGCGAACACACCGTACGTGCCGAGTGCCCGAGTCGCGGATCTGCCACCGGAGGCACGCGAGCACGAGCCGCTCGCCGCGCTCGACGGTGGAGCGGACGGGCTCGACGTGTTCCGCCGGGTCGCCGAAGGGGCGGCCACCTGGCTGGCACCGGGCGGCACGGTATTGGTGGAAACCGGGGCGGGGCAGGTCGACACCGCGTGTTCGGTGCTCACCGCGCACGGTCTCGCGCCGCGCGTCGCCGAGTCCGGGGAGCACTACGCCACGGTGGTTCTCGGCACCCGGGATCGCTGATCGCGTGGACACCACGACCGTCGAGACCGATCAGTAGCCCGTCGACGAGGCCGCGCGCACTGCCGACGGACGCGGCGATGCCCCCGTCAACCGATCGCCTGCGCGACCCGTCGACGGGGGCACCCGTCCCGAATGCCTACTTGCGTCCGGTGAACTGATCCATCGAGTGGTACACGCCCACCGCGTTCAGGTAGAAGTCGCGAACCTTGATCGGCAGTAGACCGGTCAGTGCCCGGTTCATCCGCGAGGTCCACGGGAGCACCACCAGGGCGCCGCCCTTCTTCATCTCCGACCACGAGGTGTCGACGACCTCGTGCTGCTCGAGCATCGGCGTGAACAGAATGCCCTTCGCTCCGTCGAACATGCCGGTGTTGATGTAGGTCGGGCAGACCGTGGTGACCTTCACGTGGTCGTGGCCCGCCTGCTCGAGCTCGAGGCGCACCGAATCCGACCAGCCCAGCGCCGCCCACTTCGACCCCGCGTACACGGCCATGCGCGGATTGGCGACCAGACCGGCCGACGACGCGATATTGAGCACGCGCCCCTCGCCGGCACCGGCGACCATGCCGGGCAGGAACTCCAGGGTGACGTACATGGGGGCCAAGGAGTTGATCGCCATCGTCTTGTCGATGTCGGCGCGGTTCTCGGTTTCCCAGAAGTAGGTGTTGCCACGCACGATGCCCGCGTTGTTGACGAGGATGTCGATGCCGCCGACCTCCTTGCGCACCGCCTCGCCCGCCTCACGGATCGAGTCCTGCGACGACACGTCCACCACGTAGTGGTGGACCTTGCCGCCCGCGGCGGTCAGCTGCGCCGCGGTCTCGCGCAGCGCCAACTCGTTGATATCCCACAGCACCACCGCGTCGGCGCCCTCGGCAACGGCCTTCTCGGCGAACAACTTGCCGAGTCCCATGGCGGCACCGGTGATGAGGACCCGCTTGCCTGCGACCGTTTCCAACTTCATTCTCGCTACCTACCCCTGCTCGTGTTGCTACTTCTGCCGCGTCTACTTCTGACGCAGCGTCTTCATGACTCCGAAAACCACCGTCATCGTCTTGGCCCACATCTGCTCGGACATGCCGGGCAGCGGCGCGATCGGCAGCACTCGCTGGACCGCGATGGTCTGGGTGTCGATGTACTTCAGCAACCCTTCGGGGCCGTGGCGACGCCCCTGGCCGGAGATGCCGAGACCACCCGAGGGCGCGTCGACGCTGCCCCAGGCGGCGCTGAAGCCCTCGTTCACATTCACCGAGCCGGCGTTGATCCGGGCGGCGATCTCCTTGCCGCGGTTCACGTCCCGGCTCCACACGCTGGCGTTGAGGCCGTAGGCGGTGTCGTTGGCCGCCTCGACGGCGGCTTCGTCGGAGTCGACCTTGTACACCGACACGACGGGGCCGAAGGTCTCTTCGCGGTAGACCGTCATGCCGGGCGCCACGTCGGCGAGCACGGTGGGCTCGTAGAAGTACGGGCCGAGATCCGGGCGGGCACGGCCACCGGCGAGCACCTTGGCGCCCTTGGCGACCGCGTCGTCGACGTGCCCGCTGACGGTGTCGAGCTGACGCTGGAAGGTCAGCGAACCCATGTCCCGGCTGTAGTCGAGCTCGCCGCCGAGCGACATGTTCTTGACGTTGCCGACGAATTCCGCGACGAACTGGTCGTACACGGTGGCGTCGACGTAGATGCGCTCCATCGACTCACACAGCTGACCGGCCGACGAGAAGCACGCGCGCACAGCCAGTTTCGCGGCCTTGGAGACATCGGCGTCGGCCAGTACGAGCAGCGGGTTCTTGCCGCCGAGCTCGAGGGAGTAGCCGATCAGGCGCTCGCCGGCCTGCTGGGCGATGGTTCGGCCGGTGGCGCTGGAACCGGTGTAGTCGACGTAGTCGGCGCGCGCGATCACCTCGCCACCGATCTCCCGGCCGCGGCCGAGCACCGCCTGCCACAGACCGCGCGGCAGCCCGGCCCGCTCGGCGGCGTCGATGGCCCACAGCGCGGTGAGCGCGGTCTGGTTGTCGGGGCGCGCGATGACCGCGTTGCCCGCGATCAGGGCGGGCAGCGCGTCGGAGGCCGCCAGCGCGAGGGGGTAGTTCCACGGCGAGATGACCGCGACGACGCCCTTGGGCCGGTTGTGCACCTCGACCGAGGTGAGTACCGGCAGCACGCCGCGCGGCTTGCGGTCGGCGAGCAGTTTGGGCGCGACGGTGGCGTAGTAGCGCGCGTTCAGCGCGACGTCGGCGATCTCGTCGAAGGCGTGCGGCCGGGACTTGCCGGTTTCGGTCTGCACGATGTCGAGGATGGTGTCCTGCTCGGCGAGCACGATGTCGTGGAAGCGGCGCACGATCTCGGCACGCTGCTTCACTGCGACCTTGGCCCAGTCGCGCTGCGCGTGCCGGGCGACCGCGAAGGCACGCTCGATATCGGCGACCGAGGACTGCGGCAGGTCGCCGATCTTGTGGCCGGTGGCAGGCGCGAAGACCGCGACCGACGGCGCGCCACCGGCGACGCCGCGCTCGAACAGGGGCTTGACCAGCGCGGCGGGCAGCGCGGTGGGTTCGGCGGTCAGCTCGGGGGCTGTCGTCATTGTCGGCCCTTCTCCTCAACAGATGGATCGCGCGGAACGGGTCGCGCACGTTCAGCTCATTTACTGAACACTAGTGTTAGATTAATGCCAGCGCCCTGGTTCGTGTCAAGCTTTCAGTGTGCGAGGACCGGCTGTGAGGGAGGTGCGATGACCGAGGAAGCGACGACGGTGCGTCGCGGGCGCCCGCCGCAGACCCAGGAGCAGGCCGAGGAAGTCCGCGCCCGGATCATCGAGGCGACCGCCGCGGTGTTCACCCGCAACGGTTCGCGCGGGTTGAGCGTCGCCCAGATCATCGAAGAGGCCGGGCTGGCCAGGCCCACGTTCTACCGCTATTTCGGCAATGCGTCCGAGCCGCTGCACGCGGTGCTCGACGCGTCCAACGACGGCCTCGTCGGCGGCATCCGCGAGGCACTCGCCGGCACCGACGAGCCGGTCCAGCTGGGCATCCGGCTGATCGACGCGTATGTGGACTGGGCGCGCGGGCACGGCCCGATGCTGCGGCCCCTGTTCGCCGAGCTGCACGATCCGGGTTCGGTGGTGTCGGGCTATCGCGAACGCGCCCTCGACGACATTCGCGACCTGGTGCGCAAGACTTTCGGCGAACTCGGGCGGCCGGTCCCCGCACCGCTGGACCTGGACGCGGCGCTGCACGTGTGCGAGTACATCGTCTACCGGCTCACCGCGGGCAGCGAGCCGGGCAGTGATCCCGATCCGGCGCTGGCGTCCGAGGCCAGGGTGACCATGATTCGCGTCCTGCTGGTCACCCTGGGCACCCGCGACGATCTCGCCTACGCGATGGAACTACCCGGCCTGTTCCCTGATCCGTAGCGGTGCGCGGTCCCCGGCCGCGCGTCCCGCGGTGACCAGGGCGAGCGAGAGCAGCGCCGCACCGCACCAGCCGACGAGACCGAGCCGCTCGTCCAGGAACAGCACCGCCAGCAACGTGCCGGTGAGCGGTTCGAGCAGCGCCAGCAGTGCGCCGGTGCCCGCGCCCGCTGCGGTGAGGCCGCGGAAGTAGCGCGTGTACGCGATGGCCGTCGGAAACAGCCCGAGCGCGAGAGCTCCGAGGATGCCGGGCAGATTCGGGTCGATCGCGGTGCTGGTCAGGGCCGCCGGGAGGGCGAGCAGGATCGCGCCCGCGGTGAACCCGGCGCCGGTAGCGGTGACGGGGTCGAGTTCGGGAACCGGAACCGCGGCGATCACCGTGAGCACGGCGAAGGCGGTGGCCGCACCCAGCGCCATGGCCGCGCCCCACAGCGCCCTCGACCCGTCCGCACCGGGTGCGCCGACCAGCAGCGCGAGGCCGGTGAGGGCGAGCGCGATGCCGCAGGCGCGGGTGCGATCGAGAGCTCGCCTGCCGGTGAGGTACTCGGCCAGGGCGACGACGACCGGGGACATCCCGATGGTGATCAGCGTCGCCAGGCTCACCGAGGACAGTGCCACCGCGCCGAAATAGCAGCCCTGGAACACCGGCGCCAGGACGGCGATCGCGCCGATGCGTCGCCACGCCGGCGCACCACGCGGGATCGCCCGGCGGGTGAGCACGCAGAGTCCCACCAGCAGCAGCCCGCCGACGGCAAGGCGCACGGTGGCGACCGCGATCGGGGACAGACCGGTCGATCGCTGGACGAGGGTGCCGAGCAGGCCGCCGGTCCCCCAGAGGATTCCGGCGACGACGAGATCAGCTGTGCCCGTGCGGGCGGACAGCGAAACAGACATGGATGTGCGCTCCTGCGACAGAAGGTGAGGGGGTCGCGAGAAGCGAGGTGCTGGAGTGAGCAGGCTCGACGGGTCGGCCCGGCGAAACCACGGGCGGCCGGTTCGGCCGGTGCGCGCTACTGACGAGCGCGGCGGGGCACCTCGCTCAGGAGGCGGGCGGCGGGGTGGAACGGAAGCACTCGTGCACGTCGCGAGTGTACTCCACACAGAATCTCCACATTTGGCGTCGCAACCCTCCACACCCGCTCGCTAGGGTCGCACCATGGACAACAGTGGGGGCGGGACAGGACAGGCGGCACGCCGGATCCTGGTGGTCGACGACGAGGTGACGATCGCCGAGTCCGTGGCCGCGCGGTTGCGGGCCGAAGGGTTCACCGTCGACCTGGCACACGACGGGCCCGCCGCGGTGGCGGCGGCGCTGGCGGGGGAACCCGATCTGGTGGTTCTCGACGTGATGCTGCCGGGGTTCGACGGGCTGGAGGTGTGTCGCCGGATCCAGGCCGAGCGCCACGTGCCCGTCCTCATGCTCACCGCGCGCACCGACGAGACCGACCAGCTCATCGGGCTCGGCGTCGGCGCCGACGACTATCTCACCAAGCCGTTCTCGATGCGGGTGCTCGCCGCCCGGGTGCACGCCCTGTTGCGGCGGGTGGATCGGGCCGCCGAGCGCGGCGACACCAGCATCGTCGTCGGCGATCTGCGGATAGACCTCGCCGAACGGCGGGTATGGCGCGGCGACACCGAAGCACGGCTCACCCCCTTGGAATTCGACCTGCTGACCCGGCTCGCGCAACGTCCGAGGGCGGTGCTGGCCAGGGAACGACTACTCGAGGACATCTGGGACTGGTCCGACGCGGCGGGGACGCGCGCGGTGGATTCGCACGTGAAAGCGTTGCGGCGCAAGCTCGGTGCCGATCTCATCCGCACCGTGCACGGTGTCGGATACGCCCTGGACGCGCGATGATTGCCGCCGACCGCGCCACGAAATTGATGGACCGGATCGCCGACGTGCTGCCGCGGCCGCTGGACCGGCTGCGGTCGATCAAGCTCAAGCTGGCCGTGTTGATGTTGTGCTCGGGCGGTGTCGCGTTCGGGTACTTCCGGCTGAAAATCGGCTGGCTGCCGCCGCGTACCACGGTGGCCGCGATCGGGATCGCGCTGCTCACCTCGCAGTTCCTCGCCCACGGGATCACCCGGCCGCTGCGCGAGATGACCGCAGCCGCGCGGCGCATGACCCAGGGCGACTACAGCTTTCGCGTGCGGGCCTCTTCGCGTGACGAAGTGGGGCAGCTCGCGACCGCCTTCAACCAGATGGCCGCCGACCTGGCCGCCGCCGACCGGCAACGGCGCGACCTCATCGCCAATGTGTCCCATGAGCTGCGCACGCCGGTGACCGCACTGCACGCCGTGCTGGAGAATCTGGTCGACGGGGTGAGCGAACCCGACCCGGCGACGCTGCGCACCGCCCTGGCCCAGACCGAACGCCTCGGCCTGCTCGTCTCGGAACTGCTCGACCTGTCCAGCATCGAGGCGGGCGCGTTCACGCTGGATCGCGAAGACCTGCCGCTGGCACCACTCTTGGCGGAGGTGATCGCCGAAGCCGAGGTGATGACCGCCGCGCTCGGTCGTGGTGTCCGGTTCACCACCGCGATCGAACCCGGCTGCGCGACCGTGTTCGCCGACCGGGCCCGTCTGCACCAGGTGCTGTTCAACCTGCTCGACAATGCCGCCCGGCACGGCCCGTCCGGCGGCGAGGTCCGGGTCTGGGCGTCGACCCACCCCGAGGGGACCGTCCTCGAGATCCAGGACGACGGCCCCGGCATCCCGCAAGCCGAGCGCGCCACCGTCTTCGACCGTTTCACCCGTGGCGGGCGCACCGACGGCGGCGGCACCGGCCTCGGCCTGGCCATCGCCCGCTGGGTGATCGACCTGCACGGCGGCACCATCGCCGTCGCCGACCCCGGCTCCCGCATCCGCGTCGTCCTCCCCACGGGCTGACCTCTACGTCGAAACCATCTACCCGGCACTTCGGTCCCGGGACGCATCCGCACACCTCCAGGAGGGGAACCTATGTCCGACAAGCCGATACCCGAGGCGCCGACGCCCGATCAGGGCACTGCCGAGAACCAGCACACCGCGACACGAGCCGCCGACACGACCACAACCACAACCACGACCGACCCGACGGGCGAGGCAGTCGCGAGCGGCGTGCCCGACTCCGGCAGCACCGACGCAGACCCCCAGGTGGGCGGCGATGCGACAGGCGCCGGTACTCAGGCGACAGCTGTGCTCACCAAGACCTCGCCGGACCCGGCCGCGCCGCCCGTCTCGGTCTCGTTCGCGAAATTGCTGGCCGCCCCGCCCGGGACCGCCGACCTACGAACCGCAGCGTGGCCGAGTCTGCCACCGCCCATTCCCCCTGTCCCCCCACGCTGGCAGCGGGTAGCGCGCCCACCCGGTGTCCTCCCGGCCGCGGCACTCGCCGGAATCATCGGCGCCACGGTGATCCCGCTCGACCGTCCCGGCATCGGCTGGCTGATCGCGGGAACCGCCATCGCCGGAGCTCTCTGCGTCGTCGACTATCGCGCCCGGTCCGGCGGTCCGTCATCCGAGCCCACCTCGGATTCCGCACCGACGGCCGAAACATCACCCGCGCCGGCTCCGTCCACGCCGGTGCCGTCTGCGGCCGGCGAAGTCAGCACGAATTCCGCTGAGCCACTCCCACTTTCAGATGCCGGTGCACTCGCACCGTCCGACGCCGACGACGTCGTGGCAACCTCCCGCGCTGTCTCGATCGGCGATCGGGCCTGGTGGGCGGCAGCCGCGATCGTGCTGCTGGGAGTCGGAACGGTGCGGGCGGCGGGCTGGCTGTTCGTGCTGTGTGTGCTCGCGGCGTGTGTCGCCGGGTCGCTGGCGGTGCTGGGACGACGCAGTGTGCGTGGCATCGCGCACGACATGTTCGCGGTGCCGTTGGCGTCGTTCGGGGCGGTGCCGTGGGCGTTCTCGGGGCTGCGGGAGTCGCGGTCGGTCGGGACCTCGAGTGTCCGCCGGTACGGGATCTCGGTGGCCGCGACGGCGGCGTTGCTGGTGGTGTTCGTGCCGCTGCTCGGTGGGGCGGACGCGACCTTCGCCAAGCTACTGAACGGGCTCGTCCCGACCGTGGACGGCCCGGCGATGTGGCAGTGGATCTTCTTGTTCGCTGTCGTCACGGCAGGTGTGCTCGGAGCGCTGTATGTGCTTGCCGGGCCACCTTCGCGCGCCACGGATTCGGTGCGGCCGCAGCGACTGTGGTCACGCAGTGAGTGGATGCTGCCGGTCGGGGCACTGACCGTGTTGTTCGCGGTATTCGTCGGCGCGCAGTTCGTCGCGCTGTTCGGTGGCGACGATTACGTGCAGCGCACCGCCGGTCTGACCTACGCCGAATACGCTCGCAGCGGTTTCTGGCAGTTGTCGGCGGTGAGCATTCTGACGCTGGCCGTGATCCTCGCGGTACTGCACTGGTCGGTGCGGGAAACCGCTGCCGACCGCCGGTCGCTGCGCGTCCTGCTGAGCGCGGTGAGCGTGCTGGCGCTGGTGATCGTGTGCTCCGCGCTGGGCCGGATGTGGACCTACCAGCAGGCTTACGGATTCACCGTGCTGCGCCTGCTGGTGACCACCTGCGAGCTGTGGGTCGGCCTCGTCTACGTTCTCGTGCTGGCCGCCATTGCACGACTGCGCTGGAGCTGGGTGCCGCGCGCCGCGATCGGCACGGCGCTGGCCACCCTCATCGCACTCGCGGTGATCAACCCGGAATATCTTGTCGCCGAACGTAATATCGACCGCTGGCAGACCAGCGGCCGCCTGGACGCGGACTACCTGAGCAGTCTTTCCCCCGACATCCTTCCCGCCCTCGATCCGCTGCCCGCACACCTGCGGACACCGATCGAAACCCCCGTTCTCGACGACCTCGAGCCCGACCACTGGTGGTCCTGGAACTGGTCTCGCAGCGCAGCCCGCTGACCACCGCAGGCGCGGTCGCCCGTGACGGGCGACCGCGCGTCATCACTCACTACCCCTGCGGCGCAACAGTTCTGGACAGTCCGCTGGCTCGCAGGACCCGGCGGCCGATCGCGGCGCGGATGGCGTCCTCGGTACCGATGACGCGGACGTGGGAGCGCGCCCTGGTGATGGCCGTGTAGAGGAGTTCCCTGGTGAGCAGCGTGGATTCGGGTTCCGGCAGCACGACCGAGACGGTGTCGTACTGGCTACCCTGGCTACGGTGGATGGTCATGGCGAAAACCGTGACGACAGCGGGGAATTGGGTGGGGTGAACCAGGTAGGGCTCGCTGCCGCGCTGAAGCGCGGCGCGCAGCGAGCCGTCGGGGCGGCGGATGATGACGCCGGTGTCACCGTTGTAGATGCGGGCTTCGTGGTCGTTGGCGGTGACCAGCAGCGGCTGGCCGGGGTACCAGACCGATTGCGGCCCTTCGGGTCCCGCGCCGCCTGCCGCGGCCCACTCGGCTGCCATGCGGTCCCAGCGTTCCACACCGAACGGACCCTGGCGGTGGGCGCAGAGCAGGCGATGCGACTCGAGGGCGGTCAGCGCGCCGATCGCATCACCCGCCTCGGCGGCGGCCGTGACGGCGAGGGCAGCGGTCGTGACGTCCGCCCGCACCGCGCGAACATCGTCGGGGCCGCACAGCGACACATCGTCGCCTCCCGCACGCAGAATCGCCAGCGCCGCATCGGCATCACCCGCGCGAACGGCGACCGCCAGATCGGCGATGTGGCCGCCGAATCGCCGTCCCCTGGTCAACCGGACGATCCCGCCCTGCAACCGCCGCTGTTCGAGTGCCGTCAGCGAGTGTGCCTGCGTCGCGGGTGGATCGGCCGGCGATCCTTCGGGAGTCCCGGGTACCACATCGCCGTGGAGGCCGAGCACCTCGCGCAGCGCGGGATTGGGCGCGCCGCTCACCGGCCCGGCCACGAGGTCGGCCAGCACGGCGCCCGCGTCGACCGAGGCGAGCTGGTCGGGGTCGCCGACGAGCACGAGGCGAGTATCCGGGCGCAGCGCGGAGAACAGGTGGCTCATCATCGTCAGCGACACCATCGAGGTCTCGTCGACCACGACGACGTCGTAGGGCAGACGGTTGTGCTCGTGGTGGCGGAAGCGGGTGGTGCGGCCGCGCTGCCAGCCCAGCAGGCGGTGCAGGGTCGAGGCGGTGAGCTCGGGCAGGCCGAGGACGGCGGCTTGTTCGCGAACCGCTTCCTGCAGGCGGGCCGCCGCTTTACCCGTGGGGGCCGCGAGCGCGATCCGCAAGGCGGGCAGCTTCGGCGAGGCGGCGCGATGGGCGGTGAGCAGGGCCAGGATCCGGGCGATGGTGTGGGTTTTGCCGGTGCCGGGTCCACCGGCGACGACGGTCGTCCAGTGGGTCGCGGCGAGGGCAGCGGCCAGACGTTGCCGGTCGGGACCCGCGCCGAGCGGGTCGGCGAAGAGCCGGTCCAGTTGTGCGCGTACCAGTTCGGTCTCGATAACAGGGTGGTCGGCACTGCGCTCGGTGAGTACTCGTCGCAGGGTCTGCTCCTGCTGGTAGTACCGGTCGAGGTAGAGCAGCGCGCCACCCTCGGCATCGGCTTCGACGATCCGCAACGGGCGCAGCGGACCGGACTGCCCACCGCAGATCAGCGGACTGCGACGCAGGGCCGTGAGCACCCGCTCGGTGTCCGGCCACGGCAGGGTCGCGGGGTCGATTCCCGTGACGCTGTCACGGGTTTCGTCGGCATCGATGCCGATCTCGCGCATCCGGGCCAACTCGAGACACACCGATCCCGAGCGCACCGCGCGCACGGCCAGCGCCGCCGCGAACAACACGTCCTCGCTGTCCTCGCGCCCCATGCGACCCAACCGCACCGCCACGTGCACGTCCGCCGCCGACAGGACTCCCGCTTCGTTGAAGACCCGCAACAGCCCGGTCCCTCGCTGCGCCACCTGGATAGACGTCATGACTGCCCCGCGAGGAGGTCCGACAGCGCGACGACGAGTTCCGCCGAAGGATGCCAATCGAAGACACCGTGTCCCGGTGGGGTCGCCGCGCCGATCATGCCCCGCACGAACAGGTATCGGGCGCCGCCGAGATGGCGAGCGGGGTCGTAACCGGGCAGCCGCCAGCGCAGATACCGGTGCAGCGCCACGGCATACAGCAGCGCTTGCAGTGGATAGTGCGAGCGGATCATCTCCGCGACCATGTGGTCGCGGCGATAGTGCTCGACGGTGAGGTCGCCGGTCCCGAGCCGGTTGGTCTTGTAGTCGACGATCAGATAGCGCAGCTCACCCGTCTCATCGGGCACCCGCAGCACCGCGTCGATACTGCCGGTGAGATAGCCGCGCAGCACCGTATCCGGTAGTGCGGCAACATGATCGGCGTAACCGGCGAGATCGTCGTCGGCGGGCAGGTGGGTACGCAGCAGCGCGGCTACGGCGTGCATCCCGGCCGAGCGCGGTCCGGGTGAATCACCACCGCCGAGCGGGAGCTCGAATTCCAGTTCGTTGAGCCGGTCACGGGTCGCGATCGCGGCCAGGGACCCGAAATCGGCCGGGGTACGCAGAACTTCGAGCAGCGCGGTCGCGAGCAGATCGACATCGAGCTCGGCCATCGTGTGCTCTACCGCCTCGACACAGCGCTGGTGGACCTCGGCGGCGAGATCGGGCACCGAGGTGTCGACCGTTTCGAGAACGCCGTGGACCAGCGTGCCGAACTCGGCGCCGTAGGGCAGGTCGTTCATCAGCGACGGGTCGGCCGTGCTGCCGGTCAGGGCGTCGATCGGCGCCTCGGTCGGCTCGTCGTCCGGGCCGGGACCGTCCTCGGGTTCCTCGTCGGCCACGCCAGGGGCGTCGTGCGCGCCCGCGGTGAGCGCCGAATACGACGTGCGCCGCCACTGCTGGTCGAGCGCGCGGGTGAACCCCGCGGCCGCCAGCTCGCCGGTCGGTAGCTCGGAGCGTACTCGCCGGGGCGCCACATCCTCGGGACGGTCGACCACGGTCACCGAGATCACCTCCGATGCGGACGCGGCCCATTCGGAAATCCGTTGCGCCGCAGCGGTATCGGCGGGAATCTCGGCCCGGCGCGGTACCTGCGCCGATCCCGGGCGCCTGCCCAGCATCATCCGGTGCAGCGGCGCGGCGCCGGTGGTCACCGCCGGCGCCCACCACGCGACGATCTGGCACATCGCCCGGGTCAGCGCCACATACAGCAGCCGCAGTTCCTCCCCCGATTCCTCGGCCTCACACCGCAACTGGCGCTCGCCGTACCCGGGCGCCTCCTTGCCGCCGATATCGAGCACCCTGGTGCCGTTGTCGTCGTGGAACAGCAGCGTCGCCGGATACGGATTCTTGGCGCTGTCCCAGGTGAAAGGCAGGTAGACGATCGGAAACTCGAGGCCTTTGCTGGCGTGCACGGTGGCGATCTGCACGGCCGCCGCGTCTCGATCGAGGCGGCGACTGCGGCCGCTGACGCTACCGGCCTCCGGCTCGCGCACACGGTCGGCGAGCCAGCGGGTGAGCGCGGTCAGGCCGAGCCCCTCGGCCAGTGCCACCTCGTCGAGCAACTGCGCGAGATGGCGCAGGTCGGTGAGTTCGCGTTCGCCGTTGTCCACCGCCAGCAGGCGGGGCGCGAGGTCGGTCTCGGTGGCGAGCTTGTCGAACACGGCGGCGAATCCGGCGCGCGCGAACAAGCGCGCGGCGTCACGCAACTGGGTGGACACCCGGCCGACGAGATCCGCACCGCCCGCGTCGATCTCGGCGGCGCTCACCCCCAGGATCGGTGTGCACGCGGCCAGCCGCACCCGGTCACCACGATGCGGTTGTTCCAGGGCCCGCAGCACCCACAGCCAATCGGTCGCGGCGACGGTCGCGAAGACACTGGTGCCACCGGCGAGGACGGAGGCCACCCCGACCCGGTCCAGCGCCGCGCGCACCACATCGATCTGGGAGCGGGTGCGCACCAGTACCGCGATATCGCCCGGCCCGATCGGCCTGCGCACCCGGCCGTCGCCGACCTCGCGCAGCGATTGATCCCCGCCGCGTACAGGTTTGGCGTCGATGGTGGTACCGGATTCGAGCAGGGTGACGATATCGGCGGCCAGGTCGTCAGCCACCTTGGCCCGCTGCCTGCCCACCGACGGGAACCCCGACCGATTGCGCGGTCCGGCCCCCGTCCGTGGGAGCACCCGGAGTCGCAGCGGGGCGATGACGTCCGGCTCACCGTGCAGACGGGTCATCGGCCGCGTCGGCGTGACCGGGTAGACGCTGATCTCGGGATGACCCAATTCCGCACCGCCACACAGGTGGTCGATGGCGCGCAGCAATCCGGCGTCGCTGCGCCAGTTGCGGGTGAGCTCGCTGCGTCGATCGGCCAGCGCCACGGCGTCGAGGTAGCTGAGCACTTCGGCGCCACGGAAGGCGTAGATGGCTTGTTTCGGGTCGCCGACCAGGACGAGAGTGGCGTGCTGGTGGAAGGCCAGGCGCAGGATGTCCCACTGCAACGGATCGGTGTCCTGGAACTCGTCGACCAGCGCGACCCGGTAGCGCTGCCTGATCCGGGCGCGGGCGCGCGGCCCGTGGTCGGCGTCGGCCAGCACGTCGTGCAGCAGGACCAGCAGATCGTCGAAATCACGCAGTCCCGCACGGCGTTTGCGTCGTTCGGTCTCGGCCCGCACGGCACTCGCGAAGGCGACCCGCTCCCCCGCCGCACCATCGGTGCGCGGGGCGAGGTCGGCGTGCCGGTCGTGGACGGCCGCCAGTGCCAGGGTGTGGGCATCGCGCAGGGTGAACGGGGCGCGGTCGCGGGCGTAGCGGGCCAGATACAGGTCGTCGGCGACGGTGCCGACCAGTTCGTCCACAGATTCGACCAGCCGAGCGCCGGGATCGTGTTCGCCGGCCAGGCCGAGTTCGTCGAGCATCCGCTGGCAGAACGAGTGGGTGGTGGCGATCGTGCCCGCGTCGAAATCGGCCAGGGCGGTGAGCAATCGGTGCCTGCGCGAGCGCACCGTGGCGGGGTCGGTGTCGGCCATCGCGCGGACGAGCTCGTCCTGATGGTGCCGTGCGGTATCGGGATCGGCCAGGGCGGTCGCCACCGTGACGAAACGGTCCCTGGTGCGTTCGCGCAATTCCTGGGTGGCGGCGCGGCTGAACGTGACGAGGAGCAGTTCGGTGATCGCGATGCCCGCCTCGGCGACATAGCGGACGGCGAGCCCGACGATCGCGTGCGTTTTGCCGGTGCCCGCGCTGGCCTCGAGCACCGTGGTGCCCTGCGGCAGCGGACCGGTGGCATCGAAGGCGGTCGGCGCCGAGACGGTTCCCGTCACGGCTGTCCCTGACTTTCGGCGGCGAGCAGCGGCGCCCACCAGCGGCGCGCGAGGGCACCGAAGTGGGTGCTCTCCGGCTCGCCCGGCCGGCTGGTTTCGGTGGCGAGACCGGCGAATCGGGGTGCGCGGCCCCAGACGTAGCGCAGGTAGCGGTCGGTGTGGTCGCCGAACTTGTCGGGGCCGTTGGGGCCACCGTCGAAGGCGTGTTCGGCGGCGAGCAGGGCGTCGGCGACGCTGTCCCCGCGGAAGCGGCGCTCGGCGTAGGCCGCGGTGGCGGCGGGCGCGCAGGGCAGCGGTTCGCATAGCCCCTCGTCGCGCAACCGGACCAGATCACGCAGGATCGCCAGTGCGGCAGGCGCTTCGGGTGCGGTGATCACCGATCTGGCCACCGGCCTGCTGCGGAATTGCCCCCGCCCCGTGCTGATCGCCTGCCACGAGCGGTCTTCGGTGGCGGCGAGGGCGAGCAGCGACACCCAGGACGCGAGCCGGTGTTTCGGCGCGAGCCGCGAGTAGGTGGTACGCACCAGCGTTTCGCCGCGAACCTCGGGCACGGTGCCCGCGAGGGTGCGGCCGTTGCCGAGGTCGACGGCGATGTCGACGGCGCGCGGGGGCGCCTCGTAATCGGGCAGCGCGGTCCGCACGAGGGTGTCGACGGTGCCCTCCACTTCGTCGAGCACCCTGGCCCCGAAACCGAAGGGGGGCAGGGTGCCCCGGCGCCATTCGGCGGCCCGCAGCCCGGCCGGGTCGGCGCCGGTGAGGCGCGCCGACAGCATGCGTTCGCCGAGGTCCCACTTGGCCAGGCCGTCGAGTTCGATCGGGAGCTGATCGGCGATGTCCTCGGATTCCTCGGGTACCCGCAGGCCGAGGCGCTGCCACAGGAACGCGCGCACCGGGTGTTCGGCGAACGAGATCAGTTCCGCCAGTGCGACATCCGCGATGGGAGCGGGTGGCAGCGCCGCCGTGAGCAGCGGTGGACGCGGCCGGGACGGGCGCGCGGCGGCGCGGGCACCGGCCAAGGCGACGGTGTCGAAGCTGCGTGGCTTCTCGGGGGCGAAATTGCGCCGGTCGAAAGCCTGCAGGGGATGGCGAAGGTGGACGGCGTCCATGGCCGCCGGACCCACATGGGTGGCGAGCACGTCGAGCAGCTCGGCGACGGGGACAGCGGGCGGACGGGCGGCACCGGTGACCGGGTCCGCACCGGTGTGCAGGATCAGCAGCCTGTCCCCCGCGGCCATGATGGCGTCGAGGAGGAGTTGCCGGTCTTCGCTGCGCGCATCGCGTTCGCCGACCAGCGGGTTCCGGGCCAGCAGATCGTCACCGTCGACGCTGCCGGGACGCGGGAAGACGTCGTCGTCGAGGCCGAGCAGTACCACGACACGGTGGGGCACCGACCGCATCGGCACGAGCGTGCACACGGTGAGTTCGCCGGTGCGGAAGTTCGCGCGGCCGGGGCCGCCCGCCAGGCGGCTGGTCAGCAGGACCGCCACGTCGGCGAGGCGCAGCGGGGTGTCGCCCGCGTGTTCGGTGGCGGCCACGATCTCACGGCGCGCTTCGGTGCGGATCCAGGCGTGCGCGGTGGGCACGTCGGTGAGCAGCTCGACCGCGCGCAGCAGCACCGCGGTCCATTCGGCGGCGGGGCGCGGGCCGCGCAGGTCGCGCAGGCACACCGCGAGGCGGTCGATGAACTCGGCGAAGCGGCCGGCGAGGTCGACGTCGTTGGAGTCGACATCATCGAGCGGCAACGCCAGATCGAGCCAGTCGTCGCCGGATTCGTCGGCGGTGACACCGAGCAGGATGCGGTCCACCGCGGCGTTGAGGGTGTTCTGGGCGAAATCGGCGAGCCCGAACGCCTCGCGTTGACGCTGCCCGATCCCCCATCGCGCGCCTGATTCGGCCGCCCACTCGCGCAGCCGTTCGATGTCGTCGTCGTCGAAACCGCAACGGCGGCGGACGGTTTCGCTCGCCGCCAGGTCGAGCACCTGCGTCACCGTGACGCGTCCGTCGGCCAGTTCGAGCAGTTCGATCACCACCGACAGCATCGGGTTGGTCACCGCCCGCCCGCGATCAGCGAGCCGCACCCGCAACTGATGCGCCGGGTGTTCACCGTCGACCGGCAGATCCACTCCGGACCCGCGCTGGCCGAACGCCGCCCGCACCAGGGGCGCGAACGCCTCCACATCCGGGCACATGATCAGCACGTCACGCGGCTCGAGCGCCGGATCCGCCGCGAACGTGCTCAGCAGCAGATCCCGCAGCACTTCCACCTGCCGCGCCGGGCCGTGGCACGCGTGGATCTCGACGCTGCCGTCCGGCACCGCGCCGATCCCGGGGACGCGGTCCGCGCGAACAGCGGTCTGCACGGCACCGAGCAGGGTGGGCGCGGCCATCTCGCCGGCGAGGTGGATATCGCTGTCCAGCACCGGGTTCAGGCGCTGCTCCAATTCCCGCACATCCCGGGCCAGCCCCGAGAGCAGCGGGTGGGACACCAGATCCGCGGTGTGGTCGTCCGCGCGGGGGCGGACGGCCGCGTCGTTCGCACGGCGATCAGCGCGCACGGCGTTGTCGCCCGGGTCGGCCGCGCCGTCGCCCCCGACAGCCCATTCGCCGAGGCGACCCTCCGCGGGTACGGACGCGTCCTCGTTCACCGCGATGCCGACGGCTACCCGGCCGAGCGCGGCCCACATCGCCGGACTCGGGTGCGCCGACCAGAGGTGAACTTCGCGGTGGGCGGCGAGCGCGGTGACCACGGCCAGCTGATCGGCGGGCAGACGGGTGAGCCCGAACAGGGAGAGCCGCTCGGGCAGGTCGATCGAGGCGGGTTCGGCGCGCAGGTGGGCACAGGCATCGGCGAGCCGTTCGGCCGGGCTCGGGGCGCCCACGGCGGTGCGCAGGGCGCGCCACAACCGCGGTTGCCAGGCGAGGTCGTCGGGCACCGGCCCGCCCGCGCCGTCGGTGTCCGCGCCCGCCGCCCAGTCGAGCAGGACCTGCGGGCGTTGCGCGGCATAGGAGTCGAAGAGGGCCGCGAGGTGGGCGGCCGTGGAGTAGCGCCTGCCGAGACGGTGATCGGTACCGGGCAGGCCGAGATGCCGAGCCAGGACGGCCGCCCACGGCTGGTCGGCGACCTCGTCGATCACCCGCAGCAGCGTCCACACCAGTCGCTGACCCGCCCACGGATCGTCGGTGGGCGCGACCCCACTCGCACCGGCCAGCACCTCGGCCACCAGGGCCGCAGGCGCGGGAAACGCGATATTCGCGGCCACCCCGTCGCCGGCGCCGGCGACTCCGAGCACACCCGACAACCGTTGCGCCAGCCAGCGCTCCACCCCCTTGGCCGGAACCGCGACCACTTCCGTGGCGAAAGGATCGGCGGGAATCTCACCCAGCAAACGCCCCAGTCCGTCGGCCAGCGCGTCGGCGCGTTCGGCGCGATGGAGGTGCAACGGCATCCGTTGTTTATACGCCCAGCGACCGACCCGCAATCGCGCGGCCCCGCGACCACCACTGCACCGGGCTAGTGAAATACGCCACACCGCAGGATGTCCCGGCCCCGCCTGCGGCGCCCTCGGCGCCGGGCGTGGGATCGTGGCGGTTCGGGTGGGACAGTACGGCCGCGGGCGAAAGGCTGGTTTCGTTTCATGATCGCGCAGGTGTTTCCCCTGGTTCCCGGTGGCGGCTTCATCGTCCGTCGAGTGGGCGGGCGCTGGGAGCTGATCAATTCCCGGCGCTACGGGCCTGATCAGGTGCTGCATTCGTGGCCGCTGGACCGGCACGGCGAAGCGTTCGAGCACTGCCATCGCCTCAACGGCTGCACCATCGCCACTCCGCACGCCGCACATCACTGACAGCAATTGCGCTGTGCCGCAACAACCCTGAGAGACGGCAACCGTGCGTCTCGGCAGCGTTGTCGCGCCTGATGCCGGATTTGGGGTGAAGTAGTGCATTGCGGCGCCCGGTGTGCGAGTGTGGTCCATCGTGCGTGACCGTTCCCCCTCCACCCGTGTCGTTTCCCGAGTCGCAGCAACTGCCTGCCTCCTCGCCGCCGCGGCCGCCCTCACTCCGGGCGTCCCTGTTCTCACCGGCCCGGCTCATGCCGCGCCGCCCGCGCTGACCCAGGTGTCGGTGCCTGGATTCGACGCCGACCTGAGCTCCCGGATCGCCCGGGCCGACGCCTATCTCGCCGGCCGTCCCGGTGTGGTCGGCTACGTGCTGCGTGACCGCAAGACCGGTGGCATCTACGCCAACGAACACGCCGAGAACCAGGTCTGGACCGCATCCACGATCAAGCTGGCCATCGCCGCCGACCTGCTCAACCGGGCCCGCGTCGGCGCCATCGGCCTGTCCCCCGACGACCGCTTCAACATCGAAGCGATGCTGGCCACCTCCAACGACCACGCCACCGACGTGCTGTGGCAGAAGTACATCGGCTTCGACCGGATGGCCTACAACAACGCGTTCCGCGCCTACGGCATGGTGAGCCTGATCCCGCAGCCGACCACGACCGCGCTGTTCCCGGACTGGTCGTTCCAGAAGTGCACGGCCGCCGACCTGGATCGGCTGATGAACACCATCCTCGACACCATGCACCCCGACGATCTCGCCTACCTGCTCGACCGGATGCGCTCGGTCGACTCCAATCAGCACTGGGGCGTGTGGGGCGCGGGTGCCTCGATGCGACCCGGCCTGAAGAACGGCTGGTCGGCCGAAGCCGACGGCTGGGTGGTCAACTCGGTCGGCGTCGCGGGCGCCGGTGAGCGGTACACGCTGTCGATCATGAACGCGCTCGGCGGAGCAGGCGGATACACCGACGGCGCCGAGACCGACACCCGGGTCGCCGAGATCCTTCTCGCAGGTCGCTGACTCGGCGCATCCCGTATTGTCGATCGTGTCGTTTCGATGAGATACCGCGTCACACGCCGCGATCGGGTTCTTGTTGCGACGTCACAACCGGAGCCGACTACGGTTACCCCTGTCATTACCACCGCGGGGCCCACCCCAGTCTGTCGAGGAGCGCGACGATGAGCACTGAGTCTGTCGGGAAGCGGCACCACGTAGTGGTGATCGGTTCCGGGTTCGGCGGTTTGTTCGGCACCCGGCACCTGCGCCGAGCCGATGTCGACGTCACGCTCATCTCGAAAACGTCGACCCACCTGTTCCAGCCGCTGCTGTACCAGGTGGCCACCGGCATCCTCTCGACCGGCGAGATCGCCCCGGCCACGCGGCTGGTGCTGCGCAAGCAGAAGAACGCGCAGGTGCTGCTCGGTGACGTCGTCGACGTGGACCTGGCGAACAAGAAGGTCACCTCGCGACTACTCAACCGCGACACCGAAACCACCTACGACAGCCTGATCGTCGCCACCGGCGCCCAGCAGTCGTACTTCGGCAACGACCACTTCGCCACTTACGCGCCCGGCATGAAGACCATCGACGACGCGCTCGAGTTGCGCGCGCGCATCCTCGGCTCCTTCGAACAGGCGGAGCTGGCCACCACCCAGGAAGAGCGTGACCGGCTGATGACGTTCATCGTCGTCGGCGCGGGCCCGACCGGGGTGGAGCTGGCGGGACAGATCGCCGAGCTCGCCGACCGGACCCTCGACGGCACCTTCCGCACCATCGATCCCCGCGACGCGCGCGTCATCCTGCTCGAGGGCGCCGGCGCGGTGCTCGGCCCGATGGGTCCCAAGCTGGGCGCCAAGGCGGCCAAGCGGCTCGAGAAGATGGGTGTGGAGATCCAGCTCAACGCCATGGTGACCGATGTCGACGCGCACGGCGTGATCGTCAAGGACGCCGACGGCAGCACCCGCCGCATCGAGGCCGTGTGCAAGGTGTGGTCGGCGGGCGTGCAGGCCAGCCCGCTGGGCAAGATGATCGCCGAACGATCCGAGGGCACCGAGGTGGACCGGGCGGGGCGCGTCATCGTGGAGCCCGACCTCACCGTCAAGGGCCATCCGAACGTGTTCGTGGTGGGCGACCTGATGTCGGTGCCCGGTGTGCCGGGGCAGGCACAGGGTGCCATCCAGGGTTCGACCTACGCGGCCAAGGCGATCAAGGCCGGGCTGCACGGTCAGACGCCGCAGGAGCGCAAGCCGTTCAAGTACTTCAACAAGGGCTCGATGGCCACGATCTCGCGGTTCGACGCCGTCTGCCAGATCGGCAAGCTCGAGTTCAGCGGGTTCCTCGCCTGGCTCGCCTGGCTGGCCCTGCACCTGTATTACCTGGTCGGCTACCGCAGCCGAATCGTCACGGTGATCGGCTGGTTCGTGTCGTTCCTCGGCCGCAACCGCGGTCAGATGGCGGCGACCGAGCAGTGGATCTTCGCGCGGCTCGCGATCGAGGAGGTCAACGCCGATCAGGCGGAGGCCAAGGAACTCGCGGCCGACGTGGGCGCGCCGCCCGCCACCGCCGAACCGCTCACCGCGGAGCAGCGCAAGATCGGCTGACACAGCTCTACGAAGGCCGGGTGGTTCCGTCGAACCACCCGGCCTTTCTCGTGCCAGTTGCCTTTCCCCCGACCGCTGTTGCGGGTTGCCGACGTTTCGGACCCATCCGAGTCGGGCACCGGTCCGAATGTCGGAGGTCATATGTGTGACCAATCCCCAGGATGAAAGGTGATCTATGGCGACGGGGAAACACAGGGCGCCGAACTTGCAGCGACAGAAGGTAGGTTCGGTCGTCGCAGCCGGAGCGGTACCCCTGGTCATGGCCCTGATCGGCACGGGCACCGCGAATGCCGATCCCGCGCAGGCGGCGGTGACCCAGCCCGAGCATCAGGCCGGACCGGAGTTCGACGCGGTGGCGCCCAACGCCACCCCGTACGTGGGGCAGCCGATGCCCGCGAACACCCGCAGCTCGCTGCAGTGGTCGCGGACGGGGCCGGAAATGGATTACCTGTCCCCGGTGGGACCGCTGCACGCACCGACCGCGGTCGCGCCGGTGCCGCCGATCCTGCCGCCGCCGGGCCAGTTCCGCTTCGGTGACCAGCAGGTTCCGGTGCCGGACTTCGTGCCGGTGGACACCTCGATCCAGATCAACGACGCCGCGGCCAACACCGAGGCGAACCTGGCGACGTTCCTCGACTCGGTCGGGCTCGAGCGCAGCCGCTCGGACCGGATCGCGTCCGAGACCCTCGGTTCGGCGGCCAGGGGTGCGGCGGTCGGTTCCACCGTGGCGATCCCGTTCGCGATGATGGCGAGCACGGGTGGCGCGTTGGCGGGGCTCGTCGCCGGAATCCCGTTCGTGCCGATCGGTTTGGTCGCGGGTCCGATCCTGGGCGGCATGGCCGCGTACATGGCCGTGTCGATCCCCGTCACGGTCGTCGGCGCCGGTATCGGTGCGGCGGTGGGTGCGGCGAGCGGTTTCCTCGCGCCGCCGCGGGGGATGGCCCCCGAGGCCGCCGACAGCGACGCCGAGCTCGTCAACGCTTGATCGAATTCCCAGCGGTGGGAGTCGGGCTTTTGCTGCCCGGCTCCCACCGCCTTTTCGTGAGCTATCCGGGCGTGAACGCGAGCGCGCGCAGGCGGCTGCTCGAGCGGGTGGCGAGCGAGCCGCCCGCGGCCAGCGGGAGCCGAACCTCGTCCACGCTGCCCGACCAGGCAGGACGATGGTCCGGGTAGACCAATTCGCTGTCGAGTGCACGGGCCCCGCTCAGCCGATCGTCGGTCGACGAACCCGCTCCGAGCTCGAGCCGGTGCCGAAGCAACGGCGCCTCGCCCAGGTCGGCCAGCAGATCACCGCGCCACCCACCGCCGTCCTCGCCGCTGCGGCCCACCTGCACCCGTTCCCGCAGCCGCAGCCGCGCGTCGGGCGCCACCTGGACCGTGGTCACCACATGATGGTGCGCGCCACCGGCCACGATCGTGGGTTCCGGATCGAAATCCAGTTCGGCGCCTTCGCCGATGTCGAAACGCCAGTGCGCGTGCGACACCATGGTGCCCGTGCCCGGCAGGGCGATCGTCGCCGCCACCGAACGAACCACCAGCCGCGCGCCTGCGCGCACGACGATGGTGATGTCGAGTTCGTCCCCGCCGAGCGGGGTCGCCGCGGTACCGATCAGGTGCACGGTGTCGATACCGGTGTGCCGCCCGGCCAGGCCGCCGATCGCGTCGATGCGGGGCAGCCTGCCCGGTGCGGCGACGATGCTCAGTTCAGTGCGCAACGCCGGTGGCCGCGTCCTGGTCGGCGGCGACCCGCAGCTGCTCGCGCACCCAGGCCAGGACCGGGGTGGCGGCCGGGTCGTCGGTGAGCGAGACCAGGGCGGTGGGGCGGCCGTCGCGGACCTTGGCGGCGTCGCGCTCCATCACACCGAGGTCGGCGCCGACCAGCGGGGCGAGGTCGGTCTTGTTCACCACGAGCAGGTCGGAGAAGGTGACGCCGGGGCCGCCCTTGCGCGGCACCTTGTCGCCGCCTGCCACGTCGACGACGAAGATCTGCACATCGATCAGACCGGACGAGAAGGTGGCCGTGAGATTGTCGCCGCCGGATTCCACCAGGATCAGGTCCAGCGGCGGATTGGCCGCGACGAGATCGTCGATGGCGTCGAGGTTGGCGGTGATGTCGTCGCGGATGGCGGTGTGCGGGCAGCCACCGGTCTGCACGGCGGTGATCCGCTCGTCGGGCAGCACGGCGTGGCGGCGCAGGAAGTCCGCGTCCTCGGTGGTGTAGATGTCGTTGGTCAGCACGGCGAGGGACAGCTCGTCGCGCAGCTGCCTGCACAGGGCCGCCACCAGCGCGGTCTTGCCGGAGCCGACGGGTCCACCGATGCCGATGCGCAGCGCTTCACCAGCCGTGCGGTTGCGCTTGGGCCGGTCGTGGCTGTGATCGTGCGGTTCGCCATCGATCAGATGGGGAGGCATGGGGGCTCCATTCTTCTCGGAATCACGGGGGTCAGGACGCGAACAACGGCATGTCGCGATGGAGGTGACGTTCGGCGAGCGCGTCCTGCAGCGGATCGGACAGGGCGGCGAGGCCGACGGCGGCCTCGGCGGCGATCCGGTCGCACAGCGGCGCCAGGCGCACGGTGCTCGCGGCGATGGCCGCGGGATCGAGGGCGAGCAGTCGTTGCGCGGCGGTGGCGGCGCCGGTGAGCGTCGTGTAGACGACCACGCCCGCCAGCTGTTCGGTGCTCGCTCCGCTCGCGGCGCCGACCATGCCGAACACCGTCGACAGATGCGGGCGCGGGCCTACCGCGGCCCAATCATGGTGCGGCCACAGCTGTTTGGCCAGGCGGAGCAGCCCACGGCCTTGCGCGCGCGACGCCGTTCGCGCGGCGGGTGACGGCGTACGAGCGTCGGCTTCGAGCTCGGCGCGTTCGGGCGTGAGCACCCCGCCGCACACCGCGGCGGCCAGCGATGCCGTGACCAGTCCCGAGGTGGAAATCCGGCGCCGCAGATACAGCTCCACGCTCGCGTTGTCGCGCAGCAACCCCGACGACACCGCTTCCTCGACGCCGCCGGAGTGCACGTGTCCACCGATGGGCAGGCGCGAATCGGCCAGGGCGAGCAAGGTCGCCAGTCCTGTCGCACCCTCGTTTCGCATCCGCCGATCCTATGCAACGAACCTGGACGTCTGCCCGGTGAGGGCGATCAATACGGCACACCGTGGCGGTCATCACCCCGGCCGGTGGTCGTGCTCGCCGATCAGCCGCGGGTGCTTCAGCGCGCCTCGGTGGCCGCCGAGCCGGTGCGGGCAGAGCGCCAGGCCAGTACCGCCATCGCGATCAGCAGCAGTGCGCCGCCCGCGGTAGCGACGTGCATGCCGCTGACGAAGGATTCGCGGGCCGCGTGGATCAGCCCGTCGTCGCCGGCGGACTCCAGGAGGGTGTCGCCCAGGGTCTCGCCGAAGTCGCCGCCGGAACGGAACACCAGCGCGGCCACCGAGCCGAGCAGGGCGAGACCGAGCGCGTTGCCGAGTTCGAAACTCGTTTCGGAGATCCCGACCGCCGAACCCGCCCGCTCGGCCGGCACCGCCGACACCGCGACATCCGACACCAGGGTGAACGAGAAGCCGTACCCGATACCGGCGATCACCGAGCCCGCGATGTACCAGCCGAGGCCGCCGTCGACACCGACGCCGAGCAACATCAGGTTGCCGATCGCCGACAGCAGCAGCGCGAGCGTGAACGTCGCCCGCACGCCGAGCCGCAGCCCCAGGCGCGCGCCGCTCATCGAGCACACGAACACCGCGATCGCCATCGGAATGCCGAGCAGCGCGGCGGCCAGCGGGTCACGCCCGGTGACCGACTGCAGGTAGATGCTGGTCAGGTAGCTCAGCGCGGCGAGCGACATCATGCCCGCCATGCTGGCCCCGATCGCCACCCGGAACAGCGGCCGCGTGAACAACGACAGGTCGAGTAGCGGTTCCGCGAGATGACGCTGCCTGCGCACGAACAGCACGAGCAGCCCGACGCCGATCATCGCGATCACCAGCGACACCGCGTCCAGGCCTTCGGCGGCGATGTGTTTGATGCCGTAGATCAACGGCAGGATGCCGCCGATCGACAGCGCGACACTGGGCAGATCGATCGGCCCCAGGGCCGCGGAGCGATGTTCGGGCAGCAGGATCGGCCCGAAGATCAGCAGGATCGCCAGGACCGGGATGTTGATCAGGAATACCGAGCCCCACCAGAAGTGGTGCAGCAGGACACCGCCGATGATCGGCCCGACCGCCGAACCACCGGCGAAGAACGCGGTCCAGATGCCGATCGCGGTGGCTCGTTGCCGGGTGTCGGGGAACAGGGTGGAGATCAGCGCCAGGCTCGACGGCAACAGCGTCGCCCCGCCGATGCCCATGAGTACGCGGGCCGCGATGAGGATCGGCGCGGTGGGGGCGAACGCGGCGAGCACCGACGCGACGCCGAAGATGGCGGCGCCGGCGAGCAGGATGTTGCGTCGGCCGATCCGGTCGCCGAGGTTGCCCATGGTGATGAGCAGACCGGCGAGCATGAACCCGTAGATATCGAGGATCCAGAGTTGTTGCGACGCGGTGGGATCCAGGTCGGCCGTGAGGGTCGGCATGGCAAGGAAGAGCACCGAGATGTCCATCGACACCAGCAGCACCGGCAGCAGCAGCACGCCCAATCCGAGCCATGCGCGGCGTCCACCGGCGACTGCGGTGGGCACCGCCGGTTCCAGCTTCGTCATTCCGACATCCTTCCGAGGTTGTGCGTACGCCGTACGCGCGAGCTGGGTACAGTGTACGCATGAAGGTTGTATTACGAAAACGAGTCATGGGATGACCGAGACGAAGCTCACCCGCACCGCGATCGTCGACGCCGCGATCGCCCTCGCCGACGCCGACGGACTCGACGCGGTATCGATGCGCCGCATCGCCGACCGCCTCGATGTGGGCACCATGTCGCTGTACCGGCACGTGGCGAACAAGGACGAACTCATCGCGGCCATGACCGACGAGATCGCCGCCCGGCACCCCTACCCCGATCCCGCCGGTCGCGGGTGGACGTGGCGCGACCGGGTGCGCATCGCCGCGGAGATCGATTGGGAGCTCTATCAGCAGCATCCGTGGGTGCTGCTCACTTTCGCGGTCCCCCGCTACAGCTTCGGCCCGCAAGGCCTCAACAGCCTGGCATGGCTGGTCGAAGGCCTGCGCGAACTCGACGTGACCGCCCGCGAGGCCACCACGATGGGATTCTCCGTCTGGAACTACATCTCCGGCGCCAGCTTGCCGGTGGTCGGCGGCGCACTGCTCGCCGAGAAGCGCACCGCCACCGACGACACCAACGGACTGCGCGATCTCCTCGAGGGGAAACCCTCCTTCCCCGTCCCGCCGGCGCTGGCCGAGCTCGAGGGCGCCGGGGTGAGCGACCTGACCTCCGAGGACCTGCTGTTCCTCGGCCTCGAAGCACTCTGCGACGGTTTCGCCGCCCGGGCCGCCCGTCGCGCTTGACCTCGAGCACCGTTCAGGTTGAACACTGACGTCATGCATGCGATTCAGCTCCACGAGTTCGGTCCCGCCGAGAACCTGCGCTACGCGTCGATGCCGGATCCGACACCGGGCCCGGGTCAGGTCCGCATCGACGTGGCGGCCTGCGGGGTCCACCTCGTCGACACCGCGTTGCGCCGTGGAGAGCCGGGCCCGTACCCGGTACCCGAGCTACCGACGGTCCCCGGCCGCGAGGTCGCCGGAGTCGTGGACCGCGTCGGCGACGGTGTCGACGGCGCCCTGCTCGGTACGCGTGTCGTCGCCCACCTGGGCACCGCACCCGGCGGCTATGCCGAGCTCGCGGTCACCGAAGCCGAACGCCTCCTTGCCGTTGCGGACAGCGTGAGCTTCAGCGCCGCCGTCGCGATGGTCGGCACCGGTCGCACGGCGCTGGGCATTCTCCAGTTCACCGAACTCGATGCCGACAGCATCGCGGTCGTAACCGCGGCGGCCGGCGGGATCGGCACCCTGCTGGTCCAGTACGCCGTCGCCGCGGGCGCCACGGTGGTCGGGCTCGCGGGTGGACCGGACAAGGTGGCGATGGCGCGAGCCGACGGCGCCGATATCGCGGTCGACTACACGCTGCCGGATTGGCCGGCGACGGTGCGTGCCCAGCTGGGCGGCCGGGCCGCGACCGTCGTGTTCGACGGCGTCGGCGGGCCGGTCGCCGAAGCCGCCGTAGACCTGCTCGGCCCCGGCGGCGCCCACCTGGTTTTCGGCTGGTCGGCGGGCGCTCCGGCACAGGTGGACACCGCCGCGCGCGGCATCACCTCCGAAACCGTGCTCGGCCCGCCGATGATCCAGCGGGCGGGCGGTGACCTGCGCGTCCTGTCCGAACGCGCCCTGGCCGGCGCGGGCACCGGCTTGTTCCGTCCCGCAGTGACCGAATTCCCATTGGCCGAGGCCGCCACCGCCCACCACGCTCTCGAATCCCGCTCCACCACAGGCAAAGTCGTGTTGATCCCCTGACAGGTCGAGATCATCGGGCTCCGGCGGTGGTGATCCGGCCGGAATCTCCGGTACCCGGGCCTGATGATCAACCGACCAGCTCACCGGTCGTCGGGCGCGTCCCGAATGTCGGACGACGGGGCGAGGGTCGGTGGTGAAGACTGGACCTATGACCGACGCGCAGCCGCCCGCCGATCGTCGCCTCGCCGCTCAGTCGCTGGCCGCGAACGATCCGACCGGATGGTTCGAACCGCTCTACGCCGAGGCCGCCGCGGGGACCTCGGTGGTTCCGTGGGATCGCGACGTCCCCAATCCCCTGCTGGTCGACTGGCTCCGCACCGCCACCCTGCCGCAGGGAGCGCGGGCCGTGGTGATCGGCTGCGGATACGGCATCGACGCCGAATTCGTTGCCTCCCAAGGTATCCGAACCACGGCCTTCGACATCTCCCCCACCGCGATCCGTGGCGCCCGTGCCCGATTCCCGCATTCCCCCGTCACCTACAAGGTTGCCGACCTCCTCCACCCGCCGCCGACCTGGCTCCACGCCTTCGACCTGGTCGTCGAGTCGATCACCGTTCAATCCCTGCCCCTGGACGTCCGCACCCACGCCATCACCGGTATCCGGGACCTCCTCGCACCCGGCGCGACCCTGCTCGTGATCGCCGACATCAGCCAGACCCCCGCGACCGCCGGCCCGCCCTGGCCGCTCACCCGCGCCGACATCGACTCTTTCACCGCCTCCGACCTGACCCCGGTCCGGGTAGAAACCGTCTCTCGTGCCGACGCCTCAGGTCTGCACCGCTGGCGGGCGGAGTTCCACCGCCCGCCGCGCACCGCCGACTGATACCGGGCAACGCCAGGCAGGAGCGGTCCGCAGGGGCGGCCGAACGCGGACCGAGCGCGCGAATCGCGATCAAGACCAGGCCCAGGGCCGCGTACAACGTGAGAATGTCGCCGTCCCCAGACGGTAGAGCGCCGAATCGGCGCCTCAGACGCCGGGCGCAGCGTTCTGTACGGGGCGACGCCACGTTGGGACGGTCAGGTAGGTCGCGGAGCGGAGCAACCACTCCACCGGGCCGTACGAATGACCGCGCAGCCACCAGGCGCTGAACGCGAGCTGGGCGGCGAAGGTGAGCAGGGCGATCGCGATGACGCCCAGGGGTGCGATGTCATCGGCGAGGGCTAGGCCGTATCCGGTGTAGACGAGCATCAGCACCACGGATTGCCCGATGTAGTTGGTGGCGGCCATGCGCCCGGCCGGGGCGAGCAGAGCGGTGCAGCGGCCAAGGCGTGCGGACTGCGCGGCGAGCAGGACCGCGGCGACATAGGCGAACGTCATGAACGGGTTCACCAGCATCTGCAGGCCGTGGATCACCGCGGGGGCGTGCCACCAGGTCATCGACTCGGCGAAGGTCATCGCCGAGATCGGACCACCGATGCCGAAGCCGATCACGAGTGCGCGTAAGGACCAGCGGCGCAGCGTATCCGGATCCGCGAACAGGTTGCGTTTGCCCGCCGCCATGCCGATCAGGAACATCGCCAGGCTCGGTACGCCCTGACTGAACCAGATCAGCAATAGGAACACCGGCGCGATGGCCGTCTGCGCGGAGAACGTCGATGCGAAGTCCGCGGTGTAGTCGGCCGATATCGCGGGCAGGTCGACGAGCTCGCCGAAGGCGAGAAGACCGGTACTGCCGGGCAGGAAGCTCCACGCCGACCACGTCGCGTACAGCACCACACCGGTGATCACCGCGGTCCGCGGCCGCAACTTACGAAGCGCGATGAGGGTCAGGCACAGGAACGCGTACAGGGTGAGGATGTCGCCGATCCACAGCAGGTAGACGTGGACGAGTCCGATCGCCATCAGCGCGGCACACCGCCGCAGCAACCGCCGCACCGGCGAGGCCCCCGCCCGCTGGGCCGCCGCGATCTGCAACGTGAACGAGTACCCGAACAGAAACGCGAACAGCAGGTAGAACCGCCCGGCGAACAGCGCGTCGACGGTGGCCCGTACCAGCAGATCGACGGTGCCGCCGAAACGCAGTACCGGATCCTCGCGCGTGCCTACCACCGACCACAGCGAGGTCGCCACGACCACGTTGGTGATCAGGATCCCGGACAGGGCGAACCCACGCAGGATGTCGACCTCGGCGATCCGCGATCCGGATCGCACTGCGGGCGAGCGTGTTCCGAGCGCGTCTGCCATGCACCGAGGGTACGCACGCCTCCCGGTCACATTCGTCCACCGTGCGAGCTATTTCGACGCCCTGTCGGAGTGACCCGCTCTCAGCCTTGCGGGGTATTGACAGCCGGGCCCGAGCAGGGGGCATCCCTGAGCCACCCGCGCCCGTCACGGTGCCACAATGGAGCACGATCACGCTCGGCAGGGACTCGCAACCACCACGGAGGCGGACATGCAGGCAGTTGTCATCGATGAATTCGGCGAACCGAAGGATGTGCTCACCGCACAGCAGGCGCCCACCCCCGACCCCGGGGCGGGTGAGGTGCGGATCGCGATGTCGCTGTCGCCGATCCACAATCACGATCTGGCGATCATCCGCGGCGTCTACGGCTATCGGCCGCCGCTGCCCGCGATCCCCGGAACCGAGGCGGCCGGCGTCGTCGAGGCGGTCGGCCCCGGTGTCGACGCACTTCAGGTTGGTCAGCGGGTGGCGATCGCCGGCGTCCGTGGCGCCTGGGCGGATTCCTTCGTCGCCCGCGCCGAACAAGCGGTGCCGATGCCGGATTCCGTGCCCGACGAGACCGCCTGCCAGCTGCTCGCCATGCCGCTGAGCGCCCTGATGCTGCTCGACGATCTCCAGGTGCGGGCCGGTGAGTGGATCGTCGTGAACGCCGCCAACGGTGCGGTCGGTCGCCTGCTCAACCTGTTCGCGAAGGAACGCGGAGTGCGGGTGCTGAGCCTGGTCCGCGGCCAGTCGTCGGTGCAAGCGCTGGAAAAGCTCGGCTACGGTCCCGTGCTCGACACCGAATCGGTGGGCTGGCTCGCCACGGGGGCCGACATCACCGGTGGCGAACCGATCGTGCGCGCCGTCGACCAGGTCAGCGGTCCGGCCGCGGGTGATCTGATGGCGCTGCTCGCCCCGCGCGGTGAACTGATCTCCTTCGGCGCGCTGTCGGGCAAACCACTGATCATCGACACCGGCGCCGTCATCTTCAAACAGGCTGTGGTGAAAGGATTCTGGGGCCAGCAGCGCAGTTCCGACATCGACCGGGCCGACTACGTGCGGTTGATCACCGAACTCGTCACCCTCGCCGCCGACGGCACCCTGCGACTGGATGTCCAGGCCGATTTCGCGCTCGCGCAGGCCGCCGAGGCCGCGGTGGTGTCCGAAACTCCCGGCCGCAACGGCAAAGTGGTCCTGCACGCCGGAACTCGCTGAACGCTCGGCCGGGCGGGTGAACGCGCCACTCACCCGGCCGAACTCTTTCCGGACTCCCAACAGCAGGCGAAATTTCCGCGATGGGCTGTTCCCGCGCGCCGTCAGCGGGCAGGATTCGCCGCAGGAGCAGCGGCGACGCCGCGCCGCTGCCGAGCAGAGGACTGAGCCGATGACCGCAGCACAGGCCCCCAATCCCGACTTCGCACAGCTGGTCCCCAGCGTCGTGCTGTCCATGCCCGCCGCCGCGCACCTGGGTTTCCACTTCAGCCGGGTCGAGCCCGGCGACGTCGAGATCGTGCAACCACACCGGCGCGAACTCACCCAGCACGACGGCTATTTCCAGGGCGGCGTCCTCGGCTCGCTCGCCGATTTCGCCGCCGGCTCGGCCGCGGGCACGCTGCTGCCCGCAGGCTGGGTGAACATGACCATCGACTACACCGTGAAGATTCTCGCGCCCGCCAAAGGGCCGAACGTGGTCGCCCGCGGCCGGGTGATCAAGCCGGGCGCACTGCTCACGATCGCCGCCGCCGACGTGTTCTCGGTGGAGGAATCCGGCGAAATCCTGTGTGCCACCGCGCTGGTGACGATGCGCAACGTTCGCCTCGCGGCGGCCTGAGCACCGGCGGCGAGCGACCCCATGCCGATCATCACTCTCGACGATGTTCCGATCTCCTATACCGACACCGGCGCTCCCTCGGGCACACCCGACGCCGCCACCGTGGTCTTCGGCCACGGATTGTTGTTCGGTGGCTGGATGTTTCGCGCCCAGCTCCAGGCCCTGCAAGGCGACTACCGGTGCGTCACCCTCGACTGGCGAGGTCAGGGCGATACCCCACCCACCGCCGGCGGCTATGACATGGACACTCTCACTGCCGACGCGGTGGGGGTGATCCGCGCTCTCGACGCGGGCCCCGTGCACTGGGTCGGGCTGTCCATGGGCGGCTTCGTCGGCCAACGACTGGCCGCCAGGCACGGCGAACTCCTGCGATCGCTCACGCTTCTCGACACCAGCGCTCAGGCCGAGGATCCCGCCAAGATCGGCGAATACCACCGGCTGGCCCTGGCGCTGCGCTGGCTCGGCATCCGCCCCATCGCCGGCCGGGTGGCCACGCACCTGTTCGGCCCCTCGTTTCGGGCTTCCGGCACCGGCAAGGAAGTCGTCCGCGAGTGGTCGCGTCGCCTGGCCGGAATCGATCGTATCGGCACCCGCAACGCCGTCCACGGTGTCACCGAACGCGGCGCCGTCGACGGCGAACTCGCGGCGATCACCATCCCCACCCAGATCATCGTCGGCGCGGACGACGCCGCCACCCCGCTCCCGCATGCCCGCCAGATCGCCGCGCTCATCCCGCATGCCCGGCTCCACACGATCCCCGCGTGCGGTCACTCGAGTTCCCTCGAACAACCGGAGGCCGTCACCGAACTCCTTCGGGATTTCCTGGCATCGGTCGAGTCGAGCACCTCGACGACGGAGCCACGCACCACCTGATCGCGAATTCGTTTTCGTCACAGGGCTTTCCGTGCTTCCGGTGTGTACGGTCGATGCGCGTTCGGCCCGGCGCGGGTACCGTCGATTCGATGGCCGACCTCACCGCTTCCGCCCCTGTCGAGTCCATCGGCGCCGACTTCTTCGACGATCCGCACGCGCAGTACCGCCGGTGGCGCGCCGAGGGCCCCGTCCATCGGGTTCGCTTCCCCGACGATGTCGTGCGCTGGGTGGTCGTCGGCTATCCCGAAGCCAAGATCGCGCTCGCCGACCCGCGCTTGAGCAAGGACGCCGTGCAGCTCAACGCGATCCTGCACACCAAGCGCGACACCACGGCGACGGACCCGAATATCGTCGCGCTCCTGAGCCATATGCTCGGCACCGACCCGCCCGCGCACACCCGCCTGCGCAAGCTCGTGAACAAGGCTTTCACCAGCCGCCAGGTCGCCCTGCTGCGACCACGTATCGAGCAGATCACCGCGTCGCTGCTGGACGCGATGGGTGATCGCGACGAGGTCGATCTGATGAACGATTTCGCCAATCCCCTTCCGGTGACGGTGATCTGCGAGCTGCTCGGTGTCCCGTTCGAGGATCGCGCTGATTTCCAAGCCTGGACCAAGGCCCTGGTCACGGTGGTGGGCGAGGGCGAGCAGGACGAGCGTCCCGCCGCGTCGGCCGCGATGGTCGGCTATCTCGCGAAGCTGGTGCGCACCAAGCAGTCCGCGCCCGCCGAGGATCTGCTGTCCCAACTGGTCCTCGCGGACGAGGAGGGCGATCGGCTCACCGATCAGGAACTGGTGTCGATGGCGTTCCTGCTGCTGGTCGCGGGCCACGAGACCACGGTGAACCTCATCGGCAACGGCGTCCTCGCCCTGCTCCGCAACCCCGAGCAGTGGCAGGCCCTGCGCGCCGACCCCACCGGTATCCCCGCCGCGATCGAGGAATTCCTGCGCTTCGACGGCCCCGTCGACATGGCCACCGCCCGCTATACCGCGGAACCGGTCACACTGGGCGACACCGAGATCCCCGCAGGCGAGATCGTCTACGTCGCCCTCTCGGCCGCCAACCGCGACCCCGCCCGCTTCGCCGCCCCCGACACCCTCGCCACCGACACTCCCACCGCCGGCCACCTCGCCTTCGGCCACGGCATCCATTTCTGCGTCGGCGCCCCCTTGGCCCGCGTAGAAGCCGAAATCGCCTTCACCGCACTCCTGCACCGCTACCCCGACCTGACCCTCGCCCCCACCGCCGACCTCCGCTGGCAAACCAGCACCCTCATCCGGGGCCTACTCGAACTACCGGTCCGGCTGCGCTGAGGCCGCTGACCGCCACCACGATGTAGATCGGCGCCCCGGTGGGGCTTTTCCACCATCGGCCGATCACCCGGTGACAGCGTCGCCGAACCCCGCCAACGACTGACGACCACGACGAGCACCGATGGTGCGGTTCGTGGGTCGGTGGGGTCGAGATGATTGGACCGATCGACGTTCACTATCGCCCCGGCGCGGGGGCCGTGGCGGGCTCGACACTGGGCCCATGGCACGACTGCAGATCGAAGCGGTGTCGAAGAAGTTCGATGCCGAGTACGCGGTGCGCGAGGTGAGTCTCGACATCGCCGATGGTGAGTTCATGGTGTTGCTGGGGCCCAGTGGCTGCGGCAAGTCCACGTTGTTGCGGATGATCGCGGGGCTGGAGGAGCCGAGCGCGGGGCGGATTCTGGTGGGCGACGTCGACGTGACGGACGCGGCGCCACAGCGGCGGGATCTGGCGATGGTGTTCCAGAGTTACGCGCTGTATCCGCATCTTTCGGTGGCGCGCAATATCGGGTTCCCGTTGCGGGCCCGGCGCAGGCCACGGGCGGAGATCGCGCAGCGGGTCGCCGAGGTGTCGGCGACGCTGGAGATCTCGGCGCTGCTGGAGCGACGCCCGGTCGCCCTGTCCGGCGGACAGCGGCAACGAGTCGCGCTGGCACGCGCCATGGTGCGCGATCCCGGCGCGTTCCTGATGGACGAACCGCTGTCGAACCTCGACGCGAAACTGCGCAGCGCGACCCGCGCCGAACTGATCGCGCTGCACCAGCGCCTCGGCGCGACCTTCCTCTACGTCACCCACGATCAGGTCGAGGCGATGACGATGGCGACGCGCATCGCGCTGCTCAACCAGGGCCGCATCGAACAGTGCGGCACCCCGGAGGAGCTCTACGACCGCCCGCGCTCGACCTTCGTCGCCGGCTTCCTCGGATCGCCGCCGATGAACCTGTTCCCCGCCGTCGTCACCGCGAGCGACGGCCATATGACGGTGATGGCCGACGGCATCGATGCCGCCCTGGACATTGCCGAGAATTCCGGCGACGCCACCGCCGTCGTCGCCGGAATCCGCCCGGAACGCCTGCGGATCGACGACACCTCGACCGATGTCCGCGGGCGGGTACGGATGGTCGAGAACCTCGGCAGCGAAGAACTCGTGCACCTCGAGTCCGGCCTCTGCGTGCGCGCGGCGCGACCGGCCGGTGTCCGGGTGGGCGAGGACATCGCCTGCCGCGTCGACCCCGCCGACATCCACCTGTTCGACCCCGATACCGGCCTGCGGCTGACGTGGCAAGCGCCCAACTCCCCCGCGGAACCGGCCGTCGACGCGGCCGCGATCCCCGTCCCCTGATTTCGGCACCACCCCGATGACAAGGATAGAACCACGATGAAACGCACACTGCCCGCGCTGGGCGTGGTGTTCACCGCCGCCCTCGCCCTCACCGGTTGCGGCCTCGGCACCACCGGGTCCACCGACGCCACCACTACCGCGCAGATTCCCGAACTGGCTGCCGACCAACAGGTTTCGATCGTCTTCGAGTCCTACAGCTACGGTGTGGCGGGCGCCTGGACCGACACCTTCAACGCCCTGATCGCCGACTTCGGCGCCAAGCACCCCAATATCAAGGTCACCGCGCAGAAGCCGCAGGGCAACAGCCCCAACCCGGCCACCGACACCGTCTCCAGCATCCAGAACCAGATGGTGGCGGGCACCCCGCCCGACGTCGCCCAGCTCGGCTTCTCCGACCTGGACTTCACCATCCACCAGCTCAAGGCCAAGCCGCTGGACCAGCTGGTCGGCGCATCGGAAGTGAAGCAGAACTTCGACGGCGCCCGCCACGCGTACGCGCCCCGCGCCCGCACCCTCGACGACTGGGACGGCCACACCTATGGCGTTCCGTTCGTCTTCTCCACGCCCGTCCTGTATCTGAACGCGTCGCTGTTCGCCGAGGCCGGTCTCGATCCCGCCAAGCCGCCCACCACCTGGGACGAGGTCACCACCGCCGCGAAGGCGATCGCCGACCGCACCGGCAAGGGCGGGGTCTACATCGACTGCCTGACCAAGACCGCCAAGGACTGGTGCTTCCAGTCGCTGGTGCGCTCCAACGGCGGCCGCGTGATCTCCGAGGATCGCAACACCCTCACCTTCGCCGACGCTCCCGCCGTCGAGGTCACCAAGATGGCGCAGAACCTCGTGAACAGCGGCAGCATGCCCAAGCTCAATCAGAAGCAGGGCTACGAGGCGTTCGGTCGCGGCGAGATCGGCATGATGCTCGAAACCAGCGCGTTGCAAAGCGTTTTCGTCACCGGGTCCAAGGGCAAGTGGGACCTGCGTTCGGCGCCGATGCCCGGTTTCGGCAGCAAAGCCGCCGTCCCGACGAATTCCGGTGCGGGCCTGCACATCCTGTCCAACGACCCCGCGAAACAGCGGGCCGCGTGGGAACTGATCAAGCACCTGACCAGCGAGGATTCCTACAAGAAGATCGCGCAGAACATCGGCTACCTGCCGCTGCGGACCGGCCTGCTCGAGGAAGCGGGTGGGCTGAAGGAATGGGCCGACCAGAACCCGCTGCTGCGCCCGAATGTCGCGCAGCTGGCGAACATGGAGCCGTGGGTGTCGATGCCGGGCAACAACTATCTGCAGATGCGCGACGGCATGATGGACGCCGTCGAGGCCGTCGTGTTCCAGGGCGCCGACCCGCAGTCGACGCTCACCGCCGCCCGCACCGCGGGCACCGAACTCATGCCGAAGTCATGAGCGGGCTGACGATCGTCCAGATCACCGACACCCACCTGCGGCCCGAGGGCGAACTGCTCCACGGGGTCGACACCGCCGCCAATCTGACCGCGGTGCTCGACCGGCTGCGCGAATTCGGGCAGCGCGTCGACGTGCTGATCTTCTCCGGTGATCTCAGCGACAACGGTTCGCCCGAGGCCTACCGGCGGTTGCGGGCCGCGGTCGAGCCCGTCGCGGCCGATCTCGGCGCCGAGATCGTCTACGCGATGGGCAATCACGACGAACGCACCGCCTTCGGCATCGAACTGCTCGGCCGCGACACCGTGGACCCGGATCTCCCACACGACCAGAGTGTCGAGATCGCGGGCGTGCGGATCATCGTGCTGGACAGCACCACACCGTTCCAGCACGACGGCAAGCTCGAGCCGGAGCAGCTGGCCTGGCTGGCCGAGCAGCTGCGCACCCCCGCCCCGCACGGCACCGTGCTGGTGGTGCACCATCCGCCGCTGCGTTCCCCGCTGGCCACCCTGGACTTCCTCCGGCTCAAGGACGCCGAGCAGCTGGCCGAGGTCGTGGCGGGCACCGATGTCCGGATGATCCTGTGCGGACACAACCACCTCACCGGCGCCTCGGCGCTGGCCGGGATTCCGGTGTGGATCGGTCCCGCGACGGCCTACCGGGTGGACCCCATGGCACCGGCGGGCAGGCACCGCGGCTTCGTCGGATTCGGATTCAGCCGCGTCGACGTCACGGAGTCGACAGTGCTGGCCACCGCGATCGACGCTGCTCCGGCGCCGAAGGTCTATGACCGGCCGGAGTCGGAGATGCTCGAGCAGATCGCGGCGATCGTCGCCGCGCGGGCGGCGGTGCGGTAGATGTTCGTCATCGATGCGCCGGCGTCGCCGGTACCGCCGGTCGCGGCGACACCGGTGCGCCGGCGCCTCACCCGCCGCCATGTGGCCCGGTTCGTCGCGCCCTACCTCTATCTGAGCCCGGCACTGGTGCTGCTGGTGGTGTGGACCTATCAACCGCTGGTGCAGGCCCTGCAGCTGTCCACCTACTCGTGGAACCTGCTGCCGACCGCGCCGATGACACCGGTGGGCACCGCGAATTACGAACGGCTGCTGGACCTTCCGGCGTTCTGGGGCGCCCTCGGTCGCACCGGGACACTGATCCTGGGCCTGTTGCCGTTCACGGTGGTGCTGCCGGTCGTGATCGCGATGGCGAGCAGACGGGTCACCGGTCGGGCGCGCACGATCTATCAGGCACTGGTATTCGCGCCGTTCCTGGTCGCGCCGGTCGCGGCGGCGGCGGTGTGGCGCTGGTTGCTGCATCCGGGGACGGGCTTCCTCGCCCAGGTGACCGGTTCGGACCGCAACTGGGTGTACGAGACCGCGACCGCGCAGGGCGTGATCATCGCGATCACCGCCTGGCACCTGATCGGCTTCGCGGTGCTCGTGGTGTGGGCGGGCCTGGCCGGAATCAGCGGTGACTACGACGAAGCGGCCAGGGTCGACGGCGCCTCACCCGGTCAGATCCGGCGCTGGATCACCCTGCCGCTGCTCTCGCCCACCGTGCTGTTCCTCGTCCTCACAACCGTGTTGCTCAGTCCCACACTGACTTTCCCGCTCATCGACTCGATGACCCAGGGCGGTCCCGCGCAGGCCACCACCAATATCTACTACCTGCTCTGGGATTACGCCTTCCACAGTTTCGACGCCGGTTTGAGCGCCGCGGCCGGTGTGCTGCTGTTCTTCGGCTTCGGTCTGGTGGCCGCGCTGCTGGTCTGGATCTCGGAAAAGGTTGCTGTCCATGACGATTGAACGACTGCGCGGGGCGGGCAGCCACCTGCTGCTCGCCGCCACGGCGCTGGTGTGCGTGTTCCCGATCTACTGGCTGTTCGCGACGTCGCTGCGCAGACCCGAGGACGTCACCTCGCTGTCGCCGATCCCGTGGCCCCTGTCGACCGCCAACTATCTCGACGCGGCGCAGAAGGTCGACATCGCCGGTCTGATCGCCAACACGTTCTTCGTCGCGGTGCTCTCGGCGGCGGGCCAGCTGCTCATCGCCTTGCTGGCGTCGTACGCGTTCGCCATCTACACCTTCCCGCTGCAGAAGCTGCTGTATCTGGCGTTCGTCGGGGTGTGGCTGGTGCCGTTCCAGGTGACGATGCTGCCCAACTACATCCTGCTCAACCAGCTGGGCCTGATCAACACCCTGATCGGCGTCGTGCTGCCGACGCTGTGCTCGGCGCTGGCGGTGCTGCTGTTGCGCCAGCACATGTCGGCGTTCCCGAAAGAGCTCATCGCCGCCGCGAAGATCGACGGGCGCTCGTCGTGGTCGATCCTGTGGACCGTGGTGGTCCCGAACCTGCGACCCGCGCTCGCCGCGCTCGGCATCCTGCTGTTCATCAACGCGTGGAACGAGTACTTCTGGCCCGCGGTCGTGCTGCGTCAGTCCAACAGTGTGCTGCAGCTGGGACTGCGTAGTTTCATGGGCACCGAAGGCGATCAGTGGGGGCCGATGATGGCGCTGGCGGGTCTGGCCTGCCTGCCGGTGCTGCTGCTGTATCTGGTGCTGCAGCGCCACATCGTCAATGCGTTCGTGCGGTCGGGACTGAAATGAACGACGACTTCACGCCGTCAAGACCTGGTCGTCGGCCAGGGCAGGTGCCGTGGACGCGAGGCAATCCAGAAACATCGCCACCGCCGGATTCTGTTCGTCGGCCCGCCACACCACGTGCAGATCCAACGTCGGGACCGGATCGACCAGTTTCACCGCCACCGGGTCGGTGTCCGAGGACCCCATACCCGCCGACACCGCCCGTGGCAGCGAGGCGAATCCGACCAGTGGGCGCACCGAGACGATGTGGGCGGTGGCGCCCGGATCGTCGGCGATCTGGGTGATGTTCAGCGAGATCCGGGTCTGCGCGGCCGACCGCAGGATCGCGTCGTACATCGCCGGACACTGTTCACGGGCGAACAGCACGCAGTCCTGGTCCCGCAGTTCGGCGAACGGCACGTGCGAGCGGTGCGCCCAGCGGTGCTGCCGGCCGACCACCGCCACCAGCGGAATCCGGTGCAGCAGCCGGCGGTACCGGAAATCGGCGGTGCTGGGGTGGCCGTAGACCATGGCCAGGTCGAGGGATCCGTCGGCCAGGGCGGCCAGCTGCGGCCCGGTTCGCTTCTCCCACAGCGACACCGAGATGCCGGGGTGGCGGTCGGTGAGCTGGGCCAGCGCGTCGGGCAGGATGTGCTTGCTGGCGGGCAGGTTGTAGCCGACGTTCAGGCTGCCGGCGCGACCGGCGGCGGTCGCCTTCGCGGCCTGGGCGGCCCGGTCGAGCTGGGCGATGATCTGGCGGGCCTGCAGCTCGAACTCCCGGCCCGCCGGCGTCAGCCGCACCTCGTGTGAATTGCGCGCGACCAGCTGCACTTCCAGGGATTTCTCCAGCTTCTGCAACTGAGCGCTGAGGCTCGGCTGCGTCAGATGCAGGCGCTGCGCCGCCCGTCCGAAATGCAGTTCCTCGGCGAGCGCGATGAACGAGACGAGATGACGGAATTCCATGATGGCGGCTCCTGAAGTCGAACAGTCCCACGCTAGCGGCAGCGAACAACCTCCCGATGAATCCCGGACGCCCGGCAATGACCCTGCGCATTGCCGGGCGGTGAAGATCAGGAATTCGGGCCGTTCACCACGGCGTAGGCGAATCCGTCCCACCCTTTCGCGCCGACGGTCTGGATGACGGTCGCGTCGACACTCGGTTCGGCGGCGAGCAATTCGATCAGGTCGCGGCTCGCTCGGGCATTGGGATCCTCGGTCTGCTCGTCGGCCACCGCGCCCGCGCGCACCACGTTGTCGACGATGATCACCGAGCCCGGGTGGGTCAGGCGCAGCGCCCACTGCACGTAGTTGGAGTTGTTGACCTTGTCGGCGTCGATGAAGACCAGGTCGAACGGTTCGGTCAGATCCTCGGCGACACCGGGCAGGGTGTCGAGGGCCGCGCCCACCAGGATCTCGACGCGCTCCCCCACGCCGGCGCGGTCGAGGTTCTCGCGCGCGACCTTGGCGTGGCGGGGTTCGAATTCGAGGGTGACGACGAGACCGCCGTCACCGACCGCGCGCGCCAGCCACTCGGTGCTGTATCCGCCGAGGGTGCCGATCTCGAGGACCCGGCGCGCTTTCGCGGTGCGGGCCAACAGGTTCAGCAGTTTGCCCTGGGGCGGGGAGACGTCGATGGCGGGCAGCCCCGCGTCGGCGTTGGCGGTGAGTGCGGGCGCTCCCTCGTCACCGACGAGCGTGGTGACGAGGTAACTGTCGACATCGGCCCAATCGTTGATCGTCATAGACGCAGTCTGCCACCGAGCGCGGGTCGGCACCGGCTCCTCGGCTGCTACTTCGCGGTCTCGACCTCGGTCACGCCCTGGATGATCTTCACCGCGCTCTGCGCCAGCATCTTCGTATCGATCAGCGCCTGCGCCAGTTTCACCAGCATCTGCGAGACCGTCACCGTGGCCAGCGAGATGTCGAGCAGCGCCCTGGCGATGAGCGCGGGGGTGGCAGTTCCGGCGGAGGCGATGAGCAGCGCGGTCATCTCGGCGAGCATGCCGGCGAGATTGCTCAGGATCTCGACCACGATCTCGCGCACTGTCTCGACGATGCCCTTCATCGCCGCGTTGCACTCCGACAGCACCTCGGCGACGGCTGCCTTCTCGGCGATCTTGCCGGTCAGCTCGGTCGCCTTGGCCACGTAGGCTTCGGCCGCGGCACCTGCCCATTCACCGATTCCGCTGTCGAGCGCGGTAGCCCACTCCTGCGCGGTGGTCGTCAGACTCTCGGCGATCGCCTTCCACGAATCCGAATACGCCTGGACCATATCCGGGCTGCCGGTGATCGATTCCAGTGATTTGCGCACCGGTTCGACGTGTTCGAGCATCCAGCTCATCAGTTGCGAACCGAGGAAGTTGAACGGGTCGAACTTCGCCAGCGTGGAGGTGCCCTTGATCGCCTTGCCGAACATCGTCGCCGCCGACGCCCAATCACCCGCGGTACCGGCCGCTTTGGAGATGGCGTCGACCTTGGTCATGATCGACCCGTCGCCGGTCATCGCGTTGTAGAGGCCGAGGCCGTTCTCCCAGGTGTCACCCTGGAGCGTGCCCTTCATGATGCCCGCGTCGGGTTCCTCCCCGCCCGTCGGCCGGCCCACGTTGCTGAACAGGAAGTTGTTTTCCTGGTAGTAGGTGTCCCGATAGTCGACGCCGTCTTGGAGCAGGTCGTTCTCGGGAGCTTCGCCGTCGTCGAAAGTGCTCACCGTGCCGGGCAGGACGGTGTGCTCGTTGAGGAACGTGCCCGCCGCGTTGGGTCCGTCGGCCATGGTCAGACGTTCCTTTCGATCTCGGCGGTCTTGCCCGTGAGATCGCCCGCCCGGGTGGTGTCACACGTTTCGAAGGTGTCGGCGGCGGTGCGGAGTTTGCCCGGCATCTCCGCGGCCAGGGTGTCGAGCTGCGCCAGTGCCTCGGTGATGTCGTCGTGGAGCGAGTTGAGGGTGCTCACCGCGTACGGCTTCACGAGCAGGCCGTAGCCGTCGTCGGCGTGGGCGAGATAGTTCGCCGCCTCGAGCGCCTTGGCGACCCCGCCGGACACGCCGTCCACCGAGCAGGCCTGTGACCTGATCGCCTCCAGATTCACATTCACCAGACTGGTCACGCAGAATCCCTCCTCCGGCGAACTCGGTCGAGTCCGCAGCTCTCGATCTAGTTGGACGCGCCCCGGCCCCGTTCGGTTCCCTCGAATGTGTGCCGGGTTGTAGCGGTGGCTACTGCAACCAGGATTTGCGCTGGTAGAACATGTCCTCGTCGGACGGCTCCTCGGGCGCGACAACCCGATCACGGTCGGGTTTGCGAGTGGCGGGAGCCTCGGGCGCGGCCGGCCACGATGCGGCGGGGGCGGCCGGAGCGGCGGGCGGCGGCGACGGCGGGACGGGCGCCGACGCGGTCGGGTCCAGGTCGGGGAACCGGTCGCTGTACTGGCCGACGATCGCCTCCCCGGCCTCGTCGGTGCCGACCGTGTCATGGACCAGGCCGGTGACCTGGTCACGCAGGCGCGCCTGGGCGCGATGCGTGCAGGCCATGAGCTCGGCCGCCACGGCGGTGGGATCCATGCCGCGCACGGCGGCCGCCAAGGTGATCGCGGTGGTCGAACCGTTGGCGTCCACGGTGACGCTGATCCGGCCGTCGGCCGAAGTATCGGTGACGCTCACCGCGGTCATCTTGGCGTGCAGCTCCTGGTAGCGCTGCGCCTTCTGTTCCAGGTCCTCCGCCCAGCGCGACAGGTCCGCGGCGGCGTTGTTCAGGTCGTCCATGCTGTGTTCCCCTCCCGCCGGGGTCCCCGGCGCTGTGCGGCGGAAGGCGTGCCGGAACCCGCCCCGCTCGGATCGCGACGAGCCTAATGGACACAGCCGCGACAGCGTTCATCAGCCCGGCACGGACGCAGCGAAGACGGCGGTCAGAAAAGGAAGTAGCGCTGGGCCATCGGGAGTTCGGTGGCGGGTTCCTCTGCCCAGACTTCGCCGTCGATGCGGACAGTGAAGGTATCGGGGTCTACTTCGATGTGGGGCATGGCGTCGTTGTGAGGCATGTCGGCCTTGGTGACGCGGCGAGCGTTCTTCACCGGCACCAGCTTTCGGCGCACGTTCAGACGGTTCGCGAGGCCGTCGTCGATGGCCTGTTCGGAGACGAAGTGCAGGGAGGTCGCCGCGGCGGCCGGGGCCGCGGCGCCGAACATGGGGCGTGGAAGCACAGGCTGCGGGGTGGGGATGGAGGCGTTGGCGTCGCCCATCGCGGCCCAGGCGATCATGCCGCCCTTGAGGACCGCGTGCGGCCGGACACCGAAGAACGCCGGTTCCCACAGCACCAGGTCGGCGAGCTTACCGACCTCGATCGAGCCGATCTCGTCGTCGAGTCCGTGCGAAACCGCCGGGCAGATCGTGTATTTGGCGATATAGCGCTGCACGCGGGCGTTGTCGGCCGCACCGTCACCGGGCAGGGCGCCACGGCGGCGTTTCATCACGTGCGCGGTCTGCCAGGTGCGCATCACCACTTCACCGATCCGGCCCATCGCCTGGGAGTCCGAGCCGATCATGGAGATGGCGCCCAGATCGTGCAGGAGGTCTTCGGCGGCGATGGTGGACGGGCGGATCCGCGATTCGGCGAAGGCCAGGTCCTCGGGGATCGACGGGCTCAGGTGATGACACACCATCAGCATGTCGAGGTGCTCGTCGAGGGTGTTGACGGTGTGCGGCCGGGTGGGGTTGGTGGAGCTGGGCAGCACATTGAGATGGGAAGCGACAGTGATGATGTCGGGCGCGTGGCCGCCACCCGCACCCTCGGTGTGGTAGGCGTGGATGCCGCGGCCCGCGATGGCGGCGAGGGTGTCCTCGACGAAACCGGCCTCGTTCAGCGTGTCCGAGTGCAGTGCCACCTGCACGCCCGCCGCGTCGGCGACGGTGAGGCAGGCATCGATCGCGGCCGGTGTGGAGCCCCAGTCCTCGTGCAGTTTGAAACCCGATGCGCCGCCACGCAATTGCTCCCACATCGATTCCTGGCTGACCGTGTTGCCCTTGCCGAGCAGCACGATGTTCATCGGCCAGTGGTCCAGGGATTCCAGCATCCGCGCCAGGTGCCAGGAGCCCGGTGTCACGGTGGTGGCCTTGGAACCCTCGGCGGGGCCGGTGCCGCCGCCGATGAGGGTGGTGATGCCGCCACCGAGCGCCTCGTCCATCAGCTGCGGGCAGATGAAGTGGACGTGGCAGTCGATGGCGCCCGCGGTGAGAATGCGGCCGTTGCCCGCGATGATCTCGGTCGACGGGCCGACAACGAGATCGCGGTGCACGCCCGACATCGTGTCGGGGTTGCCCGCCTTACCGATACCGCAGATCCGGCCGTCGCGAATGCCCACGTCGGCCTTGATGATCCCCCAGTAGTCGATGATCACGACACCGGTGATGACGGTGTCGGGGGCGCCGTCGGCGCGGGTCGCGCGTGACTGACCCATCGACTCGCGCAGCACCTTGCCGCCGCCGAACACCGCTTCCTCACCGGCGAGTCCCGGTCCGCCACTGCGGTCTTCGGTGATCTCGACGATCAGGTCGGTGTCGGCCAGGCGAATACGGTCGCCGGCGGTCGGCCCGAACAGTTCGGCGTAGCGGGCGCGGCTCAGTTCGGTCATCGGCTCTCTCCCGGACGTCGCGGCGAGAGGCTTGCCGCGCGATGGTTGTCGGTCACCTCAGGCATCCAGGTGCCCGGGCGGGTTCATGCTGATGCCGTATACCTCGCGGGTACCACCGAGCGGAACCAGCGAAATCCGCTGCGGCAGACCGGGTTCGAATCGAACGGCGGTGCCTGCCGGGATATCGAGCCGGTGCCCGTGGGCGGCTTCGCGATCGAACTCCAGCGCGGCGTTGGACTGCGGGAAGTGCACGTGGCTGCCCACCTGAACGGGGCGGTCGCCGGTATTGACCACCTCGAGCTCGACACGTACCGCGCCCGCGTTCAGTTCGATCGTGCCCTCGGCACAGAGGTATTCGCCGGGAATCATGGGTCTCGCCTATCCGATCGGGTGGTGCACGGTGACGAGCTTGGTGCCATCGGGAAACGTCGCCTCGACCTGCACGTCGTGAATCATCTCCGGCACCCCCTCCATCACATCCTCGCGGGTGAGCACCGATCGCCCCGACGACATCAGTTCCGCCACGGTCCGCCCGTCCCGTGCTCCCTCGAGCACGTGATCGGTGATCAACGCGATCGACTCCGGATGGTTCAGCTTCAACCCCCGCGCCTGCCTGCGGCGCGCCAGCTCGGCCGCATAGCTCAGCAGCAGCCGTTCCTGCTCGTGCGGCGACAGGCGCATACGTTCTCTCCTCGGCGGGTCGTGGTCGGTGAGCGACATTCTGGCACGTCGCCCGGCTGCGCGGCGACCGCCGCCGAGCGCGACCGGGGACGACCCCGAGGCGATTAACGAGATGTTAACGATGGGTCCGGGATCGGCCCTGGAACAGCCAACTCACCGGCCGAGCGGCGGGTGCGCCTGTGCCACGGATCGCCGCACCACGAATATCACTGGAGCACACCATGACGCGCCCGTACCGTCACACCCATGAACGAGTGGACCGGCCTGCTCAACGTGGTCGACGTGGAAGCCACCTGCTGGGCGGGCGACCCGCCCGCCGGACAGGTCAACGAGATCATCGAGATCGGGATCACGGTGGTCGATCTCGCCACCCGGACCAGGGTGAGCAAGCACGACATCATCGTGCGCCCGACCAGGTCCACGGTGAGCGATTTCTGTACCGAGCTCACCACCCTCACCCAGCAGCAGGTCGACAAGGGTGTCGAGTTCGGTGAGGCGCGCGGATCACAGCCGAGCCAGCACTCTCACCGTTTCGTCGAAAAGCTTGATAGCCGCCGCGGAGTCGAAGGCAGGCCCCGCGGTGTCGAGCCGTGCGCCCTGCACGATCGCGACCAGTGGCTCCGTCGGCGGTTCATCCAGGACGCCCAGGATCGGACCGACCGCTTGATCGATCGATTGCGCTGTCGCGCGCATCGCCTCGACCCTCACTGCCATCTCCGCGTCATAGTCGCCCGACAGGCCGGTATCGACCACACCGGGGTGCAGCAGGACATAGCGCACGCGCGTCGAGGACGATCGGCGCGCGAACTCGATACCCAGTAGATCGTTGAGCTGTCCACCCTGAGACAGGGCACGCAACCCGTGGTAGTCACGCTCGAAACCCCAATCGTCCCAGCGGATCTCCTCGGTCCCGCTGCCTGGCCCCGCCACGTTCAAGACGACCGGGTCGACCGCGGAGTCGAACAGATCGATCAGTTCGTAGCTCAGCACGAAGCGACTCAGGTAGAACAAGGCGAAGGTGTATTCGAACCCCTCCGCCGTGACCAGCCGCTCGGAGCGATAGTGCCGCGCGCACAGCACGAGGGCATCGAGTCGGGTGAAGTGGGCGCGCACGGACTCGATCGCGGTGCGCGTCTCGGCGATCGAGCTCAGGTCCGCCCGCACGAAATGCGCACGTCGGTCCGCGCCGATGGCCGCCGCCGCGGCGAGGAGGTCCGCGCCCTTCGCCGGATCGCGCCCGATCACCACGACGGCATCGCCCTTGGCGAGCCGGTCCAGTGCGACCGCCCGCCCCAACCCGTCTGTCCCGCCCGCGACTACAACGTGCTTCACAAGGACCGATGTTATCGATCCCGGTACGCGGATGCCACCGGACTCGTACAGAAAGCTGAACTCACAGGTTCAGACCGGAACGACGCCGAACCCGGCACGGCCGGGGGCTCCCATGGACCGCTAGGCGGCGAGGTTCTGGAGGCGGACCTGGCCGCGGGCGACGGTGCGGCCTTCCGCGTCGGTGATGACGACGACCCAGAGCTGCTGGCTGCGGCCACGGTGGATGGGGGTGGCCTCGCCGGTGAGGACGCCCTCGCGGACCGCACGCAGGAAGTCGGTGTTGTTGTTGACGCCGACGACCGAACCACGCTCGCCGAACCAGACGCCGCCGCCGACACTAGCGAGAGTTTCGATGATGGTGCAGTAGACGCCACCGTTCTGGATACCCGCGGGCTGATGCAGTTCGGGACGCACCTGCCATTCACCGCGGACCCGGTCGGGGGTGACCTCGGTGTAGCGCAGGCCGATGAGGTCGGTGAAGGTGCCTTCGCTGGCCTTGGTCATCAACTCGGGGGTGACATCGGCCAGGGACAGGGGCGTTTCGCTCATACCGTCCGGTTTACACCATCCGAAACGGCGCTCAACAGCCGGTAAGACGTAGCGGCGGGCTCCGTCTCGAAAACGGAGCCCGCCGCGGCAGGATGGCGGAGTCGACCGCAGCCCTCGGGACCACCGGCTCATCCGTACGCCGAGATCAGAGTAGGTCAGGCTTACCTAAGTCGTCAAGTGCTTGCGAATTTGTCTCATTAATGTCTCATAATTCGTCTCATAATTAGTCTTTGAGATACCGATACACGGTTGCTCGCGAGACGCCGAGCGTAGCGGCGATCTCCGCGGCGCTGCGGTGCTCGACCCGGCTCATCCTGCGCGCCGCGGCTACTCCCGCATCGTCGAGCAGTGCGGGCCTACCACGGTGCACCGCAGCAGCATTCATGTCGTCGGGGTACAGCAGATCCACCCCGGCCAGCACTTCCGCACGCAGAGCCGTCGGCGATTCGTCCGCGAACAACACCACCGGGTCGCTGAGCACGCCCAATGCCTGCACGGCGCGCACGCGATCGGACAGCGTCGGATTCGGTCCCGCTACCAGCACATTCGCTGCCAATAGCAAGTCGCGGAACCGTTCGAAGATGCTGCCCGACGCGGCGAGCGCGAGATCGTTGACGTTGAGGCGCAGCAGATATCGATGCTCGATGTAGACCTCGAGAATGCCTTCGAGCGCCTGCCGGCGGGCGACCCGCGGATCAGGGTCGGCCGCCGCGGCCAAGGCGGCGGCGAGGGCGACGAGCAGCGGCTCGGCCAGTCCGGCGAGAATGTCGTACTTGCTCGGAAAGTGATAGAGGACACCAGCCTTGGAGATGTCGAGCTGGTCGGCGATCGCCCGCACCGTCGTGCGGTGGTAACCGTGCGCGCTGAACAGATCCATCGCGACGGCAAGAATGCGCTCCCTGGTGCCGACCGCTGCGTCATCACTCATCGGCGCATTCTATCCCTTGACTGACCATCGGTCAGGCGCCTACGGTGAAAACTGACCAACGGTCAGTCACTGAGGAGTCGTCATGTCGACCTATCCCCGCATTCTCATCTCCGGCGCCAGCATCGCCGGGCCCACTCTCGCCTACTGGCTCGCCCGCCAGGGGTTCCGTCCCACCGTCGTCGAACAGGCTCCGGCGCTGCGCGCGGGCGGCAACGGCGTCGATCTGCGCGGCGCCGCGGTCGGTATCGCCGAATCCATGGGGGTGCTGCCCGCGTTGCGCGACCTCGCCACCGATATCCGGGCGCTCACCTTCGTCGATGCCGAGGGACGACGAGTCGCCGGTATGCCGACCAGCACCTTCGACGAGCCCGGCGATATCGAGGTGATGCGCGGCGACCTCGCCCGCGTTCTCTACGACGCCACCGCGCACGATGTCGACTACCGCTTCGGCGACACCGTCGACACCATCGCCCAGGACGGCGACACGGTCCAGGTGAGTTTCGCCGGTGGCACCAGCGCGGAATTCGACCTGGTCGTCGGCGCCGACGGATTGCATTCGCGCGTGCGCAATCTCGCGGTGCTGAGCGAGGCCGAGGCGGCGCACCCGCTCGGCATCGGCTTCGCGACCGCCACGGTGGATGTGAGCTTCGGCGCGCGGCGAGAGGTGACGCTGCACAATACGGCGGGCCGCGTCGCCGGGGTGTATCGATCCGGCAATCACCGAGACGCGCAAGCGTTCTTCGCGTTCCGCACCTCGCGCGAGTTCGACTTCCCGCGCGACCGGGAATCACAGATCGAGCTGTTGCGCGAGCAATTCGCCACCGCCGGCTGGGAAATCCCCACTCTGCTCGACGCCGCCACCGCCGATCCGACGTTCTATCTCGACGCGATGACACAGATCCGGATGCCGACCTGGTCGCACGGCCGCGTCGGCTTGGTCGGCGATGCCGCCTACTGCGCCACCGCGTTCTCGGGTTCGGGCGCCGCCCTCGCCATCGAAGGCGCGCATCTTCTCGCCACCGCCCTCGCCGAGAGCGACGGCCACACCGCTGCCTTCGCTCGCTACGAACACGCCTTCCGCCCGATCGTCCGCACTCGCCAGCGCTCGGTCGGCACCGGCAGCGCCATGCTCGTCCCCGCCACGAACACCCGGATCTGGCTGCGCAACCAGCTCACCCGGCTGATGGTGTTGCCACCGTTGGCCGCCCGTGTGTTCCGGGCGGACCCTCCCGCGGCGGCCCCGGTCGATCCGCTGCGGCGCGTGACGCGCCGGTAGCCCGGCCCTGGGCTTGCTCAACACGATCGTAATACTCCATGATCGCTGTACCTCTATGTTTCCGAGGCTTGTGTCGATGGTGAAAGCTCATGTTCTGGGCGTACGACGACCAGGGGTGGGCGCGGCGAGAGAGGCAAGATTTCGTGAGTAGTAGTCGTATTCCCCGATGGGCCGTGCAGGCGGTGATGTGCGCGGCGGTGGTCGGGGCCGCGGTCACAGCACCCGTTCAGGCCGAACCACTGTGGCCCGGCGGGCCCGATGTGCCCGGCGTGCCCGCCATCATTCCCGCCCCGCCGCCGGAGCCCGTGGTGGCTCCGTGCAGCGAGAAAGCCCGTGCGTGCCTGCAGTTGTCGACCAACAACGCGTGGTTGATGGACAACGGCAAGGTCACCTTCGGGCCGAGCCCGATGTCCCACGGCCGCCCCGGTTACGAAACGCCGCCCGGAGTCTTCAAGGTGGCCTTCAAGAAGCCGTTCCACTGGAGCACGCTGCACAACGCCCCCATGGAGTACGCGGTCTTCTTCAACGGTGACATCGCCTACCACATCGGACCCACCGAGGAGCAGTCCCACGGCTGCATCCGCCTGACCCCGGAAGGCGCCAAGGCGCACTACGAGTGGCTGGAACCGGGCGACATCGTCGAAGTCGTTCCCTGAGTTCTGCGTCGTGACAAGGGGAGGCCGGTCAGTCGCCGGCCTCCCCTTGTCACGTCACCGACGTGGTCAGGGCGTCGAAGAGCCAGAGTTGGGTGGTGCCGGACGTGGCGGTTTCGCCGGTGAGAGTTGTTGTGAGGTGCCAGTATCGGCGGACTCGGTGGTCTGCGCCCGCGGCGTCGACGAGGAGTTGGCGGCGGAACGACGGGGTGTCGTGGCGGTCGCGGGCGGTGGCGTGGATCGCGACGTAATGGTCCAGTTCAGGGCCGGAGTGGGGTGGGTGGCCCGCGGTGACGAGGGGCGCGACCGCGACGCAAGCATCGGCTACGTCGAACAGGAGGCGCCGTTCGTCGCGGATGCCGGGGGTGCTGCGGTGCCGGATGGTGTCGTACACGGCGGTCGCGATATCCGGATTCGAGGCCACGGCAATCAGTTCCGCGTAGGCGAGGAGGTGTTCGGGGTGGGCGCCGGGTGCCAGTTCGGGGACGTTCATGCTGAGGAAACCGTCGATGGCCGCGGCCGGTAGCGGGGTGAGTTGGCGGCGCCAGAACGTGACGAGGACATCGTGGGCCGCGCGCGGATCGACCACGGCGGCAAGCAGATTCAGGCGTTCGTCATGCCGGTCGGGAGCGGCCGATTCGACGGCGCGCAGGAGCGCCCGACGACGATTCAACGCGTCGAGTTCGTCGTCGACGGCGACGCGTTCGGCCGCGATCACCTCGGCGAGCGAGCGAGTGCCGTCGAGCACGTCCTCGATCGCCGCCAGTCCGATGCCGAAGGAGCGCAGCCGGCGTAGCAGCACCAGCCGGTCGACCGCGCCGGGTTCGAACACTCGGTGGCCGGTGGGGGTGCGCGCCGCGTCCAGCAGGCCCGCGTCGCAGTAGTACCGGACCGTTCGCACCGCGACGCCGGTCCTGGTGGCGAGCTCGCCGATCGTCAGATATGTGATGTGAGTCACTTTCGCTGGCACCTCCACCTCGGTGGAACTCCTACGGTACCGAGGACGCCCACGCGAAGGAGAACCGACGATGACCCGACAGGACACGAGGAACGACACGATCTGGCAGGCGGTGGCCGACGAACGCACCACCCTGGTCGAATTGCTGCGCGGCCTGCCCGCATCGGCGTGGGACACCGCGTCCCTGTGCGAGGGGTGGCGGATTCGGGACGTTGTGGCGCACCTGGTGCTGGCCACCCGCGTCACGGTCGCGGCCTTGCTGGTGAGCCTGATCCGCGCGCGCGGCAACACCGACCGCCTCATCCATGACACCGCTGTCCGGCACGCCGACCGGACACCGACCGCCGAGTTGCTCGCCGAACTGCGCGCCACGATCGACTCCAGGGCCATCCCGATCGGCACCACACCGGTCGATCGGCTGATGGATCTGCTGGTGCACGGGCAGGACATCGCCGTCCCGCTCGGCATCGACCGGGTGATGCCACCTGCGCCAGCGCAACTCGCACTGGACCGGGTATGGACGATGGGCGCCCCTTTCCACGCGCAGAATCGGCTGGCCGGATACTCGTTGCGAGCCACCGACAGCTCCTGGACCGCGGGCAACGGCGCACCGATCACCGGCACGGCGGCAGAACTACTGATGGTGGTCACCGGCCGCACCTCCCCCGATGAACGGGTCGGCCGGCGGTAACCGCCGACGCGCAACTCCGGAATCCCGACAGATTTCACGTAATACTCTGCAGGGCAGTGGATACAGCGATCCGCAGCACCCGGCGAACTGGGCTGCGGATCGCTCTCGGTCGACGAGATCGCGCGACCGTCAGACAGCGACGGTGGGTCGCTCGGCGGCACCGCCTGCCGCCGAAACCTCCTTTGTCTCCATATTTTCCGGCACCGAGGTCGCCCCGGCCGGGATCCGGCGCAGCAACGCCACCGCCAGCACCGCACCGGCGGCCGAGAGCACAGCAGCGGTCCACGCGGCGGCGTTCAGTCCGTGGGTGAACGCTTCCCGAGCAGCCAGTACGAGCGAATCGGCGAGGTCGGCGGGCAGCGACTCGGCCGAACTCAGCGCTGCCGGAAGGGTTTCCGAGGCGGCTCCCTCCGCCTCGGACATGTCGGCGCGGTAGATGGCCGCGCCCACGCTGCCGAGCAGCGCGACGCCCAATGCCACGCCCAGGTCGCTGGCGGTGCTGTTCACGGCCGAGGCCGCGCCTGCCTTCTCCGCCGGGGCCGCACCGATGACCAGGCCCGGGATCAGTGCCATCGCCGGGGCGATGCCCGGGTAGAGGACGTAGAAACCGACGATGAGCAGCGGTAGCCCGGCAACGCTACCGACCTGGGTGAGCACCAGGTAGCCGACCGCCGAGACCGCCAGGCCCGCGGCGATGAGAGAGGCGGGACGAATGCGGCGAGCGAGCGCGGGGGTGACGGTGGAAACGATGACCAGGCCGATGGCGGCGGGCAGAATCCACAGCCCCGCCTGCAGCGGCGACTGGGCCGCGACCAACTGCAAGTACTGGGTGAACAGCAGGTACACCCCGCCCAGGGCGACGGCGGCCAGCATGTACACGCCGAGCGACCCACTGAACGTGCGATTCGCGAACAGTCGCACGTCGAGCAGCGGATCGGCCAGGCGCAGCTGCCTGCGGACGAAGACCACCGCGAACACCACACCGGCGAGCAGCGTGAGCAGCGATTCGGCGGCGAATCCGGTCTCGGCCAGCTTCTTCACGCCGTAGACGAACGGCAGCAGCGCGGCCAGCGACAACGCGACACTGATCGGATCGAGTCGACCCGCGCTCGGCGCACGGTATTCGGGAATCAGCACCGGTACCGCGGCAACGACCACCAGCATGACCGGCACACCGATGAGCATCGACGCACCCCACCACAGCGAAGCGAGCATCAGACCACCCAGCAGCGGCCCGAGCGCCACACCCGCCGACACCGACGCGGCCCAGAGACCGATGGCGGTGGCGCGCTGCCTGTCGTCCCGGAACATGGTCGTGATCAGCGACAACGTGGCGGGCATGACGGCGGCCGCACCGAAGCCCATCACCGCTCGGGCGGCGATCAGCAGTTCCGGGCCCGGCGCGAACGCGGCCAGGATCGAGGCGGCGCCGAACAGCACGGCCCCGGCCAGCAGCAGTCGGCGACGGCCGAGCCGGTCACCGAGGGTGCCCATGGTGACGAGGAAACCGGCCATCACGAAACCGTAGATGTCGTTGATCCACAGCAGCTCACCGCTGCTCGGCGACAGATCGGCGGCGATATACGGGGTAGCGAGGAACAACACGGTCATGGTCAGGAACAGCAGGACTGTCGGCAGGAGCAGGACCGCGAGTCCCAGCCATTGGCGGGTACCTGCCCGCTCGGGGACATCGGTGAACTCGGACATCAGGAGTTTCCCTTCGAGGACGATTCGAACTGCGACCGACAGTGCCGGGCCGTGCTGCAGGAACCCTTCGGGTCGACTCCAGACGACCTCGAGCGGTTACGTGAGGCGATGATCGAGGCGCGGCGGGGCTCGCCGTGCGTGGTCGGGTCGGCGGCCGGGCCGTTTAGGGTGGGTGACATGCGTTTCGGAGTGCTCGGTCCCTTGGCGGTCTGGACCGACGAGGGACGATCCGTGCGGGTTCCAGAGCTCAAGGTGCGGGTTCTGCTCGGCGCGCTGCTGGTCGAACCGGGCCGGATCGTGCCCACCGACCGGCTCGTCGAGCATCTGTGGGATACGGCCCTGCCCGCCAACCCTGCTGGTTCGCTGCAGACGCGAGCCTCACAGTTGCGCCGGGTTCTCGGCGATGCCGAGGTGGGCGGGCGCGAGCTGCTGGTCTCGCGCTCCCCCGGCTACCTGCTCGAGGTCGCCGACGGCTCGGTGGACTCCCAGACCTTCCAGCGTGTGCTCCATCGGGCGCGTGCTACCGACGACACCGCCACTCGGGCAACGCTTCTCACCGAAGCGCTGGCGTTGTGGCGGGGCGAGGTCCTGGCCGACCTCGCCGATCACGAGTTCGCGCGGATCCCGGTGCTGCGGTGGGAGGAACAGCGCCTCACCGCGGTCGAGGAACTCGCGCAGACCCGGATCACCCTCGGCGAGCACGATCAGGTCGCCGACGAACTCGGCGAACTCACCGAGCTCCATCCGCTGCGGGAACGGTTGCGCTCGGCCCACATGCTGGCGCTGTACCGATCGGGACGACACGGCGAAGCCCTGGAAACCTACCGTCGGCTGCGCGAACACCTCGCCGAAGAGCTCGGACTCGATCCCAGTCCCGAGCTCACCGCATTGCATCGTGCTGTGCTGGAACAGGATCCGGCTCTCGGCGCGCCCGCGCGGCCCGCACCCGCGACACCGGTGACACCACGCCGGAACCTGCCCGTCGCGCCCACCTCCCTGATCGGGCGCGCGGACGATCTCGCCGCGGTCGAGGCGCTGGTCACTGCCGAACGACTGGTGACGCTCACCGGGCCGGGCGGTGTCGGCAAGACCCGCCTGGCACTGGCCACCGCGGCCGCGCATCCGGCGCGCGACGGCGTGCTGTTCGTCGAGCTCGCCGGACTGTGCCTGGGCACCGACACCGACAGCGCGCTGACGACGATCACCGAAGTCGTGGCGGGCGCCTTCGATGTCCGTGACGATTCGGCCGGTTCGAGCCCGTTCCCCGCGCCCGGCAACGGCACTCAGCTCGACCATCTCGCCGAGGCGGTGCGGGCCAAGCAGGTGCTGCTGGTGCTGGACAACGGCGAGCACGTCGCCGACGCGGCCGCCACGGTGGTGTCACGCCTGCTCGCCGCCGCACCGGAGCCGCGGGTGCTGGTCACCAGTCAGGTGCCACTGAATATCGCGGGCGAGCACATCCGGCCGGTGGCGCCGCTGGCCCTGCCCACCGCACCCGCTGCCGGACCGGGGTCGCACGAGGTGGAAACCTCACCTGCCGCACAGCTTTTCGTCGAACGGGCCCGCTCGCGCGCGCCCGGCTTCGCCGTCACCGACGACAATGCGGCGGCGATCGCGACGATCGTCACCCATCTCGACGGCCTGCCGCTGGCACTGGAACTGGCGGCGACGCGGGTCCGCGCGCTCGGGGTGCACGTGCTCGCCGAACGGATCGAGGACCGTTTCACACTGTTGTCGTCCGGCTATCGGGACGCACCCGATCGCCAGCGCACCCTGCGCGCGGTGATCGACTGGAGCTGGGAACTGCTCGATGAGCCAGAACGTGCTGTGCTGCGGCGGCTTTCGGCCCACGCCGACGGCGGCACGCTGGAATCCTCCGAAGCCGTCTGCGCCGGTGGCGACATCGCGGTCGCCGAGGTCGCGGAGTTGCTCGCTCGTGTGGTCGAGCGCTCCCTGATCATCACCCCCGCCACCGATACCCGCCCGCGCTACCGGCTGCTGAAGTCGGTCGCCGCCTACGGTGCGGACCGGTTGCGCGACAGCGGCGAGGAACCCGACACACGAGGGCGCCATCTCGCCTACTACCTCGCGTTCGCCGAACTGGCCGACCGGCACCTACGCACCGGTGACCAGCGCCGCTGGCTGTCTCGGCTCGACGCGGAGTCGGCCGACCTGCGACGGGCACTCGAGACCGCCCGTGCCGCGGGCAGGTCCGAGGACGCGCTGCGGCTGGTCAACGCCCTCGCCTGGTACTGGGTGATGCGCGGACGCCTCGCCGAGGGCATCCGGTCACTCGGCATCGCTCTCGCGGTATCCGGCGAGACCGAGCCCGCCACACGCCGGGTTGCCCTGTTGTGGCGCGGCGCTCTCGAGATCGGCGCCGGCCGTACGGTCGATTCTCTGCCGGCCCTCGCTGCGCGACCCACGCCCGCCGAACTGCGTGCCCGCTGGTACCTCGCGCACGTCTACTCCGGATTCGCCGCCCACCAGGGCATGGACGACGCGGCCCACCTGCGAGATGCCTTCGCCGACAACGCCGATGACTGGGGCATCGCGGCGGCCTCGGTGTCGCTGGCGCGCGACGCCTTCGCCCGCGGCGACCTGATCGGCCTGAGCGAGCACGCCGAGCGGAGCCGGGAGCTGTTCGCGAAGGTGGGCGATCGCTGGGGTCAGGCCATCGCCGGATTCCTGCTCGGCAGCCACGCCGAGGTGACCGGCGACCTCGACACCGCCCGTGACCACCACCGCGGCGCGCTCGCCACTGCCGAGGAACTCGGCCTGTGGACCGAAGTCGGCGAGCGGCTCACCTCGCTCGGCCGGATCGCGCTGCTGCGCGGTGAGCTCGACCGCAGCGCCGAACTGCACGAACGGGCCCGTCGGGTGGCAGTCGACCAGGGACACCTCGTCGGGGAAGAATCCGCGGTACTCGGGCTCGGTCTGGTCGCGCGCCGCCGCGGCGACCTGGCGGCGGCGCGCGAGTACCTCGGCACCTGGCTGGACTGGCATCTGCGGGCCGGGTCGCATTTCGGCGCCGCCCTGATCCTCGCCGAACTGGGCTTCACCGCCGAACTCGCCGGTGACGTTGGCGAAGCCGAGCGCCAGCACCTGCGTGGACTCGCCTGCGCCCTGCGCACCGGCGACCCCCGTGCCCACGCACTCGCGCTGGAAGGCCTGGCCGGAGCCCGGTCGCTCGCCGGATCTTCCGCCCACGCCGCGCGGCTACTCGGTGCCGCCGATGCGCTGCGTCGGTCCACCGGCGCCCCGCTGCCCGAGGCCGAACGCGGCGACGTCGACCGCATCGAGGCACGCATCCTCGCCGACATCGGAACGAACCAGTTCGCCGACAACCTCGCCGAGGGTGAGCGAGCCGAACCCTCGACCCTGCACCTCGCGCAAGTCCCGAACCGGCCCTGAGCCCACTGCGGACGCTGTCGACCGCCCTCGATCGCCCGACCGCCTCGAGTAGGCCCTGAGTCCGTCCGAAGCCCTCCCGGGCACGGTGAATCCATGACTCACACCGTGACCGACAGCCCCGATCCCCCGGTGACCGACCACGTCCGCCGCTACCTCGCCACCGACGGGCGTGCCGGCTTCCTCGACGGCGGCACCACCGACCTCGTCCTCACCACCGTCGGCCGCCGCGCCGGCGTGCGCGTCGAGGAGCGGTAGTGAGCAACCGCACCCGCGCCCACGTGCACACGTTCGCCGATTTCAAACCCGATTTCGACGCCATCGTCGGCGCCGTCAACTACGCGACCATGACCACCGTCGACGCCAAGGGACGCCCACGGTCGCGCGTCCTGATTCCGGTCTGGGAAACCGATACCGACCACCCGGCGGGCTGGCTCGGAACCTACCGCACACCGGTGAAGGCCGCCCATATCGCGGGAAATCCGCATGTGACGTTCTCCTATTGGAGCCCGGCACAGAACACCGTCGCCGTCGACGCGGTCGCCGAATGGACCGACGACCCCGGCGAGCGCGCACACGTGTGGGACCTGTACCGGCACGGCAGTCCTCCCGGCGCCGGCTACGACCCCGGACAGTTCTGGCAGGGTGCCGACGACCGGGCCTTCCAGGTACTTCGCCTCACGCCGTGGCGCATCCAGGTGCTGCGGCGACAAGATCTGGTCAGCGGAATTCCGGCACGTCTCTGGCGCGGCCAACTCCAGGGGGATTGACAGATCCGGCGGCGAACGTGGTCGTTCATCGTCGGATCCGACGGGACTGGACGTCTGTACAGGTCACGGCGCGATTCTTCGTGACGGGTACCAATACCCATCGGCACTTCCATCAGGAAGGATCTCTGCCCGAATTGCGCGAATCGGACGATTTCCTTGCCGTAGGAAATGAGCGGAGCTACGTTACCACCATCACAACAGAGATCTGATTGTGATCCACATCCCGGCCGACGGTACGACCATTTTCCGGCGGGATGCTTACCGATCATGCAAGGAGATTCACCATGGGTTCGCTGACGGAAATAATGATGGCCGCAATTGCGGGACTGGGCTCGATGGTGGAGGGCGACGGCCTTCTCGCGGTCTTCCTCGGCTCGGTCGAGGCCTTCTTCCCGTAAACGCGCCACCCGGCCAACGATAATTTTTTCATCACCCGAGGAGAAGACACATGGGATCCCTGTACGAATTGATGGCGACCGGCGCAGGCAGCTTGAGCGACGCCGTCCTGCCTTTCATTCAGGCGCTGATCACGGTCAGCGGCGGTACGCCGACGCCAGGTAAGTAATACACGGCAACACAGTCGGGGGCGGGCCGTTGACGGTCCGCCCCCGACCCATTCCTACCCACCATCCATGCCCGTGTCAACGCGTCATTTCAATAGCTGATCGACATGATTCACACCGGGTCTGCGTCGGAAAAAAGAGGATGGCCGACATCGGCCTGATCGCCGGACATCCAGCACAGCGGCGAACCACTCGACAACAGACAGCTACGGAACTACGGCCGTTTCACCCGATGCGGCCAGAATCCCTCATCGAAGAACCTCACGCCGCAAGCCACCGGCCCCAGCCGCCCAGTCTCACCGAACCACCGCAGATCAGACTGTCCAGAACCGATATCAACCCCCCTTGACATACTTGTGGCGAACGGGATCGTTCGCGGCCAGATCCCTGTTTACTGTGCCAGACAGTCGCAGTAACTACAGGTCACACGCAGTCCGGACAGGGAACATGGCAACCGCCGAGCAGCTTCCATCAGGAATGAAAAAAATGAACGATTCACGGTGAGTGAAACATCGCCTTGCCACACATCTGCGACGGCGCTACGTTACCGGCATCACATCAGTTACCGATGGTGATAACCACCCGAAGCGAGGGGGCCACCCCAGTTCCGGGGGCTAGACAACAGCGCAAGGAGATACATCATGGGCTCGTTCGATGAGCTGCTACTCGGCGTCCTGGGCGGAATGGCGTCCGCGAACTCGGGCGACCTCCTGCTCGGGACTTTCCTGGGGTCGGTGGAAGCGTTCTTCCCGTAACCCGACAACCCGTCGGCACCGTCGATTCAGCCCAGATGCTGAATTTCCCCATATTCAGGAGTAACACGTGGGATCCTTTTACGAATTGTTCGCGACGGGGATGGCCAGCCTCGGCAACGGCGCGCTGCCGTTCGTCGACGCCCTGATCAGCCTGAGCGGCGGCACGCCCATCGGCGGCGCATAACCACTGGCCGAGCGGGCAATCGCCGTCGATTCCCGACACTTCACAGCCATTTATCCGGCTGTGATCAGACCTTTCACACGAGCAAGGAGTTTTACGATGGGTTCACTGACCGAGATCATGATGGCCGCCATCGCCGGACTGGGTTCCGCGGCCGAAGGCGACGGCCTGCTCGCCGCCTTCCTGGGTTCGGTAGCAGCCTTCTTCCCGTAAACCCGGCCCACATCGGCACTTCGGCTCGTTCACCGAGCCTGATCCACCTCATCACCAGGAGTTAGACATGGGTTCCCTCTACGAACTGATGCAGACCGGCGCCGGCAGCCTCAGCGACGCGGCTCTGCCCTTCATCCAGGCGCTGATCAGCGTGAGCGGTGGCACGCCCACCCCGGGCAAGTAGATCCAGCGCAGGTAGTTCAGCGCGGAAGCGGGGTCGGCCACGGCGTGGCCGGCCCCGCTTCCGCCCCGAGAAGTCAGCAGGCTCGCAACACCATGAAGAACGAAATGCTCCGCGCGATCATGTCGGCCATCTGCGTCTTGGCTGTGGCCTCGACGCCCCTGTTCGTCGACCGCGCGCAGGCTTCGGCCGCGCCCGGCGCGCGCCTGATGAGCCAGACGCAGTCCGGCCAGGTCGCCGACATCAGCGTCTACTCCCCCGCCATGGATCGCACGATCGCCCTGCGGGTGCTCCGGCCGGTCGACACCTCGACCCCGGCACCGACGCTGTATCTGCTGAACGGCGCGGGCGGCGGCGAGGATTCGGCCAACTGGCCCGGTCAGACCGATGCCGGTGGGTTCTTCGCGGACAAACACGTCAACGTCGTCATCCCGATGGAAGGCGCGTTCAGCTACTACACCGACTGGCAGCGACCCGACGCCGGCCTGGCGAAGAACCTCGAGAACAACGGCAACAACATGTGGACGACGTTCCTCACCCGGGAGCTGCCGCCCGTGATCGACGCCGCCTTCGGCACCGACGGCGTCAACTCCCTTGCCGGTATCTCGATGGCGGGAACCTCGGTCCTCGATCTCGCGATCCAGGCGCCCGACCTGTACCGCAGTGTCTCCGCGTACAGCGGGTGCGCGATGACCAGCGATCCGATCGGCCGGGCCTTCGTCTCCCTCGTCGTGCGGATGGGCGGCGGCAACACCGAGAACATGTGGGGTCCCGAGACCGACGCCGCCTGGCGCGAGCACGATCCCTACGTGCAAGCCCATCGTTTGCCGAATATCCCGATCTATATTTCCGCGGGCACCGGGTTGCCGGGACCACACGACACGTTGTCGAATCCGCGCGTGCATATCAACGGAAAGAATCCGACTTCGATTCTCACGAATCAAATGCTCGTCGGCGGCGGTATCGAAGCAGCGACGGCGTATTGCACCGCGAATCTGGCGCAGCGCACCCGAGAGCTCGGCCGCACGAACATCACCTACAACATCCGACCGACCGGTACCCACTCGTGGGGCTATTGGGAGGACGACCTCCACGCCTCCTGGCCGATGATGGCGACAGCCCTGGGCATATGAGCGCCGAACTCCGGGTGGGCTCCCGGCGACTGAGTCCGCGCGACGCGGTGTTCGTCTACGACGAGACCGACCGGCATCTGTCGAACATCGTCGCGGTCTACTTCGCCGACGCGTCGGGCCACGCCCCGCTGACGATCGCCCAGGTACTGGACTGGGCGCGCGCGAGCATCGGGCACGCGGAACTGTTCCACCGGCGCTTGCGGCGCGTCCCGATGGATCTCGATCTGCCGTACTGGGAGCCCGACCCGACCCTGTCGGTGCGCGACCACGTCACCCTGGACCTCCCCGGTTCGTGGGACGACGCCCGCGCCCGGATCGCCGAGATCACCTCCGCCCGGATGGATCTGACACGACCACCATGGGAGGTCCATGTGCTGGACCGCGTCGAGGGCGTACCGGCGATGCCGGGCACGACCACGGTCGTGGCGCTGAAGTTCCACCACAGCGTCGGCGACGGCGTAGCGACCCGGGCACTCGAGCGGCGGCTGTTCGGCACCGAACCCGCCCCCGCGATCCGGCTCGACGAGGCGCGGCCGCTGACCACCGCGGCACGCACCGCGGGCGCGCTCGCGGCGGCGCCGGTACGCTTCGTCGCCGGTCTGCGCCGTGCGCGGAAGGCGCAGGACGAGCTGCGGGCCCTGATCGATGCGGGTACCGTCCACGATCCGGTCGCCGAGCGCCCGGCCACCCGATTCAACCGGGACATCGGTGCGGAGCTGACCTTTCACCTGTTGCCGATCCCGATGCCGGAGGTGCTCGCCGCGAAAACCGCGGCGCCTTACCGGGTCACGATCAACGACCTGATGCTCACGACGATCTCCGGCGCACTGGCCACCTACCTCGCCGAGCACGACGAAACACCCGACGGCGCGCTGGCCGCCATGGTGCCGATGTCGATGCGCGGTGTCGCCGAATGGGATTCGGCGAATCAGCTCAGCCAGATGATCGTCGACCTGCACACCGATATCGCCGACCCGATCGAGCGGCTGACCGCGATTCAGCAGTCGGCGGGCCGCGCCAAACAGCGCACCGCCGACCCGGTGGTGCAACGCACCGACCGGCGGGTGCAGACCGCGCCCGCGCTGCTGCTGCGCGCCGCCGGATGGGCAAGGGCGCAACGGCGTTTCGACGACGCGGCGACAGTGCCGTTCTGCAACACCACGATCAGCAACGTGCCGCCGGTGACCGACACCCTGGTCTTCTGTGACAGGCCGGTTCGTCGAGCGGTCGGGTCACTGCCCATCCTCGACGGCGACGGCCTGCGTCACCTGATCACCTCGCAGGGTGAGGAGATCGTCATCGCGGTCACGACGAACGCCGCGATGATGCCGGACCCGGAGCACTACGGCGAGTTGATCCTCGCCTCGTTCTGCGCACTGGCCGCCGCCCTGCACGCCCTCGGAAAAGCGGCGCCGACCAGCGTCTGAGCGGCGGCCGCCCGTATCCGCGATCACCGGATTCGCGCGGCGGATACCGACGTGAGATCCTGATGATCAACCGTCCAGATATGACTAGCGCTGCAGGCAGCTGCTGCGGCGCACCGGGAGACCGCGTTCCTCGAAGGCACCGAGCAGGAGCTGGCCACGGCGCGCGCCCGCGGAGACATCGGCGCGTGCCAGATCGGGGACGTAGGTCGCCGCGCCGATGATGGATTCGCCCACGAGGGTCCAGAACCGGCGAGCGGGCAGACCGGAGCAGCGAGTGAGGACCGATTGCAGCGGGATCAGCGACGACGCGCAGCGTTGGGCGAGCCAAACCGCCATGGCGGCTTCACAGGGGAAGGCGACCGCACCCGGCTCGGGATCGCAGTCGACGACGCGAATCGTGGTGTCGGACAAGCCCGCCCAGTCGATGCCACCGTCGTTGTCGTGGTGGATCCACAGGTTGTCGCGGCCCGGATCCCAGGCGTGCGCGTCCATCACGAACAGTGCCGTGACGCGGCCCGCCACGGCGTGGATGAGCGCGGTGGCCACCACTTCGGCGGCGATCTCGTCGTTGATCATCTCCGCGGCGTGCCGTCGGTACATCAGCTCGACGCGGCCCTCGGACAGCCCGTTGGGCACATGCCACCATCGCCGTTTGCCCTGCCCGCTCATCGCCGCGACGGCATACACGCGCGGATGCTCGGGTTGCAGCGCTTGCAACCTGGCACAGGCGCGGTCGAACGCGGCGGTGGTGCGGGACGTAGCGGTGGTGACGGGCTCGGACATCGAACCTCCTCGAACGTTGGTTCCCGTGACGATGATGTCTCGGAACATAGGTTAGGCTTACCAGACTTCACAAGTCGTGTCCGGTTTCGAGGCAGGAGAAGTTCGTCGCCGTGATCCACCCTGGCACCGTCAGACGTCGTCGTCTGACCGGGCTTCTGCTGCTCGTTGTCTTGCTCACCGTGGCGGTGGTGGCGAGCATTGCCATCGGCACCCGCTCGCTCGCACCCACCACGGTGTTCGACGCCGTCACGCACGCCCTCGGCTGCGTCGGCGGCCCGTTCCACTGCCCGGCCCGCTCCACCGCCGAGGAAATCGTGCGTGAGCTGCGTCTGCCGCGCACCGCATTGGCCCTGTTCGCCGGAGTGGCGTTGGGCGTCGCGGGCGCGCTCATCCAGGGGTATACCCGGAATCCGCTCGCTGATGCCGGATTGTTAGGACTGAATGCGGGCGCCGGTTTTCTCGCGGCGCTGAGCATCTTCCTGTTCGGGTTCACCGCACCCGCGCAATACATCTGGTTCGCCTTCGCCGGGTCGGCGATCGCGGGGGTGATCGTGTTCGGGGTCTCCTCGATCGGCGGGGGCAAGGCGAGTCCACTGAGCCTGATCCTGGCCGGCGCGGCGGTGACCGCCTTCCTCCAGGCGATGACGAACGCGATCATCGTGCTCGACAACGCGGCGCTCGACACCTATCGGTTCTGGGTGGTCGGCAACGTGGCCGGGCGCGAAGCGGAAGTGTTCTGGGAGGTCCTGCCGTTTCTGGTGATCGGCCTCGGCATGGCCATGGCCGCGGCACCCAGCCTGAATCTGCTGAGCCTCGGTGACGATGTCGCCCGCGGACTCGGCGTCGACGTCACCCGGGCGCGGGCCTTCGGCCTGCTCGCGGTGGTGCTGCTCAGCGGCGGGGCGACCGCGGCGATCGGGCCGATCGCGTTTCTGGGGCTGGTGGTTCCACACATGGCCCGGACCATCACCGGACCCGACAACAAGTGGCTGATCCCCTATTCCGGGCTGCTCGGCGGGTTGCTGCTGCTCGTCGCCGACGTCGCCGGGCGGGTGATCGCCCGGCCCGGCGAACTCCAGGTCGGGGTGATGCTGGCCGCCATCGGCGCGCCGTTCTTCATCGCGTTGGTGCGTCGCAAGAAGTTGGTGGCGCTGTGAGTGGGGTCGAGATGGGCAAGGCCGCCGACCGGGTCGCCGCCGAACCCGCGAACGCCGACCGGGCAGTGACCGAGCTGCGCCGGGTGCGACCCGCACTGCGGGTCGGGCCGGTGTCGTTGGTGCTGCGGCCGGTCGTGTTCGGCGTCGTCGTGGCACTGGCGGTCGCGGTGTTCGCACTGTTCTGCCTGGACATCGCCGTCGGTGATACCCCTATCCCCCTGGGACGCGTCCTCGACGTGCTCGGCGGTGGCGGCACCCGATCACAGCGCTTCATCATCATCGAATCACGATTGCCACGGGCGCTGACAGCCGTGGTCGTCGGAGCCGCGCTCGGATTGTCGGGCGCGCTGATGCAGTCGATCCTGCACAACCCACTGGCCGGGCCGGACGTCCTCGGCATCACCACCGGCGCCAGCGTCGGCGCCGTCGCGGTGCTGGTCGGCAGCGGTGGTGCGACAACCGGACTGGTCGCGACCGTGGGAGCCCCGATCGCCGCGCTGACCGGCGGCCTGATGACCGCGGTCGTCATCTATCTACTGGCCTGGGGCCGCGGAGGCGGCGGCGAACGCGGGGTCACCGGGTTCCGGCTCGTCCTGATCGGCATCGGCGTGAACGCGGTCCTGATGTCGGTGATCAGCTGGCTGCTCACCCGCGCCAGCCTGACCGATGCCGCCCGTGCCCAGCTGTGGCTCACCGGGTCGCTCAACGGAGCCGACATGTCGAGGGTCGTGCCCGCCCTCATCGCGCTGTCCGTCGTGACCGTGGTGTCGCTGGTGTCGGCGCGCACGCTGGCCGCGCTGCGCCTCGGCGAGGACTCGACCCGAGTGCTCGGTGTGCGGATCCAGTCGCAACAGGCACTGCTCATCGGCGCGTCGGTCGTGGCGGCTTCGGTGGCGACCGCCGCCGTCGGGCCGGTCGGATTCGTCGCCCTCGCCGCACCGCAGATCGCGAGAATGGCGCTGCGGACCGCGGGTGAGCCCCTGATCGCCTCGGCGCTGACCGGTGCCGCACTGGTCGCGGGGGCCGATGTCATCTCGCGCGCACTCCTGCCCGTCGACCTGCCGGTCGGTATCGTCACCGCCGCGCTCGGCGGACCGTTCCTGCTCTACCTGCTCGTCCGCATGAATCGGAAGGCCACGCTCTCATGACCAGCCCCGCTCATCGCCTCGCCGCCGACGCCGTGTCCCTCGGCTACGGCGAGCGGGTGATCGTCGACGAGCTCAGCCTCGACATCGCGCCCGGCGTGGTCACCACGGTCATCGGCCCCAACGGCTGCGGTAAGTCGACACTGCTGAAATCGCTGGGCAGGCTGCTGCGCCCCAGCGCGGGACAGGTCGTCCTCGACGGCAAGGCCATCTCGTCGATGAAGACCAAGGACGTGGCCAGGGTGATCGGCATGCTGCCGCAGACTCCGGTCGCGCCCGAAGGGCTCACCGTCGCCGATCTGGTCGCGCGGGGACGTCATCCGCATCAGTCCTGGTTGCGGCAGTGGTCGGCCGACGACGAGACCGAGGTCGCGGCCGCGCTGGCCCAGACCGGTATCGCCGACCTGGCCGACCGGACCCTCGACGAACTCTCCGGCGGCCAGCGTCAGCGCGCCTGGATCTCCATGGCGCTGGCCCAGGGCACCGACATCCTGCTCCTCGACGAGCCGACCACCTACCTCGATCTCGCGCACTCGCTGGAAGTCCTCGACCTCGTCGACCGCCTGCACGCCGAGTTCGGGCGCACGGTGGTGATGGTGCTGCACGATCTCAACCTCGCCATCCGCTACAGCGACGAGCTCGTGGTGATGCGCGCGGGCGCGATCGTGGCGCGAGGCAAACCGGCCGACATCGTCACTGCCGAACTGCTCGCCGAGGTCTTCGGGCTCGAGGCCACCGTCCTGACAGATCCGGTCTCGGGGCGGCCGATGATCGTCCCGATCGGCACCCGGCACGTGCACGGCGCGGTCGGGTATGACGAATGACACACAGCAAACACCCCGTTACGACAATCTGTAGTACGCATGTTTGTCGTTGAGGCCGTAAAATCGGTGGGATGGCAGGTCTCGGCGAACTCGAAAAAGCGGTCATGGACCAGTTGTGGTCGGCCGATGAGCCACTGACGGTGCGGCAGGTCCACGAAGCGCTGGCCGCGCGGCGCGAGCTCGCGTACACCACGGTGATGACGGTGCTCCAACGACTGGCGAAGAAGGACCTGGTGGTTCAGCGACGCGACGATCGCGCGCACCGGTACGCACCGGTTCACAGCCGCGACGAACTCGTCGCGAGCCTGATGGTCGACGCCCTGCAACAGGCCGACGCCGCAGGTAGTCGCGCCGCGGCGCTGGTGCATTTCGTGGAGCAGGTCGGCAAGGACGAAGCCGATGCGCTGCGCGAGGCGCTCGCCAAGCTCGAATCCGACGAAAACAGCGGCTAGACTCCCTGGCGGCTCTCACAATGGAGTGAGCGCCCCTGGCCCCACAACGCAGTGAGCAGAGTCGATGAACGCAACCGCGGCAGTCTTTGCTGGTCTCGCCTTGCTTCTCGCAGGGCCGGTACCAGCGCTGCTCAGTCGCGCTACCTGGGTGCACCGCAGCCCGCGCGCGGCCCTGGTGTTGTGGCAGGCGATCGCGCTGGCCGCCGTGCTCAGCGCCTTCGGATCCGGGCTGGCCATCGCCAGCCTGCTGCTCGTCCCCGGCCCCGACGGTAGGCCCACCACCTCGCCCACCCAGGAGATCGACGCGCTCGGTCTGCCGCTGTGGACGCTCTACGTGCTGGTCTTCGCGCTGACCCTGATGGTCGGCGCCCGGCTGATGTTCTCGATCGTGCGGGTCGGTGTGCACACCCGACGCCGCCGCTCCCGCCATCGCATGCTGGTCGACCTGCTCGATCAAAGTGGCCCGGTGCGCCGCGCCGCCGATATCCGCGTGCTGGCCGCCACCGAACCCATCGCCTACTGCCTGCCCGGCCTTCGCCAGCGGGTCGTGATCAGCGAGGGCACGCTGTCCAGCCTCGACGATGCCGAGATCACCGCCATCGTGAGCCACGAACGCTCGCATCTGCGCGCCCGCCACGATCTCGTGCTCGAGGCGTTCACCGCCGTGCACGAGGCCTTTCCCCGCGTGGTCCGCAGCAGAGCCGCGCTCGGCCAGGTGAAGCTGCTGATCGAACTGCTCGCCGACGACTCCGCGGTGAAGGTCACCGGGCCCAAGCCGCTCGCCCGCGCCTTGATCGCCTGCGCCAAGTCCACCGCCCCGCAGGGTGCGCTCGCCGCGGGCGGACCGAGCACGCTGATCCGCATCCAACGGCTCGCCGGCAGCACCGGAGACGTGAGAGTCGCCACCGCCGCCTACCTCGGCTCGGCCGCGATTCTGGTCGTCCCGACCCTGGCCGTGGCGGTGCCGTGGCTCCAGGAGCTCAACCGGCTCCTGCGCGGCTGACCTGGCGATCCGCCTTCCGCTTACGTACCGCACGGCCGGTGCGACGAGGGCACCGACGCCACAGCCGCCGCAGCGGAACAAGCCTTGCCACAAACGCTTCCCTGACCAGCCTGTTTACCCAACCGGCCCCGAAGACGCCTATCCTGGGAGACCGGTCCTTCCTGCTGGGCCGCACCCCGCTCACGCCGAGGCGCGTATTCGGGTAATCGGCGCCGATCATCGTTCGGCGCGATTCGCAGCCCAACGAAAGGCCACCTTGACCAACTCTGCCGTGCCCAACGAACCGACCTTCGCCGAACTCGGCCTGCCCGTCGCGCTGGTGCAGACCCTGCGCAACGCCGGCATCGACAAGCCCTTCCCCATCCAGGCCGCCACGATCGGCGACGCCCTCGCCGGGCGCGACGTGCTCGGTCGCGGCCCGACCGGCTCGGGCAAGACCCTCGCCTTCGGCCTGCCGATGCTGACCCGCCTGGCCGAGGGCTCGCAGTCCAAGCCCGGCCGCCCGCGCGGCCTGGTGCTGGTGCCGACCCGCGAACTCGCCACCCAGATCGAGAAGGCCCTCGAAGACGTGGCCCGCTCGCTGGGACTGCGCGTGGCCTCCGTCGTCGGCGGGGCACCGATCAAGCGTCAGGCCGACCGCCTCGCCCGCGGTGTCGACCTGCTCATCGCGACCCCGGGCCGCCTCGACGACCTGATCAAGCAGCGCGCCGCCGACCTGTCGGACGTGACGATCACCGCGCTCGACGAGGCCGACCACATGGCCGACATGGGCTTTTTGCCCCAGGTCACCCGCCTGCTCGACCGCACCCCCGAACGGGGTCAGCGCCTGCTGTTCTCGGCCACCCTCGACGGTGACGTGGACAAGCTGGTCAAGCGCTACATGCACAGCCCGGTGACCCACTCCACCGCGCCCGCCGAGGCCTCGGTCTCGACGATGACCCATCACCTGCTCTATGTGCGCGACAAGAACATCAAGCGCACCGTGGCCACCGAGATCGCGGCGCGCGAGGGCCTGACCATCATGTTCGTGCGCACCAAGCACGGCGCCGACCGCCTGGCCAAGCAGTTGCGCGGCGCCGGTGTCGACGCGGGCTCGCTGCACGGCGGCAAGGCGCAGAACAACCGCGTCCGCACGCTGGCGGCCTTCGCCGACGGGTCGGTGCCGGTACTGGTCACCACCGACGTGGCCGCGCGCGGCATCCACATCGACGGTGTCTCGCTGGTCGTGCACTTCGACCCGCCCGCCGAGCACAAGGCCTACCTGCACCGGGCGGGCCGCACCGCGCGCGCCGGTGAGGACGGTGTCGTGGTCACCCTCGTCACCGACGAGGAGCGCAAGGACGTCGCCGCGATGACCCGCAAGGCGGGCGTGCGCACCGACGGTGTCGACGTGCGCCCCGGCGACCGGAACCTGGTGGAGATCACCGGCGCCCGCAAGCCCAGCGGAATCGCGCTGGCCGCGCCGGTCGCGCCCGCGCAGCCGGCCAGGTCTGCGAACGGGGGCGGCGGGCGTACTCGCCGTCCGCGCGCCGGTGGCGCCCCGGCCGCCGAAGCGGGCCGTGGCGGCGCACCGCGCCGCGAGCGTCCGGCGCACGAGCCGCGTACCCGCTCCGGCGGACACGCCCGCACGGGCGACACGCCGACGAATTCTCGTCGTCGCGCCGCGCGTCCGGCCTCTCCGGCCGCGCACCGCAACCGCACGGCAAACTGAATTTCCGCGTGGCCGAACCGATTACGGTTCGGCCACGCGCCTGTTTCCAGCTCTCGCCAACCGGGCGACTTGCGCGCCGGGATCAGCGCGGACGAAAGCCGGATCCCGCACACTGAGCCCGTGACGAACCATGAGATCGCCACCATCGTGTGCGCGCTGATCGCGGCCATGTTGATCGCACTGGGCGCCGTGGCCCAGCAGCGGGCGGCCGCGGCGGTTCCCGCGGGCACCTCGCTGCTCGGCGGCCTGCTGCGCAGCCCACGCTGGTGGTCCGGCATCGTCGGCGACGGCGGCGGTTACGCGATGCAGGTGCTCGCGCTGGCATTCGGCGCGGTGCTGGTGGTGCAACCGATTCTGGTGAGCGCCTTGGTCTTCGCGCTGCCGCTGTCGGCGCGGCTGAACGGGCAGCGGATCACCGCCCGCGCCGCCACGATCGCGCTGATCCTCGTCGCCGCGCTCGCGCTGTTCCTGATCGTGGGGAACCCGACGGCGGGCGAGGACACCGCGCCCTTCCGAGAGTGGTTGGCGCCCTTGGCGATTCTGCTCGGCGTCATCGTGGCCGCGACCGTCACCGGCCTGATCGTCAGCCATCGATCGGGGAAAGCGCTCGCGCTCGGTCTGGCCGGTGGCGCCCTGTTCGGTATCGCCGCCGCACTCACCGACCGCGTGGTCACCCTGTTCGGCGACGGAATCGGCGCGATTCTCGGCGGGTGGCAGACCTGGACGCTGGTGGCCGCGGGACTGCTCGGCGTGTACCTGCAACAGCGCGCGTTCCAGGCCGGACCGCTGTCGGCCTCACTGCCCGCGGCCACGATCGCCGAGCCGTTGGCCGCGGCGTTCCTCGGTCTCACCGCCCTCGATGAGCAGCTGCGCACCAGCGGTTTCGGACTGGTCGTCGTCGGCGCCTGCGTCGCGGTGATGTGCGCGGCGACCGTGGCGCTGTGTCACACCCGAGCGGTCACCGCCGAGCCGACGCCCTGACGCGTCGCCGAGATTCGCCCGCCGCGGTACTCACAGGGCTACTATCGACCGAGTGCGATTTCTTCCGGGACCCCAGCCGCCGTACGACCTGACCTACGACGACCTCTTCCTGGTCCCGAACCGGACCGATGTCGCGTCCCGGTTCGATGTGGACCTGGCCACCGTCGACGGGACCGGAACCACCATCCCCCTCGTGGTCGCGAACATGACCGCGGTCGCGGGCAAGCGGATGGCCGAGACCGTCGCTCGCCGCGGGGGCCTCGTGGTGCTCCCCCAGGATCTGCCGATCCCGGCCGCCGCCGACACCATCGCGTTCGTCAAGAGCCGCTCGCTCACCGCCGACACCCCCGTCACTCTCGACCCCGATCGTTCGGTGTCCGACGCGGTGGCGCTGATGCACAAGCGCGCCCACGGCGCCGTCGTGGTCGTCGAGGACGGCAAGCCGGTCGGCGTCGTCACCGAGGCCGCCTGCGCCGATGTGGACCGGTTCGCGCGCCTGCGCGAGGTCGCGTTCACCGACTTCGTCCAGGTGGCCGTCGAGGCGTCCCCGCGCGACATCTTCGACCGCCTCGCCGAGGCCCACGCCCAGCTCGCGGTGCTCACCCACCCCGACGGCACCCTCGCGGGCGTGATGACCCGCACCGGCACCGTCCGCGCCGGCATCTACACCCCCGCGGTCGACGCGAACGGCAAGCTGCGCGTCGCCGCCGCCGTCGGCATCAACGGCGACGTGGCCGCCAAGGCGAAGGCCCTGGCCGAGGCGGGTGCCGATGTGCTCGTCCTCGACACCGCGCACGGCCACCAGACCAAAATGCTCGAATCTTTGCGCACCGTCGCCGATCTCGGTCTCGGCCTGTCCCTGGTCGCGGGCAATGTGGTCTCCGCCGAGGGCACCCGCGATCTGGCCGAGGCCGGCGCGACCATCATCAAGGTCGGTGTCGGCCCCGGCGCCATGTGCACCACCCGCATGATGACCGGCGTCGGTCGCCCACAGTTCTCTGCCGTGGCCGAATGTGCCGCCGCGGCAAAGGAACTCGGCGTGCACGTGTGGGCCGACGGTGGCGTCCGGCACCCCCGCGACGTGGCGCTGGCGCTGGCCGCGGGCGCGTCGAACGTGATGATCGGTTCCTGGTTCGCCGGTACCTACGAGTCCCCCGGCGACCTGCGCATCGACCGCGACGGCAACAAGTACAAGGAGAGCTTCGGCATGGCGTCCAAGCGTGCTGTCGCCGCTCGTACCGCCGCCGACAGCAGCTTCGACCGCGCCCGCAAAGCACTGTTCGAAGAGGGCATCTCCAGCTCGCGGATGCGTCTGGATCCCGAGCGTCCCGGCGTCGAGGATCTCATCGACCACATCTGTTCGGGTGTGCGCAGCTCGTGCACCTACGCCGGTGCTCGCTCGCTGCCGGAATTCCACGACAAGGCCGTGCTCGGCGTGCAGTCCGCCGCCGGCTTCGCCGAAGGCCGGCCGCTACCCAGCGGCTGGTGAACCGCGCCCGCGGCGGCCGATCGAACCCTTCGATCGGCCGCCGTCGGCGTGCCGGGGCCGCGCCGCTGACGCATCATGGGTGGGCACGGATTACTATGGACTTGCCGATCACGGCACATGCTCGACTCCCGCCTCGAAAGGATCCAGTTGTCACCCGCGTCCAAGGGCGCCACACAGGAGGGCTCCTCTACGGAGCCGGGTGACAAACCCGGCGTCCTCCTTTCCGCAGCGTCCGTTCGATCCCCCGGTTTCCCTACCGCGCCCCCACTCGGGTGGTGCTGAGGATGTCCATCGTTCTGACCGTGCTCAGCCTGCTCGGCTTTGTCGCACTCACTCTCGGAACGGCACTGTTCGTCGCCGCCGAGTTCTCCCTCACCGCACTGGAACGCAGCACCGTCGAAGCGGCCGCTCGGGAAGGTGACACCCAGTCACGCCTGGTGAAACAGGCCCATCACACCCTGTCGTTCCAGCTCTCCGGCGCTCAGCTCGGCATCACCATCACGACGCTGATCACCGGCTACATCGCCGAACCCGTTCTGGCCCGGCTGCTCGATCCGCTGCTGGACGGCATCGGGTTGAGCGAAAACGCCTCGCACGGCGTCGCCTTGGCGCTGGCCCTGATCATCGCGACCTCGCTGTCGATGATCTACGGCGAACTGGTGCCCAAGAACATCGCGATCGCCGAGCCGATGATGGTCGCCCGGCTCACCGCGGGTCCGATGATCGGCTTCTCCGCCCTGTTCAAGTGGCTCATCCGTTTTCTCAACGGCGCCGCCAACTGGGTGGTCCGCAGGCTCGGCATCGAACCCGCCGAGGAACTGCGCTCGGCCCGCTCGCCTCAGGAACTCGGTTCGCTGGTGCGCACCTCCGCCATGCGTGGCGCGATGGATCAGCGCACCGCGCAGGTGATGGACCGCTCGCTGGAATTCGGTGAGCGCAGCGCCGAGGACCTGATGACACCGCGCGTGAAGGTCGAATCGCTGGACCGCCACGACACCATCGCCGATCTCATCGCCGCCGCCGCGCGCACCGGCTACTCCCGGTTCCCGGTGGTCGACGGCGACCTCGACAACACCCTCGGCGTGGTGCACGTCAAGCAGGCGTTCACCCACCCGGGTGAGCTGCGCAAGCAGATCCAGCTCAGCGACCTCGCCGTCGCGGTGCCGATCGTGCCCGCCAGCCTGGACGGCGACGAAGTCCTCGAGCGCGTCCGCGCCGACGGCATGCAGGTGGCTCTGGTCGTCGACGAATACGGCGGCACCGCGGGCATGGTGACCATGGAGGACCTGATCGAGGAGATCCTCGGCGACGTGCGCGACGAGCACGACGAGGAGGAGCGCGATGTGCGCCGGGTCTCCGACGGCTGGGACTGCTCGGGTCTGATGCGCATCGACGAGGTGTCGCGCGCGACCGGCTACGACGCACCCGAGGGCGAATACGAAACCCTCGGCGGGCTGGTACTGGCCCAGCTCGGCCGCATTCCGGTGACCGGCGACGAGGCGGTGCTGCCCGAATCCCGCGGTTCCGGGGGCGGCTGGATCGCCCGGGTGGAACGGATGGACGGACGGCGCATCGACCGGGTGCGGTTGATCCCCGTCGACGAGGCCGCCCTTTCGGCACGGGAGAACGCTCATGGGTGACCTGTTCGGAATCTTGCTGACCGTCGTACTCCTGGCGGGCAACGCGTTCTTCGTGGCCGCCGAGTTCGCCCTCATCTCCGCCCGCCGTGATCGGCTGGAAGCCCTTGTCGCCCAAGGCAAGAAGAAGGCCCAGACGGTGATCGAGGCGGGTGAGAACCTGTCGATCATGCTCGCCGCGGCTCAGCTGGGCATCACCATCTGCTCGATCCTGCTCGGCCGCGTCGGCGAGCCCGCGATCGCGCACCTGATCGAGCGCCCGTTCGAACTGCTCGGCCTGCCCGATGAGTTGCTGCACCCGGTGGGCTTCGCGCTCGCGCTCACCGTGGTGGTGATCCTGCACATCCTGCTCGGCGAGATGGTGCCGAAGAACATCGCCCTGGCCGGTCCGGAACGCTCGGCACTGCTGCTGGTGCCAGTCCACCTGGTGTGGTTGCGGATCGCCCGACCGCTGATCGCGCTGTACAACCTGGCCGCGAACATGACGCTGCGGATGATGCGCATCGAGCCGAAGGACGAACTCGACGCGACCGTCTCGACGGTGGAACTGGCCGAGATGATCGGCGAATCCCGCTCCGAGGGGCTGCTCGACGAGGAGGAACACCGCAGGCTCACGCAGGCCCTCGGCACCTCCGACCAGGTCGTCGGCGATGTGATGGTGCCGCTGGCCCAAGCCAGATCGGTGCCGCTGATCGGCAACGGCACCACCCTCGGTGAGGTCGAGGCAGCGGTGTCCGAAACCGGTTTCTCGCGCTACCCGGTCGCCGCCTCCGACGGCTCCCTGGTGGGTTACCTGCACATCAAGGACGTCCTCGACGAGGTCGCCGACGACAACGCGGGCCCGGACACCGTCATCCCCCGGACCGACATCCGCCCGCTGCCCACGGTGAGCACCGGAACTCCGCTCTACGAGGCGCTGGCCCGGTTGCGCCGTACCAGCAGCCATCTGGGACGGGTGGTCGACAGCCGCGGCAACACCGTCGGTGTGGTCGCCCTGGAGGACCTGATCGAAGAGTTCGTGGGCACCGTGCGCGACGGAACCCACCGCCTCGCCGAATAACCCGGATCGCGAAAACGGCCCGACCAACCGGTCGGGCCGTTTTCGTGTGCCGAGGGGCCTGGCGGATCGCCGACCCGGCTACACCTGGTCGCCGGGTCGGCGATCCAGGGTCCCGAGGCCGTGGATCAGAATGCTCACGGCGACGTCGATCAGTTCGTCGAGCGGCAAGGGTGCGTCGGCCAGCGTCCAGTCCACCATCAGCTCGGTCATCCCGCCGGCGAACAGCATTGCCGCGATCGCCAAGCGATCGGTGGCGGGAACATGGAAGTAGGCGTCGGCGAAACCGGCGATCAGCTGGGCGAATTCGTGCATGACCGCGCGCCGGTGCACCTCGAGCTCCGCGCTGACTCCCACGACCTCGATGAAGATGACCCGGGCGCGGCGCGGGTCTGCGGCCACGGTCCGAACGAAGGCGTCGACACTGGCGTGTGCCTGGGGAGCCAGATCGGGTTCGGCACCCGCGAGCGCCGCCAAGGTCGCGGCGCGGACCTGGTCGATCTGACCGTCGTAGACCGCGCGCAGCAATGCCTCACGATGAGTGAAGGACTCGTAGAAGTACCGCTCGGTCAAACCCGCGCGGTCGCAGATCTTCTTCACCGAGGACGCCGGATAGCCGATGGTGCCGAACAGTTCCAGGCCGGCCGCGAGGAGAGCGTCTCGACGCTCAGCGCTTCGACTCTCCTTGTCCCGCCCACCGTAGCGGCGCGACGGAGCTCGGTTCCCGGACGGAGCGTCGGTCTCGGTCACTGTCCTCCCGCATCCGGCTACCTGATCTAGAAGGTCTCCATCCTAGTCATCGGCCCGCGGTGGGATCGCGATCGTCCCGTAGTCGAGTCCGCCGTGGGTGAAAGTCGGCACGACCGGCCACTGCCGCTTCCAGTTCGCGCATTCCGAGGAGGCGATGACTTGCAGCCAGCGCGGATCGCGCGGTGACCGGGAAGCCATGGTCTTCTCCTTGACCATGGAATCGTATTGATCCAGCGAGTCTTCGAGAGTGTTCGCGTTGAGGACGACTTCACGGCCGTAGAACTGCGCCTGCTGCCGGACCCCGGGAATCCTGGACAGTTCCGGTTGCCAGCTGTCGGCGGCCATCCCGTTCTCCGAGGACACCCACACACCGTCGGGCGTGTTCACGCACAGCGAGTGGTTCCCGTCGGTGTGGCCGGGTGTCCACAGCAGGCTCACCCCGACACCCAACTCGACGTCACCGTCGAGGATTTGCAGCCGCTCGGCGGGGACGCCGTCCATACCGCCGTCGACGTACCACGCCCACTGCATCGGGTGCACCGATTCCAGCGTGCCGAGTTCGGTGCGCTGCACGAGCATCCGCGCGTTCGGGAACAGCGGGTCACGCGGGCCCGACTCTCCGTCGATCGGCACGTCGCTGCCCATGATCATGCGGATGTCCTGCACGTGCAGATGGTCGAAGCTGACGTAGTCGACATCCTCGTTGCGCAGGCCCAGCCGGGGCAGCACCGCCTCGGGATCGTTGTAGTACTTGACGAACAGCGACTCCGCGCGCAGCGTGCGCGAGAGCTTCTGCAGTTTCGCGTAGAACGGGGCCTTGCCCGATCCGGCCGCGACGGTGGGCTCCCAGACCAACGTTCGGAGCGCGCCGTCGAATCCCTCGAACTGGACCACGAACATCCGGTTGATGATCGAGATCATCGGGTTGGGGCCGATCGAATAGCCCTGGAACGCGAATCGCTGCGGATACGGGGCGGCGGCGATGTCGAAGCTCTTGACCGCACGCACCTGCCCCTGCCGGAGGAACCGCTCGCGGTAGCGGCGCGCGCCTTCGCGCACCGCCTCGAGCCGGTCGCCGCGCGGCCACACGTCGTGGACACCGGCGAACTCCGGTATCGGCCGGATGCCGCCGAGAGCGTCGGTTGTGGTCATGTCCGGTTTCCTGTCGTCGGCGTGGGTGGAGGTTCGGTGGGGCCACAGACCTTGTGTTCATAGTCGGCCCTGCTCGATGAATCATGAACGGCGGCAACCTGATCCGGGACCATGCCGAGCAGGACACGGTCGCGCAGGGCGGCCGGGAGCACGTTCACCGCGCGCAGCAGCGCTCCGATGTAGCGGGGCACCGTCACCTCGAATCGCGGGCGTTCGATCGTCCGGAGGACGGCGCGGGCAACGTCGGCGGGCTGGAGCAGTGCCACCGCGCCGGTGGCGGTGCCGGTCGCCAATTCGGTGTCCACGACGGTCGGCATGATCACCGAGAGTTCGACCCCGCTGCCGCGCAGTTCCGCGCGGACCCCGCTCAGGTAGCCGAAGACGGCGTGCTTGGTCGCGGCGTAGGAGGACTCACCGGGCGGGGCGAGCTTCGACGCGGCGGAGGCCACGGTGACGATGTGCCCGGCGCCTCGCGCACGCATGGCCGGTACGGCGAGGGTCACCCCGTTGATGACGCCGTGCACGTTCACGTCGAACTGTCGTCGCCGCGCCGCCTCGGGTTCCCGATCGAACGGGCCGACCCACATCACCCCGGCGTTGTTGACGAGCACCTCGAGCGGTCCCCACACCTGCTCGACGGCGGCGAGGAACGCCGCGAACGAATCCCGGTCGGCGACATCGACACCGAAGCCCCGCACCTGCGCACCCAGTTCCGTCGCGGTGGCGCGGGCCGCCGATTCGTCGATGTCGCCGATCGCGACGCGCTCGCCCGCGCGGGCGAGCTGCGCGGCGATCTCCCTCCCGATCCCACGCGCACCGCCGGTCACCGCGATGACCTGCCCTTTCATTGCCTGTCCCAATTTTGACATGAAATCATGTCAACAAAGTACAGGACAATCGGGCGTTTTGACATGAGTTCTTGTCAGTTGGTCTGTTTCCCGAGATGATGCACGGCATGGATCGAAATCTCAGCGCGACACCGTCGCGCGCCAGCCGAATCGTGGCGGCGGTCATGCTGCTGACAGTGCGCCGACTGGGCTCGCGGCTTCCCGCCACTCGCGCGGGCGTCCGTATCGGACGCGCGGCAATGCACGGGTTGCGCCTGGTCATGCCGTCCTGGACGGTGGCGCGTTTTCCCGTCCACGAACACGCGGACACCGAATTCGCGGTCCGCGGCGAATGGGTGAACGCAGTACCCGAGCCACACGAGCCGGTCGTCTACTACCTGCACGGCAGTGCCTACTTCTCCTGTTCGCCGGGCACCCACCGCGGCTTGGTGGGGCGGGTGGGTCGCGCGAGCGGACGCCCCGTGTTCGCCGCGCGGTACCGGCTCGCGCCCGAGGACCCGTTTCCCGCGGCACACGAGGACGCGCTGCGTGGGTACCTCTGGTTACTCGCCCGCGGGCATCGACCCGCCGACATCGTCGTCGCCGGAGACTCCGCGGGCGGGCACCTGGCACTGGCCCTCGCCGGTGAGCTGGCCCGGCGCGGACTTCCACAACCGTCCGGGCTGGTGTTGTTCTCCCCGGTGGCCGACCCCACCTTCGGACTGGCCGCGACGAAGGAACCGGGCGTACGCGACCCGTACGCCTCGGCCACCACCGGCAACCGGCTGGTCGGCATGTACGTGGCGGGGTCAGACCTCGCCGATCCTCGCCTGGACGTCGCGGCGGGGATCGTCCCCGGCTTTGCGCCGATGCTCATCCAGGTCGGCGGGCTCGAGGTCTTGCAGGCCGACGCCGAACACCTCGCGGCGACCGCCCGCCGCGTCGGCGTGCGCTGTGACCTGCAGATCTGGCCCGGCCAAGTCCACGTCTTCCAGGCCGGCTATCTGGCCGTCCCCGAAGCAGTCGCCGCCTTGGCCGAGGTCAGCGCGTTCGTCACCGGGATCGAGCGAGCGAGCGGCCCGCCGGATCGGATGCCCGCCTGATCAGCCGGCGTCGGCGGGTGCTCATCGAGGGAGCAGCGGCTGGGCGCTGTGGGCGCCCGCCCGCCGCCCCGAGAAGATGCAGTCGGCCAGCGAGAGGCCACTGATGTAGGAGTTCGAACAGACCCCGACCGCGGCGCGCCCCGCGGCGAACAGTCCCGGCACTACTCCCCCGCTCTCGAGTCGCACAGCGCCGGTGTCCTCGTCCACCAGCAGGCCGCCGAGGGTGAGCATCGGCATCGGATAGGTGAGCCGCGCCTTGAACGAGATATCCAGCAGGGCGAACGGTCCGGTGCGCAGCGGGCGGCGGATGTCGTCGGGCTTGCCCAGCGGATCGGGGCGGTTGTCCTCGATGGCACGGTTGTGCGCGTCGAGGGTCGCACGCAGGGCGGACCGGTCGATACCGGCGCGGGCGGCCACCTCCTCGACGGTGTTCCCCGAGACGCGCCCGATCCGCAGCAAACGCTCGGTCTGCATTCGCTGGAACCACACCGACTGGGTAGCGATCTGACCGCGAGCCTCGGCCTCCAGCTCCGCGTCGACGAGCAGCCACGCGCGATGACCCGGACTGGCGGCGATGGCCGCGCCGAGGGCCGCGCCGTAGCGAGACTCGTCGATCATGCGCTCGCCCAGGGCATTCACCGCGATCGCTCCGAAGAAGGCGCTGGGCGGCGCGATGAACCGCCAGGTCGACAGCGCGTCCATCTTGCCGCTCGCCGCACCGATGTCGAGCGCCATGGTGATGCCGCTGCCGTCGTCGCCGGCGCTCCCCAGCGGCAGTCCCTGCGACCACGGATACGCGGGGGCGTGCCGTGCGACCATCTCCCCGTTCGCGATGAACCCACCCGTGGTGAGTACCACGCCGGATCTCGCCTGGATCCGGACCGGCACACCGTATCTGCGCTCGATCCGGGCCAGCAGCTTTTCCACCGCCCGGCGCAAACCCTGGTGATACACACCGGGTTTCGCCGAGATCCGAGCGAGCGCGGCGAATCGGCGCCGTACCGCCGCGGGCGCGTCGGCGATCGTGAGCGCCTCGATGCCCGTCACGCGCCCGTCCTCGACAACGAGCCGAGTCGCCCTGGTTCCGGTCCGGACGCGAACGCCGTGCTCGGCCGCCGACGCCGCCAGCGGCCCGAACAGCGCCTTGCCCGAGACGCCGGGACCGTGCGTGCGGTGACCGCGTTGACGCGGTTTCGCGAGGTCGCGGTAACCGCCGGAGTTCTCGCTGCCCGAGTAGTACAGGTAGTAGTCATCGGTCGGATAGGACGTCTTGTACGGGCACACCGAGGGCTGGAAGGGCACGCCGTGCCCGGTCAGCCAGTCGATCATCGCCGGGGACTCTTCGCAGAATCGGCGCAGCGTCGCGGCGCTCACGGCGTCACCGACCTCGGCCTGCAGGTACGCGAGCATGGTGTCGACGTCGTCGTCGATGCCCGCGTCGCGTTGCACCCAGGTGCCGCCGCCCGCGTACACGATGCCACCGGACAGCGCCGTAGCGCCGCCACCCAGATACCGGTCGACGGCCAGCACTTCGGCGCCGGATTCCCGCGCGGCCAGCGCCGCGGCCGCTCCCGCTCCGCCGTATCCGACGACCACGACATCGGCTGCGTCATCCCAGGCCCGCACTTGTCCACCCTTCCGAGCACGGGCCGACCGCATCGTCGCCCGATCAGCCGAACTATAACGTGTTCTAGATTTTCGGCACCAGTCGAGTCGCGGAACAGCGGGCCGTCAGGACATCAGTCCACGGCCGGTGGTGAGGGGCAGATCGGTGGCGGTGAGCAGACCGGGGCGGGCCTCGACCACCGCCGAGACGGCACTGACCAGTCGGGCAGCGGTGCCGACCACACCGGCGAGAGCGTGGTCACCGTCGCTGGTGAGCTGCAGGTCCAGCCGGTAGTCCGGTTCGCCCTGGATTTCGACGCGGTAGCCACCCTTTCCGGTCGGCTGTGGCCAATCGGGAGCCAGGTCGGGGTGCAGACGGGTGACGTGCTCGAGAGTCAGCACCTCGCGGTCGGCGCGGATGCCGTGGACTTGGAAGCGCAGCGCGGCGGCCGTACCCGCGGCGATGGTGCGGTCGCCGACGGTGAGATCACCGGTGGCCGGCAACCGTTCGAAATGTTGTGTGACCGAATCGAGTTCGATGTCGAGCGCGGCGGCGAGCTGCCGGATGACGCTGCCCCAGGCAAGGGTGAGGACGCCGGGTTGCAGCAGCATGGGCAGGGCATCGAGGTCACTGCCGAATCCCATGATGTCGAAGACGACCTTGGGATTGTCATAGGTGGAGTAGTCCATGATCTCCGAGCAGATGATGCGGTCGATCCGTTCGGAGCCACTGGAGAGCAGCAGCGGCAGCCAGTCGTTGGCCCAGCCCGGGTCGATGCCGTTGACCCACAGGGACGCACCGCCCTCCTCGGCGGCCGCGACGATCGGGGCGATCGCCTCGTCGGGCAGGGTGCCGTACGGGTATTGCAGGAAGACAGGGCTGCTGGAGACCACATTGATGCCGGCGCGCAGGAACCGTTTCAGGTCCTCGACCGATTCCATCAGCCGGTCGTCGGCCATCGCGGTGTGCACGATGCAGTCGGGTTTCATGGCCACCAGGGCGTCGGCATCGGTGGTGGCGGTGACGCCGGTGACGACGGACAGCCCGGCGAGCTCGCCCGCGTCCTTCCCGGCTTTGGCCGCGCTCGATACCCACACGCCGACGAGTTCCAGTTCGGGCCGGGCGATGATGGAACGCAGTGCTCGCGCACCGACGTTTCCGGTGCTCCATTGGATTACACGGTAGGTCATGTCAGATCCTTTGCGCGGGAGTGGATCACAGGTCGGGCAGGCCGAGTTCGAAATTGGGGCTTTCGATGCCGCCGTCGACCTCGAGAATCTTGCCGGTGACGTAGCCGCCCGCACGGGAACTGAGGTAGACGATGGCCGCCGCGATTTCCCAGGGCTCGCCGAGCCGACCCAGCGGGGTCGCGGCTTCCATCGCGGCCTTGATCTCGGGTTGACTCGCAACGACATCCAACGCGGAGGTGAGTACCGACCCCACCGCGATGGCATTGACGCGGATGCGTGGAGACAGATCGGTGGCGGCCAGCCTGGTCCAGTGCGCGAGAGCGGCTTTGGCGGTGCCGTAGGCGAGGAAGCCACGGCCCGCGGTGCGGCCCATCATCGAGGAGATGCTGACCACCGAGGCGTTGTCCGACTCCAGCAGGTGCGGTACCGCGGCCTGGGTGAGCGCGTGCGCGGTGGACACATTGAAGCGGAAAGCCTCCTCCAGGAACTCCGGGGAGGTGGTCATGAAGGTATTGGGCATGGTGCCGCCGACATTGTTGACCACGATGTCGATACGGCCCAGTTCGGCGGCGGCGGTGTCGGCGAAGGCCTTCACCGCGGCCAGGTCGGCGAGATCCGCCGTCACGGTCACAGCACGGCGGCCCAGGGCACGGATCTTCCCGGCGACCTCGTCGAGCTGTTCGGTGGTGCGGGCGGCGATGGCGACGTCGGCACCGGCTTCGGCGAGCGCGAGCGCGGTGGCCGCGCCTATACCGCGGCCCGCTCCGGTGACGATGGCAACGCGACCGTCGAGCCGGAAGGCATCCAGGATCATGGTGCAAGCTCCTCTCTGAGATGGCCGCATGTGGCTGCGGTCACACTGCATCTTTAAGAGATTTCACTTAACTGTCAATGAGTACTTCTCAATCCTGTTGATGAACGGCTACTGTTCGATCTGTGGCAGCAACAGCAGCGCGGGAACGCCTCATCGTCGCGGCGGAGCGTCTGATCGCCGAGCACGGACGGTCGGTACCGCTGCGCGATATCGCCGCTGCCGCGGGTCAGCGAAACAATTCAGTGATCCAATATCACTTCGGGTCCCGCGACGGGCTCATCGCGGCGGTGGTCGAGTTCCGGCTGGCGACATTGGAAGCGCGGCGGCTGGAATTGCTCGCCGAACAAGCGGGCTCGGGTCGGCCACCAGGCTTGCACGGATTGCTCGAAGCCTTGGTGGTGCCGATGTTCGAGCTCGGCGAGCGGCACGGAATTCGCCACTACGCGCGTTTTCTCGAACAGATCCAACCCCATCCGTCGATCTCGGATGCGACCAATCTCGACAGCGCGGGGCGCACGTCGGTGCGCGTCATCATGCAGGGCCTCGACCGCGAGCTCAGCGCCTTGCCACCACGATTGCGGGTTCGGCGGCTACGGGCGCTGACCACCATGCTTTTCGCGCTCCTGGCCGATCACGAACGTGCGGCCGAAGCAGGGGATGCACGGGCCACGGATACACAGGTGTGGGCAGAGATCATCGACATGCTAGCCGGATCACTCGCCGCCCCCGTCAGCACCGGTGGTGTGCTGACGCACGACGCCCGGGTGAGCTGACGTCACCCGCTCGACTCGCCGGACAGACACCGGCGGGCGTTCCACACCGGCACCTGACAGCGTCGGCCCAGCAGTTGTGCTGTTCACCGGTGGCTACCGCTGCCGTCGGGTGGCGACCGCGGCACCTCGGCGCGATCTCGAACGCATCGCCGGTCAGCGCGACGGCGGAGGCGAGTCCGGATCGCGGTGCAGGAGCCACCAGGCAACGATGAGGTCGTCGGTCCGGCCCAGATCGAGGCCGGTGAGGTCGGCGAAGCGCGTGAGCCGATTGCGGACGGTATTGCGGTGCAGGTACAGCCTGGCCGCCGTGTCGTCGACGCGTTGATCGCAGTCGAGGTAGGTCTCGACCGTGCCGAGTATCTCCTCGGCCCCAGCATGGCGTCGCAGCGGCGCGAGATGCTTGTCCGCGAGCAGTCGCGCGGTGCCCTCGGCCTCCCCGAGCAGCGGCAGCGGGCCCAGCGATCCGAGATCGACCAGGCCGCTCCTGCCGTGCCGCACCGCGAGATCGAACGCGCGCCGCGCTTGCCGGTACGACGCCGTGGCATCACCGAGCAATACCGCGGAGCCGACCGCGACCACGCTGCCCTCCGGCAACGCGTCCGGAGTCCGCGGCAGCAGGGCGACCAGATGCTGATCCACGACCGTGTCGACGACCGGGAGCTTCGCCGTCGAACCCCGCGCTCGCAACGCGGCGAGCAGGTCCGTCGCCGCGGCGGTACCGTTCCACGCGGCGCAGGCGATCCGGTACCGATGCTCGGGATCGAGCCGGTGATCGCGCGCCTCGGCGCGCAGCACCGCGGGCGCTACCGTGCCGTCGACAAGGCTGCGCAGAAAGTCGGCGCGCCGCGCGGCCCCGGCCACGGCCCGCTCCCGCAGCACCCGGTGCACGGCGGTGGCGGACGCGGTCGCCCATTCCCAGGTGAGGTCTTGCATCTCGTCGATCTCGGCGGCAGGCACCCCGTGCGTGGCGGCGCGGCGACGGATCAGCTCGAAGATCCGGCGCGCGCCGATCTGCAGGCTGTGCGCCACCAGATCCAGGGGGATCTGCTGGTCTGCCCAGGTTCTCGCCAGGGTGGTGAGCTCGTCGAACCCCGCGTGCGCGGCTCCTTCGTCGCCCAGTTGCGCCACGACGATGCGCAACACGGCACGGGTGTTGGTCTCGATCGAGGCCGCGTCGACCTGGTCGTAGACCGGGATGTTGTCGCGGTACAGCCGCGTCAGGTCCGCGGCCATCTCGTTGAGTGCCGGATCGACCTCCGCGATCATCGCGGCGATGCGCGCCGCGATCTTGCGCCGGTGCGGTCCCAGCGCCAGCGCGGGCACCGGCTCGCTGGTGTGCATATGCACAGTCAACTCGGTTTCCTCGCCTATTTCAACGCCGCTGACTGGACCCAAGAATGGCATGTGCACAGAGAGCGCGGCAGCGGGCGGCGCTCGATCGCTGGGAGGCACGCATGGTCGTCGGTGTTCGGTCCGCACCTGGGATGGCGCCCGTTCGGTGGTCACCACCGACGGCGACTCCCCGCGCCGGGCAGCGCCGAAGTACGCCACCGATGCCCCCGGTCCGGCGGATCGAGCTCCCCGGCGCCGGCCCCGAGGATGTGGTTCTCGGCGCCGACGGTCTCGTCTACACCGGCATCGCCGACGGCCGGATCCTGCGGGTCGACATCGCCACCGAGGGCGTCGAGGTGGTCGCGAACACCGGTGGCCGCCCGCTGGGGCTCTGCGCGGTCGGCGATGGGTCCCTGCTCATCTGCGACGCGCACCGCGGCCTGCTGCGCTGGACCGGTACCGAGATCGAGGTCCTGGTGGGTGCCGTCGACGACGGCCCGCTGAACATGGCCAGCAATGTCGTCGGCGATCCGCGCGACGGCACCGTCTATTTCACCGCGTCTTCGCGCCGTTGGCCGCTGGAGCTGTGGATGGGCGACCTGCTCGAGCATTCCGGTACCGGCCGCCTGTTCCGGCATTCCCCCGACGGGACGACCGCGACCCTGCTGGACAACCTCCAGTACGCCAACGGCATCGCCTTCGCACCCGATCGGGCATCGCTGATCGTCGCCGAGACGGCGGCCTACCGGCTCAACCGCTACTGGGTGCGCGGCCCGAAAGCCGGTACTCGCGAGGTGCTGATCGAGAACCTGCCCGGCTTCCCCGACAACATCGCCCTCGGCTCCGAGGGACTGATCTGGGTCACGCTGGCCGCACCGCGCAATCCCCTGCTCGATCGCCTGCTGCCCGCACCGGCGATCGCGCGAAAACTGTTGTGGCGGGTACCCGATCGGCTCAGGCCACGCCCCGCCCGTACTGCCTGGGTGATCGCGGTCGATCACGCCGGGACCATCGTCCACGACCTGCAGCGCGACGGCGCGGACTACGCGATGGTCACCGGCGTGGCCGAGGCGAACGGCACGCTCGTGCTGGGCAGCCTGGACGAATCCGCCCTCGGTCTCACCCACCGACCCTCCTGAATTCCAGCGGGATCCCCCGCCGCCAGTTCCCCTTTCACCGAAAGCAGAGACATGGACTTCGCTCCCAGTACCCGCGCCACCGACCTGGTCGGCCGAGTACGCGGCTTCATCGCCGAGGAGATCACCCCGATCGAGGCGGACTATCACCGCAGCGTGGCCGCGCTGCGCGAGACCGGCGCCGACCCGTGGGATCCCCTGCCCGTGCTCGGCGAGCTGCGCGCCAAGGCCCGCGCGGCGGGTCTGTGGAATCTGTTCCTGCCCGCCGCCCATGCCGGCCGGTACGCCGCGCGCTTCGGGACCGACGGCGGCACCGGCCTCACCAATGTCGACTACGCGCCGATCGCCGAGGAGACCGGGCGCTCGTTCCTGGCGCCGCACGTCTTCAACTGCAACGCACCGGATTCCGGGAACATGGAGGTGCTGCTCCACTACGGCGACGCCGCGCAGCGGGAGCGGTGGCTCGAACCGCTGCTCGACGGCAGCATTCGGTCTGCCTTCGGGATGACCGAACCCGGCGTCGCCTCCTCGGACGCCACCACGATGGCGGCCACCGCCGTCCTCGACGGCGACGACGTCGTCGTGAACGGCCGCAAATGGTGGACCACCGGTATCGGCCATCGTGACTGCGCGGTCGTCCTCTTCATGGGCCTGACCTATCCCGAGGCCGAGAAACACCGTCGGCACACGATGGTGCTCGTCCCTGTCCGCACTCCGGGCGTGAAGATCGAACGGATGCTGCCCGCGATGGGCCGCTACGACGAGCCGTTCGGGCACGGTGAGGTGTCGTTCACCGACGTGCGTGTGCCCGCCGCGAACATCGTCCTCGGTCCCGGCCGAGCGTTCGAGATCGCCCAGGGCCGTTTGGGTCCCGGCCGCGTCCATCACTGCATGCGGCTGATCGGCCTGGCCGAGGCCGCGCTCGCCGCGGCCTGCGAACGCGCGACGACGCGGACCGCGTTCGGCAAGCCACTGGCCCGGCTCGGCGGCAACCGGGAACGCATCGCCCGGGCACGGATCGCGATCGACGCCGCGCGCCTGCTCGTCCTGCACGCGGCATGGAAGCTCGATACCGTCGGTGCGTTCGGCGCGCTCAGCGAGATCAGCCAGATCAAGGCGCACGTGCCGTCGATGGCGCAGGACGTCATCGACTTCGCCATGCAGATCCACGGTGGTGCGGGACTTTCCGACGATGTGCCGCTGTCGGCGGCCTGGACGACCGCCCGGGCGATCCGCCTGGCCGACGGTCCCGACGAGGTGCATCTGGACATGGTCGGACGGCTCGAGCTCGCCGAGTACGGGCAGGGGCGGTAACCATGTCCAGAGTGCTCATCACCGGTGGCGCCTCCGGTCTCGGAGCCGCGCTGGCGCGGCGCTTCGCCGCCCGCGGTGACCGCGTCGTGGTCACCGATCTCGCCGACGACGCCGTGGTCCCGCCGGGTGCCTCGTATCTGCGCGCGGACATCACGTCCGAGCAGGACTGGGACCGGGCCCGCGACACCGTGCAGGCCACCATGGGCGGGCTCGACATCCTGGTCAACAACGCGGGTATCGCCGCGGGCGGGCGCATCGACCGGGTGCCCGCCGAGGAATGGGCCCGGGTCATGACCGTCAACGTCCTCGGCGTGGCGACCGGGTGCCGGACCTTCACCCCGATGTTCGAAGCGCAGGGCGGCGGTCACCTGGTCAATATCGCCTCGATGGCGGGACTCGTCCACCCACCGGCCATGGCGCCCTACACCGCCGCCAAAGCGGCCGTCGTCGCACTCAGCGAGAGCCTGCGCTACGAACTCGCGCCGCACGGCATCGACGTCTCGGTGGTGTGCCCGTCGTTCTTCCGCACCGATCTGGCGTCTTCGCTCGGCAACGCCGATCCCCTGATGACCGAGGTCGCCCGTCGCCTGATCGACGGCGCCGAGGCCGACGCCGACGACATCGCCGAAGCCGCGCTGGCCGGTATCGACGCGCGCCGCTTCCTCGTCCTCACCGACCGATCCGGGCGCGTGGCCTTCTGGACGAAACGACTGCTGCGCCCGCTCTACGACCGGCAACTGACCGCCATGGGCCGTCGCATCGCGACCGCCGACGACAAGGAGACCTCCCGATGAGCACCGGCACCATCGTCATCACCGGCGCCAGCTCCGGCCTCGGCGCCGAGATGGCCCGCCAATTCGCCGAGCGCGGTTACGATCTCGGGCTCTGCGCCCGCCGGGCCGACCGCCTCGACACGCTGCGCGACGAACTCCTCGCCGCCCACCCCGGCATCGTCGTGCGCACCGCCGCGCTCGACGTCACCGACGATGCCGCCGTGCAGACCGTGTTCGAGAAGTTCCGGGCCGAATTCGGCGGCCTCGACCGGGTCGTGGTCAACGCGGGCCTCGGCCACGGGGCCCCATTGGGCACCGGTGGGCACGCGGCCAACCGGCGCACCGCCCTCACCAATTTCGTCGGCGCGCTCTCGCAGAGCGAACACGCCCTGGCGGTGTTCCGTGCGCAGGGCCGTGGCCACCTGGTCCTCATCTCCTCGTTCTCCGCACTGCGCGGCATGCGCCGGTCGATGACCACCTATGCCGCGAGCAAGGCGGGGGTCGCCGCGCTCGCCGAAGGCTTGCGCTCGGAACGCATTCCCGGCGTGGATATCTCCCTGATCTGCCCCGGCTACATCCGGTCGGAGATGACCGACGGCAAGGAAGGTCGCACCACCTTCCTGGTCGACACCGAGCCCGGCGTCGCCGCGATGGTCCGCGCGATCCAAGCACGCAAACCCGTCGCCTACGTCCCGGCCTGGCCATGGGTTCCGCTGTCGGTCGTGGTGAAGCTGCTCCCCGTGTCCCTGCTGCGGCGGCTGACATGACCGAGTTCTCCTCCCCCGCCGATGCCCGTGCCGTCCGCACCGAGGATGCCTTCGATGTCGCCGCCCTGACGGATTGGCTACGCGCCGAAACAGGCGAATCACTGACCGGCATCGCACAGGTGCGCCAATTCTGCGGCGGCGCTTCCAATCTCACCTACCTCGTGCAGTACCCCGAGCGTGATCTGATCCTGCGCAGACCGCCCGGCGGACACCGCGCCGAGGGCGCACACGACATGGCTCGCGAGTACCGCGTGCAAACCGCCCTCGGCCCGGTGTTCGACTACGCGCCGCCGACAGTGGCGTTGTGCGAGGACGACACTGTGCTCGGCTCGCCGTTCTACCTCATGGAACGTCTCGACGGTCTCATCCCCAGGAAGGAACTCCCGCCCGACCCCTCCTGGACAGCATCGCGGGTACACGCACTGTGCACCAATGTGCTCGACGTGCTCGTCGACCTGCACACCATCGACCCCACCGCCGCAGGGCTGAACTGGATGTCCAAGGGCCCCGGCTACATCACCCGGCAGGTGTCGGGCTGGTCCGACCGCTATCGCCGCGCCCGCACCCGCACTGTCGGCTCGTTCGAATCCGTGATGGCGTGGCTGGCCGCCAACCAACCGCCCGATCGCGCATCGGTGCTGATCCACAACGACTTCCGCTTCGACAACATCGTGCTCGATCCCGCCGATCCCACCCGTCCGATCGGGTTACTCGACTGGGAGATGGCCACCATCGGCGACCCGCTGATGGATCTCGGCGGCGCCCTGGCTTATTGGGTCCAGGCCGACGACAACCTCGCCTTCAAGTTCTTCCGGCGCCAGCCCACCCACGTTCGGGGCATGCTGACCCGCGACGAAGTGGTCGAATACTATTGTCGCCGTACCGGAATCGGTCTCAGCGACCGCGAGTGGGCCTTCTACGAAGTCTTCGGCCTGTTCCGTCTGGCGGTGATCTGCCAGCAGATCTACTACCGCTACTATCACCGCCAGACCACCAATCCGGCCTTCCGCTCCTTCGGCCTGGCCGTCCTGCTCCTGGAACGGCGCTGCCGCGCCGTCATCCGGCGCGACAAATAGGCGCGTCGGCACCACAGATCTCGTCGGATGCGGAAGTCCCCGGATCGTTCGAGCAACCCAGGAGATGCGTAGTCCGGCCGGGGTCGCGCCCCGAGACCTGATTCAGGGCGAATTCGCCAGGGAAAGCCGGTGCGGGAGAATGTCCAGGTGAGCACGGACGGCGACCTCGACCACGCTCTCGACTTGCGGGTATTACCGGCGGTCGAGTGGCGGGCCGCCGCGCGCGCACATCGTGACCGGCTCGATCGGTTGGTCGGGCCGTATCTGGAGCGGCGGGCGGCGGGGACCACCCATCCGGTCATCGATTTCCTTTTCACCTACTACGGCCATAAGCCTTCACAGCTGCGTCGGTGGCATCCGGGGTTCGGGATCGGGCTGCGTGCGGCGGGCGACTACAAGGGTGCGCGGGGGTATGCCGAGCATCCGGATGAGCACGGAGTGTTCACGGCCGACCCGGCCTACCTGGCCAAGCGGCGCGACACGATCGGGTTCGTGTCCGGCCTGCTCACCGCTACCGCGCGCCGTCCGGCGCAGTTGTCGTGTTTCGGGCTGCACGAATGGGCGATGGTCTATCGCACCGATGACGTGCGGCATCAGCAGGTTCCGCTGCGTCTGGGACACGCGGGGACGGACGCGGTGGTGGAGTCGATGTCGTTGCGGTGCACGCACTTCGACGCGTTCCGGTTCTTCACGCCGGAGGCGGTGGGGCGCAATGCCGAACCGCTCACCCGCGCGGACCAGGTGCAGCGGGAGCAGCCGGGGTGTTTGCACGCGAATATGGATCTCTACAAGTGGGGATTCAAGCTCGCGCCGCTGATCTCCTCGGACCTGCTGCTCGATTGCTTCGAACTCGCTTGCATCGCACGGGAACTCGACATGCGGGCCAGCCCCTACGATCTGTCGGGCTTCGGCTACGAGCCGGTGCGCATCGAAACACCGGCCGGACGCGCGGAGTACGTCCGATCCCAGGCGGCGATCGCCGAATCCGCTGACGCACTGCGGGACCGCCTGCGGCTGGCCTGCGCCGACTTGTCGTCGGCGCAGGCCAGGATCGACACCGCGGACTAGCCGCGTTCGGTACCGGCGACGGGGGGATCGTCGACGACGTCGACCTTGTCCGGCGAGGCCTCGGTGACGAGGGCGAAGTCACCCTCGTGCAGCTCGGTACCCTGGTCGACGGCGACCTCGACCAGTTCGATGCCGCGATCCATGCGCAGGATCAGCGGGTCGTCGCGCAGGTCCTTGTACAGCGACACACACATCGCCACCATCACCACCAGGAACGGCAGCGACACCACGGTGGTCAACGCCTGGAGGCCGGTCAGAGCGCCGCCGAGATTGTCGGAATCGGCGATCACCAGCATGATCGCGGCGACCGCGCCGGTGGCCGCGCCCCAGAAGATGACGACCCACTTCGACGGTTCGATGCTGCCGCGTTCGGACAGTGTGCCCATCACGATGGAGGCCGCGTCGGCACCGGAGACGAAAAAGATCGCGACGAGGATCATCACCACCACCGTGGTCACCGAGGTGATCGGATACTGGTCCAGCAGGTGGAACAGCGCGAAGTTCGAATCGACCGAGCCGTCCGGTTCGGTGAGGTCGCCGTGTTCGGCCTGTTCGGCGATGCCCGCGCCACCGAAGATCGCGAACCACAGCAGACTCACCACGCTCGGCACCAGCAGCACGCCGGTCACGAACTGGCGGATGGTGCGGCCACGGCTGATCCGCGCGATGAACATGCCGACGAACGGCGTCCACGAGATCCACCAGGCCCAGTAGAAGATGGTCCAGCTCGACAGCCATGTCTGCATCGCGTCGTCGCCGGCGCCGGTGCGTGAGGCCATGGTCGGCAGGCTCTCGATGTAGTCGCCGATCGAGGTGGGCAGGATATTGAGCACGAACAGCGTGGGGCCCGCGATGAACACGAACGCCGCGATGGCAAGGGCCAGCACCATATTGATGTTGGACAGCCACTGGATGCCGCGTTCGACACCCGAGACCGCCGACAGCACGAAGGCCACGGACAGGCCCGCGATGATCGCCACCAGACCGATCTTTCCGATGCCGTCGATCCAGCCGTTGAACTCCATGCCCGCGCCGATCTGCAACGCGCCGAGACCGAGTGACGCCGCCGAGCCGAACAGGGTCGCGAAGATCGCCATCATGTCGATCGCCCGGCCGCCGATCCCGTCGGCGTGCCGGCCCAGCAGCGGCCGGAACACCGAGGAGATCAACTGCGAGCGGCCTTTTCGGAACGTGCCGTAGGCGATGGCCAGGCCCGCGACGGCGTAGATCGCCCACGGGTGCAGTGTCCAGTGGAACAGCGTGGTGGCCATGGCGACTTCCGCGGCGGCCGGTGATCCGGGCTCGGCGGTATGCGGCGGGGGGTTCACGAAGTGCGACAACGGTTCCGCCACACCCCAGAACATCAGACCGATGCCCATGCCCGCGCTGAACATCATCGCGATCCACGACACGGTGCGGAATTCGGGTTTCTCGTCGTCGGCGCCCAGCGGGATCCGGCCGTAGCGGCTGACCGCCAGCCAGATCACGAACACCACGAACGCGGTGGCGGTGAGCACGAACAACCAGCCGGTATTGGTGATGACCCATTTCTGCGCGGTACTCGCCGCGGAGGCGAGGCTCTCGTCGTCGAGGACACCCCAGGCGACGAAGGCGAGTGCGCCGATCGCGGTGGCGCAGAAGATGAGCAGATCCAGCCTGGGCTTGCCCGGCGACCCATCGGCTACCGATCCGCCCGGCGGCGGTGCGGTGCCGGAACTTCCTACGACATCGTTCGACATGGGTCCGAGTCCTCTCCGATCGCGGAAACTCCCCGCCTTTTCAGACGCGCTGGTCGTGCAGAGCAACCGTACAGCGTATGGGCGGCGACCCGAGGTAAGCACGAGCCCGCCCCACACCCTGTTCCCCGAAACACCCTTCGGCAACCATTCGATCGCCTTACTATTCGTGATGCGGCACAACTGTCTGAGCCAGTTGTGTTGTCCGCATCTTTGATTCGGGAGGGCAACGATGCCATCACGTCCGCACACCGACACACGACCCGAAGCCGGGTCCGCGTACCCGCCGGGCGATTCCGGCACGGCACCGCCGAACAGCCGACGACATTCGCTGCTGCGTGCTGTGGCGGCGGCCGCGATCACCGCACTCGTGGCCGTCGGCCTGCCGTCCGGTGCGTCGGCCGATTTCGGCGCCGACCTGACGGGCGCGGTGCAGGAATTCCTCGATGTGGGCCGAACGGCGGTGCCGCGGGCCGACTGTGGGCCCGGATCACTGCCGGAGACCGGATTGCAGGGCGACGTGCCCGCCGGTGACCGGGACAGCGGGCGCAGCACCCAGGGCTATCGCTGCAACATGTCGATGGTCGGGGGCTACGCCGGGCGCGGAGCGGGCATCACCTCCACCAGTTTCGAGCACTGCGCCTACATGGGCACGTTCTTCCCCGGCAACATGCTCAGCGAGCACCCCGGCGTCCAGGTTCTCGATGTCTCCGATCCGGCGAATCCGCGGCTGACCGCGACCCTCGCCGAACCCGCCATGCTGGCAGGTACCTGGGAGACGTTGAAGGTCAACACGGCTCGCAAACTGCTCGTCGGAACGGGTGTGCCGGTCGGCATCGGGGCCGGGTACCTGTCGGTGTACGACATCTCCGATTGCGCGCATCCCCGGCTGCTCAATCCCGGAACCGGCTCGAATCTGCTCATGCCGCTGCCGATCACGACACACGAGGGCGGCTTCTCCCCCGACGGACGCACCTATTGGGCATCGGGCCTGGTCCCCGGTTTTCTCAGTGCGATCGACCTCACCGACCCAGCGAATCCCCGGGTGATCTGGCAGGGGCTGACGGGGATCGAGGCACACGGGCTCGGGGTGAGTCCCGACGGAAACCGGCTCTACATCTCCGCCCTGGGCGGATTCACCGTGCTCGACGTGAGCGCGGTGCAACGCCGCGACCCGAATCCACATGTCCCCCACCTCGGCCGCACATTCTGGACCGACGGCTGGGCCACCCAGCACAGCGTGCCCGTGACCTATGACGGTGTGCCCCATCTGTTCACGGTCGACGAGGGCGGCTCCGGTGGCGTCAAACTCATCGACGTGTCCGACGACAGCGCGCCCAGGATCACCGCGAAGATCAAACTCGAGATCAACCTGCCCGACAATATCGACGCGGGCATCGGTTCCTCGATGGGCGGTTCGGCGTTCTCCTACGAATCGCACTACTGCACCGCCGACCGTCCCGACAACCCGACCGCCCTGGCCTGCGGCTGGATCTCCTCCGGTATCCGGGTGTTCGACGTCCGCGATCCCGGCGACATCCGCGAGATCGCCTACTTCAACCCGCCTGCCCGCACCGGACGCAATCTCGAGATCTGGAACTCCCCCCACGCCCTGGCCTCGATCATCGGCATCCCGGTGATGAGCGCCCCGGCGGCACTGCGGTCGATGGCCGAGGGGTTGTTCGATCCCGCGCAGGTGCTGACCGCCCGGGCAGGCGATATCGCGTTCGGCGACCTGTCCACGGACTGGTGCCTGTCCCCGCCGGAGTGGCGTGGCGATCAGCTGTATGTCACCTGCTCCGACAACGGGTTCATGGTGTTGCAGCTCGACAACGAGGTGTACACACCGCCCGCGAACCAGCAGTCCACGGTCGGGTCGTGACCGTGAACCGGGTGATCCGCGTGACGTTCGCGGCGGCCGCTGTCCTGTTCCTGCTGGCGCTCGGCGCGGCCCTGCGACCGCTGTTCGTCACCGAGACAGCCACACCCGCACCGGTTCTCACCACGACGGAGCTGGGCTTCGTCCAGGACATGACCGCACACCACCAGCAGGCGCTGATCCTCACCGAGCGCCTCGACCCGGCCGCGGATCCCACCGTGCGCAGGCTGGCCGACCAGATCGCCGACACTCAGCGCGTGGAGATCGGCACCTTGCTCGGCTGGACCCAGCTGGCCGGCGCCGCACCCACGGCCGATGTCCCGATGACCTGGATGGCGGGAACCCACCACCACTCGACCGCCGCACCGACCACGATGCCCGGGATGGCCACCATCGCCGATCTCGACACCCTCGCGGGGGCCCGTGCGGCCGACGCCGAAACCCTGTTCCTGCAACTGATGTACCGCCATCACGCGGGCGGCGTCACGATGGCCCGCGCCGCCGACACCCTGCTCACCTCGGGTCCGGTGAAGCAGGCCGCCCGCGCGATGGCCCAATCCCAAAGTCAGGAAATGGGGTACCTCGGCATGCTCCTCGACCTGCGAGGTGCCCGGCCTACTTCCTGATGAGGCCCCCGTGCGAGCTCGCCCGTCAGGTGCGGGCGGTGAAGTGGGCGTTGAGCGCCGTCTGGGTGAGTTGGGTGTCGCCGTAGGTGAAAGTGCCGTGCTCGGAGAGCTCGGTGGCCGCGTCGAGGAGGTGGCGGTAGAGCAGTCGGGCGATGCTGCCGCCGACGGTGACCCGGCGGACGCCGAGGTCGGCGAGTTCGGCCATCGACAGGCCGCCACCGGTCAGGCCCATGACGACGTTGAGCGGTCCGTCGATCGCCTCGACGAGCGTGGCGATCGTGGCGGCGTCGGCCGCCCCGGGAACGAAGGCGCAGTCCGCGCCCGCGGCGAGGTAGGAGTTGGCGCGCCGGATCGCCTCGTCGAGACCGGCGTCCACCAGCAGCGCGTCGGTCCGGCCGACGAGCACGAACGGCACACCACTGGCGGCCACCGCCGCGCGCGCCGCCCGGACCCGGTCCACCGCATGCACCTCGTCGAACAGCGGGGTGGTGCGGTCGCCGGTGAAGTCCTCGATGTTGCCGCCCGCCGCACCGGCGTCGATGGCGAGGGAGAGGGTGGTCGCCACCTCCTGGGCGTCCGGCCCGTACCCCTCCTCGAGATCGGCGCTGACGGGCACCCGCACGGCGGTGGTGATCTCGTGGATCCGCTCCATCATCGTCGAACGATCGACGCGACCGTGCGCACCGTGCTCGGTGAAGAAGTCGTGGTCGGGGCGACCGAACGAGAAAGCGACCCCCGCGCTGGTGGTCGCGATCGCGGGGAATCCCACCGACTCCAGAATTCGCGCACTCCCCGCATCCCAGGCATTCGGCAGCAGGAAGCAGCCTTCGCGGTGCAGATCGACGAAAGCCTGTGCGCGTGTGCGCTGTTCGCTGTCCACGAGAGCTCCTGCGGGGAGTCGAGGTGATCGTACGGGTCCATTGTGCCCGTCGCGCACGATCACCTCGCACGTCGCCCGCTCACTCTCGGCGCACTGCGGCTGCGGCTGCGGACGGACACCGTGATGCCCTCCCCCGAGCCGCGGCAGCTAGCGGTCGCGCAAGCGCCGGACCGCGTCGTCCATGTGCTCTACGAGCAGGGCGCGGGCCCGCTCGGGTGCACCCGAGCCGATCGCTTCGTGGAGTTCGACGTGTTCGCCGGCTTGTTCGCGCAGGTCGGGGTAGGTGGTTTGGAGGGCGCCCAGGCACATGCGGGTTTCGATGAGCAGGGTCCGGGCGGCGCGGACGAGGCGGGGGCTGTCGGCGGCGGTGACGAGCGCTTCGTGGAAGGCCTGGTCGGCGTCGGAGACACCGGCGGCATCGCCGGCCTCGGCGGTGCGCCGCATGGCGGTGACACTGGGTCGCAGTGCGGCGTAGGCGATGTCGCGGCGGCCGTCGAGGATGAGGTCGAGCGCGCCGCCTTCCAGGGCGGTGCGGGCGCGGTAGATGTCGATGACGTCGTCGGTGGTGAGTTCGATGACGAAGATGCCGCGGTTGCGGATGCTGAACAGCAGGCCCTCTTGCACGAGACGTTGCATGGCCTCGCGCACGGGTCCGCGGGAGACACCGAAACTGGTTGCCAGGTCGGCTTCCCCGAGCTGGGCGCCGGGTGCCAGCGCACCGCGCATGATCGCCTCGCGCAGGCGGTCGGCGATCATCTCCGCGGTGGACTGCTGATTGACCGGCTCGAAATCAATGATCGACATGGCGACTCTCCTCCGCGAACAACGCGCCCAGCTCGGGAGCGACCGCGGTGACCCCGGCCAGCCGCAGACCTTCCCAGATGGTGACCTGGTTCGCCGTCAGCACCGGCTTGCCGAGCGCGGCCTCGAGTTTCGGAAGCACCTCGAGAGTATGCATGGCCGTATCCGGGATGAGCAGTGCCTGGGCGTCGGGGTGGTCGTTGGTGACGGCCAGCGTCAGGACCTGGTCGGGAGTGAGGGTGCCGACCTCCGCGGCGGTGTCGATCCCGGCGCTCGACATCGACACCACGTCGATGCCCGCGTCGGCGAGGAAGTCGACGAACAACCGTGCCACCTCCTCGGGGTAGCTCGCGACCACGGCCACGCGCCGCACACCGAGCGCCCGCGCCGCTTCGACGAACGCGAAACTCGTACTGGAGGCAGGCACTCCCGCCGCCTCGGCCAGGCTGTCGACCTGACCCCGCGCACCCTGTGGCCCGTAGACGAAACTGCCCGAGGTGCACGCCCAGACCACGGCGGCGGGGTCTTCGGCCGCGAGCAACGAAGCGCCGTGGCTCAGCTTCTCCGGGCTGCCCAGATCGAGCAGTTCGGGAACGGCGTGCAGGTCGGTGCCGTAGATGTGGGCCACCGGCAACGCGGCGCCGAGCAGGGCCGCGGCACGCGGGTAGTCGTCCTCGGCGGCGTGGTCGGGGTAGATGAATCCGATGGTCGGCGTGTGCATCTCGCTCCGTTCAGAAGACCGTTCAGAAGACATTGACGAGCCATTTACCTGGGCAGAATGTCGCGTCCACGTTCGACTAGAAGACATTGACGAGCCATTTACCTGGGCCCATCATCGGGAGTTTCATCCGGCCGAGGCAGGCCCACATGGTCAGTTGGTTGGCGGTGAGGACGGGTTTGCCGAGTGCCTGTTCGAGTGGCTCGATCACGTCGTAGGTCGGCAGGTTGGTGCAGCTGACGAAGATCGCTTCCGAGCGGGGGTCGTCGGCGCCGAGTATCCGTTCGGCGATGGTGCGGTAGTTGACCTTCCAGATGCCGCCGCCGAGCCCGAGATGATCGGACTTGATCGTGGTGCAGCCCGCTTCGTCGAGGAAGTCGTGCAGTTTGCCGGTGAGGATCTCGTCGTACGGGGTGATCACCGACATCCGGGTGATGTTGAGGTGCTTGATCGCTTCCACCAAGGCGCCGGAGGTGGTCACCGCATCCGGTGCGCCGGCCAGGCAGATCGTTTCCCGCAGGGATCGTTCGTAGGCGAGACCGTTGATGAAACTGCCCGAAGTACACAGGTAGGCAACGACCTCCGGTTCCACGTGCAGCACGTCGTGGGTGGCCGCCGTGAGATGCAGCGGATTGGACACGAGTTCGGCCATCGCCAGGGACACCGGCACCGGTTCATAGGGTGTGCGGGCCAGGTGCAGACTCACCTCGAGGGGCGCCCACCGCCACAGTTCCCGTTCGAGGGCGAGGTCGAACGGCGCGATCACGCCGATACCTCGTTGGGCTACCGGCCCGTCGATGTCCGGGAAGCTGAACTCCACTGCGGCCCCTCTCGCGCTCAGCCGGGCAGACCTCCGAACACGATCGGATTGTTGACAATCATACGATCTGATCGTACGGTGTCAATGTGGAAAACGGGCCGATTGTCACCGTCCTACATCGTGACAGCCTGCCCGAATCGGACCTCATGGCCCCCGTTGCCGAGCGCGCCGACGTGCGCTACACCGAGGCCGACGGGCTCGCCGATGCGCTACACGGCGCCGATGTGCTGTTCGTCTACGACTTCCAGACTCGCGCCGTTCCCGGTGCGTGGCCCAGCGCCGATCGCCTGCGCTGGCTGCACATGGGCGGTGTGGGCGTGGACCCGGTGATGTTCCCGGAGCTGCGCGCGTCCGAGGTGGTGGTCACCAACACCCGCAATGTCTTCGATACGGCCATCGCCGAATACGTCCTCGGACAGATCATCTCGTTCGCCAAGGACCTGCCCGGCTCGATCCGGTTACAGCAGCGGCACGAGTGGCGACACCGCGAATCCGAACGCGTGGCCGGAACCACGGCACTGATCGTCGGGACCGGCTCGATCGGCCGCACCACCGCGCGATTGCTGCGCGCCGCGGGCATGACGGTGCGCGGGGTCGGGCGCCGCGCCCGCTCCGGCGACCCGGATTTCGGCACCATCAGCGACGACCTGCACGCCGAACTGCCCGGCGCCGACTACGTGATCGCGATCGCGCCGCTCACCGCGCAGACCCGGCACATGTTCGATGCCGCCGCGTTCGCGGCCATGAAACCGCATGCCAGGTTTGTCAACGTCGGGCGCGGGGAATCAGTGGTTACCGACGATCTCGTAGCCGCACTCGGCAACGGTTCGATCGCCGCGGCCGCACTGGACGTGGTGGATCCGGAACCGCTGCCCGCGGACCATCCGCTCTGGGACCTTCCGAACGTGGTGCTCACGCCACATAATTCGGGCGATTTCCACGGCTGGCGCACCGAGATCGTCCGCGCATTCACCGACAATTTCGGCAGGTGGGCAGCCGGACTGCCGCTGGACAACGTTGTCGACAAGACGCTCGGGTACGTGCCCGGCTGAAGGAGCCCCGCCATGACGCAGCCCGATCTCCCCACCGATCCCACCGTGATGACGGCGGTTCAGCTGGTCTCGGCCTATGCGGCCGGGCAGCTGTCCCCCGTCGAGGCAGCGCAAGCCTGCCTGGATGTCATCGCGGCCCGCGACGGCGCGCTCAACGCGTTCTGCCTGGTCGATCCGGACCGGGCGCTGGTGCAGGCGAAGGACTCCGAGGCACGCTGGCAGTCGGGCCATCCGCGCGGGTTACTCGACGGCGTGCCGATTTCCATCAAGGACATCTTTCTGACCGAAGGCTGGCCGACCCTGCGTGGTTCCACCTGCGTCGACGCCGGCGGGCCGTGGCTGGTGGACAGCCCGGTCGCCGCTCGGCTGCGCGAGGACGGGATGGTGTTCGTCGGCAAGACGACCACCCCGGAGATCGCCTGGAAGGGCGTCACCGACAGTCCACTCACCGGCGTCACCCGCAATCCCGCCGATCCCGCGACGACCGCGGGCGGATCGTCCGGTGGCAGCGCGGCGGCGGTGGCGGGTGGGATGACGCCGGTGTCGGTGGGCACCGACGGTGGCGGCAGCATCCGTATTCCGGCCTCGTTCTGCGGGATCGTCGGCTTCAAACCGACGCACGGGCGGGTGCCGCTCTACCCGGCCAGCCCGTTCGGGCCCCTCGCCCATGCCGGGCCGATGACGCGCACCGTCGAGGACGCGGCGCTGCTGATGGATATCCTGTCGCTGCCGGATCCGCGTGACCCGACCGCGCTGGCCCCCACCTTGACAACCTTCCGCAGTCAGATACAGCGGGATGTGCGCGGGCTGTCGGTCGGCTATTCCGCCACGCTCGGGTACGCACAGGTGGATCCGGAGGTGGCCGAGATCGTCGAGAAGGCGGTGCAGCGGTTGGCCGAGGCCGATCTGACCATCGATGCGGTCGATCCCGGATTCGCCGACCCGCGCGAGGCCTTCGAAACCCTGTGGGCGGCGGGTGCGGCAACCATGCTGTCGAAGTTCCCAGCCGGGTCCCGGGCGAAGGTGGATCCCGGTTTGGGCGCGGTCTGGGCTCGCGGCGAAGCTGTCAGCGCCGTGGACTATCTCGACGCCCGCCATGTCGCGGCGGAAGTCGGTATCACGATGGGCACCTTCCACACCGCCTACGACGTGCTGATCACCCCGACCATGCCGATCACCGCGTTCGAGGCCGGACACGATGTGCCGCCGGGCAGCGGACTGCGCGGCTGGCCGGACTGGACCCCGTTCACCTACCCGTTCAATATGACGCAGCAGCCCGCCATCAGCATCCCGGTCGGCACGACTCGCACCGGAATGCCGGTGGGCTTGCAGATCGTGGGACCCCGGCACTCCGATGACTTGATCCTCGCGGTGGCCAGGCACGCCGAGTTCGTGCTGAACTCCTGAAATATCTACGGCGCTCACCTCTTTCGACGCCGCCGAGGGATTCGACGGCGTCGGAGCGGTCGCTCGGTCAGGCGCGGGCGAAAGCCAGCGTCTCACCCTCGACACCGCGCAACCACAACCCGTTGCAGGCGGCCGCCAAGTCCGCGAGACCGTCCTCGATGGTGGCGAAGACGCTGCCGGGAACCCAGCCGAGGTCGCCGTTGATCAGGAGATTGTTGCGGCCGTAGAACAGGGCGAGGTCGGTGGCGCCCTGGGCGTGATGGGCGGCGGAGCCCGGTTCGTAGCCGTAGGCGGGGTTGCCGATTTCCCACGGTTCGAAGTCGAAGAGGCAGACGTCGCCGGGAATCGGTGTGACGGTGGGGTTTTCGCGATGCGGGGCCGCGGTGATACGGGGCACCAGCGCGTAGACCTCGTTGCGGGCGTATTTGGCGTGGAAGGCGTCGCCCTCCTGCGGGAGCGCAGCCCAGACGGCGGCACACGTGCGCGGAGCCTCGTCGTCGAGCAGGCGCGCGCGGCAGGTGACGCCGGCTTCGGTGAGGGTGATGCTCATGTAGCGGGCCATCGGCTCCTGCTTCCTGTGCGGTGCGGGATTTCGGGATTGTCCCGGTTGTGGTGCGAGTCCCCGCCCGGAACCCGAGCGGGGACAGCGTGGCGGACTACAGCTCGGCGAGGACTTCCGACCAGATCGCCAGGGCATCCTGCACCTGAGTTTCGGTGACGATCAGCGGCGGAATCATGCGCACGACGTTCATGTGCGCCCCGCAGGTGAGCAGCAGCAGCCCCTTGTCGACGGCGGCCTTCTGGGCGGCTGATGCCGTCGCGGTGTCGGGTTCGCCGGTCGGCGTGGTGAACTCGGCGCCGACGAGCAGACCGAGGCCACGGACGTCCCCGATCGCCTTCGTGGCGAGACTCTCGACGCCGGAGAGCAATTGCGCTCCACGAACGGCGGCGTTGTCGACGAGACCCTCGGCCTCGATCACCTCGAGTGTCGCGACCGCGGCGGCACAGGCCACCGCGTTGCCGCCGTAGGTCCCGCCCTGTGAGCCAGGCCAGGCCTTGGCCATCAACTCCCGCGACGCCGCGATGCCCGACAGCGGGAACCCGCTGGCCAACCCCTTGGCGATGGTGATCACGTCGGGGCGCACGTCGAAGTGCTGGTGGCCGAAGAACTTTCCGGTCCGGCCGAAGCCGGTCTGGATCTCGTCGAAGACCAGCAGGATGCCGTGCCGGTCGGCGCGCTCGCGCAGGCCCTGGAAGAAGCGGGTGTTGCCGGGGATGTAGCCGCCCTCGCCGAGCACCGGTTCGACGATGAACGCGGCGGTCTCGGCGGGCGAGGTGAGGGTGGCGAGCAGGTAGTCGAGCTCACGCAGCGCGAAATCGGTGGCTTCGGCTTCGCTCCACCCGTAGCGGAAGGCGGTCGGAAACGGGGCCACGTGCACCCCGGACATCAGCGGGCTGAACCCCGCCGAGAACCGGGTCCCCGAGGTGGTCATGGTCGCCGCGGCGACGGTGCGGCCGTGAAATCCGCCGTGGAAGACGACCACGTTCGGGCGCCCGGTGGCTTGGCGGGCCAGACGCAGCGCGGCCTCGACCGCCTCGCTGCCGGAATTGGCGAAGAACAGCGTGTCCAAACCCTCGGGCAGCACCGCGCCGAGGCGCTCGGTGAGCTCGAGCAGCGGTCGGTGCAGCACCGTGGTGTATTGGCCGTGGATCAGGCTGGCGACCTGGGCCTGCGCCGCCGCGACCACGGTGGGGTGACAGTGCCCAGTACTGGTGACGCCGATCCCGGCGGTGAAATCCAGGTAGCGGCGACCGTCGGTGTCGTAGAGGTAGCAGCCTGCGCCGTGGTCGACGTGGACGGGCGTGGCCTGCTTCAGGACGGGAGACAGCTCGGTCATCAAGGACTCCCCAGATTGTCTATTGTCGGATTGTTGACAATATGCATAACATGGCGGCAGGGTTCACAGCAACGGTTGATCCACCGCGTCGGGAGGCAGGCACCGCATGGACGAGTCCGGGGGCAGCGCGCAGCTGCTCGACATCCTGAGCGCCGCCGAGCGGGCCGCGATCGACAGCGTTCCGCGGGGGTTGTTCATCGGGGGCCGATGGCGTGAGTCCGTCGCCACGCTGCCCGTCCTCGATCCCGCGACCGGCGCGCAGCTGTGCGTGGTGGCGGACGCGACCGCGTCCGACGGACTCGACGCGCTCGCCGCGGCCGCCGCCGCCCAGGCCGCCTGGGCCCACACCCCGGCCCGCACCCGCAGCGACGTCCTTATGCGCGCGCACCACGCGCTGCTGGCCGACACCGAACGCCTCGCCCTGGTCATGACGCTCGAGATGGGCAAGCCGGTCGCCGAGGCGCAGGGCGAAATCGCCTACGCCGCGGAGTTCTTCCGCTGGTTCGCCGAGGAAGCCGTCCGCCTCGACGGCGGGTACATGCCCGCGCCGACGGGGGGATCCCGGTTTCTGGTGACGAAGCAGCCGGTGGGGCCGAGTCTGCTCATCACGCCGTGGAACTTCCCGATGGCGATGGGCGCCCGCAAGATCGCGCCCGCGCTGGCCGCCGGCTGCACCTGTGTGGTGAAGCCCGCCGAACAAACACCGCTGTCGATGCTGGCGCTCGCGGCGATCCTGGCCGAGGCGGGTGTGCCCGATGGTGTGGTCAATGTGGTGACCACCGCCGACCCCGGCGCGCTGATGACACCGCTCATCGCCGATCCGCGCTCCCGGAAACTCTCCTTCACCGGGTCCACCGCCATCGGGAAACTTCTCCTGGAACAGTGCGCCCGCACCGTGATGCGCACCTCGATGGAACTCGGCGGCAACGCACCGCTGCTGGTGTTCGACGATGCCGATCTCGACGAAGCGGTCGAGGGCGCGCTCGCCGCCAAGATGCGCAACATCGGCCAGGCCTGTACGGCCGCGAACCGAATTCTGGTGCAGCGCGGCATCGCTGCGGAATTCGCCGAACGACTGGCCACGCGGATGGCGGCATTGCCGATGGGCCGTGGCACCGAGCCGGGCGTTGTCGTCGGGCCGCTCATCGACGCCGAGGCCGTGGCCAAGGTGGAACACCTCGTGGCCGACGCCCGGCAGCGCGGCGCCCAGGTGCGGCTCGGTGGCACGGCGATCGACGGACCGGGCACCTTCTACCCGGCGACTGTGCTCACCGGCGTGCCCGACGACGCCGAGTTGTGCCACACCGAGATCTTCGGACCCGTCGCCGCGATCGGCACGTTCGACACCGAGGACGAGGCGATCACCCGCGCCAACGACACCCCGTACGGGCTGGTGGCGTACGTGTTCACCGAGAACCTGCGTCGCGGCCTGCGCGTCTGCGAAGCGCTCGACACGGGAATGGTCGGTCTGAACCAGGGCGTGGTCTCCAATCCGGCCGCGCCGTTCGGCGGGGTGAAGGAATCGGGGCTCGGGCGTGAGGGCGGTTTCACCGGGATCGACGAATTCCTCGAGACCAAATACATCGGCGTCAAGGTTTAGGGAGACAGCGTGCGCACATACCGGATCGCGACCATTCCGGGCGACGGAATCGGCGTCGACGTGACCGTCGAGGCGGTGAAGGTGCTCGACCGGGTCCTGCCGGGAATCAGCTGGACCGAGTTCGACTGGTCCTGTGAGAACTATCTGCGGACCGGTGCGATGATGCCCGCCGACGGGCCCGAGCAGCTCGCCGGGTTCGACGCGATCCTGCTGGGCGCCGTCGGATTCCCCGGGGTACCCGACCACATCTCGCTGTGGGGCCTGCTGATTCCGCTGCGGCGCGCCTTCGGCCAGTACGTCAACCTGCGGCCGGTACGACTGCTGCCCGGCACGGAATCGGCGCTGCGCGACCGCACCGCCGAGGATCTCGACATTCTCATCGTGCGGGAGAACTCCGAAGGCGAGTACTCCGAGATCGGCGGCATCCACAACCCGGGCAGGCCGGACGAATTCGTGTTGCAGGAATCAGTGTTCACCCGCACCGGCTGCGAACGGATCATCCGCTATGCGTTCGACCGCGCCGCCGAACGCTCGGGCAAGCTCTGTTCGGCGACGAAATCCAACGGGCTCATCCACTCGATGCCCTACTGGGACAGCATTGTCGAGCGCGTAGCCGAGGAGTACCCGACGGTGCGGACCCGGCAGATGCACGTCGACGCCCTCGCCGCCGAAATCGTGCTCCACCCCGATCGCCTGGATGTGATCGTGGGCTCGAACCTGTTCGGCGACATCCTGTCCGACCTCGCCGCGGCCGTCACCGGCGGACTCGGGCTCGCGCCCTCGGGCAACATCAACCCCGCAGCGGACGCGCCGTCGATGTTCGAGGCCGTACACGGTAGCGCGCCCGACATCGCGGGCATGGGCATCGCCGACCCCGTCGCCCAGATCCTCGCCGGGGCGATGCTGCTCTCCCACCTGGGCGAGCACACCGCGGCCGCCGCCGTCGACCGCGCGGTCTGCGACGTCCTCGCCGCGGGTACGGTTCGCACACCGGACCTGGGCGGCACCGCCACCACCGCCGAGCTGGGCACCGCCATCGCCGACCGCGCCGCCGAGCTGGCGAACGCCCTCACCGAAGCGTGAACCCCGTCGGCTTCTCCCCCACCGCTGCCCGCCCGGACGTCGGGGCACCCAGCCCGGCAGACCTGCGGGTCACCCACTCGTGACGCCCGAACTGCGCACCGAGCGGCACGCGTGTGCGTGAGCACAACGTCATCGCGCGGCAACTGCCCAGAAAATCGCAGGCAATCGGTGGTGCGCACGATGAGTCCCAGTATCGGTGATGGGTCCTCGGAAGGCGGAACGTGGTGACGAGCGCACGGGTGGGCGTAGTTGCGGCGGTGCAATGTGGGCTGGGGCTGGTGCGCGCGCGAATAGCCGCCGAGCTCGAGCCGATCGCGGTGCGTGAACGACCCGTGGCCGAGGCCGTGGGGGCAACCCTGGCTGTCGCCCTCGCGGCGGGCACTCCCCTGCCGCGGGTGGACAGCGCCGCCATGGACGGTTACGCGGTGGCGGGCCCCGGACCGTGGTGGCGGCTACACCAGCAGGTCAGCTACGCCGGGCGCGGCTGCTCGGTGGTGCTGGCGCCCGGCGAGGCGGTGCGGATCGCGACCGGCGCGGCTACCCCGCTGGGTACCACGGCGACTTTGCGCGACGAACACATCGTGACCACCAGCGTGTCCGGCAAACCGGTGGTGATGCGCGCGCCCGGCGCACCGGTGCGCGACGACACCCGCCGCCAAGGCGAACACTGGAGCAGCGGAACGGAATTGGCGCGCGCTGGGGCCCGCGTCTCACCGGCCCTGGCTTCGGCGGCCCTCAGCGCCGAAGCCGAAACTGTCACCGTGCGTGGTCCTTTGCGCGCCGATGTGGTGATGACCGGTGACGAGATCCGCGCTGTCGGCCCGCTCGGTCCGGGCGAAACCCGCGACTCCCTAGGCCCGGTCATGCCGGAGTTCTTGCGCTGCTGCGATATCGAGAGCACCGGCCTGTGGCACCTCGCCGACAGCCGCGACCTGCTGCGCTCCTGGCTCACCCTGAAATCCCACGCCGACCTGGTCGTCATGGTCGGCGCCACCGGTCGCGGCGCCGCCGATCACCTGCGCACCCTGCTCGCCGACCTCGGCGCGCGCATCATCGTCGAACGGATAGCGATCCGCCCCGGCGGCTCCACCCTCGTCGCCCAGCTCCCCGACGGCCGAGTCCTGCTCGGTCTGCCCGGCAACCCCTTCGCCGCCGTCGCGGCCCTCTTGGCCGTCGGCCCGGCCATCGTCGACGCCCTCACGCTGCGCACGCCCGGCCCCACCATGTGGGGCCGCCTCTCCGACGCCGGCGTGATGGAAGGCGAAGCCACCCGGATAGTCGGCGTCCAGCAACACCCCGGCGGCGTCTGGCGCAGCACAGGCCCCGCTCACACCCCTCACCTGGCCGGTCTCATCCCCTGCCAGGCCCTGGCCATCCTGCCGCCCGGCACCGGCCGAGGCTCCCTCGTCGAACTCCTTCCCCTCCCGCACTGACCCGACAGCGCTGCCGCACAACAGAAACGGCCCCGGAGTGGAAGTTCACACCGGGGCAGTACCCTGCTCGGATCAGCCGTGTTGCGGCGGCTGCCAGGGGCGACCGTAGGGGTCGTCCGGGCGCGGGGCGGGGTGTTCCGCCGGGGCGATCGGAGGTGGGGTCGGGAGTTCCGGGTCCCCCTTGGCCACCGAGGTTTTGGGCCGGGGTACGGGGGAATCGAAACCTTCGACGGGGGTGCGGGCGGTGGCTTCCGCGGCGCGGACTGCTTCGGCGATCTTGGGGTCGGAGGCGGTTTCGAACCAGTCGGCCACGTCGGTGTCGTCTTCGATCTTCACCGGGGCTTCGTCGGCAGACGGTTCGTAGCGGAAGACACCGTCCTCGCCCTTGGTCGCGAAGTTCTGGGCGAAGCCTTCGAGCGCCTTGCCGAAATCGCTGGGGACCAGCCACACCTTGTTCGCATCGCCCTTGGCCACCATCGGCAGAGTCTGCATGTACTGGTAGGCAAGCAGTTCCGGAGTCGGCTTGCCGTTCTTGATGGCGGCGAACACCTTCTCGATCGCCTTCGCCTGCCCCTGGGCCTGCAGGTAGGAGGCGGCGCGTTCGCCCTGGGCGCGCAGGATGCGGCTCTGGCGTTCACCCTCGGCCGACAGGATCGAGGACTGCTTGCCGCCCTCGGCGGTCAGGATCGCCGCCTGCTTGGCGCCCTCGGCGGTCTTGATCTGCGCTTCGCGGTTACCTTCGGCGGTGAGGATCGTCGCGCGCTTCTCGCGATCGGCCTTCATCTGCTTCTCCATCGATTCCTGGATCGACGGCGGCGGATCGATGGACTTGAGCTCCACCCGGGCCACCCGAAGGCCCCAGCGGCCGGTGGCCTCGTCGAGCACACCGCGCAGCTGGTTGTTGATCTGATCGCGCGAGGTCAGCGTCTCTTCCAGGGTCATGCCACCGACCACATTGCGCAGCGTGGTGACGGTGAGCTGCTCGACCGCGGCGATGTAGTTGCTGATCTCGTAGACAGCGGCCTGCGGGCTGGTGACCTGGAAATACACCACCGAGTCGATCTGCAGGGTGAGATTGTCCTGGGTGATCACCGGCTGCGGCGGGAACGACACGACCCGCTCGCGCAGATCCACCTTCGCGCGGACGCGATCGGCGAACGGGACGAGGAACGTCAGCTGACCGGACACGGTGCGCGAATACCGCCCGAGCCGTTCGATCACCGCCGCCTCGGCCTGCGGGACGAGAGCGATCGATTTGAACACCACCACCACGACCAACAGGACGAGGACGGCGGCCACGATCAAGGCAACCATTGCTAGGGACCCTTCCAGACGACGGCGGTCGCGCCATCGATCTTCATCACATAGACAGTCACACCGGCTTCGTACACTTCACTCGGGTCGAGCGGACGCGCGGTCCAGACCTCGCCGCCGAGCTTGACCTGACCCGAATACTCCGCGACCTGTTCGAGCACCAGCGCCGACTTCCCCGGCAGCGCATCGGCATTCGTCGGAGTGGGCGGCGGGGTACCGAACTTGCGGCGCAACAGCGGGCGCACCCCGACGAACAGCACACCGGCCATCGCGGCGAACACCAGGGCGTCTCCCCAGACCGGAAGGTCGGTGGCGGCGCTGATCCCCGCGGTGCCGAGTGCGGCCACCCCGAGGGTGAGCAGCGTGAGGTCCCCGGTGAGCATTTCCGCCGCCGCGAGAACGATGCCCGCGATCAGCCAGACTATTGCGGCCACCCTGCCAGCCTAGCCTCGATGACCGGTTCGGGGGCGGGCTCGCGTAATCGCCGCCTCCCGGTGCGCCGGTACCGCGCGCGCTGGCGCGCGCGGTAGTTTCGGGACGTGAGTGCGCGAGACAGCTACGGCGACATCTATTCCGGACACGATCGGACCAAGAAGAAGCCGGTGCCGACAGTGAACGCCGAACGCGATCTGGTGGTCGAGGACGCGGCGAGCGGATTCTGCGGTGCCGTAGTGGGTTTCGATCGCAGCTACGACGGCGAGTTCGTGAAGCTGGAGGACGCGCGCGGGGCGGTGCGGCTGTTCGCGATGAGGGAGGCGGCGTTCCTGATCGACGGGAAACCGGTCACGCTGATCAAGCCCACCGCGACCGCGCCGAAACAGCCGGTGCGGTCGGCCTCGGGGTCCACCCGCGTCGAGGGGCTGCGGGCAAGAGTCGCGCGGACCAGCCGGATCTGGGTGGAAGGCGTGCACGACGCGGCGCTCGTCGAACGGGTGTGGGGCCACGACCTGCGGGTGGAGGGCGTGGTCGTCGAACACCTCGAGGGCCTCGACAACCTCGGTGCCCGGCTCACCGAGTTCGAACCCGGCCCCGGCGCGCGGGTAGGCGTGCTCGTCGACCACCTGGTGACCGGCTCGAAGGAGACGCACCTGACCGCCGGCCTCGGCCCGCACGTGCTGGTGACCGGCCATCCCTACATCGATGTCTGGCAGGCGGTACGCCCCGCCGCGCTCGGCATCGATGCCTGGCCGACAGTGCCGCGCGGCGAGGACTGGAAGACCGGAATCTGCGCGCGCCTCGGCTGGGGAACACCGCAGCAGGGCTGGCGCCGTGTCTACGATGCGGTCGGCTCGTTCCGGGATCTGGAAGCCCCACTCATCGGCGCGGTCGAACGGCTCATCGACTTCGTGACCGAGCCGGAGTGAACGCACAGCAGGTCAGACGTATCGTCGCGCCGAAATCGGTGATCCGCGTAGGCACCATCGACCACCTCGGTGCGCGCACGCGATCGCGGGCGAACCTTTATGCTCGATGATTATGTGCTCTCCCAGTGCCACGCTGACGCTGTGGGCCGGCTCCTGGCTGGCCGGTACCAGCGCGCCCGACGACGTGCTGGAGGCACTGCACGCCTGGGCGCCGCACCACACCATCGCGGCGGGCGACCCGGTCACCGGCGGACGTACCGACCTGCCGTGGACCTCGCGCGGTGCGGCGGGCAACGGAGCCATGCCGCTGCTCAAGGTGATCCGCGAGGCGATGGCTCCGGCCGGGGCGCAGCTGCGACTGGTCCTGCCCGCACCGGGTGACGTGCGCGGGTTGCCGGTCGGCACCGCGTTCGCGGCCGACGCGATCGACGCCGAGGAGGGCTTGCTGCTCGGCGTTCCCGGCGAGCCCGGCACCGGCCTGATCCCGCAGTGGGACGACGACGACACCCTGCAGTGGACCGTCTACGGCGTCGATCTGCCGCGTATCGCGGGTCACGACATGTCGCTCGGCGAGGCCGAGTACACCATGCGCGAATCGGTGCGCGACGCCGCCGACGCCCTGATGCAACTGCACACCACCTCGGTCGGCAACGGCGACGACGATCCGCGTGAACAGATCGAGGCCCAGCTGGCGGCCTATGCGCGCCACGCCTATCCCGACTCGATCCCGTTGCGCGCCAAGCGAATTCTCGATACGGCCGATCATGTGGCCGCGATCCTCACCGTCGCTCAGCACGAGCCGGCGTCCTCACCCACCTCGGCCACCGCGCTCGGGGCGCACGAATCCCTGCTGCGGCCGCTGTGGAACACGATCCGCGAGGCGCGCCTCGTCGCGGTCCACGCCGCTGCCCGCCGCGACGGCTGACCTTCCGCATTCCGGACGGACGGGGGTAGTCACCGAGTCCGGTGGCGCACGCCGGAGCCGATCCGTCAGTGCCGATAAGGCTGCTGGTACTGCGGTTGTTGTGGATACGGCATCTGCTGCGGGTACGGCTGCTGCTGCGGGTACGGCATCGGCTGCTGCTGCTGCGGATACGGTTGCGGGTACTGACCCTGCGGATACTGCGGCGAGTACTGTGCCTGCGGGTAGCCGGGGCCCGACGGGTGCTGCTGTGGGTACGGCTGCTGGTACTGCGCCGGGTACGGCTGCTGCTGATGTGCCATGTGCTGTGGCGGCATCTGATGTGGCGCAGCCTGATTCGAGGAACCGCTGAACGTGCGGATCAACACGATCACCACGATGAGCACAACAACGCCGATGATCAGGTACCAGACCCACTCCGGGACCCCGCCACCACCGACGCTGCTACCGCCCCCACGACGGGCCAGCACCGCCTCCGCATCGCCCGCGAGTATGTCGTCGCCGGCGAGAAGACCACCTCCCCGAGCCAGTGCGGTCAGCATCATGTCGGCATGGTTCATCGGGCCCTCCCCGTAGCGTCACCCGACCTTCGGGCGAAGGTCTGCGGCGATGCTAACGCAGAGATGCGCCGAACGGGGAAGCGCCAGTTCAGAATCCGCCGAGGGCGACTTTGAGATCGGGCACATCGAGCGACCTGAGCGTCGCATCGCGGACCTGCGGGCAGGTGCGGATGGTGACGGTGTCGACGATGTGGCGGTTGTAGGCGATCGCGGCGTTGGCGACGGTGTCGTTGACCGTCCACAGCTTCATCGCGCCGGTGAACGCCACCCGCGCGACGCGCGGGCCCAGCGCCTTCCACGTCCCCTTCTGTCCATCGAGGATGCCGCACAATTCCTCGACGGATGCCTGCGAGATCGTGGGCTCGGTGGGCTGCGGGGGCTGGGTCTGATAGCCGGAGTCCCCGCCACAGCCGGTCAGACCGAGCGCGGCGGCGGTCAGCACGAGGGCGAACCCGGCAGCGCGGCGCGGCGTGGTCGAAATCATCGGAAATCCTCCGATCAGTCGAGCGCAACTGTGAAAAGGCTACTCCTCGAACCGGGGACTACCGGTGAATGGTTATCCGGTTGTGTTCAGCGCCGGACCGGGCGCGCGGGCGGTTCGCAACAACCGGGGGCGCACAGGGCTCCGTCGACGGTGCAGCCGTACCCGGGGACCGTGCCGAGTTCGCGCACCGGACCGGCGCTCACGCGTTCGGCGATCAGTTCGACGATCATGCGGGAGAATCGCGGATCGGTGCCGGGTGTCCCCGCACGGGCAAAGGCCATGCCGAGCTCGGCGGCGCGGGTCGACGCTTCGTTGTCGAGGTCCCAGATCACCTCGAGATGATCGGAGACGAAACCGACCGGGCACACCACCACGGCGTCGATGCCCTTGCCGTGCAGCACATCCAAGTGGTCGACGATGTCGGGTTCGAGCCACGGTACCTGCGGCGGGCCCGAACGCGACTGCCACACCACGTCGTACTCGGCGAAACCGGTTGCCGCGGCACACAATCGGGCGGCCTCGGCGACCTGCCTGCTGTAGAGGCGGCCACCGTCGGCCGGCGGGCCCGCCGACAGGTCGGCCGAGACGGGGATGGAGTGTGCGGTGAAAACCAGGCGCACGCCGTCACGGCGCTCGGCCGGAATCTGTTGCACCGCAGCGGCGATCGCGTCGGCGAACGACTCGATCAGCAGCGGGTGATCGAAGTACTGGCGCAGTTTCACCAGCTCCGGGGCACCGGCACCGACTACCGTGCGGGCGCGGGTGATGTCCTCGTCGTACTGGCGGCAACCGGAATACCCACCCCACGCCGACGTCGGGAAGACCAGTGCCGAGCGCACACCGTCGGCGGTCATCCGCGCGACCGTGTCCTCGACCATGGGATGCCAGTTGCGATTGCCGAAATAGACCGGCAGATCCAGCCCGGCATCGGCGAGGTCGGCCTCCAGCGCCGCGATGATCTGCTGATTCAACGCGTTGATCGGCGAGACCCCGCCGAAATGCAGGTAGTGCTGCGCGACCTCGGCGAGCCGTTCGGGGGGCACCCCACGGCCCCGAGTGACGTTCTCCAGAAAGGGGATCACGTCCTCGGGGCCCTCGGGACCACCGAAGGACAGCAGCAGCAGGGCGTCCGGCATCAGCTCAGGGACATGTTCTCCGGGAACCACATATTGTGGCTGGCGCCGCCGTCGACGTAGATGATCGAGCCGGTGGTGGCGGGCAGCCAATCCGAGAGCAGCGCCACGATCGACTTGCCGACCGCGCGCGGATCGTTGCCGTCCCAGCCGATCGGCGACGCGCCGTCCCAGTACTGGTCGAGCTGGACGAGCTGCTTGGCATCGTCGGTCGCGGTGCCGGCGATGGCCTTGGCCGCGAGGGTCTTGATCGGGCCCGCGGCGATCAGGTTGGAGCGCACCTTCTTGGCGGCACCGACCTCACGCGCCACATAGCGGTTCACCGACTCCAGCGCCGCCTTGGACACGCCCATCCAGTTGTAGTACGGCATGGCCACGCGCGGATCGAAGTCCATGCCGACGAGCGAGCCGCCCTCGTTCATGACGGGGAGCACGGCGCGCGCGAGCGAGGCGTAGCTCCACGCGGAGATCTCGAACGACTTGGCGACATCGGGACCGGGGCCCTCGAGGAACGGCAGCGCGCCGGGGCCCATGATCGACCGCGGCGCGAACGCGATGGAGTGCAGCGCGCCGTCGATGCCCTCGGGGGCCAGCTCACGCAGCTTCTCGGTGAGCGCGGCCAGATCCTCTTCGTTGGTCACGTCGAGGCCGATGGCGGGCGGCACTTCCTGCGGCAGCCGCTTGGCGATGCGGTCGATGAGCCGCAGTCGGTCGGGAATACCGGTGATGATCACCCTCGCGCCCTGCTCCTGCGCGATCGCGGCCGCGTGGAACGCGATCGACGAGTCGGTGATGATGCCGGTGACCAGGATGGTCTTGCCTTCGAGCAGTCCGCCCATGAGTTTTCGGTTCTCCTGAAATCAGTATGGTTGCCGCCACCTTGTCGGTGGCGCGGGGCGATCCGTTAGCGGATCAGTGACCCATGCAATAGCAGCCGTCGACGTGGACGACAGCGCCGTTATCGGATCAGTGACCCATGCCCATGCCGCCGTCGACCGGGATGACCGCGCCGGAAACGTAGCGGGAGTCCTCGGACGCGAGGAAGCTGACCACGGCGGCGATGTCTTCCGGCTGGCCGAGACGCTGCAGCGGAATGTACTTCTTCGCCATGGTCTTCAGATCGTCGGGCAGGTCCGCGGTCATGTCGGTCTCGATGAAGCCCGGGGCCACCACGTTGGCAGTGATCGAACGCGAGCCCAGCTCTCGAGTGAGCGACCGCGCCATGCCGATGACACCGGCCTTGGACGCCGCGTAGTTGAGCTGACCGGCCTGACCGGCCATGCCGACCACCGAACCGAGGAAGATCATCCGGCCCCAGCGCCCCTTGAGCATGGCGCGGTTGGCGCGCTTGGCACAGCGGAAGGCGCCGGTGAGGTTGGCGTCGATGACCCGCTCGAACTGGTCCTCGGTCATGCGCATCAGCAGGGTGTCGTCGGTGATGCCCGCATTGGCGACCAGCACCTCGACCGGACCCTGGTGCTCCTCGACCTCGGTGAACGCGCGATCGACCGAATCACTGTCGGTGACATCGCATTTCACGCCGAACAGACCCTCGGGTACCCCCGATCCACGATGGGTGACGGCGACCTTGTGGCCGTCGGCCTGCAGACGCTGCGCGACCGCGAGACCGATACCGCGGTTACCGCCGGTGACCAGGACCGACCGGGATGTGACGTTCGACATAGGGTCCAACCTATCTGTTCCGATTCGTGCGCCCCGCGTCAGGGTCGCGCCGTTGCGACAGCTCACAACGCGGGGCGGTGGGAGCTAGGGCAGGCGTTGACGATAGAGCAAACTGACCACGACTCCCGCCGCGATGGCCAGCATGCCGAACAACAGCCACGGGCGGCTCGCATCGCCCCGCGTGGTCTCGTAGCCGATCTGTTCCTCGAGGGTGTCGTAGACCGCGGTGAGTTCGGCCAGCGACGACGCGGTGTAGAAGTCGCCGCCGGACAGCTCGGCGATCTCGCGCAGCGAGTCGTTGTCGACCGGCACCTTCACCCGCTGGGAACCCTTGCCGTCGGAGTCCGGGATCTCGACCGTGCCCCATTCGGTACCGAAGGAGATCGTCGAGACCGGGATGCCCTTGTTCTTGGCCAGGCGCGCGGCGGTGAAACCGTGGCGCGGGTTGTCGACGTCCTTGTCGTCGGGCACCGTCTGCTTGCCGTCCGACATCAGCACCACGCGCGCGGGCGGGGGCGTCTCGGCGCCACCGAGCACGGCGGCCAGGGTGTCGATCGATTGCAGTGCGGTGAGGACGCCCTCGCCGGTGGCGGTGCGCTCGGCCAGCTTGATGTTGTCGATCGAATGCTTGACCGCCTCGCGGTTGGTCGTCGGCGACACCATCACCGAGGCCGTGCCCGCGAACGTGACGAAACCGAGGTTGATACCGGGGGTCAGCCCGTCGACGAAATCCTTGCCTGCCTTCTGCGCGACCTGCAACCTGTTCGGCTCCACGTCGGTGGCTTCCATCGACAGCGAAACATCCATCACCAGAACCACAGTCGCGCGGTTACGCGGCACCTTCTGCACGGCGGTCGGACCGGCCGCGGCGATCGTCAGCAGGACCAGGCCCGCCAGGATCAACGCGATCGGGACATGGCGCATCGGGCTCGGTCGCGACGGGGCGACCCGCTCCAGGATGGCCATGTTGCCGAACTGCAGCATCCGCTTGTGCCGGGCGCGCTGCACCAGCACGTAACCGAGCACGAGCAGGGCGACGACCACGAGGAAACCGAGCCAGACGACGGCCGTGAAATGCGAAATACTCACTGGCGAGGCACCCGCCCGCTCGGGGCGCCGAGGCTGTGGCGCCGGGTGGACACGAACCGGACCACGTCGGCGATCCAGTCCCGATCGGTCTGCAGGGTGAGCACCGGCGCCCCGCAGCTGCGCAGCGCCTGCGCCACCTGCTCACGCTGGGCTCGGGCCGCGGCCGCGAAATCGGCCCGCAGCGTGGGAGTGACGCTGAACTCGCGGGTGCGGCCCGATTCGGGATCGTGCAGCACCACGTCGCCGCCGTCGGGCAGCGCGACATCGAGGGGGTCGAGCACTTCCACGGCGAGGAGATCGTGGCGGGCGGAGATCGCGCGCAGGGAGCGCTGCCAGTCGACGTCACCGAGGAAGTCGCTGATCACCACGGCCAGACCGCGTTTGCGTTGCGGACGGCGCAGCGATTCGATCCCGGCCTTGAGATCGCCGCGTACGCCGTCGCGGGCGTGCGGGGTGGTGGCGATGCCGCGCAGCAGGGTCTGGGCGTGCATCCGTCCGCTGCGCGCGGGGATGCGTACCAGATCCTGACCGGTCGCGACGACCGCGCCGATCCGGTTGCCGCCCCCGGAGGTGAGGTGGGTGATCGCCGCGGCCGCCGCGATCGCGAGATCGCGTTTGTGTACCCGGCCGGTGCCGAAGTCCAGGCTCGACGACAGGTCGACGACGAGCCACGTCTCGAGCTCGCGGTCGGCGATCATCTGCCGCACATGCGGATGGGTGGTGCGGGCGGTGACCGACCAATCCATCTGTCGCACATCGTCACCCGGCTGGTACAGCCGTGCCTCCCCCGGTTCCGAACCCGGTCCGGGGATCAGCCCCTGGTGGTCGCCGTGCAGCACGCCGTCGAGGCGGCGCCGCACGGTCAACTCGAGGGTCTTGAGCGCGGCGGCCAGCTTCGGGTCGGTCAGTTCACCGGCACGGAACGAGGGCGGAGCGTGAGACGACACGGGCACGCGGACAACGGGTTCCGGCGCACTCACTGGGGCGCGACGGAGCCGGCGGGCTGGGACTGCTGCCCGTTCACCGCCTGCGGCACCGGCTGCTGCTGGGGCGGCTGGGGCACCGGGGGCTGCTGCGGGGCGGCCTGTCCGTTGGCCTGCGGGGCGACCTGCGGCAGGCCGACCGTCTGGAGCACGCGCTTGATGACGTCCTCGGGCGACACCTCGTCGGCCAGTGCGTCGTACGACAGCACCAGACGGTGACGCAGCACGTCCGGGATGACCTCGACGACGTCCTGCGGAACCACGTAGTCACGGCCACGGATCAGCGCGACCGAGCGCGCCGCGGCGATGATGCCCAGGCTCGCGCGGGGGGACGCGCCGTAGGAGATCCAGCTCGCCACATCCTCCATGCCGAAGTCGGCGGGCGTGCGGGTCGCGGTGATCACGCGGACCACGTAGTCGACGAGCGCGTGGTGCACGAAGACGTTGGCGGCCACCTTCTGCAGGCGGATGATGTCCTCGGGGTCGAGGATCTGGTTCGGTTCGGGCGCGCTCACACCCATCCGGTAGATGATCTCGCGCTCTTCCTCGACCGAGGGGTAGTCGACGACGACCTTGAACAGGAAGCGGTCGCGCTGCGCCTCGGGCAGCGGGTACACGCCCTCGCTCTCGATCGGGTTCTGGGTGGCCATGACCAGGAACGGATCGGGCATCGGGTAGGTCTTGCCGCCGATCGACAGCTTGCGCTCGGCCATCACCTCGAGCAGTGCCGACTGCACCTTGGCGGGCGCGCGGTTGATCTCGTCGGCGAGCACGAAGTTCGCGACGACCGGGCCGAGCTCGGTGTCGAATTCCTCGCGGCCCTGCCGGTAGATGCGGGTACCGATGAGGTCGGTCGGCACCAGGTCCGGGGTGAACTGCACCCGGGAGAACGAGCCGCCGACGACCTTGGCGAAGGTTTCCACCGCAAGAGTCTTCGCGACGCCCGGCACACCTTCGAGCAACACGTGTCCGCGTGCCAGAACGCCCACGAGCAAACGCTCGACGAGTCGGTCCTGACCGACGATAACCCGCTTGACCTCGTAGATCGCCTTCTCGAGAGTCTGGACGTCACGCTCCAGGGTGCTCGGCGTGGCCGTACCGGCGTCCTTCGCCAGCTTCGGCCCGCTCACACCTTCCGTCGAAGTCACCAACATCCCCGCTTTCGCTTTGGTCCTGTGCGTGCGGCACCAACTATTCCATTGAATCGCCCGGTGCGCCGCAACCGGCCAGTACTAGACGGGGATTCGTCATGCTCGTGACGCCGCTCACGCGCAGCGGTGACTGTGGCGCACGCTGCATCGATCGCGGCCCTACCAGCGGCGATGGACACTCAGCCGGTGACGATGCGGACCGCGTACGGCATGATGCCGTCCTCGCGGACCGGGGAAATCTTCACGACATCCCCGGATTCAGGGGCCTCGATCATCTTGCCGTTGCCCAGATACATCGCCACATGGGCGCTGCCACCGGGACCCCAGAACAGCATGTCGCCGCGCTCGCGGTCCTCGACGTCGACCCGGGTGCCCGCGTTGTACTGATAGCCGCTGTAGTGCGGCAGCGACACGCCGATGCCGGCGAAGGCGTAGAGCATCAGGCCCGAGCAGTCGAAGCCGACCTTGTTGAAGTCACCGTGGGCGTCGCCGGTGCCGCCGTCGCGGATGCCGAGGGTGGGACCGTCCTCGTCGCCGCCGCCCCAGGCATAGGTGACGCCGAGTTGCGACATCGCGCGGTCGACCACCGTTTCGATCGCGGCCGAACCGGTGACCTGCGGTTGCGAGGGTCGCGGTTTGGTTCGGCGCGGGGAGGCCGGGGTCGATTCGAGGTCGGCGTGCGGGCGCTGGCCCTCGTTGAGCTGGGCGGCGCGGTCGCGGGCGGCTTTGTCGGCGGCGGCGCGCGAGGCGGCGGCGTTGGCGGCAGCCAGCAGGGCCATCACCTCGGCTTCGCGTTGGTCGTCCCAGGCCAGGAAGATCTCGCGCTGGCTCTGCAGCCCGGCGACGGTCGAGCGGGCGACGTCGAGAGCGGACTGTGCCGCGCTGCGGTCGCGACGCAGGGTGTCGCGAGCCACGGCCTGGGTGTCGAATTCGGACTTCGCGATGTTCACCGCGGCTTGGGCGGCGTCGCGCTTCTGCTCAGCCCCGGCGGCGGCGTTGTCGGCGTCGGTCTTGGCCTGCCGCGCGGCGGAGTTCTGGTTGGCCTGGGCGACCTGGGCGCGGCGCAAGCCGTCCAGGACCTGTCGCTGGTTCTTCGACACCATGCCGAGCACCTGCGCGCGATCCATCGCGGCATCGGGGGTGGAGGAGGCGAGGTAGGTGACGACCGAACTGTTGGCGGGGCGCACGTACGCCTGAGTGGCGACCTGATCGAAATCCTGGCGTGCCGCACCGACTTTCACGCCCGCGTCGGCCAGCTGGGTCTGGCTGTCGGTGACGGCGGCCGCGGCGGCGTCGGCGGCGTCGCGCGCGGTCTGCAGGTCCACGAGTGCCTGGTTGACCGCTTCCCGTTTGCCCGCGAGCTGGTCGTCGAGTTCGCGTAACTGCTGATCGGCCGCCGCGACGCGATTGATCAGTACACCGATCTCGGTGACCCGCGCGTCGACCTGGGCGCCCGCCCCGGCGATCTCACCGTCGGACGGATTGGGGGGAGGGGGTGGCACAGCAGCGACCGGTCCCGCGGCGAGCAGCACTGCCACTACCGCCAGCAAACCGATCGCTATTCGTAATAGACCTGGTTCGTCCTGCCTGCCCGCACTGCGCACGGCACCTCCGAGTATCTCGACTCGACATACGCCACCGGCGCATCAGTCGAAACACCGACCACAAGAGTCGACCAATGCCCCCTGTACCACTGCATTCACGATCGCGTTCATCGCAACCGTACGACACATAGTTCACAAAGGAAACATCCGTCACAGTGGGGCGCGGCATCAATTCACAGATTGCTCGGAATTAGCCTGACGAAAGACAGTTTTCTACCGCAGAAAACAGACCGTTGGTCTGGAAATGTGACTGCAGTGAAACCAGTTAGTTGGTGGAACCCGCATCGACGCGCGAGGACGTGGGGGCTGCCGGTGCGTCCACATCGGGACCGCGGCGGACCTTCACCAGGTACAGCCCGGCGATCACGAGTGCCATCAGGGTCAGCAACACCGTGGTGATGACGCCCCAGGAAACGCCCTCCGGCTGCTCGAGCCGGTCGACGAAGGCCTGCACGGCCTCTTCAGGATGATTGCCCTTGTACTTGGCCGCATCCTCGGCCCATTCGAGCCGCACCCGGCTGATGGTGTCGCTGTAGGTGCCCAGCCAGTCGTCGCTGAACACGGCGACAGTGCCGTGGGTGTTCTCGCCGACCTCGGTGGCCAGGTCACGTAGGCTCGAGTCGTGGCCGGGATTACCGGGAACGATGACGACGCTGAGCGGGATCCCCTCGGATCGCGCCTGCGCGACGATCGCCGCCAGTTTCTCCTGATCCTGACCCTTGGGGGCCGCGACGTGATTGTCGGCGAGGTCGGACGCGACGCTGCTCAGCACGGTGTTCGGCGGCAGTTCGGCCGCCATCGGCGCAAAAGTGGTCATGTTCCATCCGGTCTGTCGAGCCACGATCGCCGGTGTCGCGACGGGCGTCCAACACTGCCAAGGTGAGCGTCACTGCGTCTTCCCCGACTTCGCTCGTCAGGCACAGTACGCGACTCGGCGCCCGGCTACGCCTGCGCGGCACCACCCACGGCCCCCGCGTATTTCATAGGACAAGCGTACTGTTAGGATCGTACGGCGAGGAATCAGGCATCTCACGGTGCCGGATACCCCCTCCGAAGACGCGAGTCGCCGGCACAGCCCCGCCGGCGGCACACCCTCACACATGAGTGGAGCTGACGTGACGAAGATTGATACCTTCGGCGCCAAGGGCACGCTCGAGGTCGGAAGCAACTCCTACGAGATCTTCCGTCTCTCGGCTGTTCCCGGCACCGAGAAGCTGCCCTACGCCCTGAAGGTGCTGGCAGAGAACCTGCTGCGCACCGAGGACGGCGCGAACATCACCGCCGATCACATCCGCGAGATCGCGAACTGGGACCCCTCGGCACAGCCGAGCGTCGAGATCCAGTTCACCCCCGCGCGCGTGATCATGCAGGACTTCACCGGCGTGCCCTGCATCGTCGACCTGGCCACCATGCGTGAGGCCGTCACCGTCCTCGGTGGCGACCCGAGCAAGGTCAACCCGCTCTCGCCCGCCGACATGGTCATCGACCACTCGGTGATCCTCGACGTCTTCGGCCGCGCGGACGCACTGGAGCGCAACGTCGACCTCGAGTACGAGCGCAACGGCGAGCGTTACCAGTTCCTGCGCTGGGGCCAGGGCGCCTTCGACGACTTCAAGGTCGTCCCCCCGGGCGTCGGCATCGTCCACCAGGTCAACATCGAGTACCTGGCCCCCACCGTCATGGTTCGCAACGGTCAGGCCTACCCCGACACCTGTGTCGGCACCGACTCCCACACCACCATGGTCAACGGCCTCGGCGTGCTGGGCTGGGGCGTGGGCGGCATCGAGGCCGAGGCAGCGATGCTCGGCCAGCCGGTCTCCATGCTGATCCCGCGCGTCGTCGGCTTCAAGCTGACCGGTGAGATCGTGCCCGGCGTGACCGCCACCGACGTGGTGCTCACCGTCACCGACATGCTGCGCAAGCACGGCGTGGTCGGCAAGTTCGTCGAGTTCTACGGCGCCGGCGTGTCCGAGGTGCCCCTCGCGAACCGCGCCACCCTGGGCAACATGAGCCCGGAGTTCGGTTCCACCGCGGCGATCTTCCCGATCGACGAGGAGACCATCAACTACCTGCGCCTGACCGGCCGCACCGACGAGCAGCTCGCGCTCGTCGAGGCGTACGCCAAGGAACAGGGCATGTGGCACGACGCCGACAACGAGCCCGCGTACTCGGAGTACCTGGAGCTGGACCTGGGCACCGTCGTACCCTCCATCGCGGGCCCGAAGCGCCCGCAGGACCGCATCCTGCTCAGCGAGTCGAAGTCGGCGTTCCGCTCCGACATCGGCGACTACGTCACCGGTGACTTCACCGCGCTCGACGAAGGTGTCGACGAGACCTTCCCGGCCTCGGATCCGGTCTCGGTGTCGGCCTCCTCGGCCAACGACAGCTACACCCCCGCCCACTCGGCCGCCAACGGCGCCGCGGGTCGCCCGTCCAAGCCGGTGCAGGTGCGCTCCCAGGAGCGCGGCGACTTCGTCCTCGATCACGGCGCCGTCGTGGTCGCGGGCATCACCTCCTGCACCAACACCTCCAACCCGTCGGTCATGCTGGGCGCCGCCCTGCTCGCCCGCAACGCGGTGGAGAAGGGCCTGTCGACCAAGCCGTGGGTGAAGACCAACATGGCGCCGGGCTCGCAGGTCGTCTCCGACTACTACGAGAAGGCCGGTCTGTGGCCCTACCTCGAGAAGCTCGGCTTCTTCGTCGGTGGCTACGGCTGCACCACCTGCATCGGCAACACCGGTCCGCTGCCCGAGGAGATCTCGGCCGCGATCAACGACAACGACCTCTCGGTCACCGCGGTGCTCTCGGGTAACCGCAACTTCGAGGGCCGCATCTCCCCCGACGTGAAGATGAACTACCTGGCCTCCCCGCCGCTGGTCATCGCCTACGCGCTCGCGGGCACGATGGACTTCGACTTCGAGACCGACGCGCTCGGCACCGACACCGAGGGCAACGAGGTGTTCCTGAAGGACATCTGGCCGTCGCCGCAGGAAATCGACGACACCATCAAGTCCTCGATCAGCCAGGACATGTTCCGCAACTCCTACGCCACCGTCTTCGACGGTGACCAGCGTTGGCAGGGCCTGGCCACCCCGGAGGGTGACACCTTCGAGTGGGACGAGAAGTCGACCTACGTGCGCAAGGCGCCGTACTTCGACGGCATGTCGATGGACCCGTCCCCCGTCACCGACATCTCCGGCGCTCGTGTGCTGGCGCTGCTGGGCGACTCGGTCACCACCGACCACATCTCCCCGGCGGGCCCGATCAAGCCCGGCACTCCGGCCGCGCAGTACCTCGACGCCAACGGTGTGGCCCGCAAGGACTACAACTCGCTGGGCTCGCGTCGCGGTAACCACGAGGTCATGATCCGTGGCACCTTCGCCAACATCCGGCTGCGCAACCAGCTGCTCGACGATGTCTCGGGTGGTTACACCCGCGACTTCACCCAGGACGGTGGCCCGCAGGCGTTCATCTACGACGCCTCGCAGAACTACCAGGCCGCGGGCATCCCGCTGGTCGTGCTCGGCGGCAAGGAATACGGTTCGGGCTCCTCGCGTGACTGGGCCGCCAAGGGCACCAGCCTGCTGGGCGTGAAGGCCGTCATCACCGAGTCGTTCGAGCGCATCCACCGCTCCAACCTGATCGGCATGGGCGTTGTGCCGCTGCAGTTCCCGGCCGGGCAGTCCGCCGCGTCGCTGGGCCTGACCGGCACCGAGACCTTCGACATCGCGGGCATCACCGCCCTCAACGAGGGTGTCACCCCCAAGACCGTCAAGGTCACCGCCACCGCCGAAGACGGCAAGGTCACCGAGTTCGACGCGGTCGTGCGCATCGACACCCCCGGTGAGGCCGACTACTACCGCAACGGCGGCATCCTGCAGTACGTGCTGCGCAACATGATCCGCGGCTAACTGCTCGATCCGGTGGCGTGACATCGTGAGATGTTGCGCCACAAGGGCATTCGTGTGCCCGTGAATAATGCGACAGCCCCCGTCTCGGTTCGCCGGGGCGGGGGTCCGTGTATCCGCTAGTTGGAGGAATCATGCCCAAGGTCAGCGACGACCACCTCGCCGCGCGCCGCAGCCAGATCCTCGACGGTGCACGACGCTGCTTCGCCGAATACGGCTATGACGGCGCCACCGTGCGCCGCCTGGAGGAGGCCATCGGCCTGTCCCGCGGTGCGATCTTCCACCATTTCCGTGACAAGGACGCGCTCTTCTTCGCCCTGGCCAAGGACGACGCCGAACGCATGGCCGAAGTCGCCGCCAACCAGGGCATCGTCCAGGTGATGCGCGATATGCTCGCCCGCCCGGAGGAATTCAACTGGCTGGGCACCCGCCTCGAGATCGCGCGCCGAGTCCGCACCGACCCCGAATTCCGCGCGGGCTGGACCCAGCGTTCGGCCGAACTGACCGCCGCGACGCTCGCCCGCCTGGAGCGTCGCAAGGCCGCCGGAGCCCTGCGCGACGACGTCCCCACCGACGTCCTGCTCGGCTACCTCGACCTGGTCCTCGACGGCCTCATCGCCCGCATCGCTTCGGGCCACACCAACGAAAACCTTTCCGCCGTACTGGATCTCGTCGAAGCCTCGGTGCGACGCAAGGAGTCCTGAGTTAGGCTCGGCGTGGCCATGGAGTAGTTCAGCAGGTAGAACGCCGACTCCACAGGACGGATGTCGCGGGTTCGATTCCCGCCTCCATGGCCACCGAACTTTCCCCGATTGCGCACGGCGGGATCACCACGGGGCGCCCTTTCCCCGGCCGGGATCGGCGGGTCAGCTCGCCCAGCCATCGAGCAGGGTTCGCGAGATCCGGTCCAGGGCGGCCCGATCCGCGGGCGTCAACACCGACAGCATCGCCGTCTCGTTCTCGGTGTGCGCCACGACCACCGTGTCGACCAGCGCCCGCCCCTCCCCGGTGAGCGCGACCCGCACGGCGCGACGATCCTCGCGGTCGGCGATGCGGCGGACCAGGCCCGCCGCTTCGAGCCGGTCGATGCGGCCGGTCATCCCCGCGCGCGACAGCATCAGAGTGTCGGCGAGCACCGACGGGTTGAGCTCGAAGGGCGAGCCCGAACGACGAAGTGCCGCCAGCACATCGAACTCACCGCGCTGCAAACCGTGTGCGGCGAAGACGTTTTCGATCCGAGCCATGGCGATGTTCATCAGCCTGCCGAGCCTGCCGAAGACCGCCATCGCCTCGAGTTCCAGTTCGGGTCGCTCCCGCTGCCACTGCGCCGTGATCGCATCCACCACGTCCGGTTCGCGTTCATCCATGGACACGATTCTATTCACTGGGATATAGTTCGGTAGCGAATTATCAACCGACGAACGGAATGGTCATGACGAACACCCGCGACATCGCCCTCTGCCTGCCCGAGGATGCCGAGACACTGGGCACCGAGAACGTGCGGATGCGCCTGCTCACCGACGCGAACGCCAGCGACGGCGCGGTGAGCACCCTCGAGGTCACCATGGCGCGGGGTGCCGACGGCGCCGCTCCGCACTTCCACACCCGTTCCGACGAGCTGTTCTATGTCGCCGACGGCGAACTCCAGGTCATGGCGGGCGATCGCATCCTCACCGTCGGCGCGGGCGGCTCGCTGGTCGTCCCACGGCAGATGCCGCACGCCTTCGGCGCCACCCCGGACAGCGGCGCGCGCATCCTCATCGCCCTGATGCCCGGCGTCGAACGCTTCGAGTACTTCCGCCTGCTCGATCGGCTCATCCACGGCACGGCGACCCACGAGGAATTCGTCGCCGCCCAGGAGGAATTCGACAACCACTTCGTCGACGCGCCCGCGTGGTGGGACGAGCGCAACGCCCACCGGGTTTGAGCCGTGGCGCAGAACGCGGCCCTTGCCGCCGTACCGGGCCTGATCGAGGCCTCGGCACGGCGGCGGGACACTGATCTACGCCGTCAGCATCTCCGTCAGATGATCGGCGATCGCGACAACGGTCGGCTGCTGCCAGAAGACGGTGGCCTGCAACTTGTGGCCGAACCGCTTCTCGAGCTTCTTGCGAATGGTCACCGTCATCACCGAATCGAGTCCCTGTTCCAGCAGCGGACGGCGCGGATTCAGATCCGACGGATCGGGCAAGCGCATCTCGGCGGCGATCGTGCCCGACACCTCCGCCGCGATCAGCTCCCGCACCTGCTCGGTGGTCAGGTTCTCCAGCGACAGCACCGGACCGGACAGCGCCGAGCCTGCCGCTGAATCGTCCTCGACCGGACGGTCGATGACCGGATACTCCATTCCGCTGACCCGGGCGATCACCGTGCCGTCCGTCGACGCGACCAGCCCGTCCACGACATCGGTGCGCTTCGGATCCAGGGCCACCTCGATGATCACCTCGTCGGCCGGCTCACCGGCACAGCGCACGTCATCGATCTGGACCACCATCCGCAGGACCGGTTCGCCGCCGAACGCGGCGGGCGCGATCGACATCACCGCATCGAGTACCGGTGCCCAGGTGGCGCTGCCGCCTGCCGCGACGCGCACTCGCGCGCGCACCACGTCGGCGCCGAAGAGCAATTCCTCGACACGCCACTCGAACCCGGTTTCGGGCACCCCGACCGCGGCCAGTCGCTGGTGGACCACGCCCGGTTCGACCGGGAACATCCGGCGCGCCGCCGGGTCGTCCAGGGCCGTGGGCAGCGGCACCCCGGCTGCGACCGGCACCGAGGATGCCTCGGCGTGGATCAGCCAGGCGACTTCCTGCTCGGGGTCCTCACCCGGTGTCCGTGAAGCGATCCGCAGCAGCCCACGATCCGGATCGTGCACGACCTGCACCTCACGCTCACCGTCGGTCAGCAGGGGATGGCGCATCGCCACCCCGGCGAGCTCGATCGCGGCGTCACCGAGCACACCGGCCTGCCGGAAGGTCTCGACCAGCACGGCGGCGGGGACGATCTCGGCGCCGTTGAGCGCGTGGCTACCCGGATAGGGGCGGTTCTCGTCCACCAGCACCGTGTTCCAGATCCGCAGATCGCTGCCCGCGACGGTGCTCGGGGTGCCGAGCAACGTGTGCGAGGTCGCGGCGTGCCCCTGGCCGGGGACCCGACCGGCCACCGAGGGGGCGTGCCACAGCCGACGTCCCTGCCACGCGTAGCCGGGCAGATCCGCCTGCGCCGCGGGTGGCTGCAGGCGGTCCAGGTCGACGAGCAGTCCCCGGCAGTGCACGGTGCCGAGCGCGGCCAAGAAGGCCTGCTGCTCCGGCACGTCGCGACGCAGGGTCGTGCCGACGAACGCGTCGTCGATTCCGCTCTCGCCGAGCGTTTCCCGAATCGAGTGGGCGACGACCGGGTGCGGCGAGATCTCGAGGAAGTCGCGGAATCCGTCGGCCAGCGCGGCCTCGACGGCGCCCGCCAGCCGCACGGGATTTCGCAGGTTCGCGACCCAGTACTCGGCGTCGGCCGCCGGTTCGGCACGCGCGTCGAGCAGCGCGGTCGAGTACATGCGCACCGAATGCGGGCGATAGTCCAGGTCGGCGCCCGCCGCCGCGAGCTCGGCGAGCAGCGGGTCCATGTGCGGACTGTGGAACGCCACATCGGAGGCGACGCGGCGCACCCCGATCCCGTCGTCGGGCCACTGCGCGAGCACCTCCTCGATCGCGCTCGGGTCACCGGAGAGCACACTCGACACTGTCGACGACGCGATCGCGGCCACCAGATCTGTTCTGCCGCCGAGCTTTTCGTCGGCATCCCGCAACGGCATCGTCACCATCGCCATCGCGCCGTTGCCCGCGACCCGGCGCAGCAGGATCGAACGCCGGCAGATCAGCCGGGCACCGTCGGCGAGCCGCAGCGCCCCGCTGGCCACGGCGGCCGCGATCTCACCGACGGAGTGGCCGATGATGGCGTCCGGGGTCACCCCGTACGCTCGCCACATCGCGGCCAGACCCGTCTGCATCACGAAGATCATGGTCTGGATCCGGTCGACGCCGTCGATCTCGTCGTCGATCAGTACCTGTCGCGGCGAGAAGCCGATCTCGGCCAGGAAGATCGGCTCCACCTCGTCGACCACCGCCGCGAACTCGGGCACGGCGAGCAGCTCGCGTCCCATTCCGCGCCACTGTGAACCGTGTCCGGAGAAGACCCACACCAGGCCCTTACCGAATTCGGCGGCCACGGTTCCCGTCACGACGCCGGGGTCCGGCCGTGCGGCGGCCAGTTCCCGCAGTCGTGCGATCAACTCGTGCTCGTCGCGGGCCACCACGGCCGCGTTGTGGTTCAGTCGCGACCGGTGATGGGACAGGGTGCGGCCGACGGCGTCGAGCGACACCGCGCCCGCCCGATCGCTGACCCACTCCGCGAGCCGATCCGCGTACGCGCGCAGGGCGACATCGGAGGCCGCCGAGAGCGGAAACAGCCGGAGCCCGTCGAGCTCGGTCCGCGGCGGCGCGACCGGTGGCACGGGCGCGGCGGGCGCTTCCTCCAGCACCAGGTGCGCGACGGTGCCGCCGTAGCCGAAGCCCGAGACGCCCGCGCGCCGCGGACTGCTGCCCTCGGACCACGCGGTGTGCTCGGTGGCGAGCCGAATACCCGAAGTGTCCCAGGGGATCTCCGGATTGAGCTCGGTCGACAGCGGCGTGCGCGGGATCTCGGCGTGCCGCAACGCCAGCACCGTCTTGATCACACTGGCCACGCCCGCGGCCCCCTCGAGGTGGCCGATGTTCGATTTCACCGACCCGATCAGGCAGGGGTCGCCGACCGGACGCACCGATCCGTACACCGAGGCGAGCGCCTCGGCTTCCATCGGGTCGCCCAATCTGGTGCCGGTGCCGTGCGCTTCGACGAAATCGACTGTGGCCGGGTCGATTCCGGCGTTGCGGCAGGCCCGCGCCATGACGTGGGCCTGTGCTTCGCCCGACGGCGCCATGATCCCGTTGGTCCGGCCGTCCTGATTCACCGAACTGCCCCGGATGAGCGCGAGCACCTCCTCGCCCGCGCGCTGCGCGCTGTCCAGGCGGCGCAGCACCACGACGCCGCAGCCCTCGCCACGGCCGTAGCCGTCGGCCGAGGCGTCGAAGGCCTTGCTGCGGCCGTCGGGGGCGAGCGCGCCCGCCGCGTCGAGGGTGATCGTCTGGCCGGGGGTGACGATCAGGTTCACCCCACCCACGATCGCCAGATCACAGTCACCGTTGCGCAGGCTCTGGGCGGCCAGGTGCAGCGCCACCAGCGAGGCCGAGCATGCCGTGTCCACCGCGATGCTCGGTCCGCGCAGATCGAACGAGTGCGACAACCGGTTGGCGACAGCGCAGGTCGCCGCGCCGATGCCGGTCCACGCCTCGATGCTCGCCAGGTCCTCCAGCATCAGCGCACCGTAGTCACCCGTGCAGACGCCGACGAACACACCGGTCTCGCTGCCCGCGAGTTCTCGCGGCGCGATCCCGGCCTGCTCGAGCGCATCCCAGGTGACCTCGAGCAGCAACCGCTGCTGCGGGTCCATCAGCGAGGCCTCACGCGGGGAGATGCCGAAGAATTCCGCGTCGAAGCGCTCGATCTCGTCGAGGAAGCTGCCTCGGGTCACGGTGTTCTGGATGGCGGTCGCGAATTGTGGTGTGCGGTGCCGATATCGCGACCAGCGCTCCGGCGGTATCTCGCCATAGGTGTCGCGCCCGGCCGAGAGCAGTTGCCAGAAGTCGGCGGGGGAACCGACGCCGCCGGGGAAGCGACAGCCGATGCCGATCACCGCCACCGGATCGACCGGGGTGTGGGAGGCGTTGCCGGAGACTGGGTGGGACATAGCGTTCTCGTTCCTGGATGCGACGGACGTGGGATCGGGATGGACGGTCACGCGATCCACCCCGGATCACGCAGAACCTTGATGACCGCGGCCGACAGCAGCACGCCGGGCGCCGAGCCGAACAGCAGCATGTACTGACCGGGCCCGAGTTGACCCGTGGTGATCAGATGCTCGAACGACAGGATCTGGTCGCTGGCCGAGCAGTGGCCGATATCGCGCCCGAATTCCCAGGTCGACATCTCCATGGGCAAACCGAGCGGCACCATGCACCGCTGTTCGGTGGCCTCGCGCGAACAGTTCAGGAACGCGACGCGGGCGATGTCGCCGAGCTCGATGCCCGCGTCGGCCAGCGCCTGGCCGACCACCACCGGGATCTGCTCGCGCACCCGCGCCAAGGCCGCACCCAAGGGCGAATCGGGCGCTGCGGCCACTTTGGCGGTGATTTCCTGCAGCCGGGCGAAGAAGTCAGGCGACTTCCCGAGCGAGACACCGGGCGGGAACATCGGTTCACTGGCCCGGTGGATCTCCTCGGCTTCGGGAATCGAGGTGTGGCACACCGACATCAGCTGGGCGAAGCCGTCGGTCTTGCTCAGCACCACCGCGGAGGCGGCGTCACCGGCGACGAACAGCGCCGACATCTGCCACCGGTCCATCAGCGGGGTGCCGAAATTGTCGGCCGCCACCAACAGCGCGGTACGCCGGTCGGGATCGGCGCGCAGGTAGTCGAATGCCATCGACAGGCCGGCGAACATGCCGTTGCAACCCTGCCGGATCTCCAACGCCGGGATCGGCCCGACGAGATGACGTTGCAGGTAGGGATGCGGCAGCCAGCCCTCCGGGCCTTGCAGCCAGGTGCTGGCGTACAGCAGCAGATCGAATTCGTCGGCGGCCAGACCGGACCGTTTCACCGCGACTTCCGCGGCGCGCAACGCCATCTCCGGGGCGGGGATCGGACCGGCCACCGCCGCGCCGCCGAGCTCGTGGATCTCCGCGGTCTCGGCGGAGTACAAGCCCTGTGCGACAGCCTGTTCGGTGGTGACGGTCGAGGGGAGGAACGAGCCGAGGGCGGCTATGTAGGTATCGGGTGTTCGCATGAAGATCCTCAAGCAATCGAGTCGGTCTGGTCCTACCGCCCGGTCCAGTGCGGTAGACGTTTCTCGGCGAAGGCCAGCGGGCCCTCGGTCGCGTCGGACGAGTCCGCGCGGACGCGCTCCCACGGGTAGTCGGCCTCGAAGGCGGCGGGCAGTGGCAGATTCGCCGAGAGCGCGGCGGATTCCTTGATCGCGCGAATCGACAGGGGCGCGCAGGCGAGCACGTCGGCGGCCCAGCGGTCGGCGCACGCGTCCAGTTCCGATTCGTCGACCACCTCGTTGACCACCCCGAGCTCGTAGGCCCGGGTGGCCGACATCGGGCGGCCGGTCAGCAGATGTCCCATCGCGACGCGGTAGGGCACCTGCCGGGGCAGCCGGAAGACCCCGCCCGCGCCCGGGATCAGCCCCAGTTTCGCCTCGGGGAGCCCGAATCGGGCGTCGGTCGACGCGATCACGATGTCGCAGGCGAGCGCGAGCTCGAACCCACCGCCGAGCGCGTACCCGGACACCTTCGCGATGATCGGTTTCGCGAAGGAGAAGCGTTCGGTCAGCCGCGGATACCCCGGCTTTCCCGCGCTGCCGAACGAGGACCGGGTCGGGGCGCCGTCGCCGATCCGCTCGGCCAGTTCCGTCAGGTCCTGCCCGACCGAGAACGCCCGCCGCCCCGCCCCACTCAGCACGACGGCCCAGATGTCGTCGTCGGCTTCGATGTCGTCCCAGATCTCGGCCAGCTCGGCGTGCATGGCGCGATTCATCGCGTTGAGCACCCGCGGCCGGTTGAGTTCCACGGTCGCGAGATGGCCGTGTTTGCGGTACTCGACGGTGCTCGACGGCGCCACGGTGGTCATCGCGGCGCCTTGCGGTCGAACCGCTCGGTCTTGGCCATGACGTCCGGGGAGTACAGTCGCAACGCCTGGTGCAGCGCGAATTCCGCCAGATAGCGGCGGAACACGTCCTGTGGTTCCTCGGCGACGACCAGCATGTGCTTGTTGGCGACCACGGCGGGCGAGGCGAGTCTGGCTGCGGCCTTGCCGATTTCGAGGTCCATGTCGGCCGGTTCGGCGACGGTGTCGATCAGCGACCGCGCGTCCGGTTCGGTCGCCCAGATCTTGCGGCCCCACAGGATCACCTCCCGCGAGAGCCGGAAGTTCGCCGATCGCCCCAGGCGCAGGTTCGCGACGCCCGGGATGATGCCCTCCTGCGCGGCGGGCAGGCTGACGTAGCTGTCGGTCGCCGCGATGACCCGATCGAAGACCATGAGCAGCTGTGCCCCGCCCCCGATCGCGAACGAATCGACGGCCGCGACCCAGGGTTTGGTGACCGGGACGGCGGGCCAGCGCGCCGCGTCCTCGGTGTGTCCGCGCAGGATCTTCGCGATGTAGCCGGTCTCGCGACCGAGCAGGAAGTCGAGGAAGGAGATCTTGCCCTGGTGCAGGTGGGCGAGATTGATGCCCGCGCTGAAGACTCGGCGACCGCGATAGCGCGGATGGTCCATCACGCCGCCGCGGACCACGCCGACCCGGGTCTCGGGGTCGAGCAGTACCAGGTCGACCGCGGTTTCCATATCGGCGACGTGCTGGTTGTCCTCGGCGTTGAGGCACTCGGTGTTGGTGATCGTGATCGTCGAGGTGCTGCCGCTGCGCTCGAGGCGCGCGGCAGGCAGTGCGATCGAGCCGGTGGCGCGGAAGTCGGCGAGCAGGTCGAGGGCGGCCTCGGTGGGCGCGCGCATCGCGTCGAGCAGGTGATTGCCGAGGACCGGGTCCGCGAACACGGCCTGGAAGAAGATGCCCTGATCGATCTCCCAGCCCTCTTTCGCCGGCTGCGCCACCGCGGCGTCGGCGTGCACCTGCGCGGTGCTCGGGAGCAGGCCGGGATACAGCACAGTCACGGCCGCGGCGAGCGCGCTCAGCCGAAGACCTCGCCGCAGGTCATCGGTGGCCGTCCCGTAGACGACAGCGAGGTGCCGTCGCAGGAACTGCCGACGCAGGCGGCGCAGCACGTGGTGCGCGGCCGCGGCCGCGGCGGCCGCCGTCTCGTCCCGGTCGGGAACCGGTCCGAGCGACTCCAGCAAGGCCGCGTGTTCGGTTGCCGCAGCGCGCAATTCGGCCATGTCGTAGTCGAGCTGACCCACGATCGTGCGCGGGGTGATGACGATGGTCACGATGCCGCCCGTTCACGTCGCAGCGCGCGGTCCGAGGCGGCCAGATGCGCGCCGAGCGCGTCTTCGAACCGGGTGCTCGGCGCGTCGAGCAGCAACCTGCGCCGGATCGCGATCTCGATTCCCGAGACCGCGCCGAACAGCGCGGCGCCCGCGGCGATCGAATCGGCATCGGCGCCGGGTTCGATCACGGCGTCCACCAGGCCACAGTCTCTGGCCCGCTCGGCCGACAGCGCCCGGCCGAGTACCGCCAATTCCCGGGCCGGACCACCGCCGGCCTGACCGGCCAGCCGGTAGACCGCCATCGCGGGCCACACCCCGCCGTCACTCGCCGCCAGCTCGAAGACCGTGCCCGCCGCCATGATCCGGTAGTCGGCCACGAGCAGGAGCTCCGCGGCGGGCCCGTACGCGTCGCCGTCGACGAGGGCGATGACCGGCGCGGGGACCTGTTCGAGGCGGCGCAGCGCGCCTTCCCATTTGTTCACGTCGCCGACGCTGACCGGGCCCGGCCAGGCGAATCGCGCACCCGGTGCCGCACCGCCGATGCGCAGGACCACCGCGCACTCTCCCCCGGCCGCCGACGCGTCCTCGGCCCGCACCGCTGCCGCGAGCACGCTCGCGGTCAGTTCCGGTGCGAGCGCACCGTCGGCTGCCACTTCGGTGGTGATCATCTCAGTCACGAATTGCCTTTCCACAGGATGGTTTTCGCCCTTCGGCGCTCAGAACCGCAGCAGCGCGGTCTCGATCTGCGATCCCGGACCCATCGTCATGAGGACGCAGTAGTCGCCGGGCGCCACGCGCCCCTCGGCCAGCAGCCGCTCATAGGAGAACAGAAACGATCCGCTGGACAGATTCCCGAAATCGCGCATGACGCTCACGGTGTGGCGCAGGTCGTGCGTGGTCAGACCGAGGTTGATCTTCACCGCGTCGATCACCTTCTTGCCGCCGGAGTGCACGATCCACTGGGCGATGTCCTTGCGCCGGAGCCCGGCGTCGCCGAGTAGTTCGTCGACGACCCGCTCGACGTGGGCGCCGACCTCGTAGGGAACCTCTTTGTCGAGATAGAAGCTGAACTTGCCGGCATCGTCGTCCCAGTCGTAGCGCATCGCGTCCACCGCCCGCGTGATCATGTAGCTGGCGCGCCCGATCAGTTGTGGCGCACCGGATCGCGTGTCCGTGCCGGCGCCTACGTAGGATTCGCCGGTGCTGATCGCGAGGGCGGCGGCGCCGTCGCCGAACAGGCTGTTCACCACGGCGGTCCGCATCGTTCCGTCGAACACGTAAGCCGCCGAACATGCTTCGGAGCAGGCGAGGACCGCCAGCCTGCCCGGGTTGGCGGCCGACCAGGAGGCCACCGCGGTCAGGCCGTTGAGCCCCGCGTTGCACCCCATCCCGACGACGTCGAGGCGCCCGGTGCTCGGCGCGAGACCGAGCTCGTTGATCAGCAGGGCGCTGAACCCCGGGGTGAGAAATCCGGTTGTCGTCACCGCCACCAGGTAATCCACGTCCCGCGGCTGTCTGCCGATCTCGGCCAGGCATCGCCGAATCGCCGCCGCACCGGTGTCCACGCCGTGCCGTCGATGCTTGCGCAGCAGGTCACCTTGCGACTCGGACCGGAACTGTCCCGCGTCGTCGACCGGCGGCAGGGTGAGATAGCGGTGCTCGATCCCGCCGTTGAGGAAGACACCGCGGATCTTCGGGTCGTCGATGGCCAGCAGATCGACCAGCTCGCGCTGGCTGTACCGCGTGGGCGGATTCGCCGACGCCACCCCGAGCAGGCGCGGTGTCGTCGATGTGGTGCCGGATTCGGTGTCGCGATCGGCGCCGTGCACGCGTCGCGCGAACAGATGCTCGATGGTTGTCATGATCGAGGTCCAATCTTGTGCGATAGACACCGCAAAGCCGCGAATGACGGCCTACCGCAGTTGCAGTCGAGCGAGAAACAACAGTGCTTGAAGCACGCATCGACGGTGATGTGCGCGTGGTGTGGCGGCGATCGCCCGAACCTGCCCCCGCAAGGTCCCGGTCCCGGTATCTATGCCCCCGCGACCCGATGTTCAGCCCAAACCTACTGTCGCCCAATGGATTTCACCAGGCCCCAATTTCTTGGGGGATGAATTCGTTACCAGGTGACCGCCGCCCCGATGCATGGCCGATTCCCACAATCCCGCACGTTCTCGAACCACGGCTAGAGATAGATGTGGACATTCGTCGATGACGAATGTCATCGGTGAACGTCTACATTGGTTTCTGGCGGGCGGTCGCGGCTCGCGGAACAGTCATGGGGTGGTAGCGGTGATACTGGAACGTGCGCCCTTGTCGAACGCGACCCGGCCCGATCGGACCGGCGCCGCCCTCGGCGTGCTGCGTGGGCTGTCGGCGCGGATTCCCCGCGACGCCGTGGACATCGCCGCGGCGGGCACTGTCGTGGCCGCGCTCGCGCTCGGCACCCTGACGCTGATCGCGACCGTCACCACCGACACCGGGCATCGACCCGACCTCGCCGTGACCGCCGCTCTGCTCGCGGTGAGCCTGTCGCTCTACCTCCGCCACCTCGCCTTCGCTGTCCGCGACGCCGTCCCACCGGCAGCGCCCATCACCTCGGCGCTGCTGGCCGTGCTGGTGGTCGGGGCGGCGCCGGTCCTCGGTGTCGCGTGGCTGAACACCGTGCACATCGTGGCGGTGGTCGTCGCGCTGACGCTGCGACCCGTGCTCGCCCTGCCGATCGCGGTGGTGCTGATCGCCGCCGTCGCGCCGTCGGCGGCATTGCTCGGCGCGACCGAGCAGGAGGCGATCTGGTTGCTGGTCACGACCGCGATGCGGGTGGTCGCGGTCTACACGCTGGTCTGGATGGTCGTCGCGTTGCGCCGGCTACGCAGTGCCGGTGCGGCGCTCGCCGAACAGGCCGTCGCCCGCGAACGACTGCGAATCGACCGCACGGTCACCCGAACCGTCCATACCGCACTGGTGGCGATCACCGAGTCCGCCGATCGCGCGGCGAGTTCCGCCGCGCGGAGCGACCATGTGTCGGCGCGCGCCGAACTCGGCGAGCTCGTCGCCACCTCGCGTAGCGGCCTCGCCCAGGCGCGGCAACTGATCCGCAGTGTCCAGCAGACCGACTTTCGCCGTGAGCTCGCTTCCACTACAACACTTCTCGCCGCAGCGGGCGTGGTTGCCCGCATCGACCTGCCCGCCGAAGGACCACCGGCACAGTACGAGGAACCACTGCGCGCCGAACTGCGCCACCTCCTGGCGCGGCTCCTGCGCGACGGGCCGACCGAACCGGTGCTGATCACTGTTCGCCAGGTGGGGGGTCGCTGGCAGCTCGACTGCGCCATCGAGCCCAGAACCGCCACCACGGCAGGGGAACTCGGATGACCGAGGTGTCGCGCCCGCTCCTCGGCCCCTGGCTGGCGACCGCGCAGACCGCGCGGTTCCTCCTGGTCGGGACCACCTGCGCTACCGGTGCGCTGGCGCCCGCACGGGCGACCTTCGCCGGAACCGAGCAGGCAGGCCCGGCCTCGCTGTGGTGGATACTGGCGGTCGCCGTGGTCGCCGTGCACCTGTACCACGCCTTCGGCACGGTCGGCGCGGACCGCGAGCCCGGTAGCGCCGACGACCCTCGCCCGCGGGGCTGGCCCATGACCTTCACGCTGCTGAGTGGTCTCGTGTACCTACCGATGGTCTGGTCACCGACGGCGTGGGGCATCAGCCAGGTGTTCTTCGTCGCCTCGGCCGCACTGCTCGTACGCGGCCTGCCGCGCGTACTCCTCTGCGCGGCCCCGATCGCCGTCACCGCGGTCGGCACGCTGTTCGCCGCCGACCGCATCGCGTCGCGACACCCGGTGGCGGCCGCCATCGAGGTGGTGGTCGTGTTCACCGCCATCGCCGGGTGCCTCGTCGGCGTGGCCCTGCTGGTCCGCGCCGTGGCCCAACTCGAACGCACCCGCACCGATCTCGCCGAGCAGGCCGCGGGCCGAGAACGCCTTCGGGTCTCGCGCGACCTGCACGATCTCCTCGGGCAGAGCCTGTCGGCCGTCTCGCTCAAGGGCGACCTGGCCGCGGCCTTGCTGCCCAGCGATCCGGGCGCGGCACGATCGGAAATCGACGGCATCGCCGCACTCGCCCGCGAGACCCTGCAGGCGATGCGACGGGTCACCCTCGGCGAGCACACCATCTCCCTGCGCACGGAAGCCGCCGGGGCCACCGCCCTGCTCTCGGCCGCCGGGATCGACACCCACCATCACATCGATCTTCCGCCGCTGGCGCCCGAGGTCGACGACGCGTTCGCGTGGGCCACTCGCGAAGGCATCACCAATGTGCTGCGGCACAGCACCGCCCGCACGTGCTGGATCGAAGCCGGTCGGCGGGACGGCACGCTGTTCTTGGAGATCGTCAACGACGGGGCGCACCGCAAGCCGGGTTCCGGGAACGGCCTGTCCGGACTGGCGGAGCGGACGGCGGCGTTGTCGGGTACCGTGTCGGCGCGACACAGCAAGGACGGCCTGTTTCACTTGCGCGTCGAGATCCCAGGGGGGACATGATGATTCGCGTGCTCGTCGCCGAGGACATGCACATGATCCGGGGCGCGCTGGTGGCGCTGCTGTCCCGCGAGGAAGACATGGACGTGGTATCGGAACTGGACCGTGGCGACCATGTCATCGACGAGATCCTGCGCACGCGCCCGGATGTCGCGTTGCTCGACATCGACATGCCGGGCCTGGACGGACTCAGCGTCGCCAAGCTCATTCACGAACAGGTCCCCGAAACCCAGGTGCTGATCCTGACCGGACTCAGTCAGCCGGGCTATCTGCTGCGCGCCCTGCACGCGCAGGTGCGCGGTTTCGTCGTCAAGGACGCACCGGCGCAGACACTGGCCGACAGTATCCGCAAGGTTGTCGCCGGCGAGCGGGTGATCGACACCGACCTGGTCGCCGCGGCCCTCGAGACCGGTACCAGTCCGCTCACCACCCGTGAGGCCGATGTGATCCGGGCGGCCGAGACCGGGATCAGCACCGACGAGATCGCCACCACGCTGTTCCTGTCACCGGCGACGGTGCGCAACTACTTGTCGAACGCGATCACCAAGATCGGTGGGCGCAACCGCATCGACGCGATCCGCATCGCCCGCAATGCCGGCTGGCTGTGAGCTCGACCGGTCGCGACAGCACCTGGCCGGGACGCCGGAAAACCCGACGGCACAGTGCCGTCGGGTTTCGGCGCTTCGCTGGTTCAGCGGGCGGCCGCGGTGATGGTCGCGACCACCTCGTCCGGATGTGACACCGGCGACGCGTGCGAGGACTTCACCTCACTGACCTGAGCTTTCGCGCGATCGGCCTGGAAGCGCTGCGCCGCGGGCGGCAGGATCTGATCCTCGGTCGAGATCAGGTACCACGACGGAGTCGACGCCCACGACGGGTCCCCGCTCGGCTCGGCCTGCGCGGCCGCGGAGGTAGGCCGCTGACGCGCGGCGAGCTGCGCCGCGACATCGGCGCTGACGTCCTGAGCGAAGACCTCACCGAACTGTTCGGGTTTCAGCGTGACCTCGGCTCCGGTGTCGGTGGGCTTGATCTGCAACGCCGGGCCGATCTTGCTGCCCGGGTACTTCGCGGGATCCGAGAGCGCTTGTACCGGTTCGCCTTTCGCCGGGGCGAAGCCCGCGATGAACACCGCGGACTTGACCTCCGGACGGTGCATATTGCTGATCACGGCACCGCCGTAGGAATGCCCGACCAGCACGACCGGCCCGGTGACATTCGCGATCGCCGAGGTGACGGCGGCCGCGTCCGAACTCGGTCCACGCAACGGATTCTCCGGCTGGACCACCTGGTAGCCCTGCGCCCGTAGTTTGCCCGCGACCGTGTCCCAGCTGGAACTGTCGGAGAACGAGCCGTGCACCAGCACGATGGTCGGCTTCGCCACGGCGGCAGCGGCGGTCGTAGTGGGCGCCGGCGCGTCGGCCGATTCGGTGTCGCTGCCGCACGCGGCGGTCGCGAACACCGCGGTCGCGGCCAGCACTGTCATGACATTTCGGAGCCGGACAAGCTTGTGCATAGCGTTCCATTCTCGTAGGCGTCGGTCTCTCGACTGAGAATCGCAGTCCGCTCCGATGGCAGGTAGATACCGATGTGGACGGCGACCGATGGCAAATGTCACGGTCGCCGTCCACTCGGCAGCACAATCAGCTGACCCCGGGGATCACGGAGGGCCGATATCGCGCAGCTTCTCTACGTATTCCGCGTCGGCACTCGACCTTTCGGCCAGCAGGACATCCATCGCGGGCGGCAGCGCCGGGGGCAGGGCAGGGGTGGTGCGAATATCGAGGACATAGGGCTTGCCGTCCGCGACGGCCCGGAATCCGCGTTCGATCGCGCGCTGCAGCTTGCGGCCGTCGTCGACCACCTTTCCGTCGATGCCGAAGGTCTTGGCGATGTCGACGAAATCCTGCTCGGGTTCGCCCAGGCTCAGATAGGTCGCCGGATTGGTCGGCCGCCAGCCGTAGACGCGTTCGATCAGCCCGAGCCCGATCACCAGCGACGAATACTGCGCGTCGTTGACGACGATGTACAGCACCGGCAGATCGAATTTGGCGCTGGTCCACCAGGAATTGGTGTGGAACAGCGCCGAACCGTCGCCGATGACATTGACGATGTAGCGCTCCTCCCGCACGGCGAGGGAGAATCCGATCGACGCGGGCAACGAGAATCCCAGCGAACCACCCGAGGTGCAGAAGTAGGCGTCCGGCGAATCGTACTGAACCACCTTCTGCAAGCTGCTGGCGATCGAGAACGCTTCGTTGAGTACGGTGATCGGCCGATCGAGCGTCTTCTGCACTTCCGCCAGCGCGAACGCCACCTGCTGACCGGGAATCGGCACAGGGGCGTCGACGACAGCGGTCTTCGATTCTTCCGAAACCACCGAGTCGACGGTCTCGAGTTCGGCAACCGCCGCCGAATCGAGCAACTGGAATTGGTCGGCGTCGGCCGAGAACGCGGCGTCGCGTTGCGCGCCGAGCCGCAGAATGTTCGCATTGCGCGCTTGCGCCGACGCGAGGTCGAAGTGCGGGCTCGCGGCGATACCGGAAATGATCGGCGGCAGCGTCTTCTTGATGTCACCGAGGACACCGACCTCGGTGAAGTAGTTCTTGCCGATCTGCCACGAATCATTGTGCAGCGCCACCTGAACCAGGTCCGCGGGCAGGATCGGGCCCTTGTCCCACCGGAAGATCGAGATCTGGGCGTGCGAGTTCACCCCGATCAGGAAGATGGTGTCGTAGCCGCGCAACTGCATGTGGATGCCGTCTTGGATGGGTGCCAGTTCACCCTGCCAGTGCGGCAGGTCGTTCGGATAGTTCATCCGGCTCGCCTGGAACTCCGAGTACACGGCCGCGCCGAGCAGGTTCGCGAGACCTTCGATCTCCGGCCACGCGCCGGCCTCTCCGACGCCGTCGCCGACCAGCAGCACCGGATTGTTCGCGTTGGCGAGAGTCTCGACGGCCGCAGCGATCCCGGCCTCGTCGCCGGTCACCGCGTGCGCGATCCGAGTGGAGCGGGCCGGTTCCTGCAAGGTCGGCTGCTCGATCAGGAAATCCCACGGCACCGAGACGAACACGGGCCGGAACGGCGGCGTGAACAATTCTTTGAACGCACGCTGCATGACGAGCGGAATCTCGTCCGCGCTGCGGATCTCGTGTGCCCACTTCGTGTACTGGCCCGCGGTTCGGACCAGATCCGATCCCAGCAGCGGCTCCTGGATCAGCAGATCGCTGTGCTGCTGGCCGCACAGGACGAGGACCGGGATATTCGAGGTGTACGCGTCGAAAAGGTTTCCGACGATATTGGCGGCGCCAGGGGTGATGTGGACCAGTGCGACGCCGGGCTTGCCCGACGCGCGGGCATAACCCATCGCGGCGCCCATCGCGATGTTCTCGTGCAGGGTCGGGATGTACTCGACACCGTTCTCCGGAATGGTGGTGGCGTCGATCAGCGGGATTTCCTGGGTGCCGGGAACACCGAAGATGTACTCGATGCCGGCGTCGCGAATGTAGTCGAAGATGACATCGCGCCCTAGTTTGGGTGAACTCATTGCAGTCCTGTCATACGGTCGAGATCGGGAGATGTTCTCGGTGCCGGTCGCAGCCTGGCGATGCCCATTTCGCCCCGTTCGGGCAGCAAAAAAGCCCTGACCGAAAGGCCGGGCTGATGGGGTCGTCGAGAGTGCGCTGCGAGGGGCCGAGAAGCGGGGGTCACCGGCGTAAGCGCCGTAGAAAGCCCAACCTGGCCGGAACTTCGTTGTCTCACAACCATTTTGAGCACGCGAATGCCCGCTGGCTCAATGATGACCCAGCGCGGGGGCGCCGTCAATGGCAAGCGCGAATCCGATCGAACAACCTGGTAGAGCCCGCGCGCGTCGTGAAATTTCCGGCCGGCGCGGCGACGATCGCGATGGGCGTAAGGCCACGGCGGCCATACCGGACCGCTCGGAATGTGTCCGAGATTGCACACACACCGGGAACAAGCACGCGCGAGCCGCCGGTTATACACCGTATGACGTTCTCCGTACCGGTCCTCGTCCGCGGCTACGAGCTCGACACCCAGGGCCATCTCAATCACGCCGTCTATCACCAGTACGGCGAGCACGCCCGGTGGGAGCTGCTGCGCGCGGCGGGCATCCCGCAGGACAAGTTCATCGCCAGCGGCGTCGGTGCGGTGGTGCTCGAGTCGACCATCAAGTACAAGCGCGAACTGCGCGGTGGCGACGAGGTCACCGTGACTTGCGTGTTCGACTGGAAGCAAGGCGAGAAGGTCTTCCGCTTCCACCACCAGATCATCAAGCTCGACGGAACCGTCGCCGCGGAGATCACCGTCGTGGCGGGCGCGATGGATCTGACAGCCCGCCGGCTCGTCGCGAACCCGGCCGAACATTTCCGCGAGCTCGCCGAGAATCCCGAACTGCTCGGCCTCTAGCAACCACACACGGCGCGGCAGGCACCCTCCAGCACGGACCCGGGGGACGTCTGCCGCGCTGTTGTCATCTGCGTTTGCTGTCAGATTGCCGGTGAGAACACGCTTGCAACATCCGAGTTGTCCGAAATTCTTTCCCGGCAAGGCGATCACGCGCCGCTCGGCGGTTTGCCCGGCACTCCGCAAATCTCGCGAACCGGCTCGGCGGACCACCTGTTCACGTTATGATCCGAAGCACCTTTTGGGGTTCTGGCAAATCGCGAGCAGACGAGAAAGATCGGAGTGAGTGCCCATGACCGACGCCATCCACCTCCCCGCTACCGCGTCGTCCCGAGATCGGGGCCCCGCCTTGCGCGGATTGCTGGTGGCCGAGTCCGAGCGCGACATCTCGGTGCGCGTCGACGGTGGAACCTGGACATTCGACCGCAACGACGTCGTGCGACTCACCGAAGACCGCGTGGGCGCGGGTGAACGTCAGGTACGGGTCGATATCCGTCCCGGCGCCACCGCCGACTTCACCCGACGGATGCGCGTCGATCTGGTCGACCGGCCGATCACCCTCGCACCGGAACCGTCGGAGGCGCTGGGCGACGAGCAGCTGGCCCGCGCCACCCGCAGCTGGGCGACGAAATTGCGCATCGCCGAACGAGGTGGTGTCACCGGGGCGACCTTCACCTTCCGCGACGGCATCAACTGCGACAGCCTCGACTGAAACGGCGCGCAAGTGATGGAAGGCGCTACCGACGCCGTGCTCATCGTCTCCGAAGCCGACGACCTGCACGCCGATGCGCTGGCGTCGACCCTGCGAGACCGCCACGGGCTCGATCCGATCCGGCTCGACCTGCGCGACTTCCCCACTGAGACAGGGAGTTTCCGGCTCGACAAAGCGGGCACCAACCGCGCGATGTCCCATGTCCACGGCCTCGACGACGTCCGCGCGGTGTGGTGGCGCAGGCCGCACCCGTGCCGGGTGCCCACCGGCGTGCGCGCGGCCGACGACGCGTTCCGCCAGGCCGAGTGTGACGGATTCCTGCAGGGCATGCTGTGGTCGATCCCGGCGTACTGGGTCAACGATCCGGCCGCCGAGCGCACCGCGAGCCGCAAGATCGTCCAGCTCGAAACCGCGCAGCGGGCGGGTTTCACGATCCCGGAAACGCTGGTCACCAACGACCCGGACGAGGCGCGCAGTTTCGTCGAATCCCGGTGCGGGCCAGTGGTGTACAAGCGCACCGGCACGGGCCGTGGCGAATTCTCGGAGACCAGGATCATCACCAGGCCCGAGCTGAACAAGCTCGAGTCGATCCGGTCGACGCCGACCACGTTCCAGGATTACGTGGAGGCCAGCTGCGATCTTCGGGTCGTCTGGGTCGACGGCGTCGAGTGGAGTGTGCGCATCGACTCCCAGGCGGGAGTCGGACGCATCGATTCCCGGCTCGACACCTCGGTCGCGTTCGCACCGGATCGGCTACCGGCGTCGGTCAGCAAGTCCCTCGCGACCCTGATGGGCGCGCTCGGACTCAGCTTCGGCGTGGTCGATCTGCGCCTCGGCAGCGACGGCGAGTACTACTTCCTCGAGGTGAACCCGCAGGGACAGTTCGCCTACCTCGAGATCAAGACCGGGCTGCCACTGTTCGCCAGCCTGGCCAATCTGCTGGTCCGTGGCGACGGAGCCGTCGCAGGCTGGTAGCGACACCGTCGCGTGGCGCGCGATTCAGTCGGCCGGATTCTTGCGCCGATTGGCACCGCCGCGCCCACGCAGTTCTACATGTGACTCGACCAGCACATTGTGGATGAAGCCGTACGAGCGGCCGGTGGACCTGGCCAGGGTGCGAATGGACGCGCCCGCCTCGTACTGCTTCTTCAGCTGGGTCTGCAGCCGGTCGCGGGACTTGCCCGTCACCCGGGTGCCCTTACCCAGGGCTGACTTGCCGATCGTCGATTTACCCTTGGCCGACCTAGCGGCCTGTCTGGCACTGTCGCTCATGGCTTCCTCCGAGTCGCCGAGCACTTCTTCCAGGCTAGACACTCCGCACTCGGTGATCAACGAAAACAGTGATCAAACTCACGCGATCCCGGCGAGTTCCGCCACGACACAGCCTTTCACCACGGATCAGGCGAGGTCGATCAGCTCCGCGTACTCCGCGGACCAGTGGTCCTCGGTGCCGTCGGGCAGCAGAATGACCCGCTCCGGGTTGAGCGCCTCGGCCGCGCCAGGGTCGTGCGTCACCAGTACCACGGCACCCGCGTAGGTGCGCAGCGCCTCGAGGACCTGCTCGCGCGAGACCGGGTCGAGGTTGTTGGTCGGCTCGTCGAGCAGCAGCACGTTCGCCGCCGAGGACACCAGCCCGGCCAGGGCCAGACGCGTCTTCTCGCCGCCGGACAGCGTGCCCGCCGGCTGGTCGAGCTGCGGACCGGTGAACATGAACGCACCGAGCAGGCTGCGCAGCTCCTGCTCCCCCGCGTCCGGAGACGCGTGGCGGATGTTCTCCCACACCGAGGCCTGGTCGTCGAGGGTGTCGTGCTCCTGGGCGAAGTAGCCGACCTTGAGCCCACGGCCCTGCTCGACGCCGCCCGCGGTCGGCGTCTCGACACCGGCGAGCAGTTTCAGCATGGTCGTCTTACCGGCGCCGTTGAGCCCGAGCACCACCACGCGGCTGCCCTTGTCGACGGCGAAGTTCACGCCAGTGAAGATTTCCAGGGAACCGTAGAGCTTGGTCAGGTCCTTCACCATCAGCGGCGTCTTGCTGCAGGCCGCGGGCTCGGGGAACCGGATACGGGCGACCTTGTCGCTCACGCGCACGTCGTCGAGCTCATTGATCAAGCGTTCGGCGCGACGCACCATCTGGTGTGCCGCAGCGGCTTTGGTGGCCTTCGCGCCGAGCTTGGCGGCCTGCTGACGCAGCGCGCCCGCCTTCTTCTCGGCGTTGGCGCGCTCGCGGACGCGGCGCTGCTCGTCGGTGGCACGGGCGTCGAGGTACTTCTTCCAGCCCATGTTGTAGACGTCGGGCTCACCGCGCACGGCGTCGAGGAACCACACCTTGTTGACCACGTCGCCGAGCAGTTCCACGTCGTGGCTGATCACGATCAGGCCGCCGTCGTGGTTCTGCAGGAACCCGCGCAGCCAGGTGATGGAGTCGGCGTCGAGGTGGTTGGTCGGTTCGTCGAGCAGCAGGATGCGGTCGGAGCGCCCACCCGAGCCGTCGGAGGCGGAGAACAGGATGCGGGCCAGCTCGATGCGGCGGCGCTGACCACCGGAGAGGGTGCGCAGCTGCTGATCGAGGACGCGATCCGGCAGGCCGAGGCTGTTGCAGATGCGGGCCGCCTCGCTCTCGGCGACGTAGCCGCCGAGCGAGGAGAACTGGTCCTCGAGGCGCCCGTACCGGCGAATCGCCTTGTCGCGAGCGGCATCGTCGGCCACCTCGGCCATCTCGACCTGGGCCTTCTCCATGTCGCGCAGCAGCACGTCGAGCCCGCGCGCCGAGAGCACCCGGTCTTTGGCGATCACATCGAGATCGCCTTCCTTCGGGTCCTGCGGCAGATAGCCGATGTCGGTGGAGCGCGTGATCTTTCCGGCGTACGGCTCGCCCTCGCCCGCGAGGATGCGCAGGGTGGTGGTCTTACCCGCACCGTTGCGACCGACCAGTCCGATCCGGTCGCCGGACTGCACCCGCAGCGCCGGCCCAGGAGCCGAGAGCAGGGTACGGACTCCGGCCCGGACCTCCAGGTCGGTCGCCGTGATCACAGAGTTCTCCTCAGAGTAAGACAAACGGGAAGGGCATATCGGCAAGAACCACTTATTTTACCGTCGACGCTTCTGGAAGCCGAACCCGGCGCTGCCCGATGTGAGCGTGGTTACTCTCGTGCCATGACTACCGATCTCCTTGGCCGGACCGCCCTCGTCACCGGAGCCAGTCGCGGCATCGGCCTCGCGACTGCGGCCGAACTGCTGCGCCGGGGCGCGAACGTGCTGATCACCGCGCGTAAACCCGAACCACTGGAGGCCGCGGCCACCGAGCTGCGCGCGCTGGGCCACCAGGGTCAGGTGAGCTATCTCGCCGGCAACGCGGGCGATGCCGACGCACGCGCGGAAGCCGTGGCCAGGGCCGTCACCGAGTACGGCTCGCTCGACATCCTGATCAACAACACCGGCATCAACCCCGTCTACGGCCCGCTGATGGACGCCGATCTGGGTGGCGTCAGCAAGATCTTCGATGTGAACGTGGTGGCGTCGCTGGGCTATGTGCAGCAGGCCTACCGCGCGTGGATGGCCGAGCACGGTGGTGCGGTGGTGAACGTGGCCAGCGTCGCGGGCATCCGGTCGTCGGGGGTGATCTCGGCCTACGGCGCGTCGAAGGCGGCGCTGATCCGGCTCACCGAGGAGCTGGCCTGGCAGCTGGGCCCGAAGATCCGCGTCAACGCCGTGGCGCCGGGCGTGGTCAAGACCAAGTTCGCCGATGCGCTGTACTCCGACGACGAGGAGCGTGCCGCGAGCGTGTATCCGCTGAAGCGACTCGGCGAGCCCGAGGACGTGGCCCGGCTGATCGCATTCCTGGTGTCCGACGAGGCAGCGTGGATCACCGGTGACTGTGTGCGGGTCGACGGCGGGTTCCTGTCCACCGGCGGCATCTGAACCCACCACCTCTGAAACTCGCAGGGGCGGGCGGCGGTTCGGCGTGCCCGCCCCTGCGACGTCTCGTCAGTCCGAGGTCTCGCGACTGCCCGTCGAGACCGAAATGCTCTCCTGCGCCCGCGAGTTCTCCCGCGTACCGTCTTCGGCCCGCGCCGGGTCGGCACGCTCGGCCTCAGCTCTGGCCGCCTGCGCCCGCGCCGCCTCCGCCCGCGCGAGTGGATCCACGACGACAACCTCCTCCGACCGGGCGGCGAGCGGATCACGCACCACCACTTCACGTTTCGACCGAGCCGAGCCGCCCTCGTCCAGGCCCCACCGATCGTGGAGTCGACGCAGGAATTCCGGTGCGTACCAGTTCGCGTCGCCCAGCACCTTCATCGCGGCGGGCAGCAGGAACCCGCGCACGAGGGTGGCGTCGACGATCACGGCCAGCGGCAGGCCGATGCCGAAGGACTTCATGAAGGTGATGTCGGAGGCCAGGAAGCCGAGGAACACCAGGGAGATGAGAATCGCCGCGGCGGTGACGATACGTCCGACCCGTTCCAGGCCGAGCGCGACCGCGGTCTCGTTCTTGCCGGTCCGGTCGTATTCCTCCCGGATCCGCGACAGCAGGAACACCTGGTAGTCCATCGCGAGCCCGAAGGCGGCGGCGAACAGCATCACGGGGACGGTAGCCGACAGGTCTCCGGTGACGGTGAAACCGAGCACCCCGGACAGATGGCCGTCCTGGAAGATCCACACCAGCGCACCGAAGGTCGCGGTCAAACTCAGCGCGCTGAGGATCACCGCCAGCACCGGCAGCACCACGCTGCCGGTGAGCGCGAACAGCACGATCAGCATCATGATCACCACGAAGCCGAGCGCCCACGGCAGTGCGTTCTCGATCGCGGCGACCGAGTCGGTATTGGCGGCGGCCACGCCACCGACCAGCAACTCGCTCGGTGTCCGCACCGCGCGCACCTGCTCGACCAGGTGCGCCAGGGCGTCGCTGTCACCGGTGGTCGGCACGATCGACAGGTAGACGGCCTTCTCGACCCGGAACCGCGCGTTGGCCGCGGTGGGTTCGAGGAGCAACCCGCCCTGGGCATAGCTGCCGGTGGCGGTGTCGACGCGGCGGACGTTGTCCAGGTCGGACATGTCACGCGCGATGGTGTCGAGTCCCGCCGCACTGTAAGCGCTGTCGGGCAGCACGGCGACGAGGGTGTGCTGGTCGCTCTCGCCGAAGTCGCGCGCCACGATCTCGGTGACCTGACGGGAGTTCATCGATTCCGGCAGTGTTCGTTCGTCCGGGAATCCGAGTTTCACGCCGAGGAACGGCGCACCGAGCAGGAGCAGCAGCGCGGTGACGGCGAGTCCGATCGAGATCGGCTTGCGCATCACGGCCGTGGCCAGCTTGTGCCAGGCGCCTTCACCCGGGGCGGGACGCGGCGCGCGCAGGAACCACCAGCCGAGCTGCCCCTTGTCGATGCGGGTGCCGATCAGCAGCAACGCGGCGGGCAGCGCGGTGAGCGACACCAGCGCGGCCAGTGCCGCGACGACGATGCCCGCGTAGCCCATCGACCGGATCGCCAGCAGCGGGAAGAACAGCAACCCGGCCAGCGCCACCGCGACGGTGAGCGCGGAGAACGCGACGGTGCGGCCCGCGGTGCGCAGGGTGGTGGCCACCGCGCCCGCCGGCGTGCGGCCCTCGGCCAGTTCGTCGCGGTAGCGGCTGACGATCAGCAGGCTGTAGTCGATGGCCAGACCGAGGCCGAGCAGCGTCGCCACATTGGCCGCGGTGACGGCCAGCGGCGTGAACAGGGTGAGCAACCACAGCGCGCCCATCGTGGTGAGCACGGTGCCGATCGCGACGAGCAGCGGCAGGCTCGCGGCGACCAGGCCGCCGAAGACGAACAGCAGCGCGATCAGGGTGAGCGGGAACGCGATGGCCTCGCCCTTGGCGATATCGGTCTTGCTCTGCTGCACCGTCTCGTGCATGAGCATGGCGAATCCGCCTGCCCTGACCTGCAACGATCCTTGTTTGCCCGTCAACTCTTCGGAGATGGCGGTGACGCGTTGGTCGATCTCGCGTTCGCTGCCGAGCACGCTGGCGACGATCAGGCCCTGCTTGCCGTCGACACTGCGCAGCGCGGGCTGGTGGGAGGTCCAGTACGACATCACCTCGGTGACACCGGCCCGTTCCTGCAGGTTGGCGACCAATGCCGTTGCCGCCGCGGTGGATTCGGGGTCCTCGACCGAGGACTCGGTTTCCACCAGCAGCAGCAGGTTCGGCGGCGCCTGCCCGAACTCGGTGCCCAACACCTCCAGCGCGCGGCTGGATTCGCTCCCGGAGTCGGTGTATCCGCCGCCCTCCACCCGCTCGAACAGCGTCGCGCCCAGTGCGCCGAGCACCACTGCGAGCACCGCGAAAACGCCGAGCACCCAGCGACTGCGCCGCCTGGTGAATTCGAACACCGGATTGTCCCCTAACTCGTCACACCATCGCGCGAGGCGCATATCGACGTGCGGGGGCTCGGAGTAGTTCCGGCCGTCCCGCCTCGTCGGCCCGATCCTGTTGGCGGGTCGGCGCGTTCGCGTGGCGATCGTAGCAACTTCGTGGCGGCACCGCCGGGCCTCTGGCACACCCTTGTTCGTCCGGTCGGCGACGGGTCTCGGCGTCGGCTACCGACGAGCCGCGCCGACGACCGAGGTCACGACAGTGCGGCGCAGATTCGGCGGAAGATCGGCGAACAGCGCGCGCATCGCGGCGAGAGTGCCACCGAGGTCATCGAGGCCGGACAGATAGCAACGTTGCAGGTGCGCGGGCAAACCGAAGAACGTCTCGAAGAAGACCGGTACCTCGCGCGGCGGCAGAGCCAGCACCGCGCGCAATCCGGCGCGGCGCAAGGCCGCCACGGCCCGCGCGCTGGGCGTCCACACCGCGCCACCCGCGACAACGGTGTCGGCGGCGGCGAGAGCGGCGGCGACGCTGTACCCGGTCGCGGGGTGGGTCAACCCACCGGCCGCACCGAATCTGCCGCGCCCCGGCATGCCGCCCTGTACCGGAAACCGCACCCGTTCAACGGGTTCGGCCCCGGTGAGCGCGATCCCCCGCACCCGCAACCGATGTTCGAGTCGGCGTCGCAACACGTCCGGCGCGAGCGCGGGTCGCCCGGCGAGGCAGGTCTCCTCGAACAGCACGGTGTCGGCGCTCAGCGGTATCGCGTACAGAAACGACGGTGGCTCGTCGGGATCGGCCCCGTTGTCGGCCCGCCAGTCCATGAACAGTGTCGGCTCGAGTCCCGTACGGTCCACGACCACCCCATAGGCGGTCTGCTCGGCGCGACGCGGCGACCGGGCCAGCCCCCGCGCGTCCACCACCTGCCCGGTACGGGTCAGCCCACCCGCCGTCCGCACCGAGCGTGTGTTCACCTCCACAGCGCGGTCCGCGATCACGGTCGCGCCGTGCAGCGTCAACGACGACTGCAGCGCCGCCGTATCGAACACCTGATAGGTGCGATCGATCCGATGCTCGCGCACCGCCCACGCCGTCGGCTCGTCGATCGCCGCCGCGACCACGCCGGCATCGAGCCACCCGGGCAATTCATCGACCCACGCCGCATAGGTCGGCGTCCATACCCGGTCCGGGCGTGGATCGATCACAGTGACGTCGCGCCCGGCCGCCAGCGCACGATGGGCAACGGCCCGGCCCGCCGGCCCGATCCCGCACACGATCACCTCGACACCCACTCGGCAATTGGATCAGACGCAACGATTTCAAGCACCGCCGGATCACAGGCGGGCACCTATTGGAGATCGCTTGCTCGCCCCGGCGCGACATTTCGACCATGATGGGTGGATGAGATCGATCTGGAAGGGCTCGATCGCTTTCGGGCTCGTCAATGTCCCGGTCAAGGTCTATACCGCGACCGAGGACCATGACATTCGGTTCCACCAGGTCCACGCCGAGGACGGGGGCCGGATCAAATATGACCGGGTCTGTCAGGTGTGTGGCAAATCTGTGCAGTACTCCGATATCGACAAGGCCTATACCTCGCCGGACGGTGAGCAGGTGGTACTGACCGACGCCGATTTCTCGAAACTGCCCGCGGCGGAGAAACACGAGATTCCCGTGCTGGAATTCGTGCCGTCCGATCAGATCGACCCGGTGCTGTTCGACAAGAGCTATTACCTCGAACCGGATTCCACGACGCCGAAGGCCTATCAGTTGCTGGCGGCGACCCTCGAACGCATCGACAAGACCGCGCTGGTCCATTTCACACTGCGCCAGAAGACCCGGCTGGCCGCCTTGCGCGTGCGTGACGGTGTGCTGGTCCTGCAGACGCTGCTGTGGCCCGACGAAGTGCGGGCGGTCGAATTCCCGTCGCTCGACGACGCACCCGCCCCGCGCCCGCAAGAACTGAAGATGGCCGAAACTCTCGTCGAGTCGATGTCAGGAGATTTCGACCCGTCCGAATACACCGACGAATACCAGATCGAATTGCAGAAGCTGCTCGACGAGGCGATCGCCAGCGGCACCGTCAAGGTCGAGCCCGCCGCCGAGACAGCGCCCGCCGAACAGGCGGATGCCGAAGTCGTGGATCTGGTCGCCGCGCTGCAACGCAGTCTCGAGACCAGCGGGCGCCGCGAAGCCGCCCCGGAGAAGAAACCCGCGAAAAAGGCCGCCAAGAAAGCCGCACCGCGCAAAGCCGCCGCGAGCAAATCCACCGCGTCCAAGACCGCTGCCCGCAAAGGCGCGTAGGGCACACTGGCGCTATGGACACCGCCATCGCTGTCGTGCCGATGGGTTTGGGACACCTGCGTCAAGTCCTCGACCTCGGCCATCAGGTTTTCGACACCACCATCAAGCCGTACACGTCGTGGTCGCTCACGGCCGTCGCCGAGCACCTCGACAGCCCCGACAACGCCTGCTGGGTGGCCCTGGATTCCGACCGGGTGGTCGGGTTCGTCCTCGGGTCGATGGAGTTCGAGCATCGCGACGACTGGGCGTATCTGGAATGGATCGCGGTAGCCCCCGATATGCAGGGCCACGGGATCGCGCGGCGGCTGGTGAACGTGTGCTCGGAGGCGTTGTTCGCCCGCGGCGCCCGCCATATCGTCACCGATGTCGAGGACCGCAACAGCGCCTCGGCCGCGCTGATGACCAGCAGCGGATTCGTGCCCGCCGCGACCGTCACCCTGCTGGTGCGGCCCAACCCCGCTGCCCCCGACGACGATGCCGCCCTGCCGCCGATCACCAAACGCGATCTCGTCCGCCGCGGCAGACTGTCGGTCGAGCACCCGCTGCGCTGACCCGCTGCCGGAGCACCTCGAGCGCATCAACCCTGGTCGGGCCTGTTCTCGGCGGGCGGCTCCTACGCCGCGAGACGAGCACGACGGCGCCGAGCTGACTGTGGTGGCCGATATGTGGTCGCCCGCGTGCACCGTGATCCGCACCCCTGCACCTGGAGACCACCGTGCCGGGGGTGTTCGCGACTACTTGCGGAACTTCGTTTCCAGCTCGCGCAGCGTGGCTTGCAGATCGGCGGCGTCGTTGGTCTTGAAGATTCCCGCGTAGCCGGTCTCCGCCTGGACCGCGGCCACCACCTCCGGATCATGGTAGAGCTGCGCGAGTTTCAGGTAGGTGGGGTTGTCCTTGTCGGCCGCCCGCGCGGCGAAGACGTTGATGTACTGCTTCAACTCCGGACGTTCCGGGTCGTCGGTGTAGATGACCTGCTGCTGGGTCAGGCCGGCGGGCCCGGCGAACGTGTCGTCGACGAACGCCGCGTCGACGCTGTCCAACGACTGCGCGGTGAGCGTCGGATCGATCGTGGTGAGCCGCACCTTCGAAGCGCCGGTGTCGACGTCGTCGATCGTGGAGTCCCAACTCGCGCCACCCTTCAGCACGATCAACCCCGCCGCCGACAGCCCGAGCAGGGGGCGGACCTGTTGCGCCGGATTGTTGCTGAGCGTGATCTGCCCGCCCCGCGGGATCTCGGCGACCGAAGTGTGCTTCGTGGAGTACAGGGTGAGCGGGAAGATCTCGGTCGCGCCGATCGGCACGATCGTGTCGTTGCTGGCCACGTTGTAGTTGGCCAGGTACCGCACGTGCTGGAATTTGTTGAGGTCGACCTGTTTCTGCGCCAGCGCCGGATTGGGCTGCTTGTAGTCGGTGAAGTTCACGTACTCGACGGTGATGCCCTGCTCGGCCGCCTTGCGTTTGTACACCTCCCAGTGCGGTTGTGCGATGTCGTTCACACCGATTCGCACCACGCCGTCCGGGTGGTCTTGCCCACAGCTCACCGCCCCTGTTGCCAGCGCGACCAGGACCGGAATCGCCAGCAGACGGCGCAGGATTCGCATTGTCCGCAAGTTAGACGGGCGTCCCAGTGTTTGCGAGGATTTCGCTCATGGCAAGTCAAACCGTTGTCGGCGGGTAGGGCCGACAGCTTGGATGGCCGAGTTCATCTTCTGCTAGCAATTCGGGAGTACAAGTGAAATTCCGTCGGACACTGGCGATCCCAGTGCTGATAGCAACCGCGGCCCTCACCCTGACCGCGTGCGGTTCCGATGACGACGCGTCGGGCACGGTTGTGCGGATCGGCACCACCGACAAGGACAAGGCTTTCGAGGTCTTCGAACAGAAGGCCAAGGAGCAGGGCATCACGCTGAAGGTCACCAATTTCTCCGATTACAAGCAGCCGAATACGGCGCTGTCGCAGAAACAGATCGACCTCAATCTGTTCCAGCATCTGCAGTTCCTCGGCCAATACAACGTGGCGAGCTCGGACACGCTCACCCCGATCGGCTCGACGTATATTGTCCCGCTGGGCCTTTACTCGAAGAAGCACAAGGCTCTCGCCGATATCCCGGCCGGTGGTGAGATCGCGATCCCCAACGATCCGACCAACCAGGCGCGTGCGCTGTTCGTACTGCAGGCCGCCGGCTTGCTGAAGATCACCGGCACCTCGGTCCAGCCGACACCCGCCGACATCGACAAGGCCGCGTCCAAGGTGCGGGTGACTCCCGTCGATGCCGCCCAGACCGCGTTGTCGCTGCCCTCGGTCGACGGCTCGGTGATCAACAACACCTTCCTCGACCGATCGGGCGTCGACCCGAAATCGGCGCTGTACAAGGATGATCCGAAGAATCCGGCCGCCGAGCCGTACATCAATGTGATCGTCAGCCGCGCCGAGGACAAGACGAATCCGACGTATCTGAAGCTGGTCGAGATCTGGAAGGACCCGGCCGTGGCCACCGCGCACGCCGAAACCACCAAGGGCACCGCGGTCGCGGTGAACCGTCCCGGCGCCGAGCTCGAGCAGATCCTGGACCGGGTGCAGCAGGGCATCCGCACGGCCAAGTGAGTGCCGGCCCCGCCGCCGTCGAATTCCGTTCCGTCACGAAGATTTTCGGCAGCGGCGACGCTCGGCACACCGCACTGGACGGTATCGACCTGCGGATCGAACCGGGTGAGATCTTCGGCGTCATCGGATACTCCGGAGCGGGCAAGTCCACGCTGGTCCGGCTGATCAACGCGCTCGACAAGCCGACTTCGGGCACCGTCACGATTTCCGGCACCCCGATCACCGGGGTGCCGGAGTCGGCGGTGCGCAGGCTGCGTCGCGATATCGGCATGGTGTTCCAGCAGTTCAACCTGTTCCGCTCCCGCACCGCTGCGGGCAATATCGAGTACCCACTGAAGGTCGCGGGCTGGAAACGGGCCGAACGCAAGGCCCGCGTGGCCGAACTGCTCGACTTCGTCGGGCTCACCGACAAGGCGCGCGCCTACCCCGATCAGCTCTCGGGCGGGCAGAAGCAGCGGGTCGGGATCGCCAGGGCATTGGCGACCTCGCCCTCGCTGTTGCTCGCCGACGAGGCCACCTCCGCGCTGGACCCGGAGACCACGGGCGAGGTGCTGCGCTTGCTGAAGAAGATCAATGCCGAACTCGGGGTGACCATCGTGGTGATCACCCACGAGATGGATGTGATCCGCGCGGTCGCCGACCGGGTCGCGGTGCTCGCCGAGGGCCGGATCGTCGAATTGGCCTCCACCTTCGATGTTTTCGCCGCGCCGCAGGCCGCGCCGACACGGTCGTTCGTGGCGACCGTGCTGCACAACCGGCCCGACGCGTCCGAGCTGGATCGGTTGCGCGAGCTCCACGGGGGCCGGTTGGTCACCGTCGACATCGACGACCACAGCGGTCTGGGGGCGGCGCTGGCCGCCGCTACCGCCGCCGACGTGCGCTTCGAGATCGTCTACGGCGGGGTGAGCACGTTGCAGGACAAGACATTCGGCAGTGTCACCCTGGCGCTGCACGGGCCCGATGCCGCGCTGGATCGCGTTGTCGCCGACCTGGAACGGAAGGCGGGCTGATGGAGACCAACTGGGAGAAGCTGCGGCCCACGCTGTTCGAGGCGATCGGGACCACCGTCTATCTGGTCGGCGTGACGTTCGTCGTCGCGGGGTTGATCGGGCTGGTGCTCGGGACCGCGCTGTACACGACCCGCAAGGGTGGCCTACTGGCGAACGGGCCGATCTACTTCGTGCTGAATGTGATCGTCAATGTGGTGCGCCCTATTCCGTTCATCATCCTGCTGGCCGCGCTCGGCCCGGTCACGCTGGAGGTGGTGGGCACCACGATCGGCTCCGAGGCGGCGTTGTTCGTGATGATCGTCGCGGCCTCGTTCGGGATCGCGCGGATCGTGGAACAGAACCTGGTGACGGTCGACCCGGGTGTGATCGAGGCCGCGCGTGCGGTCGGGGCGGGACCGCTGCGGATCATTCTCACGCTGATCGTTCCGGAAGCGTTGGGGCCGTTGATTCTCGGCTACACGTTCGTGGTGATCTCGATCGTCGATATCTCCGCGATGGCGGGCACCGTCGGCGGTGGCGGGCTCGGCGATTTCGCCATTGTCTACGGGTATCAGCAATTCCAGTGGCAGGTCACCATCGTGGCGGTGCTGATCATCATCGCCGGTGTACAGGGAGTGCAGTTCTTCGGCAATTGGCTGGCCAGGAAAGTACTGCGCCGCTGAATCCAGCAGGGGCACGAACCTATTCGGTCCGTGCCCCTGCTGCTTCGCGTTTCGCTACACGTTCGCCGTGCACGCGGACAGGATGACACTCGCCGCACGCGGCGACGCCGAACCCGGATCCGGGAACGGGGCCGCACTGATACCGAGCACGTCCACCGCGGAGCGCTCGGCGGCGTCCAGGGAGTGATCCCACGACCAGCCGAAGCGGTAGTCCGCGCCTTGGGCCACCGCGCCGCACGCATTGCGGAATTCGACGACGACCTGGCAGTCGCGCACGCCGCACTCATCGAGCGCGGCCTGGCTCGCCGCAGCCCAGCTGCCGTAGTTCACCGCCGAGGCCACCACGGCGCGACCCGACGACAACGCCAGCGCCCCGTACAGGTCACCCGACGCGGTCTCGAATCCACCGTCGCGCGATACCGCCGTGTACCCCGGAGCCTCGGCGATCGCCACACCACTCTCCCCCGCGGCCGCGGGCCCGGCGTTCACCACGGTGAACGCCGCCACCGCGGACAGCGCGGCCACACCAAGGGCATATTTGCCCACAACAGACATCAGAGATTCTCCCCGTCGAAATACCGACTCCGTGCCTCGAAGCCGAACCAATCATGAACGGCGGCCGACTTCCCCGGAAATAGCTTTCCGGCATCGCCGCGACACCGTTCAGCGAACCTGTCATAGCGCCGAGACATTTCCGGCCACAACAGTTCTCGCTTGTCGAAACGCCCGATTCCTCCCGAACCGTTCGTCTGCCACAGACTAACAACGCCCACCGACAAGTAGCGATGGACCGCTATCTACCGGCGAACCAACTCGTCCCGCGCCCGCATCAACGCGAACCCGAGCAGATTGAGTCCCTTCCAACGCACGGGATCCAGCGCACCCGAATCATCGGCGGCCATCCCGATCCCCCAGATCCGGTCCACCGGGCTGGCTTCGACGAGCACCCGCGCGCCGGTACCGACCAGATATTCCCGCAGCGCGACATCCTGCCCGAACTTGGCCACGCTCCCGGCGACCACGATGTCGAATCGCGTTCGCTCCCAGATATCTTCGTCGAAGTCACGGATCTGCCTGCCGAGCTTCTTCGCCTGGCTCGGATGGCCGACCTCGAGGATCTTCGCCGCGGTAGCCGCGTCCTCGAACAGCATCGCCTTGCGCCACATCATGTAGTGCTCGGCACTGGCGAATTCCACACCGTCGACAACGAATGTCGCCGGCCACCACTGACTCAGGCTGCTCGAGCCGATCGTCCCGTCGCGACGTGGGCTGTGCCCCCAGAACGCCAGGTACTTCGGCGACGCGCCCTGCTCGATCGCTCGACACAACTGCTCTACCGACTCGGCGGTCATCACCCCTCCTAGTTTTGGTCTATATAACCATAGAACGAAACCAGGTTCACTGTATTTCTCGATGCGCCGTCCGGTGTTCGCTTGGCGGAGTGCGGGATCGGCGCTCGAAAGCCCCGGCATCGCGACAACTTCAGGGTCGCGGCGCCGGGGACCGAGGTGGGGTTCAGGCCGAGCGGATGCCGTCCAGGTCGGAGTAGGGATGGGGGGCGGGGCGCCGGGGAATTCTGGCTTCGGTGACGGTGGAGTGGGGGGCGGGGCCGGTGTGGAAGCTGCGGGCGATCATCGAGGAACGCAGTTGCCACAGGCCCGAGGACTGGGCCGGGTCGAGGCCGGTGAGTTGAGCTACCCGGCGCAGGCGGTAGTCGACGGTGTTGGTGTGGATGTGCAGCAGCCGGGCGGTGCGCTGGCGGTTCATGTTGTTGGCGATGTGCACGCGCAGGGTTTCGTAGAGCTCGGGGTGGTTGTCGAGGGGGGCGAGGAGTTCACCGAGCCGGGCGCGACCGGGGCCGGGTCGGGTGAGCTGGTACTCCAGGGCCAGGTCGCCGAAGCGGTAGAGGCCGGGGGCGCTGTCGAGACGCTCCACCATGTCCAGGAGTTCGTGGGCGCGCTGGGCCGCATCGGGGATCTCCTCCGTGGCCGCGGGCACCAGAGCCGCGGTGATGTCGACATGCGCGGCCCGCGACAGCGCTTCGACCAGTGCGTCGAGCTGCTCCCCGACCAGCAGATCGGCGGGGATCAGCAGCGTGCCGCCGTCGACCGACAGCAGCGACAGCACCTGCTCACCGCACCGATGCGCCAACGCCGTTTGCACCCTGCGCAGCTTGCGCCGGGCCACCACCGCACCGTTCACGCGCGGGTCGCGCTCGTCGGGGTGCGCCCCGATCGAGAGAGCGAGCACCGAATACGCGTCGGAGACGGTGATGCCGACCTCGCGGGCCATGGTGACGGTCGACTGACCCGCCAGCAGTGCCGAGGTGAGGGTGTGCACCGCCGTGTGATGTTCGCCGACGGCCTCGCGGTGCTCACGGATGTAGGAGCGAGTCACCGTGGTACACAACAGGTCCGAGATCTCGACGACCCGGCGGAAGCCGTGGATCAGACTCGCGCGATCGACATCGGCCACCCCGTCGTAGACCGCGTCGAAGGAGAGCCGGAAGCCCTCGTGGAAAGCGTGCAGGATCGTGTCGATCGGCACGCCTTCGCGCGCCCAGCCCGCCGCCGCCACCGCGAGCCGGTTCAGCTTCACCTCCTCGTCGCGGCCGTCCAGCATGCCGCCGACGATTTCCAGGCACATCCGGGTGACCGAGGTGACGTCGCCGGCGATCACATCGCCGGGTAGCGTCCGGCAAGTCGCGACATTGTCGACGAAGTGACCGACCAACCGGCTGGTCATCGTCCGGACATCGCGCAGGGGCTGCCACAGGGCCGTCTCGTCCAGTGGGATCGTCATCGTCGACTCCTCCTTCTTCTACACCCCGGCGCCGCCGGTAGTGGTTGTGCTTCCGTCATGTCGGCCGATGTGCTGGCCTACACTGCGGTTTCTCTGTGATCATGACTGTAGGGTGAGCAACCGCTCACCTTCTACTCTTCTTTCTGCCGAGGTCGATAGATGCCCCCGCAAGCCGATAAGCAGCGCAAACGCCCCAAGCAGGACCGGGCGAAGGAGACGAGAGCGCGCATTCTCACGGTGGCCGCTCATCTTTTCGGCACCCGCGGTATCGGCAATACCTCGACCAACCGGATCGCGACCGAAGCGGGCATGAGCATCGGCACGCTGTACCGCTATTTCAACGACCGCGACGAGATCGTCAAAGAGCTCAACGACAGCCTGTTTCTGCAGGTGGAAGAGCGCTACAGCCAGCTGCTCACCGCCAGTTCCGGCCAGTCCCCCCGCGATGCCGTGATAGGTCTGATCCGCTCCGCCGTCGACATCCTCGTCGCGAACGGGCCGCTCGTCCGTGCCCTGGTCGCCGATCTGCAGTTCTACGGCAGCGGTATCCCCGAATTCGAACCCCGGCTCCGGATGCTCATCAAGCTCTACCTCATCCAGTTCATGGGCCCGATCAAGCACGTCGACATCGACGTGATGGCCTTCGTCGTACTCAACGCGGGCTTCGCCACCGCGTTGCGTTCGGTCGAACTCGACGACGCCGAGCTCGACGCCATCATCGCCGGGACCGCCGACATGATCAGCGCCTGGATCGACTCGGTAGCCGTGGTCGAAAACGCTTAGTACACAACAGCAGAGGGCCCGGATCCTGGGTGAGGATCCGGGCCCGTTCGCTCCGTGATGGTCAGCGCGCGTTCGCCGTGCAGATGACGTCGACGATCTTGGCGCCACTGAGGTTCGCCGAACCGGTGTTGGCCAGGATCGCGGTGGGCGTCACCGTCGACAGCTGCTCGTACGCGACACGCTCAGCCTCTGCCCGATTGGCGCCGATCGCCCATGCGAAGGCGTCGTCGCTCTGTACGAGCGCGCCGCAACCGTTGGCCCAGGTGACGAGGACCTCGCAGTCGGCGTAGTGGCAATCAGCCAGCGCAACAGCTTCGGCCGACGGCGCATCGGCTTCGTCGGCACTGGTGCCGTAGATCAGTTCACCTTTGCTCACCGCGATCGACGCCCACTGGTTACCCGTCGCGGTCGCCGAACCGGCACCCAGGACCGACCCGGCCGCAAGACCGAGCGCCGCCACGGCGAAGCCGGCCTTACCCATGAAACTCATTCGAAAGATCTCCTCTTGAAACTGTCCCGGAAGTCCGGAACCTTCAAGATCATCATCGAACAACCGTTGATAGCCAACCGCAGGGTGAAATTTCACATCCGGGCCGTCAGCACATGAATCCGGGCCCGCGTGCTCCGTGTCCGGGGCGAAGACGATGCAAGCCCGGACCGCTACGCGGTCCGGGCTCGACAATCACCGTGACGATCAGCTCGCGTTGGCGGTACAGACCGTTTCGATCACATGACCGCCGGCCAGCTGCGACGAACCAACGTTGACGAGCAGGCTCTGCGGAGTGCCCTCGGTCAGCGCGAGGTAAGCCTCCCGCTCCGCGTCGGCGCGGGTCGGGCCCTTGCCCCAGGCGATGAAGTCATCATTCTCCACCAGGGCCGCGCAGCCGTTGACCCACACGGCCTCCACCAGGCAACCATCCGCGGCGCACTGTTCCAGTGCGGCAGCCTCGGCCTCAGCGCGCGTGGGATAGCCGACCGAACGACCGTAGTTCGCCCAGTCGCCGTCCGCGGCCATCGCGCCCCACTGGTCGGGGCCGACGGCATTCGCCGAACCGGCGCCCAGCACCGCGCCGGCCGCAAGGCCGAGCGCCGCCACGGCGAGGCCGGCCTTACTCATGAAACTCATTCGAAAGATCTCCTCTTGACACTGTTCCGGCAAGTCCAGAACCGTCAAGATCATCACTGATCGCCCGGTGACAACCAACCAGAACGGGAATCATCACACCGAGACCGGTCGACACATAACCGCAAAAAGGGCCCGGATCCAGCCAGGATCCGGGCCCGAAAAGCGCGGTGCTACACCGTGAAGCCGAGGGCGCGCAGCTGTTCGCGGCCGTCGTCGGTGATCTTGTCCGGGCCCCACGGGGGCATCCAGACCCAGTTGATCTTCAGATCCTCGACCATACCGCTGCGCACCAGGGCGTTGCGGGACTGGTCCTCGATGACGTCGGTCAGCGGACAGGCCGCCGAGGTGAGCGTCATGTCGAGGGTGCAGACGTTCTCCCCGTCGACCGACAGGCCGTAGACCAGGCCGAGGTCGACGACATTGATGCCGAGTTCGGGGTCGACGACGTCACGCATCGCCTCCTCGAGGTCCTCGAGGTGCTGAATCTGTTCGGCCGTCAACTCGACTTCGGCGGGTTTGTCGACCTCGACTGCCTGCGCGACGTCCGGGGTCTGTGCGGTATCGGTGCTCTCACTCATGTGGCAGACTCCCCATTTCCCATCGGTGCCTTGGTTTCCTCGGCCGAACTGATCTGCACGACAGCGTCTTTGAACGCCATCCACCCGAGCAGCGCGCACTTGACCCGCGCCGGGTACTTGCTCACACCGGCGAGGGCGATGCCGTCGCCGATCATGTCCTCGTCGCCTTCGACGGTGCCGCGGCTGGAGATCATCTCGCTGAACGAGTCGACCACCTTCAGCGCCTGCTGCACCGGCAGCCCGATCACCTGATCGGTGAGGATCGAGGTGGCGGCCTGGCTGATCGAGCAGCCCTGGCCGTCGTAGGAGACGTCGGCGACCTCACCGGCGTCGTCGATCTGCACGCGCATCGTCACTTCGTCACCGCACGTCGGGTTCACGTGGTGCACCTGCGCACCGAACGGTTCCCGCAGCCCGCGGTGGTGCGGGTGCTTGTAGTGGTCCAGGATCACTTCCTGGTACATCTGTTCCATACGCATGATCTAGGCAACTCCGAAGAAGGTCTTGGCCTTCCGCACGGCCGCAACCAGCGCGTCGACCTCATCGAGGGTGTTGTAGACCGCGAACGAAGCACGCGCGGTGGCGGCGACACCGAACTTGCGGTGCAGCGGCCAGGCGCAGTGGTGCCCGACCCGGATGGCCACACCCTGGTCGTCGAGGATCTGGCCCACATCGTGGGCGTGGATCCCGTCGACCACGAACGACACCGCGCCACCGCGGTCCACGTTCTCGATCGGCCCGACGATGCGCACGCCCTCGATCCCGGACAGACCGTCGAGCGCGGCACCGGTGAGGGCGTGCTCGTGCGCGGCGACCGCGTCCATGCCGAGGTCCTCGAGATAGCGCACCGCGGCGGCCAATCCGACGACCTGCGAGGTCATCGGCGTGCCCGCCTCGAAGCGCTGCGGCGGCGGCGCGTAGGTGGTCTTCTCCATGGTGACGGTCTCGATCATCGACCCACCGGTGATGAACGGCGGCGTCTCCTCCAGCAGCGCCCGGCGGCCGTACAGTCCGCCGACACCCATGGGGCCGAGCATCTTGTGGCCGGAGAACGCGGCGAAATCGACCCCGAGTTCGTGGAAGTCCACCGCCATGTGCGGCACCGACTGGCAGGCGTCGAGCACGACGAGCGCGCCGACGGCCTTTGCCCGGCGGACCAATTCGTCCACCGGAGCCACCGCACCGGTCACGTTCGACTGATGGCTGAACGCGAGAACCTTTGTCGCGGAAGACAGTTCGAGCGAATCCAGGTCGATGCGGCCGTCATCGGTGATGCCGTACCACTTCACGGTGGCACCGGTCCGACGCGCGAGCTCCTGCCACGGAACGAGATTCGCGTGGTGTTCGAGCTCGGTGATGACGATCTCGTCGCCGGGGCCCACCTTGTAGGGGAACCGGTCGTCACCGAACGCGTTGGCCACCAGGTTCAGCGACTCGGTCGCGTTCTTGGTGAACACGATCTCGCCGGTGTCGGCGCCGACGAAGCGGGCGATGTCGGCGCGCGCCTCCTCGTAGGAGTCGGTCGCCTCCTCCGCCAGCTGGTGGGCACCGCGGTGCACCGCCGAATTCCGGGTGAGCAGGAACTCGCGCTCGGCGTCCAGCACCTGCAGCGGACGCTGCGAAGTGGCACCGGAGTCCAGGTACACCAACGGTTTCCCGTCCCGCACCGTGCGGTGCAGGATGGGGAAGTCGGCCCGGATCCGGGCCACGTCGAGGGCTGGCACCGTCGCGGTCATGTCAGGCTCCAGCGGTCGCGGACGTGAAGCGCTCGTAGCCGTTCGCGTCGAGTTCCTCGGCCAGCTCGGAGCCACCCTCGGCGACGATCTTGCCGTTGACGAACACGTGCACGAAGTCGGGCTTGATGTAGCGCAGGATGCGGGTGTAGTGCGTGATCAGCAGCACGCCGCCCTCCTCGCGCTCCTTGTAGCGGTTGACGCCCTCGGAGACGATGCGCAGCGCGTCGACATCCAGACCCGAGTCGGTCTCGTCGAGGATCGCGATCTTCGGCTTGAGCAGACCCAGCTGCAGGACCTCGTGACGCTTCTTCTCGCCACCGGAGAAGCCTTCGTTCACCGAGCGGTCGGCGAAGGCCGAGTCGATGTCGAGTTCCTTCATCGACTCCTTCACCTCCTTGACCCAGGTGCGCAGCTTGGGGGCCTCGCCGCGCACGGCGGTGGCGGCGGTGCGCAGGAAGTTCGACATCGAGACGCCGGGGACCTCGACGGGGTACTGCATGGCCAGGAACAGGCCCGCGCGGGCGCGCTCGTCGACCGACATGTCGAGAACGTTCTCGCCGTCGAGGGTGATGGTGCCCTGGGTGACGGTGTACTTCGGGTGGCCCGCGATCACGTAGGACAGCGTGGACTTGCCCGAGCCGTTGGGGCCCATGATGGCGTGCGTCTCGCCGGACTTCACGGTGAGGTTCACGCCGTTGAGGATCTGCTTGGACTCACCCTCGGGGGTGGTGATCTCCGCGTGCAGGTCCTTGATTTCCAAGGTGGTCATCGAATTAGAGTCCTTCGTGGGAAGTAGGTGAGTCAGATACCGACAGTGGCGAGTTCGGCCTCGATGGCCGCCTCGAGCCGCTCCCGGACCTCGGGGACCGCGATCTTCTGGATGATCTCGAAGAAGAAGCCACGCACCACCAGGCGGCGGGCGACGTCTTCGGGAATGCCGCGAGCGCGCAGGTAGAACAGCTGCTCGTCGTCGAAACGGCCGGTGGCACTCGCGTGTCCGGCACCGGCGATCTCGCCGGTCTCGATCTCCAGGTTCGGCACCGAGTCGGCACGCGCGCCGTCGGTGAGCACCAGGTTGCGGTTCGCCTCGTAGGTGTCGGTGCCCTCGGCGGCCGCGCGGATCAGCACATCGCCGATCCAGACCGTGCGAGCGTCACCCTTGGGCGAGGCCGGATCACCCTGCAGCGCACCCTTGTACAGCACATTGGACTTGCAGTTGGGCTCGGCGTGATCGACCAGCAGTCGCTGCTCGAAGTGCTGACCGGCATCGGCGAAGTACAGGCCGAACAGCTCGGCCTCGCCACCGGGACCGGCGTAGCGCACGGTGCCCGACAGGCGAACCAGGTCGCCACCGAGGGTCGCCGACACGTGGCGCAGGTTCGCGTCACGACCCAGCTTCAGGTGATGCGCGGTGACGTGCACGGCGTCTTCGTCCCATTCCTGGACCGCGACGACGGTGAGCTTGGCGCTGTCACCGAGCACGAATTCGATGTTCTCGGCGTAGGTTCCGCCGCCGCGCTGGTCGATGACCACGGTGGCGACGGCGAAGTTGTCCAGGCGCACCTGCAGATGACCGTAGGCGGTCTTGCCCTCGCCGGGACCCGTGATGGTGACGGTGACCGGGTCCGACACTTCGGTTTCCGGGCCGACGGTGATCACGGTCGCCTCGGAGAAACCCGAATAGGCCTGGGCGGCAACACGATCAGCGGGAGTACCGGCCTGGCCGAGACGAGAGTCGGTGCGGCCCACCGTTTCCACCGTGACACCGGCGACTTCACTCACCTCGACGGTAGCCTGACCATCGGCGACAGCGGTGCCGTCGTGCAGGCCGCGCAGACGGCGCAGCGGGGTGAACCGCCACGCCTCGTCGCGACCCGACGGGACCTCGAATGCGTTCACGTCGAACGAGGTGAAGACCTCGCCCTTGTTGACCGCGGCGCCCGCGCCAGGATTCTGGATCGGCGTCTCGAGCGTCGACATCAGCCCACGGCCCCTTCCATCTGCAGCTCGATGAGCCGGTTCAGTTCCAATGCGTACTCCATCGGCAATTCCTTGGCGATCGGCTCCACGAAGCCACGCACCACCATCGCCATCGCCTCGTCCTCGGTGAGGCCGCGGCTCATCAGGTAGAACAGCTGATCCTCGGAGACCTTGGAGACGGTCGCCTCGTGACCCATCGTCACGTCGTCCTCGCGGATGTCGACGTAGGGGTAGGTGTCGGAGCGGCTGATCGTGTCGACCAGTAGCGCGTCACACTTCACGGTCGACTTGGAACCGTTGGCGCCCTTGTTGATCTGGACCAGACCGCGGTACGACGCGCGACCGCCGCCACGCGCCACCGACTTCGACACGATGGTCGAGGAGGTGTGCGGGGCCAGGTGCAGCATCTTGGCGCCGGTGTCCTGGTGCTGGCCGGGGCCCGCGAACGCGACCGAGAGGACCTCGCCGTGCGCGTGCTCGCCGGTCATCCAGACCGCCGGGTACTTCATGGTCACCTTGGAGCCGATGTTGCCGTCGACCCACTCCATGGTGGCGCCGGCTTCGGCCTTGGCCCGCTTGGTGACCAGGTTGAACACGTTGTTCGACCAGTTCTGGATGGTCGTGTAGCGGCAGCGGCCGCCCTTCTTCACGATGATCTCGACGACCGCGGAGTGCAACGAGTCGGACTTGTAGATCGGCGCTGTACAACCCTCGACGTAGTGGACGTAGGCGTCCTCGTCGACGATGATCAGCGTCCGCTCGAACTGGCCCATGTTCTCGGTGTTGATCCGGAAGTAGGCCTGCAGCGGGATGTCGACGTGCACGCCCGGCGGCACGTAGATGAACGAGCCACCCGACCAGACGGCGGTGTTGAGCGCGGAGAACTTGTTGTCACCGGCGGGGATGACCGAACCGAAGTACTTGTGGAAGATCTCCGGGTGCTCCTTCAACGCCGTATCGGTGTCGAGGAAGATAACGCCCTGCTTCTCCAGGTCCTCGCGGATGGAGTGGTAGACGACCTCGGACTCGTACTGCGCCGCGACACCGGAGACCAGACGCTGCTTCTCCGCCTCCGGGATGCCCAGCTTGTCGTAGGTGTTCTTGATGTCCTCGGGCAGGTCTTCCCAGCTCTCGGCCTGCTTCTCGGACGAGCGCACGAAGTACTTGATGTTGTCGAAGTCGATGCCCTCGAGGTTGGAACCCCAGTTCGGCATGGGCTTGCGGTCGAAGATGCGCAGCGCCTTGAGGCGCAGGTCGAGCATCCACTCCTCTTCGCTCTTCTTGGCCGAGATGTCGCGAACGACAGCCTCCGACAGGCCACGTTGGGCGCTGGCGCCTGCCACATCGGAGTCGGACCAGCCGTAACCGTAGGTGCCCAGCGAGGCGATGGTTTCGTCCTGGGTAAGCGGTTGTACCTGGTCGGTCGAGGTCGTCATTCGGCACTCCTTCCGGAGTCGTTCGTTCGTCCCGCCGCGGGCTGTGCGGCGGATGGGATCTTCGGCACCGCGACCAGCGGTACGTGGGTGGTGCAGGCGCAATCGCCGTTGGCGATCGTCGCAAGGCGCTGCACGTGGGTACCGAGCAGGTCGCGGAAAGCGTCCAATTCGGCCGCGCACAACTGCGGGAACTCCTCGGCGACATGGGCCACCGGGCAGTGGTGCTGACAGATCTGCACACCGGCGCCGACCTGACGGGTGGTGGCGGCGAAACCGGCGTCGGCGAACGCTTCCGCGATCTCCTCGACCTTGGCCTCGATCACCGGTGCGGTGTGGTCGGTGACGGGTTCGATGCCGTCGACGATCACGCGAACCCGCTTGCGCGCGAATTCGGCGATCGCGGCGTCGCCACCGATCTCGCCGAGCTGGCGAATCGCCGCCCCGGCCAGATCGTCGTAGGCGTGCCCGAGGTTGCCCCGGCCCGCCGCGGTGAGCTGGTATTGCTTGGCCGGTCGACCGCGCCCTTTCTGCTGCCACGGCGCGGAGCGGCTCGCCCGAGCCTGGCCCGCGTCGATCAACGCGTCGAGGTGCCTGCGCACCCCGGCGGGCGCGAGACCGAGTTCGGTGCCGATCGCCGTCGCGGTGATCGGCCCCTGCTCGAGCAGCAACTGGACGATGGCCGCCCTGGTCTGCCCTTCGTGCGCGGTCGCCGCGGGGACAGCCGACGACCGAGCGCCGGTCGTCTTACGACCGTCACTTTCCACGTCTGTCCGCAAACCCACGGTTTTCACAACACCAGTGTGGCGGAATTGCTTCCCTAAATCTAATAAGGGTCACCTGACAAAGGGTGCCCTGACCTGCGATGAAGATCATCGGGGCGCTCCCCCGCCCGATAAAACCCCAGGTGCGGCCCCTGCGGACCGATCCCGGCCGCTCGGCCGGGTGACCCATCGCACAGGTCGGCAACCGCGACCACCCGGCGCCCGGCAACACCGCACCCGGTGCCGAACGGCCCGCCCGGCACGCTCGCACGGCATTGCTCGCAGGAGATATTCGCACCACAACGCGGCGAGCGACGGTCCGGGTGCGCGGTGGCGAACCCGGCGGGCGCAGGGGGCGGTCTGGCACGATGGCAGGGTGTCGAACCCGCTCACACCCACGTGTGTCCGTCATCCTGATCGGCCTACCGGACTCGCGTGTACGCGATGCGGGCGGCCCGCCTGTCCGGACTGCCTGCGTCCGGCGGCGGTCGGGCAGCACTGCGTGGACTGTGTCCGGCAGGGGCAGCAGGACGTGCGACCGGTGCGGACCGTCGGCGGCGCGCGCGAGGGCGGCGCGGTTCCGTACGTGACCTACGGGTTGATCGCGGTCAATGTGCTGGTCTATGTGCTCACCGCGGCGCAGGCCGGTAGCCCGATGTACAACTACCGCGGGTCGTCGGTGTTCCGGGAGTTCGTCCTGGTGCCGCTGCTGGTGGCCGACGGCGAGTGGTGGCGGCTGCTCGGGTCGGGGTTCCTGCATTACGGCGCGATCCATCTGCTGGTCAACATGTTCGCCCTGTATGTCGTGGGGCGCGACCTCGAGCAGGTGCTGGGCAGGATCAGGTACGGCTGCGTCTATCTGGTCTCGCTGCTGGGTGGGTCGGCGGCGGTGATGGCGCTGTCGGATTCGGTGACGGCGACGGCCGGCGCCTCCGGTGCGGTGTACGGCCTGTTCGGCGCTGTCACGGTGACGCTGATCCGGCTGCGGCAGAGCCCGACCCCGATGCTGGTGGTCATCGGCGTGAACGTGCTGATCAGCTTCTCGATCCCGGGAATCTCGCTGTGGGGTCACCTCGGCGGTCTGGCCGCGGGCACGTTGAGCGCGCTCGGCATCCTGTTCGTACCCGGCTGGCTGTCGGCCCGCGATCAGCGATCCGCGCAGCGCATCGGCTGGGCCGCGCTCGGTGCGGTAGCGCTGATCTGCGTGGGCGTGATCGTCGCCGCCGCGCTCTCGTTGCGCGCGGACCCGGCGTTCGTCGGACCACCGGCCGTGACCGCGCCGACCCCCGTCGAAGCACCCAGGTAGTCCGCCGCGACCGGCGCACCCCCGGTGCGTGAACGACTGACGAACCCTGTCGGGTCCCCGCACACTAGGCTCTGACTTCGTGGCGGTACTGGAGGGCGCGGCGCGCAAGACACTGGCGGTCGGGCGGCGAGCTCTCGGGCTCGACGTGTCGGCGCCCGATCACACCGTCGCGGTGCTGCATCGCGACGAGACCGAGGTCCCCGGACTCGACAAGAGCGAACGCGCGCAACTGGACCGGATCCGGCTGATGGGCGCGACCGGCGCGGTACTGATGGCGATCGCGGCGCTGGGCATCGGCGCCCAACCCGTGCACCAGAATCCGGTCTCGGGTGTGCGGGTGCTCGGCATCTTCGCGCGAGCGCACACCGGATCGCTGGCGATGTGCATGTTCGGCACCGCGCTGGTGATCGGTGCGTGGTTGCTGCTCGGACGCTTCGCGATCGGCGGACTCGCGGGTTCGCCACTGCACCGGCTGACCCGCTCGCAACTGGACCGCACGCTGCTGCTGTGGATCATTCCGCTGTCCGTGGCGCCGCCGATGTTCAGCAACGACGTCTATTCCTATCTGGCACAGAGCGAGATCGCCGCCCGCGGCATCGACCCCTATTCCGAAGGCCCCGTCGCCGGGCTCGGAATCGACAATGTGCTCACCAACAATGTGCCGACGATCTGGCGCGATACGCCCGCGCCGTACGGTCCGCTGTTCCTCTGGATCGGTCGCGGTATCGCGGAGCTCACCGGGGACAACATCATCGCCGGAGTCTGGGTGCACCGGTTGCTGGCGCTGGCCGGAGTGGCGCTGATCGTGTGGGCGCTGCCGCGGTTGTCGGTGCGCTGCGGGGTGGCGCCGGTGAGTGCGTTGTGGCTCGGCGCGGCCAATCCGCTGGTGCTGTTCCACCTGGTCGGCGGCGTGCACAACGACGCGCTGATGCTCGGGCTGATGCTGGCCGGGGTGGAGCTCATGCTGCGCGCGATCTACGGCGAAGGAGGCAGACCCGACCGGCTGACGGCCATGAATCTGCCACCCTTCGACGCCCGGGCCTACGGGCTGCTGATCGGTGGCGCGGTGGTGATCACGCTCTCGTCGTCGATCAAGCTCACCTCCATCATCGCGCTCGGCTTCGTCGGCATGGCACTGGCCAGACGCTGGGGCGGCACGCTCATCGCCGTCGTCAAGGCCGCGGCTCTGCTGGGCGTCATCGCCGTGGCGACAACGCTTCTCATCGGTTTCGCCAGCGGGCTCGGCTTCGGCTGGGTCAATACCCTCAGCGTCGCCAATGCCGTCCGGAGCTGGATGTCGCTGCCGACCATCATCGGGATCGTCACCGGTTTCGGCGGTGTGCTGCTCGGGCTGGGCGACCACACCACCGCGCTGCTGTCGATCACCCGGCCCATCGCCGCGGTGGTCGCGGGCTACGTGACAGTCCGCATGCTCGTCGCCACCGGTATGGGCCGGCTCCATCCCGTCGGCGCGCTCGGCGTCTCACTCGCGGCCATTGTGCTGCTGTTCCCCGTGGTCCAGCCCTGGTACCTGCTCTGGGCGATCGTGCCGCTCGCGGCCTGGGCCACCCAGCCGGTGTTCCGCGTGCCCGCCGTCGCCTTCTCGGCGGTGGTCTCCATGCTGGTGATGCCGCGTGGTGCGGAATTCCAGGTCTTCCAGATCATCGGCGCCGCGCTCGCCGCCGTGGTGTGCTTCGCGTTGTTCTTCGCGCTCACCCGGCACACGCTGCCGTGGCGGGCGCAGCCGGGGGTGTCGGCTCCGTCACAGGAGGGCACGGCTTACCGTGTGACAACGTGAGGGAGCGCAGCGAGCGAACCAAGGGCACAGCACCTTTTGGCGCGACGGAGCCGAGCGTCAGCGAGGCGCAGTTGTGACAACACGCCTTGGACCCGCCGTTAGCGTCGACGGTGTGGTCAAGCGCTATGGCGAGACCACAGCGGTAGACGGTCTCCGGTTCGATGTAGAGCCCGCCCAGGTGTTCGCGCTGCTGGGGCCCAACGGCGCGGGCAAGACCACCACCGTCGAGATGTGCGAGGGCTTCGTGCGCCCGGACGCGGGCACGGTCCGCGTCCTCGGCCTGGACCCGATCGCCGACTCCGAGCAGTTGCGTCCGCGCATCGGCGTGATGCTGCAGGGCGGCGGCGCCTACCCCGGCGCCCGCGCGGGCGAGATGCTCGACCTGGTCGCGTCCTACTCCGCCGATCCGATCGATCCCGACTGGCTGCTGTCGACGCTGGGCCTGCGCGACAATCGCCGCACTCCCTATCGCCGCCTGTCGGGTGGTCAGCAGCAGCGTCTGGCGCTCGCGTGCGCGCTGGTCGGCAAGCCCGAGATCGTGTTCCTCGACGAACCCACCGCCGGTCTGGACGCGCAGGCCCGGCTGATCGTCTGGGAACTCATCGACGCCCTGCGCCGCGACGGCGTGAGCGTCGTGCTCACCACGCACATGATGGACGAGGCCGAGCAGCTCGCCGACCAGCTCGTCATCATCGATCACGGGCAGATCGTCGCCCAGGGCACGCCCGCCGAGGTCACCGCCCACGGCGCGGCGGGCCAGCTGAGATTCTGCGCCCCACCGAAACTCGATCTGAACCTGCTCACCTCGGCTCTCCCGGAAGGCTTTTCGCCACGCGAGACCACACCGGGCACCTACCTCGTCGAGGGCGAGATCAACCCACAGGTGCTGGCCACCGTCACCGCCTGGTGCGCCAGGATGGACGTGCTGGCCACCGACATCCGCATCGACCAGCGTCGCCTCGAAGACGTCTTCCTCGAACTGACCGGACGGGACCTGCGCGGATGAGCGAGACCACCAGCCGTTTCCTGCCCGGCACCTTCACCCCCGATCCGCGGCCCGCCTCGCGCGCGACGATGCTCACCGCGCAGACCGGGCTCGAGCTGAAACTGTTGTTGCGCAACGGCGAACAGCTGCTGCTCACCATGTTCATCCCGATCACCCTGCTCGTCGGGCTCACCCTGCTGCCGTTCGGCGACCTGGGCGAGCACCGGGTCGACCGGATCGTGCCGATGGTGATGATGACCGCGGTGATGTCGACCGCGTTCACCGGCCAGGCCATCGCGGTCGGCTTCGACCGCCGCTACGGCGCCCTCAAACGACTCGGCGCGACACCGCTGCCCCGCTGGGGCGTGATCGCGGGCAAGTGCGCCGCCGTGCTCATCGTGGTGGTGCTGCAGGCGATGCTGCTCGGCGCGATCGGTGTGGCGCTGGGCTGGCGGCCCGGGATCGGCGGACTCGCCCTCGGCGCGTTGGTGATCGCCCTCGGCACGGCCACCTTCGCGGCGATGGGCTTGCTGCTGGGCGGGACGCTCAAGGCCGAGGTCGTGCTGGCGCTGGCCAATATCCTGTGGTTCATCATGCTCGGCATCGCCAGCCTGGTCCTCGTCGGCGACACCCTGCCCACCGCCCTGACCGTGATCGCGCGGCTCATCCCGTCCGGGGCGCTGGCTTTCGCGCTGGACACGGCGCTGACGGGGTCGATCGACTGGTTCGCAGTGGCGGTGCTCGCGGCGTGGGGCGTGGTGTGCGGATGGCTGGCGACCCGGCTGTTCCGGTTCCACTGACGTGACCAACGACGCACTGTAGTAGCCCTGGTATCAGCGTCGAAATCCTGGCCGGTACCATTCCTGACGTGCTGTATCGCGCCTTCGTTGGCCTCGTCGACCGGCTGCCGCTCCCCTCGCTGCGGGTGCAGCGGCTCATCGCCATCGCGGTGATCCTGAGCCAGGCGGGAATCTCGGTGACCGGCGCGATCGTGCGCGTCACCGCCTCCGGCCTCGGCTGCCCGACCTGGCCGCAGTGCTTCCCCGGCAGCTTCACCCCCATCGGGGTATCGGAGGTGCCCGTCCTGCACCAGACCGTGGAGTTCGGCAACCGGCTGCTCACCTTCGCGGTGACGCTGTGCGCCGGGCTGATCGTGCTGGCCGTCATCCGGGCACGGCGGCGCAGGGAAGTCCTGACCTATGCCTGGCTGATGCCCGGCGGCACGGTCGTGCAGGCGATCATCGGCGGTATCACCGTGCGCACCGGCTTGCTGTGGTGGACCGTCGCCGTGCACCTTCTCGTCTCGATGGTGATGGTCTGGCTGGCGGTGGTGCTGTACGCGAAGATCTGCGAACCCGACGACGGCATCGAGACCGTCCAGGTACCCGCTCCCCTGCGCTGGCTCACCGCGCTGTCCGGCGTGGCCCTCGCGGGTGTGCTGATCGCGGGCACGCTGGTCACCGCGGCCGGGCCCCATGCCGGCGACAAGAGCATCGAGCGGCAGGTCGAGCGACTGGAAGTCGAGATCGTCACCCTGGTGCACCTGCATTCGCAGTTGATGATCGGATATCTCGCGCTGCTCATCGGACTCACGTTCGGGCTCTTCGCCGTAGGGATCACCCCCGCGATCCGCAAGCGGCTGTTCGTCCTGCTCGCGATTGTGCTCGCCCAGGGGCTGGTCGGCGTCGTGCAGTACTTCACCGATGTGCCCGCCGCGCTCGTCGCCATCCACGTCGGCGGGGCAGCGGCGTGCACCGCAGCGACCGCCGCACTGTGGGCGTCGCTGCGAACGCGGGAAAAGGTCGACGCTCCCGCGGTGGCGCAGGCTTCCGTGCACTGACCGAGCACGCCGAAACACCCGCGACACAACGAGAACGGCCCGCGATCGAGTATTCGATCGCGGGCCGTTCGATGCTCGTGGTACGGCGCGGAGATCAGGCGCCCGCGAACAACTTCCAGTTGCGCGCCTTCGGGAACTTGGTCTGATGGGCGACCCAGCCGGCCATCTTGGCCCAGTGCGATGGAGCGGGGGTGACGATCGAGCCCAGCTCACGGCTCCACTCGTCGGTCTCGGCGAGGCCGTCGACGCGCTCCACGAGCGCCTTCGCGGTCGCCATGTCGCCGACCACCCGGTCGCCGAGGATGCCGTCGGCGCCGACCAGGGTGATCCGCACGCCCTGCTTGCCGATGTACTGCAGCACGGCCGTTCCCGAACCACCGTGCTGGGCGAGGAACTTCACGATGGACTTCTCGACCTCGGCCGGCACCTTCACGGCCTCGGGGGCGGCGGTTGTACTCATGCACCGCAGTTTACCGGCAGGTAGTTTCCAGTCCAGCCTCGAGTGGCCTGGAACACGGGGTGTAGAAAGAGGACTCATGCGCGCGATTCAGGTTTCCGAGCACGGTGGTCCCGAGGTCCTGCAGTACGTCGAGCTGGCAGACCCGCAGGCCGGACCCGGTCAGCTGCTGGTCGAGACCCAGGGTGTGGGCGTCAACTACATCGACATCTACTTCCGCACGGGCCAGTATCCGCAGGCGACGCCCTACATCCCCGGCTCCGAGGGCACGGGCAGCGTGGTGGCGATCGGTTCGGATGTCACCGAGTTCGCCGTCGGTGACCGCGTCGCCTGGGCGTCGGCGCCCGGCAGCTACGCGGACCTGGTCGCCGTCGACGAGGCCGTGGCGGTGAAGGTGCCCGACGACGTCGAACCGGCCGTGGCGGCCGCCGCCCTCCTGCAGGGCATGACCGCCCATTACCTCACCGAATCGGTGTTCTCGCCCGAACCCGGCGACCCGGTTCTCATCCACGCGGGCGCGGGCGGCGTCGGTCTGCTGCTCACTCAGATGGCCGTCGCGAAGGGCGCCCGGGTCATCACCACGGTCTCCACCGACGCCAAGGAGAAGCTGTCCCGCGAAGCGGGCGCCACCGACGTCCTGCGCTACGGTGACGACCTGGCCGCCCGCGTCCGCGACCTCACCGACGGCATCGGCGTAGCCGCGGTCTATGACGGTGTCGGAGCCAGCACCTTCGAAGCGAGCCTGGCCGCCCTCCGCATCCGCGGCACCCTCGCCCTGTTCGGCGCGGCCAGCGGCGCGGTCCCGCCCTTCGACCCGCAACGCCTCAACCCCGCCGGTTCGCTCTGGCTGACCCGCCCGTCGCTGGGCGCCTATACCCGCGATCGCACCGAATTCCTGTGGCGTGCCACCGATGTCTTCGACTGGATCGCGGCGGGAACCCTGAATCTCCGCATCGGCGCCACCTACCCGCTGGCCGACGCGGCCCAGGCTCACCGCGATCTCGCGGCGCGCAAGACCACCGGCTCGATCGTGCTGCTGCCGTAGCCCCGACTGTCCGCTCACCCGAGGAAGCGGACACCGGTCAGTTCCTGGGAAGCTTCCCAGAGTCGCCGAGCGCTCTCGCGGTCCATCGAGCGAGAGCTGGAACGCACCCGCCCCGGATAGCCGCCGATCTCGAAAAGTCCTGAGGGTCCGTAGTATTCACTCCCCTGCGCGGCCGGATCGGTCGCGGCACGCAGAGTCGGGAGCGCCCCCCATGGCGGGGGTGCGCCCGAACAGGCGGGCGACGGCGAGATTCGGCAGACGGAAGATCGCCGGGGAGTACCGGAACACCTCGGTGCTCGCGCCGCCGGGATGAGCGGCCAGTGCGCAGGCCGACGTTCCCGCGAGCCGGCGATCGAGCTCATAGGTGAACAGCAGATTCGCCAATTTCGATACGGCATAAGCATTTCCAGCGGATCTCGCAGGATCGTCGAGAGCGACCGCGTCGACCTTCGCTTCGGGTGCCCGTCTCGCGATGCGCTCAGCGCGAAGGACCGGGCATCGGCATGGACGAGATCGCCACGACAGCGGGTGTCGCCACCGGCACGCTGTATCGGCACTTCCCGACCAAGCAGGATCTGATCGAGAGCATCGTGGCCGATCTGGCCGAGGGCATCGACCGGTCGCTGAACTCGCCGCTCGCCAGAGCCGAGGACGGGACCAGCTCGGCCATCGACGAGGTGATCGCACTACTGCACCACGTGATGATCGACATGCGGCAGGAACGCCTGCTCCGATTCGCCGTCGCCGGGGTGGCCGATGACTCACTCCGCGAGATCCAGGCGCGCGGACGTGCCGCCGTCGAGCAGCTGGTCGCCGCCGCGCACCGCAACGATTCGCTCTACCCGGACGTCACCGCGGACGACGTGGTCCTCTTGCTGTCCACCGCGTCGGTCGCGATTGCTGATTAGGGTGACGGCGTGGCTTTAGATTACGTCGTTGACCTACCGTGTCGGCCGAAGCAGACGCTCGGCACCGAAAAGATCCTCGAATTGCTCATCCTGCGAGGTGCGGCGATGTTCACGCTTGACGATCACCAGCGCAACGGCGGACGGCCTTGGCGCAGACTGACTTTCAGCAATGTGGTGACGCGCCCGACGGGCGCGGTGAAAGTCAGGTCAAGCGTCACCAAAGCACTCGAGCGAGCGGCCCAGCTCGACGCCTTCGTCGACGATTGCCTAGCCTGCCCAGCCAATAACGACGGACAGAGCGGCTTTGGCTGCTACGGCCGGGTCAACTATCCCCTCGACCTCGCTGCCGAGGAAATGCTGCTGTCAATGTTGCCCGATGACCTCACCGCGGCGGGCGCGGGTACCGAATTCAAAGCTGGGTGGGACCATTTCGGCTGGGACGGTAGTCAGGCGGCCGAGGTACGGGCGGCGAGCCGGACCTTCTTCGAGTCCCCAGTGGCCCCTGTCCGGCAATGGCCGACTGGTGAAATACTCACCGGGGACCAGGTTTTCGAGATGCTGTTCATCGGCCAGGGCTTCGATTGGTCCTATGCGAAGCTGCTCGCCATCTCCTTCCGCCTCATCATCCTCGACGAGGAAGCAGGCCCCCTCTTGGACCTCGCGATCCCCGAGAGTGAGCAGGCGAGCAAGGTCATCGCCTATCTCAATTCCATCAGCTTCGCGGCCTTGAACGGACTGCCCGTCCTGCTCGACGGTTAGGGTATCGGGGCCGTTCGCGGCGGCGGGCCGATGACGATTCGGCTAGGTCATGCTTCCCATCGGATTTCCAGTTCACGATCGGTAGGCCGTCGGGTCGGGCTGGGGGACATGACCTAGTAGTCGCGACCGGTCAGACCGCGGTAGACGAAACGGGTGATCGACTCGATCGCCTCCTCGTCGGTGAGGGTCACCGAGCCGTCTTCGACCATGCGCAACATCCCGTCGACCGCGGCGAACATCATCGCCAGGCTGGCGTCGACCGTTCCCGGCAGGCGTAGCCCCCGTTCCGGGAAGTCCGCTACGTGGTCGGCGATGTCGGTGCGTTGTTCGGCGCCGAAGCCCGCGATGATCCGGGCGAAATCCGGGCTGACCTGCGCCGCCTGGCCCATCGCGCGCAGGACCGAGGCGTGTTCGCGGGCGAAGGTCCAGTAGCCGCGCACGTGGTAGCGGACCGCCGCCGGGTCGGTGAAGTCGCCGTTGTGCTCCGGGTCGGCCGCTCGTTCGTCGCTTGCCACCGCCATATCGCGCAGAAGTGCTTGCAGCAGTTCCTCTTTGCTCGCGAAGTGGTTGTAGAACGAGCCGGCCGCGCGGCCCGCGGCGGTGGTGATGTCGGTGATCTTCGCGTTCAGGTAGCCGTGTTCGGCGAAGACCTGCCGGGCGGCGTCCTTGAGCGCCTGCTCGGTCTCCGCGGATTTCTCGCGCCTGCTGCCCACCACCGGACATCACCTCCTTGACAAGCACGGTACCAACACTGAAACTGAATTCATATTCACTGAATATTAGTTCAGTTCTTGTCGCAGGAGGCATTTCCATGTCAGAACAGGTACTCATCGCGGGCGCGGGCCCGACCGGTCTCACCCTCGCCCTCGACCTCGCACGGCGCGGCGTGGACGTCCGGCTCGTCGACCGGGCCGATTCGCCGTTCCAGGGGTCGCGCGGCGACGGCATCCAACCGCGCACCCTGGAGGTGTTCGACGACCTCGGCGTCATCGACGCGGTACTGGCCGCCGGGCGCGAGGTCCCGGTGATGCGCGCCTACTTCGCGGGGACCTTCGTCGGCGAGCGCCGCATGGCCGAGCCGGTCGAGCCGACCCCGGATGTGCCGTATCCGAACACCTGGGTGCTCGGTCAGTCCGACACCGAGGCGATCCTGCGGGCGCGGCTCGCCGAGCTCGGGGTGACGGTCGAATTCGCCACGGCGCTGGTCGAATTCACCCAGGACGACGCCGGCGTCACCGCGACGCTGCAACGCGGCGGCACATCGGAGACGGTGCGCGCGAGCTATCTGGTCGGCGCCGACGGTGGCGCGAGCACGGTGCGCAAGCGCCTCGGGATCGCGTTCGAGGGCAGCACCGACGAGTCGATCAAGATGCTGCTCGGCGATGTCCGCGCCGACTCCCTCGACCACGAGTACGGCTATTGGTTCGCCGCCGCGGCCGACCAGCCGATGACCGGGTTCGCCCTGTCCCCGCTACCGGGCGCGCGACGCTTCCAGTTCGCCGCCCCGCTGACCGACGACCGCTTCCCCGATCTGGCCACCCTGCAGGATCTCGCCGACCGCCACGGCCCCGAGACAGGCCTGGTGCTGCACGATCTGTCCTGGATCACGGTGTGGCGCCCCAATATTCGACTCGCCGAACGCTTCCGCGACGGCCGGGTGTTCCTCGCGGGCGATGCCGCCCACGTCCATCCGCCCACCGGCGGCCAAGGCCTGAACACCGGCGTTCAGGATGCCTACAACCTGGGCTGGAAACTGGCCGCTGCCCTCGGTGGCGTCCCGGCCCCGCTCGATACCTACGAACCCGAACGTCGCACGGTCGCGGCCCGGATTCTCGGCCTGAGCACCGAGCTCCTCGACAAACTCGTCGACGGCGACGAGGACGCGATGCACCGCGGCCCCGAAACCCGCCAGCTCGCCATCACCTATCGCTGCCCCGACGACGACGGCCCCCTCGTGGCGGGCGACCGCGCGCCGGACGCCACACTGCACGACGAAACCGGCCGCCCGATCCGCCTGTTCGACGTCTTCCGAGGCCCCCACGCGACCCTGCTCCGCTTCGCCCCGACCAACGACTCAGTCGACATCGAGCTCCCCGCCTTCGCGGCAGACGCGAACTCCACATCCAGCTCTCCAGCGACACCGATCGACGGATCCGACGTTCTCACGGTCGAGATACGCCGCGTCGACGCCCCGTCCGAGTCATCCACCAGACCGGCGTCTGTGACACTTGTCGACACCGACGGACACGCCTTCACCGCCTTTTCGGCGACGGCGGGCACCACCATCCTGATCCGACCCGACGGCCACCTCGCCGATCGCTGGTGAGCTTCGAGGTCGTCCACTCCCCTGATCCGGCGAGGCCGCTACCAGACCAGGTCCGGACATGACAGTGGCCGGGCATCGCTGCCCGGCCACTGTTCGAGAATGCCTTACAGCCCGACGAGGCTACCGATCGTGTCCCACCCGAGCACCGAGTCGACGGCCAGACCACAGAACACCACCGCGAGGTAGTTGTTCGACTGCAGGAACAGCTTCAGCGGCTTCACCGACTCGCCACGGCGCACCCCGGCGTAGAGCTGATGCGCCATCAGCAGGAACCAGGCACCGGCCACCAGGGCGACCGCCGCGTAGATGACACCCGTCGCGGGCACCAACGCCATCGTCGCGAGCACCGTCAACCAGGTGTAGATGACGATCTGCTTGGTCACCACCTGCTCGGTCGCGACCACCGGCAGCATCGGCACGCCGGCCGCGCGGTAGTCCTCCTTGTAGCGCATGGCCAGCGCCCAGGTGTGCGGCGGCGTCCAGAAGAAGATCACCGCGAACAGCACCACCGCGGGCCAGCCGATATCGCCGGTCACCGCCGACCAGCCCACCAGCGCGGGCATGCAGCCGGCCGCGCCGCCCCACACCACGTTCTGCGAGGTCCGGCGCTTGAGGCCCTTGGTGTAGACGAAAACGTAGAACAGGATCGTCGCGACGACCAGCAACCCGCTGAGCAGGTTGGCCTGCCACCACAGCCAGGCGAAGGAGATCGCGCCGAGCGCGACACCGAAGACGAACGCGTGCGAGGTGGGCACCGCCTCGCGGGCCAGCGGGCGGCGCGCGGTCCGCTTCATCACCTTGTCGATATCGGCGTCGGCCACACAGTTGAGAGTGTTGGCGCTGGCGGCGCCCATCCAGCCACCGAACAGGGTGACCAGGATCAGCCGGATGTCCACTGTGCCGCGGTCGGCCAGCAACATCGTCGGAATGGTGGCAACGAGCAGCAGCTCGATGACGCGTGGTTTGGTGAGCGCGATGTAGGCAAGGGGCTTACGCACAATCCGCGCGGCGAGACTGTCGCCCGCGAGGCGGTCGGCCAGCGCCGTCGACGAAGTTCCGTGCGCACCGCTACTACCCGGCTCGTGACCGATCCGCACTGTTTCTCCTCGCACGCTGTGCTTCGCTTCGCATCCGGTAATGGAACGAGCAGCGCGCGGCTGCGGCGCGGCCACTACTACAGAGGATGGTAGACCCACTCACCTGCCGCTCCGCGCCAGACCCCCGCCACCGTGGGCGCGGTCACTCCGCCCCACGAGCCCGCATCCCGGGCCCACGCGGCGGTGAACCCGCATCGACGCGCAGGTGAACGGCATCGCGACGGGCTCGGCCCACGCGGCGGCGATGGTCTACACCGCACACCGCCGACTCAGTGCGATCCGAACTAGACTCAACGCCAGGGTTCGCGCCAACCGCTGTAGCAGCACCACTAGGGTATTCCTGTACATCGGTACGCATCCCGGCCGCGTGCGACCCGCTGTCGAACATCATCGCCGCTGCCAAGCTATCGCCGTCGACGAAACCTAGGTCAGGAGAACCACGGTCGTGCCAGTCACAGACGACATTCGCGCCCTCACTCAGCGGAACTACCCCAGCGACTGGACGGACCTCGACACCTTGGCCGTCGACACCGCCCGGGTACTCGCTGCCGACGCCGTGCAGAAGGCGGGCAACGGGCACCCCGGTACCGCGATGAGCCTCGCGCCGGTGGCCTACACCCTGTTCCAGCGCACGATGCGCCACAACCCCGCGGAGCCGCGCTGGGTCGGTCGCGACCGGTTCGTGCTGTCCTGTGGGCATTCCAGCCTCACCCTCTACATCGAGCTCTACCTGGCCGGTTTCGGACTGGAGCTGACCGACCTCGAGCAGCTGCGCCAGTGGGGCTCGCTCACCCCGGGCCACCCCGAGTTCCGCCACACCGACGGCGTCGAGATCACCACCGGCCCGCTGGGTCAGGGTCTGGCTTCCGCGGTCGGCATGGCGATGGCAGCGCGACGCGAGCGCGGCCTGTTCGACCCGAACGCCGCCGAGGGCACCAGCCCGTTCGACCACTTCATCTACACCGTCGCCTCCGACGGCGACCTGCAGGAGGGCGTCACCGCCGAGGCCTCCTCGATCGCGGGCACCCAGCAGCTGGGCAACCTCGTGGTGATCTACGACGACAACGAGATCTCCATCGAGGACGACACCGACATCGCCTTCACCGAAGACGTGGCCAAGCGGTACGAGGCCTACGGCTGGCAGGTGCAGATCGTCGAGGGCGGCGAAGATGTGGTCGCCATCGAGAAGGCCCTGGACGCGGCCAGGGCCGAGACGTCCAAGCCCTCGATCATCATCCTGCGCACCATCATCGGCTTCCCGGCCCCGAACAAGATGAACACCGGTGGCGCGCACGGCGCCGCGCTGGGCCCCGACGAGGTCGCCGCGGTGAAGAAGGCGCTGGGCTTCGACCCGGAGAAGTCCTTCGACGTCGACCCGGCCGTCATCGAGCACACCCGCAAGGCACTGGCCCGCGGCGCCGAGGCACAGGCCGAGTGGCAGCAGGGCTTCGACCAGTGGGCCGAGGCCAACCCGGCGAACAAGGAACTCTTCGATCGCCTGCAGACCCGCTCGCTGCCCAAGGGCTGGACCGAGGCGCTGCCGAGCTTCGAGGTCGACCCCAAGGGCATGGCCACCCGTAAGGCGTCGGGCAAGTTCCTCGCCGCGGTCGCCGACGAGCTGCCCGAGCTGTGGGGCGGTTCGGCCGACCTGGCCGAGTCCAACAACACCACGATGCCCGGCCAGCCGAGCTTCGGCCCCGAGTCGATCTCCACCGGCGCGTGGAAGGCCAACCCGTACGGGCGCACCCTGCACTTCGGTATCCGTGAGCACGCGATGGGCTCGATCCTCAACGGCATCGCGCTGCACGGCCCGACCCGCCCCTACGGCGGCACCTTCCTCGTGTTCAGCGACTACATGCGCCCGGCTGTCCGCCTGGCCGCACTGATGCGGGTGCCCGCCATCTACGTGTGGACCCACGACTCCATCGGCCTCGGCGAGGACGGCCCGACCCACCAGCCGGTCGAGCACCTGGCCGCGCTGCGCGCCATCCCCGGCCTCAACGTCGTTCGCCCCGCGGACGCCAACGAGACCGTCCACGCCTGGCGCACCGTGCTCGAGCGTGACTCCGACGAGCACACCTCGCACTTCCCGGTGTACGAGTCGCCGCAGCAGGACGGCCCGTCCGCACTGGCACTCACCCGTCAGGACGTGCCGACCCTGGAGGGCACCAGCTACGAGGGTGTCAAGAAGGGCGGCTATGTGCTGGTCGAGGCGTCCACCGGCACACCGGAAGTGATCCTCATCGGCACCGGCTCCGAGGTCCACCTCGCGGTCGCCGCGCGCACTACGCTGGAAGAGCAGGGCATCCCGACCCGCGTGGTCTCGATGCCGTGTGTGGAGTGGTTCGACGTGCAGGATCAGGGATACCGCGACGAGGTGCTGCCCCCGTCGGTGCGGGCCAGGGTCGCGGTCGAGGCCGGTATCGCGATGCCGTGGCACCGATTCGTCGGTGACGCGGGTGAGGTCGTCGGCATCGACCACTTCGGCGCGTCGGCCGATTACAAGACTCTGTACCGCGAATTCGGTATCACCCCCGATGCCGTCGTCCGCGCGGCACTGCGTTCCACCGACAAGGTGAAGGGGTAAGACCATGGCACAGAACGAGAATCTCGCCGCGCTCTCGGCCGCGGGCGTCTCGGTGTGGCTCGACGATCTCTCGCGCGAACGCATCCAGTCCGGCAATCTCGCCGACCTGGTCGCGACCCGCAGCGTCGTCGGTGTCACCACCAACCCGAGCATCTTCCAGGCCGCGATGAGCGTGGGCCACGCCTACGACGCGCAGCTGAAAGACCTTGCGGCCCAAGGTGCCGACGCCGACGCGGCGATCCGCACGATGACCACCGACGATGTGCGCGCCGCCTGCGACGTGCTCGCGCCGGTGTTCGAGGCGACCGGCGGCGTGGACGGGCGGGTGTCGATCGAGGTCGATCCCCGGTTCGCCTTCGACGCCGACAAGACCGTCGCCCAGGCGATCGAGCTGTGGAAGATCGTCGACCGCAAGAACCTGTTCATCAAGATCCCGGCCACCGAGGCCGGTCTGCCCGCCATCACCTCGGTGATCACCGAGGGCATCAGCGTGAACGTGACGCTGATCTTCTCGGTGCCGCGCTACCGCGCGGTGATGGGCGCCTACCTCGACGGTCTGCGCAACGCCAAGATCGGTGGCCACGACCTGGCCAAGATCCACTCGGTGGCGTCGTTCTTCGTCTCCCGCGTGGACACCGAGATCGACAAGCGCCTCGAGGCGATCGGCACCCCGGAGGCCCTCGCCCTGCGTGGCAAGGCCGGTGTGGCCAACGCGCGTCTGGCGTACGCCGAGTACCAGGACGTGTTCGACGGTGGCGCGCACACCTCCACCTACAACCACCTGGCCGCACAGGGCGGCAACCGGCAGCGGCCGCTGTGGGCGTCGACCGGGGTGAAGAACCCGGATTACCCCGACACCCTCTACGTCACCGAGCTCGTCGGCCCGAACACGGTCAACACCCTGCCGGAGAAGACGCTGCAGGCGTTCGCCGATCACGGTGAGGTGCTGGGCGACACGCTCAGCGGCCGTGGCGCCGAGGGCGCTCAGGTCTTCGCCGATCTGGCAGCGGTGGGTATCGATCTCGACGATGTGTTTGCGCTGCTCGAGCGCGAAGGCGTCGAGAAGTTCGAGAGCGCGTGGGGTGAGCTGATCGAGGCCACCACCGGCCAGCTCGACATCGCGGCGGAGGGCAACTAGCACGATGGCCGGCACAGCATCGACGGATCAGGCGGCGGGGCTGTGGCACAACCCGCTGCGCGACGAACGCGACAAACGGGTCCCCTTCATCGCGGGCCCGTGCAGCATGGTGATTTTCGGTGTCACCGGAGATCTGTCCCGCAAGAAGCTGATGCCGGCCATCTATGACCTGGCGAACCAGGGGCTGTTGCCCCCTGGTTTCGCCCTGGTCGGCTTCGCCCGGCGCAACTACGCCGACGAAGATTTCGCCTCGGTGGTACTCGAGGCCGTGAAGAAGCACGCGCGCACCCCTTTCCGCCAGGAGGTCTGGGACCACCTGGCGGAGGGACTGCGCTTCGTGCAGGGCAGCTTCGACGACGACGCGGCCTTCGCGACGCTCGCCGACACGCTGCGCGATCTCGACGAAACCCGCGGCACCGGCGGCAATTACGCTTTCTACCTGTCGATTCCGCCGAACATGTTCCCCGTGGTCCTCGATCAGCTCTCCGAGCACCACCTGGCTCAGGCCAAGCCGGACCCCGACGGGTACACCCCGTGGCGGCGCGTGGTGATCGAGAAGCCGTTCGGCCACGACCTGACCAGCGCCAAGGAACTCAACGCCCTGGTCAACCGGGTTTTCCCGGAAGAGCAGGTCTTCCGCATCGACCACTACCTCGGCAAGGAAACGGTCCAGAACATCTTGGCGCTGCGTTTCGCCAACGAGTTGTTCGAGCCGATCTGGAACGCCAACTATGTCGACAGCGTGCAGATCACCATGGCCGAGGACATCGGATTGGGTGGTCGCGCAGGCTATTACGACGGGATCGGCGCCGCGCGTGACGTCATCCAGAACCACCTGTTGCAGTTGCTCGCGCTGACCGCGATGGAGGAGCCGACCTCCTTCGAGCCGATGCAGCTCACCACCGAGAAGATCAAGGCCCTCTCGGCCACCAAACTCGTTGCGCCGCTGGACGAGACGACCGCGCGCGGGCAGTACACCGAAGGCTGGCAGGGCAGCGAACACGTCGTCGGCCTGCATCAGGAGGAGGGCTTCGATCCGCAGTCACGGACCGAGACCTACGCCGCGCTCACCCTGCACGTGGAGAACCGGCGCTGGGCGGGTGTGCCGTTCTATCTGCGCACCGGAAAACGCCTGGGCCGCCGGGTGACCGAGATCGCGGTGGTGTTCAAGCGCGCGCCGCACTTGCCCTTCGACCAGACCATGACCGAGGAGCTCGGTCAGAACGCCCTGGTCATCCGGGTGCAGCCGGACGAGGGCATCACCTTGCGCTTCGGCTCCAAAGTCCCCGGCTCGGGCATGGAAGTACGCGATGTGAACATGGACTTCAGCTACGGCGAGGCGTTCACCGAGTCCTCCCCCGAAGCCTACGAACGGCTCATCCTCGACGTGCTGCTCGGCGTGCCGTCGCTGTTCCCGGTCAACGCGGAGGTCGAATTGTCCTGGCGCATCCTCGATCCCGTGCTCGCGCACTGGGCCGCGGGCGGCAAACCCGAACCCTACGAGGCCGGGACCTGGGGTCCCAGCTCGGCCGATGAGATGCTCGCGCGCAGCGGGCGGGAATGGCGGCGTCCGTGATCGTCGACATGCCCGATACCAACACCGTCGATGTCGGCAAACGGATGGTCCAGTTGCGCGAGACCAACGGCGTGATCACCCAGGGCCGGGTGCTCACCCTGGTGGTGTGCACCCTGGACTCCTCGGAGGCCGAGGACGCTATCGACGCCGCCAACGACGCCAGCCGCGAACATCCGTGCCGGGTCATCGTATTGGCGCGTGGCGACCGCGACGCTGACACCCGACTCGACGCCCAGATCCGCGTCGGTGGCGACGCCGGTGCGGCCGAGGTGATCGTGCTGCGCCTGCAGGGTGCGCTGGTGAACCACGAGAGTAGCGTCGTCACCCCGTTCCTGCTGCCCGACACCCCCGTGGTGGCGTGGTGGCCGCGTGGCGCGCCGGAGTACCCGTCGATGGACTCGGTGGGCAAGCTGGCCAAGCGCCGCATCACCGACGCCACCTACGCCCGCGATCCGCAGGCCGCGATCAAGAAGCGCCGCTTCTCCTACGCCACCGGTGATACCGATCTGGCGTGGAGCCGCATCACCTACTGGCGGGCGCTGCTGGCCGCGGCGCTGGACGAGCCGCCGTTCGAACCGGTCACCTCGGTGACCGTGTCGGGCCTGGCCTCCGAACCCGCGCTCGACACCCTCGCCGGTTGGCTGGCCTCGCGTCTGCACTGCCCGGTGATCCGCAAGACCGGGGAGCTGAAGGTGGAAATCCAGCGCGCCACCGATTCGATCGCCATCGAACGCCCGCAACTAGGAAGGACGGCCACGCTGACCCGCACCGGCGAACCCGACCAGCGGATCGCGCTGGCACGCCGGGAAACTCGCGATTGCCTCGCCGAAGAACTGCGCCGGCTCGACGCCGACGAGATCTACGCCGAGGCGCTCGCCGGAATCGAGAAGGTGACCTATGAGTGACCACATAGACGTGCACGACGACCTCGGTGCCGAATTCCCCGCCAACACGATCGAGATCCACGACGACGCCGAGTTGCTCGCCGACGCGGCCGCCGAACGCTTCGTCGACGTGATCGTCTCCGCCCAGGCCGAACGCGGCCACGCCTCGGTCTCGCTCACCGGCGGCAGCGACGGCATCCGCCTGCTCCAACGCGTCCGCCAGGCCCCCGGCGACATCGACTGGTCCGCCCTCTATGTCTACTGGGGCGACGAGCGTTTCGTCCCCGCGGGCGACAAGGACCGCAATGAACTCCAGGCCCGCGAGGCGCTGCTGGACTTCGTCGCGCTGAACCCGGCGCATGTGTTCCCGATCGGCCCCTCCGACGGTCCCTACAGCACCCCGGAGGAAGCCGCGGCCGCCTACGCCCAGGTCGTGCACACCGAACTCGACGAACGCGGCGAGTTCGACCTCACGGTCCTCGGCATGGGGCCCGAAGGCCACATCGACTCCCTGTTCCCGCACTCACCCGCAGTGCAGGAAACCACGGATTATGTTGTCGCCGTGCACAACTGCCCGAAACCCCCGCCGACCAGAGTCACCATGACCCTGCCCGCGATCCACCGCTCCCGCCACGTGATGCTCGTGGTCAGCGGCGAAGGCAAGGCCGCCGCAGTGGCCGCCGCCGTCAACGGCGCCTCCCCCGACGACATCCCGTCGGCCGGCGCGGTCGGCATCGAATCGACCACCTGGGTGATCGATGAGGCCGCCGCAACAGGCTTGCTGCTCGACGACGAATAAGACACTGACGAAGCCCGGGCCCGATGATCGGGCCCGGGCTTCGTCGTGTCGGGTGCGGCTCGCCGAGTCAGGTGACCGGGGTGAGGGAGCTTGTCCAGAAGTCGGCGTAGCGGCCTGCTCGGTGCAGGAGTTCGTCGTGGGTGCCGTCTTCGGCGATGTGGGCGTGGTCGAGGAAGATGATGCGGTCGGCGCGGCGGACGGTGCGCAGGCGATGGGCCACCATGACGACGGTTCGGCCTGCCATCAGGCGTTCGATGCCCTCGTGGACCGCGGCCTCGTTCAGGGGGTCGAGGGCGGAGGTCACCTCGTCGAGCAACACGATCGGGGCGTCTTTCAGGAGGGCTCGGGCGATCGAAACACGTTGACGCTCACCGCCGGACAGGAGGGTGCCCCCTTCGCCGACGTTCGTCGCCCAGCCGCCGGGGAGTCGGTCGATCACCTCGTCGAGGCGGGCCGCGGTGGCGGCGGTTCGCACCTCGTCGTCGGTGGCGTCGGGGCGGCCGAGGCGGATGTTGTCCTCGATCGTCCCGTCGAACAGGTAGACGTCCTGGAAGACGATGGCGAACTGGGCCATCAGTGTTTCGGTGCTGATGGAGCGCACGTCGACGCCGCCGATGCGGACGGTGCCGGCGTCGACATCGTAGAAGCGGGCGATCAGTTGCAGGAGAGTGGTTTTGCCCGCGCCGGACGGTCCGACCACGGCCAGCCGTTGTCCGCGGGGAATCGTCAGCGAGACCTCGTCGAGCACCGTGCGGGTGCCGTGCCGGAAGGTGACGGCGTCGAAGGTCAGGTCATGAGCCTGCGGTTCCAGGGGTGTACCGGGTTCCGGCAAGGTTTCGGTCCGCAGCAGTGCCTCGAGGCGAACCAGTTCGGATCGGGCACCACGTAGCTGGCCGCCGAGATCAGCGAGGGACAGCAGCGGGTCGGCGCACCGAGCGGCCAGGATCAGCACCGCCAGGAATTCCGCCGCACCGATGTCTCCACCGAGGGCGAGATACGTGCCGAGGGCGAGCAAACCGGTGAACACCGCTTGTACCGCGAGCGAGAGACCGAGGATTCCCGGCAGCGCCGTGAAGGCTCGGCGGCGCGAGGTGCGCGCGACTTCCTGGAGGGAATCGTCGAGCAGGTCGAACCGTTCCGCCGTACGCCCTCCGGCTCGCAGAACAGGCTGGGCCTGCAGATACTCGATCACCCGCTGCGCGGCGTCGTGGTCGCGTTCGTGTCGCTGCGCGTCACCGACCGCCATCGCACGCCCCGACCAGACCTGGATCGCCGCCACGATCGGTACGGCGGCGGCCGCGGCCAACCCCAGCTGCCATGTGAACGCGAACATCACGACGATGATCGTCAGCGGCGTCACGGCCGCCGAGATGAGCGGTGCCAGCAGGTGTGCGAGCACGCTCAACGCCTGCAGCACACCGCGACTGGCGAGCACCGACACCTCACCCACCCGACCGGCCGTGTACCAACCGATGGGCAGTCGGGCCAGGTGGTCGCCGAGTCGGTGGTACACCCCGCGCAGCAACGTGGTGCCGACACGGAATCCGGACAGGTCACTGCGGTAGCGCAGGACGGCATAGAGGGCGACGGCACCACCCAGTGCGATCAGCCAGGGTCGGGCAGCGGCGGGGTCGTCACCGAACAGCGCCCGCAGGACCGGAACCAGCAGCGCATAGGACAGGCCCTCGGCGACCGCGGTGACCGTCATCAGCGCGATCGTGCGCCGAACCGGACCTGCGTAGTCGGCTCCGAGCACGCGCAACAGCATGCGAATCATCGTGGGTCTCCCTGTAGTTCCGCGGTCACCGTGCGGTGCGCGTGCCAGAAATCGGCGAATTTTCCCGGTCGAGCGAGCAGATCCGCGGGTCTGCCCTGTTCGACGATCGTGCCGTTGTCGAGCATCACGACGGTGTCGGCGTCGGCGATCGTTTCCAGCCGGTGGGCGATGACCAGGATGGTCCGGTCACGTCCCAGCGATGCCAGCGCCCGCCGGACGGCCTGTTCGGTCTGCGGGTCGGCGAAGGCTGTCGCTTCATCGAGGACCAGGACCGGAGCATCGGCGAGCAGAGCACGAGCCAGCGAAATCCGCTGTGCCTCACCGCCGGACAAGAACGCATCGCCGCCGATCACCGTGTCGTAGCCGTGCGGCAGTTCGAGGACGCGGTCGTGGATGTTCGCCAGGCGGGCCGCGCGCACCACGGCGTTACGGTCGGCACGGGGAACGGCGAGGGCGATATTGTCCGCGACCGAGGCTCGCAGCAGCCGCACGTCCTGGAAGACGAACGAGACCGTCCGATAGAGCTCGCGGCTACCGAGTTCGCGCAGGTCGACGCCGCCGAGGGAGACCGTGCCGTGGGTCGGGTCGAAGAACCGCGGCAGTAGCTGGACCAGGGTGGATTTGCCGCTGCCCGACGGTCCGACGAGTGCGGTGACAGTGCCGGGCTCCAGTACCAGGTCGATCCCGCGCAGCACTTCGTGTTCGGCGTCGTAGCCGAACCGGACGTCCGCCCACCGCACGCGATGCCCCTGCGGCGTCCTAGGTCGGGTCGGCTCGGGCAGCGGCGCCTCGTCGAGTACGTCGCGTATCCGGCCTACCGCGCGCCGCGCGCCCTGGAGGTCGTCGAAACCGTGTCCGAGCGCCGCCACGGGGGCGGTGAGCCCGATGCCGAGCAGCAGGAACGGCAACAGATCAGCCGGGGCCATTCCGCCGTTCGTGATCAGCACCGTGCCGCCGAGCAGCACCACCAGCAGCACGAACGGCGGCGACAGCGCCACCTGCATGCCCGCCGCGATGCCCGCCAGGCCACGCACCATCCGCAGGAAGATGTCGGCGAAATCCTCCGTGGCGGTGCGGAATCGGCGATGGGCGCGTTCGGACCCGCCGAAGGCCTTCACCACCGCGATGCCCTGCACGAACTCGACGACCGAGCCGGCGATACCACCCATGGCCGTGTCGAAATCCTGCTGTTCGCGCAGCCGGGTGGGGGTCATCATCAAGGGGACCAACGCGATCGCCAGCACCACCGGAATCAGGGTGATGAGCGTGAGCCGCCAGTCGACGGTGAACAGGTAGATCAGCGAGACCGACGGCACCACGAACGCCGACACCAGTTCGCCGGGCGCGTGCGCGATGAACGGGTGCACCGCGCTCACGTCGTCGCCGACGATCTTCGCCAGCTCACCGGTGCGTCGCCGCGCGAACCAGCCGATCGGCACCCGCCCCAGCTGATCGGCCAGTTGCCGCCGCAAGGACAGCTGGACGCGATCGTCGAGGAGGTGCCCGACCGCCGAAGAGGCTGCGGTACACAGCAATCGGACGAGCAGACCCGCCGCACCGGCCAGCACGACGAGCCACGCATGAGTGTGGTCGACCTCGCCGGGTGACAACAGGATTCGGCCCAGTTCGACTACGGCCAGCAACGGAGCCAGCCCCGCCACGGCCCCGACGACCTGCAGGATCGCCACCGCGCCGAAACTGCCGAGATACGGGCGAAGCAAGCTGATGAGACTCGTTGCCCGGGTGGATTGTTCACTGACGGTGGTCATCGACGCGCTCCAGAACGCACAGCCAGGTGGCTTCGCAGATGGTCGAGGATCTCCGCGCGGGCGGGTTCGGCGGCGGGGATCAGCCCCCGCATGCTCAGGAAACCGTGTGTCGCTTCGGGATAGCGGGTCAGCGTTACCTCGACACCCGCCTGCCGCAGACGATCGGCGTAGGCGGGCGATTGGTCTTCCAGCGGATCGAGACCGGCGGACTGGATGAGGGTGGGGGCGCACCCGGCGAGGTCGTCGTGGAACATCGGCGATATCTGCCGTGTGTCGAATCCCTCGGGGAGCGCGATGCGTTGCACCGCACGGCAGTTCGCGGGGGTCGCGGTAGGGCTGTCCGCATTCTCGGTGAACGAGGGATAGTCGAAGACCCCGTCGGTCCAATCGAGTTGGGGATTGATCAGTACCTGCGTCCGCAGGTCAGGAGTATCGAAGGCGGTCAGCGCCGCGAGAGTGGCACCCGCGCTACTACCGAGCAGCGCGAGCCGAGCACCGTCCGCACCCCACTCCCCCGCCCGCGCGACAAGAAGCGGTACCGCGTCGCGGGCGTCCTCGACAGCGGCGGGAATCGGATGCTCGGGCGCCAGCCGGTAGTCCACCGAGGCGACCACCGCCGGACACTCGGCAGCCAGGTGACTCAGCAGCCAATCGTCCTGCTCAGGAACCCCCGTGATGAACCCACCGCCGTGAAACGCGACGATCAACGGCAACCCCGAACCCCCGTGCACCGGCCGATGCACGCGAACACGCAGCGTGCGACCGGCCAGTTCGAGCGTGTGATCGGTGCCGAGCGCGCCCCGATCCGACCGCCCGGTGACGAACGTCCCGACAGCCGACCGACGCAACTTCTCCTGCGCCCCACGCCCCTCGACGACCTCCGCCGGGGTGATCGAATCCCAATCCGGCTCACCCTTCAGTGCGGCCAACACCCGCATCCGAACAGGAACTCTGCCTCGCATGATCTGCCTCCTGGCGCTCACTCACCGCCGCCTCCCGGCGGCGTAGAGCTACCCTGGCAGCCGCGACCACCACTGCGCTTTCGGAAACATGCGGTCACCCTCTCGAACAGGTGCCGCCGCAGCCTTTGCGCATTCGCGCGATCACCGATGTGCGGGGCCCACCGCCGGCTGTCAGCCCAAGACCGCGCGTGGATCCGGAAGGTACATACCGGCTTTGCCGCGCACGGTACTCCACATCGCGAATCCCATCACCGGAGTGTTCTGGGCGATCATCATCTGCCGGTTGGTCAGATCGATAACCGCGGGTACCACGACGGTGCCGAAGCTCATCGCCTTGTTGGTGACGGCGCCGAAGCTGGCCGGGTGTACACGATCGGATATCAGCGCGGCGACCGCGCATGCGCCACCCTTCACCGCGAAGGCGCTCGGGCGCCGAATCGAACGGGCGAATTCATCGACCTGCCTGGTGAATCCGGCGACGGTGGCGGGTGAGATCTCGCCCGCGTGGCCGACGCACACGGCCAGTTCGATCGGATTCAGCGAGCTCTTGATGACCGCACCGACGCCGATCATCGACAGCACCGGGCCGACCCAATTCCGGCTCACCTGGAGCCCGCCCATCGTCATATGGTGAGCGACCGCCGCCAGATAGGCCTGCACCGCCGCGCTCTCCTGCGGTCCACCCTGCGGCGGAGCTTGCTGTGGCGCAGCATAATTCGCCTGCGGCGCACCGTATTGGGCAGGCGGTTGCTGATATTGCGGTTGCTGCGGCGGAAAACTCGGCTGCCCGTACGGCTGCTGCGGATACGGCTGCTGCGGCGGCGCCCCGAAAGGCCCCGGCTGCTGCGGATACCCCCACGGACCGCCCGGCCCACCTGACGTCGTCATAGCCCCTCCTTCACCGTCCCACCTGAACACCGGACACTACCGGCTGCCCGAACCACCCCAGCACTCCAGCTACGACTATCCCGGTTGCGGGATTCTTCCCCTGTCGGGTTCTCCCTGGATCCGGCCGGGCAGGCGCTAGCATCGGGTTCTTGGCATGCCGACGGTTCGGACGTCGACTCGACTGCGGGCGAGGAGTTGTTGCGGTGGCGCTGGGTTCGCTTGACCTGGATGGGGCGTTTCGGGCCGCGATGGATGGTCTCGTCGTGTCCGATCGGATCGACGCGGTCGGGAGCATCGATGCCGCGTTCGGGGCGGAGTTGTTCGAATCCCAGGCCGCCAGTAGGCATCTCGATCTGGCAGCTCGGCGGTTGGGGGCCGCTCGGCAGGGTTTCTACAGCATCGGGTCTTCGGGACATGAGGGAAACGCGGCGGTGGCGGCCGCGCTGCGCGTCGATGATCCGGCGTTGTTGCACTATCGGTCGGCCGCGTTCTTCGTGCAGCGATGCCGCCAGATTCCGGGGCTGGATCCGATTCGGGATGTGCTGCTGGGGGTTGTCGCGGCGGCTGCCGATCCGATTTCCGGTGGTCGGCACAAGGTGATCGGCAGCGCGGCGGCATCGATCATTCCGCAGACCTCGACCATCGCCTCACATCTGCCGCGAGCCGTGGGGCTGGCATTCGCGGTGGATCGTGCTGCGAAGCAAGGGATTTCGTGCCGATGGCCTGCCGATGCGGTGGTGGTGTGCAGTTTCGGGGACGCGTCGGCCAATCATTCGACGGCGGTCGGGGCGGTCAACGCCGCCCTGCATGCCGCCCATCAGGGTGTGCCGATGCCGCTCGTGTTCGTCTGCGAGGACAACGGGCTCGGCATCAGTGTGCCCACCGCACCGGACTGGATCGAGCGCGCCTACGGTCCACGGCCGGGTCTCACCTACCTCGCCGCCGACGGCTGCGATCTACCCGATGTTCTCGGTGCCGCCGAAGACGCGGTGAATCTGGCACGAGCCTGGCGGGTGCCGGTCTTCCTGCACCTGCGCACTGTCCGGCTCGGTGGACATGCCGGGTCCGATGTCGAGGCCGCCTACCGTGGTCCGGCCGATATCGCCGCTGACCTGGCCCGAGATCCCCTCCTCGGCACCGCCCGCTATCTGATCGCGGCGGGTGCCGCTGACGCCGGCGACCTGCTCGAGCGCTACGAGCAGATCGGTGCCCGCGTGCGGGAGACCGCCGACGAGGTGGTTCACGAGGCTCGGCTCGATTCCGCGGCGGCCGTGATCGCGCCCCTCGCGCCGATTCACCCCACCGCCATCCGCGAGGACGTCACCCGCCCTGGTCCGTCGACTCCTGCGCCCGACTCCCGGATGACGTTGGCGCAAGCGATCAACCACACACTCGGCGAACTCCTCACCAGAGACTCCGATGTGCTGGTGTTCGGCGAGGACGTCGGCCGCAAAGGCGGCGTCTACGGGGTCACGAAGGGCCTCAGAAAGCGCTTCGGAGCACGCCGGGTCTTCGACACCCTCCTCGACGAACAGTCCGTCCTCGGCACCGCGCTCGGTACCGGGTTGGCCGGCTTCATCCCGATCCCCGAGGTCCAGTATCTGGCCTACGTCCACAATGCGGCCGATCAGATCCGCGGCGAAGCGGCCACCCTCCAATTCTTCTCGAACGGGCAGTACCGAAATCCGATGGTGGTACGCATCGCCGGCCTCGCCTACCAAAAGGGCTTCGGCGGCCACTTCCACAACGACAATTCCTTGGCGGCACTGCGCGATATCCCCGGCGTTGTCGTCGCGGTGCCCGCACGCGCCGACGACGCGGCAAACATGCTGCGCACCTGCGTCTCAGCGGCCCGAGTCGACGGCCGGGTCTGTGTGTTCGTCGAACCGATTGCGCTGTACCACACGAAAGATCTCCATCCAGGCGACGAGGCCTGGCTGGCCTCCCCTGCCACCGACCACATCCCGATCGGCACAGCACGCACCTACGGCGACGGCACCGACCTCACCATCGTCTCCTTCGGCAACGGCGTCCCGATGAGCCTGCGCACCGCGAATCGCCTTGCCGCCCAGGGAATCCACACGCGAGTACTCGACCTCCGCTGGCTCGATCCCCTACCGGCCGCCGACCTGCTCCACCACGCCGAAGCCACCGGCCGTGTGCTGGTCGCCGACGAGACCCGGCGCAGCGGAGGAGTCTCCGAGTCAGTTTTCGCGACGCTTGTCGACGCCGGTTACCAGGGCGCGCTCGCGCGGGTCACCAGTGCGGACAGCTTCATCCCGCTGGGACCGGCCGCGGACACAGTCCTGCTCGGTGAATCAGCGATCGAAGCAGCGGCCCGACGAATCGTGTCGTCGAGCTGACGCGTCAGGCGAACTTGATCTCGAGGCCGATGCCGAGGATCGCGATGAACCAGACGATGCCGACGAAGATGGTGATGCGGTCGAGGTTCTTCTCGACGACGGTGGAGCCGGACAGGCTCGACTGGACGCCGCCACCGAAGAGGCTGGACAAGCCGCCACCCTTGGCGCGGTGCAGCAGCACCAGCAGCACCAACAGCAAGCTGGTGATCACAAGGAGGATATCGAGGAACAGCGACATGGGGTTCATCCTAGGTGGTGTGGGGTCGACTGGTCTAACCAGGCTCGACTGCGACCAGGTGTGAGACCGTGTGGGGGCCTGCGGAGTACTGGGCGACGGTCTCTTCGATTTCCCGGTCACGGGCGGTCAGGCGCACCTGATGCTGGTGCATGTGCTCGGCCCAGGACCGCACGACGAAGGCTTCGACGAACCGGTCGACGGTGCCGACGTCGCGGTAGAGCCGCCATTCCATCGCGCCCGTGCGCTGCCTCGATCGCCCGACCAGCGCCATCGAGTCGGTGAAGGCGGCGACGTCGGCGGGCGGCACGTCGTAGCCGCGCATCACCAGGACGGGGCCGTCCTCGGGTTCGGGCTCGACGACGAGTTGCGGTTCGGGCCAGAACGCCGCCGGTGAGAGGTCGATCTCCTCGACGTTGTGCCGGATCGGCCACCACAGGGTGCTCACGGCACAGCACGCCAGCAGCGCGGCCGCGATCAACAGTGCCGTCACGGCACCGTAGGCACCGGCGACCAGGCCCCAGAGCAGGGAACCGATGGCCTGCCCACCCATGAACACCAGCATGTACACCGACAGCCCACGGGCGCGCACCCAGGCGGGCAGCAGCAACTGCATGGTCGAGTTCAGCGTCGCCATCGCCAGCAACCACGCGAGACCGGATCCCACCAGCAACACGAGCACCACCACCACGTGGTGGACCAGTGCGGTCGCGATCGCACCCATCCCGAACAGGACCGCCGCGAGCGCGAGCCGCTGGGTGGGGGTGAACAGGACCCGCAGGCGTGACAATCCGAGCGCGCCACACACCGCGCCGAGCCCGAGCGCGCCGAGCAGCAGACCGTAGCCGGAGGACGACAGGCCGAGTCGGTCGTGGGCGATCACCGGCAGCAGCGACCACACCGCGCTGGCGGGAGCGATGAACAGGATCGCGCGGAACAGCACCCGTCGGATCGCGGGCGCGGCTCGGATGAATCGCGTGCCCGCCTGCAAGGCCGCGAGGGGCCGTTCGCTGGGCAGCGGACTCGTTCGCGTCGGCCACTTCGACACCAGCAGCACCGCGACGATGCCGACGAACGACACCGTGTTGAACCCGAACACCACGGTCGGCCCGGCGATCGAGACGATCACGCCCGCCACCGCGGGCCCGACGGCTCGGCCGATATTGACGCTCATGCTGCCCAGCGCCGCCGCCGAGGTGATCTGGTCGCGGGGCACCAGCTCGGGCTGTACCGCCTGCCAGGCGGGCGCGGTGAGCGCCTGCCCACAGCCGAGCAGGAACAGCAGGCTGAGCAGGACCGCGGGGGTGGTGTGGCCGGTGGCGGTGAAGACGGTGAGGGTGAGCGAGGCGACCGCCATCCCGGTCTGTGCGCCGATCAGCAGCCTGCGCCGGTCGACCAGGTCGGCCAGTACGCCGGACGGGATCGACAGCAACATCACCGGCAGGGCGAGCGCGGTCTGCACGAACGACACCAGTGCCGCGGCGTTCGGTTGATCCACGAGGATCCACTGCGCGCCGACCGTCTGCATCCACGTGCCCAGATTCGACACGAGCTGGGCGATCCACAGCGCCCGGAACACCGGTGAACGCAACGGAGCCCAGGTCGAGATCCGCTCCGCCGCCACTGTGCCCACCGGTCGAGCATATCCCTGGCGACCGCCGATCCCCGGCCAGCACTCCGTGCCGGCACAGCGGGACGACGGCGGCGACGGCTTCCGCGACAGATCCCCGTGATCGGTCAGAAATACTGTGGTGCAAGACAATAGAAGAGCGAATCTTCGCTGCGGTGTTATCTTCTGGTCGCTTTCGAGCGATCAGTACAGAGCTCCCGTTTCGTTCGGCGGGCCTGCACGACACGGAGGAAAATTCGCATGACTGTCCCACCCGGCCATCCGCAGCAGCCTTATGGCCAGCAACCGCCGCCTTACGGTCAGCAGCCCTCGGGTGGCTACCCGCAGCAAGGTGGCTACCCGCCCCAGGGTGGTTACCCGCAGCCGCCGCGCAAGAAGAAGGTGTGGCCATGGGTGCTCGGCGGGGTGCTGGTGGTCCTGCTGCTGGTCGTCGGCGGATGTGTCGCGCTCGTCGGCACGGTCGCCAACGAGATCGAGAACGAGGTGAGCCGGGAGGTCACCGTCTCCTATCAGGCCGGCGGAACCGGTACCTCCACGGTCATCTACACCGATGGCAGCCTGGACGTGGTCACCGAATCCGATACCGCGCTGCCGTGGTCCAAGGACGTGACGATCACCGGGCTGGTGAAGTTCGTGTCGCTGAGCGTCATGTCGGGCATCGACGGCGGAACGGTGTCCTGCAAGATCACGGTCGGCGGCAAGGTGATCGCCGAGGATCAGGCCACCGGTCAGCTCGCCAGCGCCAGCTGCACGGGCGACGCGGGCAAGTAGTTCCGCGCCGGATCGCGACCCGCCCCGAGCATCGACGAGCGATGCCCGGGGCGGTCCGTACCATCGGCTCCATGCGGATATCACCTCGTCCTCTGGCCGCCTTGCTCGCCCTGGTCGACCTGGTGGCGGCCGGGTGCGGTTCGACCGGAACGGAACCGGTGGACGACACTGCCACGCCGATGGGCCACACCTATGTTTCCACCGAGGTCGTCGGCGACGAGATCCCGGGCGGCGGTCCGATGACGCTCGGCTTCACCGAGGGACGGATCTCGGCGAACTCGGGCTGCAACTCCGCGGGTGGCACCGTCGACCTGAGCAACCACATCCTGCACACCTCGCCACTGGCGAGCACCCTGATGGCCTGTCCCGGCGACCGCGAACGCGCCGACGCCTGGCAGAGCGACTTCCTCGAATCCGACCCCACCTGGCGCCTCGACGGTGATCGGCTGACACTGACGGGCAAGTCCGTCACCATCCATCTCACCGACAAGAAGGTCGTGACTCCCGACAAGCCGCTGACCGGCACCGCGTGGGTGGTCACCACCATGCTCACCCCGGACGCGCAGATCCGCTCGACCACGCTCGACGAGGTGAGCCCGAATCTCACCATCGGTGACGGCGGCACCGTCAACGGCTCGGCGGGCTGTAACCGGATCACCGGCACCGCGGGCGTCGGCCCCGGCGACGCGGTGAATTTCGCCGTCGCCACCACCAAGATGATGTGTGCGCCGGAGGTGATGGAGGTCGAGCAGAACGTGCTGCGCGCGCTGGACGGCCGAACCAGCGCCTCCATCGACGCCGACACCCTCACCCTGCGCAACGACAACGGCTACGGCCTCATCCTGCACGCGCGGTAGCCGCCCGCGTTCACGAAAAGCGAAGGGCCGGAAACCACTCGGTTTCCGGCCCTTCGGTATTCAGTGTTCGGTGCCCGATCAGGGCAGCGGACCGCCCGCGGCGATCGCCGACAGGGTGGCGAACTCGTCACCCTTGAGCGAAGCACCGCCGACCAGCGCGCCGTCGATATCGGTCTGCCGGATCAGCTCGCCGATGTTCTTGGCGTTCACCGAGCCGCCGTAGAGCACGCGCACGCCGGCGGCGACCTCCGGGGAAGCCAGCTTCTCCAGCTCGCCGCGGATCGCGCCGCAGACTTCCTGCGCGTCGGCCGCCGAGGCGACCTTGCCGGTGCCGATGGCCCAGACCGGCTCGTAGGCGATGACGACCTGCGAAATCTGTTCCGCCGTCAAGCCTTTGAGCGAACCACGCAGCTGCTCGAGGTTGTACTCGACGTGCGTGCCCGCCTCGCGGACGCCGAGACCCTCGCCGATGCAGACGATCGGGGTGATCTCGTTCTTCAGCGCCTGCTTGGTCTTGGCCAGCACGGTCGCGTCGTCCTCGAGGTGGTACTGACGACGCTCCGAGTGCCCGACGACCACGAAGGTGCAGCCGAGCTTGGCCAGCATGGACCCGCTGATCTCGCCGGTGTAGGCACCGGAGTCGTGCGCCGAGACATCCTGGGCGCCGTAGGTGATCAGGAGCTTGTCGCCGTCGACGATCGACTGCACACTGCGCAGATCGGTGAACGGCGGGATCACCGTCACGTCGACCTTCGCGAAGTACTTCTCGGGCAGCGCGAACGCCACCTTCTGCACCAGCGAGATGGCCTCGAGGTGGTTGAGGTTCATCTTCCAGTTGCCCGCGATGAGCGGTTTACGTGCTGCCATCGCTCAGCCCTCCAACACCGAAATACCGGGCAGCTCTTTGCCTTCCAGGTATTCCAGGGAAGCGCCGCCACCGGTGGAGATGTGGGAGAAGCCGTCATCGGGCAGACCGAGCGCACGCACGGCGGCCGCCGAGTCGCCGCCACCGACGACCGTGAACGCACCCTTGGAGGTAGCGGTGACGATGGCTTCGGCGACACCACGGGTACCCGCGGCGAACTTCTCGAACTCGAACACGCCCATCGGGCCGTTCCAGAACACCGTCTCGGCCTCGGTCAGCAGCGCTGCGAATCGCGACACCGACTCGGGGCCGATGTCCAGGCCGAGCCAGCCGTCGGGGATCTCGGTCGACGCGACGGTCTCGGTGTCGGCGTCGGCCGCGAACTTGTCGGCCACCACGATGTCGACCGGCAGGTGCAGCACGTCGCCGAAGCGCTCGAGCAGATCCTTGCAGGTGTCGATCATCTCGGCCTGCAGCAGCGAGCCGCCGACCGGAAGACCTTGCGCGGCAAGGAAGGTGAAGCACATGCCGCCGCCGATCACCAGGGTGTCGACCTTGGGGGCCAGCGCCTCGATCACCGCGAGCTTGTCGGAGACCTTGGAGCCACCGAGCACCACCGCGTACGGGCGGGCCGGGTCCTGGGTGAGCTTCTGCAGCACCTCGACCTCGGCCGCGACCAGCGTGCCCGCGTAGTGCGGGAGCTGCTGGGCCACGTCGTAGACCGACGCCTGCTTGCGGTGCACCACGCCGAAACCGTCGGAGACGAACGCACCGTCGTCGCCGACCAGCTCGACGAACGCCGCGGCGAGCTTGGCCCGCTCCGACTCGTCCTTGCTGGTCTCGCGCGGATCGAAGCGCACGTTCTCCAGCAGCAGCACGTCGCCGTCGGTGAGGCCCTCCGAGCGCGAGAGCGCGTCGTAGCCCACCACGTCACCGGCCAGCTGGACATTGCGACCCAGCAGCTCGGCCAGTTTCGCCGCCACCGGGGCGAGCGAGAACTTGGCATCGGGCTCACCCTTGGGGCGGCCCAGGTGTGCCATCACGACCACCTTGGCGCCGGCCTCGACCAGCGCTTGAATCGTGGGCACCGAGGCGATGATGCGGCCCGGGTCGGTGATCTGACCGTTGTCGTCGAGGGGAACGTTCAGGTCGGAGCGCACGAGCACGCCCCGACCCTCGACACCCTCGGCCAGGAGATCCTGCAGTGTCTGAACTGTCATCGCGGTCAGAGCGACTTGCCGACGAGATCGACCAGGTTGGCCAAGCGGTTCGAGTAGCCCCACTCGTTGTCGTACCAGGAGACGACCTTGACCTGGTTGTCGATGACCTTGGTCAGCGGCGCGTCGTAGATCGACGAGTGCGGGTCGGTGACGATGTCACTGGACACGATCGGGTCCTCGTTGTACTTGAGGATGCCCTTCATCGGGCCCTCGGCGGCGGCCTTCATCGCGGCGTTGATCTCTTCGATGGTGGCCGGCTTCGCCAGGGTGGCGGTGAGGTCGGTGACCGAGCCCGTCGGAACCGGAACGCGCAGCGCGTAGCCGTCGAGCTTGCCCTGCAGCTCGGGCAGCACCAGGCCGATGGCCTTGGCGGCACCGGTGCCGGTGGGCACGATGTTCAGGGCAGCGGCGCGGGCGCGACGCAGGTCCTTGTGCGGCGCGTCCTGCAGGTTCTGATCCTGGGTGTAGGCGTGAATGGTGGTCATCAGGCCGTTCACGATGCCGAACGAGTCGTTGAGCACCTTGGCGATCGGGCCGAGGCAGTTCGTGGTGCACGACGCGTTGGAGATGATGTTCTGGCTGCCGTCGTACTTGTCGTCGTTGACGCCCATCACGATGGTGATGTCGTCGCCGGTGGCAGGCGCGGAGATGATGACCTTCTTGGCGCCGGCGGACAGGTGGCCCTTGGCCTTCTCCGCGGCCGTGAAGATGCCGGTCGACTCGACGACCACGTCGACGTTCAGGTCGGCCCACGGCAGTGCCGAGGGGCCTTCCTTGATCGCGAGCGCCTTGATGCGCTGCTCGCCGACCACGATGGTGTCGCCCTCGACGGAGACGTCCTGCGGCAGACGACCCAGGATCGAGTCGTACTTCAGCAGGGTGGCGAGGGTGTTGATGTCGGTGAGGTCGTTGACCGCGACGATCTCGATATCGGTCTCGCCGACGGCCTTCAGCGCCTCCACCGCACGGAAGAAATTACGTCCGATACGACCGAAGCCGTTGATACCTACCCGGACAGTCACGTTATCGCTCCTCAGCTTTCAAGCGGATTCATTCCGACGGTAACCACAGTAGTAGCCGCGCCAGCCTTCACGACAGCCACCTGTGAGTTGTGAGCTCCCCGGCCTCAGGCCTGCGGAGACCCCAGAATAGAGGGCAGAGCGGTCATGTATGACCGCTCTGCACTAATCGTCGGATTCGCCACACCTTTCGGCGTGCGGAGTCTGTTGCTGTTCCTACTACGCGTCGTCGAGCAGCTCCGCTGTCACCGCGGACTCGGTATCGGGGATGCCGAGATCCTTGGCGCGCCGGTCGGCCATCGACAGCAATCGCCGGATCCGGCCCGCGACAGCATCTTTGGTCATCGGCGGATCGGCCAGCTGACCGAGTTCCTCCAGGGATGCCTGCCGATGCTGCACCCGCAGCCTGCCCGCCGCGGCGAGATGCTCGGGAACATCGTCGGCGAGGATCTCGAGCGCCCGTTCGACCCGCGCCGCCGCCGCGACGGCCGCGCGCGCCGAGCGACGCAGGTTCGCGTCGTCGAAGTTGGCGAGCCGGTTGGCGGTGGCCCGCACCTCGCGGCGCATCCGACGTTCTTCCCAGGTGAGCCTGGTGTCCTGCGCGCCCATCCGGGTGAGCAGGGCGCCGATCGCCTCGCCGTCACGCACCACGACCCGGTCCGTGCCGCGCACTTCCCGCGCCTTGGCGGTGATGCCGAGCCTGCGCGCCGCGCCGACCAGTGCCAATGCCGCCTCCGGACCGGGGCAACTCACCTCGAGCGCCGAGGAACGACCCGGCTCGGTGAGCGAGCCGTGCGCGAGAAACGCGCCACGCCATGCCGCTTCGGCGTCACCGATGCTGCCGCCGACCACCTGCGCGGGCAGCCCGCGCACGGGGCGGCCGCGCACATCGAGCAATCCGGTCTGGCGCGCCAGCGCCTCGCCTTCCTTCGACACGCGCACCACGTAGCGGGAAGTCTTGCGTAGCCCACCCGCGCCGAGCACGTGCACGTCGGAGCCGTATCCGTACAGCTCGAAAATCTCTCTGCGCAGTCGCCGGGCGATGGACCCCATGTCCACCTCGGCTTCCACGATCACCCTGCCCCCCACGATGTGCAGACCGCCCGCAAACCGCAGCAACGCCGACAGCTCCGCTTTACGCGAGCTGACCTGCGACACCACGAGCCTGCTCAGCTCGTCCTTCACCTCGGCTGTCATCGCCACGAGACGCGCTCCTTTCCCACCGACCCCGAACGCTCATCTGGAACACTGTGCACATCTGAGGCACTGTGCCGTCTCTCGAATCGAAGCCCAGTCAGTTGCGGCCGCGGCGACCGGACCAGCTGATCCAGTGCGGCGGCAAGTTTTCCGGGATGATGCCGATCCGTTCCCGGCTCGGCGACATCGCAGAACGTTACCCGTGCCCGCAACTGTTCGGCGGCTCTTGCCACATGTTCCCGTTGCCGCCCCTCCGGCACCGACGCCGAGTCGACGAGCACATCGTCGACCGCGAAATCCGGTGCGTGCTGGGACAATACATGCAGATGGCGCTCCGCGGAAAAGCCGGCTGTCTCGCCGGGCTCCGCCGCCAGATTCAGCACGAGCACCTTGCGTGCCCGCGTGCGCACCAGCGCCGCGTGCAGTTGCGGCACCAGGACATGCGGAATGACGCTGGTGAACCACGAACCCGGTCCCAGCACAACAACATCCGCGTCGTCGATCGCCGAGGTCGCCTCGGGGCTGGCGGGCGGATCGGACGGAATCAGCCGCACCCGCCGGACCTTACCCGGCGTGGTCGCCACCGCAACCTGACCGCGCACGCACCGGCCGATCCGCGGGTCCGACTCCAGGCCCGATACTTCGGCCTCGATGTCGAGCGGAATCGGCGACATCGGCAGCACCCGGCCGGTGATCCGCAGCAGCCTGCCCACCTCGTCGAGCGCGGCCACCGGATCACCGAGGATGTCGGTGAGCCCGGCCAGGATCAGATTGCCCACCGAGTGCCCGGCGAGCGCGCCGGTGCCGCCGAAGCGGTGCTGCACCGTCGTGGTCCACACCCCGTCGGCGTCATCGGACAGCGCTGCCAGGGCCATCCGCAGATCACCCGGCGGCAGCATGCCCAGCTCGGCGCGCAGCCGACCGGAGGACCCACCGTCGTCGGCGACGGTGACGACGGCGGTGATCCGCCGCGTCAGCCTGCGCACGGCCGTCAATGTCGCGTACAGCCCATGCCCGCCGCCCAGCGCGACGACGGCTGGGTCGGCTTCGATTCCACTCATTCGCGCCCCAGATCCCGGTGGACGACGCGCACGACGTCCACCGCCACGTGCCCGGTATCGGCGCCGATGCGCTCACCCAGTGCCTCGGCGATAGCGACGCTGCGATGTTTGCCGCCGGTGCACCCGACTGCCACGGTCATGTATCGCTTCCCCTCTTGGCGGTATCCGGTCGTCGTCAGGTCGACCAGGTGTTTGCCGGTCTGCAGGTAGTCCCGCGCACCCGGCCTGGACAGCACGTAGTCGCTGACCACCGACTCCTGTCCTGTGTGTTCCCGCAATTCCGGAATCCAATGCGGGTTGGGCAGGAATCGCACGTCCAACACCATGTCGGCGTCGAGGGGAACACCGTACTTGAAGCCGAAGGACTGCACAGTCAGTTGCAGTGCGGCTGGCGCGCCCGCGCCGTATGCCTCCTCCAGCTTGCGGTGCAGCTGGTGGATCGAGAGCTCGGTGGTGTCGATGACGAGGTCGGCGGCCCCCTTGACCGGGGCCAGCCTGGCTCGTTCGGCGGTCAGACCGGCCGAGAGCGTCCCATCGGGGCTGTCGCTCTGCAGCGGATGACGGCGCCGGGCGAAGCCGAACCGCCGGATCAGCACGTCGTCGGAGGCCTCGAGGAACAGCACTCTGGTGCGGATGCCGGCGCCGCGCAACTGCTCGGTGACACCGGAGAGCTCGCCGGTGAAGAACCGGCTGCGCACGTCCATGACCAGCGCGAGCCGCCGGATCGGCGGGTCCGCCGCGGCGCCCAGCTCGATCATTCGCCCGATCAGCTCGGGCGGTAGGTTGTCGGTCACGTACCAGCCGAGGTCCTCCAGCACGCGCGCGGCAGTGCCGCGACCCGCGCCGGACAAGCCGGTCACGATGACCACTTCTACTGGTTGCTGTGTGTCGGTGACCGTCCCGGATTGCCCGGGTGCCGCCCCCGCATTGTTATTCGATTCGACGCGTGTCATGTCCTACCGGATCCGTTTCTGGGTGCCTTTCGATCATCCCGCACCGGTTCGGGTATCGGGCGCAGACACACAACGTACGGCACACGCAATGTTGCGTCCTGCGATACCGGCCGTCGGCGGGTTACGGACTGTTGAGTGCCTCGAGCACCGCTTTCGCCGTCGAGACCCCGATACCGGGCACCGAGGTTATCTCCTCGACAGTCGCGTCCTTGATTCTGGCGACCGAGCCGAAGTGGGTGACCAAGGCGGTTCGCCTCGTCTCACCGAGGCCCGGCACCGAATCCAACGCCGACGCCGTCATCCGGCGTGAGCGTTTGCTGCGGTGGAAGGTGATGGCGAAGCGGTGGGCTTCATCGCGCACGCGTTGCAGCAGGAACAGCGCCTCGCTGTTGCGCGGCATGATCACCGGGTCTGCTTCGCCGGGCACCCAGACCTCTTCGAGGCGTTTGGCCAGACCGATCACCGCGACATCGGTGATGCCGAGTTCGTCGAGGACCTCGGCGGCGGCGGCGACCTGGGGTGCGCCGCCGTCGACGACGTAGAGGTTGGGCGGGTAGGCGAAGCGGCGCGGTCGGCCGGTGGTGGGGTCGATGCCGGGGCGTGAGGCGGGTTCGTCGACCTCGTCGGGTTCGATCTCCACGGGTTGTTCGCGGTCGCGGGCCAGCCGGGCGAAGCGGCGGCGGGTCACCTCGGCGATGCTGCCGACATCGTCGGAGCGGCCGTCGCCCGCGGCTTCCTTGATCGCGTAGTGGCGGTAGTCGGACTTGCGGGCCAGGCCGTCTTCGAAGACCACCAGCGAGGCGACGACGTCGGTGCCCTGCACGTGGCTGATGTCGACGCATTCGATCCGCAGCGGGGCGCTGTCGAGTTCGAGTGCGTCCTGAATGTCTTGCAGCGCTTGCGATCTCGACGTGAGGTCACCGGCCCGGCGGAGCTTGTGCTGAGCCAGCGCCTCGGCGGCGTTGCGCTGCACCGTCTCGGCGAGAGCCTTCTTGTCGCCGCGCTGCGGGATGCGCAGCGAGACCGCGGAGCCGCGCATCTTGCTGAGCCACTCCCCGATCTCCTCGGCGTCGGCGGGCAGTTCGGGGACCAGCACTTCCCGTGGGACGACGATGGCGGCGTCACCGTTCTGGTCCGCCATGGCCGCCTGCTCGCCGTAGAACTGGGTGAGGAACTGTTCCACCAGGGCAGCCATCTCGGTTCCCGATTCCGCGACATCGAGCGCGTCACCGGATTTGTCGACGACCCAGCCGCGCTGGCCGCGGACGCGTCCGTCGCGAACGTGAAAGATCTGGACCGCGGCTTCCAGTTCGTCGGTGGCGAAGGCGATCACATCGGCGTCGGTGCCGGTGCCGAGCACCACGGCCTGCTTTTCGAGGGCGCGGCGCAGTGCCTGCACGTCGTCGCGCAAGCGGGCGGCGTTCTCGAAGTCGAGGTCTTCGGCGGCCTCGTGCATGCGGCGTTCGAGTGCGCGCACCATCTTGTCGGTCTTGCCGGACAGGAAGTCGCAGAAGTCCTCGACGATCTGGCGGTGCTCGTCGGCGCTGACCCGGCCCACGCACGGCGCGGAACACTTGTCGATATAGCCGAGCAGGCACGGACGCCCGATCTGGCTGTGCCGCTTGAAAACTCCGTTGGAGCAGGTTCGCGCCGGGAACACCCGCAGCAACAGGTCGAGGGTCTCGCGAATCGCCCAGGCGTGCGCGTAAGGACCGAAGTAGCGCACGCCCTTCTTGCGCGCGCCCCGGTAGACGAACAGTCGCGGATACTCCTCGTTGAGGGTCACCGCGAGCACCGGATAGGTCTTGTCGTCGCGGTATCGGACGTTGAATCGCGGATCGAATTCCTTGATCCAGTTGTACTCGAGCTGCAGCGCCTCCACCTCGGTGGACACCACCGTCCACTCGACAGCGGCCGCCGTGGTGACCATCTGCTTGGTGCGCGGATGCAACGAGTACACATCGGCGAAGTAGGAGTTCAGCCGACTGCGCAGACTCTTCGCCTTACCCACATAGATGACCCGCCCGTGCACGTCCCGGAACTTGTACACACCGGGTTCGACGGGAATCGTGCCCGGCGCCGGCCGGTACGTCGCGGGATCTGCCACCCATCCAGCCTAGCGAGGGGCCCCGACAGGTCCGCACTGCCGAGGTATCAACCGGCGCAGCAGCCCTACACGGACGAGCGAGGTCGCCGGGGTGAGCTGTGCGACTGCCTGTGTAGCGTGAGGGCTCGGATTATGTGCCCGAAAGGACGTCCGATGAGCAATGCCGCCGCCCCGCCGCAAACCGGTGACGACCTGTACGACGACGAGGTGTCCCCGCACGGAGTCATGCCGGGGACGGTGCGCGGAGCGCGGCTGATCGCCGCGGTCGCCACCGCCGTCGGTGTCGTGCTGATCGCGATCACGGTGGCGCTGGGCGGCTCGCTCGGCGCGCTGCTCGCCGGGTATCTGCCGTCCTTCGCGCTGGTTCCGCTGGTGCTGCTGTTCCGGCACGGCGGTGATCTGGTGCGCAAGGCGGCGATCGGGGTCGCGGTGCTGGCGTGCCTGGTGTCGTCGACGGGCATTCTCACCGGGCTGCCGCCGGGGGTGGTCGGCGTCGTCGCCAACGGCGCGGTCGCGGCGATGCTCCTTCGGCCCTCTGCCCGGACCTGGTTCACCCGCCAACGCTGACCTGCGCCTCGGCGGGGTCGCCCGACCGCGCGCATCCGCCGGCGTCGGGCGGGACTGTCTGCCGGCGATCCGGCCACAGGCGGTCAGTCGGCGGTTCGGATGCCGTGTTCGGCGAGGGCGTCGATGAGCGCGCGCGGGCGGTCGGGGGTGGGTAGCGGGTCGACGAGGGCGAAGCGGGCGCCGAGGGTGGTGGCGCCGCCGTCTGCCTCGGCGCTGTCGCCGATCATGAGGACGCGGTCGGGGGTGACGCCGAGGCGGTCGGTGGCGTCGCGGAAGATCTGCGGGTTCGGTTTGATGGCACCTATCTCGAAGGACAGCGTCATCGAGCCGATGAGGTCGGTCCAGCCGTGTTTCGCGAAGGCGGGGCGGATGTCGTAGGCGATATTGCTGACGATACCGATCGGGATTCCCTGGGCAGCAAGCGATTCCAGGACGGTGCCCGTGTCGGGATAGGGGGTCCAGGCGAGCGGGTCGGTGAGGCGTTCGTAGAGCCGGATCGCCTGGGCCTCGGGAACATCGGAGCCGCGCAGCACCTCCAGGTAGGCATACCGGTGCAGGGCGGGGTCGAGATCGCGGTTGTCCCAGGCGTGTTGGCCCACCGCGTCGAAGGTCATGAATTGTTCGACCGGCGCGGTCATCCGGCGCATCACTTCGGCTTTCGCCGCCACGTCGAACGGCGTCCCGTCGTCCCCGACCAGTTCGTGAGCCCAGGTCCGGTCGTCCTCCAGGCGGAAGACCGTGCCGGAGAAGTCGAACAGCACCGCGTCGATGTCCATGGCAGCCAGGGTAGCGAGACGAAGACAGTGCGCCCGGCGGAAATCGGCCGGGTAACCCAGGATTCGTGTGCCGGCCATCCGGCCGTCGCGGCTGGACAGGGGCACACGGCGAGCCCCCGGCGGAAAAAGATCGAATCGCGTCGTACCGCCGGGTTACCCTGGCTGGATGACGCCAAGGCGACGGACGTGGATCGGGGCCACGACGGCCGCAGTGCTCGCGGTGGGGGTACTGGCCGGATGTTCGACAGACGAGAAAACGGCCGCGGAATGCAAGAGCACGCCCAACGGCACTCCTGTGTCCGCGGCGCCCGCCACCGGCACCGGGGCGCCGACCTCGCAGAATCTCAGCACCAACCCTGAGATCGCGTCGGGCTATCGCTCGGATATGACGGCGGTGCGCACCAGCACCTACGCGGTGTCGACCGCCAACCCGATCGCCACCGAGGCCGCGTGCCGGGTACTGCGGGCGGGTGGCACCGCGGCCGACGCCCTGGTCACCGCACAGGCAGTACTCGGTCTGGTCGAGCCACAGGCTTCCGGCATCGGCGGCGGCGCCTTCCTGGTGCACTACGACGCGAAGTCGCGCACGGTCGACACCTACGACGGCCGCGAGACCGCTCCTGCCGCGGCGACCGAGAACTATCTGCGCTGGGTCAGCGACACCGACCGCACCGAACCCGCACCGAATACCCGGGCCAGCGGTCGCTCCATCGGCGTGCCCGGAGTGCTGCGGATGCTCGAACTCGCCCATTCCGAACACGGGATGAGCGCCTGGAAGGAACTGTTCGATCCCGCGATCAGCTTGTCCGACAACGGTTTCGAGATCAGTCCGCGGCTGGCAGGCCAGATCGCCGAATCCGCGAAAGACCTGGCCGCCGACGAGGCCGCGCGTGGCTATTTCCTCGAAGCCGATGGCTCGCCCAAGAAGTCGGGCACCCTCCTCACCAATCCGGCGCTGGCGAAAACGCTCTCGGCGATCGCGACCGACGGCGCGAAGGCCTTCTACAGCGGCGCCATCGCCCAGGACATCGTCGAGGCGGCGGGCAGCACGGCGGGCGGCCGTACCCCCAGCGCGCTGACCACCACCGACCTGGCGAATTACGAGGCGAAGAAGCGCACGGCGCTGTGCACCGGGTACCGCAAGTACGAACTGTGCGGCATGCCCGCGCCGTCCTCGGGCGGCAGCACCGTCGCGGCGACGCTGGGCATTCTCGCCAATTTCGATCTCCCCGCGCTGCGCCCACAGGAGCTCGACGCCAACGGCGGGCGGCCCGACGCGCAGGCAGTGCACCTGATCTCCGAAGCGGAGCGACTGGCCTACGCCGATCGCAACAAGTACGTCGCCGACCCGGATTTCGTTCCGCTGCCGGGTAATTCGGCGCTCTCGCTCGTGCACCCGCAGTACCTCAAGGAACGGTCGACGCTGATCGACCCGCAGCGCAGCATGGGTACCGCCAAGCCCGGCAACCTCGGGCCGGTCCCCCTCGGCAACGGTCCACAGCCGCCCGAACACGGGACCAGCCACATCTCCGTCATCGACAAGTACGGCAACGCCGCCGCCATGACCACGACGGTCGAATCGGCGTTCGGGTCTTTCCATCTCGTCGACGGATTCGTGCTCAACAATCAGCTCACCGACTTCGCCGCCGACCCTGTCGACCCCGACGGGACACCCGTGGCCAACCGCCTCCAGCCCAACAAGCGCCCACGCAGTTCGATGGCCCCGACCCTGGTGTTCGATCGTGACGATCGGGGCGACCGTGGCGAACTGAAGCTCGTCACGGGTTCACCCGGTGGTTCGGTGATCATCCAGTTCGTCGTGAAAACGCTGGTCAATGTGCTGGATTGGGGTCTCGACCCGCAACAGGCGGTCTCCGGGGTGTCGTTCGGCGCGGGCAATACGCCGGTCACCGGCGTCGGCGGTGAGCACCCGGATATCAATGCGACCGACAACGGCGACCACGATCCCCTGGTCGAGAAGCTGCGGGCAATGGGCCATCAGGTGTCGGTGGCACCGCAGTCCAGCGGGCTCAGCGCCCTGCAGCACAACGGCAAGGACGGCTGGATCGGCGGTGCGGATCCGCGCCGCGAGGGAGCGGTCCTCGGCGATACCCGCTGATGCGCTGGTCTGTGCGTCACGACTCGGTGGCGCACAGACAGCAGCGTTGCCGGCAATCAGTCGGCTCCAGGTGCTAACCGCTCAGCGAAGTCAGTCCCGCGGGGCGTAGCGGGCGCCGAGTTCGCGGACGCGCTCGATGGCGTCGGCGGCGTGGGTCTTGTCGTTGGAACGGATCGCCAGCATCGGGACGTAATCGTCGTCGGCCAGTTCGAGGCGGGCCCATGCCTTGCGGTCCGGGAAGGACACGCCACGGATGTAGGCCCACGGGTACACCTGCTCGCCCAGGATATTGCGCACCCCGACACCCTGGCTGCCCGCGCGCACCCGTGGACGGGTGAGCATCAGTACCGCGCCCGCCCCGACCACCCCGATCAGGATCATCGCGACCTGATCGGCGACCCGGAAGTTCACGCCGGTCGACCCGGTGCGCAGCAGTAGCCCACCCGCGGTGAACGCGACGAGGATGACGATCGCGACCACGATGGCGGTGCGGGTCGCCCGGCGCGGACGCACCTGGAACTCCCAGCCCGCGTCGGGCTGGGGAGCGCTACGACGCCAGGTCCGCACCACCGGCACGGTCACACCGATCGCAGTGCGCGCAAGGTGAGCGCGGCGTCGAGAGCGGCGGCGCAGGCCTGTTCGCCCTTGTCCTCCGCCGAACCGGGCAGCCCGGCCCGATCGCGCGCCTGCTCCTCGTCGTTCGTCGTGAGCACACCGTTGGTGACGGGGGTGGCCGCATCGAGCGACACCCGGGTCAGTCCGGCCGTCACCGCATCGCACACGTACTCGAAATGCGGTGTGCCACCACGGATCACGACGCCCAGAGCCACCACGGCGTCGTGCGTGCGCGCCAGCTCCTGCGCGACGACCGGCAGCTCCATCGCACCGGCGCAGCGCACCACGGTCACATGTTCGACGCCGGCTTCCTTGGCTACCCGTTCGGCATTCGCCACGAGGGTGTCGCAGATCTCGGTGTGCCACCGCGAGGCGACGATGCCGAGTTTGACGTCTTTGGCCTGCGCCAGCGCGAAGCTCGGGACACCTGTACCGCTCATCGTTGCCGCCTTTCGTACGAAATGATCACTGCGCGGTTTCGCCGAGGTCGAGATCGTCGAGGCCGACCAGGTCGTGGCCCATCCGATCCCGCTTGGTGCGCAGATAGTGCAGGTTCTCGGCATTAGCGCGCAACGGCATCGGGACGCGCTCGGTGATCGCGAGACCGTAGCCGTCGAGGCCGACCCGCTTGGCCGGATTGTTGGTGAGCAGGCGCATCGAGCGGATGCCGAGATCGACCAGGATCTGCGCGCCGGTGCCGTAGTCACGGGCGTCGGCGGGCAGACCGAGATCGAGGTTGGCGTCGACGGTGTCGCGACCGGTGTCCTGCAACTGGTAGGCCTGCAGCTTGTGCATCAGGCCGATGCCACGGCCCTCGTGCCCGCGCATGTAGAGGACGACGCCGCGCCCCTCCTGATCGACCATCTCCAGTGCCGCGTCGAGCTGCGGGCCGCAATCGCAGCGCAGCGAGCCGAAGACATCACCGGTCAGGCATTCCGAGTGCACCCGCACCAGTACGTCCTCGCCGTCACCGATGTCGCCGCGCACCAGCGCGACGTGCTCGGCATCGTCGAAGATGCTCTGGTAGCCCACGGCCTTGAAATCGCCGTGAGCGGTCGGAATACGGGCCTCGGCCACCCGCACGACATGCTTCTCGTGCTTGCGCCGCCAGGCGATCATGTCGGCGATCGAGATCATCGCCAGGTTGTGCTCGTCGGCGAATACGCGCAGCTCGTCGGTACGGGCCATGTGCCCGTCGTCCTTCTGGCTGACGATCTCGCAGATCACGCCCGCGGGACGCAACCCGGCCATCCGGGCCAGATCGACCGCGGCCTCGGTGTGGCCGGGCCTGCGCAGCACGCCGCCGTCCTTGGCGCGCAGCGGCACCACATGGCCGGGGCGGGTGAACTCGTCGGCCTTGGCCTGCGCGCTGGCCAGCAGGCGCATGGTGACGGCCCGGTCGGCGCCGGAGATGCCGGTGGTGATGCCCTCGCGCGCATCCACCGAGACGGTGTAGGCGGTGCCGTGCTTGTCCTGGTTCATCGCGTAAGCCGGCGGCAGGCCGAGCCGGTCGCAGTCGTCGGCGGTCAACGGCACGCAGATGTAGCCGGAGGTGTAGCGGATCATGAACGCGACCAGCTCCGGGGTGGCCTTCTCGGCCGCGAAGATGAGATCGCCTTCGTTCTCCCGGTCCTCGTCGTCGATGACGACAACAGCCTTGCCGGCCGCGATATCGGCGACCGCGCGCTCGATGCTGTCCAACCTGGTCACGTCTGCTTGCTCCGTATATTTGGCGGCCGGGGCCGCGGGTTTCTCGGCCCGGTGGGCCTCGATCTTCCCTCCCGGCGGGCACTCCTTCGTCGCACCCTCTGGTCGGTCCAGATCGAGGCGGCCGAGAAACTGCCCTGGGGGATGGCAATGACTTCCTACATTACGGCGTGGCCTCGGGGTGTTCGGTGAGGCCCGGCGCCGATCGGTGTCAGCCTCGCTGGGCGAGGCGCTCCACGTACTTGGCGATGACGTCCACCTCGAGGTTCACGGTGGCGCCGACGGGGGCGGTGCCGAGGACGGTCAGGGCGAGGGTGGTCGGGATCAGGGAGACCTCGAACCAGTCACGGGATCCGTCGGCGTTCGGCTCGTCGTCGATGCCGAGCGCGGAGACGGTGAGGGAAACGCCGTCGACGGTGATCGAGCCCTTCTCCACCACATAGCGCGCGATGGAATCCGGCAGCGAGATCCGTACGACCTCCCAGTTCTCCGACGGGGTGCGCCGCAGCACGGCGCCGGTGCCGTCGACGTGGCCCTGCACGAGGTGGCCGCCGAGGCGGCTGTTCAATGCGGCCGCGCGCTCGAGGTTGACCGGCGATCCGGGGGCCAAGCCGCCGATGCTCGAGCGCTTCAACGTCTCGTCCATGACGTCGACGGTGAAGCTGTCGCCGTCGATCACGTCGACGACGGTGAGGCAGACGCCGTTGACAGCGATCGAATCGCCGTGCCCGGCATCGGAAGTCACCAGCTTGCCGCGGATCGTCAACCGGGCGGCGTCGGTCAGCGCCTCGGTGGCCACGATCTCGCCGAGCTCCTCGACGATCCCTGTGAACATGCCTGACTCCCTTGTCGCGTCATCCGTACCCGTTGGGCCCAACAGCAGGTGAGTGGCCGCTATTCCCGCGAGGCCACCCAGCTCGTCGCACAGCCTAGTAGCGCGGCCCGTGAGCCCGGGTCGGGGGCCGAACCCGACCGCGCGCAGCCCTTGATCACCGAAAGCGATCGATAGCGCATCGTTGGGGTCGCAACCGTGTATCGACATGACGCAACGCCGCCGTTAATCAATACGGCGGTCGGCGTTCAATCCAATTTTCGGCGAACCGATCCCCGGCATTCATCAGGCTGCCTTAGCCTGGTATTACCCGCCACTACGAACTGGAAACACGGTGAGTGTAATGCTTGCGCCCGCCGCGCCGCTGACGCAATATTGTTACGTCAACGATTCCTGCTGTTCAGCCAGATGTCGGGCCCTGGAACTGCAGGTTCTCCCGACATCATCGCCCGGAGCACAGCGGCTACCGGGAGTTCGCCCCAGGGATAGTCCACCACTCCAGGAAGACAACACTGTGGGTCACAACAGGTTCGCTATATGTGGGGGTGCCGCGTGAGCACATTGATCGATTCGACGCTGGAAATGCGCTGCGTGCGTTATCGGCGAGAACTGCACCTACCGGCCAAGATCGATTTCGATTCCCGCCGCATTCTGCTCCAGATCGGCGCGCACTACGGCGCGGTCACCATGCCCGGCGATCTGGGCGAGCGCGTCCAGGCCCGACTGCGCGAGGCCGCGATCGCGGGTCCGGTGGTCGATCATCCCCGCGCGCGGCGCTGGACGTTCCTCACCGGCCCCTGCCGCCCGGACTCCGTCACCGCGACGGCGTCGGCCGAACTGTTCCGCCTGTACGCGACCGTCGCCTGCGCGGGCAGCCAGATCGTGCTGCCCTCCCCCGACGACGAGCGCACCGGCTACCGCACCTGGGTGCAGGAACCCGAGTCCGGCGACCAGCGGCCGCCGGTGCAGGCCGTCATCGACGCGGCGCGGGCGCTGGGCACCCGCAAGCTCCGCGCCCTGTAGTTACGGCAGCCAGGCCGAGGTGGCCAGGTTGCGCAGCTTCTGCACGGCAGCGCCCGGGTCGGCCGTGTTGTAGACGGCCGACCCGGCCACGAAGCAATCGATGCCGGCGGCGGCCGCCTGCTCGATGGTGTCGTCGTTGATGCCGCCGTCGATTTCGACGACCAGGTGCAGTTCGCCCGAATCGACCAGATTGCGCACGATCCGAGCCTTCTCCAGCACGCCGGGGATGAACGACTGCCCGCCGAAACCGGGTTCCACGCTCATCACCAGCAGGGTGTCGAATTCGCGCAGGATTTCCAGGTACGGCTCGATCGGGGTGTTCGGCTTCACCGACAGCCCGGCCCGGCCGCCCGCGGCGCGGATATCGCGCGCCACCGCGATCGGATCATCGGTCGCTTCGGCGTGGATGGTGACGTTGTAGGCGCCCGCCTCTGCGTAGCTCGGGGCCCAGCGGCCCGGATCGTCGATCATCAGGTGGCAATCGAACGGGATATCGGTCGCCTTCAGCAGGCTCTGCACGATCGGCAGACCCAGCGTGAGGTTCGGTACGAAGTGCCCGTCCATGACGTCGACGTGAAGCCAATCGCATCCTTCGACCGCGGCGGCCTCGGCGGCCAGATTCGCGAAGTCCGCGGACAGGATTGACGGGGCGATCATCGGCTGGGACGGACGGGAGAACGTCGGAGTGGACACAGCGCGCCAGTGTAGCGACGGCGATGGTGATTGCCCTGCCGGGATATGGGTAGCCTTCTCAGGGTGACCAATTTTTCGGCGGAACATGGGCCTTTCGGCGCCCCGGTGGAGATTCGTGTGGCAGCACAGCTGACGCAGCTGCCAATCGTGCGCGGACTGGCCGAAACACTGGTGCTACTCAGTGATTTCACCCTCGACGAGGTAGCCGACGTGCGCCTGGCCGTGGATGAGGTGTGCTCGACGATCATCGCGATCGCGGGCCCGGATACGCTGCTCACCTGCGAATTCCTCGTCGGTGACTTCGAACTCCAGGTGCGCGTCGACGGTGTCGCTGCGGCGCAGGGCATGCCGGATCAGCGCAGCTTCGGGTGGCATGTGCTGCGCACGCTCTGCGACGAGGTCATCGCCGAACAGCAGGATTTCGACGCAGGCCTGTCCGGGTACCCGACGACGGTCCGATTCCGCAGGGTCCGGGGGAAGGCATAGTGCACGGCGAGGACAACCAGCCCGACCAGCACGATCTCAGCGAACCCGACAAAACCGACTCCCCTGCCGCGGAATCGGAGAACGCCGCGGAACCGGACAAGGAAGCCCTCGAGCAGGACAGTATCGAGGAGGAGACCGAAACTCCGGAACCGGTGTCGGGGTACGACGACGTCAGCGCCCTGTTCGAGCGTCTCGCGGCGACCGAGCCGGGCAGTGTCGCGCACGCGGTCGCGCGCGATGCGCTGATCAACCGCTGCATTCCGCTGGCCGATCACATCGCCCGCAAATTCAGCGGGCGCGGCGAGCCGTTCGACGATCTGTCGCAGGTGGCGCGCGTCGGTCTGGTGCACGCGGTGGACCGGTTCGACCTGAGCCGTGGCTCGAACTTCCTGTCCTTCGCGGTGCCGACGATCATGGGCGAGGTCCGGCGATACTTCCGGGACAACACCTGGGCGATGCGAGTCCCGCGGCGCGTCAAGGAAACCCACCTGCGGATCGGCGCGGCCGTGGATCAGCTCTCGCAGCGACTGGGCCGCTCCCCCACCGCCAAGGAGATCGCCGCCGAACTCGATGTCGACCCCGACGAGGTCACCCAGGCCGTCATCGCGGGCAATGCCTATCAGCCGACGTCGATCGACGCGGCCTCGATCGGGCGCGACAGCGACGCGTCGCTGCTCGACACGCTCGGCGAGGAAGAGTCGCAGTTCGACCGGGTCGAGGAGTACATCGCGGTGCGGCCACTGCTGGCGGGCCTGCCCGAACGGGAGCGCCGCATCCTGACCATGCGATTCTTCGAGTCGATGACGCAGACACAGATCGCGTCGCAGCTGGGGATCTCGCAGATGCACGTGTCCCGGATTCTCGCGAAAACCCTGGCGCGCCTGCGCGAATTGTCCGAACGGGACTGACTCGGGGACAGGACAACGGCGTCCTCTCCTATGCACCCTGCCTCGCGCGCCGCAGCTTCGCGGGTGCGCGCAGCCACCAGGCACTGTCGAGTAGCTCGGCGAGCTGCTGTGGGTCGACCACGTCGAGGTCGATGAGGATGTACGGGTACCCGTCATAGTGCGGGGTCGTGTAGAAAGCTGGGTCGCCGGAAGCCAGCAGCGCTTCCTCCGTGGGCTCACAGAGCAGCACGAGGCCGCCTTCGGCCTCGTCACGCAGTCGAGCGAAGCTCTTGCCGCCGACATTCAGGCCGGGACTGCGCCACCAGGTGCCTTCCGCCACACCCGGTAGTGCCGTCGCCATCGCGACCACCTGATCCCATGTCATCGCCATACGCCGATTCTCCGCTCGGCGCTCGCTCCTCGCTTGGACGAATGGAACGGCGCCGCCCCCGTTGCGGGGGACGGCGCCGTCGTACTGTCGCGGCTACTTCTTGCGCAACGTCGCCAGGAACATGGCGTCGGTGCCGTGGCGATGCGGCCACAGCTGCGCGGAGGGGCCGTCACCGAGATCGGTGACACCGGGCAGGAACTCGCGGCTGTCGAGTTCCTCGGCGCCGCTGCGGCGGACGAAATCGGCGACCACCGACACTGTTTCGGCGAGGTGCGGTGAGCAGGTCGAATACACGACGACACCACCAGGGCGCACCAGATCCCATGCGGCGGTGAGGAGTTCACGCTGCAGTGTCACCAGCTCCGCCACGTCGGCCGGAGTGCGGCGCCAGCGCGCCTCGGGGCGGCGACGCAGGGCGCCGAGGCCCGTGCACGGCGCGTCGACGAGGACGCGGTCGTAGCCGGGGGTCAGGCCACTGTCGCGACCGTCCGCGACATGCACGGTGACGGGCAGATTCCGGGTGGATTTGCGAACCAGTTCGGCACGGTGCTCGGCCGGTTCGACAGCGTCGACCGTGAACAGGTCGATCGCGGCGAGCGCGCCGAGCAAGGCCGCCTTACCGCCGGGACCTGCGCAGAGATCGAGCCAGCGACCCTTGTCGGGGCCCTCCAGCGGCGCACGCGTGAGAGCGAGCGCGACCAGCTGGCTGCCCTCGTCCTGGACGGAGGCGATGCCGTCACGGACCGGTTCCAGCAGACCGGGATCGCCGCCGTCGAGATACACCGCGTACGGGGACCAGCGGCCCTCCTCACCGCCGGTGACCAGCGCCAGCTCTTCCGAGGTGATCTCGCCGGGCCGGGCGACCAGGTGCACGACCGGGCGTTCGTCATCGGCTTTCAGGAGTGCGTCCAGCTCACCCGCCTGCGCGCCGAGCGCGTCGGCGAAGGACTGGGCGATCCATTTCGGATGCGCGTGCTCGAAGGCCAGTTTGCCGACCGGGTCGGCGGGGGCCAGCTCGGCGATCCACTCCTCGGCGGTCTTCTCCCCCGCTCGCCGCAACACCGCGTTGACGAAACCGGCACGGCCCTGGCCGAATTCGGCACTGGCCAGGTCGACGGAGGTGTCGACGGCGGCGTGCGCGCTGGTACGGGTCCGCAGCAGCTGGTAGACGCCGAGGCGCAGGATGTCGAGGATGGGGCCGTCGATCTCGTCGACCGGGCGGCCCGCGCATGCCGAGATCACCGCGTCGAGCTGCCCCTGCGAACGGCTGGCGCCGTAGGTGAGCTCGGTCGCGAACGCGGCGTCGCGCCCGCTGATCTTGCGCTCGCGCAACAGTTTCGGCAGCGCGAGGTTGGCATAGGCGTCGCGCTCACGCACGGCCCGCAGCACATCGAGGGCGACTTCGCGCGCGGGGTCCACGGGCTCGCCGCGGCGCTTGCGTGGACTGGGCACACTGGGATCGGGACGCTCGGGACGACGCTGAGCGGGCGCTTTGCCCGCCGGCGCACCAGCATCCCGGTTGCCCGCACCACGGCCACGCGAGTCTCCTACGCGCGCACCACGATCGGGACGTGACGCGCCACGGTCGGACCGTCCCGCACCGGAACGTGCCGCGTTGCCACGGTCACCGCGCTGGTCCGCCGAGTCACGGCCCTGAGCCTGCTCGTTCGCGCCGCCGAAGCCAGGGCGGTCGTCGGCACGACGAGGTGCCTCGGAACGCGGGGCGTCGTCGCGTCGAGCGCCCGCGTCACGTCCTTGCGCCCGGTCACTCGCGCCGCGACCGAAACCGGGGCGGTCGTCTTCGCGGCGGGGCGCGCCGGAGCGCGGAGCGTCGACGCGTCGATTGCCCGCGTCGCGACCCTGCGCGCCGCGAGCGAAACCGGGGCGGTCGTCGGCACGGCGGGGCGCGCCGGATCGGGCGCCCCCGGCGCGGTCGTCGCGGCGGGGGCGGTCGGAGCGATCCGTCCAGCGGTCGCCGTCCGCGCGCGGGGTGGTGGTGCCCTTCGCGGCGCGGGCGGCCCAGCCGCCGTCGACGTTCTTGCCGGTGATCTTGCGCTCGTCGCGGGGGCTACCGCCGCGCGGCTCGCCAGACTTTCCGGTGGGTTTGCGATCCTCGCGGGGGCTCACGCCCTTCGCGGCGTCGGCTTCACGGCGACGGCGGCGGTCCGAGGCACTCATCCGATCACCGTGCCGGGCGCGAGGCGGGCGCCACGCGCCCAGTCCAGGGCGTTCATCATCTTCTTGCCGGGCGGCTGGACCTGACCCAGGCGGACCGCTGTGGTCGATGTTCCGACGAAGACGCCGGATTTGCGCACCTCGATCTCGCGTTCGGGCAAGGTTTCCTCCACCATTTCCACCGGGCCGAGTTTGAGGCGCAGCCCGTTCACCTCGGTCCACGCGCCGGGCGCCGGGGTGACGGCGCGAATGTGGCGGTGGATGGCGAGCGCGGGTTCGTCGAACCCGATCCGCCCGGCTTCCACGGTCACCTTCGGTGCGTAGGTCACGCCGTCATGGGATTGCGGAATCGCTTGCAGCGAACCGTCTTCCACGCCGTCCAGGGTTTTCTCGAGCAACACGGCACCCGCTTCGGCGAGCCGGGCCAGCAGTTCGCCCGCGGTGTCGGTGAGCCCGATCTTCTCGGTCATCACCCCGTACACCGGGCCCGTATCGAGGCCTGCTTCGATCAGGAACGTCGATGCGCCGGTCATGTCATCACCGGCGTCGATGGCCGCCTGCACGGGAGCCGCCCCGCGCCAGGCGGGCAGCAGCGAGAAGTGCAGGTTGATCCAGCCGTGGGCGGGGATGTCGAGCACCTGCTGGGGCAGCAGCGCACCGTAGGCGACGACCGGGCAGCAGTCCGGTGCGAGCTCGGTGAGCGCGGCGACGAACTCGGGCTCGGACGGCTTGCGTGGCGTGAACACCGGAATGCCGTGTTCGTCGGCGAGCTGCCCGACCGGCGAGCGCAGGAGCTTGCGACCACGGCCCGCGACCGCGTCGGGCCGCGTGACGACCGCCACGACCTCGTGGCCTTCGCTCTCGATCAACCGGCGCAACGACGGCACAGCGGGCTCGGGCGTGCCCGCGAAAACTACGCGCATCAGCGGCCACCGCCGACGCCGCTGGATTCGCGCACGGTGATCCCGCCACGGAACCAGTCGGATTCGCGGATGGTACGCATCGCGTCCTTGCGGTCGGCCGGTTCGAGCCGGTTGACGAACAGCACGCCATCGAGGTGGTCGTACTCGTGCTGTACGCAGCGCGCGAGCAGACCGTCGGCTTCGAATTCGACCGGCGCACCGGTGACGTCGACCCCGCTGACCCGCACGCGCGCCGCCCGGCGCACGTCGTACCGCACGCCGGGGATCGACAGGCAGCCCTCGGGACCGACCTGTTCGTCGGCCCCGACGGCCGACCACTCCGGATTCACCACATGCCCCGCGGCATCGCCGGTGTCGTAGACGAACACCCGCAGCCCGACACCGATCTGCGGCGCGGCCATCCCGACCCCACCGTCGTCGTGCATGGTCTCGGTGAGATCGGCGACCAACGTGGCGAGGTCGGGACCGAACTCGGTGACCGCGTCGGCACGAGAACGCAGGATCGGGTCGCCGAACAGGCGAACGGGCTGAATGGTCACGGCGGCTCCCGGGGAGGACGAATTGCGGTCGTCCCAGTCTAGTGACCCCGCGAGGTACTTCCGTCCAGCCCGGCTGTCAGGAGTTGCCCGCGATGATCACCTCGGGGATGCCGGTGCCGAGCGGGACGGGCGCGCAGACCGGTGCGGGTGCCCGGGCCGGGTCGAGGACGCGCTGGAGCAACTGCTGCACGAAGGGGTCGTAGACCAGGTGGAAGTGCCCGGTCAGGTCGTCGGCGCACAGGTCCTGCAGGACGAGATTCTCGGCGCCCGCACCGCGCAGCGCGATGTTCGAGAACGGCTGGATCATCTCGTCGACCCGGCTGCCGACGGTGACGTACCGGACACCGGCCACGGTGTCGCCGCCCGCGTTGAGCTCCACCATGAGTGGTTCGCCCTGGGCCTGTTGGACCGCAGCGGTCGAGGTGACCCTCGCGAAGACATCCATCATGCCGGGAACGGCCTGCCCCACCGGGACCAGTCCGTACATGACCCCGCCGTAACTGGGTGAGGCCAAGCCGACCCAGGTCCCGACCTTCGGCGCGCCCCCGAGCTTGTTGACATAGAACCGACTGACGTTCGCCCCCTGCGAGAACCCGACCAGATCGACCTTGGTCGCCTTGGTCGCGACGAGGACATCGTCGACGAACTGGGCGAGCTGGGCGAAACTGATGCGCATGTCCTCGGTGCCGTAGGTGTCGGCGCCCGGCGCTCCGCCGTAGTTCAGCGCGAAGACGCAGTAGCCGGCCGACACCAGCTGCGGCCCGATTCCCGCCCAGTCGGAGTACGCACTCGAGTCGGTGCCGTGTACCAACACGATCGGCCGCGGGTGCTCGGCGGTGGGCGTACACCCGAAGTTGTTGAGCCCCACCGGAACCGAGTTCGGGTGGGCCTTGATGTAATGGGCGGCGTCCAGGTGATCGGACTGCGCCGGACCCGCTTGCATCGGAATGACGGCGGGCCGATAGCCCGCCGGTTCAGCGGCGGCGATCGGTGCGAAGGACACACCGATCACCGCCGCGCAGGCGAGTGCCGTGACCGACACCGCGCCGCGCAATCGTGATGTTCCCCAACCCCACAACGTTCCCAGTTGTTCCATACCCCAAACATTTACTCCATGGGACCGACAACCGCACGCCGGGCAGGGCGGTCACGACGCCCTCACTTCTCGGGGGTTGTATCGCCCTCGGAGGCGACATCGTCCTCGGCGAGGATTCGATACAGCGCCCGGCGAGTCTCGGCGAGCACCTCGGCCGCCTTCGCCGCCTGCTGTGCCGTGCCGACCTGGGCCACCTGACCGACCGCGCCCATCACCTGTCCGACCAGTCCGCGCAGGTCCAGCGCCTGGGCGCCGACATCCTGCTTGACCTCGGCCCACGGGTCGCCGAGATCCTCACGATGGGCCTCGACATAGGCCTTGCCCTCGTCGGTGAGCTGGGCGGTCTTACGACCGGCCACCTTTTCGATGAGCACCAGACCCTCGTCCTCGAGCTGGGCCAATGCCGGGTAGATGGACCCCGGACTGGGGCGCCAGACATCGTCGCTGCGGTCGCGGATCTGCTGGATCAGTTCGTAGCCGTGCATCGGGCGCTCGACGAGCAGCAGCAGCACCGCGGCCCGCACGTCACCGCGCCTGCCACGCCCGCCGCGGCCGCGACCGCGACCGAAACCAGGGCCGAAGCCCGGTCCGAAACCTGGGCCGAAGTCGGGGCCGTGGCCGTGGCGCCCGCCGTGGCGGAACTGCTGGCGGTCGGGACCGAATTCCCGGGGGCCCGGTCCGCGACCGCGCCGGAAGTGTCCGAATTCTCGTTGTTCTTGGTTCTGCATGACAGCCTCCTCAGGCTCTCTCGTTGTTCTTGACACTATCGACGATATATCGGCAATGCATCGAGCGCAAGGAGTAATCTGAATTCGTGACGGACCCGTCCCGACCTCTTCGGCTCGCCGAACTCGTCGCCTCGCTGTCACTGGCCACCGACCTCGGGCTCGGCCAGCCGCAGGAACATGTCCTGCGCCAGACCGTTCTCGCTGTCCGGCTCGCCGAGGCCGCGGGGTTGTCCGAGGCCGATCGCGCCGCGGTGTATTACGTCTCGCTGCTGGCGTGGGTCGGCTGCGTCGCCGACTCCCCCGAGATGGCGCGCTGGTTCGGTGACGACCTGCGGATCCGGGCCGACAGCTACAACATCGACAAAACCGGGTTGCCGATGATGGCCTTCCTGCTCGGGCACCTCGCCGAAGGCGGGTCCTCGCTGCGGCGGATCTCGATGACCGGCCGGTTCCTCGCGGGCGGGGTGCGCGACACGATGGACTCGTTCCTCACCCACTGCCGCACCGCGGCCGATATCGCCGACCGCCTCGGCCTGCCGGACGCCGTCCGGGCAGCGCTGCCGCAAGCCTTCGAACGCTGGGACGGCCACGGCGTACCCGGCGGATTGCGGGGCGAGGCGATCATTCCGGTGATGCGTGTCGTGCACATCGCCGACGACGCCGAGGTCCATACCCGGGTGGGCGGTGTCGACGCGGCGGTCCGAATGCTGCTGTCGCGCAGTGGCACCGAGTTCGATCCCGAACTGGTGGACCTGTGCGCCCGGGGCGACGGCGCGTTGCTGGACGGACTCGACCGGGTCGACGCCTGGCAGCAGGTGATCGACGGCTGCGCGGCGCTCGACCGGCCGATCGCGGACGACGAACTCACCGACGTCCTCACCGTCTTCGCCGACTACGCCGACGCGAAAGCAACCTGGTTCCTCGGTCATTCGCGGGCCGTGGCCGACTTGGCCGCCGCCGCGGCCCGCGAGTACGGCCTGCCCGCCGACCAGGCGGTGACCGTGCGGCGGGCAGCCCTGGTGTGTCGCCTCGGCACCATCGGTGTCTCGACGGGCATCTGGAACAAACTGGGTCCGCTGACCGCCTCCGAACGCGAACGGGTGCGGATGGTTCCGTATCTGACCGAGCGAGTGCTGGCGCGCAGCCCGCACCTGGCCGCGCTCGGCGGACCGGCTTCGATGGTGTACGAACGGCTGGACGGGTCCGGCTATCCGCGCGGGCTCACCGGCTCGATGCTGCCGCCCACCGCGCGAATTCTGGCCGCCGCCCAGATGTTTCGCGCACTCGGTGAGCAGCGACCGCACCGACCCGCCATCGAGCCGGACGAGCGAGCCAGGATTCTGCGCGCCGAGGTGACAGCGGGGCGACTCGACGGCGACGCCGTTGCCGCCGTACTGGCCGCGGCCCAGGGCCGACGACCACGCAAGCGCGCGCAGATCGCCGGGCTCACCGCCCGCGAGCTCGACGTCCTCGCCCTGCTGGTGCGCGGCCGATCGACCCGAGAGATCGCCCACGCCCTCGGCATCAGCCCACGCACGGCGGGCAGCCACGTCGAGCACATCTACACAAAAATCGGTGTCCACAGCCGTGGTTCGGCCGCGGTGTTCGCGATGCGCCACGGCCTACTGCCCGACGAGGATCAATCGGCAAAGATCGGGTGATCACCCGATGTTCGACATCGGCGCAGGTCGCAGACTTTTCCCATGACTACTTCGACCCACACCCCGCAGACGACCTCCTCGGTCGCCGACCGATTTCTCGCCGCGCTGATCCGGCGCGACTTCGCCGCGATGGCGTCCTACCTCGCTCCCGAGGTCATGCTGCGCGGTCTGATCCCACCCGGCCCCTTCACCGCGGTGGGTCCCGATCCGGCGATCGCGCGCTTCCGCGGCTGGTTCGGCGGTCCCGACGACTTCGCCGTCGTCGACTCCGGCCGCGAACACATCGGCGACAAGCTCGCGATGCACTGGCTGGTCCGCATGCGCCCGGCCAACGGTACGACTCGTGTCGCCGACCAGCGCGTTTTCCTGACCACCACCGATAACGCGATCACCACCATCGACCTGCTGTGCTCGGGTTGGCAGCCCACCGATTGACCTCCGGCCACGGGCGGAACCGCGCCGACGAACGACCCCGAGCCGGCGCAGGTGCTATCCGGACTCCTGCGCCAGCTCGTCGATCCATCGTTCCAGCCGGGCACCTTCGGTGACCATCAGTTGTGGGTCACGGAAGGTGTTGGTCAGCAACGAGATCCCCTGGTACGCGGCCACGAAGGCAACGGCGAGCTCGTCGGCGTCGGCGCGACCGAGGGCGGCGAACTGTTCGCGTGCCCACTCCACGAGCAGCCCGATCACGCGTGCGGGCTGCCCCCCGAAGGCGTCTTCGCGCTTGTCGAGTTCGGCGGCGAGCGAACCGGTCGGACAGCCGAAACGCGCCGCCATCTCACGTTGTTCGACCCAGCTGCGCACCATGGCCTTCAGCTTCTCGGCGGGTCCCGGCAGTTCGGCGAGTTCGGTGACGACGCCGGACAGCACCTGCGCGTGCAACTCGATGACCGCGGCGATGAACTGGTCCTTGGTCTTGAAGTAGTAGTAGACGTTGCCGACCGGCACGTCGGCCTCGCGCGCGATATCGGCGATCGTCGTCTTCTCGATGCCCTGCTCGTAGAACACGCGCATCGCCGCTTGCACCAGGCGTTCCCGCTTCCCGATCTTCGGGCTGAGCTGCGCGTCCGATTTAGTCATACAACTAACTATAGACAGAGCGCGGCCGGTGGGATACATTCGTGTCCAGCAAGTCAGTCAGCTAACTAACTAAGGATTCAGATGATCGTCGTCACCGGAGCAACCGGTAATATCGGCAGCACCCTGGTCGGACTACTCGTCGACGCGGGAGCACAGGTCAGGGCGGTATCCCGCGGCACCCGCCCCGTCGACCTGCCGACAGGTGTCGAGCACACGGTCGCCGACCTGGGCGATCTCGACAGCCTCTCCCCCGCGCTACAGGGCGCCGACGCGCTGTTCCTGCTGATCACCGGCGAGCAACTGATGACCGGCCCCGAGCCGGCCCTGCTGCTGAAAACCGCCGCGGACGCCGGCATCCGCCGGGTCGTCTTCGTCTCCTCGCAGGGCGCGGTCACCCGCCCACAGTCCGACGGCTACGCACGAACCATCGCGTTCGAACAGGCCCTCGCCGAATCCGGCCTGGAGTGGACGGCCCTGCGCCCCGGCGCGTTCTTCTCCAACACCTTCGCGTGGATCGAACCGGTGCGCACCCAGCGAGTCATCCCCGCACCGTTCGGCGATATCGGCCTGCCGGCGGTAGACCCCGCCGACATCGCCGCCGTCGCCGCCGTGGCACTGCGTGAAGACGGCCACCACGGCCGCGCCTACACCCTCACCGGACCCGCCGTGATCACCCCACGCGACCAAGCCGCGGCGGTGGCCGACGCGATCGACGCCCCGATCACCTTCCTCGAACTCACCGTGGACGAGGCCAAGCAGAACATGTTGCGCTTCATGCCCGAGCCGGTCGCCGACCACACACTCACCATCCTCGGCATGCCCACAGCGGAAGAACAGCAGGTCAGCACTGATATCGAGGATGTACTCGGTCGACCGGCCACCACCTACGCGCAGTGGGCGAGGCGCCATCGGGCGATGTACGCCTGATCGGACCGCGGGGACCCTCGTCAGCCGATATCGACCGGGTCGATCTGCACGCGCAAGGGCGCGTCGGAGCGGTGCGAACTGCGGACGGCTTGGGCCGCGGTGAGGGCGCGCGCCAAGGGAGCGCCGTCCGAGCGGGCCACCCGCAGCAGCATCCGTTCGACCTCGGCGGGAGAATCGCCGCCGGAGAACGGTTTACGGGCCGTCGGCGGCAGCGGTACCGGGCCGAGGATCTCGGTACCGTCGGGAAGCGTGGTGGCGTCGAGCAATTCCGCGATCGAGGCGGTGGTGCCGTCGATGGCGGCGAGCCGGACCGCAGGCGGAAAGCCGACCTCCGCGCGAGCCTCCAGTTCAGCGGCGGCATGGTTGACAGGATCCCACCGGACCAGCGCCTGGACGGTGGCGAGGGACGGCTCGGCCATGACGATGACCTGGCCACGGGGGCGGACCAGGGCGGCCGCACCCATCCACCGGCGCAGGGTGTCCTCGCTCGCGCGCAGGTCGGCGCGACCGAGCAGCGCCCAGCCGTCGAGCAACAGCGCGACGCCGTAGCCACCGCGAACGAGGGGTTCCGCACCGACGGTGGCGACGACCACCTGGGCGCCGGGTTCGACCGTGTCGAGCACTTCCCCACCGCCCGAAGCACGAATCGGGACGCCCGAGAACGCACGCCCGAGCTCTTCGGCGGTGCGCGCCGCGCCGATCACCGTGGCCCGCAGCGCTCGCGCACCGCAGGCCTGGCAGCGGAACGCGGCTTCGGTGATGCCGCACCACTTGCACTGTGGACTCGCCGCTTCACCATTGCCCGAGTGCGGTAGCGCCAACGGTCCGTTGCAGTGCCGGCAGCGCGCGGGGGTACGACATTTCGCACAGGCCAGCGATGGAACATAACCTCGCCGCGGCACCTGGACCAGCACCGCGACGTTCTCCTTGATCGCGGAGCGCGCGGCCGCGAACGCGACACCGGGCATCCGCACCGAGCGGGCCAGCGCGTCGCGCTCCAGGGCGTAGTCACTGTCGCCCGGCGCACTGATCCGGGGCGTCACCTCACGCAGCACCTGACGTTCGGCGAGAAGGTCATGGGCCCAACCGGTTTCGACCACCGCCTGGATCTCCGCGGTCCGCGCGAAACCGGCCGCGACGAACGCGGCCCCCGTCTCGTGCGCCCGGAGCATCGCCACTTCGCGAGCATGCGGATACGGCGAACGGGGTTCGGCGTAGGTGTCGTCACCGTCGTCCCAGAGGGCGATCAGCCCGAGATCGCTCGCGGGCGCGAAAACCGCCGCCCGAGTCCCCACCACGATCCGCGCCTGCCCCCGCAACACCGCCAGCCACCGCCGATACCGCGCCGCGGGGCCCAGCCCCGCCGACAGTCCGACAGCCGAATCACCCACCAGCGCAACACATTCGGCGAGAAGTCGATCGAGGTCGCGCTGATCGGGCACCATCAACACCGCACTGCGACCAGCGGCCACCACCGTCGCCGCCAACTCCGCCAGCCGGGCCGCCCAGTCCTCCCCCGGCAACGCCTGCCACGCCGCCCGCACACCCTTACCCTGTGCCAGCGCGCCGACGAACCCCATGCCGTGCGCATACCGGCCCCAGGCCGACGCGTCGACCTCGCTGCGCACTTCCGCCGCGGCGCTCGACGTCTGCTCGACCTGGACCTTCGCTGCCTTGTCGCCCGCCGCCCCGCCGAATTCCGCGACCGAATCGCCGACGCCTCCCGAACCCGCCGCCAAGCCGCCCGCACCGGTGGAGCCGTCCACACCGGTGGCACTGTCCGCGTCAGTCGAGCGCGAAAGATGCTCACCATCAACAGCTTCCGGTGCCGAGTCGGCCACGGCGCCCGCACCTTGCTCATCGGCGAGGGCCGGGTCTTCCGGCGACGACGTCGGATCGTCGGCGATATCGACAACGCCAGCCGCCGAACGCGTCGACTTCTTCACGGCATCGGGCTTCTTCGCCCCGCCGGTTTCGGTACGGGCGTGGCGCGGAGGGATGGCAAGACGCAGGACATCAGCGCGAGTTCCCGCGTAGCGGGCGGCGACGGCGGTGGCCAGGCGCAGAATTTCCGGGGTGAGGACGCGTTCGGCGGAGACCACTCGTTCGAGCGGCATCATCTTGCCGGTGTGATCGCTGCGCGGGAGACGTTCGAGCAGATATCCGTCGACGAGGCGGCCTGCGAAACGCACACGCACGCGCACGCCGGGCTGCGCGATCTCGTCCAGTTCAGCAGGGACGAGGTAGTCGAAGTCGCGGTCGAGGTGGGCAGGCGAAAGCAGCGGGAGCACCCTCGCGATGGGGTGTCCCGCTGCTGTCGATGTTTCGCCCGCTGACACGCGGTCCGTGGGTATTACAGGCCGACGGCCGCGCGCAGCTTGTCGGCGCGGTCCGTGTGCTCCCAGGGCAGGTCGACATCGGTGCGGCCGAAGTGCCCGTAGGCGGCGGTCGGCGCGTAGATCGGGCGCAGCAGGTCGAGATCGCGGATGATCGCGCCCGGACGCAGGTCGAAGACCTCGGAGATGGCGGTGGAGATGCGGGTCGGGTCGACCTTCTCGGTGCCGAAGGTCTCGACGAACAGACCGACCGGGGCCGACTTGCCGATCGCGTACGCGACCTGCACCTCGACACGGTCCGCCAGACCGGCGGCCACGACGTTCTTGGCGACCCAGCGCATGGCGTAGGCGGCCGAGCGGTCGACCTTCGACGGATCCTTGCCGGAGAACGCGCCGCCACCGTGGCGGGCCATGCCGCCGTAGGTGTCGACGATGATCTTGCGGCCGGTCAGGCCCGCGTCACCCATCGGGCCGCCGAGGACGAACTTGCCGGTGGGGTTCACCAGCAGGCGGATGTCGGAGGTGTCGAGGCTGGGCAGGTTCAGGTCGCCGATGACGGCGTCGACGACCTTCTCGCGGATATCGGGTGCCAGGAGGTTGTCCAGGTCGATATCGGCGGCGTGCTGGGTGGAGATGACCACCGTGTCGAGGCGAACCGGGCGGTCGCCGTCGTATTCGATGGTGACCTGGGTCTTGCCGTCGGGACGCAGGTAGGGCAGCACGCCCGACTTGCGGACCTCGGTGAGCTTGCGCGAGAGCCGGTGCGCGAGCGCGATCGGCAGCGGCATCAGCTCGGGCGTGTCGGTCGTTGCGTAGCCGAACATCAGGCCCTGGTCGCCGGCGCCCTGGCGCTCGATCGCGTCGTCGGAACCGCCGACGCGCGCCTCGTGCGAGGTGTCGACACCCTGGGCGATATCGGGCGACTGGGCACCGATCGCGATGTTGACCCCGCAGGAGTTGCCGTCGAATCCCTTTGCGGAGGAGTCGTATCCGATCTCGAGGACCTTCTCGCGCACGATCCGCGGAATGTCTGCGTAAGCGGAGGTGGTGACCTCGCCCGCGACATGGACCTGCCCGGTGGTGACCATGGTTTCCACCGCGACCCGGCTGCTCGGGTCCTCCGCGAGCAAGGCGTCGAGGATGGAATCGCTGATCGCGTCACAGATCTTGTCCGGATGCCCCTCGGTCACGGACTCACTGGTGAAAAGCCGACTGCCTGTCGTACGCACAGTTATTCCCTCTCCCTCAACGGGTTACTCGTTCGGCTTGTGACGGTAACTTCTCGGTGTTACCGCGCAACCCTTCTCATCAAGACTATTCCAAACCACCGACATGGTGGCGAGTAAGTACCAAGCCACGCCGCGAACACCCGCACGGGCGGTAGACTGCACGACCCGCGTTGCCGCGCAACCGTTTTCGCGCGAAATCAACGCGAACTCCCCGGTCAGCGCAGCAGCGGAACCAGCGCGTCGAGCACCCGGCTGGCCAGCAGCGCCTTCGAACCGTGATCGAGAGCAGCCTCGGTGCCGTCGGCACCGAGCAACCAGCCGTCGTTGGTGTCGACCTCGAACGCCTTGCCCTCGCCGACCGCGTTGACCACGAGCAGATCGCAGCCCTTGCGGGCCAGTTTCGCGCGAGCGTGGGTGAGCACGTCACCGTTGTCGTCACCGGTCTCGGCGGCGAAGCCCACGATCGCGGTACCGGCGAGCCGTCCCTCGGTGCGGGCGTCGACCAAGCCGGCGAGAATGTCCTCGTTCTTGGTCAGCGGGATCACATCGGGTTCGTCGGCACCCTTCTTGATCTTCGCCGCGGCCACGTGGGTCGGACGGAAATCGGCGACCGCGGCCGCCATGATCACCGCGTCGGCGCCGAGCGCGTGCTTGTCGACCGCGGTCTTGAGCTGGTCGGCGGTGGTGATGTGGACGAGTTCGACCGCGGCGGGCGGTGCCAGCTCGATCGTGTTGCCCGCGATCAGCGTCACCTGGGCACCGCGCTGAGCCGCGACCCGGGCCAGGGCGTAGCCCTGCTTACCGGAGCTGCGGTTGCCGAGGAAGCGCACCGGGTCGAGGGGTTCCCTCGTGCCACCGGCGGTGATCACCACGCGGCGACCGGTCAGGTCGCGCGGCAGCGCGTCGGCACGTTCGAGCAGCAGCGAGGCCAGACCGAAGATCTCCTCCGGCTCGGGCAGCCGTCCCGGACCCGTATCGGTGCCGGTGAGCCGGCCCGACGCGGGTTCCATCACGTTGGCGCCGTGCGCGCGCAGCGTCGCGACATTGGCCACCGTCGCCGGATGCTCCCACATCTCGGTGTGCATCGCGGGCGCGAACAGCACCGGACATCGAGCCGTCAGCAAGGTGGCGGTGAGCAGATCGTCGGCACGCCCCTGCGCGGCGCGTGCCATCAGATCCGCGGTGGCGGGGGCGATGACGACGAGATCGGCCTCTTGGCCGATCCGGACATGCGGCACCTCGGGCACGTCGGCGAACACCGTGGTGTGCACCGGCTGACCGGACAGCGCCTCGAAGGTCGCCTTACCGATGAACTGGAGAGCCGACTCGGTGGGAATCACCCGCACCTGGTGTCCGGTCTCGGTGAAACGGCGAACGAGGGCACACGCCTTGTAGGCGGCGATGCCCCCGCCGACCCCGACGACGATCCGCATGGTCTTTACGCCTCCGGACTAGAGATTGTCACTCGCCCTCGGTGTGTTCGAGCAGGTCGGAGTGGATTTCGCGCATGGCGACCGACAGCGGCTTCTCCTGCAGACCCGGCTCGACGAGCGGGCCGACGTACTCGAGGATGCCGTCACCGAGCTGGTTGTAGTAATCGTTGATCTGACGGGCGCGCTTGGCCGCGTAGATCACCAGGGCGTACTTGGAGGACGTGCGCTCGAGCAGCTCGTCGATCGGGGGGTTGGTGAGGCCGATCGGAGTGTCGTACGCGGGTACTGCGGTGATGTCCGTGCTCACTAGGGGTGACTCCTGCGGGTTAGTGGGTCAAGAACTCGAATTTGTGCTAACGAACAACGATACCAACTGCTCACACGCGGTCGTTACCTCGCTGTTCACGATGACCGTGTCGAACTCGTCACAGGCCGCCAATTCGACCCGAGCCGTCGCGAGCCTGCGCTCGATCACCTCGGGCGTCTCGGTGCCGCGCGAACGCAACCGCGAGACCAGTTCTTCCCAGCTGGGCGGCGCGAGAAACACCAGCAGTGCTTCCGGCATCGCCTGCCGGACCGACCGTGCACCGGCCAGGTCGACTTCGATCAGTACTGAAAGTCCGCTCGCCAGCGCTTCGCGCACCGGGGCGGCGGGGGTGCCCGATCGCTGCAGCCCCCCATGGATGTCTGCCCATTCGAGCAGTTCGTCCGCCGCGATCATGGCGTCGAACTCGACTCGGGAAACGAAGCGGTAATCGAGACCGTCGACCTCGCCGGGACGGGGGTCCCTGGTGGTGGCCGACACACTGAAAACCAGTTCGGGCAGGCGTTCCCGCACGCACCGAACGACCGTGGACTTACCCACGGCCGAGGGGCCGACCAGTACTACCAGCCGGCCCTTCCGCGTGTTTTTGTCCACCAGACTTTAGGCGTCGAAGTCGAAGCGGGTGAGCAGCGCTGCGCGCTGCCGGGCACCGAGACCACGGAGACGACGCGTAGGCGCGATCTCCAGCTCGGTCATGATCTCCGCCGCCTTGACCTTGCCCACCTTCGGCAGAGCCTCGAGCAGCGCAGAAACCTTCATCTTGCCGAGAATCTCATCGGACTCGGCATCGGTGAGGACCTGCTTCAGGTTCGTTCCACCGCGCTTCAGGCGCTCCTTGAGCTCTGCCCGAGCGCGGCGAGCGGCAGCCGCCTTCTCCAGAGCAGCGGCGCGCTGCTCATCAGTCAGCTGGGGAAGGGCCACGGGTTCCTCCGTCTCATCGTTCATTGCCAGATCTACCGCCGGTTACCCGGACGGTCTGTGCGACCGTACCCACGGTGCGCGCCGATTGCGAACCCGACCCCCAGGTCAGGGCAGGATTACGCATGCCGTATGGCGCGCGCGGACCCGATGCGGTGACGGCAGATTCCCACGTCTCGATCGTACAGTCGAATCGCTGAAATGCATCCTCACCTGCGGTTATACCGATATGGGCGATGATAGCCACCGGGTAGCGTGAGTGCCGGGTGCCGCCCCGGCAAACCCGGTGGCGCGCGACCAGCGGGTTTCCTGAAAAAGCCCGCGTGTCGCCCGATTTCGCACAGCGTGTCGTCACGATCGGGTCCGAAACTGGTCGAGAACCGCACCCGATGCGGTCGCTACGACGTCGTCGATCCAGTCCGGAATCGGGGCGGCACGGGCGATGTAATCACGGACCAGACCGTACGGAATCGCCTTCACCGCGGCGGCCGCGATGGCCAGCGAGCGGTCGTCGGCGACCCCGAATTCGGTCACCACGGCCGTCAGCAGCGCGGCGTTCATCTCGTCGTTGACACCGGCAATCGCTGCCCGCAGATCCTCGGCGCCGACCTCGAGCAGTTCGTCGCGATGAAACATCTTCATCGCCCGCGCCTCGGTCGGGTGCGCGCGACAATAGCGCGGCAGAAACGTGGCCGCGGCCAGCAGCGGCGCGGGGCCGGTCAGTGCCGTGATGAAGCCCTCGTGGAATCGGCGGATCGACCGCAGCCACAGGCGGGCGAGCAGTTCGTCACGTGAGGCGAAACGCACATAGATCGACCCGGCGTGCACGCCGGCGGCCCTGGTGATCGCCGTGATGGCGGGCCGGGTGATCGCGGGATCGGCGAGCAGGTCGCGCGCCGCGTCGAGCACCTGTTCATCGGTGAAAAGGCGGGGTCTTGCCACCGGATCAGCCTAGTGGCACAGTTTATGAATATGTATTCAAGAACAAGATCTCCCCTCGCCGGAGCCCTCCTGACATTCATCGGCACGGTGCACACCGCGCTCGGCGTCGCGGTGTTCGCCGCCGGCGATCAGGACGTCGAGCTCACCTTCTGGTTCACCGAGTTCGGCGTGGTCAGCATCGGTTTCGGCCTCGCGATGATCGCGCTGGAGCGCGCGCTGGGGTACGTGCCCGGCACGGTGCTGCTCGTGCTCGGCGTCGCGACGGTGTTCGGTCTCGCGTTCATGCCGCTGTCGGGGTTCATCACGGTGCTGCTGCCGCTCGGTGCCGGCGTCTTCGGCTGGTGGCGGGCCAGGAACGCGCGGGCCACGGCCTGAGCGGTCAGCCCTGCGCCGCACCCGCCCGCAGGTGTTGCAGGATGGCGAGGACCCGCCGGTTGTGTGCCTCACCGACCGGCAGATCCAGCTTGGTGAAGATCGCGTTGATGTGTTTCTCGACGGCGCTGCGGGTGACGTAGAGCTGTCCGCAGATCGCCGCGTTGCTCAGACCCTGCGCCATGAGTTCGAGCACCTCGCGTTCGCGCTCGGTGAGCCGGTGCAGTGGCGAGTCGGCACGATTGTGCAGCAGGAGCTGACGCACCACCTCCGGGTCGAAGGCTGTGCCGCCCGCACCCACCCGCTCGACGGCGTCGAGGAACGAACCGATCGCGGCGACCCGGTCCTTGAGCAGGTAGCCGATGCCGCCGGTGCCGGTGAGGAACTCCGCCGCGTGCCTGCGCTCGACGTACTGCGACAGCACCAGGACGGCGACGCCCGGCTGGTCGCGACGGATTTCCAGGGCCGCTCTGATCCCCTCGTCGACGTGGTCGGGCGGCATCCGCACGTCGGCGATGACCAGATCGGGCGGGCGCACTCGCACGGCGGCGAGCAGTTCGGTCCCGGTGCCGACGGAGTCCACGATCTCGTGTCCCTCCGCGGTGAGCAGCTGGGCCATGCTCTCGCGCAGCAGCGCGGAGTCCTCGGCCAGGGTTATCCGCACGGAACCTCCACGGTGATGATCGTCGGGCCGCCGGGCGGGCTGGCCACCGTCATGGTGCCGTCCAGCGCGGTGACTCGGGTGGCGATGCCGGTCAGGCCGTGTCCGGTGGGGTCGGCGCCGCCCTGTCCGTCGTCGTGTACCCGCAGGCGCACGATCGATCCCACCCGCTGTACGCCGACCTCGACGGCCGTGGCGCCGGAATGCTTGATGGCGTTGGTGATCGCCTCACTGGCGGTGAAGTAGCAGGCCGACTCGACCGGGCGGGGTGCGCGTTCGTCGAGGTCGACGGTCAGGCGAGTCGGAATCGGGGTGCGGTCGGCGAGGGCTTCGAGGGCGGCGCGCAGGCCGTCGCGGGCGAGCATGGCCGGGTAGATCCGCCAGGAGACCTCGCGCAGTTCGTCGAGGATGTGCCCGGTTTCGGCGATCGCACGCCGGCGCAGGTCGGCGCGCCCGTCCTCGTCGGCCGCCCGGTCCATCCGGCCGAGCAGGATCGACAACGCGACCACCCGCTGCTGCACACCGTCGTGCAGATCGCGCTCGATCCGGCGCCGTTCGTCGTCGATCACTTCGACCATCTCGGCGCGAGTGGTGGTGAGCTGGGCGACCCGCTGGGTCAGTTCGTGCTGTCCCGGGCGCGTGCTCCGGCGCAGGCACCAGGCCTCGGCGCGCACCACCCCGAGCAGACCCTGGACGGCGAGGAAGCAGAGCACCGCGCCGGGAAGAACCAGCACGGTGACCGTCGCCCAGGTGACCTGTCCCGGTTCGGTCGCGTCGATGATCGGTACCGCGGCGCCGGTGGCAGCGCCGTAGACCACGGCCACCGCGACCACGACGCCCAGCACCGACAGCGCCAGCACCAGCGCGCCGAGCACCCCGACGAGCGCGCGGACCGCCAGATACCCCGCCGCCCGCGTCCCGCTCGGAACACCACTCGACCGCACGTCGAGCAACCGGGTGAGGCGCCGCTGCTCGACCTGAGCGATCCGGTCGGTGAGGCCCGGCGAGATCGGCGCGGCAAGCACGCCGAGCAGATCGAGAGGCACGGTGAGCACGCCGAGCAGATATCCCGCGACCGCGGCGGCGACGCGTGCGGATCGCGCCGCAGAGGTGCTCATCGGCCAATTCTCGCGTGCCGCGCCCACTCCGGCCATCCGGGCCCCGCCCCCGTCGATGTCCGACCGGCAACCACTCCGGACGCGCGGTCAGCCCACGCCGTGACGCTCATCGGCCGGTGCTCGGCTGTACCTGCCGCTGCCGCACGCGCCGGACGACGAAGACGGCCGCGGCCACGAGCACGGCGGCGATCACGGCCTTCTGCACGATGCCGGCGTAGGTCTCGACGACGTGCCAGTTCTCGCCGAGGAAGTAGCCCGCGAACACGAAGACCGCGTTCCACAGCAGGCTGCCCGCCGTGGTCAGCAGCGTGAAGCGACCGAGCGGCATGCGTTCGACACCGGCGGGTATCGAGATCAGGCTGCGGAAGATCGGGATCATCCGGCCGCAGAAGACCGCCTTGTCGCCGTGTCGGGCGAACCAGTCCTCGGTGCGGTCCAGGTCGGACAGGCGGACCAGGGGTAGCCGGTCGACGATGCGGCGCAGGCGGTCGCGGCCGAGGGCGGCGCCGAGGCCGTAGAGGGCGAGCGCGCCGACGACCGAGCCGAGGGTGGTCCACAGCAAGACCTCAGCGATGCTGAACCGGCCGCGACTGGCGGTGAAGCCGGCCAGCGGCAGGATCACCTCGCTGGGCAGCGGGGGGAAGAGGTTCTCGAGTGCGATCGCGAGGCCGGCGCCGAAGCCGCCGAGCTGTTCCATCAGCTGGACGGCCCAGCCCGCGATGCCGGTCAGTTCGGTCGAATTCCCTGTCGTATCCATGTTTTCGACGCTAGGGAGCCCCGGCGCGGTGATCAGTAGCGTCAACCACCCGGTCGACGCGGTACGACCGCAGTCGCCGGGTGGGGTTTTCCGCACCCGTCGTCGCGGGGCCTGCACCATCGATACGGTCCGAGTAGCCACTTAGCGTCGAAAGCTATGCGACAGAAACTCTTTCGGGCCACCGTGGTCGTTGTGGGCACCGTTGTGACGGCCACGTTGGTGGCCGCTCTCGTCCTCGTGACGGCACGGTGGCGGGTCGTCGGGGATATGGTCGAGGCCACGGCGCGCTGGAACGACACCGACGTGGTGGTGCGGGTTTCCGACGGCGAGCGGCAGCGCGAATGGCACCACGAGGGCAGCGCCGCCGGGCAGACGAGTACGCCGGGACCGCACAGCAGGTTCCGGATCGGCAGCATCACCAAGACCTTCGTCGCCACCGTGGTGCTGCAACTGGTCGACGAGGGCAGAGTCGAGCTCGACGGCCCGATCGCCGGGCAGCTGCCGGAGCCGATTCCGGGCGGTGACCGGATCACGGTGCGGCAGTTGATGAATCACACCAGCGGGCTCTACGACTACATGAAGGAATCGGGCCTGTCGACGAACCGGTGGCGCGGTGACGACCGCTTCCGCGCGCACGCGCCGCGCGATCTGCTCGCCACCGCGATGCGTCACGACCCGTATTTCGCACCGGGCGCCCGCTTCCGGTACTCGAACACCAACTACATCGCGCTCGGCCTGCTGATCGAGCACGTGACCGGGCACCGCTACGGCGACGAGATCCGCGACCGTGTCCTCACGCCGCTGCGGTTGACCGCCACCACCGTGCCCGGCGACGACCCGCGCGTCCCCTCGCCCGCCCTCACCGCGCACCGCGACATCGACAGTGTCGGGCGCGTGGATGTGACCGAGATGAACCCCTCGCTGGACTGGGCCGCGGGTGAAATGATCTCCACCACAGCCGATCTCGACGCGTTCTTCGCCGCACTGCTCGGTGGGCGCCTGCTGAGCCCCGCGTCGTGGGACCGGATGCGGGAGACGGTCCCGATGGGCATGGGTTTCCACTACGGCCTCGGCCTGCAGCGTTTCGAGCCTCCGTGTGGCGCCGACCTGTGGGGACACGGCGGTGAACTGCTCGGCTACGTCTCGTACGCGTTCCGCTCGACCGGCGGCCGGTCGCTGACGATGGTTCTCGGCTCGGCGGCGTCGTCGGACGCGCTGTCGCTGTTCACCACGGTCACCGCCACCTACTGCCTCGCCTGACGGAGTTCTCCCCTGGGCAGTGGGGCGCGACAACGACGAGGCCGGGGCAGCGTGTCGCTACCCCGGCCCGCCATGGCGTTCATCAGCGCTGCAGGAAGGCGAACTCCTCTTGCAGCTGTGCCGTCTTGTCGCACAGCGCCGTCACCGACGGGCCCGCGTTGAGCACCTCGCGCGACACCGCGGGGACGGCGGCGGCGAAGTTCGCCTCGGTGACCAGGGCGCGGATGGAGTCCGCTCCCCCGCCCTGCGCGCCGACACCGGGCATCAGGATCGGGCCGTTGAGGGCCGACAGGTCGGGCGCCTCGGTGAGCGTCGCACCCACGACCACGCCGACGGAACCGAAACCGGACCCGGCATTGCGAGCCGCGGCCTCGTCGACCATCGTCTGCGCGATGGTGCGCCCGTCCGCGGCGGTGATCCGCTGCAGTTGCGCCCCTTCGGGATTCGAGGTCGCCGAGAGCACGAAGACCCCACGGTGATTGTCCTTCGCCAGGCTCAGCGCCGGATCGAGGGAGCCGAACCCGAGGTAGGGCGAGACCGTCACGGCGTCCGAACCCAGCGGGCCGTCGCCGAGCCAGGCATGGGCGTAGGCGTCCATGGTGGAGCCGATGTCGCCGCGCTTGGCATCGGCCAGCACCAAGGTGCCCGACGCCCGCAGCACCGAGATGGTGCGCTCGAGCACCGCGATGCCGCCGGAACCGTAGGTTTCGAAGAACGCGACCTGTGGCTTCACCAGGGCGACGCGCCCGTCGAATGCCTCGACACAGATCTCGGCGAACGCCTCGAGCCCGTCGACGTCTTCGGTGAGCCCCCACGCCCGCAGCAGCGCGGGGTGGGGGTCGATGCCGACGCACACGGGTCCGAACTGCCGCATGGCGTGCTGCAACCGGTGACCGAAGCTCATGTCAGCCACGCAGTTTCGAGTGCAGTTCCTGCAGCGAGCGCACCCCGATGCCACCGTTGATACCGGCCTCGATGCCCTGCACCGCCGCGGCAGCGCCCTGCACGGTGGTGATGCACGGGATGTTCGCGCCCACCGCGGCGGTGCGGATCTCGTAGCCGTCCACGCGGGGGCCCGAGTTGCCGTAGGGGGTGTTGAACACGACGTCGATCTCGCCGTCGCGGATCTGCTCCACGATCGAGGCCTCCGGCATGCCGGTGGCCGGATCGGTGGATTCCGGATCCGAGTGCTTGCGTGCCTGTTCGCACGGAATGCCGTTGCGGCGCAGGGTTTCCGCGGTGCCCTCGGTGGCGAGGATGCGGAAGCCCAGGTCGTGCAGGCGCTTGATCGGGAACACCATGGCGCGCTTGTCGCGGTTGGCGATCGAGACGAACACGGTGCCCTCGGTCGGCAGCGAGCCGTAGGCGGCGGCCTGGCTCTTGGCGAAGGCGGTGCCGAAGTCGGCGTCGATGCCCATGACCTCACCGGTGGACTTCATCTCCGGCGAGAGCAGCGAGTCGATGCCGGAGCCGTCGGCGCGACGGAACCGGTGGAAGGGCAGCACGGCTTCCTTCACCGCGACCGGCGCGTCCAGGGGCACGTGACCGCCGTCGCCCTCGGGCGGCAGCATGCCTTCCTTGCGCAGGTCGGCGATGGTGGCGCCGAGCATCACGCGCGCGCACGCCTTGGCCAGCGGAACCGCGGTGGCCTTGGAGACGAACGGAACCGTGCGGCTCGCCCGGGGATTGGCTTCCAGGACGTAGAGCACGTCGTCCTTGAGGGCGTACTGCACATTGAGCAGGCCCTTGACGCCGATGCCCTTGGCCAGCGCGATGGTGGAGCGGCGCACGGCCTCGATGTCGCTGCGGCCCAAGGTGATCGGGGGCAGCGCGCAGGCGGAGTCACCGGAGTGGATACCGGCTTCCTCGATGTGTTCCATCACGCCGCCGAGGTAGACCTCGTCGCCGTCGCACAGCGCGTCGACGTCGATCTCGATGGCGTCTTCGAGGAAGCGGTCGACCAGCACCGGGTGATCCGGGTTGAGCTCGGTGGCGCGGGAGATGTAGCCCTCGAGGGACTGCTCGTCGTAGACGATCTCCATGCCGCGCCCGCCCAGCACGTAGGACGGGCGGACCAGCACCGGGTAGCCGATCTCGCCTGCGATCTTCTTGGCCTGGGCCACCGTGGTGGCGGTGCCGTACTTGGGCGCGGGCAGTCCGGCGGCGACGAGCACGTCACCGAATTCGCCACGGTCCTCGGCCAGGTCGATCGCGGCCGCGGAGGTACCGACCACCGGCACACCGGCGTCGGTGAGCCGCTGCGCCAGACCCAGCGGAGTCTGGCCGCCGAGCTGCACGATCACACCGGCGACGGTGCCCGACTCGGCTTCGGCGTTGTACACCTCGAGGACGTCCTCGAAGGTGAGCGGCTCGAAGTAGAGGCGATCGGCGGTGTCGTAGTCGGTGGAGACGGTCTCGGGGTTGCAGTTGACCATCACGGTCTCGTACCCGGCGGCCGACAAGGTCTGTGCCGCGTGCACACACGAGTAGTCGAACTCGATGCCCTGACCGATGCGGTTCGGGCCCGAGCCCAGGATGATGACCTTCTCGCGCTCACGCTGCGGCGCCACCTCGGACTCCGCACCGGGATCCAGCTCGTAGGTGCTGTAGTGGTACGGGGTCTTGGCCTCGAACTCCGCGGCGCAGGTGTCGACGGTCTTGTAGACCGGGCGCACCGCCAGACGATGCCGCAGCGAGCGCACACCCGACTCACCGGCCAGCTCGGGCCGCAGGGCGGCGAGCTGACGGTCGGACAGGCCGTAGTGCTTGGCGCGGCGCAGCAGATCCTCGTCGAGGACGGGCGCGTCGAGGACTTCGGTCCGCAGCTCGACCAGGCCGAGCACCTCGGCGACGAACCACGGGTCCACACCGGAGGCCAGCGCGACCTCCGCGACGCTCGCGCCGTAGCGCAGTGCGCGTTCGACCTGGTAGATGCGACCTTCGGTCGGCACACGGAGGTCGGCGAGGATGGCTTCGATCGCCTCGCGCACCGAGGCCGGATCGCTGGGATCGGCCGGGGCCCACTGGCCGTCGTCGGTGGTCCAGAAGCTGGCGGCTTTGGTCTCGAGCGAGCGCAGCACCTTGCCGAGGGCCTCGGAGAAGTTGCGGCCCATCGACATCGCCTCGCCCACCGACTTCATGGTGGTGGTCAGCGTGGCGTCGGCGCCGGGGAACTTCTCGAACGCGAACCGCGGCGCCTTCACGACGACGTAGTCCAGGGTCGGCTCGAAAGAGGCCGGGGTCTCGCCGGTGATGTCGTTGACGATCTCGTCGAGGGTGTAGCCGATGGCCAGCTTGGCGGCGATCTTGGCGATCGGGAAGCCGGTGGCCTTCGACGCCAGCGCCGAGGAGCGCGAGACGCGGGGGTTCATCTCGATGACGATCAGGCGACCGTCTGCGGGATCCACCGCGAACTGGATGTTGCAGCCGCCGGTGTCGACGCCGACCTCGCGCAGGATCGCGATGCCGAGATCGCGCATCTTCTGGTACTCGCGGTCGGTGAGGGTCATCGCGGGGGCGACGGTGACCGAGTCACCGGTGTGCACGCCCATCGGGTCGACGTTCTCGATCGAGCAGACGATGACCACATTGTCGTTGCGGTCACGCATGAGCTCGAGTTCGAACTCCTTCCAGCCGAGGATGGACTCCTCGATCAGGACGTTCGCGGTCGGCGAGGCGGACAGGCCGCCACCGGCGATGCGGTCGAGGTCTTCCTCGTTGTAGGCCATGCCCGAGCCGAGCCCACCCATGGTGAACGAGGGACGCACGACCACGGGGTAACCGAGATCGGCGACGGTCTCGCGGACTTCGTCCATGGTGTAACAGACGGCGCTGCGGGCACTCTCGCCGCCGACCTTGGCGACAATGTCCTTGAACTTCTGCCGGTCCTCACCGCGCTGGATGGCGTCGAAGTCGGCGCCGATCAGCTCGACGTTGTACTTCTGCAGCACACCGTTCTCGTGCAGCGCGACCGCAGTGTTGAGCGCGGTCTGCCCACCGAGGGTGGCCAGGATGGCGTCGGGGCGTTCCTTCTCGATGACCTTCTCGACGAACTCCGGGGTGATCGGCTCGACGTAGGTGGCGTCGGCGAATTCCGGGTCGGTCATGATGGTCGCCGGGTTGGAGTTCACCAGCGACACGCGCAGTCCCTCGGACCGCAGCACCCGGCACGCCTGGGTACCGGAGTAGTCGAATTCGCACGCCTGGCCGATCACGATCGGGCCAGAGCCGATCACCAGGATGTGCTTCAGATCCTCGCGGCGAGGCATCAGGCTCCTTCCATGAGACCGGCGAAACGGTCGAACAGGTATGCGGCGTCGTGCGGGCCTGCGGCGGCCTCGGGGTGGTACTGCACCGAGAAGGCGCGGCCGTCGATCAGCCGGACCCCTTCGACGGTGCCGTCGTTGGCGCAGATGTGGGAGACCTCGGCCTTGCCGAACGGGGTGTCGAACACCTCGCCGCGCTCGCCCTCGAGGGCGAAGCCGTGGTTCTGGGCGGTGATGGACACGCGGCCCGTGCCCTCTTCGATCACCGGGATGTTGATGCCACGGTGGCCGAACTTCATCTTGTAGGTGCTGCGGCCCAGTGCCCGGCCCAGGATCTGGTTGCCGAAGCAGATGCCGAACAGCGGGATCCCGCGTTCCAGGACACCCTGGGTGAGCGCGATCGCGCCGACCTGGGTGGCCGGGTCGCCGGGGCCGTTCGACAGGAAGACACCGTTGGGGTTCAGCGCGAGAATGTCGTCGAGAGAGGTGTTCGACGGCACCACGTGGGTGCGCACGCCGCGCTCGGCGAACATGCGCGGGGTGTTGGTCTTGATGCCCAGGTCGACCGCGACGACGGTGAACTTGTGGTCACCGATCGGTTCGATCGTGTACATCGCGTCGGTGCTGACCTCTTCGGCGAGATCGGCGCCCAGCATCGAGGCCTGGCCGTTCACCCGGGCGAGAAGTTCCTCGTCGTTGGCCAGTGCCGCGCCGGAGAAGATGCCCGCCTTCATCGAACCGCGGCTGCGCAGGTGGCGGACCACCGCGCGGGTGTCGATGCCCGCGATGCCGACCACGTCCTGGCGGTCGAGCTCGTCGGTCAGCGTGCCGGTGGCGCGCCAGTTGGAGGAGACCCGCGAGGGGTCGCGCACGGCGTAGCCGGCGACCCAGATCTTGGCGGACTCGTCGTCCTCGTCGTTCCAGCCGGTGTTGCCGATCTGCGGGGCCGTGGCCACCACGATCTGGCGGGCGTAGCTGGGATCGGTCAGGGTTTCCTGGTACCCGGTCATCGCCGTGCAGAACACGGCCTCACCGAGTGTCTGTCCCTCGGCGCCGAAGGCGGTACCGCGGAATACGCGGCCGTCCTCGAGCACCAAGGCTGCCTTCACTGTGCTCATTCATCGTCTCCCGTCGTCACCCTGGTATCCGCAGTCCATGCCGGGTACACCGTCTTGTCGTCGCCCCGGAATCCGGTATCGATCTCGGTTCCGGTCGGCAGTGTCCAGCGAATTACCAGCACACCATTCTCCGTCATCACTTTGCCCGCGTGTCCGCGCTCGGTACGCACGGCTGTCACCGATTCCTGCGGAATCCAGATCACCGTGGCGCCGTCGCGTTCGAGCAGAATCCCGCGTTCGAACCGCGTCAGTTCGGCGGTCGCCCGGAATCCCAGGTCACCGACCGCGATCCGGTCCTGCCAGCTGGGCGCGATGGTGCTGCCCAGGTACATGCCGGTGGTCGGTTCCAGTAGTTGTGCGCCCAGTTCGGCCGGCACCGTCGGCAGTTCGCCGATGCGTGCCTGCTGTCGCGTGGCCTTCTTCTGCCAAGCCCGGTACATCAGCCACAGGCACACAATGAAAAATGCCAGCAGCCCGACTACCCACAGCGTTCTTTCCACGTCCTGGCCTCCCTAGATCCCGACCGCCTTGCCCTCGCGGGCAGTTACCCGGCCGCGCAGCACAGTGGCTGTGACCTCGGCCGGGAACGTCATGTCCTCGAACGGTGTGTTGTTCGAGATACTCGCCAGCTCGGCGCCGCGCACCGTCCACTCGGCGTCGGGGTCGATCAGCGTGAGGTTGGCGGGCTCGCCGACCGCGATCGGGCGGCCGTGGTCGTCGAGGCCGACGATCGCGGCGGGCTTCTCGCTCATCACCTTCGCGACGCCGCGCCAGTCGAGCAGGCCGGGCTCGACCATCGTCTGCACGATGATCGACAGCGCCGTCTCCAGCCCGAGCATGCCGGGGCGGGCGGCCGCGAATTCGCAGCACTTGTCCTGCTCGGCGTGCGGGGCGTGGTCGGTGGCGACGCAGTCGATGATGCCGTCGGCCAGTGCCTGGCGCAGGGCCGCCACGTCGGTGGATTCGCGCAGCGGCGGGTTCACCTTGTTGACCGCGTCATAGGTTTCCAGGCGCGAGTCGTCGAGCAGCAGGTGGTGCGGGGTGACCTCCGCAGTGATCGAGATGCCCTGGGACTTGGCCCATTTCACCAGTTCGACGGTGCCCGCGGTGGAGGCGTGGCAGATGTGCACGCGGGCGTTCGCGTCGCGGGCCAGCAGTGCGTCACGTGCGACGATCGACTCCTCGGCGGCGCGCGGCCAGCCGTGCAGTCCGAGGCGCGCGGCGTTGGGGCCTTCGTGCGCGATGGCGTTCTTGGTCAGGCGCGGTTCCTCGGCATGCTGGGCGATGAGCACGCCCAGCGAGTTCGCGTATTCGAGGGCACGGCGCATGATCAGCGGGTCGTCGACGCAGTGGCCGTCGTCGGAGAACATCCGGACCTGGCCGATACCGGCGGCCATGGTACCCATCTCGGCCAGCTGCTTACCCTGCAGGCCGACCGTCACGGCACCGACCGGGAACACGTCGACGAGACCGACTTCCTGGCCGCGACGCCACACGTGGTCGGTGATGACCACCGAGTCGGCGACCGGGCTGGTGTTGGCCATCGCGAACACCGCGGTGTAACCGCCCAGTGCGGCGGCGGCGGAACCGGTTTCGATGGTCTCGGTGTCTTCGCGGCCGGGTTCGCGCAGGTGCGTGTGCAGGTCGACGAAGCCGGGCAGCAGGATCTGGCCGTTGCCCTCGATCACCTCGGCGCCGTCGGACGCCGTGAGGCCCGTGCCGATGTCGGCGATGAGGGTGCCGCGCACCAGGACGTCGACGGGGTCGCCTTCGCCGTAGGGCTTGACGTTCTTGATCAGCAGCTCACTCATACCGTTTCCTCCTGACCCACGAGCAGCCGGAACAACACGGCCATCCGCATGTGCACTCCGTTCGAGACCTGCTGCAGCACAGCAGATTTCGGCGAATCCGCGACCGCCGAAGCGATTTCCATGCCGCGCAGCATCGGGCCGGGATGCAGTACCACCGCGTCGTCGCCGAGCAGCGCGAGCCTGCGCTCGGACAGTCCGTAGTTGATCGAATATTCGCGGGCCGACGGGAAGAACCCGCCGTTCATCCGCTCCGCCTGCACCCGCAGCATCATCACCGCGTCGGCGCCGGGCAGTTCCGCGTCCAGCGAGGACGAGACCCGGCAGGGCCAGGCCTCCACGCCGACCGGCAGCAGCGTGCGCGGCGCCACCAGGACCACTTCGGCACCGAGGGTGTTGAGCAGGGAGACGTTCGAGCGGGCGACCCGGCTGTGCAGGATGTCGCCGACCAGCACGATCCGCTTGCCCTCGATGTCGCCGAGGCGCTGGCGCAGGGTGAGTGCGTCGAGCAGGGCCTGAGTGGGGTGCTGGTGGGTGCCGTCGCCCGCGTTGATGATCGACGGGGCGGCGCGGTTCTCCTCGCGCGCCCACTGCTCCATCCAGCGCGCGATCTGGTGCGCGGCACCCGACGCCGGGTGCCGCACGATCAGCGCGTCGGCGCCCGCCGCGTGCAGGGTGAGGGCGGTGTCGCGCAGCGATTCACCTTTGGAGACAGAGGAACTCGACGCACTCACATTGATCACGTCGGCGCTCATCCACTTGCCCGCGACCTCGAAGGACACGCGGGTGCGGGTGGAGTTCTCGTAGAACACCGTCATCACGGTGCGTCCGCGCAGGGTCGGCAGCTTCTTCACCTCGCGGCCCAGCAGCGCCTGTTCGAAGCGCTCAGCTTCGTCGAGGAGTTCGGTGGCGGCGCCGCGATCCAGGTCGGCGACCGTCAGCAAATGCTTCACTCTTGACCTTCCTGATGCAGATACACACCGTCACGACCGTCGTGCTCGACCATCAGCACCGAGATGTCCTCGGCGCGCGAGGTCGGCACGTTCTTGCCCACGTAGTCGGCGCGGATCGGCAGTTCGCGGTGGCCGCGGTCGATGAGCACGGCCAGTTGCACGGCGCGGGGGCGGCCGAGGTCGCGCAGGCCGTCGAGGGCGGAGCGGACCGTGCGGCCGGAGAACAGCACGTCGTCGACGAGGACGACCAGGGAGTTCTCGATGCCGCCGTCGGGCACCGAGGTGCGTTCGAGCGGGCGGTGCGGGCGACTGCGCAGGTCGTCGCGGTACAGCGTGATGTCGAGGGAGCCGAGGGCGGGGCGCACACCGGAGAATTCCTCGATCTTGTCCGCCAGCCGATTGGCCAGGGTGGTGCCGCGCGTCGGGATTCCCATGAGAACCACCCGCGGTGCGTCGGCGTCGCCGGAATCCAAGGCGGTCTTCTCGATGATCTGATGCGCGATGCGCGCTACGGTCCTGGTGACGTCCGATGGCGACAACAGCTCGCGTCCGGCCGCCACCCACTCCGGGGTGTGCCGCTGCGATGTTTCGCCCGCGCCGGTTTTGGCCGCCCGTTCGGGCACAGCCATGCCGACCTCCTTCCCCGCCTCACCGGACGGTCCGTTAAAGGATGCCTAACTCGCCCGTCAGCCTATCAGCGCCGCGAGGTGCCTTTGACCAGGTAGGCCCACCTGTGAGCGCGACCACGGAGCACAAGAGGGTGACCGCTGCCGTGTCGGTGCTCACAGGCACGCCGAAAGTGCAGCGAGCGCGCATGTTTCACCCCCACGCAGACCTGGGGCGACCGCCCCGAGGCGAGCGGTCGGTGATCGCGTTCACGTCGCCGGAACGACCTCGGCAACCGCCGCCGCCTCGACGCGACATGGTTTGCCTTCCGTCACACCCGCTCGGCGAGCACGACGCCGACCTCCGGGTCGTTCACCGCCACGTCTCTGCCGAGGGGAACGATCATGTCGTCCCAAGCGCGGAACCGCGTGTGCCAGCCGTGCTCGAGCAGCCACTGCTCCCCCGGGCGCCCGGCGTCCGGCGGTGGCATACCGGCGTCGTCACCGGCGACGAGGCGACGCAATTCGGCATAGGGCGCAGCCTCGGGGTCGACCGCGAACCGGCTGAGACCGAAGTGGCTGCCGGGCGCGGACAGTGTCGTCAGCGTCGCCACCGTGCGGAGATGATCCCCGGGTGGGAGGTACGGGAGCGCGCCCTCGTCGATCCAGTGAGTCGGCAGCTCGGGCCGAAATCCCCGCTCGCGCAGCGGAACAGCCCAGTCGGTGCGCAGGTCGATCGGTAGGACGTGTCGTTGCGTGGTCGGCGTGGCGTGCAGTGCGCGCAGTACCGGCTCCTTGAAGGCGAACAACTCGGGCAGGTCCAGTTCGTAGACGGTGACGTCGGCGGGCAGACCCATCCGGAACGCGCGGGTGTCCAGACCGGCGCCGAGCAGAACGATCTGCCTGCATCCGGCGGCGACGGCCTCGGCCACCCGGTCGTCGACCAGGCGAACCCCGACGGATCTTCCCGCGAAGAACTGTTCGGCCACGGCCTCGACTCGCTCCCATTTCGCGGCGCCTGCCCCGGTGCGGGTGAAGTCACGTCGCGCCGCGTCGACGAACGCCGTAGCGAGCGGGTCGGCGTAGAGCCGATCCGGCCTGCGCGACTCCTGCTCGCGGATCAGCGCGACGCCGATCGCTGTCAGCGCCACCCCCGCGGTAGGTGCGTTCACGTGTGTCATCTGCCCCTCCTTCAAACTAACTTGCCGACCGGCTAGTAATCTCGGTCATGATCCGACGGTAGGCTCCCCCTAGCCGGTCGTCAAGCAAAGGAAAGCCCCGTGGACGGACGTCGTAGCGACACCAGGGAACGCATTCGCGCGGTGGCGATGGAACTGTTCTCCGAGCGCGGGTACGAGAAGACCTCGCTGCGCGAGATCGCCGAGCGGCTCGGCGTCACCAAAGCCGCGCTGTACTACCACTTCCGGACCAAGGAAGACATCGTCGTCAGCCTCTCCGACGATCTGCGCCGTGGCATCGACGACATCGTCACCTGGGCCGAACAGGCACCGCCGGGTTCCGAGCGGGCCGAGCAGATCCTGCGCCGCTACAGCGCGCTGCTGCACAGTCTCGGCCGTGACATGGTGCGGTTCTGGCACGAGAACCAGCCCGCGTTCCGCGACCTCGGTTTCGGCGCGGGCCTGCGCTACCAGTTCCGCGTGCTCGCCGACCTCATGACCGCGCCCGACGGTGCTGCGCTGGACATCTACCACGCACGGCAAGCGCTGCTCGCCATCAGCTGGAGCCTGTCGATGATGGGCGATCTCGATCTGACCGACGACCAGATGCACACCGCGGCAACAGATATCGCGATCGACATCCTCGCCAGGATCCACTGAACGCACATCGTCGAGCGCCGGAAACGCGTTGCCCGCGAGCACCTGCGTCCGCGATCATCGATCATGACCATCAGCACCAGCGCTCAGCCCGGATCGACTCCCCCGCAGCGGATCGATCTGGGCGATCTGCTGCTGCGCCGGTGGCGCCCCAGTGACCTGACCCGCCAGTTCACCGCGCTGAGCGCCTCGCACGCACACCTGCGCCCGTGGATGTCGTGGGCCGGGGAGCCGCCGACGCTCGCCGGGCAACGCCGTTCCCTGCAGATCTCGTCCGCACACTGGCCGACACCCGACGGCGGCTACCTCTACGGAATCTTCACCGCGAGCGGCGAGGTGGCCGGTGGCATCGGACTCCACGACAGGATCGACCCAGCCGCACTGGAGATCGGTTACTGGTGCCATACCGCCCACACCGGACGGGGAATCATCACGCGCGCCGCCCATGCTCTGACCACCGCCGCGCTCGCCCTCCCCCACATCGGTCGCGTCGAAATCCATTGCGACGCGGCCAATGTCCGCAGTGCGGCTGTTCCCCGACGGCTCGGATACGAGCTGGTCAGCACTGCCCCACGCCCGCGCACAGCGCCCGCCGACTCCGGCATCGGCATGGTCTGGTCGACCATCGAGGGTCCTCGGGCGGGCCGAGGAGATCGCTTGTCGCTCGACGACCCCCGGACTAGACTGTGACGCGCACCACATCGCGACGGCGGGTGCACACCGCCGTCCAGCGCGATCGTGATCCGATCGGAGCGCCGGATCGCGGTGTTCGATCGTGGCCCCCCGCTCGTCGGACCGGGCCCGAAGTCACTCCAACCCCGCTCGACCGCGCAAGGAGATGACCGTCATGGCGGTTGCCGTCGAACTCGAATTCACCGGCGCGACACTCGAACAGTACGACCAGGCCCTCGGGAAGATGGGCTTCGTGCACGGCGGCTCCGGCGGCCCCGGCCTCCTGTTCCATCTGGTCAGGAAGACCGACACCGGATTCCACGTCACCGACGTGTGGGAAACCCCCGAGCAATTCCAGAGCTTCGCCGAATCCACCCTCGGCCCCATCGGCATGGAAGTCGGCATGCCCAACCAGCCCACCATCGAAGTCCACGAAATCTACAACTACCTGGCTCAGGGAAACTGACACGCCACACGGGGCGAGTAGTCGCCGAACCACGCCGCTCGAGCCGGTGCCTGTGCCTCGTTCCAGGTCAGGACCTGCGGCTCAGGCCATGTGGGCGCGCAGGGCTTGGGCGAACCAGGTGAAGATCGGGGCCAGGTCGGGTTGGTCGGGCCAGGCGTTCACGGTGCCGAGTAGCCGCCAATAGCGTTGTACGCGTGGGTCGTCGGCTACATCGAGTCGTTCGAGGATCCACCGGCGGAGTGCGGTGTCGTCAGAGCGGTCGAAGGTGGTGGCGTAGCGGGCGGTGAGGGCATCGAGGATGGGGGTCGCGGCCGGGGGTTGTGGGGGCATGCCCGCGGCGATGGCGCCACCGACGAGTGTGCGGACGGCTTCGGTGAGGTCGTGGTGCAGGCCGGTGGTGTCGCCTGCGGCGCGTTCGCGGGCCTGGTAGTCGGCCATCCGGCGGACGGCGTCACGGAAGTCGGTGTCCTGCACCAGTTCCGCCAGTTCCATCCAGGCTGCCAGCTGATCGGGGGTCGGGTCGTCGGGGAGGTCGGGCACGCTTGCCCGGACCAGCTCCGCCATGGCGGGGTTGGCGGCGTAGCGGCCGAAGGTGTCGTCGACGAAATCCTCGATGAGGCGGTGCCTTTCGGCAGCGGACAGGGCGGCGAGTCGGTGCATGAGGTCCATCTCTCGTTGGCTGGAGTCCCGGACGGCCACCGCTCGCAACACGGCCCGGCGCACCCGCAGGGTCCGGATCTCGACGTCGAGCGCGTCCGCGTGAGTGGCGGCGACCTCTGCCATAGAGGATTCGCGATCGAGCACAGCGCGCACGGTGCTCAGATCCATGCCGAGTGCGCGAAGGGTGCGCACGAGTTCCAGTCGCGCGATCGCGGCGGAGTCGTAGAGGCGGTGGCCGGCCGGGCTGAGTACGGTCGGCGCCACGATGTCGCGGTCGGCGTAGAAGCGGATGGTCTTGACCGTGAGCGCGGTACGCGCGGCCACTTCACCGATCGTGCGGAGCGTGTCGTCGTCCATGGATCTCAGCGTGCCGTCTCCCCTCGGGGGAGAGGCAAATCCTCCCTGCGCGGAATCAGCGGCGCCGCTCGGCCTCTCACAGCGCCATCGCCGGAGCGGGCGTCTCGCGCATGATCCGGACGGACGGTCACAGCGGTGCGGGCGGTTCCGGCGTGGTCTGGCGGGCGGGCAGGGCGCTGATCGTCAATGCCAGCATGACCAGTGCGATGCCCGCGAGTTCGAGCAGGGTGGGGCGTTGCGCGAGGGCGATCGCGCCCACGACGGTCGCGGTCGCCGGGAGCAACGCGAGCAGCAAGGCGAATCGGGCGCGTCCCACCGCGGTCAGCACCACCTGGTCCAGCGCGTAGGGCACCGCACTCGACAGCACGCCGACACCGAGACCGAGCAGCCAGGTCCGCGGGTCGGCGAATACCGCGGCATCGATCATCAGCTGCGGAATCAGCACGAACGGCGCCAGTAGCACCGCCGCGGCCGCCATCCCGACAGCGAGAGAATCCTGGCCTTCACCGGTGTCGGCGACGCGCTTGCCGACCAGGATGTACGCCGCCCCCAGGACCGCCGAGGCGAGAGCGAACCCCACCCCGACCGGCTCGACGTCGAACTGCACGCCGGCCAGCAACACCACACCGACCGCCACTAGCGCCACGGCGAGCAGGTCGCGCGCCCGCCGCGACCCGAGCGTCGCGACGGCGACCGGACCGAGGAATTCGATGGCCACGGCGGTGCCGAGCGGGATACGCGCGATGGCCTCGTAGAACACGATGTTCATCGACACGGTGACGATGCCGAAGCCCGCCGCCGTCGCGATGCCCCGCCGTGTCCAGCGGGTCCGCCACGGCCGCCGCCAGGCCAGCAACGCGACCCCCGCCGCCGCGGCCCGCAACCAGGCGACAGTGGACGGCTCGGTGGTGTCGAACAGGAAGACGCCGAGTGCCGCACCCACATATTGCGAGGTCGCCGCGATGATGAACACCATCGGCACCGACCAGCCGGGTAGCGCGCGCGTCGCCGCCCGGTCGGTTGTCGAGATCGCATTCATCCCAGGAGTAATCCACACAAGGGCACGGATTTCAACGCGAACCGGCCCGGGATCGAATGATCGAGGACCGGTTCGCACTACCGGTGACAGTGCGTCCCGTGGCTGCCGGAACGTCGACGCCGGCAGCTGCGGAGTCTCGCGTTCGCGCGGTTACCGGACGCCGAACCACCTGGTCAGTGCCGCGCGCAGATCAGCTGCGGCGGTGTCCGACGACTCGTCGATCGTTGCCACCCAGGCGATGTGACCGTCGGGGCGGATCAGGAGTGCGTCGGCGAGACGATCGCCGGTCTTGGCCGCGTGGATGTCGACGCGCGGCGCCCACTCCCCGGCGATCTCACGCAGGTCGGCACGGTCGGCCAGGTCGAGGAAGACCGGTCGCGCGCCGCGCATGATCTCGGCGACGGTGGTGGTGCCCTGGTCGGTGTGCAGGCTCAGATCAGGAGCGAAAGTTCCGGTGAGCGAAGGGGCTCCGGGCGTCGGGTAGCGCAGATCGGTGCCCGCGACGAGGGCTCCCATACGGCGCAACGCGGGTTCGTCGGAGAGCAGTTCCTGGAATACCGCGCGCAGCGCCTCGGCGGCAGGGTCCTGACCCTGGCGAAGTGCCGCCTGGGCGCGGGTCTGCAGCAGCGCGCGACCACCGGCGAAGTGACGTTCGTCGTGGTAGGTGTCGAGCAGGTCGGCCGGTGCCCAACCGTGGATGTCCGCGGCCAGCTTCCAGGCCAGGTTCACCGAATCGGTCATGCCGAGATTCATCGCGGCGCCGGTCGCGGGCAGCAGGTGGGCCGCGTCCCCCGCCAGGAAAACCCGGCCCACACGGTAGTTCTCGGCCTGTCGGTCCTGGAACTGGTAGCGCGACAAGCGAGTCGGCACACCGAGCGCAACCTCCGCGCCCAGCACACGCCGGACGCTGTGGCCGAGTTCGGCCATGGTCAGTGGTTCGTCGTTGTCGTATTCGGCGTCGTCGTTCTCGGTGGTCTGGAAGAACATCACGCGGTCCTCGGAGCTGACCCGTCCCAGCGCGAACACCCCGGTGTCGGTGCGGGTGAATCCCGGATCGATCCGTCCGACACCGGGCACCTCGAGGCCGCCGTCGTCGAGCACGGTCACCGACTCGTGCACCGCGACCACGGCCAGCCGGTTGACCTCCGGATAGGTGCTGCCGGGGAACCCGATTCCGGCCAGTTCGCGAATCCGACTGCGGCCGCCGTCGCAGCCGACCAGGTAGCGGGCCCGCACCCGGTACGGTCCGTCCGGCCCGTTCACTTCCGCGATCACCGCCTCGTCGTCCTGGGTCACCGCGACCACTTCGTGTCCGCGCCGGATCTCGGCGCCGAGGTCGACAGCGTCCTCGGCGAGCAGTTCCTCGACCCGCGCCTGCGGAATCGCCATGGCGTGCAACGGAGTTTCGTCGAGACCGGTGAAGTCCAGGTACACCCCGCCGAAGGGGAAGATCGGCTTCGGACTCGCGTCACCGCTGACCGCCGTCATTCGGTCGAGCAGGCCCCGATAGCGCAGCACATCCAGAATTCGCCCACCGAGACCGCTGGCCTTCTGCGCGGTGCCCGGCCGTTCACGACGTTCGAGCACCAACGGCCGCACCCCGGCCCGGCCCAGTTCCCCGGCGAGCATCAATCCGGCAGGCCCAGCGCCGACAACGATCACGTCGGTGGTCATCTCTTGCATCTCGTCACTCCCGAATACGGCTGGTCCCTGCATTGCCCAGCGATTCTGCAGCACCACCGGGGCCTTGCCGCAAGCCCCGGGGTGAGCTATAAGTTAGAAGGGGCAACGAGTCAGCGGGTCACCGTCAGGTGGTTGTCAGCGGAAGTACACATAGTCCTGGACCCAGTGGAATCCGCGGCTGCGCAAGGTGAAGGTGTCGGGGTCCTTGCGTTCCAGGGTGATCGTGATCGGGCGGTCGTGCAGTGTTCCGCGCAGCAGCAGTCGGTCCGGGGTGGGTTTTTCGGAGGACAGTGTCGCGAACGGTGGTCCGGCGTCGACCGCGCCGATGGCGTTCATCGAGGTGAGCTCCACTTGTCCATCGGGGCGGAAGTGGGCGTGCGCGGGTACCAGTTCGCCGTTCATCCGCTGGTAGGCGGCTTCCTGCGGGTCATCGAAAACCAGTCGCTGCCACCGTGTTTCGTCGGTGGTCAGCGGCGGGATCGGCTGCCCGTCGATGGTGAAATCCCGCACCTCCCAGATTCCGTACAGCGCGGACTTGGGGCTCGCGGCACCGGATTGTTCGTGCCAGACCACCCAGCGGTCATAGCCGCTCCCCAACGCGACCCACAGGCCCAGCGCCGCCACCACCCAGATCGCCACGCGGTTCTTCCTGGCGTCGGTGAACAGCGCGGGCTGGGTCAGCGGCGCGCACGCGCGTTCGCGCGCGAAGACATCGGTCAGCCGGCGCAGGTACGGCGCGAGCAGGAACACGCTGATCAGCAGCAGATGCGCGGCGAGCAGCTTCTCCGGTATGTCGAACGTCATGTTCAGCAGCAGAATTTGCGCTGTACTCGCCAGCGTCAACGCGGCGCCGAGCACTGCGGTCCTGGACACGAACAGCAGCAGCCCCGCCACCACTTCCACCCCACCGAGAGCCATCTCGTACGGATACGAGCTGCCGACCTGCAACCACAACACCGAGGCGGGGCTCATCTCGCCGTACGGTCGCAACAGCTGCGCCAGTCCGGGGGCCGGCATCTGGGTGGGGATCAGTTTCGCGAACCCGAACCCGATCATCTGCCCGCCCAGAGCCAGCCGCAGGAACAGCGAGAACCAGGCGAGCGCGCGGGCGGGTACGGGACGACGGTCGACGGCTGTCCACACCGCGGCGCCGGTCGCCGCGACGACCAGCAGACAGAACACCAGTACCCAGACGGCGGTCTGGTCGCCCGCTCCGGAATCCTGGTGTAACTGAGCGTCGACCCCGAAGACCGCTCGACCCACCGGCCCGGTGACGGGATCGGTGATGGGCATGTTCCACGGCCCCGGGTATTCGCGAATCCACCGGCCGAGGATGCCGAGCAGCGCGAACGGGATATAGGTGAGAAGCAGGCAGAGCAGGCCGAAGTAGATGATGGAGAATCGGAGGACGATCTGGGTCAGCACAGGCCGACCGGCCCGTGCGGCGACGGGGGCAGACACTGTCGTGGTCACTGCTGCATCCTCGGGTCGTGGGTCGGGTCGGCGTACAGGGGCGGGCAGCCGAGTTCCCCCGCGTCGGAGCGAAGTTCGTAATGCCAGGGTTCGTTCGCGTAGATCTGGCACAACCCATAGGCGGCGCCGTGCGCGGCCAACCATGCCGCGCCGTCGGTCGGCCCGATATCAACCGCCTCGCCGGCTACGTGAGCGGAGGTGTAGGGGGTTGCCACCCACCGAGCGGCTTCGGTTTCCGAGCCGTATTTCGAGACTGCCTCGCGCAGCAGTTGTTCCTGGTATTCCGGCGACCGCCAGCCACTGTTGACGACGAGCTCGACTCCGTCGTCCGCGGCGTCGGCGGCGGCGGCGCGCAGGGCGGCGAGCAGATCGGAGTCGAGGTTGCCCACGGACGGATTCCCGTCATCGAAGAGCGTCGCGCCGGGCGGACCGGCGTGGCCGCCGACAAAGGCGTCGATGGATCGTGCGACCGAGGACATGGTCGGCAGCGACTGGTAAACGAGGACACCGACAGATGCCGCGCTGACGATGACAACGGCGCCGAGGGCGGTCGATCGGAGACGGCGAATCGCCGGTTCACGGTAGTTCATGCCCCTCAGTCAAGGCAGCATGGTGTTGCCGACGCGTATGCGGTTTCGGATACGCCGACGATATCCCCGGGCTGGGAGAATCGAGCGTCTATGCGTGTACTGATCGTCGAGGACGAACCCTATCTGGCGGAGGCCATCCGCGATGGCCTGCGCCTGGACGCGATCGCCGGCGACATCGCGGGTGACGGCGACACCGCACTGGAACTGCTGAGTGTCAACACCTACGACATCGCGGTCCTGGACCGCGACATCCCGGGTCCCTCCGGCGACGAGATCGCCGAATACATCGTCGCCTCCGGTAGCGGTCTGCCGATCCTGATGCTCACCGCCGCCGATCGGCTCGACGACAAGGCGAGTGGTTTCGGGCTCGGTGCCGACGACTATCTCACCAAGCCGTTCGAACTCCGCGAACTGGTCCTCCGGCTCAGAGCGCTCGATCGCAGGCGCGCGCACAACCGGCCACCGGTGCGCGAGATCGCCGGGTTGCGGCTGGACGCGTTCCGCCGGGAGGTCTACCGCGACGGCCGCTACATCGCTCTGACCCGCAAGCAGTTCGCGGTGCTCGAAGTGCTCATCGCCGCCGAAGGCGGGGTCGTGAGCGCCGAGGAACTCCTGGAGCGGGCGTGGGACGAGAACGCGGACCCGTTCACCAACGCGGTGCGTATCACCGTCTCGGCGCTACGCAAACGGCTCGGCGAGCCCTGGGTCATCACCACCGTGGCCGGTGTCGGGTATCGCATCAGCGACGGGCGAGCGCGTGGGTAGGGCACCCGGATTGAGTGTTCGCCTCAAACTCACCCTCAGCTACGCAGGCTTCATCATGGTCGTGGGTTCTCTGCTCATCGCCGCTGTGGGTGTCTACTACCTGTGGTACCTGCCCGAGGGGTGGATCTACACCAGCGGCGGCGATTTCTGGATCGATCGCGGCATGCTGCTACGGTCCTTCGCGCCGTTCGTGACCATTGTGATGGCTTTCCTGCTGGCGATCGGTCTGGTGGGCGGATGGTTCCTCGCCGGTTGGATGCTCACCCCGCTGACCCGTATCACCGCCGCTACCCGGACCGCCGCGAACGGCTCACTCGCCCACCGAATCCGGCTGCCGGGCCGCAGCGACGAGTTCCGCGAACTCGCCGACGCCTTCGACATCATGCTCGCCCGGCTGGAAGCACACGTCACCGAACAACGTCGATTCGCCGCCAACGCCTCCCACGAACTGCGCACGCCGCTGGCGATCACCCAGACCCTGCTCGACGTGGCCCGCGACGACCGCACCCACGACACCGGCGAACTGGTCGACCGCCTGCACGCCGTCAACACCCGAGCGATCGCTCTCACCGAGGCATTGCTCCTGCTCAGCCGCGCCGATCAAGGGTCGTTCACCCGAGAACACGTCGACCTCTCCCTGCTCGCGGAAGAAGCCGCCGAAACGCTGCTCGCCCTCGCCGAAGAACACGGCGTGAGCCTGGAGACCTCCGGCGAGGTGACGCCCACCATCGGTTCGCACGCCCTGCTGTTGCAGCTGACGACGAACCTCGTGCACAACGCGATCGTGCACAACCTGCCCGCACGCGGCATCGTGTGGGTCACGACCGGACTGTGCCCCGAGACCGTGGTGCTCACCGTCGAGAACACCGGCCCGGTCCTCGACCCCCTGGTGGTTTCCACACTGGTCGAGCCGTTTCAGCGCGGCACCGAACGCGTTCGCACCGACCACGCGGGCATCGGCCTCGGCCTGGCGATCGTCGACAGCATCACCGCGGCACACGGTGGAACCCTCGCACTCGATCCCCGTCCGGCCGGCGGACTCCGCGTCACCGTGCGGCTTCCGCGTCGGCCACTTCCGCCGACAGCACGGCGGTAACGGCTCCGCCCCGGGCGTTCAGGGAGCGCGCAGCACCGAACGCACCACTTCCGCTACCGCCGATCGCAATCGGTCGACCTCGCCCGCCCTGGCCAGTTGCTGTGCGAGTTCCCCGCCGACTGTCGACAACAACAGCGCGCCCACAGTGTCGGCGTCGATATCGGGACGGACTTCGTGCAGGAGCGTGCCGATGTGCTGCACCCAGAACGTGTGGAATTCGGCGCTGCGCGGATGTGGCGGCATCGCCTGATAGGCCGCGATCAGCTCCACGTCGTCGGTGACCATGCGCGTCATCGCATCGAAGAAGGCGAGTAGCCGGTCGGTCGCCGGCGCGCCCGGTCCCAGCGGCGGTGGGCCGCTCGACACCGCCGCCATCAACGCGACGGCGCCCTCGGCGACGAGCTCGTAGAGCAGGCCCGCGCGGCTGCCGAACCGGTGGAAGATGGTCCCCTTTCCGACACCTGCCACCGCGGCCACCCGATCCATCGTCACCCCGGCCGCGCCGTGTTCGGCCAGCAGCGCGGCGGTGGCATCGAGGATCGCTCGACGGTTGCGCGCGGCATCGGCGCGTTCGGTGGGACGTCGGTCGGTCATCGCACCCGCTTTCTCGGCACCCGCCGATCCGTTGACAAGTTGACCGACGGTCCATATCGTTCGAGATATCTGGACCGACAGTCAACTTATGGAGTTCTGATGCAGGCAATCGTAATGACCCAGACCGGCGCACCCGACGTTCTGGTAGCGCGCGAGATCGGCGAACCTCGCCCCGGCGAGGGACAGGTCGTCCTCCGGGCCGAAGTGGTGCCGGTGCTCTACCCCGAGACCAAGGTTCGGGCCGGCGCGTTTCCGTTTCCCGCGCCGCTGCCCGAGGTCTTCGGGTTCCAGGCGGCGGGCACGGTGATCGATATCGGCACGGGCGTCGATCGGGCATTGCTGGGCGCCCGGGTGGTCGCGTCGACCCGCGGCTTCGGCGCCTACGCCGAACTTGTTGTCGCCGAGACCGATTCGGTGACCACGATCCCGGCCGACCTGACCGTCGAGCACGCCGCCGCGATACTGATGCCGGGATCGGTAGCACTGGCGCTGATGCGGACCGCGGGTGTCGCGGCGGGCGAGACCGTCCTGGTCGAAGCGGCGGCTACCGGTGTCGGCAGCTGCCTCACCCAGCTGTGCGCCGCCGCGGGCGTGCACGTCATCGGCACCGCGGGCGGGGAACAGAAGGCTCGGCTCGCGCGCGAGCGCGGCGCGCACGAGGTGCTCGATCACACCGCGCCCGACTGGGCGGATCAGCTGGCCGATCTCCTCACGGACGGCACGGTCGATGTCGTGTTCGATTCCATCGGGGGCGCATCACTGACGCCGCTGCTCGACCTGATCACGCCCCTGCGTGGCCGAATCCTCAGCTACGGCTGGCTCGACGGCGCTCCCGCACAGCTGGGCGTCACCGAACTGATCCTGCGCGGGCTCACGCTCACCGGCTGCGCGGGCACCGCCTGGCTCGGCGAAGTCGCCCGGCAGCGATCGGCGGCACTCACGGCAACAGCACAGGGCCTGCTGACACCCGCGATCGACTCGATCCTCCCCCTCGCCGACGCCGCGCGGGCACACCGAATGCTGGAGGACAGGACCGCTTTCGGCACGGTGCTCCTGCGGCCATGAACCTTCAGCCTCCTTGAAACTCGAGGTATGCTTCAACCAGCCTGAAGGTTGGTGGACGTCACGCAACCCGGGCACACCGATAGGAGCAAGCCTCATGTCACAGGCCACATTCGGCGTCGACTCGCTGGCACTACCGTCCACCCCACTCGCGATCGAGACCCACCGGCTGATCAACGAGGCCCTCGAAACATCGGTATGCCATCACAGCGTTCGCGGGTTCTTGTTCGGGCGCGCCCACGCCGCCGAGCAGGGCCTGCGGCCCGGCGCGGACTACGACGAGGAGCTCATGTACCTCATCTGCGCGCTGCACGACATCGGCCTGTCCGAACGTGCCGTCGGCACACAGCGATTCGAGATCGACGGCGCGGATTTCGCGGCCGAGTTCCTCGAAGCGCAGGGCATCGACGACGAACGCGTCGACATCATCTGGGACGCCATCGCCGCACACACGACAGGCCTCAGCGACTCACCCGTATACCGCCGTCGCCGACCCGCCGCCATCTGGATCGCGGTCACCGGCATCGGTCTCGACGTCGGCGGCGGCCCCGACGATCTGCCCCCGGGATTCGCAGACCTGGTCCACGCCTCCTATCCACGTCTCGGCGGCACGCGAGCTCTCACCGACATCATCGAACGTCAAGCCGTCGCCGATCCGCGCAAGGCACCGCCGGGCTCGCTGCCGGGCGAGATCCTCCGGCTGCGGCATCCGGAATTGGTGCCGTACACGTGGGACACGGTTCTCGACACGAGCGGCTGGCAGGACTGAGATGTCGAGAGCGCCCGGGCGGCTCCGTCCCAGGGTTACGAGAGCCGAACGGGCCTCGAGACGACGAGCGTCAGCGCGTCCGAAATCGATCGACCCGGCCAGAACGAGCCGGACGAACCCGAGGAGAACATCATGACGGTCCACCGGATGGATCATGTCGGCATCGTGGTCGACGATCTCGCGGCTGCTGTCGCGTTCTTCGTCGAACTGGGCCTGGAGCTGGAGGGCGAAGCCACAGTCGGGGGCCAATGGGCAGACGACCTGCTCGGATTGACGGGCGTCCGAGCCGACATGGCCGTCGTTCGGACACCCGATGGCCACAGCCGGGTCGAGCTCTCGACGTTCCGCTCGCCGACGACCACCCTTGCCGCGCCGAACGCGCCGGTGAACATCCCCGGCATCCCGCGCCTGACATTCGTCGTCGACGATGTCGAGAACGTCCTCGACCGCCTGCGCGCCCACGGCGCCGAACTCGTGGGCACGCTCGCCCGCTACGAAGACATCTGCCGCTACGCCTACGTGCGCGGTCCCGACGGCGTCGTCCTCGGGCTGGTCGAGGAACTCCGCTGAGCGACACTCGCACCACAGGCCGTCTATCGAACATACATTCGAACACGTTGTAGACTGGGGCTCATGTCGCTGCCCCTGCAAGGTTCACTGTTCGACGGTGATGCGATTGCCCTGGGTTCGATCGAGGCGATCCGGCGCACCCCACTCGACGCGACCAGCTGGGTCGATGTGCTGCCCGGCTGGCTGAGCGGCGCGAGCCGGCTGTTCGATCGACTGGCCGAACGCGTTCCCTGGCACGCCGAACGCAGGCCGATGTACGACCGGGTCGTGGACGTGCCGCGGCTGGTGTCGTTCTTCGGGGAGAACGACCCGCTCCCCGATCACATCCTGGTCGATGCGCGGGCGGCCTTGACCGCGCATTACGCGGCGGAACTCGGTGAACCGTTCCGCACGGCCGGGCTGTGTTTCTACCGCGACGGTCGGGACAGCGTCGCCTGGCACGGCGACACGATCGGCCGCGGCGCCACCCACGACACGATGGTCGCGATCGTCTCGGTCGGAGCGCCGCGCGCTCTGCTGCTGCGCCCGCGCGGCGGTGGCGCGAGCGTCCGGTTCACGGCCGGGCACGGGGATCTCCTGGTGATGGGCGGGGCATGTCAGCGCACCTGGGAACACGCGGTCCCCAAGACCGCACGCCCCGTCGGACCCCGCATCAGCATCCAGTTCCGCCCCCGCGGGGTCCGGTGACCCGACCACGTCCGTCGGACTGATTCCGTCGAAACACTTTCCGTTGCGATGGCCGGTTTGCGATCGTCACCGGCGCGACGGTGCGCACACCGACTGGCCGGCGATCGGTGATGCCCGCACGGTTGACCGGCAGTACTGCACCCAGGCCGAGCTGCACAGTCACATTCGTCGCCAACTGGACAATATTGTCGCCCAGGCCATTTCGCTGTCGGACACCGCGATCATCACCGATGCCGAATCGGAAGCCGTGCTCCGCCAACTGCGCCGCTGGGCAATCGCCGCCCAGGAGGTCCTCGACTACCGCTGCGCCGACAACGACAACGGCGTCGAGGTCGGCACGGTCTATCGCGCGAAGGGCGGGCCAGGGACTATGTCTGGCTGGGGATCGTCCGGGGCTGACGGATGTCGGCGACGTGGCGGATTGTCGGTCGCTGGTCGTAGGATCCGGGGATGGGGAGTTCACTTCTGCCGCATGTGCGGGCATCGAACGCGCTGACGGGGCGGTGGTGCGAAACGTTCGAGGGCGGGGACGCGGTGGTGTCGGGGGCCGGATTGTGGCCGTTGCTCGCTGTGTTGGCCGGGGCTGCTTCCGGCCCGGCCAGGGATGAGCTCGCTGCCGCGGTGGGAGTTCCGGCGGAGCAGGCGCATGCGGCGGGGCTGGACATGCTGAAATCGCTGGATACTTCGCGGGAGGTGTCGACGGCGATCGGGGCGTGGGTCCGGGCGGGGCTGACCTTGCGCGAGGAGTGGGTTCGCAGCATGCCCGCCGGGACGGTCGGTGAGCTGGGCGATCCGGCGGCACTGGATGCGTGGGCGAACGAGCAGACCCGGGGGTTGATCAAGAAATTTCCGGTACCGATCACCTCGGACACGGCGCTCGCGCTGGCGACCGCGCTGATGGCACGCACCCGCTGGGTGACGGCGTTCGACGAGATCCTCTACACACCGGAAACCGGTCCGTGGCAAGGACATCGGGGACCCGGCCTGTACCGCACGAGCCATCCCGACGGCAGTGTGTCGGTACTCGACGACGAAGTGACCCGGGTGATCGTCATCGGCAAGGGCGAACTCGACGTGCACGTGCTGATCGGCGCGAATCCGCGGCACGGTCTGGCCACAGGCCTCGCAGCTCTGGACGGGACCGTCGAGGTGCGGACAGAACTGCCTGTCGGCACGACGGCACCCTGTCTATCGGTGAGTCGACGGGAGACCTTCGGCGGTGGCGACTCCGTGGTGCTGACCATGCCACCGTTCGAGGTGGAGAACAAGCACAACCTCGCTTGCCATGCGGCGATGTTCGGCCTGTCCACCTCGATGAACGTTCCCGGTTCCCATTTCGCAGGACTCGCAGCTGATCCGCTGGCGCTGGACGCGGCGGGTCAGGACGTCATCGCACGCTTCGACGCCGAAGGCTTCGAAGCGGCTGCCGTCACGGCCGTGGCGATGCGCCTCGGCGGTGTTCCGCAGAAGACATGGTCGACGATCACATCGGTGAACGTCGACCGCCCATTCGGATTCATCGCGGTAGACCGGCCGACCGGCCTCGCCTTGGTCGCGGGTCAGGTCACGAAGCCGCCGGTGGAATGGGTTCGGCCGGTCGGTGTGGAACCGGCGGGCAGACGAAACCCGGGGCCGCCGTGGTGAGATCGGTAATCGACATTGCCGAAGCCGTTGCTCAGCAACAGGATTCGGTTTCGATACGGCTAGTGGAGGCCGTATCCTGGTAGCAGTCCGCAGTCAGGTGCACAGGGGGTCGTGGTGATCGTCGTTGTCGCGGACGAGAGCGAACTCGAAGGCGCGGAACAGATCGTCGGCGCGGCGCTCCGTGACCAGGCGTTTCGGGCGGGCGGCGTCGCCGTGTTCCGCTGTCACGTACCGGAGAACCGGGGTGGGTCGGTCGAGGTCGACGCGTTGGTGTGCACGCCGCAGAGCGTGACCATCGTGGAGGTGAAGGGTTTCACCGCCCGTCAGGAAGGCACCCTCGCCACCCCACCGAACGGCCCGTGGACCATCGACGGCGAACCGGCGGCGCTCTATCACGCCGTCCGGGTGCCGAACCCGTTCGTCCAGGTGCGCCGACAGGTGTTCGCGGCCAAGAGCCTGCTGCAGCAATCCGGGATCTTCGGCTGGGTGAACGCGGTGATCGCGCTGGTCGCTCAGCCCGGCGCCGAGATCACCATCGAGGAAACCAGGATCGCCGACGGGTACCGTGCGGTGCTGATCGATCGCGACGACGCCGGCGCGTTGCACGACTATTTCCAGGCCGAGAGCGGGCGCACGGTCCGGCTCAGCATCGATGACGTCACCCGGGTGTTCGGCGCGTTGAACCTGGGCCATCTGCTGCCTTCCCCCGATGAGCTGACAGCACAGGGCTTTCCGGCCGCGCTCGACCCGGCGACCACTTCCCGGCCCATCGCCCCGACCGCTGTGGAGCTCGGCTCCCCCTCGGAGACAGCTGTTTCCGACACCACATCGGATTCCCCTGCGGCGTCGACCGGTTCGGCTCGCGCATCTACACCCGCGTTTCTCGCCGCGATCGACAGACTCGCCCATCGACCCCCTACCGCGGCTCATCCCGAGGATCCGACGTCGGTGCCCGCTGAACGCGAGACGGAATCCCCTTCTTCGAGTGAAGGTTTCACCGGCGCGCAAGCCGACGAGTCCGACGACGCGGCGTTATCGGCCACAGCGATCGGACCACCCGACGAGCCGATACCCAGCACCGAATCCGCCGAACCGGTGACTGACCGAACTTCACACCCCGACGGTGCCGAACAAGACTCGCCCCAGGACGACAACCCGGAGCACGAGCCAACCGCTGAGGGCGCTGCTCCGGATCGGGAAAGCGCCACACGCGCTGAGCCTTTCGACGACGACACGATCGATCTGGACGAACCCGCGCTCGGTGAAGTAGCCGAATCATCGGACGGTCAGCCCGAAAGCACTGTCTCACTGAGCAAATCCGTCGCCGCCGATGAATCGGTCGCGATCGACGATCCACCGACCGATGGCATCGAACGCCACGAACCCACGCCCGGGGACGAAGTGGCCGCTGCGGGCACACCCGCTGGTACCGGCGAAAACCGCACTGCCGAGTGGGCTCCCGCGGTCGGTACAGTGGCCGCGTCGGGCGCTGCTGCCGCGGTCGGTGCCGCCGGGTCGGCCCGCGAGACCGAATCGCGAAGTACCCCTTCCCCGGCGTACACCCCCGCCGTCGCACCGTCGTATCGTTCCCCGGAAACCCCAGCGCCCCAGCAACACCCGGAGCACTGGTCCGATTGGGTCGAACACGACCGAACGACGCGGCAGCCGACCCTCTCGCAGAAATGGCGGTCGTGGCGTCGCGGGGACGGCCCGTCACTGCTCGAGCGGTGGCACAACCGTCCCGTTCGGGAGCGGAGTGCCCCCAGGCGGGGCCTGCGAGTCGGGCCCGGTGTCGCTTTGCTGCTGTTCATCGCGCTGTTCGGAGCCGGGTTCTTCGCGATCGCGGCGGTGCAGGCGAGCCGATTCGAGATGTCGGACTACGACCGGATGTGTGGCGAGGACAAGAAGCCGTTCCCGAACGCCGCGCCCTACGAGCGCGACGGCGCGCGCCCGATCTATCTGTCCGGTGACCTCACGACCATGGTCCACCCGAACGATCCGACCGCGTGGAACCCGGACGACCCGTCGACCGTGCAGCTCATCGCCTGCATGAAGCAGCTGGAACTGCGCGACCTCGTGCAGACCTGCCAGTACGGCCCCTCCCCCGGCGCACCGGTGGGGCGCACCGTCAACCTCTTCCGCGCCACCTACGAGGTCGCCGTCTACGAACTCCGTACCGGACGCGAGGTCGCCAAGGCCACCATGCTCGGTGAACGCTATTCCGACAACCCGGCCAACACCGACCAGGACCGCTGCCGGGCGGCCGCCGACGCCCCCGACTATCTCGGCCGCCGCCTCGGCCAACCCTCGACAGCCCAGCTCACCGGCTTCCTCGCCCCACTGGTCCACGCCCCCCGCTGAACCGCTTGACCTCGAGCGCACTCGAGGTAGCAGGATTCACCTCGTGCCCCGAGCACAACCCGACACCGCGCCTACCCAGCGTCGGTCGCGCCTCCGCCGGTTTCCTCGTACACCCACCGGCGGAGGCCGTCGGGCTCACAGCGGGGCATCTGCGGCGACCCGCACGACCTCGGCGAGATGCGGATCCAGTTCGCCCGACTCGAAGCGAGTCGTGCCGATCACATGCCAGAACTGGCCCGCGACGTTGCCCTCGTATTTGTATCGCCCGTCGGGCGTCAACGCGGCCCATCCTTCGGGCAGTCCGAGCAACACCGCGCGAATCGAGGGCGCCGCCCCCTGATCCGCCGCACCGGACCACAACACGACGTTTCCGTCTTCGCTACCGCTGGCGAGTAGATCGCCCGACGCGTCGAACGCCAAGGTCGACACCCGGCGGCGATGACCTTCCAAGGTGTGCAGATGCCGACCGGTGTCCATGTCCCACAGCCGGATCACCAGGTCGTCTCCCGCGGTGGCGAGGATGCCCCGCTGGGCGTCGACGGCCGCCGACCAGAGTTTTCCGGTGTGCCGCGTCAATTCGTGTACCGGCTCGCCCGACGTGACGTCCCAGATCCGTGCCGAGCCGTCCCAGGAGACGCTGGCGACGCGGTTGCCGTGAAATGCCACCCCGTACACCCGGTCTCGGTGCCCGCGCAGAGTGTGCAAGCACCGCCCCGACTCCACGTCCCAGATCCGAACGACGGAGTCGTCGCAGCCCGAGGCCATCAGCGCCCCGTCCGCGCTGAAGGCCAGGGACCGAACCCTGCCTCGGTGCTCGCGGTAGATCCCGTACTGGGCGCCGGTCGCACGGTTCCAGATCGTCACTGTGTCATCGTCGTTCGCCGTCGCGATCAGTTCACCGGAGGGATTGAACGCGATCGCCCAGATCGGCGCATCCTCGATGCTGATGTGGCGCTCATAGGAGTCGGCGTCGAGGTTGAACAGGCTGAGTCTGCCGTCGTTGCCCACCATCGCGAGCTGCCCTGGTCGCACCGTGCTGAACAGTGCCGACTCGAAGGTCAGCAGGTGGTCGTCGCTGCCGGTCAGCGTGCGAACGAGACGTCCGGTGACGGTGTCCCACAGCCGGACGACGCCGTCGTTGCCCCGGGTGGACAGCATCGCCGAATCGGCGCTGAAGCCCACCGCTGTCGTTCGGCGGCCGTGCCCGGTGAGCAGGTATCGGCAGACTCCGGTGACCGGATCCCAGAAACGCGTGGTGAATTGGTCGTCGGTCACCACGAGCTGGGTGCCGTCGGGCCGGAAAGCGAACGGCCAGATGGATCCGGTGTGGGCGGTGAGACGATGCCGCAGCTGACCGGTCTCGGACGCACGCAGGCAGACGAGCCCCGCACTGTCCCCGGAGGCCAGCAGCTCTCCCGACGGGTCGTACGACACCCAATAGATCGCCGCGCTGTGTTCGGTCGGCGCGTGCAGCACTTCTCCGGTGTCGGTATTCCAGACGCGGAGCAGCCCGTCGGTGTCCCCGCTGGCCAGCACGTCCCGGGACGGGTGGAAGGCCAGCGTGTAGATGCGTCCGGTGTGACCGGTCAACCTGCCGGTGAGCGTGCAGGTGACGGGGTCCCAGAGCGTCAGTAGTCCGTCTACTCCACCTACCGCTATCCGGGTTCCCGAGGAGTCGAAGGCGATGCGGTAGGCGGCGCCGCCCGCTGCCTGGAATTCCCCTGTTTGCCTGCCGGTTTCGATGTCCCACAGGCGCACCATGCCGTTGCCGTAGGCGGCGGCCAGCGTCCGACCGTGCAGGGCGATGCTGTAGATCAAGGTCATGCCGTGTTCGGGTGGCAGACACTCGTGACACAGATCGCCGCTGGGCAACGACCACAGCCGCAGCACACCACGCGCGTCACCGGTGGCCAGCAGATCACCGCCGGGACCGAGCAGCACCGGCCACGGCCACTGTTCGTGCCCCCGCAGAATCCGGCGGAGTTCCCCACTGACGGCATCCCAGATGCCGACCGTTCCGTCGCCGGAGCCGGTGATCAGGACCTGGTCGGTGTACGCGACCGCGAAGGTGCGCGCGCGGTGGGTCTGCAGCATCCGCAGCGGCCGGCCGGTGTCGGCGTCACAGATCAGCACGCCCCCGTCGTCACTGCCGACCGCGACCGTACTGCCGTCCTGGCTGTACGCGACGGGCTGGGGCAGTCTGCCTCGACTGGCATGGAATCCGTGCCGAACGCCCAGTGCGGCAGGCGCGAATTCGGTCTGCACCGATCCGCCGGGTACTACGGCCGCGCCGCGCAGATCCGCCCCCGAGGCCTGCCCGATCACGTCCAGGAGTGCGGCGCGCTGCCAGCGGCTACCCCTGCCACGCGCGCCGGTCAGGTCGGTACGGATCAGGCGCGCCCTGGTGAGATCAGCGTCGGTCAGATCAGCGCTGACGAGGCGTGCGTCGTCCAGCCGCGCCGCGACCAGCCGCGCACCGCGCAGCACCGCGTGGGTCAGATTCGCGCCGATCAACCGCGCACCACTGAGATCGGCGCCGCTCAGATCGACCCCTTGCAGGTCGCGGTAGGAGAGGTCCTCGCCGGCCAACATCGCGCCGCGCAGGTCCGAGCTCGGCGCCGTGCGCAGCCGGGTGGTGATCCGCAACGCGTTGGTGCGTGAGTTCGGGTCGGCGTCGGAGTCGGACAACACCGACTCCGCCCAGGTACGCAGCGTGCGCGGGTCGGCGAGATCGCACAGGAAATCTATGATGAGCAGCGACAATTGGGCTTGCGCGAGGTGTGGTGCACTCACGCCCGCACCGAGTAGGCGGGCGAGGTGATCGGCCACCAGCCATTCGGTCACCGAGGAATGGATGAAACCGAACAGGTCGTCGTCGGTACGCACCAGCAGGCTGCCCGAACCGATGGCGTGCGCCGACTGCTGCACCGACATGCGATCGCGGACCGCGGTGTCGGTGAGTTCCCGTGCCACTTCCGACAATTCGGCCGCACGCAGATAGGGCCTGCCTGTCTCCCACACCCGCAGCGCGAAAGCCGTTACCGCCTTCCACAATTCGTCCAGCCCCAGTCCCGGCAGCGATCCGGCCACGGTAGCCGTGCGATCCACCTCGTAGCGAAGCCAGGAATCGAGGATCTCCCGGTACAACGCGGCCGGGCCGATGGCATTGGTCGTTCCCGCGGCCGCGCGCAACCGGCGCTCCTCGAGATCGGCGATGAAGCTGAGCATGCGCGGGTTCTGTGCCAGCCCGAGCAGGTCCTGGATGCCCCTGATCAACTGCATTCTGGCGTCGGCACGCCGCGTGTCACCCCCGTAGCGATTGGTGAGGAAGGTATGGATCTGTGGCGGCGCGAACTCCTCGATGCTGATGATGCGCCGGTCGTCGAGCAGACCGACCCGCTCGCCCAACGCCGTCAACACCTGGGCCCTGGACTCGAAGTGCTGAGTCCGGCTGGCCACGATGATCTTCGCCTTGCCGACGGCGGCCTGCAGGAGGGTCTCGAGATGGTCGGCGGCGAACTCGTAGCTGATCCTGGTCACCAGTTCGTCGAAGCCGTCGAACAACAGCACCACCCGGCCTTCGCGCAGCATGTAGCGCAATGCCTTCAGATCGATCCGGTCTTCGCCGTGATTGGCCAGATGGGCGGCGACCAGTCCGTCGACCGAGTGGGTCTTGTCGAGCGCGCGCAGGTCGATCAGGATCGGAATCAGCGCGGGCGTCGACTCGCTGATCCGGCGGGCGAGCTCACGCAGCGCGAACGTCTTGCCACGCCCGAAGTCACCGAGCAGCAGTACGAACCAGCCGTGATCGGCGGTCACCACGCCCATGAGTTCGGCGATCAGATCGTCGCGAATCGCGGTTTCGTTCTCCTCCAGCAGCCGAAACCGTTGTGGTACATACAACTCGGGTGGGTAGCGCCGGTCGGTGCGCAGGTCGAGCACCTGACGGGCGAGGTAGTCGGTCAGATCGAGCATGCCCTGGAATTCCAGGAAGCTGCGGATGCGCAACCCTTGACCCGCTGCCTCCTCCCGCAGCGAGCGGGCCGGAACCGCGCCACGATAAACGAGCTCGGATCCGAATTCCGGGTCGTGCGCCAGGAAATCCTCGACCACCTGTCTGGTCAGATCTCCCACGTGGGCGCCGATGCGCCACTGCGCCGCCATCCCGTCACGATGATGGGTGACGAACAGGTGCGGCGGGTCCGCCTCGACCCGCCTGATCCGCGCGCCGGGGTAGCGCGCCGCACAGACCTCGATGACGCGCTCCAGCAAACGCCCCTGCGGATCGACCACGGGCGCCGAGTCACCGGCCTGTTCATCGGAATCCGGATCTTCGGTCCCCGCGGATTCGATCATCTTCGTCTCGGCGGGCGCGGACAGGGCCGCGGCCACATTCGACCAGGACACGGGGATGACCGTGCGTTCGACCTCTCGATCATGGTGCTGGGCGGGATAGCGCGACATGCCCTCGGCGGTCAGGTGGATGATCTCCGCGCTCCCCGGGGCCGCGGCGGGCAGCACCGGCAGCACGCCCCCCAGCAGATCGGCGTGCACGCCACCGGGTCCCGGCCCGTGCAGCAACACATTCAACCGGTTGCCGAGCAGCCGGGAGACCGTCGTCGCGTCACGAAGAAGCGCTGGGTCGGTTCGCGCGGCCCCCGCACCCGGCATCGGATCGTGGCGCACCACACCCAGGCGTAACCATCCGCGTGCCTCGAACGCGCGTAGTTGCTCGGAGAACCACGCGACCTGGGTCTGCCCCACGCTGCCGTAGTCGTCTTCCTGACGATGCGTCGCGGCGATCGTCGAATTCAGTCCCGCGACGACAATTCGCAAGTCCGCGATGGGAAACAGGGTCCATGGTTGCCCGGCGTCGAACACCAGATGATCCAGGCCCTGGTACAACTCGCCGAACATGCGCTCGAACTGTTCGAGTTTCTCGAAATACGGCGGTTGCGGCAGCCGGTCGCGTGACTCGCAGCGCAGAAAGTAGCTCTCGCACGCCTTCTTCGACACGTCGTGATTGCCGGGTACGACGATCAGGCGATCAGGCTCGAGGCCCAGCAGAATGCGCAGGCCGGTGAGGAAGGCAAGCGCGTCGTCGACCTCGCGCGGGTGGCCCGATTCGGTGAGGTCACCGGAGACGACGATCACATCCGGTGACGGCACGCCCTGATCGGACAGGTGGATGACATCGGCCCAGATACGTGATTGCAGTTCGCCGGGACCGTCCGGCTCGTCGCGCCCGAACAGACCGCGCCCGAACCGGGGGCCCGCGACATGCAGCACCGAGAGCCCGTTGCGCGCTTCGCGTGAACTGCCCGCGCCCGGAAAGCTCGGTGGCACAGCGGGAGTCCGCCGACGCTCCACGGCCTGTGCCGGGCCGAAACCATTCGGAACGGGCCGATCCCGCACCGCCGCACCGGAACCCGACGGGAACTCCGGTCCGCGCGCCGGTTTGGCTCGACCGTCACGCATGTGACCGACGCGATCGAGCAGGGTGTTCCGCGCGGTCTCGGCGCTGGCGACATTCACCAGATCCAGATAGGTGCGCGTGGCGAGCAGACCCTCCAGCGCGCAATCGGCGACCCGCACCGGCAGCAACTTGTGCTCGTCGGTGCGAATTGCCGCCTGCCACTCCATCGTTCCGTAATGGGAGGTCAGGTAGCTGTCGGACAGGATGGCGATCACGATGGCCGAATCGCGCACACCACGGTCCATGAAGTCGATGAAGTTCGTCCCCGGCACGAAGTCCCACGCCTGGATCAGCGTGCGGAATCCGGCGGTCTCCAGTTGCCACGCCACCCAGGTGGCCCAGCGTTCGTCAGCCGGCGAATAGCTGATGAAGAAGAATTCACGTGCCCACCCCAGGTCCGTCACACCGTCGAGTATGCGCCCGAATGATCACCGCGGCAGACTCTTGGCAGGACGAGCACGCGTCCGGTAAGCCGCAATGCGATCATGGATCGGTGTCCGAAAAGGTCGACCCGCACCGCCGCGTCACGCCACCGCAGTGGTGGGCACGGCTACCACGACCACGGCTGTCGGTGCTGGATCGGATTCGCGTCGGCCTGCTGCTCGTCGGGTTGACCTTCGTCGCGACCGGACTGCTGCCCCGCGCCGAGGCGGCGGCGAACCTGCGTCGCGTCGGGCCGTTGCTGCTGTTTCTCGCCAGCGTGATCGTGCTGGCCGAACTCACCAGGGAAGCCAAGGTTTTCGATGTCATCGCCCATCGGATCGCGATCGTCGGACGCGGAAACTACCTCGCCCTGTTCGCACTGTGCGTGACGTTCGCCTCGGCGACAACGATTCTGCTGAACCTCGACACCACCGCCGTGCTGCTGACCCCGGTCATGCTCGCGCTCGCGGGACCGACGCGCATCCCGCCGCTGCCGCTGGCGATCACCACGCTGTGGCTGGCCAACACCGCCAGCCTGCTGTTGCCCGTGTCCAATCTGACGAATCTGCTGGCGGCGGATCGGATCGCCAAGAGCTCCACCGAATTCGCGGCGAGTATGTGGGCGCCCCAGCTCGCCTCGATCACGGTGACGATGCTGTTCCTGTGGCTGTGGTACTGGCGTCGTGATCGTCGCGACACCGACCGCTACGTGCCGCCGGAGCCCATCCGCACCGAGGGAATGCGTGCGCGGACATTGCTTTACGCGACCGCCGGTGCGTGCTTGCTGTTCATCCTCGCGATTCCGGTGGTCGGTGATCAGATCGGTCTCGCCGCGGTGGTGGCCGCCGCGATCGCGGTCGTCGCCTTCGCGATTCTGCGGCCCGCAGCGCTGCGGTGGTCGCTGATCCCGTTCCAGTTGCTGATCTTCGTCGTCGGATTGTTCCTGGTGGTGCCGACATTGAGCCGATGGGGACTCAACGACATCATGCACGGCCTGATCGGCGTCGACGACGGTGTCGCCGGGGCGTTCCGCGCGGCGGCCGCGGGAGCGGGCCTGTCCAACGTGGCCAACAATCTGCCTGCCTACACTGCCGGGGAATCCGTGATCCCGGTGGAGAACGGGACACAGCTGCTCGCGCTGCTCATCGGCACGAACGTCGGGCCGGTCGTCACGCCGTGGGCGTCGCTGGCAACGCTGATCGGACTGGAGTTCTGTCGCACCCACGAGGTGCGCGTTCCGATGCTCCGGTTCGTCTGCACCGGATTCGCACTGGCCGTGGTCGCGACGGCCGCCGCGGTCACCGCGCTGCTGCTCATCGCCTGACTTCTCGACTTCCCGACCCGCCGACCCGGTCGCGCGGCCTATCCTGGAATCACCGAACTGGGAGGGGGCGGGATGTCGCGACTGCTGAACTGGTTGCGTACCAACGTCGATGGCGCGCTGGCGCTGACCATCGCGGTGATCATCGGCGCGATCGCCGTGATGGATCCACTGTCGAATCAGATCGAGCTCGAACCGGCGGTCATCGACGGCGCAGTGCTGCTCGTGCTCGCTCTGCTCGCGACCACCCTGCTGCGTGACCGACGGATCGCCACCAAAGCGGTCCGCGACGCGACCGCGGTCCATCTGCTCTACGGACCCGAGATCGGCCACGCGCACACCCTCGCCCGCCGCGACACCGAGCAGTGGATCTTCAAGGGCGGCACCGGAACCTACATTCGAGCCGTCACTTTGCGCGCGTGTGTGGAGAACGCGCGCCGTGAACAACGCCCCCTGCGCATGCAGATCGAGATCCTCGATCCGTCGAACGAGGCGCTGTGCAAGACCTACGCGCAGTTCCGGTCCTCGCTCACCCCGGAAGCCGACCGCACCGGCGAGCAGTGGACCACTGAGCGCACTCGCAAGGAGGCCTACGCGACGGTGCTCGCGGCGTGCTGGTATCGCCAACGGTTCACCTTCCTCACCATCGACGTCGGGTTGTCCGCGGTGATGACGACCTTCCGTTGGGACCTCTCGTCGAGTTGCGTCATCGTCACGCAGGACAACCCGAACACCCCGGCGCTCATGTTCGAACGCGACCGGCCCTACTACCGTGACTTCAGCCGCGAACTGGTCGCCAGTTTCAAACAGACCCGCCAGGTTCCGTTGTATCGGTGCGAGGACCTGCCGTTGGCGGACGAACCCTCCGTCGACCAGACCAGGCGACTCTTCGACGCGCTGGGATTGGGTCTGCCGACCTCGTTCACCGACCGCGACGTCGCCGACATCGTGCGCCGTGCGCTCCAGCCGAGAAACCCGTACTGATGCCCGCCTACACCCGGCTCCGTTCGCTGCTCACCTCGGCGGGCGCGACCGCCGAGGTGCGTGCCTGGGTGCACGATTATCTGGCCGACGTGGCAGCGGGCGTGGTCGAGGTCGTTGCGGTCCGACATCCGTTGGGGTTCACCTGTTTTCCGGTGTGGCGACAGGAGGGCCGCGGCATCTGCCTGCATGTATGGAGTACCGACCGGCCCGCCGCGCCGACGACATCGATGGTGCACGCCCATAGCTGGAATCTGGTCAGTCATGTCCTGTACGGCACGGTCGTCAACGAGATCATCGATGTCTCGGCCGATTCGGACGCGGGCACACATCGGGTTTTCGAGGTTCGTAGCGACACCGACGGCGATACCGTCCACGCCACCCGCCGCTCGGTCCGATACCGCAGCCGATCGCGCGAGGTGTTCCGCGACGGCGACGTGTACACGTTGCCGCACAGCGAGTTCCACGTCACCGACGTGTTGAGCGCCGCCGCCACCATCGTGTTGGGCGAACACATCCCCGGCGAGCTCGACCTGTCGCTGGGCGATCCCGGCACCACCGATCATCGTGTCGAACGCACACCGCACAGTTCCCAGCGAACGCGGGAACTGGCCGAAGCCGTCCTGGCGCGCCTGCGAACGGATTGCCCCGCGAATGGCCTGGAGGAACGGTGCGACACAGCGAATTCATAGATCTCACACTCGAACGCGACGTCATCGAGCGCGCCGCCGCGACCGCACGTGACACCGCGATCCGCGCCGGGCAGCTCATCCACTCACGTCTGACTCAGCCGCTCGGTATCCGGGTCAAGGACGCGGGCGGCGACCTGGTCAGCGATCTGGACATCGGCGCCGAGGAGATCATTCTTCGCGATCTGCGCCGAGCGTTCCCCCACCACCGCGTCATCGCCGAAGAATCCGGCGAACTCCGCGGCGAGCCGGAATGGTGCTGGTTCGTCGACCCGCTCGACGGCACCAACAATCTCGCAGTCGGTCTGCCGGTGTTCAGCATCGGTATCGCGTTGTGCCACTTCGGGACCCCGGTTCTGGGTGTCGTGCACGAACCGATGACCGGCAACACCTGGTCGGCCATTCGGGGACGAGGCGCGGCAGGGCCGCACGGTGCGCTGCGACGCCAGGTGCCGCCGCGACCGCCCGGCGATCCAGTGCTGGCATGGTTGCAGGGGTATCCGGTCGGCCGTACCGACACCACCGCCATCGCCCTTCGACTCGCGCTGGAAACCCATTCCCGACGTCTCATCCAGCTGTGGTCACCCCTGCTGTGCTGGATCATGCTGAGCCGTGGGCTGATACACGGATTCGTCGGCTACCGCGCCGGGTTGATCGACTTCCCCGCAGGTAGCGTGATCGCTCGTGAATGCGGCATCGAGATCACCGACTTCGACCGAACTCCGCTGCCCGAATCCATCGATGATCCGTCGAGCGAAGTGAGCTTCCTCGCCGGTGGGCCGGTCGCTGTCGACGAGCTGGCACAGCTCGTGAAGTCCGTCGTGCGCAAACCGGAGCCTCCCGCTAGCCTGTAGCGCATCGCACCGGACGAATGACCGGCGATGTCGGCGAAAAGGGGTGGCCGCCATGAGTTTTCCCGCACGCATCGTCGCTGCTGCGGTGTGGATCAAGAGCAATTTCGAAAGCGCGATCGCCATTGTTCTTGCTGTCACGCTGAGCGTGCTCGGGCTGGTCGACCCCACCAGGCAAGAGCTGCTGACCAAGGTCATCCCACTCACTCTCGGGGTGATCGCCTTCGCCGTTCTGCGTGACCGATGGCGACAGGAGGCGATGAACGCACAGGTACGACAGTCCCTCACCGATATCGCGCACACGCTGGACGAGCTGAACGACCGGCGCGACCGGGCCTCGGCGATCGACGAACTGCTCACCAGCACCCAGCGCACGCTCGACAGCTTGTCGGCCGTCCGATTCGCCAAGGGCGACGAGGTATCGGACGTGCTCGCCCAGGCACGGACCGAAACCGATCGCTGGATCTTCAAAGGCGGTACCGGGGCTCACACCCGCGTTGTCACGCTGCCCGATTGCTTGCACCGAGCTCATCGCAATCGCCGAGAGCTGCTGGTCCGCCTGGAAATTCTCGATCCGACCGATCGCGACCTCTGTTCGCGTTACGCCGCGCTCTACCGCTCGCTGGCCGAAGGCGCCGACGACGACGCGCGCACCTGGACGGCCAAGGGCACTCAGATCGAGGTGTACGCCACCATCGCCGCGGCATGCTGGCACAAACAACGACTGCCGCAGCTCCTCGACATCCAGATCGGCCTGACGTCGTCGGTGTCGCTGTTCCGGTGGGACCTGTCCACCCGCTTTCTGATCGTCACCCAGCGCGGACCGCGGTTCCCTGCCATGATCATCGAGCGCGACCGCCCCTACTACGACTCCTGGAACATCGAACTCAGGACCAGCTTCGCCGAATCCCGGCCGGTCGCGATCGACCGCGCGACGTCCGTACGGCTCGACGACGAGCCGACTGTCGAACAGGTACGCGACCTGTTCGACACCCTGGGCATGGGCCTGCCCGGCGATTTCGACGATGCCGACGTCACCGACATCATCACGAAAGCACTCCAGGACCACGATCGAGCGGTCCGGGGCGCGGGCGACACGGCAGCGTAGGGCTCGCCCCGCGGTATGGGTGCGAGACGGCAGCCGCGATGCGAGTTCGATTGCGCCGGTGGCAAGCTGGCGGGGTGGAGCAGCCGAACATCCCGCAGGGACAACAGACCGGGCAGCCGGCGCGACCGAGTGATCAGTGGCGACCGCCCCGCGGTCGTCGCACACGGCCGGGCTATCGGGAGCAACAAGCGCGCACTGCGCGCTTGTTCGGCGGCAAACGTAAGTGGGTTCTGCTCGGGCTGGTCGCGCTCGTGCCGATCAGCGCGGTCGGGTTGATGGCCTGGGGTCTGCTCTCGCCGCGATCGGACACGGAGCGAACCGGCGATTGCGGGTACTACACCGATCCGACCCGCGGTGGCTGGGACTTTCATCGACGCGCATGCGCCGACCCCGACGCGGCGTTGATCATCACCAGCGCGTGGAGTACGCAGAAATGCGCGACCGGTGACATGGACTTCTCGCGGAGTCGCCGGAAGTACACCAGCAGCCCCATGAAGTACCTGTGCACTCACCTCAACGCGAAAGTCGGTGAGTGTGTCAACGACCCGGGCAACGTGAAGCTCCATCTCGACCGTCTACGCAAGGTCCCCTGTGGCGCAGGGGCATTCGAGGTCGATACTCGCGTCGAAGCCGAGGACCGGAACGTCTGCGACGCGACGCGGAAGCGGTTTCGCGAGACGAAAGCGGTGATCCACACCTCACCGGCGGTCTCGTTCTGCCTGCACAAGATCTGACCGGGCCCGCGTACGACAACAGCCGCACGTTCACTCGGAACGTGCGGCTGCGGGAACGGGATTCACGCCGAAACGGTGATTTCCCATTCGTGGATCGTCAGATCCGAGGCGCCGGTGGTGTGCAGCGGGTCGGAGTGGGCGATTGTTGTTGCGGCGGTGAGGCTTTCGGCCAGGATGACATAGGCGCCGCCGGTGCCGTCGGTGAAGCCACCGCTTTCCTGGAGTCGGCCCTCAGCGAGCAGGTCCCGCAGGAAGGTGCGGTGCGGTTCGATCACCGAGGCGTCGAACGCCGGGGTGCGTTCGGCCATCACAAGGTACTTGCGCGCCACGCCTCAGGACTCCGACTCGCCACGCGCGGCCTTCGTGGCGGCCGTTGCGGCCGCGGCGGCGCGGACCTGCGGCGCCACCTGCACGACCTGGCCGAGCACGCCGTTCACGAACGACGGGGAGTCGTCGGTGGACAGTTCCTTGGCCAGCTCGACAGCCTCGTCGACCGCGACGACCGGGGGCACGTCGGTGGCGTGGAACAGCTCCCACACCGCGATCCGCAGAATGGCCCGGTCGACCGCGGGCAGCCGCTGCAGAGTCCAGTCCTGGAGGTAGCCCTCGATGGTGCCGTCGACCCGGTCGAGATCGTCGGCGACGCCCTCGACGAGGGTGGTGGTGTAGGCGTGCACGGGGGCCACGCTCTGGTCGCGGGTCGCCAGCTCAGCGCGATCCGAGAGCAGCACGGAGACGTCGACATCGCGCGCCTCCGCTTCGAACAGCAGGTCCACGGCCCGGCGGCGCGCCTTGTGGCGCGCGCCGAGCTTCTTGAACGAGCCCTTCTTGTCTGCCGGGGAGTCGGTCACGATCAGCCGTTGACGCGGCCGAGGTAGCTGCCGTCGCGCGAGTCGATTTTCAGCTTGTCACCGGTGTTGATGAACAGCGGAACGGCCACCTCGGCGCCGGTTTCCAGGGTGGCGGGCTTGGTGCCGCCGGTGGAGCGGTCGCCCTGCAGGCCGATGTCGGTGTGCTGCACGACCAGCTCGATGGTGACGGGGAGCTCCACGAACAGCGGCGCGTCCTCGTGCACGGCGACCTGCACGCCCATGTTCTCCAGCAGGAAGCGGGCACCGTCACCGATGGTGGCCTCCGGGATGGAGATCTGGTCGTAGGTGTCACCGTCCATGAAGATGTAGTCGGTGCCGTCGTGGTACAGGTAGGTCATGTCGCGACGGTCGACGGTCGCGGTCTCGACCTTGACACCCGCGTTGAAGGTCTTGTCGACGACCTTGCCGGACACGACGTTCTTCAGCTTGGTCCGCACGAACGCGGGTCCTTTGCCCGGCTTCACGTGCTGGAATTCGATGATCTGCTGGAGCTGACCGTCGATCTTCAGCACAAGGCCGTTCTTGAAGTCGCTGGTGTCCGCCACTGTCCTCGGATCTCCTCGTTCGTATTACTGCGTACTGGGGGTTACTGCGTTCTGCGCGCCGACGTCAGTCGACGACGATCAAGTCCTTGCTGGTGCGGGTGAGCAGTTCCGGGCCCGCTTCGCGTACCACGAGCGTGTCCTCGATCCGGACCCCGCCGCGGCCGGGAAGGTATACACCAGGTTCGACGGTCACCGCCACACCAGCCAGAAGTGTACCGGTACTCGTTTTCGCCACTCCGGGTGCTTCATGGATCTGCAGCCCGACGCCGTGACCGAGACCGTGCACGAACTGCGGGCCGTACCCCGCTTCTTCGATGATCATCCGGGCCGCCGCGTCGACCTCGCTGGTCTGCGCGCCGGGTTCGAGCGCCTCGGTGCCCGCGCGTTGCGAGCGGGCGACCAGTTCGTAGATCTCCCGCTGCCAGTCGGCGGGGGTCCCCAGGACCAGGGTGCGGGTCATGTCGGAGTGGTAGCCGTTGACCACCGCGCCGAAATCGAACTTCACGAAGTCACCGGTGGCCAGGACGGCGCCGGTCGGCCGGTGGTGCGGGATGGCCGAATGGGCGCCCGCGGCGACGATCGTCTCGAACGAGATCGCATCGGCACCGTGCTCGAACATCGCCCATTCGAGGTCGCGGGCGACCTGTCTCTCGGTGCGGCCCGGACGCAGCAGGCCCCGCTCGAGCAGGGTGGCCAGCGCCTTGTCGGCGGCCGTGCACGCCGCGCCGAGCTGGTCGACCTCGTAGGGATCCTTGACCATCCGCAGCTGTTCGACCAGACCCGAGGTGGGGACGAGTTGCAGCCCGGTGCGCAGCTCCTGGAACGCGGTGTGCTGATCGACGGTCACCACGTGGCTCTCGAAGCCGACGCGACCGAGCTGCCATTCCCCGGTCAGCTCGAGAACGCGGCGCGCGGTGGCCCGGCAGATCTCGGCCTGCAGATCGGGGACCTGTTCGGCGACCTGAGCGGAGTACCGGCCGTCGGTACCGATGACGGTGCGGTCCTCGGCTCCGCGCATATCCCACGAATGCACCAGCACAACGGCATTGGATCCGGTGAAGCCGGTCAGGTAGCGGATGTTGACCAGATCGGTCACCAGCAACGCGTCGACACCGTTTTCCACCAGCAGGCTCCGCAGGGCACCGCGCCGGGCCGCGTAATCGGGAGCCGTGTAGTCAGCACACATGGGTCAACGCTACCGCCCGACGGGCGACACGTCGGCACGCGATACCCAGGATTTCGTGTCGGTGGGCGAGGTGGATACGGCGTTGTCCACATGCGCGGACGTTATCCACATTCTCGGGTACGGCCCACTTTCGGCGGTCGCGGCCCAGCACGATCGATCCCATGACCACTGCCGCGTTCTGTTGCCTCATCGCCTGGTGCCTGCTGCTGGGCGTCATCGACATCCATGCCCGTCGCCTTCCCAACGCGCTGACCGGCGTGGGTGCGGCCGCGGTGTTCCTGTTCGCGTTCTCGACAGGGGAATTGGAGACCGCGGTGATCGGGGCCGCGCTGTTGACGATGCCGTATCTGATCGCCCACCTGCTCTCCCCGGCCGCGCTCGGCGCGGGTGATGTGAAGCTCGCGGTGTCGCTCGGAGCTGCCACGGCGATCGCCGGTCCGCCGGCCTGGGTGTGGGCCGCGGTGGCCGCCCCGCTGCTCACCGCCGCGGCCGCAGTCGTGCTGCTCGGCGGTGATCGGCTGCGTGCGGTGGTGGGCCGTGGCTCGCGGCAGGTGCGCGCGGTACCGGCGCGGCGGCTGGTGCCACACGGCCCCGCGATGTGCCTGGCCACCGTCACCGCGATGGCACTGGCATGACCGGCAGCGCGACGCGCCGAGACGAACCCGGTGATGCGATGTTGCCGGCGGTCCGGAGCAGGCCGGTTCGGCCGGATCAGGGCGGCGGCCGCCACCGCGCGGCCCGCCTCGGCGCCGACGTGCCGCTCGTCACGTCGGCCCGCATTCCCGACTACACGTGTCGACATGGGAAGATAGTCGGCGTGTTGCGCTGGATAACTGCCGGAGAATCCCATGGTCCCGCTCTCGTCGCCCTCCTGGAAGGGATGGTCGCCGGAGTCGAGGTGACATCGGACGATGTCTCCGCACAGCTCGCCCGCCGCCGGCTCGGTTACGGGCGCGGCGCCCGGATGAAGTTCGAGGCCGACAAGGTCACCCTGGTCGGTGGCGTACGCCACGGCCGCACCATGGGTGGCCCGGTCGCCATCGAGATCGCCAACTCCGAGTGGCCCAAGTGGACCGAAGTGATGTCGGCCGATCCGATCGACGAGACCGAGCTCGCGGGAATGGCGCGTAACGCGCCGCTCACCCGCCCGCGCCCCGGTCACGCCGATTACTCCGGGATGCTCAAGTACGGCTTCGACGATGCCCGTCCGGTGCTCGAACGGGCCAGCGCCCGGGAGACCGCGGCCCGGGTCGCAGCAGGCACACTCGCGCGCAACTTCCTGCGTCAGGCCTTCGGTGTCGAGGTCATCTCGCATGTGGTGTCGATCGGCGCCGCCGCCAACACCACCGGCGTCACGCCGGGCCCGGCCGATCTCGACGCGGTCGACGCCAGCCCCGTGCGGGCGTTCGACGCCGACGCCGAGGCGGCCATGATCGCGGAGATCGAAGCGGCCAAGAAGGACGGCGACACCCTCGGCGGCGTCGTCGAGGTGATCGTGGACGGCCTGCCCATCGGGCTCGGTTCGTTCGTCAGCGGTGAGCAGCGTCTGGATTCGCGCCTGGCCGCCGCCCTCATGGGCATCCAGGCGATCAAGGGTGTCGAGGTGGGCGACGGGTTCGAGACCGCGCGACGACGCGGCAGCCAGGCCCACGACGAGATGCGTCCCGGCCCCGACGGCGTCCTGCGCTCGACCAACCGCGCGGGCGGCCTCGAAGGCGGCATGACCAACGGCGAAGCACTGCGGGTGCGCGCCGCGATGAAGCCGATCTCGACTGTGCCGCGTGCGCTGTCGACGGTCGACATGTCCAGCGGTGAGGAAGCCGTCGCCATCCACCAGCGCTCGGACGTGTGTGCGGTGCCCGCGGCGGCCGTGGTCGCGGAGTCGATGGTGGCGCTGGTGCTGGCGCAGGCCGCGCTGGAGAAGTTCGGCGGCGACTCGCTGGCCGAGACCGTCGACAACATCACCAGTTACGTCAAGCGGATCGGTAGCCGCCCACACGTGCCCGCGGACAGCCGTATCCCGTGACCGCGCAGGGGCAGGAGGGGACCGCGCCGGAGAGCGACGCGGGCCCCTCACCGGCGATCGTCGAGCCCGGAGCTCCTGACACCGGCGGTGACGACCGGACCGCGCCTGCGGCACGCGTGGTGCTGGTCGGGCTGCCCGGCTCGGGGAAGTCGACCATCGGGCGCAAGCTGGCCAGGGAACTCGGGGTGGAGCTCTACGACACCGACGCGGGGATCGAGGCCGATACCGGCCGCACGATTCCCGACATCTTCGCCACCGACGGTGAGACGGAGTTCCGCCGGATCGAGGAACAGGTGGTGCGCCGCGCTGTGCTCGAGCACGACGGCGTGGTTTCCCTCGGCGGCGGTTCGGTGCTGTCCGAACGAACCAGGGACCTGCTGCGGGACGCTCTCGTCGTCTACCTGGAAATCAGTGTGTCCGAAGGGGTTCGGCGTACCGGCGCCAGCAGTACCCGTCCACTGCTCAACGGAGTGGACCCCGCTGCCAAGTATCGGGATCTGATGCGCGAGCGTCGCCCGCTCTACCGCGAGATCGCCTCCGTGCGTGTGCGGACCGACGGGCGGAGTCCGGGTCGGGTGGTGCGAATGATCCTGGCCAAGCTCGGTCTCGAATCGGTGCGCACCGATCTGCAATCTCCACGTGTGAACGCCGGAAACACCTCGCCCGCTTCGGGTTCGGTCACCGGCAGGCCCGGAACGGGCAGCAATCGGTCCAAGAACAGGCGACGCGCCAGGGCCCGCGCCGCCGCCGCACGCCGAAGCGGTGCCGACCAGACAGGTGTGGCGGCCATCGAACGCCGCGACGTCCCGGATGATCGGAACCGTTCGGGGGCAACACAATCCGCGACCGATCGGGCGGCAGTCGACGACACCACCGGCGCCACTCGCACAGCGGGTGCGGCGCAGAGTGAGTCACGCACGACCGCCGGTCGACGGTCCCGGCGTAGCAGGTCGCGCCGAGGCGGTGCGCGGATCCGGCCGGCAACCACCGTGGCCACCCGGGAAACCGGCGGCTCGGTGGCCGAGAGTCCGGAGAGCCGCGCGAGCTCGAAATCAGAGGGCCGCGCGGGTACAGCCGAAAACCAGCCGGGCAATCGCGCTGCCGGCGCCGGGGGCCGGACGGGTAATCGCAGCACGCCGGGCAATCGAGTAGGCGGCCGCAGCCCGGTCACGGGAGGCCAGGCGGCCGGTCGCAATGCCGGTCGCGGCAGGCGGACGGCGAGCCGTGAGGCAGGCGCCCCAGGGCGGGCCGGGCAGCGCGGTGGCGAGCCTGCCGGACCGTCGGGTTCGACTACCCCGGAATCTTCGGTGGAAAGCCGGACCGGGGCACCACAACAGGTGCAGCGGGCCGGACCATCCGGTGACGCGGAGCGTGGGACCGGCGCCAACGAACGCCGACGACGCGGGCAACCGCGGCGACGCGGCGGACGACGCAATAACAATGACCAGAAAGAATCGGAGCAGCGCACGTGACAGAGCCGAACATCATCCAGGTTCGCACCGCCGACCCGTACCCCGTGATCATCGGCCGCGGACTGCTCGGCGATCTCGTCGAAGCGGTCAACGCGGGCAACGCCGTGCGGACCGTGGCGATCTTCCATCAGCCGCCGCTGGCCGAAACCGCCGAGGCGGTGCGTAAAGCACTGGCCGACACCGGGATCGACGCGCATCGCATCGAGATCCCCGACGCCGAGGACGGCAAGGAACTGGCCGTGGCCGGGTTCTGCTGGGAGGTGCTCGGCCGGATCGGCCTGACCCGCAACGACGCCATCGTGAGTCTCGGTGGCGGTGCCGCGACCGACCTGGCCGGCTTCGTCGCCGCCACCTGGATGCGCGGGGTGCGCATCGTGCACGTGCCGACCACGCTGCTGGCGATGGTCGACGCCGCGGTCGGCGGCAAGACCGGCATCAACACCGAGGCGGGCAAGAACCTCGTGGGCAGCTTCCACGAGCCCAGCGCCGTGCTGGTCGACCTGGCGACCCTGGAAACGGTGCCGCGCAACGAGATCGTGGCGGGCATGGCCGAGATCATCAAGGCCGGTTTCATCGCCGACCCGGTGATCCTCGACCTCATCGAGGCCGATCCCGAGGCTGCCCTCGACCCCACCGGCGATGTGCTGCCCGAACTGATCCGGCGCGCCATCCAGGTCAAGGCCGACGTGGTCGCCGCCGACCTCAAGGAATCGAGCCTGCGCGAGATCCTGAACTACGGCCACACCCTCGGCCACGCCGTGGAGCGCCGCGAGCGCTACCGCTGGCGTCACGGCGCCGCGGTGTCCGTCGGCTTGGTCTTCGCCGCCGAACTCGGCCGACTGGCCGGCCGTCTCGACGACGCCACCGCCGATCGGCACCGCACCATCCTGGAAAGCGTCGGCCTGCCCGTCTCCTACGACGGCGATGCGCTCCCCCACCTGATGGACGCGATGCAAACCGACAAGAAGACCCGATCCGGTGTGCTGCGTTTCGTGATCCTGGACGGTCTGGCCAAGCCCGGCCGACTCGAGGGCCCTGATCCGTCGCTGCTGGCCGCCGCCTACTCGGCCATCGCCCGCGACACCACCCCGGGCACGTCGCCGATCATGCTCTGAGATCCGCACTCTGGCACCTGTTCGCGCCCCGACACCGTGGTGGGGCGCGAACAGGTTCGAAGGGTCTGACTCGCGGCCGGTGCCGTTCCCGAGAGAACGACTCCGCTCAGTTCGCGGTGGCGAATTCGGGTTCCGCGGCGCCGGTGGCGGATTCGCTCGAACGGCGCGACCGCGAGTAGCCGAAGGCGACACCCGCCAGCGCGGGCAGGAAGATCAGCAGCAGGATGAACGATGCCGCGGACGTCAGTTCGTAGAGGATCCCGGCGTCGCCGAGTTCGATTCCGGGCACCTGATCGAGGACCCAGCACACGGCCGAGCTGGCCAGCCCCGCGCCGAACCCGGCAGCCAACCAGCGGACGGTGAGGCCGTCTGCGCCCGTGCGGCCGTCGCGCACGCCCCAGGCGACTACCACGGCGACGATGGCGAGCAGGCACGCCGCGCGCCAGAAGGTGCCGTAGGTGGGCCAGGAGGCCATGACGAGGCCGAGCAGAACACGCAGGGCGACGACCAGCGCGCCGAGGACGGTGGCTCGTAACACCCAAGCGGTCATGAAGAACACCTTAGCGGGCAAAAACTAGAACCGGTGTCAATTCGACAGATCGGTCGGTGATGTCGAGGATTCGGCACCGCACTCGGCGGCAGCCACCGGAGCCGTCGCCTACTGCTGCGGAAGGGACGCTTCCAGCGCGGCGGCCATCGCCGCACGCGGCGCAGGTCGACCGGTGAACAGTTCGACCTGTCCGTAGGCCTGATTCAGCAACATCTGCAGGCCGCTGACCACCGTGTGCCCGGCGGCCTCGACCGCCGTTGCGAGGGGGGTCGGCCACGGGTTGTAGATCGCGTCGAGCACGACCGGTGCCACGGCTACCGCCGACGCGATCACCGCGGCCGCTTCGGCGGGCACCGTGCTCACCACCGCCGCGGCCGACGCGCACGCCGCGCGCACCTGCTCCCTGTCGAACGGCACGACCGCGGCCCGCAGGCCGAGACGGTCCGCCAATTCCAGTGCGCTGCGTGCCCGTCCGGCATCACGGGCGATCACCGTCACCTTCTTCGCCCCGAGTTCGGTCAGGGCAAGCAACGCGGGCCTGGCCGTTCCGCCGGCACCGAGCACGACAGCCTCGTCGATCGCCGAGACGCCACCACCGCGCAACGCACCGAGGACGCCGTCGACATCGGTGCAGTCCGCCGACCATCCGGCATCGACGCGCACGAGGGTATTGGCCGAGCCGACCAGCACCGCGCGCTCGGTGCGCTCGGCAGCCACCGCCAGCGCCGCTTCCTTGCCCGGCATCGTCACCGACAGCCCGACCCACTCCGGGCCCAACTCACCGACGAGCCCGGGCAACCGCGCGGCATCGCATTCGATCCGCTCGTAACTCCAGTCGAGGCCCAGCGCGCGGTAGGCGGCCAGGTGCAGCTGAGGCGAGCGCGAATGCGCGATCGGCTGACCGAGGACAGCGGCCTTGCGACCCATCTCAGCGCCCACTGTCGAGAATGCCGCTCTGCTCGGCCTTCACGATATTGCGCAGGTGCTCGGAGTAGCTCTCGGTGAACAGGGTGGTGCCCTTCTTGTCGATCGTGACGAAGTACAGCCACTTCCCAGGCTCCGGATTCTCCATCGCCTGCAGGGCTTTGAGCGAGGGTGCGGAGATCGGATTGGCGGGCAGACCCGACATCGCGTACGTGTTCCACGGCGTGACGGTGTTGCGGTCGGAGTCGGTGGTGGCGACCTCGGTCTCCTCCAGCGAATAGTTCACCGTCGAGTCGAACTGCAACGGCTGGTCGATCCGCAGCCGGTTGACGATGACCCGCGCGACCTTCGGCATGTCCGGTGCCAGCGCTTCGCGTTCGACCAACGAGGCCGCGATCAACGTCTGGTAGGGGTTGAGCTGGGTTTCGGCGCCCGAACGCAACAATCCGGTGGACTCGTAGAGCGCCGCGCTCGCGGTGATCAGCTGACGCAGGATCTGCACCGCCCCGCCGCTGGGATCGAAATCCAGGGTGCCCGCGGAGATCAGCCCGTCGAGCTGCCTGCGCCGGTCTGGAGCGGCCGCGACCGACGCCTTGGCCCAGTCGGGCACGCCGAGAGCGGCCAGGTCGGCACTGGCGCCCGCGGCATCGAGTTGCTCGTAGGTGACGCACTTGGCGGCGGAACCGGCGCCGAGGCAGCTGGCGGCGGCGATCTTGGTGTAGATGCCTTCCGTGGGGGCGCCGGTGTGGACGTCGCGCCGGTTGTGCAGCTGACGCCCCTCCGAGATCACGACGTTGCCGACGCGCGAGTCCTTCGACACCAGCGAGGTCACCGCGTGCGCGGCGGGACTGTTCTTCTGCACCGCGTAGTACCCGGGCTGCACGCTGTTCATGTTCGAATTGCGCACGGCCGCTTCGTAGAACGCTTCCGAACTGGCGACGACACCCTTTTCCTTCATGGTGTCGGCGATCTGGGTGGCGGTGTCACCGGAGTGCACCTGGACCACCACGAGTTCGCCGGGCGGGCCCGCGAAATCCTCGGCGGGCGCGAGACTGCCCATCAGTTTGTACCCGGCGAAACCGGCGGCGGAGACGACCAGCACGACGAACACCGCCGCGATCACCCACATATTGCGGCGGCGCTTCTTGCGCTCAGCCGCCTTCCGCGAGGCGATCCGTGATTTGGCGCGTCCCGACGGCTTGTTCCGGCCGGGCGGCTTGTTCCGGCCGGACCCCGCGCGAGGACGGCCACGCTCGGCCGTCGCGGCGCGCTGCCCGACGCGACGCGGCGGAACGACCGGCTCCGGCTCGGGTTCCGGTTCGAGGACGTCTTCCAGGATCTGGTCGTCGTAGACCTCGTCCTCATAGCGCGGGATGACGTCGGTGCCGTCCTCGTCCCACTCGCCGCGATCCGGCGCCGCGTCCTCACGCACCGTGCGGGCATCGAGCCCCCAGTCGTCGCGGCGGGGGTAGCGCCGATCAGCTTCCCGAGCCCGGTAGCGTTCCTCGGCCCTGGTCCATCGGTCGGTCATGCATCGTCTCCGACCCTCGCCGTATCTGCTGCGTCCTTCAACACCGAACTCCGCTCGTCCAACCATCCTTGCAGAATCGACACGGCTGCCGCCTGATCGATCATCTGCCGCTGGCCACGTGCGCGAACTCCACTGTCGCGCAGCGCACGTGCAGCAGACACCGTAGTCAAACGTTCGTCGGAAAGGCGTATCGGAATCGGGTCGATCACCCGGCGCAACTGCTTGGCAAACTTACGCGCGATGGTGGCCGCGGTGCCATTTTCGCCGCGCAGCGTGCGTGGCAGACCGATGATCACCTCGACCGCTTCGTATTCCCGCACAATGTCGGCAATTCTTGTGATATCGGCGGGTGGGCCCGCGCGCCCACCGGATTTGGCGCGCGCGACGGTCTCGACGGGGGTGGCGAGGATGCCGTCGGGGTCGCTCGAGGCGACTCCGATGCGCACGCTACCGACGTCGATCGCGATCCGGCGGCCCCGACCCGGGTCGGTCTCCGGGTCGGGGCGGTCGGCCGATTCCTCGCTGGACGAACCAGGGGTGGTCATCAGCCGGCGAGTTCGGCCACCCGGGCGCGGACCGCGGTCAAACCGGCCGGGATGCCCGACGGATCCGAGCCCGCGCCCTGCGCCATCTCCGGCTTGCCGCCACCACGCCCGGCGATACTCGGTCCGAAGGCCGCGACCAGATCGCCGGACTTGAAGCCGAGATCCTGGGCGGCCTTGTTCACGGTCACCACGAACGGTGCCTTGCCCTCGACGTTGCCGAGCAGCACGACCACGGCGGCCTCACTGCCGAGACGGCCACGGATATCGGTGGCCAGCGTCCGCAGGTCACCGGCCGACACACCCTCGGGCGCCGCGGCGGCCACCAGACGCACCGCACCGACCCGCTCGGCCTGCTCGGCGAAGGTGCCCGCCGACGACAGCACCGCGGCGATCTTGGTGCGCTCCAGTTCCTTCTCGGCCACCTTGAGCCGCTCCACGAGCTGCTCCACGCGCCCTGGCACCTCGTCGGAGGGCACCTTCAGCGACGACGCGACGCCGGCCAGCAGCGCCCGCTCCTTGGCCAGGTACTTGTAGGAGTCGAGGCCGACGAAGGCCTCGACGCGGCGCACACCGGAACCGACCGAGGCCTCACCCAGCAGGGTGATCGGGCCGATCTGCGAGGAGTGCTCCACGTGGGTGCCGCCGCACAGCTCCATCGAGAACGGGCCGCCGATCTCCACGACGCGCACCTCGTCGCCGTAGTTCTCGCCGAACAGCGCCATCGCGCCCATCTTCTTGGCGTTAGGCAGATCGGTGACGAAGGTGTTCACCGGGAAGTTCGCGCCGACAGCGTCATTGGAGACGGCCTCGATATCGGCCTTCTGCTGCTCCGACAGCGCACCCTGCCAGTTGAAGTCGAACCGCAGGTAGCCCGGCTTGTTCAGCGAACCCGCCTGCACGGCGTTGGGGCCGAGGATCTGGCGCAGCGCGGCGTGCACCATGTGCGTGCCGGAGTGGCCCTGGGTGGCGCCGCGACGCCAGGCCGGATCCGCTTGCGCGAGCACGACATCGCCCTCGGTGAGCTGGCCCGACTCGACGGTGGCCTTGTGTACCCAGACCTTCTTGGCGATCTTCTGCACGTCGTTGACCTGCAGCTTCACACCCGAGGCCGTGATGGTGCCGCGGTCGGCGATCTGACCGCCGGACTCGGCGTACATCGGGCTGCGATCGAGGATGACCTCGATGTCGCGGCCTGCCGTGGCCACCGGGACGCGCACGCCGTCGGCGATCAGGGCCAGCACAGTGGCCTCGGAGGTCAGCTCGTCGAAACCGGTGAACTCGGTGGCGCCACGGTCGACCAGTTCCTTGTAGACGGTGAGGTCGGCGTGGGCGTGCTTGCGAGCCTGGGCGTCGTCCTTGGCCCGCTTGCGCTGCTCGGCCATGAGCGAGCGGAAACCGTCCTCGTCGACGGAAAGGCCCGCCTCGGCGGCCATTTCGAGGGTGAGGTCGATCGGGAAGCCGTAGGTGTCGTGCAGGGCGAACGCGTCGGAGCCGGTGATCTGCTTGCCGCCCTTGGACTTCACCGCGGTGGCGGCGTTGTCGAACAGGGTCTCGCCGGTGTTGAGGGTCTTGAGGAACGCCATCTCCTCACCGACCGACACGGTCTCGATGCGCGAGAAGTCGGTGGCCAGCTCGGGGTAGGACGGCGCCATCAGGTCGGTGACGACCTTGATCAGCTCGGCCATCACCGGCTTCTCGGCGCCGAGCAGGCGCGCCGAACGCACGATGCGGCGCAGCAGGCGGCGCAGCACATACCCGCGGCCGTCGTTGCCGGGGTTCACGCCGTCGGCGATGAGCATCGCGGCGGTGCGGGCGTGGTCGGCGATCACGCGGAAGCGCACGTCGTCGGTGTGCTCGACACCGTAGGAGCGGCCGGTGAGTTCCTCGGCCTTGTCGATGATCGGGCGCATCAGGTCGGTCTCGTAGACGTTGTCCACGCCCTGCAGCAGGAACGCGACCCGCTCGACGCCCATGCCGGTGTCGATGTTCTGCTTGGGCAGCGGGCCGAGGATCTCGAAGTTGTCCTTGGAGATGCCCGCGCCGCGCTCGTTCTGCATGAACACGAGATTCCAGATCTCGATGTAGCGGTCCTCGTCGGCCTCCGGGCCGCCCTCGACACCGTACTCGGAGCCGCGGTCGTAGTAGATCTCCGAACACGGGCCACACGGGCCGGGGATGCCCATCGACCAGTAGTTGTCGGCCATGCCGCGGCGCTGGATGCGGTCGGCGGGCACGCCCATCTCGAGCCACATCCGCTCGGCCTCGTCGTCGTCGAGGTAGACGGTGACCCACAGGCGCTCGGGATCGAAGCCGTAGCCGCCGTCCTCCACGCTGTCGGTGAGCAGCGTCCAGGCCAGCGTGATGGCCTCACGCTTGAAGTAGTCGCCGAAGCTGAAGTTGCCCGCCATCTGGAAGAACGTGTTGTGGCGGGTGGTGATGCCGACGTTCTCGATGTCGAGGGTGCGCACGCACTTCTGCACGCTGGTCGCGGTGGCGTACGGCGGGGTCTGCTGACCGAGGAAATACGGAACGAACTGGACCATGCCTGCGTTGACGAACAACAGGTTGGGGTCGGCCAGGATCAGCGAAGCACTGGGGACCTCGGTGTGTCCGGCACGGACGAAATGGTCCAGGAACCGTCGTCGAATCTCGTGGGTCTGCACAAATACCCAGCCTACCGGGCCGGTGCGGGTGCTTTTTCATCGACCGGGGTGGCCCGCGCCACGCCGGTGGCACAGTGGATCGACGACAATCGCGTCGTGACGAAAACCGAGCGGCTCTACGCACTCGCCGAGGAACTGCGGGCCTACAGCCCGCGACCGCGGACCGCCCGGCAGCTCGCGGCGCGCTTCGAGGTGTCGACCCGCACGATCGAACGCGATCTGACCGCATTGGCCCAGGCCGGGGTACCGATCATGACCGTGCCGGGGCGCTCGGGCGGGTACGCGCTCGATCGGCATCGAACGCTCGCTCCGGTGAGTCTGACGACGGCCGAGGCCACCGCCCTCGCGGTGGCGTTGCCACGGTTGGCCGGTACGCCGTTCGCCGCGGCGGCGGCTTCGGCGGTACACAAGATCGTGGCGGTCCTGCCCGAACAGGACCGAGTGCGCGCTACCGCACTGGTGGAGCGGATCCGGTTCCTGCCGGTGGATCCGGCGAGAGCGGTCTCGCCCGCGATTCTCGACGCGGTGATCCGGCGGCGAGTGCTGCGCTTGGACTACGCCGACCGCGAGGGCGTGACCACCTCGCGGGAAGTGGAACCACTGGCGTTCCTGGCGGGCGAGGAGTGGTTTCTGTACGCCTGGTGCCGAATGCGGACGGGACTGCGGGGATTTCGACTCGATCGGGTGCTGGCCGCCGATGTCCTGGACGAGGCGAGTCCCGAACGCGAGGTGGACCTGTCGGCGATCCCGACGGGGTTCGGCACGCTCATCGATGTGATGGCGATCACCGACACACCGTTGTCGCGCAACGACTGAATTCTGGATGACGCAGGCCGCCGCACCCGCCGCGGCCCGACTCGAAGGAGCAGTCCATGACAACCACGACCGTCACCGCCGATCAGCTCGCCGCGACCTGGACCGAGCTGTGGAACGGCAGCGCCGAACTCGCGACGGCGTTGCTCACCGACGACTTCAGCATCCGTTTCGCCTCGCCGACCCGCGACATCGCCGACGCGCTGCGCGGGCCCGCGGCGTTCGCCTCGTTCGTCGCCGAATACCGGGCGCAGCGACCCGCCGTCGGGTTCGTCGTCGATTCCGACGCGGTCGGCGGTCTCGATGCCACCGGCACCGGCACATTCGCTGTCCGTTGGCATTCAACCCACGACGAGATTCCCGCGCACGGCGGGATCGACGTCTTCGAAGCGGTCGGCGGGCAACTGCGCAAGGTGTGGTCGGTCGGTGGCGCCGGTCCGTTCACGCTCGACTGACCGCATTCCGCCTCACTTGCCGCGGATGATGCGGCGCAGCTTTTCCAGACGCGGGGCGATCGTGCGTTCGTTGCCGTGGTCGGTGGGCAGGTAGTAGTCGGTGCCGACCAGTTCGTCGGGTGGGTACTGCTGGGCCACGACGCCTTCGCGGTACTTGTGCGGGAACTTGTAGCCCTGGGCGTTGCCCAGCAGGGCTGCGCCCGCGTAGTGACCGTCGCGCAGGTACGGCGGGACGGCACCGGCCTTGCCGCGCGAGACATCGGCCATCGCCGTGCCGATCGCGGTGGTCACCGCACCGGATTTCGGGGCGGTCGCGAGATGGATGGTGGCCTGCGCCAAGGCGAGTTTGCATTCGGGCAGGCCGACCTGCTGGACGACCTGGGCGGCCGCTGTCGCGGTCTGCAGGGCCATCGGGTCGGCCATGCCGATGTCCTCGCTGGCGTGGATCATCAAGCGGCGCGCGATGAAGCGGGGGTCCTCGCCCGCGGCGAGCATGCGCGCCAGATAGTGCACGGCGGCGTCGACATCGGAGCCGCGAATGGACTTGATGAACGCGCTGATCACGTCGTAGTGCTGGTCGCCCGCGCGGTCGTAGCGGACGGCAGCCTTGTCGACGGTCGCCTCGACCGTTTCCAGGTCGACGGCGCCCTCGGTCGCCGACTCGGCCGACGCCTCCAACGCGGTGAGCGCGCGGCGAGCGTCGCCGCCCGCGATCCGCACGATGTGCTCGATCGCGTCGCCGCTGACGGTGTAGGCGTCGGCGAGACCGCGCGGGTCGCTGATCGCGCGGGCGAGGACCGCGCGGATGTCGTCGGGAGTGAGCGGTTGCAGTTGCAGGACGAGCGAGCGCGACAGCAACGGGGAGACGACGGAGAACGAGGGGTTCTCGGTGGTCGCACCGACCAGCAACACGACCCGATTCTCGACGGCGGCCAGCAGCGCGTCCTGCTGGGTCTTGGAGAAGCGGTGGATCTCGTCGATGAACAGCACGGTCTGCTCGCCCGCGGCGAGCCTGCGCCGGGCGAGGTCGATCACCGCCCGCACCTCCTTCACGCCGGCCGAGAGCGCCGACAGCGCTTCGAACCGACGGCCGGTGGCTTGCGAGAGCAACGAGGCCAGCGTGGTCTTTCCGGTGCCGGGCGGGCCGTAGAGCAGCACCGATGCCGCCCCCGACCCTTCGACGAGCCGACGCAGCGGAGACCCGGGACCGAGCAGATGCGTCTGGCCGATCACCTCGTCCAAGTTCGCCGGGCGCAGGCGGACGGCGAGCGGCGCGCCGGAGTCGCGACGGAACACCGCGTCGGCGCCGGGTTCGGCGGACGCGTGTTCGCCGGGCACGTCGAAAAGGCTGTCGCTCACGTTGTGCAGGGTACCGAGGCCCTCGGACATGTCCTGCGAAGCTCACCAACCGACCGCGGAGATCGACCAGGACCTGCCACGTAGATGGACAGTTGACCAACAATCCCCGGGTCGACTTGCGCCCGAGCGATTCGTGGGCTGTGATCGCTGATCGTGGTCGAAAACAACAGCGCCGTAACCTCCCAGCCGGTCGGGTTCGCCCGCCGCACCCTGTTCGCCGGTTCCACGGCGGTCGCGGCGGTCGCGGTGCTGGGCACCGCAGCGCCCGCGCACGCCGCGGGTGCTGTCTTCCGGCACGGCGTCGCGTCCGGCGATCCGCTACCGGGCGCGGTCATCCTGTGGACCAGGGTCACGGTCGCCGAGGACGCCGCTCCCGGTTCCGGCCTCGGCGACGCGGCAGCGGTGCGCTGGGAGATCGCCACCGACGCCGGCTTCGGCACGCTCGCCGCGTCCGGCACCGTCACCGCCTCGGCCGACACCGACCACACCGTCAAGGTCGACGCGACCGGCCTCACCCCCGGTGAGGACTACTTCTACCGTTTCACCGCGCTCGGCGAGACCTCACCCGTCGGCCGCACCAGAACAGCGCCGGCACCGGACAGCGAGGTCGACCGCCTCCGCCTCGGCCTGGTCTCCTGCGCCAACTGGGAAGCAGGCTGGTTCGGCTCCTACCGGCACCTGGCCGCGCGCACCGATCTCGACGCGATCGTGCACCTCGGCGACTACATCTACGAGTACGGCCGAGGCAAGTACACCGGCCGCAACGGCGCGGTCCGCGCACACGACCCGGCGAACGAGATCGTCACCCTCACCGACTACCGCACCCGCCACGGCCAGTACAAGACCGATCCCGACCTGATGGCCCTGCACGCGGGAGTGCCGTTCATCTGCACCTGGGACGACCACGAGTCGGCCGACAACTCCTGGCGCGAGGGCGCGGAGAACCACGACCCCGCCACCGAAGGCCCCTGGGCCGACCGCAAGGCCGCGTCCACCCGCGCCTACCCCATCAAGGCAGCCAACCACCACCTGCGTTACGTCGAGCTCGACTCGCACGGTTTCGGCGTGCTCGAGGTGACCGCGACGCAGACGCAGATGGACTGGTTCTACCTCGCCGATGTCACCGATCCCGCGACGGGCGTGCGCCACGGCGCGTCGTTCGCCGTTCCGGCGGGCGGTCGGCTCGAACCGCGGCCGACGCCGATGCCCTGACCGGGGTTCGCCGCGACGCGGCGGAAATCGGCGCAGAATTCTTCGGACAGGGTTGTCGATTGCGCCCGTGGTCGCTCGTCGAGTGAGTACGGCACCCGACGAGCGGGCAGCCCCACACCCGAAGGAGCACATCATGAGCCAGTACCTGGTCCTGATCTACGGCGACGAAGCCGCCTACGCCGCGTACTCCCCCGCTGAGTTCGACGACATGCTCGCCGCGCATCGCACCTTCCAGCAGATCGCCGGTGATGCCAATCTCGGTGGGCAGGCGTTGCAGCCCACCGCGACCGCCACCACGATCCGTCACGACGCCAACGGCGAGGTCGTCATCACCGACGGGCCGTTCGCCGAGGCGAAGGAAGCGCTCGGCGGCTACTACTTGCTGGAGGCGCCCGACCTGGATGCCGCGATCGCGATCGCCGCGCGGGTGCCTGCCCCCACCGGTGGCGTCGAGGTACGCCCGATCCAGGTCTACCCGCAGTCGTGACCACGGTGGCGGCCGCGGCCGTCGAGCAGGCGCACCGTCGTGAATGGGCCTTCGTGCTCGCCGCGACGGTGCGGCTGGTCCGCGATTTCGACCTCGCCGAGGAATGCGTCCAGGATGCCTACGCGACGGCCCTCACCGTCTGGGCGAGCGACGGTGTCCCGGCCAAGCCCGGCGCCTGGCTGACGACGGTCGCGCGACGCCGGGGCCTCGACCTGCTCCGTCGCGACAGCACCTTCCGGCGAGCGCTGCCCCAGCTCGTCGTCGACGAGCCGGTCGCCGACACCGCCGATCTGGCGCTGGCCGACCTGGACGACCCGGCGATCCCCGACGACCGATTACGGCTGATCAGCACCTGCTGTCACCCCGCGCTCGCACCGCAGGCACAGGTCGCGCTGACTCTGCGGCTGGTCTGCGGTGTCACCACCGCCGAGGTGGCTCGCGCGTTCCTGGTGAGCGAGTCGACGATGGCCGCGCGCATCACCCGAGCCAAGAAGAAGATCGCGGTCGCGGCCATTCCGTATCGGGTGCCCTCGGTGCGGGAACTGCCGCAGCGGCTCGATTCCATCTGCGCGGTGATCCATCTGCTGTTCACCACCGGCCATACCGCGCCGGCGGGTGAGGTGCTGGTCCGTGCCGATCTCGTCGACCGGTCGCTGCAGTTGGCCAGGATGATGCACGCGCTGGTTCCCGACGACCCGTCCGTGACCGGGCTGCTGGCGCTGATCCTGCTCACCGACGCCCGCCGGGCAGCGCGCGTCGACGACGACGGCAATCTGTGCACGCTCGAACACCAGGACCGCGGGCGCTGGGATCACGCGGCCATCGCCGAGGGCATCGCGCTGGTGAAACACGCTCTGCCACATACCGACCGGTATACCTTGCAGGCCGCGATCGCCGCGGTCCACGACGAGGCACCCACGTGGGCCGACACCGACTGGCGAGAGATCATCGGCCTGTATCGGCTGTTGCTGCGCGATTCCGCGTCGCCGGTCGCGCTGCTCAATCACGCCATCGCGGTCGGTCTCGCCGGCGATCCGGCACAGGCGCTGACCTTACTGGATCCGCTCGGCGCGGAACCGGCGCTGGCGACCTACGGCTATCTCGACGCCGCCCGCGCCGCTTTCCTCACCGATCTCGGACGTACCGAGGAGGCGATCGCCGCCTACGAGTCGGCGCTGCTGCTCACCGACAACGCGGTCGAACGTGCCCATCTGCGTGACAAACTCGTCGCGCTGACGAGCTGACCGGCACCGGGCAACTCCGGATCAGGCGCCTTCGGCGGCCAGCTCCCGCTTCCACTCGCGGAAGCCCTCCTCGGTGCGGCCGCGCCGCCAGTACCCCGAGATCGAGACCCATTTCGGCGCGACATCACGTTCCTTGCGCAGGTAGGGACGCAGCTGACGCATCACGGCCTCGGCCTCCCCGTGCACGAACGCGTGGACCTGTCCCGGTAGCCACTCGGCCGCGCGCACCGCGGCCACCAGTGGTGAATGGGCCCCGGCGAGGTCGTCGGTGATCCGGTCCGAGGACACCCCGCGATGCACCCACTGCAGGCGCAGGTCGGCCGGCGAGTCGAGGGCGATCTCGTCTTCGGTGCCGCCCACTTCGACGAACACCAGGGCGGGCACACCGGCGGGTAGCGCCTCGAGCGCGGCCGCGATGGCCGGCAGCGCCGACTCGTCGCCGGCGAACAGGTACCAGTCGGCCGCCGGGTCGGGCGCGAACGCACCGCCGGGTCCGTTCAACCAGAACCGCGCGCCCGGCTCGACCGAGCGCGCCCATGGCCCGGCGATGCCCTCGTCGCCGTGCACCACGAAGTCGATGCTGATCTCGCGTCGCTGCGGATCGAAGGACCGCACGGTGTAGGTGCGCAGCACGGGCTGGCTCTCCGGGCCGAGCGTCGCGCGCACAGTGTCGAGATCGAACGGCTCGGGGTAGTCGACGCCGGGCACCGGAAAGATCAACTTCACGTAGGCATCGGTGAACCCGTTAGGGCTGAATCCGTCCGAGACCGTGCCGACCACCCGCACCAGGTGCGGGGTCAACCACTGCTTGCGGACGACTGTGACGGTGACCGGTATCGGCACGGCTGCTCCCAACTCCTCAGATCCCTGCCGACGGTACCCGTGTCGCGCCGGGAAATGGGGAGCCCGCTCGGCCGCGCTACTCCGACCAGCGCTCTTCGAGCATCGCCGAGACCTGTTCGGCGAAGTCGCCGACCGCGTCGTCGCCGGTCATCCTCGCGTCCTCGGCCAGCGCCGACCACCGGTTGATCAGCGCCTCCGAGCGCGGCACCGACAGCCCGTGCTCACGCGCGGTGGCGATGCGGGCGTGGTCGGCGGGCAGGAACCAGTACGTCGACAGCCAGACCCAGATCAGCCGGGCCTCGAGGATTCGTTCGGCCAGGACGGTGTCGTCGGCCAGCGACGGCCATACACCGACCACGGCCGAACGCCAGGCCTCGACCATCTCCTTGGCACGGCTGCGCGAGAGTTCGAAATCGCACAGGCAGCCGGGGAAGGAGACCAGCGCGTAGGCGATGTCGAGGGTGGCGTCGCGGAAACCGCCCCACTCGTAGTCGAGGAACCGCGCGCCTTCCTCGTTCATGATCACGTTGTCTGGGCACAGGTCCGACGGGCTGAACGCGCGGTAGCGGCCGCCGGTGAACAGACGGTTGCCGTGCACGATGCGCTCGGCGATCTCCCCGGGCACCTCGACGCCGAACTCGGCTTCGAGCAGACCTGGAACCTCGGCGATGGCAGCCTGCGCCTGCTGGGCGATCCCGTCGACGCGATGCGCCGAGTCGACCCGGCGCATCAGGGCGACGAAGTCGGGTTCGCGGCCGACGGTCGCGGCGTGCATCCGGCCGAGCGCCTGAGCGAACGCCATCAGCGAGTTGCGGGTGCCCGGCTCGACACGCGCCTGCAGCACCGAGGTGAGTAAGGCGTTCTCGCCGAGGTCCGACAGCACGAGGAGCCGGTCGGGAACGCTGTGGGCGATCAGGAAGGCTCCGGGGCGCTGTTCGCGACTCAGCGCGGTGGTGAACTGGTAGGACACCGCCTCGCGCAGGAACGCGGCGTCGATGCTGGCGACGCCGGGCGCCAGACCACCGATGCGGCGGTCAGGACTGGAACCGCGCACCTGCTTCACGATCAGGGTGCGCGGCAACGAAAATGCGTTTTCCGCAACACGCACGCGTAGGACTGTCGTCCTACCACTGCCGCTGAGCTCCATCGGATCACTCAGCTTTACCGGAGCACCCATTCGCTTTGTGAGCAACTGTTGTGCTGCGGACACGACGTCGGCGGCGCGTTCGGCCAATAGTGCGGTCATCGCCTCTCAAGCTACTCGTACCCGGTCACTTCTAGCGAGCGGTTGGACAACCTTTCCGCGTCGCTCGGCGTGTTGGCGCCGAGGTTGCGCGTGTGTGCCTGTTCGCTTGACACATCAGCCGGTCGTCGGGTTTTCTCATCGTGAACTGCTGTGCGCCACACCGCAAACCGGTTGAGTCGAAAGGTCTATCACAGTGACCGACACTCCGTACGCCGCATCGAGCGATTCGCCGGGCGGGTCGCCTGTTCCGGGCGGTGGCGGACAGTTCGCCGGCCCCACGGGCAGACATGAGGGCACCGGGCAGCCACCGGCTCCCGGTCCGGGACCGAGCAGGCACGGAATGGCCGGTGGCGCAGGCTATCCGCAATTCGAGGGACCCGGCGCCGCCCAGTACGGGCAGGAGCCGGTCGAGCCGCCGCCACCGATTGCCGGACGCGGCGGGCCCACACCGCAGTACGGGCCTGCGGGCACGGGCTCCGGTTACGCCGTCCCCCAGGCGAAACCGGAGAATCCGGTATACCCCGCATCCGGCGTGTCGCAGGGCGGTGCCGGGCAGACGCCCGGTTACTACCATTCGGGAGCACAAGCCCTCGATATCGGCCGTTCGCTGAGCTACGGCTGGGAACGATTCCGGGCCAATCCGGGTCCGTGGCTCGGCGTCACCGCGGTGGGCGTGCTGATCTATCTCGGCTTCGTCGCCGTGGTCCAGATCGTCGAGCCGACGTCGCCGTTCAGCGTGCTGTTGCTGTTCTTGATGGTGATCGTCGCACTGTGGCTGCTGCAGGCGGCGATGGTGCGCGGCGCGCTCTACGAAACCGACGGATACCCACCGGCTTTCGGGTCCTACTTCCGGTTCGTGAACGCGGGCAATGTCCTGCTCACCTCGCTGCTCGCCTTCACCGTCACGCTGCTCGCCTCGACGCTGTGCCTGCTGCCCGGCATCGTCGCCGGGTTCCTGTGCATGTTCTCGATGCACTTCGTGATCGACCAGGACTACGGTCCGGTGGAAGCGATCAAGGCGAGCGCGCAACTGGTGCTGGCGAACCTGTGGGCGGCGCTGCTGCTGGCGCTCACCATCACGCTGGTCACCCTCGTCGGCGCGATACTGTGCGGGCTCGGCCTGTTCGTCGCGGGGCCGGTATGCGTCATCGCGGTCACCTACTCCTACCGGATGCTGACGGCGGGACCGGTCGCCCGCGTCTGAGGTCAGCGGTCGAGCGCGGACCGCATGCCGATGGCCCGCTTGAATCGCCCGACCGGACCGTCCGTGTCCCCCGCCCGGGGTCGCAACTCGAGCACGATCACCCCGGCCACGACGATGCCGAGCAGGTTCACCGCGAGCTGACCGACCGATTCGAACGCGCGATGCCACTGCCCGATCGTCGCCGCCACCACCGCGTAGCCCGCGGCGGGCACGGTGGTGACCGAGATGAACACCCCGATCAGGGCCGCCGACTTCGCGGTGACCAGCGACAGCATCCCGGCCGCACCGGCGAGTAGGGCCACGACCAGCGAGAACGGCCCCACCTCGTAGATGAAGTCGACATTGTGCGCGTCGATGACACCCTTGGTGGTGATCCAGCCCAGCTGCTGCCACACCAGGGTCGCGCCGAGCGTGATCACCATCGCCACCGGGAAGGCCACGGCAAGCGCGAGTACCGAACGCCGGGCCAGCCGCCAGTTACGGCGAACCAGTGCGACCGACAGCGCTGCCAGCGGCCCGAACTCCGGACCCACCACCATCGCGCCGACGATGGTGACCGGCGAGTTGGTCGCCACACCGATCGAGGCCAGCAGACACGCGATCGTCAAAAACGCCACAAAGGTGGCGTTGAGCGAGGATTCCTCGTGCGTCTCCTTGAGCAACTGCTCCCAGACGACCGCGTCGCTCGGGTCGCCCGGCGCCGCGTGGACCGCGCGATCGGCGGCGTCGGACAGCACCGCCGTGATCGGTTCCAGCGTGATCCCGCCGGTATGAACGATGCCGAGCGCCTTCACATCGGCGAGAACCTTGTTGCCCGCCTCGCGCGCCACATCGGCCTGGACCAGATCGCCCGGCGGGTCGAGGGCGATCCCGCGCGCCACCGTCAGATGAGTGACACCGGCGTCCTCCTCGAGCACCCGCACCAGGGCGTCGGTCTGCTCGGGCGGGCTGATCACTCGCAGATGTAGCACCCGGTGTCCTCCTGATCGGTCCCGCCGTCGCGATCGGGAACTGACCAGAAGGTACCGGGCTACCTCCGATGACCGCTATTTCTCGGCCGCAACAACTTTCGGCGCGTCGGCGGCGTCGCTCTTGCCCTTGGCCTCGGGCTTGGCGTCGATGCCCGCTTCCTTGCGCTGCTGCGCGGTGATCTGCGCGGGTGCGTCGGTGAGCGGGTCGACGCCGCCACCGGTCTTCGGGAACGCGATCACCTCGCGGATCGAGTCCTCGCCCGCCAGCAGCGCGGTGATGCGGTCCCAGCCGAAGGCGATGCCGCCCATGGGCGGGGCGCCGAAGGAGAAGGCATCGAGCAGGAAGCCGAACTTCTCCTGCGCCTCGTCATGGTCGATGCCCATCACCTTGAACACGCGTTCCTGCACGTCGCGGCGGTGGATACGGATGGAACCGCCGCCGATTTCGTTGCCGTTGCAGACGATGTCGTAGGCGTAGGCCAGCGCCGCACCGGGGTCGGTGTCGAAGGTGTCGATCGACTCCGGCTTCGGCGAGGTGAACGCGTGGTGCACCGCGGTCCAGGCCGAGTAGCCGAGGGCCACGTCGCCGCTGGCGGTGGCATCGGCGGTGGGCTCGAACATCGGGGCGTCGACGATCCAGACGAAGGCCCAGGCGTTCGGGTCGATGAGGTCGCACTTGCGGGCGATCTCGCCGCGCGCGGCACCGAGCAGAGCACGCTGTGCCTTGGTGGGGCCTGCCGCGAAGAACACGCAGTCGCCGGGTTCGGCGCCGACATGCTTGGCCAGGCCTTCACGTTCGGCATCGGTCAGGTTCTTGGCGACCGGGCCGCCGAGGGTGCCGTCTTCGTTGATCAGGATGTACGCGAGGCCCTTGGCGCCGCGCTGCTTCGCCCAGTCCTGCCACGCGTCGAGCTGGCGCCGAGGCTGGCTCGCACCACCCGGCATCACGACCGCGCCGACGTACTCCGCCTGGAACACCCGGAAGGGGGTGTCCTTGAAGTACTCGGCGCATTCGGTGATCTCGATCCCGAAGCGCAGGTCGGGCTTGTCGGAGCCGTAGCGCCGCATCGCCTCCGCGTAGGTCATGTGCGGGATCGGGGTGACGATCTCGTGGCCGACCAGCTTCCACAGCGAGGTCAGAATATCCTCGGCGAGCAGGATCACGTCTTCCTGGCGCACGAAGCTCATCTCGATGTCGAGCTGGGTGAACTCGGGCTGACGGTCGGCGCGGAAGTCCTCGTCGCGGTAGCAGCGCGCGATCTGGTAGTACCGCTCGATGCCGCCGACCATCAGCAGCTGCTTGAACAGCTGCGGGCTCTGCGGCAGGGCGTAGAAGCTACCCGGCTGCAAGCGCGCGGGAACCAGGAAGTCGCGGGCGCCCTCGGGAGTCGAGCGGGTGAGCGTGGGGGTCTCGACCTCGACGAAGTCGTGGTTGGCCAGCACGTCGCGAGCCGCGGCGTTGACCTTGGAGCGCAGGCGGATGGCGTGGCCGGGGCCTTCGCGGCGCAGGTCCAGGTAGCGGTACTTGAGGCGGGCCTCGTCGCCGGGGGTCTCGTCGAGCTGGAACGGCAGCGGCGCGCTCTCGTTGAGCACGACCAGTTCCTTGGCGTCGACCTCGATCTGCCCGGTCGGCAGCTCCGGGTTCTCGTTGCCGTCGGGACGCCGTTCCACCACACCGGTGACCTGCACACAGTATTCCGCGCGCAGCTTGTGGGCCTGCTCGGCCGCCTCGCCCTCGCGGAAAACCACCTGCGAGACGCCCGAGGCGTCGCGCAGATCGATGAAGGTCACACCACCGTGGTCACGACGCCTCGCCACCCAGCCGGTGAGGGTGACGGTCTGACCGGCGTGCTCGCCTCGCAGCGAACCAGCCAAGTGGGTGCGCAGCACGGTATTCCTTTCGACAGACTTTCACGGACTTGTCGCACCGGCGCAGATGACCGTGTGCACTGCCATCGTAGTGAGACACGGTGCCCGGATGAAAACCGATATCTTCCTCACCGTGTCAAGCTTGTGACACCTGTCCGCCGTCGCCGCTCCCGCCGACGGTGAATCGCGCTGTGAGACAGCTGGACAACCGAGCGAAGGCGAGTACCGCGATGACCTTCAACGAAGGTATGCAGATCGATCCCGGCCGGGCGTCGTCGGGCGGCGGACCCGGCATGGGCGGCAAACTCGCTCTCGGCGGCGGCGCGGGCGGTCTGATCCTGTTGGTGATCACGTTGCTCCTCGGCGGCGATCCGGGGACAGTGCTCGGCAACTTCACCGGCGCGCAGAGCGGGCAGCAGGCACAGCCGGGGACCGCGGGAACGCCGACCCACTGCAAGACCGGCGCCGATGCGAACAAGTACGTCGACTGCCGGGTGGTGGCCACCGCCCAGAGCCTGGACGCGGTGTGGTCGGTGCAGCTGCCCAAGCAGACCGGCAAGCAGTACGTGGAGCCCGAACTGGTGCTGTTCACCGGCGGCGTGAGCACCGGCTGCGGCAACGCCACCAGTGATGTCGGCCCGTTCTACTGCCCCGCCGACCAGACCGCCTACTTCGACACCGCCTTCTTCCAGGAACTCACCGACCGCTTCGGCGCGAGCGCGGGACCGCTGGCGCAGGAGTACGTGGTCGCGCACGAGGTCGGCCACCACATCCAGAACCAGCTCGGCGACATCGGCAAGGCTCAGCGTGATCCGCAGGGTGCGACCTCGGGCGCGGTCCGCACCGAGCTGCAGGCCGACTGCTACGCCGGTATCTGGGCCAACTTCGCCGACAAGCAGCCCTCGCCGGGCGGTGGACAACCCTTCCTGAAACCCCTGTCCGACAATGACATTCGCGATGCGCTGTCGGCCGCCAATGCCGTGGGTGACGACCGTATCCAGCGCTCGGCCGGTCGCGGTGTCAATCCCGAGTCGTGGACCCACGGATCCTCCGAACAGCGGCAGAAGTGGTTCCTCACCGGCTACCGGACCGGGTCGGTGCAGGCGTGCGACACCTATTCCGCGCGTGACCTCGACAACCCGCCCGGGATACGCTGACGCCTCGAACGCGATACCCACGCACTGTCTTTCGATCGAGGGGAACCCATGCGCCCGACCATGACCGGACTGCTCGTCTGCGCTCTCGCCCTGAGCGGCGCGAGCGCACTCGCCCATGCCGATCCGGCGCCACTACCGTTGGTGAGCCTGACCACGATCCCCGACGGCTGGTCGCAGCGCACCGACCTGCGTCCGGTCCTGCAGGTGTTCGCCGACGGCAAGGCCGTGCACATGCCCGACGCGGTGAGCAAGGACCGTAAACCCGAGACCGCACCCAAGCAGGTGACCGGAAAGGTTGCCGCCGACGTGATCGAGGCCGCGCGCGAGGAGATCAACGCGCTGAAGGACACCGACTTCGGGATGCCGGCGGGCGACAACCGCGGCACCCAGATCATCGACCTGATGCCCGAAGACCCGACCGACGAAGCGCACCTGGTGATCTACTCCCCCGATGCGTCCGATGGCCTCAACCCGGAGCAGAAGGCCGCGCGCAAGCGCTTCACCGACCTCTACAAGAAGCTGGTCGACGCCTTCAAGAGCTGATCCTTCGACACCGAACCGCAAGGGGCTCGCCGGTTTTCACCGGCGAGCCCCTTGCCGGTCAGAACCGATCCGCGGTCGCGTCCGCTTCGCGTTCGTCCTCGTGGACGGCACCGATCACGTCGGGCGTGGATTCGCCCAGCGGACCGGTGAGATCGTCGTTGCCGGTGCGGCTCTGGTAGGGCTGCACGGTACGACCGTGTTCTTCCTCGTTGTTGCCACGGCCCGCACCCGCTCCCGCGCCACCGCCGCCCATCATGCCGGAGGTACCGCTGGTACCGGCGGCCGTGGTGGTGCCGGAGCCCATCACCGTGCTGATCGGCCGGCCCGACGCCGGAACCGCCGCACCCGGCACGGCCGCGGTGGACTTCGGAGTGCCCGAGCTCGGGGTGCCGCCGGTGCTGCCCGCCGAGCCGCCGGCGCCGCCGCGCGCGGTACCGAGCGCGCCGAGCGAGGCGCCGGATCCACCGCCGCTGCCACCGGTACCGACACTCGACGGTGAAGTCGAGCCGGGAGTAGTGGTACCCGCGGTGGTGCTCGCGGCGGTGGTAGACGAATCGCCGCCGCCGGTCAGAGCCTCCTCCGCCTGGGTGAGCAGCGGTTCGCCGATGTTCTCCGAAGCCGCGGAGAGAACTTCCTCGGGCGAGGGCAGGCCGCTCTGGCTGGCCAGCTGCCCGACGACGCCGCTGAGCTCGCCGGTGTACCCCATCAACTGCCCACGGGTGACGTTGACGACCGACACCGCCTCACCGAGATGCGAAGTGGCCAAGCCGATCAGGGTGGCCTGGGTCGGCGGCAACATGATCGTCGGCGCGAGCGCGGTGGCCTGGGCCGCGAAGGTGGTGGCGATCGTGGTGAGCTGGGCGTTGCCGGTCTGGACGACGGCAGCGGCCTGCTGGGTGAGCGCGGAGATATCGATGCCGCGCTGGCTGGTGTCCTGCCCCTGTGTCTGCGCCTGCTGGCTGGCGGTGGTCGCCGCGTCGGCGGACTGCCCCTCCCACACCTGCTGAACGGTCTTCACGCCGCCTTGGGCCAGAGTCATCGCCTGCTCGATGACCGCCGAGGAATTGCTCAGGATCGAGGTCGGGTCCAGCGAGCCGAAAACGCCGGTACCGAAGCTGCTGAGCAGATCGAGGAACGGCTGGAACAGGGTGTCGATGCCGGGCAGTGCGGGCAGCGACAGGCCGCTCATCAGCGCGGCCACCGGATCTTCGGTCAGGGTCGTCGCGGCGGCCGACGTGCTCGCGCCGGAGGTGCTCGACGCGCCCGCACCCGAGGTGCCGGTGAGTGCGGACTTGGCCTGGTCGAACGCGGTCAGCGCGGCGGCCGACGCGGGCGCGGCGACCTGAGCCACCGTCCCCTGCAAGCCGCTCAGCGCGGACGACGCGTCGTCCGCGACGCCGGACAGGATGTCCTGGGGCTCTACGCCGGTGCCGAGGCCGCCGAGCCCACCCAGTCCGGCGGGCGACATGCTGCCGTTCTGGGCTTCGTCGGTGATCTTCTGCGCGAGGGTGAAGACCGCTTCCTCGTCGGTCGCCACATCCTCGGGCACCTGCATGAGCGGGACGTCCAGGATCGCCTGCGAATCGAGGGGTACCGCACCCATCACCGACGCCGTCGCGGCATCGGCGGCGGCCATCGCGGCATCGGGAGCGATGACGCCCGCGTCCGAACTCAGCGGCTTCACAGGCCGGCGGCCTGACGGGCGAGTTGGGCGGCATTGTCGATATCGGTGGTCTCGAAGGTCACCGACGACTTGAAGGCCGCGTCGGAGAGCGAGCTGAACTTCGCCGACAGGTCGTTGATGTCCTTGGCCTGCAACGCTTGCGCGGCCGCGAACATCGCCAGGTAGTCGGCGCCGATAAGGCCGAACACGGGCGTCGCCGCCGACACGCTGGCAACCAGGTCGATATTGCCCGCCGCGGCGACCTGTGCCGCCACCCCGCCATTGGTCGCCGCGAACGCGGCGACTTCTTCGGTTTGCACCGAGAGATCGGTCATGCGAAATCCCCCCAACTCGTCGTGAAAAGTCTGCACTACAGAAGCGAGCGACGGACGCGAAACTCCCGACGCGACCACCCAACTGCGATTGGCGCCAAATATAGCCGAACTCCCCGGCAGTTTTCGAGTCGTGCCACCCCCGATCTGCGTGATCCACTATCAAAACTAGAACATGTTCTATATCCTCGGCCTCATGAAGGTCGCAGTGACCGGCGCAGCCGGCTACCTCGGTACCAACTTGATCCCTCTGCTCGTCGAGCGCGGCCACGAGGTCGTCGCGATCGACCGCGTCGCCCCGGCTACCGCCGATCCGGCCGTCACCTGGGTCGAAGGCGATGTGCTCGACCCGGCGTCGATGCGCGCGGCGCTGGCGGGCACCGAGGTGGTCTACCACCTCGTCGCGCTGATCACCCTCGCCGAACGCAACGATCTGGCGTGGCGGGTGAACACCGAGGGCGTGCGCGTCACCGCCGAGGCGGCACTGGAATCGGGCGTGCGCCGGTTCGTCCACACCAGCTCTATCCACGCTTTCGACCAGTACCGCGCGGGCGGGCACATCGACGAGACCTCCGGCCGCTCAGACGATCCCGGTTTGCCCGTGTACGACCGGTCGAAGTGGTCCGGCGAACTGGCCTTGCGTCCGGTGATCGAGCGCGGACTCGACGCGGTGATCGTGAATCCGACCGGCGTCTACGGCCCGGTCGACCTCCCCGATCGCCTGTCCCGGCTGAACGTCATCGCCGCCCAGGCGATGCGCGGCCGGATTCCGGTGATGATCGGCGGCGGCTTCGACCTGGTCGACGTGCGCGACGTCGCCCAGGGCCTGGTCCTCGCGGGCGACAAGGGCCGCACCGGCGAGAACTACCTACTCGGCGGCGAGATGACCACGATGATCGACTTCTGCCGGATGGCGGCGGCCCGCACCGGCGCCAAGGGCCCACGCTTCGCCATCCCGGCGAAGGTACTCGGCGCGACACTGCCGGTGCTCGAGCCGATCGGCAGGCGCTTCGGCTCCGACAGCCTGTCCAAAGCCGCACTGGGCGCGCTGATCTCGGCGCCGGTCGTCGACCACGGCAAGGCCGAACGCGAACTCGGCTACCGCCCCCGCCCGACCACCGAGACCGTCAACGACCTCGTCGACTTCCTGCGGGCGTCGCGTCAGGCTTGACAGCTGTTCGAACAAATGTTCGACTCGTGGGGTGCGGTGGCAAGCTCAGACCCTGGACGCCGATGACGGCGCGCTGCCCGGCCTGACCAGGGCCGGGCTGGTCCGCTCCGTCCGCACCCCCGAGTTCGACGGCATCACCTTCCACGAGGTGCTGTGCAAGAGCGCGCTGAACAAGATGCCCGAGAGCTCCGCGCTGCCCTTCCGCTGGACGATCAACCCGATGCGTGGCTGCTCGCACGCCTGCCGCTACTGCTTCGCGCGCGGCAGCCACGAATATCTCGGCCTCGACGCGGGCGAGGATTTCGATTCCGAGATCGTGGTGAAGACCAATATCGCCGCGGTGCTGCGTCGCGAAGTTCTGCGCCGGTCCTGGCAGCGCGAGGCGGTGGCGCTCGGCACCAACACCGACCCGTACCAACGCGCCGAGGGCCGATACCGCTTGATGCCCGGCATCATCGGCGCGCTCGCCGATTCGGGCACCCCCTTCTCCATCCTCACCAAGGGCCCGCTGCTGCGCCGCGATCTCCCCCTGCTCACCGAGGCGGCCCGGCACGTAGAGGTGAGCGTCGCGGTGTCGATCGCCATCCTCGATCCCGACCTGCATCACCGCCTCGAACCGGGCACCCCCGAACCGCGTGCCCGTCTCGACCTGGTCCGCGCGCTGGCCGACGCGGGCTTCACCGTCCATGTCATGGCCGCGCCGATCATCCCCTGCCTCACCGACAGCCGAGCCCACCTCGAGGCCCTGTTCGCCGCGATCGCCGACGCGGGCGCGGCCAGCGCCACGGCCTTCCCGATGCACCTGCGCGGTCCCACCCGAGACTGGTTCCTCACCTGGCTCGGTACCGAACACCCCGCGCTCATGCGCCGCTACCGCCAGCTCTACGCCCGCGGCGGCAACGTCACTCCCCTCTACCGCGACTGGCTACGCGACCGAGTGAATCCCCTCCTCGACCACCACGGCCTGCGCCGAGTCCAAGGCCCCACCACGCCGGCCGCTCCCCCACCCACGCCGCAGGACGCGCAGCTCGCCCTCTTCGGCTGACCGCCGGACAGGCGGTCGGGCTACGACACCATCCGGCGACGCTCAACCGAGTGCGGCGACCTCGGAATCGGTGAGGACCACCGGTGAGACGCTGTCCTTGCTCCGCACCGACCGCACCGCGCGATACAGCGGACGTTCGCCGAGGCCGGCGTCGCGAGCCTCGGCACGCAACTGCTGCACGAGCACCTCCGAGATCGCGATGGCCGCGGCGAGTTCGCTGGCGGCGAGAGCGTCGGCGAGTTTGCGCAGGCCGAGCAGATGCAGTTCGCGGCCGCTGCCCACGTCGGTGTACATCGCCAGCGGCACCAGTTGGGTGTCGCCGCCGGCGGTGACCCGCAAGACGATGCGGCTCAGGCGTGCGGGATACACCAGCAGTTGCACGCCGGTAGCGTAGGCGAGGTCGACCGTGTGTTCGCCGACCAGCCGGTGTGCGCGGATCACGGTGCCGCTCAACCACAGCCGCCGCCGCTGGAACGCGAAGACGTAACCGATGGTCGGGACAGCGACGGCCAGTCCGATCAGGATCGCGTACGGCCAGCTCAGCCAGACCGCCGACAGCAACGCCGCACCGACGCCCACGCCGAGCGCGGCCAGCGCGAGCCTGCGCAACATCGGCGCGAACACCTCGGGCGCCACCAGGTCGATTCCCACCGGTTCCGTCGCCGCCGGCTGCCCGGACTGCCCGTCCACGATTGCCTCTCCGCCCCCACCGGCCCGCCCGGCATGAGGCGCGGTCAGATTACCGCGCCCCACCGACCTCAGCAGCCGAGCGCGGCGCCCACCGCGGAGTACGCGGCCTCAGCGACCGAGCTCCGCGCGCAGCACCGCCACGACGCCGTCGAGCGGGACGGACCGCTGTTCACCGGTTGCCATCTCCTTGACGCCGATCGTGTTCTCGGCGAGATCGCGATCGCCGAGCACAAGGGTGTACTTCGCCCCCGAACGATCGGCGCCCTTCATCGCACCCTTCATCCCGCGTCCGCCATAGGCCAGGTCGACGCTGATGTCGGCGGCACGCAGTTCACCGGCCAGCGCGACCAGCTTCGCCTTGGCCGCGTCGCCGAGCGCGACGCCGTACACCTGGCAGCGTGCCGGATCGGCCGCCGACTTGCCCTCGGCAGCGAGTGCCAGCACCGTCCGGTCGACGCCGATGCCGAAACCGATGCCCGACAGCGGCTGACCGCCCAGTTCGGCCATCAGTCCGTCGTAGCGGCCACCGCCACCGATGCCCGACTGCGCACCGAGCTGGTCGTGCACGAATTCGAACGTGGTCTTGGTGTAGTAGTCCAGACCGCGCACCATGCGCGGGTTCACCACATACGGCACGCCGAGCGCGTCGAGGTGTCCGAGAACCTGCTCGAAGTGCGCCTTCGCCGACTCCGAGAGGTGGTCGATCATCAGCGGTGCGTTCGCGGTCAGCTCGCGCACTTCGGGTCGCTTGTCGTCGAGCACGCGCAGCGGGTTGATCTCGGCGCGGCGCTGAGTCTCCTCGTCCAGGGGCAGCCCGCGCAGGAACTCCTGCAACAGTTCGCGGTACTGCGGGCGGCACGTCTCGTCACCGAGCGAGGTGATCTCGAGGCGGAATCCGTCCAGGCCCAGCGCGCGGAATCCGGCGTCGGCGATCGCGATGACCTCGGCGTCGAGGGCGGGGTCGTCGATGCCGATCGCCTCGATGCCGACCTGCTGCAACTGCCGGTAACGACCGGCCTGCGGGCGCTCGTACCGGAAGAACGGACCGGCGTAGCAGAGCTTCACCGGCAGCTGACCGCTCTTGTCCAGGCCGTGCTGGATCACCGCGCGCATCACTCCCGCGGTGCCTTCGGGACGCAGGGTGAAGCTCTCGCCGTTGCGGTCGGCGAAGGTCCACATCTCCTTGCTGACCACGTCGGTCGACTCGCCGACACCCCGTGCGAACAGGGCGGTCTGTTCGAATACCGGCAGCTCGACATGCCCGTACCCCGCGAGTCGGGCGGCGTGGATCAAGCCGTCGCGCACGGCGACGAACTCGGCCGAACCGGGCGGCAGGTAGTCGGGGACCCCCTTCGGGGCGGTGAAGCTGCTGGTCTTGGTCACGATGGTCCAGTTTTCCCCACGGGCGCCCCCCGCGTCCAACCGGTTACCCTCTAGACGAACCTGACGACACGGGAGGAACGCGGTAGTGCCGAGTAACGAACAGCGACGGGCGGCGGCCAAGCGCAAGCTGGAGCGCCAGCTGGCACGACGGGCCGAGCAGGAGAAGAAGCGCAAGCGCTTGACGATCGCGGGCTCGGTACTGGGTGTGATAGTCGTCGCGGCCGCCGCGACCGGCGTGTATTTCCTCACCAGGGGCGACGACAGTGAGTCGGTCAACGCCGAGTCGTCCTCGGCGGTGCCGACGACCCAGTTCGTCAACACTCCCCTCGACATCCCCGGTCCGCCGCCCCCCGCGGCCAAGCCCGCGACCGTCGACTGCAGCTACCCGGCGGGCCAGGAGCCTGCGGCCAAGCCCGTCACCGCGCCCACCACGACGTCGGTCGCCACCGACGGTCCCGAGGTGAAGGTGGCGATCGATTCCACCCAGGGCCCGATCGGGTTGTCGCTCAACAGCGCGCAGGCACCCTGCACGGTCAACTCGATGGTGAGCCTGGCCCAGCAGGGCTATTTCGACAAGACCAGCTGCCACCGCATCGTGGCCACGCCGGGCTTCGGCATCCTGCAGTGCGGTGACCCCGCGGCCACCGGTATGGGCGGCCCCGGCTACTCCTTCGACAACGAATACCCCACCGACCTGTTCCCCGCCGGTGACCCGGCGCTGCAGCAGCCGGTGAACTACAAGCGCGGCCTGGTCGCGATGGCCAACGCGGGTACCTCCCCGGAGGGCAAGGGCACCAACGGAAGCCAGTTCTTCCTGGTCTTCGGCGACACCCAGCTGCCGCCGAACTACACCATCTTCGGCACGATCGACGAGGCCGGCCTGGCCACCTTGGACAAGGTCGCGGGCGGCGGCGTCAAGGGTGGCGCGGAAGACGGCGGGCCGGCCATCCCGATCTCGTTCAACTCTGTCAAGGTGGGCTGACACCCGCTTTCCCAGGACAGAAACGGACCGGACACGCTGGCGTGTCCGGTCCGTTTCCGGTTTTCCCGCCCCGACGTGCGAAGAAGATCATCAGAGGCTAGGCAATCCTACGATTCATCCGCCTCATGCACCGCTCACCCGCATTTTCTCCGCTGTCGACCCGGCCCGCCGGACATCGCACCGTGTCCTTCGCGCGGTAGGCTCAGATGTCCACTTCCACAGCAGCATCGGGGAGCAGTCATGGCGGAACTCGACGACATCGGCAGCGAAACAGCGTCCATGATGCGCACCATGCTGCAGATGGCCATCTTGGTCGCCGTCAAATCGCGGGAACACGGCCAGAAAGAGGCCGAGTCCCGGGCGAAGGCGATCGAGGCCAAGATGAAGGAAGCGCGCGAATTGCAGATCCGCGAGGCGCGTGATCTCAAGGCCAAGGATCCGCGCAATATCGAACTCGTGCAGATGATGTCGGTGGGGTCGCGCACGGTGGAATCGCGCGGTGTGGAGAACCGCGGAATCAACCTCAACAAGCCGGCGGGCTCCGCCTTCGCCGCGAGCGCTGCGGCAACGCCGAGCGTCGGCTACGACTCGGCCGAGCGACGCTCGGCGATCGCGGCACATCTGCAGCGTGCCGGCGTCGCTCCGGAGCTCACCCAGGTTCGGATGCTGGTCGAAATGGGCCAAGGCATCTCGCCGGAAGAGGCGATCCGGTCCCGGGACACCGTGATGCGCGCGACCCTCGCGCGTCAGCGTGGGGAACGCGGGATCGAACGCGGGATCGAACGCGGTCGCTGACCCGACTCCGAATATGCTCGGATCCCCTTGCCTGGCAACGGGATCCGAGCATCCGTCCGGTCAGTCCGGTATGCGGCCTTTCTGCCAGAGGCGGTCGATGTCCGGACTGCCGAACATCTGCGCGTCCGCGCCCTCCGGTTTCTTGAGCGGCAGCGGTTCGAGCATCCCCTTGTGACCGTTGCGCACACTGCAGTACTTGAACGGCCCTTTCGGGTCGAACAGCTTGGTCATGTGCGGGTCCGCATGGTCGAGAAACCACACGCTGATACCGGTCCCGCCCTGCAGACGGTGATGCTCCCAGGCCTGCCACAGCGCGCTCAACCGGATCACGGCCTCGCTGTGGTGCCACCATTCCGGGCACCACACCGTGTCACTGATATCGGTGACCTGGCGCCGGTAGACCTGACTCAGGTACTCGGTGACGAACTCGTACACCCCCTGGTAGCCGTTCGTAATCTCCCCATTGGCGACATTGTCGTAGCTCACAGCGGCTTGACCTCCTCGACTTCACCCATCTCTTCCGGCGGAACAGATTTCGCTAGCGACGCAGACCCGAAAAGGTCTTCGATGCGGGTCTTGCGAGTCGGGTCGTTCTGCTCGATCGACCGCTTGACCGCGTCGGCGTACTCCGACTCCCACCACGGCACGGTCCGCACCAGGACCGCGGGCTGACCGGAGGTGAACACGACGGCACGACCGCGCGGTAGCGTCGCCAGGCCCTGCGCGGTGAAGGTCACCGAGGAGCTCAGCGAACGCGAGTAGCTCTTGCTGTTGCCCGACTGCGACATCGACGCGGAGATCGAGTCGTACTCGCCGATCGCCTCGGACCGGTCGCGCAGGAAGGCCATATCGTCGACTCCGCTGCCGAGAACCTTGATATTGGCGGCCGACCACAGCGCGCTCATCCCGGCCTCGCCCCAGCAACGCGCGCCCTGCGCCCACGACTGCAACACGGTCATCACCACGATGCCGCGCGACCCGAAGTGGCTGTACTGCTTGGGCAGATCCTTCCAGCGCACCACGTTGGCGGCCTCGTCGAGCACCGCGAGCAACGGGATCGGCAACCGGCCACCCGACGAGCGCGAGGCCTTACGCATGGCCACATCGATGACCGCCTCGGTGAGCGCGCTCACCAGCGGTGCGGCCGAACCGCGCCCCTCGAGCGACAGGCAGTACAGCGTGCCGTTGCGTTCGATGAACTCCAGTTCGTCGAACTGGGGACGGACGCCGTCGGCCGGGGTGATCCACGGGTGCACATTGGACAGCTGCAAGCAGCGAATCATCTTCTTCGCGGTACCGAAGATGCCGCTCCTGGTGCGCTCGTCGGCATTGTACTGCATGGCGAGGCCGGACGCGGTGAAGTGGTGTTCGGCGCCGCGCAGGTGTTCGATCGCCTCGGTGTTCTGCGGATTCGTCACCCATTCCCACACCTGGGTGATCGGTTTGCCCGCGATCGCGGCCGCGAGGAAGAACGCGGCGAGCAGGTCTTCGGCCTCAGGATCGAAGAAGTTGTCGCCGTCGTCGGCGCTGCCGCCGGTCTCGGCGTCGGCGAAATGTCCCGCGAGCCGAGCCGCGCGCATCTCACACCCCTCGGTGCGGAAGTTGACCCAGCTCAGCGGATCCCAGAACCAGGTCGGTCGTTCACCGGCGACGCCTTGTGGATCGAACACGAATGTGCGACTGCCCTTGGCTTCCTGCACATCACGGGTCGCGTCGACCACGTCACGCTTGTTCGACGTCGCCAGCACGGGCCCGATCGCGGAGAGGATCGCCGGAATGACCCGCGAGGTGGATTTGCCCTGTCGCGGGCCCCAGATGTCGAGATGCAGGTCTTCGTAGGAGCCGTAGAGCGAGGTGCCGTCGGCGACAGCGATGCCGATCGGCACACCGGGTGAGTCGTTGGTGCCCAGCTTCATCCCCAGAGCTGCCGCCTTCTCCCTGACTCCGGCCTCGGTGATCGACGCGATCGCGCTACCGCTGCCCATGTGGTCGGCCTTGTCGTCGACCGCCAACCGCCCCACACCCGCACGCTTCTTCAACCGCTTGCGGATCACCACATACGCGATGGCCGACGCGATCACCAACAGCACGATCACCGTCGACGCACGCGGCCAGTGCAGCTTGCCCCGCGCCAGATCGGCGACCACCGCGATCGGGTTGATCGGAATGGTCTGCGGCACAACCGCCAGCGCGTTGCCCAGGTGCAGGGCGACGGCGAGGGTGATCAGCGCCGCGAACCCGAACATGATCATGATCAGCGTTGTGTCGGGTCCGACCGCGGCCGGATCCGTCACCTTCTTCTTCGCCACGGGTGCCTCCTTGTGTGGACGTGGTGGGTGGTCAGCGGAACGCGTCGAGGCGCCAGCCCTGCGGGGTCTGCACCACCGTCGCGATGACGGTGCTCGGCGGTAGCTCTTCGGTGCGGCCGTTCGGGTAGACGACCGTTTGTTCGATGCCGATCTTGTACTGCGCCACCGTGGGATCGGCGCTCGCGGGCGCCGGCTCCCCCGAGGCGAAGGTGAACGCCTCCACGCGCGCTTTCGCCTTGGCCCAGTCGGCCCACTGCAGCGACGGTTTCGGAGTCGCGGTGGCCCCGATCGAACTGTCCAGCATACGTATCATGCTGGGCCCCAGCCATTCTCGCGCGCGCTGCAGCGAGGATCCGGGTTGCCCGGTCGCGGGGTACCAGGTGTAGACCTCGCGCAGCGCGACCACCGCGACACCGTCGGGAGTCGTCGGGTCGACCGCGGCTTCGAGCAGACGCGTGGTGGAAGTCGCCTCGGGACGCGTCGGCTCGGCATCACCGCTGCACGCCGGAACCGAGAGCAGGACTGCCACGAGCATCACCGCCAGGGTTGTGCGGATTCGTGTTCTCTCCCACCAGGTTATCGCTGGTCGCGTGGTCACAACACCCTCCTCGCCCGTGCGTCGCCGGGCACCGCCACCTCGGCGACACCCCCGCCACCGCGGTTGCTCGTCGGCGGCACCGACTGGATCAGCCGACCGTTGCCCGCGTAGATCCCGACCTGTGTCGGGCCCTGCCGTCCGAACCCGCTGAACACCAGATCACCGGCGACCGCCTTCGCGATCGGGACCTCCCGCCCGGCCTCCCATTGCTGTTCGGCGGTGCGTGGCAACGTGACCGCGCCCGAGGACGCGGCGAACACCGCCGCGGCGGTCAGTCCCGGCCCGTCGAATCCGCCACCGCTCGGCCCCTGTACGCCGCCGCCGCCCCACACATACGGTGTGCCGAGCCAGTCGTGGGCGGCCTCGACGATCTGCTCGCCGTCGCTGCCCTGCCCGGGGGTGAACCGGCCTTGTGCGCCGGGCGCGCGGTACTGGGGTTCCATCGACAAGATGTTGGTGACGTAGGGCCTGGTCTCGGAATAGTGCGCCGCATACTGATTGGGCATCCCTCCGGAGGCCAGCACCGCGCCCTCACCGGCGTTGTACCCGGCCAGGGTGAGGGCGGCCAGGTCGCCCGACACGCGCCCCGCGGCCATCCAGCCCGCGATCTTGTGGGCGATCGAGCACATGTAGCGGGCTTGTCCGATGATCGCGTCACCGTCGTCCCACACGCTGGCGGACCCGTTGCCGTCGGCGTCGATGACGTAGGGCTGACCGTCCTCGGGATTGATGCCCGCCGCCGTGCCCGGCAGGAACTGGGCCAGGCCCTGGGCGCCCGCGGGCGAGGTGAGCCCCCGCCGGAATCCCGACTCCTGCTTGGCCTGCGCGGCCAGCAGCGACGAGGAGATCTCCGGGCACACCGTTCCCGCGCGGCGATACCAGATCTCGAGTTCGGCGGGTACCTTCCCGTCGGCCAATGCCCCACCGGCGCTGCCGAATCCGCGCACACAGTTCGGATCGCTCGAAAACGCCCGCGCGCCACCGACATCCGGGGTCGGCGCGCCGTCGAGCCACGGCATCGGGTCGATCTGACGACCGCCGGTGAACCGGCCACCGGGCACGATCTCGAAATGCAGGTGCGGACCGCTCGATTCGCCCGCGGACCCGACCATCCCGATCGGCTGACCCGCGGTCACCGTCTGGCCGGTGCGCACCTTGACGCCGGCGTCCCACATGTGGCCGTACACCGCGGAGTAGGCGCGACCGTTGGTGTCGACGGAATCGACGACGATCCAGTTGCCGAAACCGGAAGCGGGACCGGCGGCGACGACCCTGCCGTCGGACACCGAGTAGATCGTGGTGCCGTCGGTGGCGGCCATGTCGATGCCCTTGTGATCGCCGCCGCGCGAACCGAACACATCGGAGATGGTGAACGTTCCGGTCTCCAGCGGCAACGTGCGGCGCAGCGGACCCACACCCGCGGCCAGCACCGGTGTTCCGGTGACCGCCGGATTCGATGTCGGCGGGGCAGCACTGGTCGCGCCCGCGCGATTGTCCCCACCGAGTTCGGGCAGCGTGGGCACCGACGATCCGACCAGCACATCGCCGGTCTCGCAGGTCTCATCCGAGGACGGCAGCACGATCACCAGCACCAGGGCCACCAACCCGATGACCGAGCCGAACACCGTCATCATCATCGTGCGGACGTTCACCGGCCGCCTCCCCGCGGTCCGCGCCGGGCGCCGATTCGCGCAACGTCCGCCGCGGCGGAGTTCATGTTCGGCGCCGGGACTCGTTGAGCGTGTCGGCGAGCGTGCGGTTCATTTCCGCGGCGGCGGCCAGCTGTTGTTGCAACAGCGCCACTTTGCGGCGTAGCGCGGTGGCGTCCATGCGGTCCAGGCTCGGGTCCTGGGTCGCGCGGACCCAGTTGCGCACCGAATTGGCGTGCACGCCGATCTGTTCGGCCACCATTCGGCAGGCCTCCGATTCGCTGCGCAACTTGTCGGTCAGCGCGACCACCTGGGCGACGGCGGCATTGCGGACCTCCGGCGAGACCCGGCGATAGGACCGGTGCGGCATCATTGCTCACTCCCGTTCGAATAGTCCGGCGTGCCCCTGGGGTTGTCGCCGAACTCGCTGAAGCGCTGGTTCGTGTCGTGGATTCCGCTTTCTCGCTCCGACACCGTGAACTCCATGTGGAAAGGAATGCCCGGCCGGCGATCCTCGCCGACCTTCAGCAGGAACTTGCCGGTACCGGGCGGCGACGGCCGCTGCTGGCCGGGCTTGAGCGCCTCCCCGGTGAGGGCCTGCGGCGCCGACCAACTCGTCACCATCTCCTGCTCGGCCGAGGTGAACGGCACCGTGGAGTCGAGCCTGCTGATCTCCTCGGCGGGTAGCGCGCCGAAGATCTTGGCGCGCGCGCGTTCCAGGAAGCCGATGGCCTTGGCGATCGCGGCGTCCGACCCCAGCGCCTGCAGGTCCTTGATGGTGTGGCTGATCATGATCAGGGCGGTGGCCAGGCCACGCTGCAGACGGGTCAGCTCGTCGACGCGGTCGACCATGAAGTCGCCGAGCCCGAGCACCTGCCACAGCTCGTCCATCACCACCTGGAAGTAGCGCTGCGGGCCGAGGTCCGCGTCGGCCAGCACGTGCGCGGCCTCGACGGACGCGAAACCGTCTGCCCAGCAGGCCAGCATGACCGCGGCCTTGAGCTTCTTGTCGCCGCTGGGGATGTGCGAGACGTCGATGCACACCGCCACGGCGCTGGTGTCGATCGGAACGCTGGTCTGGCCGTTGAAGATCGCGCCGAACGGGCCCTGGGTGAGCGCGCGCAACGATCGGCGCAGTCCCTTGATCGCGTTCTGGTATTCGTCGGCGTTGTCGGCGCCCGCGTCGAGCATCATCTCGGCGCCGCCGCCGACGATCACCTCGAGCAGGTTTTCCATGATCGGCGGTTTGTCGGGGGTGAACCCGCCGGGCTGGTAGAGGATGCGCAGCGCGGTGGCGATCAGCGTTTCCTCGAAGTCGGCGACGCGGGCGCCGCGAACCAGTTCCACCAGGCCCGCGATCAACGTCACCTGCCGGGCGCGCAGATCCTGCAGCACCTGACGTTGCAGTGCGGGTTCGTCCGCCAGGCGTGGCACCACCGAACCGAGCACGCCCGCGGCCAGCGGGTTCAGCTTGCCGTGTCCGTAGCCGAGGTCGATCACCTGGCCGCCGACGAGTTCGACCATCTTGCGATAGTCGGGTTTCACGTCGGCCAGGATCAGCGGGGTGATGCCCTGGGCGATGCCGCCGAGCACGATCCGGCGCACCAGCGAGGACTTGCCGAAACCGTTGAGGCCGAGCACGAACAGGCTGGGCGCGGTGATGAAACTGCCGCGCATGAACCAGTTCATCGGGTCGAAGCACACCGGGGCGCCGGTGTGCAGGTGCGAGCCGAGTGGGGTGCCGATCAACGGCGCACCGGCACCGACCGACCACGGCCACAGACCCGCGACCTGGGCAGTGGTGGCGCGATACTCGACCGGGCGGCCCACGACGTTCATCTTGCCGCCGCCCGCGCCCGAGTACCCGCGGTCGGTCAATTCGGCGGTGGTGCGGTCGAACCCGTCCTTGACCACGGCCTCGGTGCGCGCGTGCGCGTTGTTGCGGCGCAGATCGTCGGTGTGGATCCGGAACGTCGCCCAGGCCGCGCGCAGACCCGACTGCTCGCGGGCGATCATCTCGTAGCGGGCGCGGGTAGCGTCGTCGAGCAGCGAGGGGCCTTGCGAACGCCGGTCCGGCTTGGTCGATTTCGCCGACCGGCCCGAACCCATCGCCCGATCGGCGGCCTCGTCGGCCCGGACCGCGCGCACCGCCTTCGCGGGCCGCGCCTTCTTCATCGGCTTCGGTGCGGCCTGCTTGGGACGCCGGCGCGGATCACCCTGTGGGCGTTCGTGTTCCAACCGGGGACCGTGATCCTGGTCGCGCAACCCACGCTCGGCGCGCGCCCTGGCGCCCCGATCGGCATCGGGACGCGGACCCCGCGTCCGCCGCTCGCCCTCGCGCGATCGACGCGGCTCGTCCTCGCGTGGCCTGCGTGGCTCCTCGCCACGGGGCCGGGGTGGACGACCTCGCTCGGTGCGGGCTTCGTCCCGTGCCCGGTGCTCGACCGGTGGACGGCCTTCGGCCGTGCGTGATCCCCGCGCCGAGCCTTCTCGCTCGTCGCGGTCGGTGCGCTCGTCGAGGCCGAGCACGTCGTCGCTCACGCGCGGCGCGCTCCCCGCGGGCCGTGGCTCGCGTTCGCCGCGGATGCGCGGCGGCCGGTGGACCGGGCGCAACGCGACGTCGTCGCGATCGCGCACCGGAGGTTCGTAGTCGCGTCCCATAATCGCCTCACCCCGCCAATGCCTTCGGAATGGTTGCGTGTTCGGGCAGGATCACGCCGCAACCGAGAGATGCCGCGAACGCCGCGGACTGGTAGCGGTAGCAGCGCCGGATCTTGAGCCGAGCCTGCGTGGACAGGTCGCGGGTGATGGCCTCGATGCGGGGCAGATCACCGCGCAGCGGCTCGGTGATCGTGACCAGCGCACCGAACCGGGTGACACCGTGTCCGCGCGCCTGCTCCTCGCGCGCCTGCTGGGTGGCGCCGACGCGCAGCGTCGCCGCCGCCGAGACCACGCCGCGTTCGCTCTGCTGGGCCACGAGCGCGTTCTTGAAGTCGTCGTCGACGATCTCGGCGGCGTCGGCGGCCGAGTGCGGCCGGTAGACGATCGCGATGCGTTTGCGTGGCACTTCGGGATTGGGCGCGAGCAATCGCTGCAACACCCGCTCGTCCACCGCGCCCTCGGGCGCCGCGTCCATCTCCCAGGTCACCGAGCGGCCGCCGTCGTGGATCAGGTGATCCCACTTCTCGTCGTAGGACACCGGACCCGCGTCGTCCCAGCCGAGGCCGTGCCCACCGGGATCGGCCGCGGCCACCTCGAGGTCGGCCTGCGAGGCAGGGTCGTAGCTGCGGCGGATGAAGGAGATGACCTCCTCCGCCGACATCGGCTGCGCCCGCACCCCGGCCTCGGCCAGCGCCGCGCAGATACCGGGCAGCCTGCGCCCGATCTCCACCGCTTCCTCGGCCGGGTTCTTGCGCCGCTCGGCGGTGGTCGCCTTGAACGTGATCGCCACCCGCGGCAGCAGTTGCACACGCTCCTGCGGCAATTCGGTCGCCAGCTCGTACATCACCTGCTGGGCCAGATCGGGGGCTTCGGGGCGGGTGATCGTGGACACCTCGTTGAGCAACCGGTTTCCGGTCTCGGGCACCGTGTCGATCACCGGCACCACCGCGACGATGTCGCTGGTCTGCCCGACCGAGGCGAGGAAGGTGCCCCAGGCCGCGACCCAGCGATCGATCACCGGCTGGTCCACCGCCTCGTGCCCCTGCGGCCAGGCCCGCAACACCACCGTGTACTGCGCGAACGCGGGCAGATGGATCATCCCGAAGTGATACCCACCGGCGTCGATGCCTTCGTAGAGCTTCGACGGCGCGAGCAGCCCCGGCAATTTCGTGACACCGCCGGGGATCCGGGAGAACCGGCCACCGCGATACACGTGCTCGCCGTTGTTGCGCGAGCGCCTCCAGTTGAACATCATCAGTCCCGTCTCATAGCCCGAGCGGCCCCCCGTCCGCCACACCAGGGGCACCATCACCAGCGCACCGAGCCCGCCGACGACGAGGCCCCATTTGAATCCACCGACCATCGCGCAGATCAGTGCCGTGATCACCACGACGAAACCGATCACGGTCTCTTCCCAGCGCAGGCCGAAAAGGCCCGCGCTGCGCGGTTTCTGCCACAGCCCGTACGAGCGGCGCTCGTAGGTGTCGGTCGCCGAGGTCGTCATCGCGGAATCGTGCTCCTGCCGAGGTCGGGTGAACGATTCGCCCAGCGGTCACCGGCGACGTCGCCCATCGATTGGTCCGCGCGCGAGGTGGTGTTGGCCGCGGTCCGAGCGGCCGCCACATTGCGGGCGCCGGCGGGTACCGAGCCCGAACTCGTCGTCGCGGGCGCGGGCGCACCCCCTCGTGGTGGCGGTGTCGGTCGTGGCGCCGCGCCACCGCCGCCGCTTCCCCCGCCCCCGCCGGGTCCACCGGGCCGCGGACCCGCACCGCCATTACCGAAGTAGCCCGCGGAGCCGGGCGCCGCCACCGGCCGAGAGGCGACAGCCTTGGTGCCGATCGCACCGAGCCCCATCGCCGCTACCGCCGCACCACCGGCCACCATCAGACCCGAGCCACCGGTGCCGACCGTGGCCACCGCCGGCGCGACCAGGCGCATCAGCGCGGGCAGCACGAACGCCACGCTGCACAGCAACACCAGCGCGACCAGCATCCGCTGCGCGTCCTCGCCGCTGGGCAAGCCGCCGGAGTCCGTGGTCTCGTCGACGTGGCCCGCGGTGGTGAACGCGATCATGTACACGATCGCGGCCACCGGTTTGAACAGCATGAACGCGATGATCCAGCCGACCAGTTTCTGATACGACTGCTTGCCGGTGCCCGTCGCCGAGGCGGCGGCGGCCAGCGGCAGCACGCCCGCGGCGACCACCAGCAGACCCTGCCGAACGATGGCGAGCACGATCTGGGCGAGCGCGCCGAGCAGGCCGACGATGGCGATGATCAGCACCAGGCCCGGCGAAAAGGCCTGCAACTTACTGGTTTTCACCATCAATTCGGCCATGTTCTTGGCATTGCCGCCGGTGGCGTCGTCGATGATCCACTCGGAGAACTTGTCCGACGCTCGCGTACCCGCGACGATCACCGCACCCAGCATCCACGAACTGAACACCACCCTGGCGAACAGTCGGAACGATTCGGCGGCCTCGCTCACGGCCGCCCCGCGTCTGGCCTCGGCCAATCGGCCGCCGGTGATGATCACCGAGGCGATCAACAGCAATATCTGGATCTGATAGGTGTAGTCGTTGATCTTGGTGAACAGTGCCCCCGAGTCGCTCACCGCCTCGTTGGGCACCTTCATCCAGAAGGTCAACGCCAGGATCAGCGCCTCGCCGAGGCCCTTCATCAGCGAGTCGACCACCTTGCCGAAGGTGGAATCCCACGCCTTGTCCTTGACCGCGGTGGCCGCGTCGCCGGGGTGGGAGGCGGCATTGCCCGCCTTACACACCGCCGACGCCGCGTCGCCGAGCGAGACTCCGGGGATCGCGACGCTGTCGAGGGTGTCGTGCAGTTCGTTGCACGCCTCGTCGAAGCCGTAGGTCTGGCCGTAGGCCACCGTCGGCGTCGCGATCATCACGGTGAAGATCACCGCGAAAATGGTGACGATCCGCCTCAGCATAGTTGGCACCCCTCGATGGTCCGCGCGGAATCGATCCGGGCTGTGCTGTACCTCGATCACCATGTCGTCCACCCCGCCAGCGATTCCACGTATTCGGTCTGGGTATTTGCTGTCGTCGACGGTTTGAGCCGCCAGTCACCGGCGTCCCACACCACGATCATCCGCATCGCGGCGTACAGCTGCTTGCCATCGATCACCGGACCGCGCGAAGCCAGCCGCACGATCGCCAGATCCTCGGCGAAATCGTCGATCTTGAACGCGTCGGAGGCCACGAAATACCGGGTCACCTTCTCCGGCTGCTGTTTGGGCAGCCGCTCGCCCGACAACGCGGAGTCGTAGGCGGCCAGCTGCGCCGTGCTGACCCGCAATTGCGTCACATACAGGTCGCGGTCCGCCGGGCGGGCGTTGAGCCGGTAGGTGATCTGCGCGGCGGCCAGTGCGGCGCCCTGTGGTGTCCGCGCGTAGCCGACGGCGAGTCCGTCCTCGATTCGCGACGGCCCGTCGGAAGTGGAGAACGGCACCGACGCGCCGTAGACACGCTGCCAGCCGTGCGGTTTCGTGGTGCCCTCCGGCGCGCCGGTCAGCCAATCCGGGTCCGCGGCGGTACGTTGCGTACCCGGTTGCTGGGCCAGCGGCTGACCCGCCGGGTTGTTCGGGATGTCCACCCGCCTGCCGAGCAGGTCGACCTCGGGTTCGGCGAATCCCGTTCCGCCCGCGGCCTGGGCGGGCGGCGGCGCGTTGTCCACCTCGCTGCCGCCGTCGCGAGTGAAGTACACGACGGCGCCGACGACCATGATCAGGGCGAGCAGGGCACCGGAGGCGATCATGCCGAAGGACGCGCGGTCGCGCGTGCCCGGCTCCTTCTCGCTCACTGCGGTGCCTCCAATGTCACAATGTCCTGCGGTAATTCATCGATCGGGTCGACCGGCCGGTCGGTGGACCGGGGATCGGGTAACTGCAGCCGCCAGTCTCCGCCGTACCAGCTCACCGTGGTGTGGTTCACCGCCCGTGACCGGTCGGAGTATTCGGTATAGACGTCGACAGTCGTTCGCTCGTCACGATATTCGGTAATTTTGTAACCCAACAATTTCGGCGCGTACTCCGCCGTGGCGGGTCCGGTGATCGACAGCTGTACTCGGTTGATCGCCCACTCGTCCCGCGCGGGCCCCGGGACGAGTTCGGCGTTGACCACCTGGGCCCACTGACTGTCCGGCGCCACCGACAACCGGATGGTGTGGGTCAGTGCCGCCAGCCCGGCCCCGCGCGGGGAATGCTCGAACCCCGTCGCGGCGCCCTGCCCCACTGTTTTCGGGCCCTGATCGGTGTGCGGCAGGGAGATGCCCTGGTAGTCCTGCCAGCCCACCCCGGTCGGCGCGGCTGTCAGGTCGGGGCCGGTATCACCACCGCCACCACAGCCGACGGCCGCGGCGAGCAATGCGATACCGACCGCAACCGGTCGTGTCACTGTGGAATTCATGCCGGCAGGAAGGCCAGCGCGATCGCCGACGCGGTGCTGGCCACCGAGGCACCGATCAGGCTCATCAGGACGCCGTGTGAGGCGTCGTTGACCGCCAGGTCGCTGCGGAACGCGATCCACAATCGACCCGCCGACAGGATCATCCAGGCCAGGCACGACAGCAGGACGAACCAGAGCAGCCAGTTGAGCAACTGCATCATCGGCGCCAACACGTCGGCCGGGATCTGTTTATAGGCGAGCACGGTGATCACTAACCGATGACCGCACTCATGATCGTGCCGGCGCTGGTCGCCACGACGCCACCGATCATGGCGCCCGCCACCATCTTCGGCGATTCGAGACCACCACCGGTCCAGCGCTCCCACGCGAACTTGCCGCCCGCGTAGGTGATGCCGCAGATGCCCGACAGCAGCACGAACCAGGTGAGGTAACGCACCAGCTGCAGGATCTTCTCCGAGCCGGGAGGAGCCTCCGGGGTCGGGTTACCGACCTGGGCCAGCACGGTGCCGTACGTGTCCTGCACGGCGAGGAGGAGCATGCTCATCGGGTGCCTTTCTCCCACAGTAAAGGTGTTGTGCCACAAACACTTCGACGACGACACACGTTTGTACACCACCGACCGGCGAACCGCCCGGCGTTCATGATCGACCCTGACCCGACGTGGGCGGGCCGAGACTGGTGCGGATCGCGGCGACCACATCGGTACCGAGGTCACCGATTTCGACCGGCACGTCGTCGAGCGGGTCGGGGCGGCGCTTCTTGACCGCCACCTCGTCGCCCGGCGACCACACCGGAAGCGCATCGGACTCCACCAGAGTCCATTCCTCGAACCACGGCACCTGCCAGACGTGCCCGGCCAGCGAGCCGACCACCTCCCGGTAGCGCCGGATCTCCGGTGCCATCCGGCCGGGACGCGCGGCCACGGTGATCAGGCCGAGAACCAGCGCCGGGCCCGCGAGCCCGGCGTGATGCTGGCGCAGCAGATCGTGCGCACGGGTGAGTCCGGAGATGGTTTCCCTGGCGACCAGGACCACATAGGGGGATTCGCGGTCGAACACCCCGGGCCAGCGCCCGCGTGCGTCGGCGGCGGGGGCGAGCACATGCGACAGCGTGGTCGCGCCCGCGCCACCGTGCACGCCGAGCAACCACACCAGCGGCGCCCGGCCGACCCCTGGCACCGGGCGCTCCCAGATCTTGGCGCGCAGCGATTCTGGCGGCGCGACTACACCGGCGGGGACGTCCGGTTCACGACGACGACGAAGATTCATGGCTGCCGTCATGATGCCACCCCCGCGAGCAAGCTCGCATACGCCGAACGCGTCGTCTCGGCCAGCTCGGCGTGGCGGACGAGTTCTCCGCGCGCGAGATGCGGATCGTAGGGAATCTCGACGACCTCGCGCACCCACCCCGACAGGTGCTCGCGCAAATGCTCCGCTACGCGCGAGTCGTCGTGCGAATACTGATGCGAGACAACGATAGTGGTGTCGGCGACCACACCGGCACCGTCGTCGCCGTAGTGGTCGTCGAGCCATTCCAGGGTCACGCGCAGCCGGTTGGCGGCGTCGACGCGGGCCGGGATGGCCAGCACCAGTGCGATATCGGCATCGTCGAGCAGGGGCCGCAGTTGCCGTCCGGCAATCGGGTTGCCGCCGTCGTAGACCGCGGTGTACCCACCGGTGTCCAGCGCCCGCGCGACAGTGAGAAATGTCGCGCGGCGGCGCAGTGGGGTCGCGTCCCGCCAGAGCAGCCCGAACCCGGAGGTGGAGCGGGACAGGCAGTCTTCCAGCGGCGCCGGTTCGTCGTCGCCCCGGCCGTACACCCAGGACTGCAGGTTCACCGGGTGCAGGTGCTTGTCGGCCCCACGCAGCGCGATGTCGCTGCCCGCCGCGGTCGCGTCGACCGCCACTGTCGTCGCACCCGCGGTGACGAGCTCCGCGGCCAGGCCGAGCGCGGTCGTCGTGGTGCCCGCGCCGCCGCAGCCGCCGACCACCAGGATCGGCCTGCGAGTACCGTCGCGGCGCTCACCGTTGCGACGCCGCAACCGCACCACCGGAGCCGGATCACGCGCCAGGTCATCGGACGGGTCCCCCTCGGGGGCCTCGTCGAGCCATCGGCTCCAATCGTCTGTCATCGCCTCTCCTTACCCTGCCGCGATGCCCGTGATGAGCGTGCGATCGCCGACCAGCGCTGTCCGCACCGATTGCTTGGTGTAGGTGGCCGGTGCGCCCGCGGGCCGGAACTCGGTGACCTCCACGGTGAACCGGTCGGCCGCGACGGTGGTGATCCGCACGCAGTGGGTGGTCCCCACCGGGATGGTGTCGATACCGCGCTGGATCACGGCGGCCGGCGAGACGTCGGCGTCGGGGGTGACCACCGCTCTGGCCTGCGCCCCCGATCGGGTCACGTAGTAGGCGTACTGGAAGGCGAGGACGGCGTCGGGGCCCGAGTCGGTGCCGCCCGCTTCGGCGCTGCGCAGCACGATCTCGGTGCGTTCGGTCGGGCACGAGCCCGCGGTGTCGGCGGTCAGGTTGCCCGCGGTGAAGTGCAGTGGCGGGGCGGCGTTGCGGGCGGTGTTGCTGTCGCCGCGCCCGAACAGCAGGAAGAACACCCCGGTCGCGGCGAGCACGAGCACGAGGACCGAGACCGCGAGAACCACCCACGTGCGCTGACGTTTCCGGTTCGCCCGCAGGGCACCGGAGGGCTCGAGCACACGGGCGTTGTCGTATTCGTCGGCGGCGGCCTCCGGCCAGGGGAACTGGACGAGTTCGGCGTCGTAGTCGTCGTCGGGGCCTGGTGCCGGTTCGGCGACCCAGTCCGACCAGCCGCCGGTGAAGTCGCTACGGCGTCCGGCAAGTTGCGCGGGAGGCGGTGGCGGGGGCTCGGGCGCATCCTCCGGTTCGGCCGGGTACGGCCGCTTGTCGCCTTCGGCCGCGCCCCAGCCCGCGGATTCGGTTGTCGTGTCATCGAACTCGGTGGCCCGACTGACGGGGTCACCATCTGTCGGCTCGGACTCGACGTTCCAGCCGTGCGGGTCGCCGGCAACTTTCGCCTGATGCCCCGTCTCCCCGCGCTGCGAGTCGCCGGTGGCGGTCGGCTGAAAGTCCAGGGCGAGGCTGAACGGTTCCGGCTGCCGCTCCCCTGCCGTGGCGCGATCCGGCGCCGGCTCGGCGATCGGGGCGGCGCCGGGACTCGTCGAATATCGGTCGATGCTGTCGTCGTCGCCCGTCACCGGTTCGGTGGTGTCCGGACGCACAGGGGCACCGGTCTTGGTCTCGGCCTCGGGCTCCAGCGCCGAGTACCAGCGCGACAATTCGTTGTACGACTTCAACATTCCCCCCTTTCCACGGCGCCGGGCACAGTTCGCATCGAAGACCTCTCGGTGATCAGTTCACAGAGAACGGACGGGTGGTGGGTGCGGTGGTTACGGGTGTCGCGGCAGGCGGAGTCGTCGCGCCGCCGGATGAGGCGCCATCGGCTCCTGTCCCGAACGGAAATTGTCCCCCACCGGAGGGTTTGGTTGTCGTAGACGCGCCGGTCGGGCTCTGGAATATTCCCATACCACGCGAGTCGGACCCGCCGACCGGTACCGTTCCCTTCCCGGAAACGCCTGCCGCGTCGTGGGCGAGCGCGGCGAACCACCGGCCGACGTACTCCGTCGGGGTGGCGCCGTTCGCGCCGACGCCCATCCGCGAGTACGCGTCATGGCGTTGCAGCGTGTCCCAGTAGCGCACCCAGGTGGTGACGTCGAGGAGTTCGGCGTTGTCGGTCACATTCTGCTGGACCGCGGTGAACGCCTCGTTGACCAGCCGAACCCCGGTGGTCGGCGGCACCAGTTGCGGGACCGCCCCTGCCAGTTTCGTCCCGAGCAGCGTCAGTCCGGCCAGCGGATTCGACAGTGTGGCCGTGGCCAATTCGCTGATACTCGCCGGGCTGATCACCGACTTCACCACGGTGGCGACAGCGTTCAGGCCGATCATGCCGACCTTCAGCAGCGCCTGATACGCGGCGTTCATGTCGAGCTTGCTGTTCGGGTCCGAGGCATCGGACACTCGCTGTGAGATCGACTTCTTCGGCGAGATCGACACGTCGGCCAGGGTGGCGCCGGAGATGTCCTCCTCGACCACCGCGGTGGCGGTTTTGATGGAGGTGAACGCCAGCGCCTGCGCGATCGAGGTCAACGAGCCGATCGGATCGCCGCCGGAGAGTTTCGACTGGCTCATGAGGTTGGTGACGGCGCGCACGATCGGCGCGCCCTGCGGTGCGTCACACGCGAGATCGCCTGTGGCACAAAAGCTTGCGACACGTCCGGTCAGTTTACCGAAGTCGTCGGTCTGCTCGCTCTGCGGGGCGAGCCCACCACCGGAGGCGACCCCTTGACGCACGGCACCGATGTTCGCCACCGCGTCGCCGGAGGTTCCCGGCGACGCCAGCGGCGCGGTCCGGTCGGGCGCGCCGGGAAACAGTGGCGCGTTCTCGGCACGGGTCGGGTCGGCGAACAACGCGACCGCGGCGACCTTGTCCGCGGGCAGTGCCCCGGTGCCCGCTCCGACCTCCTGGGCGAACAGCGAGGCGACGTGGGCACCTTGGGAATAGCCGACGACCGCGAACCGGGTGTCCGGGCAGCGCTGCGCCACCTGGGTCGCCATCGCGCGAAGTCGTTCCAGGCCCCCGGCCACCGATTCGGTGTACGGCACCGCGCCGCCCTGGACCGCACCGCCGAAACCGGCCTCATAGGGCACGTACGCACGATCGACGAGGCCCGGGTCGGCCGCACCGGCGAACATCGGACGGAACACCGTCGACAGCATCCCGGTGTCGGTGCTGGGCGCCGCGTCGGGCGAGGACTCACCCGTGCCCTGAATTCCCAAGGCGTAGAGCGCCGGACACGCGGCGATGGATACGTGTGTAGACGGCGTGGTGGGTGTACCGTCTTCCGCGCCGGCCACCCCCGCCGTAACCGACAGCGAAGCGACGGTGAACGCGATCAGCGTCCCCGTGAGTCGTGTCGTGCACCGAGCCATATCGATCCGCATCACAGTCCGTTTCGGCTGACCAGTGGAGCGTTGAAACGCACTAAACCGTAACAGATTCCGGGTAACCCAACCGCTGCCCTAATCGGCCCTTTCGCTGCCCCCGGCAAACCCGATGCGACCAGCAACCTTTCGGCGATCACCTGGGCAGACAGCGGCCCGGGCACCCTCGCGAGGAGAGTGCCCGGGCCGTGGTCGGGGTCAGGCGGCGGAGGTCACCCGGTACACGTCGTAGACGCCTTCGACGTTGCGCACCACATTGAGCAGGTGACCGAGGTGCTTGGGGTCGCCCATCTCGAAGGTGAACTTGCTGATCGCGACACGGTCGCCATGGGTGGCCACCGAGGCGGACAGGATGTTGACCTTCTCGTCGGCCAGCACCTTGGTCACATCCGAGAGCAATCGGGTGCGGTCGAGCGCCTCGATCTGGATCGCGACCAGGAACACCGACGAGGGCGAGGGCGCCCATTCGACCTCGATGATCCGCTCCGACTGCTCCTGCAGGGAATCGGCGTTGGTGCAGTCGGTCCGGTGCACGCTCACCGCGCCACCGCGGGTCACGAAGCCCATGATCTCGTCACCCGGCACCGGCGTGCAGCACTTGGCCAGCTTCGCGACCGTTCCCGGCGCACCGGGAATGAGCACGCCGGCGTCCCCGGTGACCCGCTGACGGGCCGGCGTGGTCGACGGTGTCGACCGCTCGGCCAGCTCGTTCTCCACATCGCCGATGCCGCCGAGCTGGGCCATGAGCCGCTGCACCACGTGATGCGCCGACACCTGGTGCTCGCCGACCGCGGTGTAGAGGGTGGAGATGTCGCTGTAGTGCAGCTCGTGCGCGACCGCGGTCATCGCCTCGACACTCATCAACCGCTGCAGCGGCAGCCCGACGCGGCGGACCTCCTTGGAGATCTGCTCCTTGCCGCTCTCGAGCGCTTCCTCGCGCCGTTCCTTGGCAAACCACTGGCGAATCTTGGCTTTCGCGCGCGGTGAGACCACGAACTTCTGCCAGTCGCGACTGGGTCCCGCGTTCTGCGCCTTGGAGGTGAACACCTCCACGACTTCGCCGTTCTCCAGCTGCCGTTCCAGCGCCACCAGGCGACCGTTCACCCGCGCGCCGATGCACTTGTGCCCGACCTCGGTGTGCACCGCGTACGCGAAGTCGACCGGAGTCGACTTCTGCGGCAGCGTGATCACATCACCCTTGGGCGTGAACACGAAGATCTCCGGCGACTTCAGGTCGAAGCGCAGCGATTCGAGGAACTCCGCGGGGTCGGCGGCCTCCCGCTGCCAGTCGAGCAGCTGACGCATCCACGCCATGTCGTCGACTTCGGCGGCGTCACCGGAGTGCTTGCCCTTGGTCTCCTTGTACCGCCAGTGCGCGGCGATGCCGAACTCAGCGGTCCGGTGCATGTCCTGCGTGCGGATCTGCACCTCGAGCGGCTTGCCGTCGGGGCCGACCACCGTCGTGTGCAGCGATTGGTAGACGCCGTAGCGCGGCTGCGCGATGTAGTCCTTGAACCGCCCCGCCATCGGCTGCCACAGCGAGTGCACGACGCCGACCGCGGCGTAGCAGTCGCGGACTTCCTCGCACAGGATCCGCATGCCGACCAGGTCATGGATGTCGTCGAAGTCTTTGCCCTTGACGATCATCTTCTGATAGATCGACCAGTAGTGCTTGGGCCTGCCTTCGACGATCGCGTTGATCCGCGACGCGGCCAGGGTGTTGGTGATCTCCGCGCGCACCTTCGCCAGATAGGTGTCACGCGAGGGCGCGCGATCGGCGACCAAGCGCACGATCTCGTCGTATTTCTTGGGGTGCAGGATCGCGAAGGCGAGGTCCTCCAGCTCCCATTTGACCGTGGCCATACCGAGGCGGTGCGCCAGCGGCGCGATCACCTCGAGGGTTTCCTTGGCCTTCTTGGCCTGCTTCTCCGGCGGCAGGAAGCGCATGGTGCGCATGTTGTGCAACCGGTCGGCGACCTTGATCACCAGCACACGTGGGTCGCGGGCCATGGCGATGATCATCTTGCGGATGGTCTCGGCCTCGGCCGCCGCGCCCAGGTTGACCTTGTCGAGTTTGGTGACCCCGTCGACGAGGTGGGCGACTTCCTGCCCGAACTCTTCCTTGAGCTGCTCGAGGGAGTAGCCGGTGTCCTCGACGGTGTCGTGCAGCAGGGCCGCGACCAGGGTGGTCGTGTCCATGCCGAGCTCGGCCAGGATGTTGGCGACGGCGAGCGGGTGCGTGATGTAGGGGTCGCCGGACTTGCGGAACTGCTTGGCGTGGCGTTCGTCGGCGACGTCGAAGGCGCGCTGGAGCAGGCCGAGATTGGCCTTCGGGTACAGCTCGCGGTGGACGGTGGCCAACGGTTCGAGCACCGGCTTGACCGCCGCGATTCCCCGTTGACCGGTCATCCGCCGAGCCAGCCGCGCACGAACCCGCCGAGACGCCGAACTGGGCACCGAGGCTGTCGGGGACTGCTTGGCGGTTTCGGGGGTCTTCGCCGGTGCACCCTGGCTCGGCGTGGCGCCGGTGGATTCCTGCCCAACCTTCGCCTCGCCCAGTTGTCGAGTCATGCCACCACCTCTCACGCTGCATTCGGACCTTGTCGGCCGAGTGCTGCAACCGCCCAGGTCCTCACTTTAGTCCTCGTACCGACCTGGCGTTCGAGTCACCGGGGTCACAGGCCTGCGGCTAATCCGCCTCTTCGCGGTTTCTGCCGGTCGTTCCCGGGCAGCGTAGTGAGTTTCCGGGAGTGCGGATAGGTGTTCGACAGGTTCGGACGTCCCCGGCGCGTTTCCCATCTCCCAGCGTGATCAGTGGTTTTGTTCGGGACCGAGTCGCGGATCCCGCCGGAGCGGGAGTGCCTGGAGGCGAATCTGTTCAGCGCTCATCGCCTGGCATCGGGCGGGTGCGGAGACTGTGGCCGTCGAGACGGCCGGGCGGGGCGGCGAGGAGGTCGAGGACGGTGGGCGTGAGGTCCACCAGGGTGTGGGCGCTGGTCACGGTGCCCGGGGTGAAGTCGGGGCCGCGGGCGATGACGAAGTTGGCGGTTTCGGCGGGGGTCTGGCCGCCGTGACCACCGGCCGGGAGGTGGCCGTGGTCGGTGGTGACCAGGACGGTCCACTGTTCGCGGGGATGAGCGTGCGCGCGCTGGTCGACCGCCGCGACGATCTGGCCGACGAGCGCGTCCACCCGGCGAATCGCGGCGAGATAGGCGCGCGACGCACCGCCGTGCCGGTGGCCCGCCAGGTCGATCTGGTCGAGGTGGGTGAAGACCAGATCGGGGCCGGAACGCTCGATCGCGGACACCACTTCGGTGGCGGTCGCGGCATCGGTGGCCGACTCGTCGGGATCGTCGACGACGGGTGCGGTGGTGAGGGCGATGTCGGCGCGCCGGTCACCGGTGGCGGCGATCGTCGCGATCTGGTGCCAGGTGCCGATGGACACCGTGTGCCGAGTGGGGTCGGCCCGTTCGATCCGGGTGAACACGCTCGGGTGCGCCAGGAACGGACTCGCGTCGAATTCGTTGCCGGTGATCCCGTGCTCGGTGTCCCACACCCCGGTCAGCGCGCTGGCCCACGACGGCCCGGAAATCGTGATGTGCCCCGCGATGGTCCCCTGCGACAGCAGCCCTTGCGCGGCGAGATGCCGCAATCGCGGTGCCTGTGCCGCATCGGCCTTGTCGAACATCAGCCCGTCGATCCCGATGACGACGACCTTGTTCACCACCTCGCCCGCCCCGCGCCGCGGAGCACCGAACGCGGCCGCCGCGTCGACCCTCGTCCCCACGTCGTCGAACGCCGCTACCGAGCCTGCCGTCGATCCCACCAGCGGAATCGTCACCAACGCCGTGACCAGCGCTGCGAGCACTTTCGCCGGAGCCGACATCTCGCGCATGTCCTCACGATGCGGGATCGGCACCGACGCGGCGAGGCCGACGCGACGGTGTTCATCGACGTTTCATCGGCTTCGCACGCATCGGACGCCTCGCTGAACATCCCGCGAACGGGCGAGGCGAGTTCCGCCGCCTCGGCGCGCACGCCGAAATACTGCCGCAGGCAAGCGATCTCACCGATGGCGACACCGAGCGAGAGTCGGAAATCCGGTCGCCGGGGCTCAGCGTCCGTCGACGTCGAACGCCCACACCACAGCAGGCCGCCCGGTGGCTTTCACCCGGCGACGTTCACCGGTCCGGCCGAGCCCTGGAATCGCGGCGAGCGTGCGGTTGAGGTTGGCCGGGTCGGGACGAGTGCCGTGGAGGGAGGTACTGAGATCGACCGCGCGGGTGGCGGGGAACTCGGTGCCCGCCAGTGCCCGGGTGAGCGTCGGGTCCTTCCACAGAAGTCCGGCCAGCAACGCACGACTGGTATCGACGATGCGATTGTGGTCGAACGCCAGCGGCGGGACCTCGTCGAAGCCCACCCACTCGGCGGGTCCCTCGTGCTCGGCGACCACCGCCCACATCGCGATGGCCAGCGTCGGCCCGCGCGGGTCGCGGTGTGGTTCGTCGAACGTGACGAGCTGGCCGACCGCGCCGACCGCCGCGGGTGGCACCCCGAGTTTGGTGTGGACGGCGCGCCGGGCCGCGTCGACGAGACGTTCGCCGCGGCCGAGTAGCACACCCGGTAGCGCGAGTTCGCCGGTGAACGGCTCGAACTCGCGGGGGGCGATGCCGATCCGGACGCCACTGTCGGCATCCCAGCACCGCAGGGTCACCACATCGATCGACACAACGGATTGCTCCACGTCATCCCATCCTGCCTCGAGCTGCTCTGCTCCGGGCGCAGTACGTTGTCACCGGCCGGTACCGCGGTTCACGGTACGGATGCTCCGATTCTTCCCTGCCCACCGACATCAGCGGTCCGCTCCCTCCGGTCGGCGACCGAAGCCGCGACAGCGCGGTCGCGCCGATCCGGGCCGTGCCCGGTCAGCACCACCGGTACCCGCAACCGCTCGGCCAGCCACGCTGCCGGGTCGGTGTCGATCGGCACGAGAATCGGTGTCGCAGCGAGGAGTTGACCGGTGAGCCGCTGCTGGTGATCGAGATCACGCCACCGGCCGGGGACCAGTTCGGCCGATCTGCCCGCCGGCGTCTCGTATGCCTCTGCGGCGCAGAGGGTTCCGGGCATGTCGAGGTGGTTGACGACCAGCCCGTCGATCCCGCCGCACACATCGACGGCGTAGCGCAGCAGGATCGGATCCAGGTGTCCCTGCCGAAACGCACCCTGATAGTGCCCGGTGCCGTTGTGCGGTTCGGGAAAACCGAGCGGCGCTTCGGTCGGCAGCGGACCCGCGCCGTGCCGGGTCATATAGGTGCGGGTCACGCCGAGAACCGCGGCGGATCCGCCGATGTCGCGGATCATGGCGCGGGCGTTGCGTGGCTCGACCGTCGACCAGGTGGTGTGCGGGTGCAGGCCGCGCCACTCGTCGAGTAACACACCCTGCGCGCCCTCGAACACCAATCGGCCACCGTGCACGATCCGGGCGAGTTCCTCCGCACCGGTGATGCGGACGGCTCGCGCGAAATCGCCGTACATCGCCACCAGAGCATCGATCGATTCGTACCCGTGCGCGCTGGGGCCGATGAGGTCCTCGTAGTGCGCCGCGAGCCGATCCAGTTTGGCGCGCAGCACGGCAGGAGCCCGGCAGTCGGCAACGCTCGGCGCGTCGTTCTCCAGTGCGTACCAGGCTGTTTCACCGATACCACGGCCGCAGGAACCGTGCCGCGAAGTACCCCTCGCGTCCTCGCGCGCACGGTTCGCCGCGATGTGGATCGGCGTGGTCAGCAGGGCGCGGCCGTCGACGGCGAGCAGGCCGAGCGGGTCGTGCACGCCGAGCGCCGCCACCTGTTCGGACTCGGCGGCGAGCGCGATCGGCTCGACCAGCATGTGCCGCGACAGCAGCGTCGGGACCCCCGAAAAAGTCCCCGATCCGAACTGCGCGAAGGTGTGGTGGCGACCGTCGGCCACGACGTTGTGCGCGGCCTGCGCACCGCCGTTGAACCGCACCACGGCCGCCACCCCGAGATCGGCCTCGGGCGAGCACAACCAGTCGACCGTGGCGCCCTTGCCCGCGTCACCGAAGCCCAGATCGACGACGACGAGGTGCCTGTCACCGAACACCTGGCTCATCGCCCCGGCGGCAGCGCGCGCGGCGCCTGGCCGGGCTTCGAGCCGAGCGCTCGGCCGACCGCATCGGCCTCGTCACTCGATCCGACGTCGCGCAGATCGGCCAGACCGGTGTCGAGATCGACCCGATCCTCGCCCAATCCGATGGTCAGCGCGATCAGTTCGCAGACCGCGCCGGGGTCGTCGAGTTTCAGGAAGTTCTGCCCGAGCAACGCCCGCCAGTGTTCGGCGATGTCCGGATCCCGGTAGTACGACGACTGATTCGGCAGGATGTAGTACACGTGCCAGCGCCGCTCGAGTTCGCGATAGATCGACTCGACGGACACGTCGCGGCGCACATGGTCGCCGATCACCGCCCTGATGTGCCGGGCGGCCAGGCGAGGCTTGTTCAGTTCGTCGCCGATCAGGAACAGGTATCCCTTCTTGCCGCGCTTGTCCCATGCGTCCGTCGCGACATGCTCGGCGACGAAATAAGCGGCCAGTTCATAGCTTTCGGACTTCTGCCCGCCCCCGCCGCCTTCGAGCAGGATCGCCCGCAGCTGTTCGTCCATCCGGTTGTCGGATTCGAACTGCCCGACCTGCAACGGCACCCGGTCGGTGTCGGCGTCGCCGATCGCGCCGAACAGGACCTGCGGGTCCTGCGCGTACCCCTTGTTCTTCAGCAGCCCGTGCAGCTTTCCCAGCTTGTCCTGCATGATGCGTGGCACCCGGCCCATCGACCCGGTCACATCGAACAGCACGGCCACCGGCAGTGAGTTCCCGTGCTCGGCCGAGTCCCGGCACTCGCGCGTGCCGACCCCGAAGGGATCGAGCAGCGGATGCGCGCACCACGTGTCATACGGCTTCGCCCGCATCTCGGCCGTGTACCCGAAATCGTCCACCCCCTGCCGCGCCCGATACGTCTTGCCCGCCCGGTAGGCGGTGTCATCCCAGTTCCCGTACCCCATCCGAACCACGCCCTCTCGCCTTGATCGTTGTTTTAGTCTATTCAACTAAAACAACGATCGTCAAGGCGCCGGGGCGAATTCGCCGGAGCCGATCAGCAGGAGGCAGTGCCGTCCGGCAGAGGCGTCAAGCGCGAGGCGACGAGAACGGCACCGGGACCGGGCCTACCGCCCGGACCGGCATGCCAGGTGACATTGTCCGAGGTGAGCGGAGCGGCGCAGGCTCGACAGACGACGACACCCTCGGTCACGTGACCGCAGTCGCGGTGAACCACCGACAGCGGCGGCCCGTCCTCACCGGCGAGCCAGCGATCTCCCCACGCCAGCAGCATGGTCAGGATCGGGTAGAGATCGCGACCGCGGTCGGTGAGGACGTACTCGGTGCGGGTCGGGTTCTCCTGGTACACCCTGGTTTCCACGATCTCGTGGTCGCACAGGGTACGAAGACGATCGGTCAGCACATTGGACGCGATGCCGAGGTCTCGACGCAGGTCCTCGAAGCGGCTGATGCCGAGGAACAGGTCGCGCAGGATCAGGGGAGTCCACCGCTCCCCCACGATGCCGACGGTACGGGCGATCGAGCACGCGATATCGGCGAGGTCCACTTTTGCCATAGCACTCAGGGTAGTCCATTGCTTTTTGCAAGTCAGCTGGTTACGGTCGGGAGGCACCTGAAGGATTCGCCACAGAGGAAGGTGTATTTCCCATGCCCGACGCCCTTGCCGATCCGGTGTCCACCGATTCGGTCGCCCGATTCCGGCGCGCGACCACCGACAACGACATCCCCGCCCTGCTCGACACCTTGACCGACGATGCCGAGCTCATCTCACCGGTGTCGGGGCGGCTCGTCTTCCGTGGCCGAACCGACCTCGCCCCGTTGCTCACCCTCGTCTATCGCGCGGTCAGCGATCTGCGATGGACCGACACACTCGGCACCGGCGACACCCGAGTCCTGTTGGGCGAAGCGAGGTTCGGGCCTTTCCGGATGACCGAGGCGATGGTGCTCGACCTCGATTCCGACGGCCGCATCCGGCGCATGCGCCCACACTTGCGCCCCTGGCTCGCGCTCACCGCCGTGGCGGTGTGGTTGGGCCCGAATCTGCTCCGGTATCCGGGAGCGGTGCGCCGGGCCGCGAGTTCTGGGCGGTAGCCACCGGACCGTCTTCGGCCAGGCCGTCCGGGGTGAGCTCGAGCCTGCGGGTGACCCCGATGTCGTCGAGGAAGCGTTCGTCGTGGCTCACCACGATCAGCGCACCCTCGAAACTCGCCAGTGCCTGGGTCAGATGAGCCAGGCTGGGCAGGTCGAGGTTGTTGGTGGGCTCATCGAGCATCAGCAGCCGGGGAGCCGGTTCGGCGAGCAGCAGGGTGGCCAGGGCGGCGCGCAGTCGTTCACCGCCCGAGAGGGCGGCGGCCGCGATGTCGGCGTCGGCGCCGCGGAACAGGAAGCGCGCGAGCTGACCGCGGATCTGTTCCGGTGTCGCGTGCGGTGCCGCGGCGGCGACATTCTCGAACACCGTTCGCGTTTCGTCGAAGACATCGAGTCGCTGCGGCAACAACCGCCACGAAACCTTCGGTCCCTCGGCGACGATCCGACGCAGCAGGGTGGTTTTGCCCGCGCCGTTGCGGCCGGTCACCGCGATCCGCTCCGGTCCGCTCACGCGCAGGTCGACCACCGGACCGTTGGCCAGCTCGACCTGCTGTAGGTCGAGCACATCCTGTCCCGGATACAGTCGGGTGCCGGGAAGCTCGACGCGGATCTCCCGATCCGCGCGCACCAATTCCTCGGCCTGATCAAGGGTTTCGCGGGCAGAGTCGAGTTTGTCGATATGGGAGTTGCGCAGTTTGCCCGCCGATACCTCCGCGGCGTTCTTGCGCAGTCCCGCGACGATTTTCGGTACCCGCTTGTTGTCCTGCATCTTCTGCGCGAAGCGCGCCCGCCGGTCCAGTTTCGTTCGGGCGTCGACGAGTTCGCGCGCCTGCTTGCGCACATCGCTGCGCGCATCGCGAACGGCGGCGCGCGCCGTTTCCTGCTCGGCCGCGATGATCCGCTCGTAGTCACTGAAACCACCGCCGAAGGAGCGGATTTCGCCCGCGCGCAGTTCGGCGATGCCGTCCATCCGATCGAGCAGTTCGCGATCGTGGCTGACCACGATCACGGTGCCCGCGAACTGCCGGATCACCTCGTAGAGCCGCCCGCGGGCGACCGCGTCGAGGTTGTTGGTCGGTTCGTCGAGTAGCAGCACGTCGGGTTCGCGCAGTAGTTCGGCGACCAGGCCGAGCAGCACGGTTTCGCCACCGGAGAGGGTGTCCAGGGTGCGGTCGAGGTCGTCGACCGAGGTGGCGACGTAGTCGAGACCGAGCTTGCCGAGCAGTGCGACAGCCTCGTCCTCGATCTGCCAGGACATGCCGACCGTGTCGAAGTCGGCGGGCTCGCCGGCGCCGCTCTCGATGCGGTGCAGCGCGCCGCGTACCTCGGCGATACCGAGCACCGCGTCCACCCGCTGACCGGTCTGCATGCCCAGGTCCTGCCGGAGATAGCCGAGACTGCCCGGCACGGAGATCGACCCACGCACCGGCTTCAGTTCACCGGCGACCAGCCGCAACAGCGTCGATTTGCCGGCCCCGTTGCTACCGACGAGACCGATCTGACCGGGGCCGACGACAGCATCGAGCCCGTCGAAGACAGCGGTGCCATCCGGCCAGTGAAAGGTGAGATCGGACAAGGAAAGAGAGGTCATGCGGATCCCCTGGAGGTGCGACGGAAACACGGTGCGCAGAATGCGGACCGTCCGAGAGCGCTACCTCAAGAAATCAACGCGTGGCTCCGATCGCCGGGAACAAGACCCTTCATTGATAACACCGAGCTACCCCGACGCGCCACCCCTTTTCTCCTCCTGTGAGGCCCGTCATGGAAAAGCTAGCCTGGACGCGAGTCGCCATCTCGTGGGCGAACCCGGATCGAAGGAGTGCGATGGCGACGATTGTGGTGCGCAAGGCGGCCCGGCACGATGTCGGCGCGGTGGCCGAGACGCTGGCCGCGGCGTTCCAGCACGACCCGGTGATGAGCTGGATCCTGCCGGATCCGGATCGGCGAGCCGCCGGCCTGCCCCGGTTCTTCGCCACGATGGCGCGCCACCTCTTCCTACCGGCGGACGCCTCCGACCTCGCGCTGCGCCCCGACGACACGGTGGGCGGCGTGGCCCTGTGGACCCCACCGCACCGTCAGAACCCGTCACCCCTGACCGAACTTCGCACGCTGCCCGGTATCTGGCGCGCGTTCGGCCGCCGCACCCTGGCCGGCAAACAGGTGGGTGACCTGCTGAAGAAGAACCATCCGACCGAACCACACTGGTATCTGGCGATGCTCGGCTCCGCCCCCGATGTCCGAGGCGGAGGTTACGGGAGCGCCCTGCTCCACAGCCGGCTCGACCGCGTCGACGCCGAGCACGGTGTCGCCTATCTGGAATCGAGCAACCCGGTCAACGTCCCGTACTACGAACGCTTCGGCTTCGTCGTGACCGGCGAATTGCAGGTCCCGGGCGGCCCGATGCTGTGGCCGATGCTGCGGGCAGCGCGCTGAGTCAGATCTTGACGATCGAGCTCACCGGGTAGTCACCCTGGTGCTCGCGGCCCTTCAGGAACTCGAGTTCCATCACCACGGCGGCGGCCACCACCTCGGCGCCGACCTCCTTGAACAGGGCGGCCGCGGCGGCGAGAGTGCCGCCGGTGGCGAGGACGTCGTCGAGCAGCAGAATCCGCTTGCCCTCGAGGTCGACACCGTCGGCGGGGATTTCCAGTGCGGCGGAACCGTATTCGAGCTTGTACTCGCGTGAGACGACCGGCGGCGGGAGCTTGCCGCCCTTGCGGATGGCGAGCACGCCGGTGCCGAGCGTCGCGGCGACGCCCGCTCCGAGCAGGAAGCCACGCGCGTCGACGCCTGCCACGAGGTCGGCGTCGGGGGCGATGGCGGCGAAGCAGTCGATGACCGCGCGGAAGCCCACGGCGTCGGCGAACACGGGAGTGAGATCGGCGAAACGCACACCCGGCGTGGGGAAGTCGTCGTGCCAGCGGGTCAGCCGGGTGACCGCGGCGGCCGCCTCGGCGGTGCGCTCACTGGCCTGATCGTCGGACTCGACCACCGCGTGCTTGCTCATCAACCCTCTTTCATCACGTGCGCTCATCGCTGCAACACCCAGCGATCCATGTTCCAGCCGGTACCGGCCTGTGTCGGCCCGGCGATCCCGTTCTGCATCCCGTTACCGAACGCGATGATGCGCGGCGTCGCGAACAACGGAATGCTCGGTAGCTGCGCCCACAGCAGGTTCTCGGCCTCGGTCAGCAGGTTCAGCGTCGCGGTCGAGTTGGCTTCGCCCGCAAGCTGATCGGTGATCGCATCGTAGCGACCGTTAGCGAAGCCACCGAAATCGAGGCCGCTACCTGCCCGCAACGCGGCGAACGCGGCAGCGCCCTCGCTCGATCCCGCGGGCCCCGGCACCGCGCCGGTTCCGCCGAGGACCGCGTCGACCGCGCCCTCGGGGAGCTTCACCGGGGTGAAGTCGGGCGAACCCGCGTCGACCACGGTGATGCCCGCGCCGCGGCAGGTCTCGGCGATCATCGCCACGGTCTGCGCGCGGCGGGCATCGGGACCCTGATACCCGATCCGCACCGTCGGCTGCGCCGTGCCGGAGGACGCCAACGTCGCGGTGGCCGCGGGGATGTCGGCGCCGCGATACCGGTCGGCACCTCCGGTCACCGCGGGGTAGTACAGCGAATCCTGCTGTACCACATGGGCGTTCAGCACTCCCGCGCCGAGGCCGTGCGGCGCGGGCTCACCCGCTTTACCCAGCGTGTCGAACAGTGCCTGGCGCGGCACACACTGTGCGAACGCCCGGCGCACCTCCACCCGTGAGAACACCCCACCGGTGGCGAGCACGAGCTGCTCGGCGCTACGGCTCGCCACCGTCCGCTCGTCGAAACCGTCGAGCTTCAGATCCGCGACCGACCCGGCCCCGAGATCGACGACCCCGAGCGCGTTCTCCTTCGCCTTGGCGGCGAAGTCGGTGCCCTTGGGCCACACCACGATCCGCTTCGTCTCGGGCGCGTCACCCCACCACTTCTCATTGGCGACCAGCACCAGACCGTCCTTCGCGCTGAAGGATTCGATCCGATACGGCCCCGACGACGGGAACTTCGTCAGGTCGAGCGCCCCGGCCTTCACGGTCCAGCCGGTGTTCCAGAAGTCGGCGATCCGGCCGATCACCGCACCGTCGCCGGTCTGCAGGGCGTTCACCACGTTCGGCACACCCACCGCCTGCGCCACCACATGGGCAGGCATCACCTCGGCCGCGGTGAACAGCGTCCGCCACGGCAGGTAGTGCTTGCCCGGCCGGAACACCACGGTGGCGTCCTTGGATCCGGGCTGACAGTCGATCCGTTCGATCTCGTCGTAGCCCACGGTGCTCGCGGCGTCGAACAACGAGACGGGCCCACGGTCGCCGGGGCGGGTGAACTTGCCCGAGCGCGCCGACCACGCCAGCACCAGATCGTCGCAGGAGGTCTTCACCCCGTCGGAGTACACCCCGTCCGGGTTGAGCCGGTACTGCACCGTCTGCGTCTCGCCCGGCACTTCCTTGGCCGTGCCGACGTCGGTGTCGGCCACCTGCTGGCCGTCGGGTCCGGTGTAGAAGAACCCGGTCAGCACCCGGCCGAACACCGCCGCCGCGCCGCTGCTCGCGCCGAGCGTGCTCGCGCCGTTGTAGCTGGCGACCGCGGCGTCGACCGCGTACCCGATGGAGGGCACCTGGTTCTTGGTCGAGCACCCGGCCACCACGGAGGTGGTCACAGCCGCCGTGGCGAGCACGGTGATCAGTCGAATCGTGCTGCGTCGCATGATGAGACCCCCTGCTAGTCGGTCGTCAGTGCCTTCTCTGCTGCCGCTTCCCACTCGGACGTGACCCCGGCCGCGGCGCACCGCTGCCGGTCGGTCGTGCGCCACGGGCAGCCGTCGCGCCCACCGGAACCCGAGCGCCCGCACCGACACCGGCGCGCTTGTCCAGGACCTTCTTGGTGTGCGCGGCCACCGGACCCCAGCGTTCCTTGATCGAGACCAGCACCGGCACGGCGAGGAAGATCGAGGAGTAGGCGCCGACGATCATGCCGACCAGCTGCACCAGCGCGAGGTCCTTGAGCGTGCCGACCCCGAGCAACCACACCGCGATCACCAGCATGCCGATGATCGGCAGGATGCCGATCACGGTAGTGCTGATCGAGCGCATCAGCGTCTGGTTGGCGGCCAGGTTGGCCTGTTCGGCGTAGGTGCGTTTGTTCAGGTGCAGCACGCCACGGGTGTTCTCCTCGACCTTGTCGAAGACCACCACGTTGTCATAGAGCACGTAGCCCAGAATCGTGAGCAGACCGATCACCGCGGCCGGTGTCACCTCGAACCCGACCAGCGAGTAGATACCCGCCGTCACGAACAGGTTGAAGAACAGCGACACGATCGCCGCGACGGACATGTCCCGTTCGAAGCGGATGGCGATGTAGACCATCGTCAACAACACGAACACCGCCAGCGCGATCAGCGCCTTCTGGGTGATCTGCCCGCCCCAGGTTTCGCTGATCTCGGCGATGCTGATGGCGTTGCGGCTCACCTGCCCGGACGAGTCCTTGGGCTGGAATTCGTCGTAGAGCGCGGTCTGGAGCTGGTCGATCTGTTCCAGGTCTAGCGTTTCCGAACGCACCTGGATGGTGGCCGCGTCCCCGGAGCCGACCTTCTGCACCGATACCGGTCCGTGGCCGAGCGCCTGCGAGTAGACGTCTTCCACCTCCTGGGTGGTGACGCCCTCGGCCGCGGGGATCTGGATACGCGAACCGCCCTCGAAGTCGATACCGAGCGTGAAACCGCGCACCCCGATGCTGAGCAGCGAGATCAGCAGCAGCACCGCCGACAGCGCGTAGAAGAACTTGCGCCTGCTGACGATGGGGAAGCCGCCGGTGCCGGTGTAGAGACGTTCGAAGAACCCGTGCTTGGGGCCCTGCGTGGGCTCGTAGGAGTCCAGGTTCACCGATTCCTCGGTGGGTTTGTCGTTGCTCATCGTGACATCTCCTTCGACCTGGCCTGGCCGCGTTCCCTGGCGATCTGATGAACCGAGCCGAGTCCGTTCACCGACGGCTTGGCCCAGAACGGCGATCGCGAGGCGAGCATCAGCAGCGGTGCGGTGACCAGGTACAGCACGATCACGTCGAGCACTGTGGTGACACCGAGGGTGAAGGCGAAGCCCTTCACCTGACCGGCGGCGAGCAGGTACAGCACGACCGAGGCGATCAAGCTGACCGTCTTACCGGACAGGTTGGTGCGCTGGGCTCGCTGCCAACCGCGCGGCACCGCCGAGCGGAAGCTGCGGCCTTCGCGCATCTCGTCCTTGATGCGTTCGAAGAACACCACGAACGAGTCGGCCGTCAAACCGATACCGATGATCAGACCGGCGATACCCGCGAGGTCGAGGGTGAACCCGATCCACCGCCCGAGCAGCACGATGATGCCGTAGACCGCGACACCGGCCGCGATCAGCGAGAACCCGGCCAGCAGGCCGAGCATCCGGTACACGAGCAGGCAGTACAGCAGCACCGCGATCAGGCCGACGGCGCCGGCCAGCAGACCCGCCTTCAGCGAGGACAGGCCCAGCGTCGCCGAGACCGTCTCCGCTTCGGAGGTCTGGAACGACAGCGGCAGCGAACCGTACTTCAGCGTGTTGGCCAGCTCGGCCGCGCTGTCGGCGGTGAAGCTGCCCGAGATCGAGGTACGACCACCCAGCTGCGGGCCCTGCTGCACCTGCGGCGCGCTCACGACCTTCGAGTCGAGCACGAACGCGACCCGCTTGTTGACGTACTCACCGGTCAGCTTCGACCAGGCATCGGCACCGGAGGACTTGAACTCGAGGTTCACCTCGTGCCGGGCCTGCTGGGAGTTCAGGCCGGAGGTCGCGTCGGCGATCTCCTGGCCGTCGATGCGGCTCGGGCCGAGCAGGAACACCTCGGTGCCGTCCTGCGAGCAGGTGACCAGGGGAAGGGCCGGGTCGTCGTTACCGGTCAGCGGGTCGGGCTTGGTGCAGTCCATGGCCGCCACGGCGACCTGCTGAACCTGCTGATCGGTGCTCTGACGCAGTGCCTTGGCGTCGGCGATCTCCTTGGCCTGCTGTTGCTGGGTGGTGAGCCCACCGGGCGGCGGCGTCGGCGTCGGCGGTGCCTGCGCGGGGAACACCCGCGACTGCGGCGCCGGGGTCGTCGCGCCCTCGGCGGGCGGGGTCGACTCGCCGGGCACGGGCGCCGGCGTCTCCGTGGCCGCCGGGGGCGCGGTGCCACCCGGTGGCGCGGTGCCGGTCGCGGGCGGAGCCGCGCCGCCTGCCTGCGGCTCGGTCGCGAACAGCACCGGGCGGATGTAGAGCTTGGCGGTGGTGGCCAGCGCGCGTGCCTGCTGGCTGTCCTCACCGGGCACCGTGATGACCAGGTTGTCACCGTCGATGACCACCTCGGAGCCGGAGACGCCGAGACCGTTGACGCGGCTCTCGATGATCTCCTGCGCCTTCTTCAGGCTGTCCTGGCTCGGCTTGTTGCCGTCGGGGGTCCGCGCGGTCAACGTGACGCGGGTACCGCCCTGCAGGTCGATGCCGAGCTTGGCCGACGGGGAATGGTCACCGGTGAAGAACACCAGCGCGTAGATCACGGCCAGCAGCGCGGCGTAGACGCCGAGCAGCCGGAACGGATGCGCCGATCCTTGGGAAGGTGGCACAGCAGGTCATCTCCTAGGCGGGAAGTCGAGGCTGGATCGGTGGGCACAACGGTGCCCGGCCCGCAACGCCAGTGCGCCCGGGCGGGAAAAGGGACTGGTCAGTCCTTGGTCAGCCGGGTCTCGGTCTGTTCCACGACTTCCTCGACGGGGGCGTCGGTGACCTCGGGGGTCTCCTCGACCGTCTGCTCGTCGGCGCGCACCTCGCGGATCGCCTGGCGCAGCCACGTGGTGACCACGTCTTCGGCGATCTCCAGGTCGACGGTGTTCTCGTCGAGGTCGACGACGGTGCCGTACAGACCCGAGGTGGTGACGACAGCGTCACCGACCTTCAAGGCCTCCTGCATCGTCGAGACCTTCTCGGCCTCCCGCTTCTGTTTGCGGATACCGAAGAACATCGGCACGAGCAGGGCCAGGATCAGCAGCGGAAACAGGAAGTCCATCGTCGAAGTCAGTCCCTAGTCAGTGGTGGACGTGCAAGTACGCCTGACAGTCTGCCAGTTCCCCGCCGCGGCGACACACCGGACACCGACGCGCGCGTGAAACAGCCCCGGTCCGCGGGTGCGCGAACCGGGGCCGAGAGTGTTCAGGCGATGCTGCCGTAGGTGTAATCGTCGAGGGGGAAGGTGACGGCCTCGCGGTGCGCGGCGGCGGTGCTGGTCGGGCGCAGCAGTGCCGCTTCCCCGTGCTGGTTGAAGTAGTAGCTGCGCGCGGATGAGCAGTCACCGCCGTAGAAGACCGAGGAACCCAGCTTGTCGGTCATCCGGTCGAGGAATTCCGCGTTGGCTTCTTCGGTGACCTCGAAGGTCTGCTCGCCACGACGGAACAGCTCGGCGAACAACCTGCCCATGTGCTTCATCTGGGCTTCGATGGTGGTGAAGTACGACAGCCCGCTGTAGGAGTAGGGACTGTTGAGACTCAGGAAGTTGGGGAACTTGGGTACGGTGATGCCCTCGTATGCCTGAAAACGGTTGTCGCGCCAGAACTTTCCGAGGTTCACACCGTCGCGGCCGATGATCTCGATGGCCGGGAAGTTCACGTCCCAGAGGTTGAAGCCGGTGGCCAGCAGCAAGGTGTCGATCTCGGTTTTGTGGCCGTCGGCGGTGACGATGCCGTCGGGTTCCACATGGTCGATCGAGTTCGTCTCCAGCCGCACGTGCGGTTGGTTGAACGTCTTGAAGTAGGTGTTGGAGAACGTCGGGCGCTTGCAGCCGAAGTCGTAGTGCGGGGTGAGCTTCTCCCGGGTCCCGGGATCACGCACCTGTGCGAACAGGTGCGCCTTGGCCAGCGCGGCGGCCGCCCGGTTCAGCGGTTTGGCCTGCTTGTAGTGCAGCACGCCGACGACCATCAGCGCCTCGAGCATGCCGGTGTTGACGAGCCGAGCCGCCTTCTGCGTGAGCGGGACCTTGTCGAACAGTTCCCGCACCACCCCCGGAATCGGCGCGTCGACCTTGGGCACCACCCAGATCGGGGTCCGCTGGAACACGGTCAGCTCGTCGACCTTCTTCGCGACCTCGGGCACCAGCTGCACCGCGGTGGCGCCGGTGCCGATGATGGCGGCCTTGCGACCGGTCAGGTCGTAATCGGCGTCCCAGTCGGTGGTGTGGATGATCTTGCCCGCGAAGGACTCGATGCCGGGGAACGGCGGCGTGTAGGGCTGGGACAGGAACCCTGTCGCCGCGAGCAGATAGCGCGCGGTCAGCGTCTCACCGCCGGCGATCGTCACCACCCACTGCTGGTGCTCCGCGTCCCAGCGCGCACCGTCGACGACGGTGCCGAACCGCATCCGCCTGCGCAGATCGTATTTGTCGGCCACGTGCTCGGCGTATTTCTTCAGCTCGGCACCGGGCGCGAACAAGCGGGTCCAGCGCGGATTCGGCTCGAAGGAATAGGAATAGGTCACCGAGGCGATGTCGACCGCCAGACCCGGATACCTGTTCACATGCCAGGTGCCGCCCAGGTCGTCCTCCCGTTCCAGGATGACGAAATCGCGCAACCCGAGCCGGTCGAGCTCGATACCGGCACCGATGCCACCGAAACCCGCTCCGACCACGACCGCGTCGAACTGAGGTACCACGCCGAACCTCCACACTGAGAGAGAATGCTCCAGTCTCAGAATGACACGTCATTCTGATTACATCGAATGTAACATCGTCAATGTGACGAAGCCACCCTCGCGAATCGACCAGCGCAAAGCCGAATTGCGCAGGGAGATCATCGATACCGCGTTCGACTGCTTCGCCGAGAAGGGCTATCACGCCACCGGAATCGCCGATATCGCCACGCGTCTGGGCATCGGACACGGCACCTTCTACCGCTACTTCGCGAACAAGCGCGACATCATCGACCATGTCATCGACGAGGTGAGCGGGCGCATCTTCGGCACGCTCGACAACGACATGGAGCCCGAAAGCGCCGCCACCATCGAGGAATACGCCGCACTGATCGACCGGCTCAGCGATTCACTCAACCGCGTCCTGCTCGACGATCCGCGCACCGCGCACCTGTTGCTGTTCCACGCCACCGGCATCGACGACGAGCTCACCGACCGGGTGTACGGCCTCGTCGACGCCACCGAGATCCTCATGGCGCGCTACCTCGATCACGGTGTGCGCGTCGGCTACCTGCGCGCCGATATCGATACCGCCAATACCGCCAAGGCGGCACTCGGCATGATCGTCGCCGGGCTGGTGGCGGGGATGCGAACCCCTGATCCGGCATCGATGTCGGTGTACAGTCACGCCGTGCGGCGGCTGTTCATCGATGGCGTGCGCGCCGCTGCCCGATAACGAAAAGCCGTGGGATAGAAGGGCAATCCTGAGACAATGACCGCTGTGACGCCCGACGATGTGAGCCGCACCCACTTCGCCATGCCGACCCTGGGGCACCGCGGCTACCACGCAGACGAGGTCGACGCCTTCCTGGAACGGGTGTCGGCCACCCTCGACGGGCAGGGCGCGCTCACCGCCGACGACATCCGTCACGTGCACTTCGGCGCACCGCGCTTCGGCGGTCGCGGATATCAGGCCGATCAGGTCGACGACTTCCTCGACCGGGTGCGGACCGAGCTCGAACATCGCCAGAAGGGCGGCGCCCCCGTTCCGGCGGCGCGCGCGGGCGACGATGTCGCCGAGATGCTCACTCCCGACGATGTGCACCGCATGCGGTTCACCCAGTCCGCCGTCGGCAGGCGCGGCTACCACGAGGAAGAGGTCGACGCCTTCCTCGACCTGGTCGCGGCGACCCTGGCCCACAACGGCCCCGGCAGCCTCACCACCGCCGATGTGCGCGGCGTCCGCTTCACCGACACCCGCCTCGGTACCCGCGGCTACGCCCGCGAAGAAGTCGACGCCTTCATCGACCTGGTGATCACCGCACTGGAACACCCCGAGCGCCGTCAGTAGTTTTGGCGGCTGGCGCCGCGGGGGTTCTCGGCCCGAAGGCCTCGATCTTCCCTCCCTCCGGGCACTCCTTCGTCGCACCCTCCACTCAGTCCAGATCGAGGCGGCCGAGAACCAACAGTAATTTTGGCGGCTGGCGCCGCGGGGTTCTCGGACCGGCACGAGCGGTAGGGATTGCCGCCGGTTGCGTTATCCCTGGATGCTGTGGAGTTCGGCTTCGCGCAGGTCGTCGGGGAAGACGTAGCGGCGGAAGGCCCAGAAGCGGAACGCCATGGCCAGCAGGACGCCGAGGATCTGTCCCGAGATGAAGTTGGCGACCATCTGCACCGTCGGATCCACGTGCGGCACACGCAGATTCAGCGCGTAGAGCGACAGCGCCTGCGGAATCATGGTGACCACGATGCCCAAGGCGCTGACCGCGAAGAACAGGGCCGCTTCGTGACTGCGCTGGCGCCCGCCGCGTGCGTTGAACGACCACTCGCGGTTGAGGATATAGGAGGCGATGGTCGCGATCAGCGCCCCGAGCAGGCGTGCGGTGAGCGGCTTGTCGCCGAGCACCGTCAGTTTCACCGCGTACACAACGCCCGTGTCGATGAACCAGGTGATCGCACCGACCACGGCGAATTTCAGAAGTTCCCGATGCTTCAAGAGCAGGGAACGCAACGGCTCGGGGAGTCGTTGCACCACCTCTAGGACTGCCACCGAATCGACAGTAGACGACGTTGCGGCGCCGTGCCCGCCCGGAGGCGCGCTAGCTCAGTCGAAGCGGTCAGCGCTCGGTTGCGGTTCGCGACCACGCACTTCGATGGCGCCGATGACCAGGTCGGGCGGCGGCACCAGGCCGAGATGTTCCCAGGCCCCCGCGGTCGCCACCCGGCCGCGGGGTGTGCGGGCGACGAGCCCGGCGCGGACCAGGAAGGGTTCGCAGACCTCTTCCACGGTGGCCGCTTCCTCGCCGACGGCGACGGCCAGGGTCGATACACCCACCGGTCCCCCACCGAATCCACGCACGAGTGCACCGAGGACGGCGCGGTCGAGCCGGTCGAGGCCGAGCGCGTCGACGTCGTAGACCTCGAGCGCCGCCATCGCGATGGGGTGGGTGATGATGCCGTCCGCCCTGACCTCGGCGTAGTCGCGCACCCGGCGCAGCAGCCGGTTGGCGATACGCGGCGTGCCCCGCGAGCGCCCGGCGACCTCGGCGGCGGCGTCGTGGTCGATCTGCACTCCGAGAATCCGGGCCGAGCGGGTGAGGATCTGCAACAGTTCGGCGGGGTCGTAGAAGTCCATGTGCCCGGTGAAACCGAAGCGATCACGCAGCGGACCCGTGAGCGCGCCCGAGCGGGTGGTGGCGCCGACCAGGGTGAACGGGGCGATGTCGAGCGGGATCGAGGTCGCGCCGGGACCTTTGCCGACGACCACGTCGACGCGGAAGTCCTCCATCGCCAGGTACAGCATCTCCTCGGCCGGGCGGGCCATGCGGTGGATCTCGTCGATGAACAGGACATCGCCCTCGACCAGGTTGGAGAGCATGGCGGCGAGATCGCCCGCGCGTTCCAGCGCGGGTCCCGAGGTGATGCGCAGGGCGGTGCCGAGTTCGCCGGCGATGATCATCGCCATGCTGGTCTTGCCGAGGCCGGGCGGTCCCGACAGCAGGACATGGTCGGGGGTGGCGCCGCGCTGACGCGCGCCACGCAGGACCAGTGCCAGCTGTTCGCGCACGCGGGGCTGGCCGATGAACTCGTCGAGCGAGGTGGGACGCAGGCCGGTCTCGGCTTCGCCGTCGGTGCTGAGATACCGGGCGGTGAGATCGGATTCGTCGGCCTCGGCGAAGGTGTCGAAGTCTTCGTCCACGGTCTACCTGTTCTTGCCGAGCAGGCCGAGCGCCGCGCGCAACGCCACCGAGGTGGTGGCGGTTGGCTGGTCGGCGAGGACGGTGTCGACGGCCTGTTCGGCCTGCTTCGCCGGGAACCCGAGGCCGACGAGCGCTTCGGAAACCTGCTCGCGCACAGGGGTACTCGGCGTTTGCGCACCGGGCGGACCGGTGGGGACGGCCACCTGGTTCACCTTGTCGCGCAGTTCGACGACCATCCGCTCGGCGCCGCGTTTGCCGATGCCGGGGACCCTGGTCAGCGCGGCGACGTTGCTCTCGGCCAACGCCTTTCGCAGCGCTTCGGGTTCGAGCACGGCGAGCACCGCCATCGCCAGGCGGGGGCCGACGCCGGAGACGGTCTGCAACAACGCGAACAGTTCGCGCGCTTCGGTGTCGGCGAACCCGAACAGGGTCATCGAGTCCTCGCGCACGATCATCGCCGTGTACAGGCGGGTCTGCTCGCCGCGGGTCAGCCCGGCGAGTGTGGCCGGGGTGGCGTTGAGGCGGTACCCGACGCCCGCTGCTTCGATCACCACGTGATCGAGCGCGATCTCGAGCACCTCCCCGCGTACCGACGCGATCACCCGCGCACCACCTTCCGTTGTTCGGCGAGCCGTTGTTCGTAGCGGCGGCGGACCTCGTCCGCCTGTGCCTGCGCGGCCGCCATCCGGTCCATCAGCGGCGCCCGCCAACAATGACAGATCGCCAGTGCGAGCGCGTCGGCGGCATCGGCCGGTTTCGGCGCGACCCGCAAACCGAGAATCCGCGTCACCATCGCGGTGACCTGCGCTTTGTCCGCCGTACCGTTGCCGGTGACGGCCGCTTTCACCTCGCTGGGCGTATGGAACGCCACCCGGATCCCGCGCCGCGCCGCGGCCAGCGCGATCACCCCACCGGCCTGCGCTGTGCCCATCGCGGTCCGCACATTGTGCTGGGCGAACACCCGCTCGATCGCGACAGCTTCGGGCCGATGCGTATCCATCCACTCTTCGGCGGCATCCGCGACGGCCATCAACCGCAACGCCAGCTCGGCGTCGGGCGGGGTCCGCACCACCCCCACATCGAGGGCGACCACCTTCCGGCCCGGTCCGCTGTCGACCATGCTGAGCCCGCACCGGGTAAGCCCCGGATCGACGCCCATCACCCGCACCGGCCACCCCTTCGAAGACACGAACAGTTGTTCGAAAGTCTAGAGCATCCCCGCGTTCGGGCCGACCAACGACACGATCCTCACGCCGGTCGCGGCGGCAGCCCCAGCAACGCCGGATCGCGGGCGTGCTCGGCCCAGACCCCCGCCGGATCCGCGACCAGCTTGCGCGCCCGCAGGTCGAGCAGTCCACTCACATACGACACCGTCGCGGCGATCTCACCGTCCGCCCTGGTGAGGGTGTGCTCCACCCGATAGGTCTTGCCCTGCCCCCACTCCCACCGGCAGTCGACCTCGACCGTGTCGTTCGCGCGCAACTCCCGCAGATAGCGAACGTTCAGCTCGAGATTGACCGGCCCCATCCCCGCCGCGAGGAGGCCGGGCACCGAGACTCCCGCCTCGGTCACGCACGCGAACCGCGCGTGATCGGCGAATTGCTGATACGCCGAGCCGGTGACGTGCAGTTGCGGGTCGAGATCGGACACCCGAATCGGGATCCGAACCCGAAACGGCACAGTGGTTTCCGCCATGCCCGCGAGTGTGCCACCGGGGTCCGACACCTTCGCGGGCCGTCGCCGAGGGACCGGCGACTACGGCGTGCTCTTCAGCCCGATCGACGGGTCGATGAACTCGTTGGTGACGATCGCGTCGGCGGCGAGGCCGTCGGGAACCTCGACTCCGCGCTTGCGCAGGATCGGGGTGACGGCGCTGATCACCCGGTCGACGCGGGCGGTGTCGAAATCACCGAGACTGCCGTCGGGGCCGTTGCCGACGATCTTCTGGGCGAGCTGGACTTTCACCGAGTCGGTGTTACCGCCCGCGGTCATCGGCGGACCGTCGGGAATCGTCTGGGCAATGCGCAGCAGCGCCGCGTTGACCGGTTCCGAATCGCTGATGTAGTCGATCTGGGCCTGCTGCAGCATCGGCACCAGCTTGCTCAGGCAGGGGCCGAGTTTTTCCCTGTCACCGGCGCGTACCGACCAGGCGTGCGGATAGATCTCATAGCCGGACTCGTGGACCAGCAACGACTTCACCGGCTTGAGCCACCCCTTCACGTCGTGTTCCCAGCGGTAGGGCTCGTTGGAGACGTAGCCCTGCTGCATCACTCGGCCGTGTTCGGCGACGAAGCGGCTCGGGGTGCCGTCGAAGGAGGCGTCGGCCTGGTCGGGTTTCACGTCGCCGTGGGCGATCAGGTAGTCCATGAACAGCTTGCCCTCGCTGTAGACGACGGGTGCGCCTGACGCGGGAACGTCCTTCCACGACGTGATCTGCGGGTAGGTCGCCGGATCGAACAGGACGATCTGCGGATTGACGTCGAGTGAGGCGAACACCCCGGTCACCGGGAATTTCGCCTGCGCCCGCACCGCGTCGTCGGTCGGGACGAAACCGAGGGTGATGCTCTGGTCCTGATACATCTGCGCGGGCACCGGCTGACCACCGAGGAACGGACCACCGAGGCGCACTTCGACATTCACCCCGGTGTCACCGAGCGGACCGGAGTACGCGCCCTTCTTCACATCGACCGTGCCGTTCGGCCCGACCAGCTGATACGCCGCCGCCCGCTCCGGCGTGGCGAACCAGTCCGTCTGAACGACCACGGTCGACGGGCAGACACCGGCGAGGACACCCTGCCCGGTGGGGCCGGGCACCGAGGTCGCACTGTTGCAGGCGGTCAGCACTGTGGCGCCGGCCAGCACGGCCGTGGCGAGGAGAGGTTTGCGCACCGGGAATCCTTCGGGGTCGAGCGAATGTGAGGGTGGGACAGGAGAAGTGGGCTACTTGCCGCGACGCAGTCCGTGCGCCCGGTCGACGCGCCCGGCCAGGAAGTCGAAGAACCAGAACAGGATCAGGCCGACCAGCGAGGACATCAGCAGCGCGGTGAGCAGTTCCTCGGTGGCGAGTTGCTGACGGTAGACATCGATCATCCGGCCGATGCCGGGCTCGCCCTGACGGAAGAAGAAGTCGGCCACGATGGAGCCGATGATGGCCATGCCGCCGGAGATCTTGAACCCGGAGATCATCGCCGGAAGCGCTGTGGGCAGTTGTAGTTTCAGCAACCGCTGCCACCGCGAGGCGCCGTGCAGGGTGAACAGGTCGTGCTCGGCGGGAGCCACCGATTTGAGCCCGAACAGCGTATTGGTGATCACCGGGAACAGCGCCACCATCACGCACACGATCACCCGGCTGGAGAACTCGTAGCCGAACCAGAACCCGAACAGCGGCACCACCGCGAGGATCGGGATCGTCTGCAGCACCACCGCGTACGGATACAGCGAGTATTCGGCCCAGCGCGCCTGGCTCATGACCACCGCGAAGCCGACGCCGAGCGCGATCGCGATCACCAGTCCCACGAGCGCGACCTGCACCGTCGACCACAGCGCGCTCAGGATCGTCGATCGCGCCAGCGGATCGAGGAGCCCCTTGCCGATCACCTGTTCCGGCGCGGGCAGCAGAAACCGCGACTCCTCGGCCAGCAGTTGGTGGCTGACCAGCGACCAGAGCCCGAGGACTGCGACGAACACCAGGATCGGCGCGACGACACGCACCGGGGCGACCCGGAAAGGCCAGCGGTACTTCGGTTTCGCCGCCGATTCCGCGACGGCTCCCCCGGGGAGGGCGACGGTGGTCATGCGGCGGCCTCCTGTCCACGCAGCGCGGCCGATACCTCGGCGCACAGGTGGGCGAATTCGGGGGTGTAGCGCAGCTCCGGGGTGCGCGGGAAGTCGAACGGGACCGGGATGTCGGCAGTCACCCGGCCCGGCCGGCCCGTGAGCACGACGACCCGAGTGGACAGGAACACCGCCTCTCCCACCGAGTGGGTGACGAACACTCCCGCGAAACCGTCGCGGCGGAACAGGGTGCCGACTTCCTCGTTCAGGCGCTGCCGGGTGATCTCGTCCAGCGCGCCGAACGGCTCGTCGAACAGGAACAGCTCCGGCTGCGACGTGAGGGCGCGCGCGATGGAGGCGCGCATCCGCATGCCGCCGGACAGCTGGGCGGGTTTGTGCTTCTCGAACCCGGCCAGTCCGACGCGTTCGATGGCGTCCGCGGCGGCGGCCCGGCGGGTGGTCTTGTCGACGCCTTCCAGCTCGCCGGGCAGTTCCACGTTCTGCCGCACCGATCGCCATGGCAGCAGGGTGGATTCCTGGAAGACGTAGCCGAGGCGGCGGGTGCCGACACCGACCGTGCCCGTGGTGGGCTTCTCGAATCCGGCGGCCAGGCGGAGCAGGGTCGATTTGCCGCAGCCGGAGGGCCCGACCAGCGAGACGAATTCGCCACTGCGAACAGCGATGTCGATGTCGGCGACGGCGGTGGTGCCGTTGTCGAAGGTCAACGTCACATTGTCGAAGGACAGGGCGGGGGCGGGCTCGTCGCGTTCAGCAGTCGTATACGAGTCCCGGCCCGATACTGCGGGGGCGGTGGAAACCGTGGCGCTCATGCACTATTTCTAGTGGCATACCATTGCCACCAGCGGTCAGCGCGATTACGTCCCTGTTTCGTATACGATCAATTCGCAGTGCGGGTATCCGCCCGGGACACGATCTGGCCGCGCTTCACCACCAGCTGCCGGGTTGGCAGCTGGACCACCGCGGCGGCGGGCGTTTCGGCCTCCACCACGAACAGATCGGCGGGTGCGCCGACCGCGAGCCCGTAGTCGTCGAGGCCGAGAACCCTCGCGCCGCCATAGGTTCCCGCGGCCAGCGCGAGTTCGATCTCGGCATCGGCGACAAGGCGGTCACGGTAGGCGACGGTGTTCACGCGGCGCAGCATGTCGCCGTCGCCGTACGGCGTCCACAGGTCGCGAATGCCGTCGTTGCCCAGAGCCAAAGTGGCTCCCGCCTCGTGCATCACGCGGACGGGAACGACCGCCGCCTCACCGACCGCGCAGGTCACCATGGCGACACCCGCCTCGGCGAGCGCGTCGGCGATGCGGCGCTGTTCGTCGTCGGATCGCCCGCCCATCGCGTAGGCGTGGCTGATGGTGACCCGGCCGGAAAGGCCGGTCGCCCTGGTGCGTTCGATGATCAGGTCGAACTCCCACACACCCATGGCACCGCCGTCGTGCAGGTGGATATCGACCTTGGCGCCGAATTTGTCGGCGAGATCGAAGATCACATCGAGTTGCCCGACCGGGTCGTTGTCGTAGCCCGCCGGATCGAGGCCGCCGACGACTTCGACACCATCGGCCAGCGCCGCGGCCATCAACGCGGCGGTGCCGGGACGGGTGATCAGCCCGCCCTGCGGGAAGGCGACCAGTTCCACCTCGACCCGCCCCGCGTGCCGTTCGGCGGCGGCCCGCACCTGCTCGACGCCCCGCAACCCGATGCCGGGATCGATGTCGACGTGGCTGCGCACGAAGGAGGTGCCGTATCCGACCATGGCACCCAACAGATTCGCGGCGTATTCGGCATTCGGAATGCCGAGTTCGGCGCGGCGGCGTTCCCCGTTGGCGATGCGCCCGGCCAGCGTCCGACCTCCCGAGTTGGCCACCCATGGCGCGCTGTACAGGGTTTTGTCCAGATGACAGTGGGTGTCCACGAGGCCGGGCAGTACCAGCGCGCCGTTCAGCTCGATGATCTCGGCGCCGGGAGCGGTGAGGCCGGTGCCGATCGCGGCGATCCGGCCGTCGGCGAGGTGGAGGTCAGCGAGTTCCGGTGTGGTACCGGGTGTCCACGGTCGGCCACCGCGCAGGAGCAGGTCGGTCATCAGAAGTCCTTTCGGTCGCGGGTAGGAGTCGTGCGTATGCCCCGGCGCACTGTCAGCCGGTGACCAACATGGCGGACCCGGCGCCGACCCCGAAGACGATCACCACGGTCCGGAACACGGCCGGGCGCAGACGATCGGCGAACTTCGCGCCGAGGACACCGCCGAACAGACAGGCAGGCGCGAGGATCGCGACGACGAGCCAGTCCACCGGCCCGAACAGCGCCACCGCCACCATCGCGGTGGTCGAAACACTCAGCGTGAGGACGCTTTTCAGGCCGTTGAGCAGTTGCGCGGAGGCATCGAGGCCGAGCGCGAGAGCGGTCAGCAGCACGATGCCCATGCCGCCGTTGAAGTAGGCGCCGTAGACGCTGCCGACGAAGACCCCGAGATAGAGGGTGATGCGCGAATCGGGCCGGCGGGCACCGAGAGTGCGCGAGAGCCAGGGTTGCGCGGCGAACACCGCGGTCGCCCCGAGGACCAGGAACGGCACCAGCGCGGCGAACACCTCGGGGGGTGCGGCGAGCAGTGCGAGCACACCGAGACCGGCACCGGCGACGCTGATCACGACGAGCCGCGGCAGCAGTGCGCGGTAGTCCTCGGCACGCTTGCGCAGGGCCGCCGCGCCGCCCAGGTAGCCCGGCCAGACCGCGACCGAGTTGGTGACCGTGGCGGTCACCGGGGGCAGGCCGAGTGCGAGTAGCGCGGGGAACGACAGCAGGCTGCCGCCGCCCGCGATGGCGTTGCAGAAGCCTGCGCCGAGTCCTGCGGCCAGCAGCAGCGCTAGATGCACGGGGTCCATGAAATCCTTCCGACAGAGCGTCGTGCGATCGTATACGACAGCGGACGAGGGGTCGCGCCGAGCGATGTCACCGGCAGAACACCCGCCCGAATGCCGTAGATTCGGAGCAATCCTTCGAAGACCGGGCGCCGGTTCGTAGCCGACCGGCGCGCGGCTCCGCCATTCGACCGTTGGGGGCGACGTGAGCAGCACCGTCCGACGCATGACACCGCAGCAGGTGTGCCGCGCGATCCGCGACGACATCATCCGTGGCGATTTCCGCCCCGGGCAGCGCCTCACCGAGGACACTCTGGCCGAGCGATACGGTGTCTCCCGCGTGCCGGTCCGGGAAGCATTGCGGACGCTCGAGGCCGAGGGATTCGCCTGGTCGCGCCCCTACGCGGGGACCTTCGTCGCCGAGCTCACCGAGGCCGAGGCGGCCGATCTGCTCGAGATCAGGGCACTGCTGGAACCGATGTGCGCCGGTAGGGCCGCCGTGCGCCGTTCGCCCGAACAGCTGGGACGACTCAAGGAACTCACCTCGCTCGGCCAGGAAGCGGTGCGCGACGGCAGACTCGGCGAACTCGCCCGGCTCAACAGCCGCTTCCACGAGGTGCTCGCCGAGGCGTCGGGCAGCGCGCTACTCAGCCAGCTCATCACCCAGCTGAGCTGGAAGATCGCCTGGGTGTACGCGGTCGAACTCCCGCGGCGCGCCGAGGATTCCTGGCGCGAGCACGAGGAGATCTGCGCGGCGCTGGAGGCACAGGATCCCGACCGGGCGAGCGCGGTGGTCGCCGAGCACATTGCCCACGCCACCTCGGCTTATCGCCTGCGACCACGTGCCGGCGCCGAGACCGCGCCCGTTCCGCCGCCGGTACCTACGCCCTGAGTACCGCGCCTGCGCGCCGATGGCGTAACACAGGCGCAGCAATCGCCGCCACCACCCGAAACCTCAGCGTCGTATACAAACGTTGTCCCGTTCTGCGACTGGAGGTTTCATGGTCGATCTGCTGCTGCGTCGCGCGTGTATCGCCGATGACGCCGACCCGGTCGATATCGCCGTCACCGAAGGCTTGATCACCGCGATCGGACCCGCCTTGCCCGGTAGCGCGGCGACCGAGATCGATTGCGCGACAAGGGTCGTCATTCCCGGGCTCGTCGAATCCCATGTGCACCTGGACAAGGCTCTGCTCGATCGCCGGCGCAGCGCGCCCGACGGCACCCTCGCGAGCGCGATCGAGGTGACCGGCGAACTCAAACGGGGGTTCACCGCCGACGGGGTTCGCGACCGCGCGCGCCGGATTCTCGATCAGGCGATCACCCACGGCACCACCGCACTTCGCGCACACCCGGATGTCGATCCGATCGTCGGGCTACTCGGCGTCGAGGTGCTGTTGGAGCTGCGCGAGGAGTATCGCGACCTGATCGACCTCCAGATCGTCGCCTTTCCACAGGAGGGAATCCTGCGCGCACCCGGCACGCTGGAACTGCTCCGCGCAGCGCTGCGTCTGGGCGCCGATGTCATCGGCGGATGCTCCTACAACGAAGCCGACGTCGCCGACTGCCGCCGCCACGTGGACCTGGTCTTCGAACTGGCCGCCGAATTCGGCGTCTCCGTCGACATCCACGCCGACTTCGCCGACGACGCCACCGACCCCCGCTTCGCGATGGCCGACTACATCGCCGAGGCCACCCAGCGCTCCGGTCTGCGCGGCCGGGTCGCCCTCGGCCACGTCACCTCCTTGGCTGCCCGTCCCCCGCGCGAACGACAGGCGACCATGGCCCACCTCGCCCAGGCAGGCGTCGCCGTGGTTGCGCTGCCCGCCACCGACATGCACCTCGGCGGGCGAGGCGATCAGGCCGCGGTGCGCCGTGGCGTCGCACCGGTCCGTGAACTGTGGGCCGCCGGTGTGACAACCGCATACTCCTCCAACAACATTCGCAATGCGTTCACCCCCTACGGCAACGCCGATCTCCTCGACATCGGCCTGTTCCTCGCCCAGACCGGGCATCTGTCCGGCGACACCGACCTGCGCCGCGTCCTCGACATGGCCACCACCGACGCGGCCAGGGTGCTCGGCATCGCCGAGCACCACGGTCTGCGCGTCGGCGCCCGAGCCGATCTGGTCGTCCTCGGCACACATCGCCTCGCCGACGCCCTGCTCGATCGCCCCGACCGCTGCTACGTCATCAAGGCAGGCCGAATCATCGCCCGCACCACACGCGTCACCGAAATCCTCGCCCCCGCTGTCCACGCACGCTGATCCGGCGCTCGACGGACCGACTTCGCCCGTGGGGCATCCGCTGCGTCGGCTCAGGCCGCGCTGTGGTTGCCGCGGTGGACGAGGGCGTCGATGCGCCGTTTGAAGGCATTGAATTCCGGTGTGGTGGAGTCGCGTTCGCCGGGCAGGTCGATCTCGACGATCTCGCGCACATGGCCCGCGTTGCCGTGGGCCGCACCACCGGCCATCACCACGACACGGTCGGCCAGGTAGACCGCCTCGTCGATGCTGTGGGTGACGAACACGACGGTCACCGCGGTCTCGTGGTGGATGCGTTTCAGCTCGGCCTGCATGTCCGTGCGGGTGAGGGCGTCGAGTGCGCCGAACGGCTCGTCCATCAGCAGCACCGCGGGACTGTTCGCCAGCACTCTGGCGATCGCCACGCGCTGCTGCATGCCACCGGAGAGCTGGTGCGGGAACGACTCGCGCACCCGGGACAGGCCGACGGTATCGAGCCATCGGTCGGTGATCTCACGGATGTCGGGCCGGGTCATTCTGGCCTGTTTCGGTCCGTAGGCGATGTTCTCGGCGACCGTGAGCCAGGGGAACAGCCCGTAGTCCTGGAACACCACACCGCGCTCGGGACCCGCCCCGCTCACCGGTTCGTCGGCGACGGTGACCGTTCCCTTGGAGCCTGCCTCCAAACCGGCGAGAATCCGCAGCAGCGTGGACTTTCCGCAGCCGCTGGCGCCGACCACGCAGACGAATTCACCTGCCGCGATGTCGAGTTCGACGCCGTCGACGGCGAATCCGGCTGCACCGGCATATCGCTTACCGAGCCCGTCGACGACGATGCGCGCGGGGCGCTGCGGGCGGCGGCGGGTGGAGTAGATCTTCATGAGGGTCCTGTCTGCTCGATCACGGTAGGAGCGGCCTACGGCCCGCCAACAGCCTCACCAGCAGCATCAGCAACCGGTCGGCGACGAATCCGGCCAATCCGATCACGATCATCACCGCGATGATCAGGTCGGTGCGTGACTGTTCTCTGGCCTGGGTGATCAACGCCCCCAAGCCGATTCGGATACCGACCGTCTCGCCGACGACGAGGATCACCCACGACAGGCCGAGCGCGATCCGCAGACCGGAGACGATGCTCGGCACGGCGGCGGGCAGCACCACCTTGTACAGCGTGTGCGCGGGTCGGGTGCCCAGCATCGCGGCGGCCTCGAGCAGCCGGTCCGGTACCGCCCGCACCCCGGCGATCGTGTTCAGCAGGATCGAGAACACCGCGGCGAGGAACACCAGGAAGATCGTGGAGCGGTCACCGAAGCCGATGATCAGCAGTGACAGCGGCGCCCACGCGGTCACCGGGATCGGGCGGACCAGGTTGACGGTCGGTTCGAGCATCCGGTAGACCAGCCGGGAGCGACCCATCACGATGCCGAGCGGGATCGCGACGGCGGCCGCGAACAAGAACCCCTGCACCACCCGCAGCGTGCTCGCGTACAGGTGCAACCACAGGGTGCCGCTGTAGGTGTCGCCGATGACGCCGCCGAACGCGAGGTCGGCCAGGCGCCGCGCCACCTCGTACGGTTTCGGCAGGAATTGCATCTGGATACCGAACGGCAGCGTCCACGCGCCGTCGACACCACGATCCCACAGCAGCCCGAGCAGCAGCGGGACCGGCAGGGCCCACAGCACTGTCAGCACCCGGTCGGGAAGTCGCCGTCGACGCGCGGGCGGCGCCTCGGTGGTGCGGACGACCGGTGGTGCGTCCAGCGCTGTCATCGCCCGATACCCGCGGGGGTCAGGAACCCGGTGTCGAACACCTTCGCCATATCGGGTGCCTTGGACAGCTGGTCGAAGGCCCGCATCTGCTCGGCGAGGGCGACCACCCGGCCGCGATACTCGTCATCGAGTTCCCACCGCAACCAGACGTTCTTCGTCGCGGTGTCGACGATGGTGCGGTCGAGGCCGAAGGTGTCGACGAGCCCGTCGACCCAGGCGGTGTGATCGCCCTTCATGTACTCGATCGCCTGGACGAAGCTGCGCACGGTCTGCTGCACCCGGTCGCGATCCTGGTCGATCAGCGCGCCCCTGGTACCGAAGACGATGTTCACCGCGCCGATCGCGGTGTCGTACGGCGAGACGATCGGATGCGCGCCGACCCCCATGACGATCGACGGTGCGGTCTCGGCGCTCAGGAACGCGTCGATCTGGCCGGACTTGTAGGCGTTGGCCATGTCCGAGTAGGAAAGGTTGACCAACTGCACGTCGGTGGCCGGGTCGAGGCCGTGCGCGGTCAAGGTGAGCCGCAGCAGGATCTCCTGCGACGAGCCCTGCGGGAATCCGATCTTCTTGCCGCGCAGCCCGTTCACCGTGGTGATCTCCGGCTTGCCGACGAACGCCGACCCGCCGTCAGCGGCCGAGGCGACGATCTTCACATCCTGACCCGCGGCACTGCCCGCCAGGATCGACGGCGCGCCGAGCACTCCGAAATCGATGGCACCCGAGGCGATCGCGTTCTTGATATCGGGTGAATTCTCGAACAGCACGATCTCGTAGGTCGTGCCCGCGGGGGCGAAACGCTGCATGAAGTAGGGCGCGTAGAGATGCGGCTGCCCCCGCAGGGTGCCGATTCGCACCGATGCCGGGTCGCTGCCGCCGCCCGGTGTCGATACGCAGGCGGTCAGGCCCGTGACGATGAGCAAGGCCGCGATCACGGCCGAGAGAACCCGGCGCAGTGGGCGATTCATCGGTGCAGCGGTGGCGGTCCACGGCATGTCGGAGGCAGGCATTGCGGGTCCATTTCTCATAGGTTCGCCAGTCGGGCGGCGCACTGGGCAGCGAGGACGATGAGGGCGCGGTCGGAGTTCGCGGCGCCGATCAGGCACAGCCCGGCGGGCAGGCTGCGGCGATTCGGCAGCGGCAGCGTGACGGCGGGCAGGCCGGCGATCGACGCCAGGCAGGTCAGCCGCAGAGTCGCGTGGCGGACGGCGTCGCGCGTACGCCGGTCAGCCGCTCGCGGCGGCGGCGGTCCCGCCGTGGTCGGCAGCACCAGCGCCCGGTCGCCGAGGATGTCGCGGATCCGCGCAGCGGCCTCGGCGACGACTGTCCGCGCGGCCGCGGCCTCCTCGGCGGTCACCGTTGCGGCCCAGGCGAATCGCTCGCGCACGTCGGGTTCGAGCGCGTCGGGATGCGCGGTCAGCCAGTCGCCGTGCCCTGCCCATGCTTCGAACGCCTGCACCGCGCGAAACGCGGAGAACCAGCGATCGAGGTCGGCCCGCAGGGTGATCCGTCGAGCGCCGAGTTCTTCGGAGGCCCGCGCACACTGCTCGGCGATCTCGGGCTCCGCCGCCGCACACAACGTGGGATCGACGACCAGGTCCGTGTTCGAGAACCCGGACCCGTATGGCCGGGGTACAGCAGGATGGGCGAACACGCTGTCGGCCACCGCGAGCAGGGTCGCGGCGTCGCGGGTGAGCCATCCGATGGTGTCGAACGACGGGGCCAGCGGGAGGAGGCCGGTGGTGTCGAGACCGGCGTGCGTAGTCCTGATGCCCCAGAGTCCTTGGTACGAGCCGGGAACCCGGATCGAGCCCGCGGTGTCGGTGCCGAGGCCGATCGATACCTCGCCGCGGGCGACCGCGACGGCGGGTCCGCTCGATGAACCACCCGGAACTCGCTGTGGTGCAACCGGATTGACCGGCATGCCGGTGCGCCCGTTGGCGCCGGTGATGCTATAGGCGAACTCGTCGGTCCTGGCGATGCCGGTGACGGTGGCGCCCGCCGCGAGCAGGTCGGCGACGACCGCGGCGTGGCGGGACTCGGGAGTGCGCTCGGCGAGAAAGTCCTCCACACCTGCGCCGAGCGGGTGGCCGGCGACAGCGAACAGGTCTTTCACGGCCACCGTGTGCCCGGTGAGCGGGCCGGTCGAGGTCGCCACCACCAAGGGCGAACCGAGCTCGCGCCACACCGTGGTGTCCACGCCGCAGCGCGCTCCCGCGCCGAACCGAGTCGCCGTTCCCCACGCCGTCGCGGTCACCGCGCCCGCTCCAGGATGAAGCGGGCCAGATCGGTACCGGTGGTATGCGCGAAGTCGGCGACACGGATCTTGCCGTGTACCCCGCGGGTCAGATCGACGGCTTGCGAGATGGTGAAGTCGGCTGCGGCACTGAGGTAGAGGTAGGCGCTGCGCGGATCGGTGTCGAACAGCGCGCCGAGCAGGTCGACGGCGTTGCCCACACACAGCGACAGCGCGGTGTCCAGATCGGGATCGAGCCCGGTCGGGATGACGAGTCCGTGGCCTGCGGCGAACGGCCCTGTACCCGACCCGATGTCGGTGACCTGTTCGGCCGCAACGACGTCGAGGGTCACGGTCGCCCGCAGCGGCGCCTCCAGGGCGGTGAGCGCCACCTCTCCGTCGCCCTGCGCGAAATGCGGATCGCCGACATAGAACAGCGCGTCGGGCACCTGCACCGGCAGGAACAAGGTAGCGCCCGGAGTGAGCAGTGTGACGTCGATATTGCCGCCGTGCGCGCCCGGTGGCACGGAGTGCGCCCGGTCCTCGGTGTCGGTGGCCACGCCCATGATGCCGAGGAACGGGGCGAGCGGGAAGCGCGCCCGGTGCGGGCTGCCCGGCCGGATCGGCATGGTGCCGAACCACTCGTCGTCGCGCCCGGTCACCGTACAGAACTGACCGTACGAACCGTCGTGTGGTGTCCCGGCCAGCATGCCGCGGCCGTGCCGGGTCGAGATGACGCCGTAGGGCGCGCGCATGGCGAGGTGCTCGATCCGCACGGCGAGGAGATCGCCGGGCTCGGCGCCGTCGACGGCGATCGGACCGGTCACGATATGTGGGCCTGCTCCGTCCTCGCGGACGCGCCGGGAGACCACCTCGACGGTGTCGTCGAGTATCTGATCGCGGGCCACGCCGTGCCCGCGGAAGTAGGCGACCGGGTCCGAGCCCTGATCGTCGAGGATGCCCTCATGACTGATGGTGTCGATGACCACCCGCGTCCCCGGCGCGACGGTGGTGACCGGCGTATCGCCGCGTCGCGGCAGCCTGCCCCACAGCACCCGATCCGGATCGGCGGGGATATAGGTGGTCTCCGGTGTGATGCCGCTGCCCTGCTGCAGCACCGGAAAAGCGGCGGCGATCTGGTCCCCGGCCAACGACGTCACAGTGGGTCCTCCGGTCTCCGCGACACTCGGTCGAACATTGGTCCGACCATCTGATGCGATAACGGTATTCCACTATCAACAGCCCTGCTACCGGGAGAAACGTGCGTAACCGAGGCTTTACACCCCGGCAATATCGGGCCATGTGGCACCATTCTTATATGATTGGCCGGACCAATCAGTAGGTGTCGAGAGGAGTTCGATGGCCGTCCCGCCGATCCCCCCGCTGCGCCGCCGCACCGGCAGCGTCAGCGCCGAAGTCGCCGCTCACCTGGAGCGGCTGATCATCGACGGCGCGCTGCGCGCGGGCGATCGCCTGCCGCCCGAACGCGAGCTCGCGGCGCAGCTGAACGTGTCGCGGTCCTCGCTTCGCGAAGCCATGTTCGAGCTGGAATCCAAGAAGCTGGTCGACCGCAGGCAGGGCCGTGGCAGCACCGTCACCGATCTGCCCCGCGGCGCCGCCGAACTGCACGGCAGCCTCGCCGACCTCGACACCGAACTCGCCTACGCGACCGAACTGCGCGACCTGGTCGAACCCCGCATCGCCCAGCTCGCCGCCCTGCGCGCCGTCGAATCGAATCTGCTGTCGCTGCACGAGATCATCGACCGCTCCGACGAAGCCCTCGGCCCGGCGGAATCGATGGCCCTCGACATCGAATTCCACACGCTCCTGGCACATTCGGCCCAGAACCCGCTCCTGGTCACCCTCTGCACGATGACCACGGAATGGACCCGCCACACCCGAGTCCTCTCCCACCGCACTCCGCTCGGCCGCCGCGTCTCCGTCCACGGTCACACCCAGATCCTGCGCGCCGTGGACCACCGAGACGGCCCCGCCGCCGCTGCCGCCATGGAACAACACCTGCGCGAGGTCCGCGAGATCAGCACCCGCTAGCGACCCACACGATCCGGGGAGCAGAACCTTCCCACGCCGTCGCCTACCCCACAGCGGTGGTGAAGACCTCCAGGGCACGATCGTCGAACAGCACGAACCGCACCTGCGTCACGTGCGTCTCGGCCGCGCGTACTGTCTCGACCGCGATCCGCGCGCCGTCATCCATCGGCCAGCCGAAGATACCGGTGGAGATCGCCGGGAACGCGACGGTTGCCGCTCCCAGTTCGTCTGCCACGCGCAGGGATTCGCGATAGCAGGAGGCGAGCAGCTCGGAGCGGTCCTCGGTGGCCGACCACACGGGGCCGACCGTGTGGATCACCCAGCGGGCGGGGAGCAGGCCCGCGGTGGTCGCCACCGCCTGGCCGGTACGCAGGCCTTTGCCGTAGTGCGAGGCGCGCAGGTCGCGACATTCCGACAGGATCTGCGGACCGCCCTTGCGGTGGATCGCCCCGTCGACGCCACCGCCGCCGAGCAGCGAGGAATTCGCGGCGTTGACCACCGCGTCCACCTGCTGCTCGGTGATATCGCCCCGGACCGTCTCGATTCGCGTCATGATCCTCATTCTGCCGGGGCGTCGACCTCGTCCACGGGTACGGTCGAGTGAGCAGGCATGGTCGGTCCGTCCGAGGCGAGGAGAACCACGCATGGCCATACCCACCGGTGACATCGTCGCGACGCCCGACGGGCGGGACCTGGTGATCACCAGGTCGCTGGGGTTGCCGATCGAGGAGGTGTGGGCACGGTTGACCGATCCGCATCTGACCTCGGGGTGGTACGGCACCTGGGAGGGCGAGTCGGGGACCGGCAACACCATCCGGGTGCAGATGCGCTTCGAGGAGGGTGAACCGTGGTCGGCGATGCGCATCGACGACTGCACCCCACCGATCCACCTCGGCGTCTCCTCGACCGACCAGATCGGCCTGTGGCGGCTCGAGGTGACGTTGCTCGACACCGGCGCGGCCACCGAACTGCGCCTGGTCCACCATCTGACGTCGGAATATCAGCTGGCGGAGATCCCGCAGATCGGTCCGGGGTGGGAGTACTACGCGGACATGTTCGTCGCGGCCTGCACGCACACCGAACGACCGGATTTCGCCGACTACTACCCGTCGATGTCGGGCTACTACCAGCAGCGGGCGTCCTAGCCGAAACGTGAACCGCCCCGGCCGAATTCACGGCCGGGGCGGGTTCGACGGAAAACGATCTACTCGTCGTCGAGTTCCGCGGCGACCTCGTCGGAGATGTCGACGTTGGTGTACACGTTCTGCACATCGTCGCTGTCTTCGAGCGCGTCGACCAGCTTGAACACCTTGCGTGCACCGTCGGCGTCGACCGCGACCGACACCGACGCCTGGAAACCGGACTCGGCGGAGTCGTAGTCGATGTTCGCGGCCTGCAGGGCCGAGCGCACCGCGATCAGATCGCCGGGCTCGGAGATGATCTCGAAGACGTCGCCGTGGTCGTTGACGTCTTCGGCGCCCGCGTCGAGCACCGTCTCGAGGACGTCGTCCTCGGACAGGCCGTTCTTCTCGAGCGTCACCACGCCCTTGCGGGCGAACAGGTACGACACCGAACCCGGGTCGGCCATGTTGCCGCCGTTGCGGGTCATCGCCAGCCGGACCTCGCCCGCGGCGCGGTTGCGGTTGTCGGTGAGGCACTCGATCAGCACGGCCACACCGTTGGGCCCGTAGCCCTCGTACATGATCGTCTGCCAGTCGGCGCCGCCGGCCTCTTCACCACCACCGCGCTTGCGGGCGCGCTCGATGTTGTCGTTGGGGACCGATGTCTTCTTCGCCTTCTGGATGGCGTCGAACAGCGTCGGATTGCCCGCAGGGTCACTACCACCAGTGCGGGCCGCCACCTCGATGTTCTTGATCAGCTTGGCGAAGAGTTTGCCGCGCTTGGCGTCGATTCCCGCCTTCTTGTGCTTGGTGGTGGCCCATTTGGAGTGGCCGCTCATGCCCTACTTCCTTCAAGTCGGTTGCGCGTCTGCCCGGGCGGACAAGCTCGATCCAGCCTACTCACCGTCCACCACGCCCGCCGACGCGGGCTTTATCGCGCAGCCCGAACCAGGTCGACGAACAGTTCGTGCACCCGCAGATCGCCGGTCACCTCGGGATGGAAGGAGGTCGCCACCACGTTGCCCTGCCTGGCAGCGACGATGCGGCCCTCGGCGGGGCCGTGCGGCACCCGCGCCAGCACCTCGACGCCGTCGCCCACTCGCTCCACCCACGGCGCGCGAATGAACACCGCGCGCACGGGCGTGTCGAGGCCGGTGAAGTCCAGGTCGGTCTCGAAGGAATCGACCTGCCGGCCGAACGCGTTGCGCCGCACCGTCATATCGATGCCGGACAGGTGCTGGGCGTCGGCCCTGGTGTCGAGGACCTCCGAGGCGAGCAGGATCATGCCCGCGCACGACCCGAACGCGGGCAGCCCGTCGCGCAGCCGCGCCCGCAACGGTTCCAGCAGGTCGAACGCCTGCAACAGCTTGGAGATCGCGGTCGACTCGCCGCCGGGCAGCACGAGCCCGTCGACCGCGGCCAGCTCCGACTCGCGCCGCACCAGCACCGGATCGGCCCCGCAGTGCTCCAGCGCGGCAACGTGTTCACGCACGTCACCCTGGAGCGCGAGGACACCGATGGTCGGCCGGGTGGGGGTCGAGGTTGCGTTCACAGCCGTTGAGCTTACGAGCGCACCCGATGTGGGCCCGCTCACGCTCACTTCTGGCGCGGCGTGCGGATCAGACCTTCCTGGACGACAGCGGCGACCAGGTTGCCCTCGCGGTCCCAGATCTTGCCGCCGGTCAACGCACGACCGAAACCGGCCGAGGGTGAGGACTGGTCGTAGAGCAGCCATTCGTCGGCACGGAACGGGCGCAGGAACCACATGGCGTGGTCGAGTGACGCGTTCTGGGTCGGTTCGTCGGGGTGGATCACCTTCGACGAGCCGAGCAGCGTCATATCGCTCATGTAGGCCAGCGTGCAGACGTGGAACATCGGGTCGTCGGGCAGCGGGTGCCGGTACCGGAACCACACCTGCTGGGGGGAGACGGCGCCGTCTCGCGCGACGACCTGATCCTGTGGGACCGTGCGGATGTCCCAGTGCTCCCATTCACGCATGGCCCACAGCCGCTCGGGGGTCATCGTCACGCTGGCATCGGGCAGGTCGTCGGGACCGTCGACCGAGGGCATCACGTCCTGGTGTTCGGGCCCTTCGTCACCGTGATGGAACGAGGCCGACATCGTGAATATCGCCTGTCCGTCCTGCACGCCGGTGACCCGCCGCGTGCAGAACGACCGGCCGTCGCGGATGCGTTCCACCAGGTAGACGGTGGGTTCCTCCGGATTGCCCGGTCGCAGGAAGTAGCCGTGCAGGGAATGCACCTGGAAGCTGCGATCGACGGTGCGGACCGCCGAGACCAGCGCCTGCCCGGCCACCTGACCGCCGAAGGTGCGCGGTAGCTGAGACTCCGTGGAAGCACCGCGGAAGATGTCGCGCTCCAGTCGCTCGATCGCGAGCGCCTCTTCGATTGTCGCCATGCGCTCGAGATTATCGCCTTGCCGACCGGGCGGTATGTCCGGCTCTGCACAGCGGCCCGGAATTTGCTGAGATGGTCCGGTGCCGACGTTCACTCCCACCTCTCCCGCCGCCCTCGCCCGGCTCGTCGCCGACCGGCTCGTCGAGCTGCCGGGGCGACGGGTGCTCGCGGTCGACGGCGCCGACGCGGCCGCCCCGGTGGAACTGGGCCGCCGGATCGTGGACACGCTCACCGACCGGGGGCGATCGGCGGCGGTGGTGTCGGTGCACGACTTCGTGCGACCCGCGTCGCTCCGCATGGAATACGGGCGCGATGACGAATGGTCTTATCGCACAGCATGGTTCGACTACGAGGCCATGCGCCGCGAGATCCTCGACGTGCTCCGCACCGAAGGGCGCTGGTTGCCCGCGCTGTGGGACGAGGAGCGGGACAGGTCTGCGCGGGCGGCGATTCGGCCCGCGCAGGCCGATCTGGTGCTGGTACTCGCGGGGCCGATGCTGCTCGGTCGCGGTCTGGATTTCGATCTCGCGATCCGCCTGGAACTGAGTGAGCAGGCGGCGCTGCGGCGCACCCCCGCCGAGCAGCGATGGACGCTGCCCGCTGTGCGCGATCACACTGCCGACAATCCCGAGGAAGCGACCTGGACCGTTCGCTGGGATCACCCCGATCGGGCGGCACTTCGCCGCTGACAGCACGGGAGCCGAAACAGCCCGGATACGCGAAAGCCCCGTCCGACAGACGAACGGGGCTCGAGCGACGACGATCAGGCGCAGGCGACCGAGGTCTGACCCAGGTTGGTCAGCATGCCGCAGGCCCACGACTTCTGGACCTTCCACTTGCCCGCTTCGGCCACGAACGGCACGTCGACGACATTGGTCTGGCCGTTGACGGTGAAGTTGGCCTTGGCGTTGACGCTGTCACCGAAGGAGGTCACCTCGGTGACCTGGACCTGGACGTTGTTGTCCTGGACGGCCTGTGCCAGGCGGTTCGGCAGCTCGGGGTCGGCCTCGATGCCCTGCACGAAGTCCAGCTTCTGGTCGTTGGGGACCGCCGGATCCAGTGCGGTGGTGAGCTGCGCGTTGAGCTGTTCGACCGTCGGCACCGCCGGCAGGTCCGCGGTTGCCGAACCCTGAGCCTTGGCACTGGTGGTGGTCTTGGGCGCGGGCTTGTCGCCCTTGTCGTCACTGCACGCACTCAGGCCGAGCGCGGCGACCACAGCCAATCCTGCGATCGCGACTCGTCCGGTCCTACGAAACTTCATCCACTCGTCCTTACGTCGGGTCGGAATCTCGCCCTCTGGGCGACGGCGGAGGACCGGCGCCACACAGCGCAGGCCTCGATGCCACGGCGAGGACGCTACCCAGTGATGTTGAGGAAACTCTGAGACACAGACAACCGGGGGCTGTGAGCTGCGCCCGATTGTGATGCACCCCAGCGTCACCCGGCGCGCAGACCCACCACCGCCTCGACCAGCCGCGAATGGGTCGGCGCGTCCGCTGCCGCGATGAGCCCGTGTGGCGCGGTGTGCAGCGGTTGCCCGGCGAGACCGGTAACCACGCAGCCCGCCGCCTGACACACCGCGATCGCGCTGCTGAAATGCACGCTGTCGCGGAGATCGCCGCCGGTGATGTAGGCGGCGCGACGCCCGGCCGCCACCCAGACAAGGGCTAACGAGGTCGATAGGACCCGCGGATGGAACTCTCCCGCAAAGCCTTCGGCGTCGAAGAGCCGCGCCGGGGTCGACCAGGGGAACGGGTGGTCGAGGTCGACATCGACGAGATGGCTTCCCGAGTGCGGGCGCAACGGCTCGTCGCGGCCCTCGGTGCGCAGGAACGCGCCCTGCCCCGCCGTCCAGAACACTTCGTCGGCGAACGGGTCGGCGGTCGCCGCCACTGTCACGGCGTCGCCGTCGCGCAGCGCGACGTTGACCGCCACGAACGCGGTGTCGACGGCGAAATTCCTGGTGCCACAGAGTGGATCGACAAACCACGTCCGATCGCTGCGGGCAGAGCCGGTGACGCCCGATTCCTCGGCGACGAACCGGTCGCCCGGACATTCGGTCGCGAGGACGTCGAGGATGGCTTTCTCGGCCGCGATATCGGCCTGCGTGGCGAAATCGTCGCCCTGTTTGGCGTAGCGAGTGAGCGGGCCGTGGAAGGCCGACCGGATCACCGCCGAAGCGACTTCTGTTGCGTGGATTGCGATTTCACTATCTGAGTGGTGCACCGTCTCCAGGCTACGGACCGTGTCGCCGCCCGGCAGGCGAACAGCGGTCTGATCGGCCCGGACACGCAGCGCGCACGGCCCGAGCCAACGCGGAGGTACGCCTATCGGGCCAGGTACACGGCGAGCCCGAGTCCGCCGATACCGACGGTCACCCGCAACACACTCGGCGGAATCACTTTCACCACCGGCGGACCACACCAGCCACCTGCCAGCGCACCCGCGCCGAGGGCCAGCGCCGCGCCCCAGTGCACCGGTCCGAAGGCCGCGAAGCCGACCGCGGCGACGAGGTTCGCGATGCCGAGCAGGAAGCTCTTGAGAATCGACGCGCTCCAGATGGATTCGGCGGTGCACAGCATCATCATCGACAGGTAGATCACGCCCGCGCCCGCGCCGAAGTACCCGCCGTACACGGAGGTGAGCAGGATGCCGACCGGCACGATCCAGGGCGCGCTGAGCTCGCCGATATGGTGGCGCACCAGTGGTTGCACCAACAGCGCGATCGACGCCATCGCCACCAGGAACGGCACGACCACCTCGAACGCGCCGTCCGGAGCGACCAGCAGCGCGAGCGCGCCGAGCAGCCCGCCCACGGCCGCCAGCACTGCCCAGCGCACCAGCGTGGGCCCTCGGCCGACGAGTTCGCGCCCGGAATTCGCGGTCGCCCCGACACCGACGGCGACCATGGCGACCGTGTTGGTGACATTGGCCGCGACGGGCGGCAGACCGGCGGCCAGCAGCGCCGGATAGGAGACGATCGAGGCCATCCCGGTGACGAAACCGATCAAGCCGGTGAAGAATCCCGCGACGACCAGCAAGGAGAAGTCGAGCGCGGTCACGGACCGACTGTACGGTATGCCCAGTTGGCAGCAATTCCTGGGCCAACCGATACCGAGCCCACATCGCCCACCTGCGCCGGGATCACTCCGACGCGCCGAAGGCCGTGCCAGGATGTCGGAGTGCAGATGACGACTTTCGAGCCGGGCGAACCACCCGTTCGACGTAACCGGCTGGACTCCAACACCGTTGCCCGCCTCGACGACGTCACCACCTTCGCCCAGCTGCTCGACGCGTTAGAGCTGGTCCGCATGGATCATCCCGATGCCAGGATCCTCTGCACGCTCGACGATCTCGGCCAGTGCGCCTACACGAGCATGCACGCCACGCTCGGACTCGTCGAAGGCGAGGGCGGGGTCGTCCACGACGACCCGGACGACCCCGCCGCCACCCACCACGCCGAGAACGCCACGGTCTCGCGCATCGCCGCGCTGCTGGACAACCCGTCCGCCCGCGTTCCGTGGGACGCGCTGCGCGACACCCGCAACGCGTCCGAGGACGAACTCGCCGCGCTCGTCGCCGCCAACCGTTCCCCCGACCGTGTGGTCGACGACGTCGTGCTGATCCAGCGGGTCCCGGTGGACCGTGACGACCTCGCCATCGCCGGTATCCCCAACGGGTACTTCGCCGACGACTGGAGCACCTACGACAACCACACCGTCATCCGCCGCATGGCCACCCACGGCTACCGCCACATCGCCATCGGCGCTTCCCTGCTCGCCTTCGCCCGCCCCACCGCCCCCACCCCCGAGCAAGCCGCTGCCCTGGTCACCGACCTGACCCACCTCTACGGCTCCCCCACCGCCATCGCCTGGCACGAGCTGGCCGTTCTGCTGCCCACCCAGCGCCAGCTCATCCTCGGCTACGCCGAGAACTTCGCCGACGCCCTCACCGCCGATACCGAAGGCGCGGCGGGCCAACCGTAGGCCGCGGCCCCTGGTAGCGCTATCGCGCCGGATCGGGTGTCGACGGCTGCCACGCGCGAGCGGTAGCCGCCGGGGCGACCGTCACGCTCGACCACACCGCCCAGGCCAGCCACACCATGCCGAATCCGGCCGCGATGTGTCCGACGCGCACCAGCGTCGCCGGGAGCAGGAAGGTGAGGCAGAGCATGGACAGGCCCGCGGTGTAGAGGATGGCCGCGCCGCGCGGGACCGCCGCGCTACGCAGCAGCGCTGTGCCGAACAGCAACGTTCCACTCAGCGCGAGGACCGCGGTGGCGAGGAAAGCGAATTCGGCCGGGCTGGTGAGCAATTCGTCGACCACCGGCTTGTCCAGATACACCAGCACGAAGTTCATGGCGAAGGCGATACCCGCGAAATAGCCGAAGCCGAGGAATTGCACGACGAAGGCGAGTGCGCCGAAGCGGCCGAGACGCTGGTGCAGCAGCGCGTACAACGCCACCAGCAGTCCGATCCCGAAGGGGACGGCCGCCCCGTTGAGAACCTGGGTGAGCGGTATCTTGCCCACGGCGATCAGTTCGATCGCGCCCGCCGCCGCGATCGCGCCGCCGCAGACGAAGCCGGAGATGCCGCCCAGTCGCAGTAGTGCTCGTGTGTCCATGTCGAAATCCCTTCTCGATGTCGAGTTCGACGGTAGGAATCCGGTGGTCACGGCGGTAAGTGCCGGGCGACCCATGACCTTCGGCCAAAATTGCCCCTCGACCGTGGCCGTGCGACGAATCCGGCCATACGCTCAGCGAATGCATCGACCGCGCGCACTGACCTGGGTGGCGTGCTTCCTCTATGTCTCCGTGCTGGTCGCCGGGCTCGCCGTCGCCTCGACCGGGCCTGTCGACCCTGCCCGGTCCAGCGCGTTCGCCGGGGCCCTCCTGCTCGCGGGAGGGCTCGAGATCGCCGCAGGGAGGTTCACTGGGTCCAGGACCCTCGCGATCGCCGGGCTGGTCGTCCGTGCCGTCCTGTACACGGTGATCACCGTGCTCGACAGCAGCGGCAATGCGAAGGTCCTGTTCGTCTTGCTGCCGCTCACTGCCTATTTCACCGTCGGACACCGTGTCGCCTACGCACTCGCCGGTGGCGGTCTACTCCTCGCCGGGATCATCGTCCTCGGGCGACCGGCGCTGCGAACGAATCCCGAAGCGCTCTCGGATCTGCTGATGTTCACGATCGGCGTCGTTTTCGCCCTCGCGATCGCGGTGATCGCCGAACGCGAGGAAACCGGGCGGCGGCGCGCGGAAACACTGCTCACCGAACTGTCCGACGCGCACGCCCGGCTCCGGGAATACGCCGACCAGGCAGTCTCCCTCGCCACCGTCGCCGAACGAACCCGGGTGGCCCGCGATATCCATGACAGCGTCGGCCACCATCTCGTGGTTACCGCGATCCAGCTGGAGAAATCGGCCGCCTACCGGTCGTTGGACGCCGATATCGCCGACCGGGCGCTCGCCGAGGGGCGTCATTCCACGCGCCTGGCGCTCGACGAGGTACGGCGCGCGGTCGGCACCCTGCGCGCCGACGACACACAGTTCACCCTCGCCACCGCGTTGCGAGCGCTCGCGATCCGGCTCGACGACACCGGCTTCGCCGTGTCCCTCGACCTCACCGGCACCGAGGACACCGTCGGCGAACCTGTCCGCCTCGCCCTGTATCTCGCCGCGCAGGAAGCACTCACCAACGCGCGCCGCCATTCCGGCGCCACCGCGGTGGCGGTCCGGGTCGACCTGACACCGGCCACCGGCGTCCTCGACATCGCCGACAACGGAACAGGTTTCGCGCCGGGCACGGTCGAGGGGCAGGGGCTCACCGGAATGCGTGAACGGCTCGATCTGGTCGACGGCGAGGTGCGAATCACCTCCAGCACCACAGGAACTCGTCTGGTCGTCAGGATCCCGGTGGTGGCGCGATGATCGGACACGATGCCGGTATTCCTGCGCCGAAGGTCCGCGTGCTGATCGCCGACGATGAGCGTCTCGTCCGCGAAGGGATCGCCGCGCTGCTCGCGTTGCAGTCCGGTATCGACGTAGTCGGCACGGCCGAAAGTGGCGCCGAGGCAGTCGAATCGACTGGCGCGCTGACACCTGATGTGGTCCTGATGGACGTGCGGATGCCCGGAATGGACGGCGTCGAGGCAGCCGCTCTCGTGCGCGGCCGGGCGACGGTGCTGATGCTCACCACCTTCGACGACGACGGCTACATCGTCGCGGCCCTGCGCGCGGGCGCCTCCGGATACCTGCTCAAAGACCTCCCCGCCGCCGAACTCGCCCAGGCGATCCGCCTCGCGCACGCCGGCGTCGACCAGTACTCCGCCGCCGTCACGGCGCGCCTGGCCGCCATGGTCCGATCCCGCACACCACGCCCCACCGTCGAGCTCACCGGTCGCGAAACCGAGGTCCTGCGTCTGCTCGCCACCGGCGCCGCCAACCGCGAGATCGCCCGGTCCCTCTACCTCAGCGAGGGCACCGTCAAGAACCACATCTCGAGCATCCTGAACCGTCTCGGCGTGCGTGACCGCACCCAGGCCGCCATCTACGCACACGAGCAGGGCCTCCTCTGAAACGCCCGCGCCCGGGTTCAGGTCAGGGCGTTCACCATGCGCGCGGCGAGCACCCGGGTTCGGTCGAACGGCGCCGCGCTCACGGCGGGCGCGCCGATCACCGAGCGCAGCGCGCCGAGGCCGATCAGCAGGGCGCCGATCAGCTCCGCGCGTAGTTCCGCGTCGGGTCCGTCGAGCCGGTCGGCGAATTCACGCAGGTAGCCGTCGCAGAGTTGGGCGCGCAATTGATCGCGCACGTCGTCGTGACCGGCCGATCGGAGCATGGCCAGGAGTGGGTGTTCGCCGCCGTAGCGCGACCAGTCCTGGTACACGACATCGTGGAGCAGGGCGTCGGCGATGCTGACGACCGGGCGGTGCGGATCGGCGGCCACTCCGGTGGGGATCTCCAGGTGCATCGCCTCGGCGTAGAGCGCCTTCTTGGAACCGAAGTAGCGCGACACCAAGGCGGGATCGACCCCGACCTCGGCGGCGATCTCGCGCAGTCCGGTGCCGTCGAAACCCTGCGCCGCGAAGCGGATTCGTGCGGCGTCGAGCAGCGCGGCGCGGGTGGCCGCACGGTCGCGGCGACGGGGTTCGGCTTTCGGTTCCATGAAGTCATGGTAAGTCATCAGATGTTGACTTGGTGGCGCGTTCGTTTCTAGCCTCGACATATCGGCCGATGACACAGTCCAGAGTGATTCGAGGAGAACGGGATTCGATGCGCACATATGTCATCACCGGCGGCACCGACGGCATGGGCAAAGGGCTCGGCCTACATTTTCTGCGACGCGGCGACCGGGTGATCGCGATCGCCAGCGGCGCGACGAAAGGCGAGGCGTTCGGCCGGGCGGCCGCCGCGATCGGCGCGGGCGAGCGCGCGGTGTTCCTGCGAGCCGATCTGAGCACCCTGACGGGAATGCGGGACACCCTTGCCCGGGTCACCGCGCTGGCCGGCACCGTCGACGGCCTCGTCTTAGGCGCCCAGCGCTTCCGGCCACGGCGCGAGGTCACCGAGGACGGCACCGAGTTCACCTTCTCGCTGCACTACCTGAGCCGATTCGTTCTCGGACACGGTCTCGTCGATGCGCTGGAACGCGCGGATACCCCGGTCATCATGAACATCTGTGGCCCCGGCGGCTTTCCCGGCCGCATCCACTGGGACGACCTGACCTTGGGCGAGGGCTACACCGGCATGCGCGCCGCCATGCAGGCCTCACGCGCCAATGACCTGCTCGGCGTCGCCTTCCCGCACCGCCACCCGAACACCCGCACCCGCTACGTGCTCTACAACCCGATGATGGTGCGGACCGCGATGGCCGATCCGTTGCCCGCACCCCACCGGATACTGGCCAAAGCCGCCGGATTCGTTGTCGGCCGATCGGTCGATCAAGCGGTCCCGCCGATCGCCCAGCTCCTCGACGAGCCACCCGCCGATCAGGTGACCGCCTTCCGGCGCCGGACCCGGCTCCCCCTCACACGCAAGGACTTCGACCCGGACAACGCGATCCGCCTCGACACCCTGACCACCGAGCTCGTCCAGCGCTGAGTTGATGCACGAGAACACCTCGGCGGGGGGGGCGGAGGCGACGCCCGCCGGGGCGCAAGTTTAACGGGCACGTCCATAAAGGGAGCAAGATAAACAGCCGCGCGCGCGCCGACGG
>NZ_JBHVTK010000001.1:602438-631716 GCF_042884695.1 Nocardia sp. NPDC058114 | reverse complement strand
CCCCGGCCCGGGGGGGGGGGCCCCTTGTTCGGGCGTGGTGTGTGTTGTCATGGGGGGGGGGGCGGCGCCCCCCCCCCCCCCGCCGAGGCGAATGTTTCAGTGCCCGAACGATATCGGGACCATGATCACCAGCCGCGCTCGGCCAGACGGTGCGGCTGCGGGATCTCTTCGACGTTGATGCCGACCATGGCCTCGCCCAGGCCACGCGAGACCTTGGCCAGCACGTCCGGGTCGTCGTAGAAGGTGGTGGCCTTGACGATGGCGGCGGCGCGCTGTTCGGGGTTGCCGGACTTGAAGATGCCCGAGCCGACGAACACACCTTCGGCGCCGAGCTGCATCATCATGGCGGCGTCGGCGGGGGTGGCGATGCCACCGGCGGTGAACATGACGACCGGGAGCTTGCCGGTCTGCGCGACCTCGCGAACCAGCTCGTACGGGGCCTGCAGTTCCTTGGCGGCCACGAACAGCTCGTCCTCGGACAGCGAGGTCAGGCGACGGATCTCGCCGCGGATGGTACGCATGTGGGTCGTCGCGTTGGACACGTCACCGGTGCCCGCCTCGCCCTTGGAGCGGATCATGGCCGCGCCCTCGGTGATGCGGCGCAGGGCCTCGCCCAGGTTGGTGGCGCCACAGACGAACGGGACGGTGTAGTTCCACTTGTCGATGTGGTTGGCGTAGTCGGCGGGGGTGAGCACTTCGGACTCGTCGATGTAGTCCACGCCCAGGCTCTGCAGGATCTGCGCCTCGACGAAGTGGCCGATACGGGCCTTGGCCATGACCGGGATGGAGACCGCGGCGATGATGCCGTCGATCATGTCCGGGTCGCTCATCCGGGACACGCCACCCTGGGCGCGGATGTCGGCGGGCACCCGCTCGAGCGCCATCACGGCCACGGCGCCGGCGTCTTCGGCGATCTTGGCCTGCTCGGCGTTGACCACATCCATGATCACGCCACCCTTGAGCATCTCGGCCATGCCGCGCTTCACGCGGGCGGTGCCGACGGTGTTGGTGGTCTCAGGCGTAGTCACGAATGTCTCCTGTGTCATGGGCGCCAATCAAGTCGCTCGGATTCGGTTCACCGTCGATTCTAGAGCTGCCCGAAATCGGCCTTCATAGCCAGTTGAGCACCACTGGCCTTGTCACGACCAGCGGTGATGTGTTCACCGCGCACCGCTGGCCTTGTCCGATGGCCTGGCATTCACCGTGCCACGGCTCCGACCGCGTCCGCCACGGGGCCGCGCCATGCCCGGTCGACCAGCACGATCGCCGCCGCGACGGCCGCCGCACCGGCGGCGCACCACAGCGCCGCGACCGGAGTCCGCGCGCGATCGACGGCCACGCCGACGAGGCGGCATCGAGCGAATCATGGCCCGGGTACTGTCCCCCGCTGGGCCTCAGCGGATCGAGCGGACCACGTGCTGGGTGTCGTCTTCAGCCGCGGAAACGGCTTCGGTGAGGAGTTCGTCGAGGTGGTACGGGTAGACGGCCTCGCCCGCGTCGTCGAGTGCGCGGATGTCGTCGGCGGAGCACCAGCGGTGGTCGGTGATCGTGCGGCGCTCCAGGGCGGTCAGGTCCGCCGGGCGCCATTCGAAGCCCGGCGAACGCAGGCTGAAGAACAGTTCCTCGGAGCGGATCAGCTCGCCGTTGAACGGGAACACCGCGACCCGCCGCCACAGCGGACCGCGCAGCGCGGCGGGATCCACCCGCTGCCCTGTTTCCTCGTAGATCTCGCGCACCGCGGCGTCGCGCAGGCTCTCCCCCGGTTCGACGCCGCCGCCCACGGTGAACCAGAAGGCCACCTCGGGGATCATCGGGTCGTGACCACGCAGCAGCAGCACGCGGTTGTGCTCGTCGAGCAGCATCACCCGGGCGGAGGTGCGGGTGGTGTGCACGGTGAGGCCGGTGGCGGCGGCGGGCGTCGCGCGTTCGGTGATCTCGAAATAGGTCGGCAGCGGCGCGGTACCGCCGAGGTGCAGGATGCGCACGGGCCTGCGGGTGCGCAGCGCCAGGGTGTCGCGCACGGCGTCGTTGTGGAAGCGCCGGGCGATCAGCACGCGCGCCTCGGCGTCGGCGAGTTCGGCCACCAGCTGCGGTCGCAGGTGGTCGATGTCGACGAGCGACAGCGCGGCGGAGAGCTGGTTCTCGATCGTTTCCCGGTCACCGCGATCGGCGCGTTCGGCCCGATCGGCGAGTGTGGCGAGCTGGGTGGCCCGTTCGGCCCGGCGGGGATCGGTGCTCACCGGACCGGCCTCCGACATCGCCACCGCGCGAGCCACCACCGCCCGGCGGGCGAGCGCGGCATCGAGTGCCTGCCAGGACTGATCGGAGCGCACGTGCAGCCGGTCGAGCCGGTTCGCCGTGGAGTAGGCCCACACGCCGAGGGCCAGGACGAGCAGGGCGATCAGCCCGAGAACGAGGACGGTGGTCGCGGAGAAGGTGATCATCCGGCGGCCCGGACGCGGTTGTCGCCGACGGTGACGGTCTCGTACACCCGCAGGATCTGTTCGGCCACGACCGGCCAGTCGTAGCCCGCGACCACCTGGGTCGCGGTGCTGACCAGACGCGTCCGCGTCTCGTCGTCGGTGAGGAGCGTGTCGATGGCGGTGGCCAGCGCGTCGGAGTCACCGATCGGGGTGAGCATGCCCGCGGTCCCGTCGCGCAACACGCGACGGAAGGCGTCGAGTTCGCTCGCGACCACCGGGGTGCCTGCCGCCATCGCCTCGATCAGGATGATCCCGAAACTCTCGCCACCGAGGTTCGGCGCGACGTACACGTCGGCACTGCGCAGCGCGGCGGCTTTCTCCTCGTCGGAGACCTGTCCGAGGAACCGCAGATGCCCCGCGTGCTCCCCGGCTTCACGGCGCAACCGATCCTCGTCACCGCGCCCGACGATGAGGATCTCCACGTCGGGATGGTGGTCGATGAGCGCGGGCAGCGCGCCGAGCAGCACGTCCATGCCCTTGCGCGGTTCGTCGTAGCGACCGAGGAACAGCACGGTGCGGCCCGCGCGCGGGTATCCGTCGAGTGGCTCACCGCGCGCGAACGCGGACACATCGACACCGTTGGGGATCTCGACCGCGTCGGATCCCAGCGCCTCGACCTGCCAGCGCCTGGCCAGCTCCGACACGGCGATCCGCCCACTGATCTTCTCGTGATACGGGCGAAGCACACCCTGAAAAGTACTGAGTACCAACGACTTCGTGGTCGAGGTGTGGAAGGTCGCCACGATCGGGCCCTCGGCGATCTTGAGCGCCAGCATCGACAGGCTCGGGGCGTTGGGTTCGTGGATGTGCAGCACGTCGAAGTCGTTGCTGTCGATCCAGCGCCGGATCCTGGTGTAGGCCATGGGGCCGAACGACAAGCGCGCCACCGACCCGTTGTAGGGAATCGCCACCGCGCGACCCGCCGAGACGACGAAATCGGGCAGCGGGGTGTCGTCGGAGGCGGGGGCGAGCACGCTCACCTTGTGCCCGCGTTCGATGAACACCCGGGCCAGTTCGACCACATGGGCCTGCACGCCGCCGGGGACGTCGAACGAATACGGGCAGATCATGCCGATCTTCACGGCTGCCCTCCCGCCTGCTGCGCGGTGATCCGCGACAGTCGTTCGGGCGACAGATCGCCTTCCCAGAGCGGTTGCAGCATGTGCCAATCGGCCGGATGCTCGGCGATATTGGCGGCGAACCGGTCGGCGAGCGCCTGCGTCGCGGCCGCCACCCCACCGGAAACATCCAGGGCCGGTTCGGCTTTCAGCCCCCAGCCCTCGGTGCCGTCCTCGTCGACAGTGAACCAGCCGTGCACGGGAACCAGCGCGGCGCCGGTCTCGATGGCCAGTTTCGCGGCACCGCCGGGCATCCAGGTGCGCTCACCGAAGAAGTCGACGGGCACGCCCTTGCCGGTGAGGTCGCGTTCGCCCATCAGGCACACGATCCGGTTCTGGCGCAGGCGTTCGGCGAGCGCGGCGAACGGCGGCTGCTCGCCACCGGTCAGCGGGAACACCTCGAAACCGAGGCTCTCGCGGTAGGCCACGAACCGCTCGAACAGTGATTCGGGCTTCAGCCGTTCGGCCACGGTGGTGAAGTTGTCGTAGTGCTGCACCAACCAGACACCGGCCATGTCCCAGTTACCCGAGTGCGGCAGCACCAGGATGAGGCCGCGGCCCTGCTCGAGCGCGGCGTCGACGTTCTCCAGACCACCGACGTAGTAGTCGATCTTCGTGTGGTCCATCGACGGCAGGCGGAACGCCTCACGCCAGTAGCGGGCGTAGGAGCGCATGCTCGCCCGCATCAGGTCGCCGGGGACCTGGTCGGCGGGCACACCGAGAACGCGAGCGAGGTTGCGGCGCAGCTGTTCCGGCCCGCCGCCGCGCACCGAACGATCGGCGCCGAGGTCGAAGACCTTGCGCGCCAACCCTTCCGGCGCCGAACGCACGAGGCCCCAGCCTGCGGCGTAGCCCCAGTCGCTCAACCGATCCGTGAGGCTCACGAGGCAGATCCCGCGTCCGGCTGCGGCGTCGGCGGAATCACCACGCGGGCGCCCGGCGAATTGCGCACCGCCAGCACCCGCTGGAACACCGTCACGATGCTCAGCACCGCCAGCACCCACATCGCCACGTACACGGCCCAGGTGAGCCAGTCGAGCCCCCAGTGCCCGCCGATGCCGGTGAGCCCGGCGCCGACCAGCACGATAACCAGACGGTCCGGGCGTTCGATGAGCCCACCGTCGGCGGACAGGCCGCTGGCCTCCGCACGCGCCTTGGCGTAGGAGATCACCTGCGAGGTGACCAGCACGATCAAGGTCAGCGCGAACAGGTGCTTGCTGTGCTCGTGATAGACGGCCCACCAGGCGAGTCCGCCGAAGATCGCGCCGTCGGCCACCCGGTCACAGGTGGCATCGAGGACGGCGCCGTACTTCGTGCCGCCGCCGCGGGCGCGCGCCATCGCACCGTCGAGCATGTCGAACATGACGAACAGCCAGATGACCATCGTTCCCCAGAACAGGTGTCCGGAGGGGAACAGCGTCACCGCGGCCGCGATCGTCGCGGTGGTGCCGATCAGGGTCATCGCGTCCGGGGTGAGCCCCGTCCCGACGAGCGCTTTGCCCAGCGGCGCAGTCGCTTTCGCAAACGTCTGGCGGCCGAAGAAGCTGAGCACGGTCCTTATTCCTCCCACGCCTCCGCCAGCAGCTGCCGCGTGTCGCGCAACAACTGAGGCATCACCTTCACCCCGCCGACCACGGTGATGAAGTTCGCATCCCCGCCCCAGCGCGGCACGATGTGCTGGTGCAGGTGGTCGGCGAGCGAACCACCGGCCACTCCACCGAGATTGAGACCCACGTTGAATCCGGCAGGCCGCGAGACCTGCTTCATCACGCGGATCGCCCGCTGCGTAAAGGCCATCAGTTCCGCGCTCTCGGCGGTCGTGAGGTCCTCCAGGTCGGCTACCCGGCGGTAAGGCACCACCATCATGTGCCCTGGGTTGTACGGGTACAAGTTGAGCACGGCGTAGACATTCTCGCCGCGGGCGATGATCAGGCCGTCTTCGTCCGACATCTTGGGGATATCGGTGAACGGATGCCCGGTCGCGTCCTTGGGCTTGACCTCGCCGGTGATGTAGGACATCCGGTACGGCGTCCACAACCGCTGCAGGCGGTCGGGCTGGCCGGCCCCGGCGTCGACGATCGAGCCGGCCTCGGGGGCGAGGTTCTCGCTCATGCCTGAACCGCCGCGGAGACGACCTCGAACCCCTCGGCGGTGGGTGAGGCGTTCACGCGGTGGGCGACCCAGGTGGTGATGGTGGCGACCGCGTCGGCGACCGGCACACCGTTGACCTGGGTGCCGTCGCGGAACCGGAAGCTCACCGCGTCCGCTTCCACGTCACGCGCGCCCGCCAGCAGCATGAACGGCACCTTCTGCGCGGTCTGGTTGAAGATCTTCTTCTGCATCCGGTCGTCGCTGCGGTCCACCTGGGCCCGCACGCCGGCGTCGCGCAGCCGCTCGATCACCGAATCCAGGTGCGGCGCGAAGTTCTCCGCCACCGGGATGCCGACGACCTGTACCGGCGAGAGCCAGGCCGGGAAGGCACCGGCGTAGTGCTCGGTGAGCACGCCGAAGAAGCGTTCGATCGAGCCGAACAGGGCGCGGTGGATCATCACCGGACGCTGCTTGGTGCCGTCGGAGGCGGTGTACTCGAGGTCGAAACGATCGGGCAGGTTGAAATCGAGCTGCACGGTCGACATCTGCCAGGTGCGGCCCAGCGCGTCCTTGACCTGCACGGAGATCTTCGGGCCGTAGAACGCGGCGCCGCCGGGGTCGGGCACCAGGTCGAGGCCGGATGCCTCGGCGACCTTCTCGAGGGTTTCGGTGGCCTCGGCCCAGAGTTCGTCCGAGCCCACGTACTTCTTCGGGTCCTTGGTGGACAGCTCGAGGTAGAAGTCGTCGAGGCCGTAGTCCTTCAGCAGGCCGAGGACGAACTGCAGGGTGCTGGTGAGCTCGGCGTGCATCTGCTCTTTGGTGCAGTAGATGTGCGCGTCGTCCTGGGTCATGCCACGCACGCGGGTCAGGCCGTGGATCACGCCGGACTTCTCGTAGCGGTACACCGAACCGAACTCGAACATCCGCAGCGGCAGCTCACGGTAGGAACGACCGCGCGCGCCGAAGATCAGGTTGTGCATCGGGCAGTTCATCGGCTTGACGTAGTAGTCCTGGCCGGGCTTGCGGACGGTGCCGTCCTCGTTGAGCTCGGCGTCGAGGTGCATGGCCGGGAACATGCCGTCCTTGTACCAGTCGAGATGGCCCGAGATCTCGTACAGATGCCCCTTGGTGAGGTGGGGGGTGTTGACGAACTCGTAGCCCGCGTCGACGTGGCGCTGACGCGAGTACTCCTCCATCTCCTTGCGGATGATGCCGCCCTTGGGGTGGAACACCGGCAGACCCGAACCGAGCGCGTCGGGGAAGGAGAACAGGTCCAGTTCGAGGCCCAGCTTGCGGTGATCGCGGCGCTCGGCCTCGGCCAGCAGCTCCAGGTAGGCGTCCATCGCCTCGGTGGATTCCCACGCGGTGCCGTACACCCGCTGCAGGTCCTCGCGGTCCTGGTCGCCACGCCAGTAGGCGGCCGAGGAGCGGGTGAGCTTGAACGCGGGGATGAACTTGGTGGTGGGAATGTGCGGGCCGCGGCACAGATCGCCCCACAGCTTCTCGCCGGTGCGCGGGTCGAGGTTGTCGTAGATGGTCAGCTCGTTGCCGCCGACCTCCATGATCTCGGGATCGTCGATGCCGGACTTGTCACTGATCAGCTCGAGTTTGAACGGCTCGTTCGCCAGTTCGACGCGGGCGTCGTCGATCTCCACGACGCGCCGCGAAAAGCGTTGCGCGCCTTTGATGATCTTCTTCATCCGCGATTCCAGCTTGGCCAGATCCTCGGGGGTGAAGGGCTTGTCGACCTGGAAGTCGTAGTAGAAGCCGTCCTTGATCGGCGGGCCGATCCCGAGTTTCGCGTCGGGGAACTCCTGCTGCACCGCCTGGGCCAGCACGTGCGCGGCCGAGTGCCGGATCACGCTGCGCCCGTCCTCGCTGTTCGCGGGGACCGGCTCGACGTCCGCGTCGTCCTCCGGAATCCAGGACAGATCCTTGAGCGCGCCGTCGACATCGCGCACGACCACGACGGTGTCGGGGCCCTTGGTGGGCAAACCCGCCTCCCGTACCGCCGCGCCCGCCGTAGTCCCGGCCGGCACTCGAACGAGGGCGACTGGACTGATGGGTGCAGAGGTGGTCACGGGGATGCTCTCCTTGACTTCGGTGCCGGGTCGATCCGGCAGTTCTCGCAGGGTCCTTCCCGCGCCCGCCCATGCTATCGGGAGCGCGCGTGGGCCGTGTCGATGGACCTAGGAGGTCCGAGCGCGCGCGGCGGCGGCCAGGTGTTCGGCTCGGTCGGCGGGCGAGCGTTTCGGGCAGCTCGTGCACATCTCGCGGCCGGGCGCCTCGAAGACCAGGCAGCACGAGGCGCGGCGGACGAAGGTGCGGCCCGCCACGGTGACGAACCGCGGTGCGGGCAGGCGCGCGCCTACGTCGGCGGCCAGCCTGGTCGCCGCGTCCGGGGAGCCCGCGTCCAGTGCCCGGTTGCCGATGGCATCGGCGACAACCGCCCACAGCGCCGGAATCCCGGCCCCCGACACCGCCGCGACCTGGGTGATCACGGCGGTCAGGGTGTCACGCAAGGCGGCAGCGACCTCGTCAGCCGCTGCCGCACCGGTCTCGCCACCTACGTCCGAGCGCACGGAACGGCCGGTCGCATCGACCGGCACCCGGTGGAACTGCGCGTGTTCGACACCACCGTCGGGCCGGACCACGCACTCGAATTCGCCCAGGGCGGCGACCGGGGCGGGCGTGCCCGCCGCGTAGGCGACGGCGATCTGCTCGACCAGCGTCGAGGCGACCATGCACCACCACAGGGTGCCCGCGACCCGGGGAACATCGGTGCCCCAGGTATGGCTCATCGCGTCGATCCGCGCCGCGATCCAGGCGGGGTCGGTGAGGACGTGGCCGGGAACAGTGCTCACGACATCAGGGGACTGTGTAACCATGGCCAATCGACTCCGATCCACCCTGCGACCATCGAAAATGTACCGAGCAGCCACAACGTCACGAGGACGAGGGCGAAGGTGCCCACCGCGCCGAGCACCTTGATGAACCAACCGCGCGAGGTGTACCAGTCCATGACGATCCGGTACTTGCCGCGCACCCAGGTCAAGGTGTGGTGGGCCCAGACGAACTCGGTGGCCAGGATGCCGAATCCCGCGAACACCAGCGCCCAGCCGGGTCCGGGGTACGGGATCGTGACGATCCCGACGAGCAGGACCAGCCCACCGACCACGCCGACGACGATGCGGTAGCCGAGGTCGAGGGTAGGGCGCTGGGCGATGTGTGCCCGGAAGGCGCGCCCGCGTTCCTTCAACCCGTCCCACCGCTCCGGCTCGGCCGTGGACTCCTCGTCCGCGGAGTCGGGGCCGTCGGTGACGCGCCCGGCGGCGGTCGGATCGCTGGTCATGATTTCCAGACTACGAGTCCGACCGCCGACCGGTCGCGGTGTCGTCAGCCGGTGACGGCGAGTGCGGCGTGATCGTCGATCGCGCTGACCCCGTCGAGCGTCACCTCGAGCACCCGCGAGGTCGCGATGTCGAAGAACAGCCCCGACACCGCCAATCCGCGCTCGGTCACCGCCCGGCGCACCGCGGGATTACGTCCCAGGGTCTCCAGCTGCACGGCGACATTGACCATGCTCAGCTGGTCCACCTCGTCGTACCCGGCCGCCCTGGCCGCCTCGGCCACGGGGTGGCCCGCGAGGAACCGTTCCAACGTCGGCTCGGCGTGCCGCAACCAGGAGCTCAAGCCGCCTTCGGTGGCGGCGGCGGAGTGCACCGCCTTCATCGCACCGCACGAGGAATGCCCGCACACCACCACCGAGCGCACCGCGAGGCTGTCCAACGCGAAACTCAGTGCCGCTTCGACGGAATCGTCACCGCTGACCGGGACCAGATTGCCCACATTGCGCACGGTGAACAGGTCGCCGGGACCGCTGTTGGTGATCACGTTGGGCACGATCCGCGAATCCGAGCAGGTCAGGAAGAACGAGTCCGGATCCTGACTGTCGTGCAGCCCGTCCAGATGCGATCGCACGACGTGCGCGTGGCCGCGATGGTAGGCCGCGACGCCCGCGGTCACCGCGTCGCCGCCGGACTTCTGGTGCCGCCACGGACCGAGTATCTCGTCGATGGCGGCGCGACCGAATCCGCGGATCGGCGGCGCGGCCGGGGTATCGGCCATCCGCGCACTGCCGATTTCGACGAAATCGACACGGCCACCGCCGCTTTCCTGCTGGCGCTGCCACTCCTCGATCGCCTCGAACGCGGCGTGATCGAGGAAGTCGACGGTCATCTCGACGGTCACCTCGGCGCCCGCGGGTACCTTCGCCAGCTCGCCCGACAGTTTCGGCAAGGCGAGGAAGGTGCACGAGCCGTCGATATGGACCTGCCAGCGCCCGTCGGGCAACGGGGTCGCCGCCACCTGCACGCGCACGACCCGCCACAGCAGCAGCCCGAACGCCAGGGCGAGGCCGATGACCACGCCTTCGAGCAGGTTGGTGAACACCACGCCGAGCACGGTCACCACATAGACCAGCAGGTCACCGGTGCGCCGGGCCAACCGGATGTGGGCCAGTTTCAGCAGCTGCATGCCGATGACGATGAGCAGACCCGCCAGCGCGGCCTTGGGGATCTGCTCCACCAGGCCGACCAGCGCCACCGAGAACAGCAGAATCCAGAGTCCGTGCAGCACGGTCGATGCCCTCGTGCGCGCGCCCGCCTGCACATTGGTGGCGCTGCGCACGATCACACCGGTGATCGGCAGGCCACCGACCAGGCCCGAGACGACATTCGCCGTGCCCTGGCCGATGAGTTCCCGATCGAATCCGGTGCGCGGACCGGTGTGCATCTTGTCGACCGCGACGGCCGAGAGCAGGCTCTCCACACTGGCGATCAATGCGATGGTCAGCACCATCATGGCGACGGCGGACCAGTTGCCCGAGGGCAGTTCCGGCAGGCCGAGCGCGTCGAAGACCGACCCGCTCAGGGCGATGCGCTCGACCTCGGGCAGACCGAGCGAGAGCACGGTGCCCACCAGCACCGCGACCAGCGGGCCCGGCACCGCGCGCAGCTTCGGCGGGACGTACTTCCAGCCGAGCATCACCGCGATCACCACGGCGCCGACGAGCGCGTCACTACCGTGCAGCGCGAGCAGCTGTCCGGGGAGTTCGATCAGGTTGCGCAGCGCGGTGCTGTGCGAGGAGCCGCCGAGCAGCACGTGGACCTGCTGCAGGGCGATGGTGATGCCGATGCCGGCCAGCATGGCGTGGACCACCACGGGGGCGACGGCGAGCGCGGCCCGCGCGATCCGGCTGAGCCCGAACAGGATCTGCAGCACACCGGCGGCGACGACGATGAAACAGGTGACGCGCCAACCGAATTGCGAGATGGACTCGGCGACGACCACGGTCAGACCCGCGGCGGGACCGCTGACCTGCAGGACCGAGCCGCCGAGCAGGCCCGCGACCACACCACCGATCACGGCGGCGACGAGACCGGCGGCGATCGGCGCGCCGGAGGCGACCGCGATGCCGAGTGAAAGCGGCAGTGCCACCAGGAAAACCACGATGGAGGCGGGCAGATCGTGACGCAACAGCGTCTGTTGCCACGCGGGACGGGACGACTCGTTCGACGAGCCGTCCGCGTGGGGCGGGGCAAGGTCGTTCTCGACAGACATTGACTCTCCTTCGCCGGCTCCCGGCGCTGGGCCGAGGCCGATCATCACGAGGACGGTGAAGCAAAGGGACGGGAGCATCGAAGGATCCGGTGCAACGGCGAACCGGGTTCGGATGGATCCAACCTATTAGTAAAGAATTGGCAAAGCCAGTGTGCCGCACACATAGTGGGTCTCGCCATAACGGCAGGCAGTGTGTGGTGTGACCCACAACTACCCCGCTTTACACCGGTTCGGCGGCGGCCCGACGGGCCTCGTCGAAGTCGGCGATCCCGTCGGCGGTGATCTCGATGACCCGCGCGGTCGCCAGGTCGAAGAACAGCCCCGACACCGCGACCCCGCGCTCCTGGATGCCACTGCGCACCGCCGGATAGTCGATCAGGGTCTGCACCTGCCGGGCCACGTTCACCATGCCGAGTTGGTCGACCGGGCCGAAGCCCGCCAGCCTGGCTGCCTCGGCGACGGGGTGACCGGCGCGGAACGCCGCCAGCGTGGGCTGAGCATGGGCCAGCCAGTCGTCGAGTCCGGGCCCGGCCTGCACCTGCCCGTACAGCGCTTCCATCGCCCCGCAGCCGCTGTGCCCGCACACCACCACCGAGCGCACGTCGAGCTTGTCGAGCGCGTAGATCAGCGCCGCTTCCACCGAGACGTCGGAGCCGCCCACCGGCACCAGATTGCCGACATTGCGCACCGTGAACAGGTCGCCGGGACCACTGTTGGTGATCACATTGGGCACGATGCGGGCGTCGGCGCAGGCCAGGAAGAACGTGTCGGCATCGGGCCGGTGCCGCAACCCGTCCAGGTGCGGGCGCATCAGGTGCGCGTGCTGGCGATGGTAGGCCGCGATGCCCGCGGCGATCGGGTCGACGCCGCCGCTGCGCCGCCACGGCCGGATCGCCTCGTCGACCGCTTTACGCGCATGGCCGTGCTCGGGGGGCCCGTCGTGGGTGCGGGCCATCCTCGCGGCACCGAGTTCGACGAAATCGACGGTGCTACCGCCGGATTCACGGGCGTCGGCCCATTCCGAGAGCAACTCGCACGCCGCGTGGTCGAGGAAGTCCACGCTCAGTTCGACGGTCACGTCCACACCCGCAGGCACCTTCGCCAGTTCGGACGTGAGCCGGGGCGCGGCCAGGAAAGTGCAGGTGCCCGCGATGCGCACCAGCCAGGTCCCGTCCTCGCGCGGGGCCGCGGCGATGGTGAACTTCACGACCCGCCACAGCAGCAGCGCGAAGGAGGCGACCAGTCCGATCAGCATGCCCTGCAACAGGTTCAGCGCGACCACGGCGATCACGGTGACCAGGTAGACGTAGATGTCACCGGTGCGGCGGGCACGTTTGATGTGCGCCAGCTTCACCAGCTGCACCCCGATCAGCACCAGCAGCCCGGCCAGCGCCGCTGTCGGAATCTGGCGGACCAGACCGACCAGCACGATCGCGAACACCAGGATCCAGCCACCGTGCAGCACGGTGGCCGCCCGGCTGCGGGCGCCCGCGTTGGCGTTGGTGATGCTGCGCACGATGACCGCCGCGATCGGGAGGCCGCCCAGCACGCCGGAGACCATGTTCGCCGCACCTTGACCGAGCAGTTCCCGGTCGAAGTCGGTGCGCTGATCGGGGCGCAATTTGTCGACCGCGACAGCCGAGAGCAGCGTCTCCACACTGGCGATGAGGGCGATGGTGAGCATGGTGAGCGCGATCGGCAGCCACCCGCCGTGCGGCAGCGCGGGCAACCCGATGCCGTCGAGCAGTGAGCCGTCGAGGCGCACCCGTTCCACCGTCACCGGCAGCACCAGCGAAACCACCGTCGCCGCCACCACCGCGACGAGCGGGCCGGGCACCACCCGTACCCGGCGCGGCAGATACTGCCATCCGATCAGCACGGCGATCACGAGCAGCCCGACGAACAGGTCACCCTTCTGCACCGACATCACCTGATGCGGGAGCGCGACGATGCTCGCCCACGGCGAGCTGACCGTCGCTCCGCCGAGCAGGACGTGGACCTGCTGCAGCGCGATCACCACGCCGATGCCGGCGAGCATCGCGTGCACCACAACCGGCGCGATGCCCAGCGCGGCGCGCGCGATCCGACTGAGCCCGAACAGAATCTGCAGGACACCCGCGCCGACCGTGATGAAACACATAGCAGCCCAACCGAATTGCTGAACGGCTCCCGCCACGACGACGGCGAGACTCGCCGTCGGCCCGCTGACCTGAACCTTCGAGCCGCCGAGCAACCCGGCGACAACCCCGCCGACAGCGGCGGCGATGAGCCCGGCGACCACCGGCGCACCGGAGGCCAGTGCGACGCCGAGCGACAGCGGCAGGGCCACGAGGAAGACCACGAGTGACGCTGGAAGATCTTGCTGGAGAACAGCTTTCATAGACGCGCACGACATCGGGCGCGCCGTGGCGATGGTAGTGGTCGTAGTAGTGCCCGGATCATTGTCGGTCATCATTCTCCTTCGCCGGGGCGGGTGAGCTCCCGGTTCATCGGTCGAACATGCACTGGCAATTGATGCTGAGCTGCGAGCGAACGGCGGATCTGCAGCACTGCTCGAAGAGATCGGACCCCAGACACAGAGTCGGATTAATAGTAAAGAACTTCCCAAGCATTAGAAAACGTTCTGGGAAGAATGGGACGGAATCGCCGTCGTTCTGTGACCTCAGTCACAGAGCAGGTTCTCGGCGAGCTGCCGTTGCGTCGCCTGGTCGAGACCGGCACGGGTCGCCCACGCGGTAGGGCCACCGTGCTCGGTGTCCAGGTGGGTCAGGAACTGGCGCATGGTGATCGCGTCAGCGGCGAACACCCAGGCGGGGAGCCGATCAGCCGCGTCGTCCGGTCGGGCAGGCCGGCCGTCGCGAGCCCGCAGCGCGGCGATGTTCGGGGTGGTCGCGGCGTAGTCGGCGATGATGTCGTCCGCGCGTACCCCGGCGACCGCGAGCAGTAGGGCGATCACCACCCCGGTCCGATCCTTGCCCGCGGCGCAGTGGATCAGCGCGGGCAGTTGGCCCGGAACCGAGAGCAGACGCAGCACGGCGGCGATGTTCTCGCTGCTGTGCTCGAGGTACTCGCAGTACCGGTCGAACATGCTCCCGTCGGGCGAGACCTCGGTGAGGTCCAGCCGCACCCGGTCCGCGCCGTAGACGTGCAGGTTCCGGTAGTCGGCGACGGCATCGACCACCGCACCCGTTCCGTCCGTGACGATCTCGTCCGGCGCGCGCAGGTCGACGACCGTGCGCAGTCCACAGTCGGTGAGCAGAAACGCCACGTCCCCGGCATCCAGCCGGGTGAGCAGATCCGACCGAAACACCCGCAAGCGACGCACCTGCCGCCCGTCCACCGTGCGCAATCCACCCAGATCGCGCGCGTTCACCGCACCGCGCAGCGGCAATTCCCGGCCCATCGCAGAACTCACACCGTTGGTCATCACAATCCCCGTTCTCACTTTTCGCAGCACCTGCTGCCAAACATTGATCAACGGTATTCGGTGCCGAGCATCCCCCATTCCGAAATCCGCTCTCCCCGAACGAGCTTCCGACTATTTGCGCAGGTCAGAACCCTTCATACGTCGATTCGATCGCGAAATACGATGGACGGATCGAAATATTCGATACGAGTCGGCGGCAGCCGTTCTCATCGATACCGTCGGCACGAAAACTCCCGTGTCGAAAGGTATGTCGCATGCACCTGACAATCGTCGGAAATCGAGCCGGTATGCCCGCCGACGGCGCAGCCAGTTCGGGCTATCTGGTCGAAACCGGCCAGTCGAGAATTCTGCTCGACTGTGGTCCCGGGGTCGCGGTGATGCTCGGCAACTACCTGCACGCGAGCCTGCTCGACGCGGTGGTGATCAGCCACCTGCATCTGGATCACTGCTACGACGTGCTGCCCATCGGCAAGCAGGCGATGCGCAGAGCCCCCGACGCCCCGGACCGCCGGATCAAGCTGTTCGTGCCGAAAGGCGCTCGCGCGAGACTGGATCAGCTCGCCGCGCTGTTCCCGGTGAAGACCTTCCCCGACCTGAATCGAGCATTCGACCTGGCCTACGAGGTCATCGAGTACGAGCGCGGCGCAACGTATCCGCTCACCGACTGCAGCATCGAGTTGGTGCCCATGGTGCACACCGAACCCGCCTGCGGGATCCGGATCGAAAGTCCCACCGGCAGTATCGCGTTCACCGGCGACACCGGCTGGAACGACAACCTGGTCGCGCTCGCCGCCGATGTCGACATCTTTCTCGCCGAGTCCACCCTCGCCGAGCCGGATCACACAGCTCACGGCCATCTGTGCGCCACCGAGGTCGGGCGGGCCGCCGCGGCCGCGGGTGCGCGCTCGGTGGTACTGACCCATCTCGGCTCGGCGCAGCCGCAATGGCAGCAGGCTCGACGCGACGACGTGGCCGCGGAGTTCGACGGGCCCGTACACCTGAGCCGACCCGGCATGCGGTTCTCGGTGCCCGCCGAACAGCCGAGCTGAGCCCTACACCGCGACCGTCAATGTCGCGAGGCCGCGCAGGTTGATCCGGCCGTTCCAGGTCTGGTCGACCACCGCGGCCTCGGGAAAGCGGGTCACGAAGCGCGGGAACACGATCCGGGCTTCCATCCGGACCAGGGCGGCGCCGAGGCAATGGTGGATGCCCGCGCCGAGCGAGACGTTCTGGTGCGCGTTCGGCCGGTCCAGACGCAATTCGTCGGCGTCGGGGCCCCAGAATTCCGGGTCCCGGTTGGCGGCGGCCAGCGCGCCGATCACCCAGCTGCCCGCCGGGATCTCGTGCTCGCCGACGCGCAACGGTGTGACGGTGATCCGGCGCATCAGGTGCACCGGGGTGTCGAAGCGCATCAGCTCGTCGACGGCGCTCACCGCCAGGTCGGGCTCGTTCCGCAGCCGCCGCGCCTGGTCCGGATGCTGCAGCAGCGAGCGGATTCCGCTGCCGAGGTGGGTCACCGTGGTCTCGTGGCCCGCGATGTAGAGGAACATCACCTGCGAGATCAGCTCGTCCTCGCTGAGCATGTCGCCGTCGTCCTCGGCGCTGATCAACGCGGAGAGCAGGTCGTCGCCGGGGGTGGCGCGCTTCCAGCGGATCAGCTCACGAACCATGCCGAACAGTTCCTGGTTGGCGGCTCTGATCTGTTCCTGGGTCTCGGCGCTCGCGAACGGCTCGAACACCAGCACGATGATCGCGGTCAGCTCGCGCAGGCGGGTGTGCTCGCCGACGGGGATACCGAGCATTTCCGAGATGATGGTGAAGGGCAGCGGAAAGGCCAGTTCGGCGATGACATCAGTGGTGCCCGCGGCGGCGATCCGGGCCAGCGCCTCCTCGACGAGTTCCTCGACGCGCGGCTGCAGCGATTCGATGGCGCGCGGGGTGAAGGCCTTCGACACCAGCCGCCGCAGGCGGGTGTGGTCGGGCGGGTCCTGGTCCAGCATCGACAGCCCGCCCATCACCCGGCTCTCCTTGCGGACCTCGGCACTGCCGCTCTTCCACGCGGGCAGATGCCGCAGGTGCGCCTCGTCGACCGAGTGCGCCGAGCGCTGTAGCGCGGCCACATCGGCGTGCCGGGCGATGATCCAGAACCCGAGCGGATGTTGCTGCGCGGGTCCCGCGGCCTGCAGCTGGGCGTAGTGCGGATAGGGGTCGTCGATGAATCCCGGTGCGGTGGGATCGAAGACGTAGGTCTCGGTGCTCATTCCAGGTACCGCTTTCTCGCTGCTGCTCGCATGATTTTTCCGCTGCTCGTCTTCTGCACGGTGTTCGGCGCGGCGAGCACCACATCCGCCACGGCGAGTTCGTGCTCCTGCGTCACCGCGGCCCGGATGGCCCCCACGATGTCGTCGGCGTCGGCATCGGCATCGGCATCGGCATCGCGCTCGAGCTCCTGGACGACGACCAGCTTCTCGCCGTCGCGCCCCGGTACCGCGAACGCCGCGCCGCTGCCGGGTCGCAGCGCCGGGTGCGCGCGTGCCACGGTGTGCTCGATGTCGTGCGGGTAGTAGTTGCGGCCCCGGATGATGATCATGTCCTTGAGCCGGCCCACCACATACAGTTCGTCGTCGACGATCAGGCCGAGGTCACCCGTGCGCAGGTAGGCGCGCTCGGCATCGTCGGCGATGCGAGCTTGGAAGGTCGCGGCGCTCACCTCGGGCAGGCCCCGATAGCCCTGGGCCACATGGTCACCCGCTACCCAGATCTCGCCTGCCCGATCCGGCGGGCAGGGCTCGCCCGTCTCCGGGTCGACGATGCGCAGCGACTCACCCGGCAGTACCACTCCCGAGCCGACGAGCGTGCGCCCCTGATCCGCGGTGGCCGCGACGTAGCGCCGGTCGGCGAGCGCGTCGATATCGGCGTCCAGCAATCGCGGACCGCGACCTTTCCCACTGGCCGACACCAGCAGGGTGGCTTCCGCGAGCCCGTAGCACGGGAAGACCGATTGGGCGCTGAAACCCAGTGGGGCAAAGGTTTTCGCGAACCTGTCCAGGGTCTCGGCGCGGATCGGTTCGGCGCCGTTGAAGGCGACCTTCCAGGAACTCAGGTCGAGATCGGGCAGCTCGCCCGCCGCCGCGCGCGCGACACAGGCATCGAAGGCGAAATTCGGGCCGCCGCTGGTGTGCGCGCGATAGCGCGAGATGGCCTCCAGCCACCGCAGTGGCCGCCGGATGAACGTGGTGGGCGACATCTGGATACACGTGGCGCCCACATACACCGGTTGCAGCACATTCCCGATCAGGCCCTGGTCATGGAAGAAGGGCGCCCAGCCGACGACGGTGGATTCACGGTCGTGGCCGAAACTGTGCCGGATCATCTCCTCGTTGGCCACCAGGTTTCGATGCGTGACCATCACACCCTTGGGCGCGGAGGTCGACCCGGAGGTGTACTGCAGGAACGCCACGGAATCCGGATCGAGGACCTCCGGCACGAAAGCAGTTTCCGCCGTGGGCAATTCGTCGACGGCCAGCCACTGGCGAGCCGTGCACACCGGTTCGAGCACCGATCGCAGGGGCTCGAGCACCGCGCCGATCGTCAGCACGGCCGTGGGCGCGCAGTCGGCGACGACAGCGCGGGTCGAGTCCTGCACCTTGCCGCGACGCGGCGGATTCACCGGCACCGCCACGATGTTCGCGTAGAGGCAGCCGAAGTAGGCGGTGATGAACTCGACGGACTGCCCGAAGACGAGCAGGGCGCGATCGCCCGGCTCGCACCGCTCGCGCAGCAGGCTCGCCACCGCCATCGCCGCGTCGTGGAGTTCGCGATAGGTCGTGGTGGTGTGCTCGGCACCGTTGTCGTCGAGGAAGATGTAGGCGATGCGGTCCGGCTCGTCGACGGCGCGACGCGCGAGGATATCGGGAAGAAGCTGCACGTCGGTCCTCAGGTCAGGGCGGCGGTCATGATCGCCGCGATCGCCGCGCGGTGTCGATGGTGGAACAGGTGATCACCGGTGAACTCGTGCGTGGCGAACGGGCCGTCGGTCAGTGCGCCCCAGGCCCACACCTCGTCCGGATCGGCGATCGGGTCCTCGGTGCCGTAGAAGGTCGTGATCGGGCAGCTGAGCCGGGGCTGCGACCGGTGGCTGTACTCCTCCGACAACTCCAGGTCCGCCCGCGTCAGCGGCAGCGCGTACCGCAGGAAGCTCGCGCTGCGGCCCGCCGCGCCCCACGCCCCCATCGCGGCCATCGCGTCGGCGAAGTCATCGTCGGGCAGGCGACGCAGGACCGCACGACTCGCCGCCAGGTGCGGTGCGCGGCGACCGGACACGAACAGGTGGATCGGTGGCCGATCAGCGAGGGTCAGCGCGCGAGCCAGTTCATAGGCGATCAGCGCGCCCATGCTGTGGCCGTAGATCGCCACCGGCGTTTCACCCGATTGTGTTATCTGGCCGGTCAATTCGTCGACCGCGTCGCCGACCCGGCGCAGCGGCGGCTGCTGCGCGACGTCCTCGCGGCCGGGGAGCTGGACGCGAACCACCCCGATCTCGGGGCCGAACAGGTCGGGCCAGCGGTTGAACGACGACGCCCCGGCGCCCGCGTGCGGAATGCACACCAGTCGTACCGCCGCGGGCGCGGTGTCACTGCGCAACCATGATTTGACCAGTCCGGTGCCGGTCATGATGCCCGCCGCACATCGACGGGAAGGCTCTTCAGACCGCGCACGATGAAACTGTGGTCCTGCCACTCGAGTTCCGCCGACCGTGATTCCAGGTACTGCGAGCGGACGAACAGGTACTCGAAGGCGACCTTAGCCTGTAGTTCGGCGAGCAATCCGCCGAGACAACCGTGCATACCGTGGCCGAAGCCCAGATGTCCACCGCCGGTGCGGGTCAGGTCGAACTCGTCGGGCCGGGTGAAGACGTCGGGGTCGCGGTTGGCCGCGCCGAGGCACACCAGGATCTGCTCGCCCGCCGAGATCCTGGCCCCGTCGAGCTGGATATCGCGGGTGGCCAGGCGTTTGGTCAACTGGAGCGGCGGGTCGTAGCGCAGTGCCTCGGTGACCGCCGCCTCGACCGACTCCGGTCCGCGACGCAGCAGCGCCGCCTGCTCGGGATTGCGCAGCAGGGCGAGTGTGCCGTTGCCGATCAGCGATTTGGTGGTTTCGTTGCCCGCGACGAAGCACATGATGCAGACGAACACCAGCTCCTCGTCGGACAGCACATCCCCGCCCCCGGTCCGCGCGGCGAGCAACTGGCTGATCAGATCGGTGCCAGGCCGGGCTCGTCGCTGCGCCAACACCGCGTCGATGGCGGCGGCGAACTCCTCGACCACCGCGCAGACCCGCTCGAAGTCCCCGGCTTTCATCATCCCGGGTTCGAGCAGGAATCGGATGTCGTGGGTCCACGGCCCGACTCGGCCGCGCAACTCCTCTGGCAGGTCCATCCACTCACACAGCACCGCGACCGGCAGCGGCGCGGCCAGATCGGCGATCACATCGAAGCCACCGTCGCGCCAGGCCCGCTCCATCAGGTCGCCGGCGACCCGGGTCACCAGCGGTCGCAGCGATTCCACCGACCGGGCGGTGAACACCCGGTTCACCAGTCCGCGCAGGCGCGCGTGATCGGGATTGTCGGTGAACACCAACGACTTACGCCCGAGACGTTCGATCTGCTCGACGCTGCAATGGCCGAGCCGCTCGGCCTGCCGGGTCACCAGGCTGGGGATCAGCCCGGCGCTGAACGAGCGATCGTGCAGTACGCCGCGCACCTCGGCGTGCCGGGTGAGCACCCACATGCCGAGCGTGCGGTGCACCGGTTCGGCCTCACGCAACTGCTGGTAGATCGGATACGGGTCGTGCCGGAATTCGGCGCTGAACGGGTTGAACCGCACCCGGGTCCGGGCGGGCGCGACGGGATCGGCGACTGCGTGGTCATGCCGACCGCACCGGATGGTCGGTGAAGAATCCGCTGCGATAGGGCACCAACACCAATCGCAGCAGGCCGATCTTGCCCATCCGGAAACCGAGCGCCGAAAGTTTCAGGTAGCGCGCGTAACGCGCGACCACGTCGGCGCCGACGAGCTCGGTGGCCTCGGCACGGTTCGCGCGCAGCCTGCGCGCCCACTGCTCACACGTCCAGGCGTAGTCGAGACGACCGTTGCTGAGCGAGCGCACCTCGAACAGTCCCTCGGCTGCGGCGGCGATCTCGGCCAGGGTCGGCAGGTCGGCGTCGGGGAAGATCTCCTGCTGCATGAAGACGCTGGCCTGGTCGCGAGACATGTTCGCGTAGGCGATGGTCTGCAGCGACAGCGTGCCGTCGGGCTCGAGCCAGTCCCGGCAGCGAGTGAAGAAGTCCCGGTACACGCCGATCTTCTGTTCCGGCGAGTCATCGGGGGTGGCGAAGTGCTCGAAGGCGCCGATCGAGATGATGCCGTCGAATCGGGTGTCCGGCTCGTAGTGCACCCAGCTCTCGGTCCGCACTTCGACGCCGGGGTAGGCGCGCGAGCGGACGAACTCGGCCTGCTCGGGGCTGAGCGTGAGCCCGACGGACCGGGCGACCCCGGCTTTTGCCGAGCGTTCGAGGATCGCGCCCCACCCGCAGCCGATGTCGAGGACCGAGGTGGCATGCTCGGCGTCGATCGCGTCCAGGTGGTATCGCAGTTTGCGGTCCTGGGCGAGTTCCAATGTGTCATCGGGATTTTCGCGCAGGGCGCAGGAGTAGGACAGCGACTCGTCGAGCCAGAGGCGATAGAAGTCGTTACCCGCGTCGTAGTGATGACGGATCGCTGCGGCGGCCGCGGTGGACCGCTCGGTATGGACCGACATCGCTACCCCACACTCCGCCGGCTCTGCTCGTGCAGGTAGGCGGCGACGGCGTCGAGGTTGGGGTTGTCGAACAGGTCCTCGGGCGCCAGATCGACGCCGTAGCGGTCCTCGACCTCGATGAGCAGCGCCACGGCCAGCGCCGAGTCGATGCCGAGGCGATCGAAATCGGTGGCCGGGTCGATGGTGGCGGCCGGTACCTCGAGCAGACTCGCGAGGTATTCCTGGCACCAGGTGACAATGGCTTCTTTACTCGTATCCATGGTGAGAATTCCTTAGATTCGCTTGGCTGCCATGCGTTCGGCGGAGGGCATTTTCAGGTCCCAGGCGAGACCACAGAATGCCAATGTTCGAATGAGCCAGAAACCGGGGTCGAGCCGATACCAGTCCAACCCGAAAGAGGGCGACTCGGGAAACGCGTGGTGATTGTTGTGCCACGACTCCCCCAGCGTCGCCAGGGCGAAAACACCGCCGTTGTGGCTGTTCTCGCGGGATTCGTACCGGCGGGTGCCGAACATGTGCAGGAACGAATTGATCGCCCAGACGATGTGCTCGAGAACGAAGATGCGCACCAGCCCGCCCCAGAGCAGGCCGGAAACGGCGCCGGTCCAGCTCATCGTGACCAGGCCGCCGATCACGGTCGGGATCAGCAGCCCCAGCCCCACCCAGTAGTAGTAGAGGCGGGCGATACGGACCAGGTTCCGGTCCTTGATCAGATCGGGCGCGTAGTGCACCACGTTCGGATATTCGTGGCGGCGCATCCACAGGAAATGCGAGTGGGCCAGGCCGCGCAGCGCCCCACGCAGGCCGTCACCGGCGAGGTTGGGCGAATGCGGATCGCCTTCGCGATCGCTGTACTCGTGGTGGCGCCGGTGCAGCGCGACCCAGGAGATGACCGGGCCCTGGCCCGCCATCGAGCCGAGGATCGCGAGCACCCACGTCACCCACGGCGCCGCTTTGAACGTGCGGTGGGTGAACAGCCGGTGATAGCCGACCGTGACGCCGAGCCCGGTCAGCAGCCACATCCCGAAGAGCAGGGCGAATTCCAGCACACCGAAGGGCCGGACCAGCAGGAAGGCGAAAGCTACGACGGTGCCGATGATCGGGAGAATATCGAACAGCAGGAAGTGACGTCGTTGCAGTCTATGAATATAGGGACTACTGATCGTTTTTCTGCGCGGATCGGGATTCATTGCTCAATTCACCTCAGGCGGTATAGAAACCGGGCGCAACATTATTACCGTAACCGGGGTTCAACGGTCGGCGACGGCGTGTGACAATTGCCGATCGTCGGATCGGAATTGTTTATGACGGACCAGCGACAGCGCCACACTCAGCGCGCCGAAGCAGATAGCGAACATCCAGATGCGATCGGCCCCGAAGATCGCGATGACGGCCCCGCCGATCGCCGAGCCGAGTGCGGCGCCGAGATACAACGCCGACCCGTTGAGCGACAAGAGCATCGGCGCCTGCTCCGGGCTCGCGTCGGCGATCATGCTGTGCTGCTGCGCGGGCAGGAACGCCCAGCCGACCACACCCCACATCGTGACGAAGGCGACGGTGGTCGCCAGGGTCTGCGCGGCGATCGGCTGCCACGTCAGGTTCACGGTGAACAGTGTCAACGCGCCGAGCAGGACCGGCCGGGCACCGAATCGGTCGACCAGCATGCTCCCGCCCCACAGACCGACGATCGCCCCGACGCCGTGCGCCATGATCAACGTGCCGACATGGCCCGCGCCCACCCCCTGGGCCTCGACGAAGATCGGGCCCAGATAGGTGAACATCATCAATCCGGCGGTCATCGCCGAGATCGTCACCGCGAGCCCCAGCCACACCGGTGGGTGCCGCAGGGGTGCGAGCCGCTGTCGCAGCGACACCACGGGTGTGGCCTCGCCCGCCGGAACCGTCAGTGCCACACCGACAGTGGTGATCAGCGCCACCACGGCCACGGCGACGAACGCCATCCGCCACGACGACAACCCGGCGACCCACACCCCGAGCGGCACGCCCGCCACGGTGGCGATCGAGATGCCGCCGAGGATCACCGCCAGCGCCCGGCCGCGACGATCCGCCGTGGCCATGCCGGCCGCCGCCGCGGCCGCCAAGGGGACATAGATCCCCGCGACGCACCCGGCCGCGACGCGCGCCACCGCCATCACCCCCGGCGCCCAGGCCACCGCCGCGAGCAGATTCACGACGGCGAACAGCGCGGTCGCGGCCAGCAGCAGCCGCCGGGGCGAGCGCACCCGCAGCACGGTGACCACGACGGGCGCGGCCAGGGCGTAGGCCAGGGAGTAGCCGGTGACGAACAGCCCGGCACCGGTGATGGAGACCCGCAGGTCGGCCGCCATCGGCGCCAGTACCCCGGCGACGAGGTAGTTGTCGGTCCCCGCGCAGAACGCGCCGAGCGCTAGCACCAGGACCGGTAGCCACCGAATCGACGACGGCGCGGCATCGGTGACGGTCACCGAATACCCCGGCGCCTCACCAGGGTCGGGCGCCGGCATCGCGCAACTCCACGGCCACATCGATGAGTTCGTAGATCCGCATGCTCGGTTTCCAGACGCTCGCGTCGGCGATCACCCGGATCCGGCCCGGTCGCCGTTCGACGCTCTTGATGTGCACCTCGAGGGTCATCAGCTCGTCGCTGGCCAGGATCTGCCCGCGATACCGCCACGACAGCGACACCCCGACCGGGAGCACGAATTCCGGCGCGACCAGCTCGGCGGCGAGACCGGAGTCGACCGTCCACTCCTGCATCGCCTGGATCACCGCCTCGACCCCGAGCGAGCCCGGCATCACCGGGTCGAGGTAGAAGTGGTAGCCGAAGAACCAGTCGTCGGCGGCGACCGGACGGGTGGCACGCAGGTAGCCGAGCCCGTAGGTGCCCGCGCTGTCGACGGTCTCGATGCGGTCGAGCATCGCCAGATGCCCGACCGCGCACGGCATGCCGGTACCCGCCGCGCGTCTGGCCGCCACGTCGATCACGCGGACGTCGGGACGTCGGTCCTGGCTGTCGAGCCAGGTCGGCACGAGCTCGCCGTTGTCGAGTCCGTTCTGGTTCGCCAGCGCCGGGGCGTTGAAGAACCCGAACAGCGACTGCCCCGCGTAGAACGGTTCACCGTCCACCGAGAGTTCGTAGGAGAACGTCTGCAACACGACGCCGACCAGGACGGTGGTGTCGGTCAGCCTGCTCGTCTGCTGAATCGTCTTGTCCCGCAAGTCGACTTCGCGCAGGACGGTCGCAGAGCCGTCGAGATTGCGCAGGCTGAAATCCTCCCCGGGCGAGGTGAGGGTCGCGCCGAGGAAGTAGCCGAGCAGCAGCGCCGATTGCAGCGAGGTCTCCATGTAGACGACGTTGGGCATGGAGGCATCGGCCGACTCGAGGTAGTACCAGGAATCGGCGGGCGAGTCGTACTCGGTGTGCGAGCTGCCCGCGTCGAGCTGTCCGCGTCGTCCGTCGACGGCCATGACCCGGTCGCAGAGCTGGAGTCCGTGGTTGGGCATGCGGGTGGCCCTGCGGCCGGCGTAGGCCGAGAACTCCGGGCCGAGCGCGATGCCGAGATCACCGCGGGCGCTGTGGGTCATGTGGAATTCGCCGAGCAGCGCACGCTGACCGAAGGCGTTGCGGCGGCCGAGGAATCGGGGAATCTCACCGCCGGCCTCGGGACCGATCGGCAGACCCGATTCCTCCGCGACCTCGAGGGTGAGGCCGTGCACGCGCGCCACCACTGCGCCCGCACACCGGATCTCGGCGTTGATCCGGAGCCAGGGACGCGGGAGCAGGTCGATCTGGACCACGTCGGCGATCAGCTCGACGGTGCCTGTCATCGGCGCGGACACGGTCACCTCGAAGGGTTCCCCCGCCTGGAATCGGGCCCCGGCCAGGCACAGCTGCAAGCCCGCGCGCACCGCGAAGACCTGGGCGGCCTGCCAGGTGAGCTCGGTTGCCGCGGTGACCGGATCGGGGCCGTCCACGCGGCAGGTGGCGCGCAATCGCCCTCTGGCCCATGGCCCTTCACGTCCGGCGATCTCGAGCACCTCGGTGAGGGTGGCGTGGGTGCCGTCGGTCAGCCGGATGTCGGGGTTGACGCCTTCCTGGTCGTAGGCCGGACCGAAGACAGCGGCTATCTCGCCCCTGCCCAGCGCCGCGAGGTCGGCGCCGTTCAGCGTGGTGATCGGCGTGCGGGCGAGGAACTTGAAGGCGTTCATGGTGGTCGCGGGCGCAGGCAGCTCGAAGACCACCGGGTGCCCGGGCGCCGCGGAGACCGCCAGACCGGTTGCCGGCGTGTAGTCCACCATCACCGCGAAGGACTGTTCCGCCCAGGTGGGCGAGGCGGGAGCGATGTCCGTGTCGGTCCGGGCGATGTGCTCGCCGCGACCGAGGCTCGCGAGCGTGCGCCGCTGCAATGCGGTCTGCACATCCATCGCCGACAAGTGCGCCGTCACCAGCTCGGACCGGACCTCGTGCAGGAGGGCGGAAATGGGGTCGACAGGCATGTCGCCCGCCGGTGCGGGGGCCGAAAGTGCCGGTGCGGTGGTGTGTCGCACCGCGGGCACCGCCGGGCTCGGCGACAGGGCCTCCGGTGCCGTAGCCGGCGGGGATGACGGTGCAGGGGCGGGGCTGGTGGCCGGCTCCAGTGCCAGCGACCAGGCGAGGACGTCGAAGGGCTCACCGTCGAAGTCGAGGGTGTCCAGTGGTGTGATGGTCATCGGATCTCCATTCCTCACATCGACGATGCTCACGCGCGCTGCTCGCGCAACCGCACGGCCTCGGCGAACTTCTCGGTCATCTCCGGAGTGGCGATCACGGCGAGATCGGAGTAGCGCTGCAGCACAGTGCCGTTCGGAGCACACGCCGTGACGGTCACGGTGACCTCGGTGCCGGTCGCGTTGGCACGCAGGTCGTCGACCACCAGCACGAACGAACTGTCGTCGGGCAGGGGGGCGAAGTACTCGATACGCCCGATCGACAGCGGCAGGCAGGCCGAGTTCATGAACCACACACCGAGCAACGCGCCGGCCTGGATCGCGACGTCGGCCAGCACCGGACTGTGCAGTGCCCCCGCGTAGTTGCCGGTGCCGAGGCGAGCGTCGGGGAGCTTGCCTTCCACGACGAGGCGGCGGTCGGCTCGTTCCAGGATGCGGCGCACGCCCTGCAGCAGCGGCCCGTGGAACAGGTCCGCGGCACGGTAGACGTCGAGCCCGTTCTCCGGTCCCACACCGATCGCGTAGCCCGGCCAATCGGAAACGACGGGGGCGGGCCATGTTTCAGCGGCGAGGAGGAAGGTACCGGTGAAGTGCGACGGCGCCAGTGTCTTGCCCGGTTCGTCGCTGCGGATCCAGACCGTGACGCTCAGGCGATCGTCGACGACGATCCCCGCATGCGCCTCGAGCCGGTAGGAGCGTTCGTCCTTGCCGTCGTAGACGATGCCCCGCAGTACCTCGAAGCCGGTGCATTCCACCACCCGCAGGCCCGGGTTGGCGCGCTCGAGCACATTGATCGCCCAGCCGAGTCCGGCGGCCGCCGGGAACACCGGGAACTTGCCGACTCGATGATCACCGATCACCGCATCGCCGGCCAGCGGCGCGAGATCACGGTGCGTGGTGAAAGAGCTTGTCGGGGTAAGGGTCACGGCCGTGGCCAGCGGTGCCGCGGGACCGACCAGCACCGACACGTCGTCGGCTCGACCGGGGGCGAACTGTTCGGCGAACATCCGGGCTCCGGCGTCCATCCCGAGCAGCGCGACACCGCGGGCGAGGAAGACTTCGCGCAACTGCGGAGTCACCATGCCGCCGTCCCACGCACCCCAGTTGACGGTGGTGACGTGGCCGGCCAGACCCTGCCGTCGCCAGCTCACCGCCGCCCGGTTGAGGGCTTCGTTGGCGACCGCGTAGTCGGCCTGACCCGGATTGCCGTACACCCCGGCCACCGACCCGAACAGGATGAGGTGCCCGAGCGTGGCCTCGCGCAAGGCGGTGACCACGTTGTACAGCCCGTCCAGCTTGGTCGCGAGGACGAGGCGGATGTCGTCGGCCGTCTTGGCGGGGAGCAGGGAATCCGCGAGGGCGCCTGCCCCGTGCACGATGCCGGTGATCCGGCCCGCGTCCGGCGCGAGTGCCCGCGCGGTGGCTTCGGCGTCGGTGATGTCGACCGCGAGGTAGCGCACCCGTGCGCCGGTCTCGGCCACCGCGTCGACGGTCGCGCGGATCTCGCGCTGTGCCAGCAGGTTTCGGGTGAGGCGGTCGACCTGCTTGGGCGTCGGCTGCTCACCCGCGGCGCGTACGGCGGCGATGGCGGCGGCCTTGAGCGCGTCGTCGGCGACGCCTGCCGCCCACTCCGGCTCGTCCTCGAGTTCGGTGCGGCCGAGCAAGAGGAACTCGCACGGCTTGCGAGCGGCCAGTTCACGAACACACCGCGCGGTCACTCCCCGTGCGCCACCGGTGACAACGAGAACCTCGTCGGTGGTGAGGGCGAGTTCGGTGGCCGTGGCCGTGCTGTCGACTGCCTGCGGGCGCAGTGTCCAGCGGGTGTGATCGGCGTCGACCCCGACTTCGCGAGCGTCGATCGCGGCGTCGTCGAGCTCGGCGAGGAAGGAGACGATCAGTGCCTCGTCGGTCAGGTGCGGCGAGAGATCCAATGCCCGGCAGAACAGCCCGGGCGCTTCCTGCGCGAGGGTCTTCACCAGACCGCTGACCCCGCCGACAACGGCGGCGGCGGCCGCTCGTTCACCGCGGTGGCCGAGCACGCCGTCGATGCGGGTGAGCGTCACGAACGCCGCCCGTGTACCGGCTTCGGCGGTCGCGACCAGGCGGTCGTGCACCAGCGTGGCGGTGTGGATGGTATCGGCGAGCCGATGACCGCCCACCAGCCACTGGCTGTCCGCGGGCAGGACGGTCAGGCACAGATCCAGCCGCGCAACATCTTTCAGCGCGGACTCGATCGCCCCCCGCACGGTGGCGCCGTCCCATTCGGCTACGCCGGCATCGTCGCGGGCCGCGACGGCGGCCGTGTGCACGGTCCAGCCCTGCTGTTCGAGGCCGGTCGCGAGAGCCGCCGAGGTGGTGTCACCGTGGTCGAGGATCAGGGCCGTCCGCTCCGCGGCGTAGGGCTGGGAAAGGCGGTCGATGTCGGGAAGTGCGACCGGCACGATCCGCAGCAGCACCGGATCGTCTTCGATCCCGTCCTGGCTGGATCCCGGCTGAAACCCGTGTGCACCGGCGGCTTCCGACCCGCCACCGACCGTGGGGACAGCCGGGGTTGCGGCGGGAGCGGCGGAGCCGGCGACGAAATCGACGATGTCGTTCAGGGTCCGCAGTTCCGCGACCTGCTCCGGACCCACGGCAGGCACACCATCGATACGCTCACCGACCGCACCCATGATCTGAACCCGCTTGATCGAATCCACCCCGAGATCGGCCTCCAGATCCAGCGACAACGCCAACATCTCCGTCGGATAGCCGGTCTTCTCCGAGACGACCTGCACCAACACCGACCACACCGCGTCGGCATCGACCGCCGATTCGGTCGCAGGCGCTACCGGTGCCGAAACCACTGACGCAGCAACGAAGTCCACGATGTCGCTGAGCGTGCGCAACTCCGCGACCTGCTCCGGACCGACAGCGGGCACACCATCGATACGCTCACCGACCGCACCCATGATCTGAACCCGCTTGATCGAATCCACCCCGAGATCGGCCTCCAGATCCAGCGACAACGC
>NZ_JBHVTK010000001.1:0-602339 GCF_042884695.1 Nocardia sp. NPDC058114 | reverse complement strand
CCAGCATCTCCGTCGGGTAACCGGTCTTCTCCGACACCACCTGCGACAGCACCGACCACACCGAATCGGCATCGAGCGCCGGACCGGTCGGCGCCGGGGCGGCACTCGGACCTGAAACCACAGACGCGGCAACGAAGTCCACGATGTCGTTCAGGGTCCGCAGTTCCGCGACCTGCTCCGGGCCCACGGCAGGCACACCCTCGATACGCTCACCGACCGCACCCATGATCTGAACCCGCTTGATCGAATCCACCCCGAGGTCCGCTTCCAGATCCAGCGACAACGCCAGCATGTCGGTCGGGTAGCCGGTCTTGTCCGACACCACCTGCGACAACACCGACCACACCGCGTCGGCATCGAGCGCGGGGGCCTCGCTCACCGTGACGGCGGCGGGCATCGCGGCCTGGGGAGCGGGCTCGATGTCGGCTGTCCGGCGCGCCGTGGCAACATCCGCTGCTCGTGTCGGCTGTGGTTCGGGAGTCGCCACAGCGTTCGGCGCCGAGGGCTCAGCGACTGTCCGGTGGTCGAGCAGCGTCGCCGCGGAGGTGTGACTGCCGTTCCCGTTGCCGGTGGGGAGTTCGGTGTGGAAGCCGTTCGTCCCGTTCGTGCTCGCGGTATCGACGGTCGGCGCCGGGGACCCGAGTTCGAGGCCGGACAGCGAGGCGAGGATCTCGTTGACCTGGACATGGGTCCGGCCGATCGCCAGGCTCTGCTCCTTGATCGCGTGCACGGTCTCGTGCAGGCGATCATCGACGCCACCGGTGCGCTGGGCGTCGCGCAGAACCGAGACCAGACCTTCTGCGACCTCGAGTTGACCCTGCGCGTACCGGCTGTGGATGTCGAGGTGCTGCTGGGCGGCCACGTCGTATCCGGTCGCGGGCTGATGCCCGATGGTCGACTCCGCCCGGACCGGCGCGGCGGCCGGAGCTTCGGCGCTCACCAGTTCCCGAGTGACGGCGGGTGTCCGCGCGGCCTCGTTCCGACCGGCGGCGTAGGCCTCGGTGGTGAGGCGCTCCCGCTCGGCGGTATGCGCTCGCGCGGCCACCTGCGCCTGTGCCGCGGCCTCGGCTTCGGCGGCCTCTCGCGCCTGCGTGACGGCTTCCAACACGACCTGCTCCTCGATTCCCTTGCGGTAGAGGTCTTTCCGGGATTCCGGCACGAAATCGCGGCCGTTGAGCCGCACCACCATGCCGGGCGCCGCCGGCACCGCGAACGGTGCGGCGTCGTGGCGGTGGATGTCGACGATGGGCGCACCGAGCACCGCCAGCTGCAGCGCGGCCTTCTTGAGCGCCACATCGCTGTCGCCGGTCGGGCCCTGGTCGGTCGAGAGGGCGATCACCTCGGCGCCGAGCGTCCGGCGCACCAGCGAGGTGAGCGTGGCCTTCGGCCCGAACTCTACGAACACATTGCAGCCGTCGGCCTGCATCGCCTGCAGACCTGCCACGAACTCGACGGTCTCGAGCAGCTGCTCGGTGAGCACCCGCCGGTTGGTCGCGACCCGCGAACCGTATTCGGCGTCCCGGGAATTGGCGTAGATCTTGGCTTTCGGGGCGCGAATGCCGACGCTCTTCACCGCGGCCTTGAACGGTTCGACCGCATGGGCGACGTAGCGGGTGTGGAACGCGCCGGCCACCGGCAACTCACGCACGGTCAGCCCGCGCGCCCGGCCCGCCGCGACGAACTCCGCGACAGCCGCGGTGCCGCCGCCGACCACCACCTGATCGGGTGCGTTGTGATTGCACACGCTCACATCGGGATGGTCGGCGAGGATCGCGCTGACCTGTTCACGGTCGGCCTGCACCGCAGCCATCGTGCCCGCGTCGGTGTCGGTGTCGATCGCCATCGCCGCACCGCGTGCCCTGGCAAGGGTGAAGTAGTCGACGGCGTCCAGCGAACCCGCCGCCCACAGCGCGGTCAGCTCGCCGAAGCTGTGGCCCATGAACCCTTCACACGTGAGGCCGCGCTCGGACAGGAACCGGTACTGGCCCACCGACAGCGCGGCGATCGCGGGCTGCGCGAACTCGGTGCGCCGCAACGTCGCCTCCTGGGCGTTGCGCAGCTCGGGGTCGAACACCGGCGCCGGGAACACCACCGAGGCCGGCGGCCGGGCGGCGTCGGCGAACACGGCGTTGGCCTCGTCGAAGGCGGTGGCGACGGCTGGGTTGTTCAGCACCGCGGCCAGGCCCATGTCCACGTATTGGCTGCCCTGACCGGCGAACAGCGCGCCGATCTTCAGATCGGGCATGGCGCGCCGGCGGAAGACGATGCCGCGCGGATGCGTCCATTCGTCGGCGTCACCGGCGAGTTCGGTCACCGCCAGTGCGCGCAGTGCCGATGCTTCCTCGTCGTCGCGCGCCACGAACCCGACGCGCGCGTGCTCGTCCGGAATCCCGGCGTCGCCGTTCGGGGCGGCGTCCGAGCTCAGCAAGCTCGCCAGTTCGGTTGTCGAGGCGGCGTGCCACAGGTGGACTCGCGCGGTGCGGTGCATCGTGAGCGCGTGTCCGCGGCCCTCGGCTGCTTCCTCGAGGATCGCGTGAAAGTTGGTGCCGCCGAAGCCCATCGCCGATGCGGCCGCACGACGCTGCGGCCGGTGCGGATCACGAATCCACGGCCGGGTCCTGGTGTTGATGTAGAGCGGCGAGGAGTCGTCGAGCGCCTTGTTCGGCGCGGTGACATTGATCGTCGGCGGCAGCACCTTGTGGTGCAACGCCAGCGCCAGCTTGATCAGGCTGGCCGCACCGGCGGCGCCCTTGGTGTGCCCGATCTGGGATTTCACGCTGCCGATCGCGGCGTACCCGGTCTCGTCGGTGGCCTCGCGCAGCACCGCGTTCAAGGCGGCGAGTTCGGTCTGATCGCCGACGCGGGTGCCGGTGGCATGTGCCTCGAACAGCCCGATCGTGGCGGGCGAGCAGTCCGCGTCCTCGTAGGCGCGGTACAGGGCGGCCTGCTGACCCTCGGCGCGCGGGGCGTAGATGCTCTTGAACCGCCCGTCGCTCGACGATCCGATGCCCTTGATCACGGCGTACACCCGGTCGCCGTCGCGCTCGGCGTCGGCGAGGCGCTTGAGGGCGATCATGCCGATGCCCTCACCGACCAGGGTGCCGTCGGCGCTGTCGTCGAGCGGCTTGATCACGCCCGAGCGAGACAGCGCCCCGACCTTGCTGAAGCACAGGTAACCGAAGATCGAGTTCTCGGTGTCACAGCCACCGGTGATCATCATGTCGGCGCGACCGGACACCAGCTCGCTGATCGCGACGTGGACCGCCGACAGCGAGCTCGCGCACGCCGCGTCGACGGTGCAGTTCATGCCGCCGAGGTCGAGGCGGTTGGCGACCCGGCCCGCGATCACATTGCCCAGCAGACCGGGGAACGAGTTCTCCTCCCACGACGGGAAGGCGTCGGCGTACTTCTGCGCGATCTGTTCGGCGTCGGCCTGGGTCAGCCCACAACTGCGGATGACCTCCTTGAGCACCGGCGTCGACAGACGGGCGGCCAGTGGGTGCGACAGTGTCGTCGGTCCGGCGACGCCGAGGACCACACCGGTGCGCTCGGGCCGGTACCAGTCCGACCCGACGGCGCCCGCGTCGGCGAGCACGTCACGGGCGACGAGCAGGCTCAGCAGCTGCACGACCGTGGTGACCTCGAGCTGATTGGGCGGCAGCCCGAACTCGGTGACGCTGAACGGCATCTCGGGCACGAAACCGCCACGGCGGCAATAGGTCTTGTCGGGCGCCGTCGGGTCGGCGTCGTAGTAGTCGTCGAGGTTCCAGTGCGTGGCCGGCACGTCGGACATGCAGTCCGCGGCGTCGACGACGTTCTGCCAGAAGTCACGGAAGTTGGCGGCCATGGGGAACAGGCCGCTCAGTCCGACGATCGCGATCGGATTGTCGGCTAGTCGCCGCGTCATGGCCGGGTCTTCGGAGTGCCGAAGGTGGTCGTTCATGGTTGCTATCCCTTGTCTTCTGCTCAGAGTTGCGAAACTCGCACAGTCCGGACCTCGTCGATGAGGTCGGCCATCGCCGTGCCGATGAGCTGATGGCCCGCCGGGCTCGGATGCATGCCGTCCGGGGACCACATGACCGGGTCCGCGGTGATGGGTGCGTTCACCAAATCGAGTCGCACGAGATCGAACTCGTGGACGAGGTCGTCGAGATAGTCGTTGGCTTGCGCGAATCGCGACCGCAACACCGTGCGGACGGATTCGGGCAGGCCGGGCAGGCGGTCCGGGATATTCGGCCAGTTCGTAGTGAACACCAGCCGATCCGGGCGCGCCAGCCCGGCATAGATATGACGCAGGTTGCGGCGGAAGCGATCCGGGTCGTAGTCGGTGACCAGGTCGTTTCCGCCGACGATCACGCCGACCAGCGGAGCATCGGCGGCGAGGGCGACCGGCAGCTGCCGGTCGAGGACATCCTGGGTGGTGGCCCCGTAGGAACCGAGGTTCAGTGTCGCGCCGGAAATTCCGAGCAGGTGCTCGACGCGCGCGACAAATCCCGCGAAGGAGCCGTCGGCGTTGACCGAACCGCCACGCCCCTCCGCGAAACTGTCGCCGAGCACCATCAGCTCATACGTTGGCACCGAGCAATTTCGCGATGCGTTCCGGCGCGAAGAATTCCTCGCCGGTCATTCCGCCGCCGACCATCGCATAGAAGTCCGTGGCATATTCTTCGTTCTTTTCCAGCGCACGGAAAACGGCCAGCAATTGCGGAGTCAGTTCCAGCGTGGAAATCGTGCAGGTGAACTCGAAACTCGACTGCGATTTCTCGTCACGCTCGCGCTGGTAATCGGCGAGCGCCTCGGCCATCGGTCGCTGATCGCTCAGACCCTCGTGCACCCGCTCGGCCAGCAGCGCCGCGTAGTCGAACGCGTCGGAGATGCCGAGCCCGGTGAACGGGTCCTTGTGGTACCCCGCGTCCCCGACCAGCGCCCAGCCTTCGCCGTGCGACTGGCGGCGGTAGTTGTCCGGGTACCGCATCGGGGTGAAACGCTCCTCGCGCTTGCCCTTGGTGACCAGTTCCTCGGCGAACTCGGGCAGGATCTCGCGAGCGACCTTCACGAAGTTGGCCTCGACGTCGGTACGGAAATCAGCGTAGGTGTCGATCTTGCGCATGACCGCCACGAGGGTCTGGTCGTTGTGGGTCGGCCAGATGCCGATCTGCTGCTTGTCGCCGATCCGGCTGTGGAACTCCGACACCGACAGGCCGCTGAAGTAGCTGTAGTAGATGAAGCACTCGGCCGCGACCTTCGTGTAGGTCTCGGCGCCGACAGCGTTGGCGACGAACGAGTTGGTGCCGTCGGCACCGATCACGATGCGGGCCCGCTCCTCGGCGATCTCACCACCGGCGACCGAACCGCGAATACCGACGACCACACCGTCTTCGATGATCAGTTCGCTGACGGTGTACCCGGTACGCACCTCGGCGCCGGCCTCCCTGGCACCCTCGACCAGGATCGCGTCGAGTTCGGTGCGCCGCGGCGCGTAGGTGGCGTCGATGCCCTGGATGGGATCGGCGAACCCCGCGATGACGATGTCGAGGTAGGACACCGTCATGCGCTTGATCGCCGGCACACCGGTGGCGATCAGCTTGTCGAGCAGGCCCCACTGGGCCAGCCGGGCCAGCCCGCGCTGCTGAATGTAGTGCGTCGAGATGGTGTCGCTCGGGAACGTGGCACGGTCGACCACCAGGACTCGATGCCCCTGCCTCGCCAGCAACATGGCAACCGGTGAACCCGCGCACCGCGCGCCGACAACAATCGCGTCATACATCAGGGTGACTCCTCAGTAAATGAAACGCTTATGGCCCCGGATGCGATTTTACGGAGTCGAACCGCTCGATCCGCGTACCGATTTCCAATCGGATTACATGAATAGATGTTCCAGAACAATGATTTCGAATATTAGCGATCCGGCAGCTCGGATGAATAGTTGAATTCAACTTCCGTTCATCACGAAAAACGGTTCGATATGGGCTAATTGGGGCATGCCAACTGGAAATGAACCGGCCCCCGGAATCGCCGCAGCACAGGCTCGGCTGACGAATATGACCGGTGCCGCGACGCCGGACTACGAACAGATCCGCAAGACCGTCGACACGCTCGTCCCGTTCGTGAATCTGGTGGGCGTGCGCATGACCGAGCTGGGCCCCGGCTCGGCGGTGGCCGAGATCCCCGAGGCACCGGCGATGAGCAATCACCTGGGCACGGTGCACGCGGGCGCGCTGTTCCTCGCCGCCGAAGTCGCCTGTGCCGGTGCGTTTTCCGGCATCATCGCACCGCGCATCCTGCACGTGCGGACCTTCGTGCTGCGCAGCACCAAGGCCACCTTCTTCCGGCCTGCCCGCGGCCGGATCCGCGCCAGCGGCACGGTGAGCTCCCCGATCCTGGCCGAGGTGGTCGGGCGCAGGACCGAGGAGCAGTTCGATATCACCGGAAAGGCGCTGCTGCACGACGACAGCGGCGCCTTGCTCGCGAAGGTGGATCTCGAGTACTTCTGCTGGCTGGGCGCGGCTTAATCCGGATACAGCGTGGTGATGACGGCGCCGAAGTCGGCTTCGATCGCCGCGCGACGCAGCCGCAACGAGGCCGTCAGCTGACCCTTCTCCATCGAGAAGTCCTCCGCGAGAACGGCGAACCGGCGAATCGACTCCGCACGGGAGACGAGCCGGTTCGCCGCCTCGACACCGGCGGAGATCTCGGCGAGCAACCGGGCGTCCTCGGTCGGGACCCCGCCGGACACGTCCACGCCGTGCTCCGCGGCCCAGCGAGCCAGCACCACCGGATCGACGGTGATCAAGGCGGTCACATACGGTCGGCCTTCACCGACGAGCATGCAGTTGCTCACCAAGGCGTGCAGGCGAACCCGGTCTTCGAGCGGCGCGGGCGCCACGTTCTTGCCGCCGCTGGTGACGATGATCTCCTTGCGCCGGCCGGTGATGAACAGGAATCCGTCCTCGTCGAGCCGGCCGAGATCGCCCGTGGCCAACCAGTTCTCGGCCGAATGGCCGCCGTCGGGCCAGTACCCGGGGAAGACCTGCGGGCCCCGGACCAGGATCTCGCCGTCGTCGGCGATCGCGACGGTCGTGCCGGGCACCGGTCGGCCGACCGCGCCTGCCCGATTGGCGTGCGGCGCACTCATACTGACCGTCGACGACGCCTCGGTCAGCCCGTACGCGCCGATGATCTCCACACCGATGCCGGTGAAGAAGTCCGCCGTCGACGGTTCCAGCGACGCGCCACCCGCGACCATGTGCTCGAGCCGCCCGCCGAGCATGCCACGCCACTGTTCGCCGATCCGGGCGTCGATCACCGCGTCCGCCGGTGGCTGCTGACCGCGCCTGCGCGCATGGCCGACAGCGACCGCCGCCGCCTCCGCGGCGTCGTACCGATCACCGCCGAGGGCCTGACGCGCCGCCTTGCGGATCTTCTCCAGGACGTAGGGGACACCGATCAGGAACGTCGGCCGAAAGATCGGCAGTTCGGCGGGCAGTTGCGCGGGAGTGGCGACCAGGCCCGTGCGGACTCCGGCCAATACACACCCGAACTGCACGACCCGCCCGTACACGTGCGCGAGCGGGAGGAACAGCAGTGTCGACGCGGGATCCGCTGGGGTGCGGCGGAATACGGTGTCGAGGAGTTCCACCACGTTGGCCGCGGCGGCGAAAATATTGCGGTGCGTCAGCAGGCAGCCCTTGGGGACGCCCGTGGTGCCGCTGGTGTAGACGATCGTCGCGACATCATCGGCGCGCACTGCCAGCCGACGCTCGGTGGCCTCGGCGTCGGCGATCACCTCGCCCTGCTCGACCAGCGCGGGAAACGACGAACCGAGCAGCCAGGCCCGGCCGCGCAGATCTCCCGCCGCCGCACCGATCAACTCGCACTGTTCGACCGTCTCCACGAAACACGCGCTGGGACGGGCATCGGCCACGATGTGCTGGATCTGCTCGGCCGACGATGTCGGATACACCGGTACGGCCATCGCGCCCACGCTCAGCACGGCGAAGTCCGCCGCCGACCATTCGAAACCGGTCCCGCCGAGGATCAGCACCCGATCGCCTACGCCGATCCCGTTGGCCAGCAGGCCCTTCGCGAGTCCGAGGACGAGCCGGGCGAACTCTTTGTAGCCGACGTCGAGCCAGCCCTCGGCCGTTCTCCGGCTGAACACCACGGCCGACGGGTCGGCCGCGGCCTTGGAGAACACTACGTTGGCCAAGTTGTCGTCATCGGCCATGGTGACCAGTGGCGCGACACTGTATTCCTGTGCGACCCGCAGTCCCTGCACGGCGCCGGCATCTTGCACGGCGCTATCCCCCTGCACGGCGCTATCTCCCTGCACGGCGCTACTCATCGTGACTCGATGCTGGTCAGCGGGGCCGGAACGTAGGTCGAGCAGCGGCCCGGCAGCCGCACGCCCGCCGCGCGCAACTGACTCACGCGGGTGGCGAACGCCGCACCGTGCATGATCTGCAACCCGACCTCGGCGACATGGCGGTGCGCCGGGGCGGCCAGGTAGGTGCCGGCGACCCAGTCGTTGAACGCGCCCATCGCGGGCCCGCACCAGATCTGATAGTCGAGGGTGCGCTCGGGCGTCGCGGCCGTGCTCCAGCCCGACGACCGGCCCAGATACCACCGGAAGATCAGTGCCATCCGGCGTTTCGGGTTCCCCTCGGCGCGCGCGATCTGCTCGGGGTCGCGCTCACGGAAGTAGCCGAGGCAGTCGTTCCACACCTCGTCGAAGGAGCGGGCCAGGATCCGCTGCTCGATCTCGGCGCGTTCGGCGGCGGGGATCGCCTCGATGCCGTCGTAGCGCCGATAGGTGTCGTACAACCGCCGTGCGCGGCTCGCGAACATCGTGCCGCGTTGCAGCACCTGCACGTCGACGCCGAGTTCGAACATGTCCGACGAGGGCGCCATGGTGGTGTCGGCGACGCCTGCGGCGGCCAGCAGCCGCTTCGCCGTCTCCGACTGCGCCGCTTCGACAGTGGCCTGATTGACCGACCCCGTGACCACGTAGGAGGCACCCATTGCGAAGGCGGCCGCGGCGGCCGCCGGAGTGCCGATGCCACCGGCCGCGCCGACCCGGACCCGCTGGGCGAAACCGTATTCGCGCTGGATCCGTTCGCGCACCGCCAGCAGCGACGGCAGCAGCACCACCAGCGGACGGCGGTCGGTGTGGCCACCGGAGTCCGCCTCGCCGGTGATGTCGTCGGCCATCGGAACCGATGCCGCCAGCTGCGCCTGCTCGGCGGTGATCTCCCCCGCGTCCAGCAATCCGCGCACCAGATGCTCCGGTGCCGGGCGCAGGAACAATTCGGCGACCTCGGCGCGAGACACCTTGGCGATCACCCGGTTCCGGGCGATCACCTGACCGTTCGGGTCACGGTGCAGGCCGGCCAGCCGGTAGCGCACCACCTGCGGGGTCAGGTCGAGGAAGGCCGACGCCTCCACGCAGCGCACCTCGTGGCGCAGGCACGCGTCGACGATCGCCCGCTCCAGCGCGTTCTCGCTGGGACTGTGGATCAGGTTGCAGGCGAAGGGTTTACCCGGCGCCTCACGCCCGATCGTGGCCAGGGCCTCGTCGATCCGGGCGGGCAGCACACCGGCGGCGCCGAACGAGGCGAGCAAGCCGGCGCGCGCCATCGCGACCACCATCGGCGCCGAGGCGATCCCGTTGGCCATCGCACCGGCGTGGTAGGCGAAGTTCACGCCGTGGGTCTGCCGGAACTCGGTGTTGCCCAGCGTTTCCGGCCGCAGCGCCGGAGCCGCTGCCAGCACTTGCGCACCGCGCGCGGTGCCGGCGTCGGTGGTCACCGCGACACCGCGTTCGTCACGGACCACGAACACCGGCTTGTCCAATTCCGACAGCGCACGGTAGATGGAGTTGTCGTCCCTGGCGAGCGCCGAGGGTGCAAGGGAAGTCGTCACTGTGCCAATCCTTCTGAGAGCCCGAGGGCAGAGGTCGCTATCGAGAAATGCCACGAACGGTCGGCGCCGCGAACGACGCACATCGGCGCCCGAGGTGGTCGGCCGTCCTGCGGCGAGGCGGGCAGCCATCGCTACCGAGTCGGCCGACCATCGCTGAGCGATCGGCCTGCGCTACCGACCGAGATCGGTCTTCGATGCCGAGTGGATCGGCCATCGCTACTGGGGCGGTCGGCCTTCGGCAACCCAAGCCGCGACTGCGGGCGCGACCAGCTCGCTGTCCTTCACCCACGACGCATGGCCGATGTGGGTGAAGCCCGAGGCCCGATCGATGTGCCAGCGATGCTGATCCGCCGCGCCCATCCGCTTGCTCAGGAACCGCACCGTGGACTCGGGGCCCAGCGGGTCGCCGTCGAGCGAGATGAGCAGCACCGGCAGCGTGAATTCGCGCAGCAACCGGTCGTAGTCGCGGGCACTGCCGCTGGGCCGGTAGTTGCCGGTCCGCAGGTGCCGGGCCCAGTCGATCATCACGCCCGCGGTCATCGGCCCGATGCCGCCACCGCCGGTCCACCGGCCGCGCAGCCGGGTGACCGCACCGACCGACCAGCCGCGCGCCAGCACCTCGAGGCGCCTGCGCAGTTCGAACGACCACCAGTACACCGAGCCGGTACCGATCGTCGTGATGCTCGCGACCCGATCCGGTTCGGCCGCCGCGAACAGCAACGCGAGCTGTCCGCCCAGGCTGTGCCCGAACAGGTGCAGCGGCGCCTCGGGGAACCGCTCGCGCAGCGCGTCCGCCACGGCGGGCAGGTCGACCTCGATCAGCTCGCGATAGCCGAACCCGGGACCTTCCCCCAGTGCGGGCAGGCTGTCGCCCTGCGCGCGCAGATCGAGGACAGCGGCCGTCAGTCCGGCCGCGTGCAAGGCCGTGACCAGCGGCAGGTAGTACTTGGCCTTGATGGCCATGGCGGGCAGGATCAGCACCACCGGTGCGGCCGGATCCGCCTGCGGCAGCAGGCGTACCGACAGGGTGGCGCCGTCGGGGGTGGCGACGGTGGTCGATTCCAGCCCGACGATCTGGGCGCGTTGCTCGCTCATCACGCCTCCGCGGCCAGCGTGCAGACGTAGTCGAGCGCCACCTTGCCGACCAGCACACCCGCGGTGTCGTACATCAGCGCCCGCGCGTCCACATCCAGCCGCTGGCCGCCCTTGGCCGCCAGTACCGTCGCGACGTCGCTCGGGTCGATGACCCCGATCGCCCGGATCCGGCCGAGGGCGGGCTTGCGGAACGACAGCCGCGCGTCGCGCAGCACCAGGGTGTCGATGGCCGACAACCGCGACGCCAGCGCGCCCACGAAGGCGCACGCGCCGGCGATATCGGCGGCCAGGAATTGCGCACCGGCGTGCACGGTACGCAGATGGTTCAGGACGTAGGGCTCGTCGGGAATTTCCACGATCGCGCGGTGCGGACCGATTTCGGTGATCTCGGTCCCCGCGTGGGTACCGAAGGGGACCAACTTGCTCACAATTCGCTGCAGATGCAAGAAGTCGGGGTTATCCGGATCGATCGCCTCGAATACCGAACCGAGGGTGGCTGAGGTTTTCAGTTCAGGTGCCATGAAATAATTGCACCATCCGCCCCCGCCGATTCGGATTTCCATTGCCGATCTCAATCGACCGAATGGTAATCAACTCGCCAGCGGTTCTCCGTAGACCTTGCCGCGGATAGTGGATTGCAGGAAATTCTTCGTCGAATCGAGGCTGTCCAGGAATACCTGCACCACTTCGTTGGGACTGTCGACGCGCCAGGCGACCTGTAATTCCACCACCGGTTCCGGATCGACGAGGGGAACCACCTTCAAACCCATCGGCCGCGGCTCGTCCATGCTGATGAACGACGCGAACCCCACATACCGGCGGGCGGCCACGGTGATCTCGGTGGCCACCGAGTCGTTCATGTACTCGGCGACCTTCGGGAACGCGCCCGCCCGCTCGCCCGCGGTCATGATGGCGTCGTACATCGCCGGGCTCACCTCGCGGTTGAACAGCACGCACGGTGTTTCGGCCAGTTCGCGGATCGAGATCGAGGACCGGTCGGCCCACCGGTGCCCCTGCCCCACCAGCGCGCCGATGCGCATCTGCAGCAGACACCGCGACAGCACCGACCCGCCGTTGGACGCGCCGCCGTAGAGCAGCCCGACATCGAGCTCCCCGCGCGTGAGAGCGGTGAGCTGCGGCCCGGAGCGACCCGAGCTGAGTTTGGTGGTGATGTTGGGATAGTGCGCGTGCAATTGGGCCAGTGACCTGGGCATGATGAGCTGCCCGGCCCGACCGTTGAACCCGATGTTGATCTTGCCCATCCGCCCGGCCGCGATGTCGCGGACGGTGTTGGTCGCCGAGTGCACCTCCCCGAGAATCCGTCGCGCGTCGGCGCGGAACGCCTCGCCCGCGGGGGTCAGCTGCACCACCCGCGACGTCCGCGACACCAGTTCGACGCCGAGATGGCGTTCCAGGCGTTTGAGTTGCTGGCTGAGTGACGGTTGCGTGAGATGGAGCCTGGCGGCCGCCCTTCCGAAGTGCAGTTCGTCAGCGATGGCAAGAAATGCCTCGATATGCCGTGTCTCCATAGTGCGCGCCTCGCGTGATCAGGTACGTGACTCGTCCGAGATATGCACCTTGTATAGCGGCACCGCACGTCATCGGGGAACGGGCCCGTGAAGCCCAGATGAGCAGCGACCGAATTCCTGCCGACCCTGCGGCGTGTCCACCCCGCCTCGCGGTGCACGGTGCCGCGAGCGGCACCGTGAACACGGTCGATTCGGCACTCGAATCGCTGACTCGGAAAAACCCGATGATCCCCGTCTTGACAGGGCTATCCATTTCGTACCGCAATTGATCAATAATGCGTTCCGCGTTGTCGCCCGCGACACCGGAGTGGAAGACTTTTATCCGGTGCAGGCGAAGTAATTTCGACGCCGATTTTCGAAGGAGCCCAGAATATGACGACCACGGTTGCCAGCCAGCACGACGCCGAGTCGACACTGGCCGAACTGTTCGCTCCCGATACCCGACCCGATCCGTATCCCGTCCACCGCGCCCTGCGCACGAAGTCCCCGTTGGTCACCAAAGGCGGCGACCTCGTGATCATCGCCAACTACGCCGATTGCCAGCAGGTGCTGCGCGACCCGTCGGTGCGCAACGACCCCAAGCTTTCCCGGCTCGGCAAGGATCACCCGGAGCGCTCGGAGTCCCTGCTGTTCCTCGATCCGCCCGCGCACACCCGCATTCGCCGACTCGTGTCGAAGGCCTTCACACCCAGGGTTATTCGGGCCTCGCAGCCGCAGATCCACTCGATCGTGGACGAACTCATCGAAAATATCGCGAGCAAGAGCGAATTCGACGTGATCTCCGAATTCGCGCTGCCCCTGCCGGTGCGGATCATGTGCGCTCTGCTCGGCATCCCCGTCGAGGAGTTCGGCGACTTCGAACCCGCCGCCCGCAGGCTGGGCCGCGTCCTCGACTTCAACCTCGTCGTCCACAACGACGATCTCGACGACGCCGAGGGCGCGCGCAACGAGCTGATGAACTACCTGGTCAACCTGATCTCCCGCAGGCGCGGCAACCTCGGCGACGACCTGCTCTCGCGGCTCATCGAGGTCGAGGAGGAAGGCGAGGTGCTCAGCGAGGGCGAACTGCTCGCCACCTGTGTGCTGCTGATGGTCGCCGGCCACGAGACCACCGCCAACCTCATCGCCAACGGCGTACTCGCCCTGCTCCAGAATCCGGACCAGCGCGAGATCCTCGCCGCCGACCCCGAATTGGGGATCAGCGCCGCCGACGAGGCGTTGCGCTACGACGCGCCGATCCAGTTCGTGATGCGCATCGCCACCCGTGACATGGAGGTGAGCGGCACCGCGATCAGCCCCGGCACCGCGATGCTGGTGCTGCTCGCCTCAGCCAACCGTGATCCCGAGCACTACCCCGACGCCGACCGCTTCCTGGTCGCCCGCGGCGCGGCCGACCACCTCGCCTTCTCGGCCGGGGCGCACTTCTGCCTCGCCGCGGCGCTGGGCCGGGCCGAGGGCGCCGCGGCGCTGTCCGCCTTCGCCGGGCGGGTGATCGACCCGGTGCTCGTCCCGGGCTCGCTGCGCTACCGGCCCAATGTGAACCTGCGTGGCATCGACGCTTTGACCGTCACGCACGGCGGAGTTCGTCTCCGTTGATCTCCGATTCGACCACCCCCTCCACAGAAAGCCTGTTATGAACTCGCACCACCACGGCCGTAAGGCCGGATGGGGGATCGTGCTCGTCGCGGTCACCACGCTGCTCGCGGCCTGCGGCCAGAACAGCTCGGCCCCGGTCGCGGCCGACGACCCGGTGACCATCACCTTCCTGTCCTACACCTACGGACAGACCAACCCACTGGGCAAGGGCATCGAGAAGTTGATCAACGACTTCCAGACCGCTAACCCGAAGATCACCGTCAAGCCGCAGTCGGTCCCGACGGCCGACGCGCTCACCAAGCTCCAGAGCGAAGTGGTGGCGGGCAACCCGCCCGATGTCGCGCAGATCGGGTGGAGCAAGGTCGCGCAGGCGTCGCAGACCTTGCCGCTGCGCTCACTCGAAGAGGTCGCCGGGACCGACGAGTGGAACAAGCACATGGCGGGCTTCGTCCCGTCGGTACTGAAGGCGACCCCGGTGGCCGGCGCCAAGAAGCCGGTCGCGATGCCGTTCATGATGGCCACCCCGGTGGTCTTCTACAACGCCGACCTGTTCACCGCGGCCGGGCTCGATCCCGCCCAGCCGCCCAAGACGATGGCCCAGCTCAAGCAGGCCGCGCAGGCGATCAAGGACAAGACCGAGGCGCAGGGCGTGTACGTCTCGGCGGCCGACCCGGGCAAGTCCGACTACCTGACCCAGTCCCTGGTCAACAGTGCCGGTGGCGCGCTGGTGTCGAGCAGCGGTGAAGTCACCGTCGACTCGGCCCCGGTGATCACCGCGCTGTCGACGATCCAGGATCTGACCAAGTCCGGGGTGCAGCCCGCGGTCGACTTCGCTTCCGCGCAAAGCGCTTTCAACTCGGGCAAGCTCGGCATGCTGGTCACCACCGGCGGCGGTCTGCTGACCCTCGACGCCGCAGCCAAGGGCAAGTTCGCCCTGCAGGTGGCGCCGCTGCCCGCCTTCGACAACCTGCCTGCCCGCCCCACCTTCTCCGGGTCGGGCCTGACGGTCGTGGCCAAGGACGCCGCCAAGGCGAAGGCGGCGTGGAAGTTCGTGCAGTTCATGACCAACGACGAGAGCTTCAAGCTCATCGCCTCGCAGATGGGCTACCTGCCGCTGCGGACCGCGGCGGAGTCCTCGGCCGATCCGCGGCTCGGCTCGGCCGTCAAGCAGATGGCCGATCTGGCTCCCTACACCGCCTTCCCGGGCAAGCAGTCCAACCAGGGCGTCGTCATCCTCCAGGACGAGGCCGTCGAACCGATCGTCCTTCGCGGCGCCGACCCGGCGGCGACCCTGCGCGCCGCCGCCGCGAAGATCCGCGGACTCAACTGAGTTCACGCACCCTCCGCTGACCACCACCCCCTCGAAGAGAGACACCGTTGTCACACCAGGTATTCGCACACACGCCGCCGAACGGTTCGACCGACGGCGGCGCGATCCCGAACAAGATCGGCCTGACGGTCAATCCGTGGTCGGGAAAGCAGCTCCTACGCTCCGATTTCGAGGAGATGCGCGAATTCCTCGATGAGGCCGCGACCGCCGGGTTCGGCTATGCCGAACTCGGCGGCTGCGGCCTCGGGGTGGTGATCGGCGGACAGGTGCAGCGCTCCCGGCTGGCGGCGCTACGCGACGCGCTGGCCGATTGCCGAGTCCGGCTCACCCTGCACAGTTCGTGGCATTCCTCCGGACGCACCGGCAATCTGCTCGACACCGGGTCCGCGTCCTCGCAGCAACTCGGTCTGCTGGCGGATCTGGAGATCGCCGCCGCGATCGGCGCCGAGGTGCTGGTCTACCACGCCGGAGTGCTGCCGAGCCTCTACAGCGACGGTGCGGCACTGACCGAGGGCATGGCGACCGAGCGCACGATGTTGCGTGAGCTCGCCGACGAATCCGGCGCGCGCGGGGTCACGATCGCGATCGAGAACCGGGCGCCCGGTCCCGCGGTACTCACCCGCCGTTCCTACGGGATGCGGCTGGATCTGGTCGCCGAGCAGGTGCGCCAGATCGATCACCCCGCGGTGACGATGTGCCTCGATGTCGGCCACGCGTACCTGTCGGCCGGCTACCTGAACTACGACTACCTGGCCGCGATCCGCGAAGTCGCCCCGGTTGTCGGCCACATTCACCTGCACGACAATTTCGGCCGGATGCCGCGCCAGCCCGACGCGAACCCGTACGAACTCGAACTCCTCGGTGAGGGCGATCTGCACCTGCCGCCCGGCTGGGGCACGATCCCGCTGGACGAGGTGCTGGCGACGCCCTTCCCGCACGACCCGGCGATCATCATCGAGATGCGCCACGCCCGCCACCACGCGGAAGCCCTGCACACCACCCGGCGGCTGCTCGATGCGCGAGCCCGGTCATGACGCTCACCAAGGACCCCGAGGTCACGCCGAAGGCGCGCGTGGTCACGCCGAAGGCGCGCGTGGCCGAACGCCCCGCCGCGACCGGGCTCGCCTGGCTGTACTTCTCGCCGACCATGCTCTCGATCACCGTGTGGGTCTACGGGCCGCTCGTGTTCACCGCGGTACTCAGCTTCCTCGACTGGAACCTGGTGTCACCCGACATCGCGTTCAACGGCCTGAAGAACTACGAAACCCTCATCACCGAACCGGAATTCGGCAACGCAGCCTGGAACACCCTGAAGTACGCGCTGTTCGTGCTGCCGTTCGCGACGGTGGTGCCGTGCGCGCTGGCCATCGCGCTGTGGAAGCGCCCTGGCCGGATGAGCGAGTTCTACCGGATGCTGCTGTTCCTGCCGGTCGTGCTCGCGCCGGTCGCCAACGCGTTGTCGTGGCAGTTCATCCTGGACCCGCTGTACGGAACCCTCAATCAGGTACTGGGGTTCGCCGGGGTGGAACCGATCAATTGGCTCGGTGACCCCGCCACCGCGCTACCGACCGTCGTGGTGGTGACCGCCCCGAAAGTGGTGGCGCTCAACACCTTGCTCTTCGGCGCGGCGCTGGCGAACCTGGACCGCCGCACCATCGACGCGGCGCGCCTGGACGACGCCACCGAGGGCGAGATCACCCGCTCGATCATCCTGCCCCAGCTGCGACGCCCGATCATTCTGCTCGGACTGCTGTCGATGGTGGTGGTGTGGCCGTGGCTGTTCACCAATATCGGGGTGCTCACCCGAGGTGGACCCAGCAATGCCACCGACAACGTCTACTACCGGCTCTACACCTACGGTTTCACCTTTTTCGACGCGGGCACCGCATCGGCGGCGGCCATCGTCATCGCGCTCGCGTTCGGGCTGCTGCTGACCGTTCACACCCTGCTCTCGAGGAGATTCCGTGCGACGCGGTGACGCGATCGGCAGACACCTGCTACTGATCACAGCCATTGTGCTGATGCTGTTCCCGGTGGTGATGGCCTTGGCCACCTCGTTCAAACCGGTGTCGACCATCTTCGATCTGAATCCGATCCCGCTTCCGGCGAGCTTGGAGAACTACGAAATGGCAGTGGGCAAGTTCCCGATCGGCAGGCTGCTGTGGAACACCTTCGTGATGGCCGCGGGCGTCACCATCGCGACCATGCTCGTCGCCCTGCCCGCCGCCTACGCGCTGGTGCGCTTCGACAAGGCGCGCGGCCGTGGTTTCGTCCTCGCGGCCGTGGGCATTTCGCTGCTGATCCCGCCGCAGGCGCTGATCATCCCGCAGTTCCTGATGACCGCGAAACTGGGCTGGCAGGGGCACACGATCGGGGTGATCATCCCGCAGCTCGGCGTCAGCGCGCTCGCGGTGCTGTTGCTGCGCGACCACATTCGTTCGGTGCCGCAATCGCTGATCGGCGCCGCCGTGCTGGAGGGCGCTACCTCGTGGGAGGTCCTGCGGCACGTGGTCCTCGGCGTGATGCGCCCGGCACTGGGCGCGGTGGCGATCCTGCTGTTCATCAGTACGTGGAACGAGTTCCTGTGGCCGCTGCTGGTGATGCCCGATCCCGAGGACACCACCATCCAGCCGGGTCTGGCGCTGTTCCTCGGCCCGGAGAGCGCGGACTACGGACCGATGCTCGCCGCGGCGATGCTGGCCTCGCTGCCGGTCGTCGTGATCTATGTCCTGGCGTCGCGACGGATCGCGGACGCCTTCCTTCATTCAGGGGTTCGGTAATCGACATGACCAGTCTCAGTGTGAGCGAGCCCCCGGTGCTGACCACCGAGCTCGATCTCTCGGCCGGCGTGGTGCTCGACGGCATCACCAAGCAATACGACGAGGACCGCCCGGCTCTCGACGTCGACCTGCTGCATGTGCCCGGACAATCGCTGACCGTGCTGGTCGGCCCGTCCGGCTGCGGCAAATCGACCGCGCTCGGCGTGGTGTCCGGCCTGATCACCCCCACCGCGGGACGGGTGCTCATCGACGGCGCCGACGTCACCGAGGTGGCGCCGGGACGACGCGGAGTCTCGATGGTGTTCCAGGATTTCGCGCTGTACCCGCACATGACCGTCGAGCGCAATATCTCCTTCGGCCTGCGACTCGAGGGCAAGCACAACCGCAAGTCCGGGCTGGACCGCACCGAGATCGAACGACGGGTGGCCGGCGCGTGCGACAGCCTCGGCCTGAGCGAACTGCGCCACCGCAAGCCCGCTCAGCTCTCGGGCGGTCAGCGTCAGCGCGTCGGGCTGGCCAGGGCGATCGTTCGGCAGCCGAAGGTGCTGCTGCTCGACGAGCCGCTGTCCGCACTCGACGCGCAGCTGCGCCAGCAGGCCCGGGTCGAGCTGGTACGACTGCATCGCGAGCTCGGCAATACCGTCGTGCTCGTCACCCACGACCAGCTCGAGGCCTTGTCGATGGCCACCCACCTGGTGGTGATGAACAACTCGCGGGTGTTGCAGGTCGGTAGTCCGGCGCAGGTGTACCGGCGACCGGTCGATCTGTTCGTCGCGACGTTCCTGGGTAGCCCGCCGATGAACCTGGCGACGGTGACGATGAACGACGCCGGGGACGAGATGACCGGGCGCGGACTGGAAGTACTGCTCCCCCAGGCTGTCCCCGGTGTTCCCGCCGAACTGACACTGGGCTGGCGGCCCGGTGACGGCACGCTCCGTGACCACGACGGCCCGGGCTTGCTCGTGCACGGTGTGGTGGAGCTGGTCGAGTTCACCGGCGACTCCAAGATCGCGCAGTGCACCGGCGAATCGGGTCGCTGGGCCGTGACGCTGCCCGCCAACGATCCGGCTCCGGCAGTCGGCGCCCGGATCCAGGTGTTCGTCCCGGCGCACCGGCTGCACCTGTTCGACCCCGACACCGGCTCCCGGGTAACGGCTTTCGATGCACCTGCTGATCACCAACGATGACGGATACCGCGCGCCGGGGCTCCTGGCGTTAGCGGAAGCCGTGCGGGCGCTCGGCATCGACGCGACGGTGGTAGCACCGAGCGGTCCGATGTCGGGCGCGAGCCAGTCCCGGCGCAGTGGCGTCGCGGTGGAGTGGGAGTGGGCCGCGCCGACCGCCGGAATTCCCACGATTCAGGTGGGGTCGACCCCGGCGGCCTGCGTGGTGTTCGCGCTGACCTCCGGGGTCCTCGCGCCGGTGGATCTGTGCCTGAGCGGTGTGAACGCGGGCGAGAACATCGGCGCCACACTCAATGTCAGCGGCACCTACGGTGCCGTCCAGGAGGCGGGAGCGCGCGGTGTGCCCGGCATCGCGCTCTCGCGCGAGTTCGGTGGTCCATGGAACGCACCGCACGATTGGGATTGGAGCTGGGTCCCCGAGGCGACCGCCGGGGTACTCACCACGCTGCTCACAGCGCGGGCGGGCTGGTTCACCGCGAACGTCAACCTGTCCGGCACCGACCGGGGCGCGGATCCGGCCTACACCACGGTCAGCCGCGCGCTGTATTACACCGATGTCTTCGACATCGCCCAGGGCGCCATCCTCAGCACGATCGGTTACCGCGCCGAGGATCTGGCGCCCGACGACGACATCCACGCCTTCGCCGAGCAGCGGCGGACCAGCATCACCCTCGTCCGGCGGGCTTGAACGGTTCGGACCGCAACGCGGTCTTGACGACCTTCCCGCCGGGGTTGCGCGGCAACGGCGCCGTGCGCACCGAGAAGTACTGGGGCACTTTGAAATCGGCGAGCCGCTCGCGCAGGTGGTCGAGCACGGTGGCTTCGTCGAACTCGACGCCCTCGACCGGCACCACCACCGCGCCGACCTTCTCGCCCATCATGTCGTCGGGCACCCCGACCACCGCGGATTCGCCGATGCCCGGGGCGCCGGCGAGGGCGTTCTCCACCTCGACGCAGTACACGTTCTCGCCGCCGCGGTTGATCATGTCCTTGGCCCGATCGGCGATCGACACCAGCCCTTGCTCGTCGATGCGGGCGAGGTCACCGGTGCGCAGCCAGCCGTCGACGAAGGTCGCGGCGGTCGCGGCGGGGTTGTTCCAGTATCCGGCGACGACAGTGGCGCCGCGGATGAGCAGTTCGCCGACTCCGCTGACCGGATCGGGCGTTTCGATGGCCAGGTCGATGATCGGTGCGGCGAACCCCACCGATTCCGCGTGTTCGGTGGCCCACTCGTGGGGCAGGTAGGTCGCGATGGACGAGGTCTCGGTCAGACCGAACCCGTTGGCCAGCCGCGCGTTCGGGAAGTGCCGGGCGATCTCGGCGACCAGCGCGGGCGCGACCGGCGCGCCGCCGTAGGCAACCCGGTTCACCGCGCTCAGATCGAAGTCGGCGAAGTTCGGCTGCCGAAACGCAAGGTAGTAGATGGCGGGAGTGTTGGTGAGCGAGGTGACTCGCTCATCGACAATCGCGCGGAGGAAATCCTGAATCTTGAACTGCGGCAGAATGATCGTGCTGCCGCCGATGGCCAGCTGGGGAATCAGCTGACTGTTGCAGGCGGTGACGTGGAACAGCGGCACCGAGACCAGGTTGCGCAGGGTCGGGCCTTCGTCGGCCGCGATGTGGGCGAGCCGGCGCACGTTCTCCACGGTGGACAGCAGGTTGCGATGTGTGGTCATCGCTCCCTTGGGTCGTCCGGTCGTCCCGCTGGTGTAGAAGATCGCGGCCAGATCCATGGGACCCGCACCCTCGTGGACGTAGGGATCGCCCTGGGGCAGTGCCTCATTCGGCCGCAGGCTGAACGCGGCGTCGGAATCGGTGAGGACATAGTCGATTTCGGGGTCGGCGAACCGGGTGTTGACCGGCACGGCAACCGCACCCGCGAGCACGATTCCGAGAAAGCCGACCACCCACTCCGTTCCGGCGTTCAACAGGATGGCAACACGGTCGCCCGGTTGAATTCCCTTGTCCCGCAACCCACCCGAGACCGCGGCGGCCCGGTCCCACAGTTGCCGGTACGAAAGTCGCTCGCCACCGATCTCGACGACGGCTTCCTGCTCGGGCCACGTCTGCACGGTGTGGCGCAGCATGTCCACCAGGGAATCGGGCAGGTCGGCGTAGTGCGCGATACCGTGCTCGTCGCGAAAGATCCCGGCGGTGCCGAACGGTTGCACGGTCATCGCGCACCCTGCGGGTTCAGCAGCGCGGCGAGGTTGTCCTCGGCGAAGAAGTCCCGGCCGCTGAGCCCGCCCGCCATCATCCGGAACCACTGCTGCGTGTGCTTCGCGCTGCTCGGCAACGCGCGCATCACCTCTACGTGCTTGTCCGGCAGTACCAGTCGCGAGGACTCGCAGGTGAACCGGTACATCGGCTTGCTCGACCGATCCCGCTGCGCCTGATAGTCGGCGAGCGCTTCGTCGAGTGGCCGCGCCGCCGACAGCCCCTCGTGCGCCCGCTCGGCGAGCAGGTCGGCGTAGGTGAACGCGTCGCTGATCCCGAGGCCGGTGAACGGGTCCTTGTGATATCCGGCGTCGCCGACCAGCGCCCAGCCGGGGCCGTGTGATTCGCGGTAGAAGTTCTCCGGATAGCGGGCGATATAGAACCGTTCGTCGCGTTCGCCGGTGTCGAGCAGTTCGGCGAGGTCGGGCGCGGTTTCCTTGAACGCCAACGAGAAGTTGCGCTCGACATCGGCGCGGAACGGCGCGAACCGGTCGACGTATTGCACACACCAGATCAGCGTCTTGCCGTCGTGGGTCGGCCAGCCACCGACCGCCTGCTTGTCGCCGATTCGCAACTGGCTCTGCATGGTCAGGCCGGACCAGTACGAGTAGGCGGTGAAGGTCTCCCCCGGGATCACGTCGTATTTCTGAGCCCCGGTGAGCTGGGCGACGGTGGACGCGTATCCGTCGGCGCCGATGACGAGCCGAGCGTGTTCGGTCACCGGTTCGCCGTCGCGGTCGCGGCCGACGATGCCGGTGACGAACTCACCGTCGCGCACCAGATCTGTCACGGTGACGCCTTCGCGCAGATCGACCCCGGCCTCGCGGGCGGCATCCTGCAACAGCTTGTCGAGCACGATGCGCCGCGGCGCGTAGGTCTCGGCGATACCGTCGATCGGGTCGGAGAAGCCGGAGAAGTGGGCGTCGGCGTAGGACATGGTGATCGAGTGGATGGGCGTGCAGCCGGTGGCTTTCAGCCGATCGAGCAGGCCCCAATCCCGCAGTCGCGCCAGACCACTCTGCCGCAGCATGTGGGTCGACACGGCGTCTTTGGGAAACAGCGCCTGGTCGACGCAGAGCACCCGGTAGCCACGCCGCGCGAGCAGCATCGCGACTGTGGCGCCGGCGCAGCGCGCGCCGACAACAATGACATCGTGCACAGTTTTCGACCTTTCAGGCATCGAGCACGAGACGGTCCGTGCGCGCTCGGGAAACGCAGATCATCATGGTTTTGCCCGACTCTTGTTCAGCCGGGGTGAGCACCGAATCACGGTGCTCGACTTCGCCTTCGAGCACGGTGGTCTCGCAGGTCGCGCACGTTCCCTCACGGCACGACCACAGCACGTCGGCGCCCGCCCGTTCGAGTGCGTCCAGGACCGACGACCCGGCCGGAACCTCGATGGTCCGGCCGGAACGGTTGAGCACGACGGTGCTCGTCCGCTCGGGTCCGGTGGCCGCGATCTCCTTCGGATGAAAACGCTCGACCCGCAAGGCATCCGCGACACAGTGCTGCTCGACCGCGGCCAGCAGCGGCTCGGGGCCACAGCAGTACACGAGCGTGCCCGAGGTCACCGGCGCGAGAATCTCGGCCAGTGGCATCAGCCCGACGTCGTCCTGCGCGTAGCGACGAACCCGCGCACCATAGGCGGACAGCTCGCCGGCGAACGCCATCCGCGCGCCGGTGCGGCCGCCGTAGTGCAGTTGCCAGTCGGCGCCGCGCTGCTGCAGTTCGCGGATCATCGGCAACAGCGGGGTGATCCCGATACCGCCGGCGATCAGGAGGTAGCTCGCCGCCTGCGTGAGCGGGAAATTGTTGCGTGGCTCCCGGATCTCCAGCAGCGTGCCCGGCCGCACGTTCTCGTGCATCCACGCCGACCCGCCGCGGCCCTGCTCCTCGAGCAGCACCGCGATGCGATAACTGTCCCGATTCGCGGGATCGCCACACAGCGAGTACTGGCGAACGACGCCGTCGGGCAGGACGACGTCCACGTGCGCACCCGGTGCCCACGGCGGCAGTGGCGCGCCGCCGGGGTCGGTGAGCACAAAGGACAGCACGCCCTCTGATTCGTAGGTGATGGACCGAATTCGCACAATCGCGCTGATCACACGACGAGTCTCGCAGGGGTTCGGCGGCCCGCGGAGATTGATACTTTCAACGAATTGCCGGATTGAAATGGGGTCGATCGGCTATCGGCGGTCAGCGGGAGAAACGATCAGGAATCGAGAAGTTTCCAGGTCGGCGCCGTGTCAGCATTGTTTTCCATGGATCGACGAAAGGGTTTTGCGATGAACATCACCTGGGTTCGGCGAACTCATCGCGTGCTCGCCGTCGCCTTCCTCGCGGCCGTGCTCATCACGGTGCTCGGATTGTCGCTCAGCGGGCCCGAATGGGTGGTCTACCTGCCGCTCGTTCCGCTCGCCGGGCTGTTCCTGTCCGGTGCCTCGATGTTCGTACGGCTCTTGCGCGGACCGCACCCGCTGTCGGCGTTCGGCGACAGTGCCGGTCGCGTCCGTCAGGTGCATCGCTGGTCCGCGGTGGTATTCGTCGTCACCGTCGTCGCCACGGTGATCGCGCTGGCACAACCGGAGCCGATCGTGTGGATCTCCTACCTCCCGCTGATCCCACTCGCGGGGCTCTTCCTGTCCGGCTCGTTCATGTTCGTGTCGCCGCTGGTACGGGCGCGGCGCGCCCACTAGCTGGGTGACTCCCGTCAGCCGATGTCGACCACTCGCGCCCATGCGGGTGGGCTGTCCGGGACGTAGTCCGGGTCGTCGTGGCGCCACGCACGTTCTCGGCGGAAGAGGCCGACGACGGTTCGGCAGGCCGGTTGGTGGGAGGGCCAGGGAGTTTGGCCGTCGGTCAGGGCGACGAGTACGTCCGGGCGGGTGCGCAGGGCCTGGGTGAAACCGGTGCGCAGGTCGGTGCCGCCACCGCCGATCAGCGTCATGCCCTCGGCCTGGCACAGCGGGTGGGCGATTCTCGCCGCCGCGTCGCAGGAGAACACGGTGACCAGGTCGCGGCGGCCGCCGACGGCGCGGATGATGGCGGCGACTTCGAGCAGGGCGCTGCCCAGTTCGTCGTCGCTGACCGAACCCGAGGTGTCGATGACCACGCTGACCTTGGGTGGGGTGCGACGCAGGCTGGGCAACACGATGCCGGGCAGTGCGGTGCAGCGGCGGGCGGGGCGCCGGTAGGTGTAGTCCTCGCCGACGCCGGGAGCCGAGGCGGCCGCGCGCAGTGCCGCGCCGAGCAGGTCCCGCCACGGCTGGGAAGGATGCAACGCCTCCTTCGCCCAGCGCCGCCACCCCTGGGGCGCGTCTCCCGGACGCCCGACGATGCCCTGTGCCACCAGGAATCGGACGCCGTCGCGCTGCTGTTCGCTGAGACCGTCCGCGCCGTCGGGTCCCAGCTCCCATTCGCGGTCCGATCCGTCCGCGCCGCTGCCGCAGTCGAGCCACGCCATGTCTTCGGTCAGCCGCCCGAGGCGGAACTGACCCAGGTAGTCCTCCATGAGTTGCCCCGGGTCCAGCCCCAATGTGCTGGGCAGCACAGCGCCCTCGGGCCAGACCAGCCCGTCACCGAACGCGTCGTCGTTGATCTCGGCGTCCGCGGCGATGTTCATGCGCAGCCGCTCCCCCGGACCGGTCAGGTCGTGGGCGTGGGCGTAGCGGTCGCTGCGCGCGTGATGGTCTCGCAGCAGGTGCGACACCTCGTGCACCAGGATCGAAGCCAGTTCTTCCACCGGTGTGTAGTCGACGAATCGTGGCGAGACGTAGCACCGCCAGTGTTTGTCCACGCCCATCGTCGGTGACCTCGGCGACTCGACGATGTGCAGCGCGTACAGAGCGGTCGCGAGATAAGGGCGGGCCGAAACCGCCTGCAGCCGTGCGGCATACAGCTTGCCGAAATCCAGTCCGGTGGCGTCCGCTGTCATCGGCCCGCCTGCACGGCAACGCGGGCCGCGGCGCGATCGGCACTCTGCGACACCGCCACCACCCCGGCCAGCTGTTCGATCGCCGCGGGCACCTCCCAGTTCTCGCGGCGCAGCGTGGCCAGCGTCGTCGCGGGAACAACCACCAGGTCGGGTGCTCCGGTTTCCACGGCTTTCACCAGCAGCGACCAAGCCGCGTCCCACCGAGCCCGCTCCGGCCGTTTGCGAACCGCGGCCACCACACCGTCGAGAACGGCCTGACGCAGGTCGCCCCGGGTCGGCAGTTCAGCGGCGACCGGATCGGCCAGCAGTGCTTCCGGGTCGGGCAGATCCATCCGATCGATGCTGGTGAGCAGTTCGAAACCGGGCCCGTCACCGACTGTGCCGCGGATCAACTGCGACAGCACATCACGACTCGCGTCGGCCGCGGTGGCGAAGGCGATCAGCCGCACGGTCATCTCCCAACTCCGCGGTGACGCCCAGGCACCGCCCCGCCGGGTTTCGGTGGTGGGCATCTGGTGCACGAGCTTGGGCCGAGCCGCGAGCAAGGTGCATACCGCGCGACGGGCGAATGCGACCGACTCCGGCAGGCTTTCGGCCGCGAGCCGAGGCAAGGTCGCGTGTGGCCAGGTTCCGCCGAGGCCGCGGACGACCACGTCGTGCTCGTGAGTCCACTGCAGGTGCACGAATCGGTTCGCCAGCGGCGGGCTCAGCTCCCAGCCGTCGGCGGCCGACGAGCGTGGGTTGGCGGCCGCGACGATGCGCACACCCGGCGGCAGTTCCAGTGCGCCGACCCGCCTTTCGAGAACCACGCGCAGCAGCGCGGCCTGCACGGCGGGCGGCGCGGTGGACAGTTCGTCGAGGAACAGCAGGCCGCGCCCGGCCCGCACGAGCCGAACCGCCCAATCCGGCGGCGCCATCGGCACCCCCTGGGTCGCGGGGTCGTCGCCGATGATCGGCAGGCCGGAGAAGTCCGATGGCTCGTGCACGCTCGCGATCACCGTGGTCAGCGGCAGTTCCAGGGACTCCGCGAGCTGGGTCAGGGCAGCGGTCTTGCCGATGCCCGGCTCACCCCACAGCAGCACCGGCAGGTCGGCGGCCACAGCCAAGGTGAGCGCTTCCAGTTGCGTGTTGGTGCGCGGCTCAGTCGTCACCTCACCCAGCAGGGCAAGGAGTTCGCCCGCGACGTCGAGCTGGGAGTCGGTGGCGCGAGTCGGAAGCGGGCAGAGGGTATGAACAGTCATGTGTGCATCACCTTTTGGGTTCGGAGGAATTCGATGGGCGAGCTCAGGTGGAGCGAGCCCGCCCTCGGGGTCTGTCGATGAAGTACGAGGTCGGCGGCGCGAAGGCCGCACGAATCCGCGGTCGAGGCGAGGTCCCGGCGACCCGCGGATCAGCCGGTCGTACCAGGCCCACACGACCCCACCTGTCAGCGAGACAAGGCGTGGCCCTGATGGCCCGGACGCCAACTCAGCGCAAGGCCAGGCGTTTCGGACGTGCGCGACGACCCTTGCGGTCGTAACGGTCGGGAAGAACGTGGCCGCGACCGGGTGCGGGTAGACCGGCCCGGAACAGACCATAGGTAATCCGTTGCCGTACAGCGGCTTCGAGTGCGTCGCGAAGTGGTCCGTCGCGCAGCGTCGCGTCCGCGCCGAGCTGGGCTTCGACGATGGTGAGGGCGCCGTCGATATCGCCGTGGTCCAGGCGGTCGCAGACGCCGACGAGCCAATCCGGTTGGCGCAGTGACCGGTCGATGGCCTGGAGGCAGGGCATCGGTGTTCCGGTCAGGGCCGCCAGGAGTTCTTCACGCCGGATCTCGGTGGGGTCGTGATCCAGGGCGGCGAGCACCCCGTTCACCAACCCGATCCGATGACGTTCGCCCCGGCACTCCACGATCCGATGACCGGCGGCGGCGATCCCGGAGGTCTCGGTCGGCGCGCCGTCACAGCCGAGCGCCGAGGCGACCAGCGGATGCAGTCGATCGGCGGCGATCACGCCCGCGCGCAGCAATTCCAGGTCGGGGAGCACCCAGGTTGCCGCGTCGGGCAGAACCGGGAGGGCGGAGATTCCGCCGCGCGGGTGTTCCCTCGAAATCCGCACGGCGAGTAGGTCCTCCGCACGCACGTCCAACACGAGGCGCTTGCGCGCACCACACCGCACCAATACCAACCCGGACCGGCGCCCCTCGGCATGCAGCAGAATCCCCGCTTCGTCCGCCCACCGGTCGACGGCGCAACCCGGGGGTGCCGTTGCGGACACAGAATCCCTGGGGTCGTCGCCTGCCGCAAGCCCTGGGGCGGCGAATTGCCCTGCACCAGAACGGGTCCGCAACTCCCCCACCCTGCGCGAATCCCACAGGTGACGGTGCAGGTCGAGCCGGTAGCGACTGCTGGGTCGGGGGTGTGGGTGCATGCGCGCGCTGGCGACGGGGCTCGCCGTGTCCCACAGCGCGAGGCTGATCCGCTGTCCGGCGGCCGCCCAGGCCGGTGGCGTACGGACCACCAGATACACGGAATCCGCACCGTCACACTGCGTTACGTCACCGGCCGCGCTGTCGAGGCCGGCGATGCCCCCGGATTCGTACCGAGCCAGCACCATCGTCAACCCGGGTCGCAACAAACCGTCCGGCGCGATTCTGGGTAGATGCCAGCGCAACAGGTCCGGCGCCAGATATCGCAGGTCGGCCCGTACCCGGGCGGCGAGTCCTCGACCGTGGGTCCGCGCCAACGTCCGCAGATCCACATCGAGATCGACGTGCGCGGCGGCGCAGGCCCCCGACCAGTCACCGACGAGCCGCCGTGCGGTGGCGGCCTCGATCATGGCGGACGGCACAGCGAGTTCGCGCACACGCAGCCAGAGGTCGAGGCGCGCATCGTCATAGGACGGACGGGAGGACTGCTGATTTTCCGTGAATTCCCCGCGTTCACGCGGGACAGAAGCCGGTTCGATGACCGGCGTGGGGCTCAACGGCCCGGGCGCAGAACGCCCTTTCGACTCGATGTCATGTCGCCAGTATGCACAACAACACGCGAGCCGACAAGCGGTGCTGGTCGGGTCGCGCGGTCTACCACCGAGTCGACGAGGCAGGCGGGCCCTGGTCACCGACCAGATGCCCGCCTTGCCGGCGGGCCGCTATCGCGCGTCGGTGAGCTCGCGCACGTCGGACTGCGCACCCAACTGCGGGTAGGTCGGGTATTCGATGCCCGAGATGTACTGCACGGTCCGCACCACCTGGCACGAGTAGCCGAATTCGTTGTCGTACCAGACGTAGAGGATGGCGGTGTCACCCTCGACGATGGTGGCGTTGGCGTCGATGATCGAGGCCGCCCGCGAGCCGATGAAGTCGCTCGAGACCGCGTCGGTGGCGGCGGTGTAGTCGAGGTTGCGGCTCAACGGGCCCGCGAGGGATACCTGACGCAGGTACGCGAGCACGTCTTCCTTGGTCGTGTCCTGCTTCAGCTGCAGGTTCAGGATCGCGACGGAGACGTCCGGGGTGGGAACGCGGATCGAGTTGCCGGTGATCTTGGCTTTGAAGTCCGGCATCGCCTTGGCCACCGCGGAGGCGGCGCCGGTCTCGGTGAGCACCAGGTTGAACGGCGCGGAACGACCGCGCCGATCGGCCTTGTGGTAGTTGTCCAGCAGGTTCTGGTCGTTGGTGAACGAGTGCACCGTCTCCACGTGTCCACGCACGATGCCGAACTCGTCGTCCATGGCCTTGAGCGGCGGCACGATCGCGTTGGTCGTGCAGGAGGCGCAGGAGAAGATCTGCTGCGACAGGTCCAGGTCGCGGTGGTTGACGCCGTGCACGATGTTGGGCACGTCACCCTTGCCGGGCGCGGTGAGCACGACCTTCGCGATGCCGGGACGCAGGTGCTGCGCCAGGCCCTCGCGGTCACGCCAGCGACCGGTGTTGTCGATCAGGATCGCGTTGTCGATGCCGTAGGCGGTGTAGTCGATCGTCGTCGGGTCATCGCTGTAGATGAACTTGATGACGTTACCGTTCGCGGTGATCGTGTCGTTGTCGGTGTCGACCTTGATCGTGCCGTTGAAGTGCCCGTGCACCGAGTCGCGCCGCAGCAGCGACGCCCGCTTGGCCAGGTCGTCGTCGCCGCCCTTGCGCACCACCACCGCGCGCAGGCTCAGCCCGTTGCCCGACCCGGCCTTCTCGATCAGCAGCCGGGTGACCAGCCGCCCGATCCGCCCGAACCCGTAGAGCACCACATCACGCGGTCCCTGCGACACGGCCTTGTTGCCGTCGCTCACCTCGGCCAGCACCGAGGTGGTGAACTCCTCGACCGACAGGCCCCGCTCGTCGGCGTGAAACGCCATCACCAGCTGGCCCAGGTCGATCTTGCACGGCCCCAGATCCAGCCGGCTGATCACCTCGAGGAACGGCAGGGTCTCGTCCACCGACAGCTCTTCGCCGCCGATCTGGCGCGCGAACCGATGCGTCCGCAGGATGCTGATCACCGACTTGTTCACCAGCGACCGGCTGTGCAGCAGAATCGTCACACCCTTGCTGCGGTACAACGTCCCGATGATGGGAATCATCGCCTCCGCCGCAGCTTCCTGAGCGTTCCAGCGATCAAGTTGTTCGGTAGTCAACACACGTCCTCTGGGTTCATCGATACTTCCGCTGCATCGATGCTAGTGAGCGCCGAATTTTCACCGTGGGCCACTCCCCACCGGTGAGATCGTGCGCACTGTGCTGAGAGGAATGCCCGCGATCGGGCGACTGTGACCCGCGGCACCGAACACGGCTCAGAACTTGCCGGTGTGGTGCTCGACGCGGTGGCCGAGCCGGGCGGTGAACTCGGCGATGAATTCGTCGGTCAGCGGTGGCCAGCCCCAGAAGTCGAAGGCAAGGGCGCCGAGGGCGAAGCCCCACGGCCATTGCCAGTCGGTGATCGCGCCGGCCGTACCGCACGCGGTGCAGGCCACCGCACCGGTGCCCGTCTGCTCCCACCCTTCGATCGCGTCCGAAAACGGTTGCCACACTGCGGGATCAGGTTCCCAGGCCCGCGGGTAGTCGATGATCACCGTGCTTGCCCGGCAGCTCGGGCACGTCGCGTCGGCCGGGGCGATCTCGCCCTGGCCGCCGTAGTGGGCGTGGCGGCCGACGATGACCCCTACCGGGGCGGGAATCCACTCGGCGCCCCAATCCTCGGCGATCTCCGCCCACGCGGGCCCTGCCACATACCCTTCGTCGACGTGGAGGCTGTACATCGCGTCCGCCGAGGTCTCCCGCAGCAGCCACCCCCGCGACACCATCCAGTCGATCGTCGCCTCCGCCGACGCCTCGGCATCCGCCGCGGCCACATCGAGATCGACGATCCGTTCGAAGTTGTCACCCACCCTTCGCATCCTGCCACCGCGGTCCGACAGAGTGTGGCGCACGCCAGCACCGCGGGTCGATGCTGTGGTCAGGTCGCGGCAGCCCAGCGGATCGACGCGGGTTCCACCCTCGCGCACAACGGGTTTCCGGTCGCGTCCGTGAGGCCGAGACGAGCCTCGAGCACGCCCGATTCGGTCGCGGCCGCCAGCGTCTCTGCGGGAACGTCGGCGAGCATCAGTTTGGCGCGCCGGAACATCGTGAGCGTTGCGGTGTCATCGTCGCTGACCCAGCTGAGGTAGAGGAACCGCTCCCCCGGTCGGCCCTGGACGTAGGGCCCTCGGACGTCGGTCTCGTGGACGGTGCACTCGACCGTCCACGTGACGGTTTCCGAGTCACCACGCTGTAGGTCGAGCAGCTCCTGTGGCCGGTTCCTGCGCTGCACGCCGACATGAATGTTCGAGTACGCCGTCTCGATCCCGGGCGGTCGACAGGACGACCCCGGCAGCTGTGTCCCCACGATTCGGATACGCATTCCGCGATTCTCCCGCACGCCTGCGCCGATTTCCGCGCAATGTTCGACGACGCAGCGGAGTCCACCGATTTCACCGCGGAGCTCAGTCCACGGCCACCGCTTCGGTCGAAGCAGGCTGTGCCGCTTCGGCTTTCGCGAGCGATCCCGGCCACCACACCTTGTCGCCCAGCAGCGCGAACAGCGCGGGGACAACCAGCGTGCGCACCACGAACGTATCCAGCAGGATGCCGATCCCGACCACGATGCCCAACTGGGTCAGGGTGATCAACGGCAGCACACCGAGCACACAGAACACCGCGGCCAGCACCACACCGGCGCTGGTGATCACGGCTCCGGTCGAGGCGACCGCGCGCACCATGCCCTGGGTGGTGCCGTGCGCGCCCGCTTCCTCGCGGGCCCTGGTGACCAGGAAGATCGTGTAGTCCACCCCCAGCGCGACCAGGAACAGGAAGCCGAACAGCGGCACATTCGTGTCCAGGGCGGGGAAGCCGAAGATCGTGCCGCTGATCCAGCTGCCCGCACCGAGCGCCGCGAGCGCGCTGAGCACCGTGACGCCGACGAGCAGCACGGCGGCGGGCACCGCGCGCAGCAGTGCCAGCAACACCAGCAGCACAACGGCGAGGATCAGCGGAATGACCAGCGCCTGGTCACGGCGGGCGGCGTCGCGGATGTCGAGCGCTTCGGCGTCCGTACCGCCGACGAGGGCCTCGGCGCCGGGGACGGTGCCGACCGCCGTCCTGATCGCCTCGATGGTGGTGAACGCCTCCGCCGAGCCGGGCGGCGCCTCCAGAACGACCGACCACCGTGTCGCACCGTCGGCGGAAGTACCGGTAGCGGTGGCGCGCGAAATACCCTGTACGCCGTCGAGGGCCGACTGGATCCGGGTGGTGGATTCGCTGCGCGCGATCACCACGGCGGGATCCGACGAGCCGGACGGGAAGTGGTCGGCCATCGTGTCGAGCCCGTCGACGGACTCGGCCTCGACGCGGAACTGCTCGGTCTGCGAGAGCCCGATATCGGTGGTCGCGAGCCCGGTCACGAAGACGATCAGCACCGCCGAGGCCGCCCCGGCCACGACGGCAGGGCGGCGCACCACCCGCTTCGCGACGACCGCCCAGACGCCCTGCTCGGCCGCGTCGCGACCGTCCGCCTTCGGCACGAACGGCCAGAAGACCCGCCGACCGCACAGTGCCAGCGCCGACGGCAACGCGGCGAGCACGAAGATCAGCGCCACCACGAGTCCGGCGGCGGCGAACGCGCCGAGGCTGCGGGTGTTGGGGAGCAGCGCCAGCAACAGCGTCAGCAGAGCCAGCACAACGGTGACATTGCTGGCCACGATGGCGGGCGCGGCATGGCGCACCGCGGCGCGCAACGCCACTCGATGATCGGTGTGGCGATGCAGTTCGTCGCGATACCGCGATACCAACAGCAGCGCGTAGTTCGTTCCCGCCCCGAAGACCAGCACGCTGGTGATGCCCGACGTCGAACCGTCGAAGGCGAGTCCGGTGAGCTGGGCCAGGAGCGTGCCGACACTGGTGGCGACGCGGTCGGCGAGCCCGACCACCGTCAACGGCACCAGCCACAACACCGGCGAGCGATAGGTGACGATGAGCAGGGCCATCACCACGATCGCGGTGACGATGAGCAGCAGCGAGTTCGCACCGGAGAAGGAGTCGGCGATATCGGCGCCGAAGGCCGGTCCGCCGGTGATCTGCACGCGCAGCGCATCGGGTAGATCGGTGCTGACGGCGGCGCGCAGTTCGTCGACCCGATCGGTGAGCGCGAAGCCGTTGAGCTGTGCGGACACCGGAATCTGGGCGAGCGCGGCTCGCCCGTCGGGAGCGAGCATCACCCGGGGATCGTCGGTGGGCGAACCACCCGCGCGGGTGAGCGCCGCGTCCACTGCCGTGAGATCGGCCGGTGTCAGCGGACCGCCGTCGTCGCGGGTCGCCACCATGATCGCGGCGGCGGTTCCGGCATCGGGAAACCGTGCCGCGGCCTCGGCGGCCAGGGCGGATTCCGCCGATCGCGGCAACGACACCGGGGCCTGGCCCGCGCTGTCGTTGCTCCCCGCCAGCGCCATCACCGCCATGGCGGCCGCGACGACAGCGAGCAGTACCGCCCACGATCGCCGACCGGTGACCAGCCCGGCGAACCGGTCCCAACCGTTTCCGTCACTCACTCGCATCACGCCGAAACTATTTCAGAAACTTAACTAATTGGCAATGTCGGCGGCTCCGACGGCTAAACTGCCTGTCGGACAGAGAGGAGGCCGCGCGTGGATGACGACACCGCCGACACGAACCCGGCCGCCGACCGGACAGCGCTCGAGACCGGCATCGCCCGGGATCTGCGCGCGCTGACCGCGATCTCCGAACAGATCGGTCATGTCTTCGCGCGATCGAACGATCTGCGCCCGAACGATTTTCGCGCCCTGATGCACGTCGCCACGGCCGACGCCGAGGGCTCACCGGTGAGCGCGGGCCAGTTGAGCAAGCTGATGGGCGTCTCCGCGCCCGCCGTCACCTACCTGGTCGAGCGCATGATCGAATCCGGGCACCTCGACCGCGTGCCCGATCCGGCGGACCGACGGCGGGTCAACCTGACCTATACCGACCACGGCATGTCGGTCGCCGCCGGATTCTTCGGACCACTCGGTTCCCGCACCCGCGACGCGCTGTCCGCCCTGCCCGACAGCGACCTGACGGCCGCGCACCGCGTGCTCGTGAGCGTCACGGCCGCACTGCGCGAGTTCTACGCCGAGCTGCCGGAGCCAGGGCGAACCGCCGAATAAAAGTGTCCGGAACCGGCATACGCGACCGCTCGGCTCGACACGGCGCCGACGTCCAACGGGCCCGCTCGATCTGCGATCGGACACGCGTGTCGCCCTCTCCGCCGGTAGCCCTCAGGGAATAGCCTGGGCTGGTCAGCAGCATTTCCGACCTTTGTTGCCGCCGAATCGGTGTCCACGGTCGGCCGAATTCTTCTCCGCCTCGAACACCACAAGCGAGGGAGTTGGCTGTGTCGGATTTCATTCTCACCGCGGGCACCGTGATCACCATGGACGAGGACCGCCCCCGCGCTGACGCCGTCGCGGTCTCGGGTTCACGCATCGTCGCGGTCGGGTCGCTGGCCGAGTGCGTGTCCGCAGTGGCCCCGGACGCCGAGGTCATCGATGCCGGCGCGCGAGCGTTGCTGCCGGGGTTCGTCGAACCGCACGGGCATCCGTTCCTGGGCGGGGTCCTCACCCAACCACCCATCGCGCAGATCACCCCGTGGGTAGCGCCGACCTGGGACGATGTGGTGGCCGTGTTCACAGCGGCCATCGCCGCGACCGACCCGTCGACGCCGTTGGTGTTCAACGGGTTCGACGCACTGCTCCAGGAACACGCGGCACCGACAGCATCGGACCTGGACGCGATCTTCGGTGATCGGGTGGCCGTGGTCCTGGACAACTCCGCGCACGGCATCTACTTCGACACCGCGCTCATCGAGCGGTACGGCTGGTCCGACAACCCGCCACCGGACCCCGACGGCGGTCACTACGGCCGCAATCCGGACGGCTCGCTCGACGGTCAGGGCTTCGAAGTGCCGGTGCTCACCGCGGTCATGACGCCGTTGATCGCCGAGATGCCCAGCCCGCTGCTCAGCGGCGCCGGGTTCTTCGCGGCGATGTCGCGCGCCGGGTACACCACGACCTCGGACATGGCCTACGACCCGCAGACCGCACACGACTACGAAACACTGGCCGCCACCACATCGTGCCCGCTGCGGGTCAACCTGTGGGAGATGTCGACCACCGACACCTACACCGAGCCCGAGACCTTCGCCGCCGGCGACGAGATGCTGCGCAAGGCCGGCGTCAAACTCTGGACCGACGGTGCGGTCTGGGTGGGCAGTGCGGCGACGTCGTTTCCCTACCTCGATACCGAGGCGACTCGGCGCGCCGGTATCGACCCGGCGACCGCGGGCGGCACCGGTTCGCTGAACTACACCCGATCGCAGCTGGACGAGATTCTGGACAAGGCCGCGCCCGCGGGCTGGCAGATGTCGTTCCATTCCAACGGCGATCTGGCCGTCGAGCTGGCCCTGGACGCTTACGAGGCGGCGTTGCAGCGCCACGGCTTGACCGGCACCGATCACCGGTGGCGGATCGAGCACCTGGGCGGAGCGAGCCGCGCGCAGATGGACCGAGCGGCCCGGCTGGGCGTGCACGTGTCGCTGTCACCGTTCCAGTACTACTTCTGGGGCGATCTGCTCGACGGCGCGATCTTCGACCACGAACACGGCAGCCGGTGGCAGCCCACCGCCGACGCGCTGGCCTCGGGGGCGTGCGTGTCCCTGCACAACGACGGGCCGGTCTCGCCACCGTCGCCGCTGGTCAACATCCAGACCGTCGCCTCCCGACGCACCCGCGCCGGCACCGTACACGGCGCCGATCAGGCGATTCCGCTCGATGACGCGATCCGCGCGCAGACGATCAACGCCGCCCGCACCCTGCGCCGCGATCACCTGATCGGGTCCATCACGGTCGGCAAGCTGGCCGACTTCGTCGAGTTGTCCGGTGACCCCTACGAGGTCGACCCGGCCACGTTGGGCGAGACCGTCCGGGTCAACGGCACGTGGGTGGGTGGGCGCCGGGTCGACCTCGACGCGTTCCTGGCAGCAGTGCCGAACAGCGACACGACCCCGCGCCCGAGCGCGCGCCTCGGACCGTGCTGCTGAGCCTGCGCCGACCCTGGACCGAGGGAAATCCCTGAGCTGAAGCTCCGGGTCGGGACCTGATGTGCCCGACCCGTCCCGACGGGAGCATCGAAGAATGGAAACCGTTGGCAATCAGGATATTTCAGGAACCGTTCGACGGCGTCTCGGTGTCGCGGCGCTGGCATCGGCTGTCACGGTAGCGAGCTTGCTCGGGCTCTCGACGGCAACCGCGTCCGCGGACACCGCTGTCAGCTGTTCGTGGGCGGGCACCCCGTACACACAGGGAGCCACCGTCGTCGCCGGTGGCTGGACCTTCACCTGCGGCCGATCGCAGGCCGGGGACGCACGCTGGGATCGCGGAGCATCGACGCATCGGACGAGCACGGTCGCCAATCCGGGCGCCGCCGCCGAGCCCACCGGCCGCTTCAGCGCGGGGGCGGTCCAGCCGGGCACCGGATACAACGACTATTGCGTGGGTGAGCAGCTCGTCAGCGGTCGGGAAGCCGTCTACGAAGCCGTGCCGGACGGGCGCGGCCTGCGCTGGCGGCAGGCGGGTCCGATCACACAGTGGCGTTTCGATCAGGGCGACGGCACTGCCCCGGCGGGCCGGTCCGCGAGCGAGTGCCGGGTGGATCCTCAGTTCTGAGCAACATCGACGGCGACGGGGTGATCCGGCGTCGGCGCGGACACGCTTCGACAACGCCGAGGACACGACCCTGGTTCTCCGGGCGAAGGGGAGAAATGATCGAACTTGACCGGCACTCCCCGGCCATCGGCACAACGTGGAGGTTCGAGCGATGTGGAACGCGATTGTTCAGATCTGTGGATTCTTGATCATCGGCGCCGTGGTCGGCGTGCTCGCCAGGGTGCTCAAGCCGGGTAAGGAGAACATGAGCATGGGCATGACCCTGGTGCTCGGCATGGTGGCGGCGCTGATCGCGGGCGTGATCGCCAGCCTCATCGGCGTCGGCTCCATCACCGAGCTCAACTTCTGGGGCTTCGTCCTCGCGGTCATCGCGGCGGTGGTGCTGCTGTTCGCGGCCGAGTCGATGGGCGCCCGCAAACACCCGCCGGTGGCCTGAGCCGAACGCGTCGGCGCTCGCCCGTCGCCGTGACCTGGCGACGAGGTGCAGCGCCCCCTGTGCGGCGCCGCTCCTCGGCGGGCCTCGGCCGGTAGTGCCGAGGCCCGCCGCAGCGCGGTCAGGTGATCTGCTCCGCGACCTCTCGATCGGCGTCGCGTGCTCCGGTGATCGCGGCCACCTTCGCGAACGACTCGGCTGGACCGCTGCCGACGATCTCGTGTTCGAACTCGCTGACGGTTCCAGGCCAGGCATTGGTGACCGTGCCGTCCGCGCGTTTCCACCATGCCGTCGCCGCACCGTCGCACCAGATGGTCCGGGCGAGAGCATGATCCAGACGGTCGAGGTAGCGCGCCATCGCCCGCTCGGTCACCTCCACCGGCGCACCCCAGTCCGCGCTGAGGGCCAGACAGCGCGTGATGTACCGGGCCTGGTGTTGCTTGACCGCGGGGTTGCTGTTCGACGGAGTGAACGAGTGCGGCCCCGCGATCATGTAGAGATTCGGAAAGCCGGGCACCGCGAGTCCGTAGAAGGCGGCCGGTCGACCTCGGCGCCGCCACCGGTCGTGCAGATCCACTCCACCACGGCCACGGATCCGCACCCCGGCGAGGAACTCCGGCGCACGGAACCCGGTGGCCCACACGATGACGTCGGCGCGGCGCTCGGTGCCGTCGACAGTGCGGATCCCGTCCGGGCCGAGCCGGTCGATGCGGTCGGTGACCAGTTCGACGTGTGGCCGGGTCAGCGCCGGATAGTATCCGCTGTCGAGCAGGATCCGTTTCTCCCCGATCCGGTAGTTCGGTGTGAGCTTCGCGCGCAGTTCACGATCGCGCACCTGCCACCGAAGGTGGGCGCGCGCAACGAGTTCGGCCGGTCCCGCCGACCACCCCGCGCGCATGATCGGCGCGAGAACCAGATCAGCCGCGTGGTAGATCCCGGCCCGATACAGGTCGTGCAGACCGGGCACACGCGTCAGCGCCCACCGCGACAGCGGACCGAACGAGGCGGCGGGCTTGGGCAGCACCCAGGACGGGGAACGCTGATACACGGTGACACCGGCCGCGACGCGAGCCAGCTCGGGAATCATCTGCGCCGCTGAGGAACCGGTACCGACGACGGCGATCTGCCCGCTCAGGTCCGCGGTGTGATCCCACCGTGCGGAGTGGAACGCACGGCCAGCGAAGGTCCGCGCTCCCCGCAACCGAGGAATCGCGGGTCGATGCAGTTGGCCGAGCGCCCACACGACCGCGTCGGTGCGGATCCGCTCCCCGGTGGTCGTGGTCAGTGTCCAGGTGCGGTCGGTGTCGCTGTAGTCGGCGGCCATCACGGCGGTATCGCAGCGCAGATGCGCACGCAGACCGTTGCGATCGGTGACCTCCCGCATGTAGGTCAAGATCGCCTGCTGATCCGGATAACGCACGCGCACGTCTCGATAAGGGTCGAAGGCGAAGCAGTACAGGTGCGCGGGCACATCGCAGGAACAGCCCGGATAGGTGTTCTCCCGCCACACCCCGCCGACCTCCGGTCCTTCTTCGAGGATCAGGAAGTCGCGCACCCCGGCCTGTCTCAGCTGCGCGGCCATGGTGAGCCCACCGAAGCCCGCCCCGACGACAACTACTTCGTGGGTGATCGTGGGCCCGGTCATCGGCGGACGCCATAGGGGCGCGCGAGAATGACGAGTACATCTACTGTGGTCATCGCAGAGGTCTCCAAGTGTCTGCATCTGCTCTGCGGGCGGTGGCGACCGCCGTGCAGAGCTGTTTTCGGGTGTCTCCCCGTGCTCGCGGGGAGGCACCCGATCCGGTATCCGAGGAGAATGCGCGCTGAATGCGGCGACACGACCCCGGTTGAATTCGCGAGCGGAGCGGTCGACAACGACCCCTTCCGCCTTCACCACCGCGGCGGTCCACGGCCGAGTCCGGGGTGCGCCGAAGACGACGCTGTTGCCCACGGAATCACCACCCGGACAATCGAATTGGGCCAGGTCATACCGTGAACTCCTCCAATGCTCGGGAACGGCCGCGCATGATTCGCTTGCTTCCGGACTCGGGAGTTCACTCCGACCGGCGCGCACGCGACTTGTCCCCGCCCCACCAGCAACGGCAATCATCCGGCAATCGAGCCGTTCGGCAGGCGGTCTCGGTCGAGCCGGGGTGTCGTCGCGCTTCGGGCCTGCATGCGCCACCGATCCGGCGGCCCACCGCTATTACGAGTGGCCACCACGTCAGTCAGCCGGGGTTCGAGGAAGGCCGCGAGCGCAGATTGCGAACCTGAAACATCGCCGCATCAAGCGGCGAGTCTCCGGTAAACTCGCTGCGTGTCGAGCTAGACGGATCGTGGGCGATCGAACTCCGATCGCGAGCACCACCCTTCAGTCGGCGCTGCGCAGAGGCGTGCCGCGCAATCCGCCGTCCCTACCGAAGTACGCGATTGCCTGTCATTGCGACCTGTCGGAGTCTCGGAGATCCGCGATGGCGGAATATCGCCGCAGCAAGGGGCTTGCCATGACCGAGCGCAATCCTTCCGCAAATCGTCCCGTTCCCGAAGAAGAGCCTTTCGCGCGGCAAGCCGCTGCCGAGGGGATCTCCGTGCTGGCGGCGATCATGCTGTTCATCGCCGCGGCGGCCTCCATCCTCGAGGGCATCTCCGCGATCGCCGAGGACGAGTTCTATGTCGCCGGCTTCAGCTACGTCTACGAATTCGACGCGACCACCTGGGGCTGGGTTCATGTCGTCCTCGGCGTGATCGCCATCGTCTGCTCGATCGGTCTGATGTCGGGCACCGCGTGGGCGCGATACGCGGCGGTGGGCATCGCGGCACTGGTGATCATCGCGAACTTCTTGTCCCTGCCCTACTATCCCGCGTGGTCCATCGTGATCATCGCGATCAGTGTGGTGGTCATCTGGGCCGTCACCGCCTGGCAGCCCGCTCGCCACGACCGGGCATGATGCCGAAAACCGCACAACGCGAAAGCCGCAGACCAAGGCTCGACCGTCACACCGCGCGGCCCCCGGCAGCTAATCTGAAATGAAACTGTGTCTGAAAACCTCGGCGAAACCGACGGCGAGTGGCGAGAATTGGCCCCGACGGACGGTTCGGCGCAACTCAGCACCTGCCGTACGTCACGAATTCCCTTCGGCAACAGAGGAATTGGACGATGGACAGGTTGTCGAGATCCGCCGCGGCGATGCTGGTTGCCGCCGTCGTCGCGGTCGGGACCGCGGCGGTCGGCGTCGCGCGGGCGGAGACACCCAGCACGCAGCCCTGCACCCCGTACACGGCAATCTTCGCGCCGGGGACCTGGGAGACCACGCCGGGCGCCGATCCCGGGGTGCCCGTCGGGATGCTCCAGCCCGTCGGCGATGGCCTGCAACGGCAGTTCGGCCGGGACATCACCGTGCGCTATGTGCCCTATGCCGCCAGCGCTTTCGACCTGGGTCTGAGCTACGCGGAGTCCCTGGGCACGCTGGAATCCCGCTTGCACCAGATGATGCGCGGCCTGTGCCGCTCGACGCGGGTCATCCTCGCCGGCTACAGCCAGGGCGCGGACGGCATCGGCGATCTCGCCACCGAGATCGGCAATGGCGACGGCCCCATCGATGCCGATCGAGTGGTCGGTGTCGGACTACTGGCCGATCCACACCGCGACCCGAAGACCACACTCTCCCTGGGCAATCCGCAGCCCGGCCTCGGCATAGCCGGAACGCGAAGCCGGGATTTCGGTGCGTTGACAGACCGGGTTCGCACCCTGTGCACCGACGGCGACCTGTACTGCTCCCTCGATGCCAGCACCTCCCCATTCCTCGCTGTGTTGGGCCGGGTCCTGAGCGGTGATCCCGAACCGATCGCGAATGTCATCCCCGCCACGGTCGATCCCCGCAGCCTGATCGCTCAGGCTGTCACCATGGGCGCCGGCTGGACCGCCACCGCGGCGAACCTGCCTACCATTCTCGACAACCTCACCCACCTCTCGGAATTCATCGCGGCGGGTGACATTCGCGGTGCGCACCGGACCGCGAATGCCCTGAACGTTGCCCTGTCCCCGTTGGTCGAGGCCGCCGCGGGTGTGGACCGAGTCCTGGTCGCCCAGGTCATCCGCGCGGCCGCCGCCGTCGACCCCGCTGGTTGGACCGCAGCCGTCAGCGTCATCGCCGACGCCCTCGTGCCCATCGATTTTCTGAGCATCGCCGACAGGGTGGGCCGAATTCAGGAAATCCTGTGGCGTGCGGTCGAATCCCTCGATCGCAACGACCCCCTCGCCGCCGCCACCGACCTGGCGACCTTGGCCGCCACCGGCGCCGACCTCACGGGTTCCGTGCTCGGCCCTGTCGCCGCCGGGCTCCGAGCAGACCTCCGCGCGACCACCCGAACCCTGCTGAGCATCGCCGACCCCGCCACCATCGACGAACTCGTCCAGCTGGCCCGCCAAGGCGTGGACATGGCCAACTTCTACGCCTCCGAGGCTCACGTCCACTACGGCGACGACGTCCTGATCCTCCTGAACTACCTGAGCTCCCAGGTCGTTTCGTAGCCTCGCTGGTGTGTCGGCTCGACCTGCATCGAGCCGACACACCAGCATTCAGATCAGCACGTCACGGCATCGCCGACCGAGTTGTCGAGACGCACCCCCAGAACTCTCGACAACTCGCCGACATTGTCGGCACTGGGTGTCACCACATCGCGCTCCCACCGGCTGATCTGGTTTCCGTCCGCGATTCCGATCCAGTCGGCCAACTCCGCCTGGGTGAACCCGGAGGCCATCCTTGCCGCCCGAATCGCTTTGCCGATCGTGGACATGGTCTCCCCTTTCTCTCGATGCCCTCCGCGCGGACCGCATCGGCGCGGGTGCCCGTCGGCGAACCCTCGTACTCCTGATGCGGTCTCGCGCAGCCACATTCGAAAGGTATCGGCGAATCGGCCTGCGAAGGAGGCTGTGACTGCACGGCAACTGACTGTGCACGCACAAACGTGCGTGCATCCGGGCGCGGAACTCCGGCTACTTCGGTGGGTTGCCCACATCGGTGGCGCTGCGGCGCCAGTCACGGGGCGTCATCCCGAATGCCTCGCGGAATCGCCGGGCGAAGTGGGCGGCGTCGCGGAAACCCACGGCGCCGGCCACAGACGCGATGGACCGGTGCGCATAGCCTCTGTCGATCAGCATGTCGCGGCCCCGGACCAGGCGTTGTTCGATGATCCACTGCTCGAGGCTGATACCCGACTGTGCGCAGACTTTGTACAGGTGGCGCACAGAGATGTTGTTGCCGGCGGCGATATCGGGGATCTTCAAGTCCGAATCGGACAGGTGGGTCCGCACATACCCGAGGATCTGCTCGATCAGCAGCTGCTCCGGGATGGCGGCGCCGTCACCCGGCCCCCGGCCGGCCGCCGAGATCAGTAGCGCCCGAACCATTTCCAGACACGACTCACCCACGGAAGCAGCGGCCGGATCCGTTTCGAGCTGGTCGGCGATCCCGACCAGATGCTGGATCTGCGCCGTGACCATCGGGTACAGCGGCGACGCCGCCAGTCGCCCGTGCGCCGCGACGACCGTTTCCGCGGAAATGCCGAGACGCTCCCTGGACAGCTGCAGGCACAGCGTTCCGCCGAGACCGTGCCAGCCGGAGGCGAACGTCGTGGCCAGGTCGATCACTTCGCAGGCGCCGGGCTCGATCAGCGTTTGCGCACCGAACTGTTCGTGCCTGCGAACCTGTCCGTTCTGCACGGTCACCGTCAGGGTGTCGCTGGGCGTGGTTCGCTCATGCCGACTGGTTCGGCAGACCTGATGACCGGATACCTCCGAGCGAGTGAGCGCGATCGGACCCAGCATCCAGGCCTGGTGACGGCTGACCACTTCGGCCGGCGAATCCCACATCTGCAGGGTGGCCCCGATATCGGCTTCCTGCAGGATTGCGGTGACCGCCTCCCGCCGGTCCGCCGGCGTGAAGTAGTCGGAGTCGATCAGCACTGCCATTTGTGATCTCTACTTCGGATTCTCGTCGGCGGTGGTGTCCCTCCCATCGCCGACCGCTGCGCGTATTCGGGTGGTGGCGATTCGGGGGCCTGTAGTCGGCGATGCTATCGCGCCGTGGCGCGCCCGGAGCCCGATTCGGCAGGGTTGCCGCACCGACTTCACCGGCCCACGGTGGCGTGTTCCCTTGCCGTGGTTGGCCGTAACGCCAGGATTCGACGTTCGGCAGGTGTCGCCGTCGCAGCCCATTCCGGCCGTATAGCCGCATAGATGCACACGTCGCGCCACCGACCCTGGGTTCGGTACAGCTGGCGCAGCCGCGCCTCCGGCGTCAAGCCCACTCCCGACATCACCGTGTCCATCACCGGATGATCGTGGCGGTGCCCCGCCCATACTCGGTGAATCCCGAGCGGCCCGAAGGCGAATGCCGCCAACAGCCGCCCCGCCTCGATACCGCCCGCGCGCAGCGCCCCCTCCGGAACCACGACCAGACCGCCGATCATCGCGTTGCTGCCGAAATCCTCCACCAGCAGGCCGATGGTGCCGACCATGGTGTCCTCGCCCGGCGCCGTGATCGCCAAGGTGTACTTGCGCCGCGGAGTCTCGCCTCGGCAACGCAGGGCGGCGTCGAACGACGTCGCGGCCGCCCGCACGCCCATGCTGTCGGTGCCCATATATCGGGTCAGGTGCGGGTCGGTGAAGATCCGCTGATAGACGCCCAGATCACCGGCACGGAGATCACGCAACCGCAGCCGCGGACCGACCAGTTCCACATTGCGCAGATCGATCGTCAACGGACTTCCTCCATCGCCCGCACGAATGCCGGAGCGATCTGTGGGCCTACCGCGGGGATCAGCTCGTCGAGGTCGATATAGGTTCGCCCCGACGGGATCAGCTCGCCGAGCAGGATCCGGCGAGCCGTGTCCGCCACCAAGGCGCCGCCGAGCATCACCCCGGAGGCGAGCTGCGGCCAGCTGCACAGGCTTCGGCCGATCTCACCGACAGCGTCGCGCATCGCCGGACTCAGCCGCGGCTCGTCGACCACTGCCAGCAGAAGAGCCAGCAGCTCGCCCCGGTTCATCCCCGCGACATCGGACGAGGTCGACCCACCGATGCGGCCGTGGAACAGCGGGCGATGGGGTTCGCGATCGAAACGCTCCACATCCAGCAAGCCGCGATCGTTGGTGTCCATCAGTACCGGGATCTCTCGGCGCCGCGCGTACTCACGGGCAGCGACTTTCGCCCATACCGTGTCGCATTCCTCCACCAGCAGATCCAGCGGACGGGTGCCCTCCGCCCCGTCGAAGAACGGCCCGATCGATTCCTCGGTCAACCCGTCGGTGAACACCTCGATATCGAGATAGGGGTCGATCTCGAACATCTGACGCGCCGCCAGCACGGCCTTGGAGACCCCGAGATCGCCCACCCCGGCCCGCAGCCGGTTCAGATTCGACAGCCCGACGGTGTCGAAGTCGGCCAATCGGAACGATCCGCCGACCCCTTCCATCGCCAGCGTCACAGCCGCGCTGTTGCCCACCGACAGCCCGATCACACCGATCCGGCGCTCGCGCAGGACTCGCTGCTGCACTCGGTCGATCTTGTTGCGATTCCGATCTGTCCGCACCCGCTGGAAAACCTTGCGCGGCAGCACATGTACCAAACTGCCGTTCCACGGATAGAACACCCACGTCCCCCACTGCCACAACGGAGTCCCGTCACAGATCCGACGACGGGACGCCACCAGTGAGCCGGTCGACTGCGCGACCGCAGGGTCCTCGCAGCGGATCAGTTCGTCGAGCTGATCCTCGATCGTGTCGTGCACCGCACTGACCGAACCCGACGCCGTCAGCGCTTCGAGATCACGCAGCCCTTCCGGGCTCGATGCATCGAGCAGCTCGGGACGGAAATGCGACGTCGCGGCGCCGGGCGTGAGTGCCGCCGGACGCGGAACCGAGCGATGCCAAACCATGTGTGCACAAACCTCCGACCCTCATGAGGCGAACGGCCACCCGCTCGCCTCTGTCGACCAAGACGCGCAAAGGATACACACAGCACACCTTCAGCAAACCGACCTTCGGTCCACCGGCATGGCGCGACAATACCTCCGGCAAACTGGGACTATGACCAATTGAGTCGGCACGAAAGGCGACCCGTTCCACCGCTCTTTCTCACTATCGCAATAATCCCGCAAGCATCGATTCCAGGGTCTCGGGTGCCGACGACCGCTCACTGGCGCCCGGTTCACCAGAGCGGACACAGTTCGCACCGGCCGGCCACCCCGGGGACGGACTTCCACCGGCATGGCACAGAACAGTCCGGCTACACCGCCGGCGCAGTGGACCCGAGGCACACCATTTGCTCGAATCGGAGCGATACCCTTGAGCAAGGGAGTCTTGATGGAAGGAGCTGACGTGGGGCAACTGGGCCGCATCGCGTATAGCCGCTCTGTGATCGCCCGAGGCTGATCTCGAGCTGCCGATGCCCGAGCCGATCGACCTGGTCGATGCAGCCGAACGAACCCGCACCGCGCTCGCCAGTGCCGTGGCGGAACTCTCGCAGGCTTGGGCGTCCGGTTCTCCACCCGACCTCTCGGCGTTCCTACCCAGGGAACCCGCAGCGCGGCACACCGTTCTGGTCGAACTGATCAAGATCGACCTCGAATACCGCTGGCTTCGGTATCACTTTCCCAAACGACTGATCGAATACCGCGCGGAATTCGCCGAGCTGCGGGATGGTCCGCTGCCCGCCGAGCTCGTCTACGAGGAATTCCATGCCGTGCGCCGCGGATCGGAGGCAACCGATGCGGCTCCCACCGCGGATGCGGTGACCGCGGGGGCGACCAGCCCCGACCTCGTGAGCGACTACCACAGCACGATCATCGCGCGTCCCGGCGCGCAGGTTCTGCTCGACGCCGTCGATGTCGGCGACCACGTCGACGACTTCGACCTCCTGATGAGGATCGGCGCCGGCGCCTTCGCCCAGGTCTATCTGGCTCGGCAACAATCGATGCAGCGACTCGTCGCGGTCAAGATCTCCCACAACCACGGCATCGAACCGCAGACTCTCGCCCAGCTCGACCACGAATACATCGTGCGCATCTTCGACCAGCGGCTCATCGCCGACGGCCAGCTGAAGCTGCTCTACATGCAGTACCTACCGGGCGGGACGCTGCTCGACGTGCTGCGGTTGCGGCGCTCGACGCCGCCGGAACGCCACGGTGGGCAACTGCTGCTCGACGCCGTCGACGAGGTCCTCGCCGCGAAGGGTGAGGTCCGGCCGACCGAATCGGCGATCCGGACCAGGACCTCGGCACTGACCTGGCCGGAGACCGTCGCCTGGCTGGGTCGCCGACTCGCGGACGCGCTGCAGCACGCGTCCGAGCGAGGGGTGCTGCATCGAGATATCAAACCTGCGAATGTGCTGCTGAGCGCCGAGGGAGTGCCGAAGTTGGCCGACTTCAACGTCAGCTTCAGCCAACGCGTCAAGGGCACCAGCCCCCTGGCCTACTTCGGCGGATCCCTGGCGTACATGTCGCCCGAACAGCTCGAAGCCTGCCATCCCGACCTGCCCGCGACCGCTTTCGATCTCGACACTCGCAGCGACATCTTCGCGCTGGCCGTCATGCTGTGGGAATTGCTCACGGGGCGGCGGCCCTTCCCCGACGAGACCTCCGCCGGCGAGTCGGAGACGTCGCTGGCTCGCATGCTCGAATTGCGGCGCCGACCGGTAGAGGCGGCATTCTTGTCGGAGCTTCCGCCGGATTGCCCCATGGCGCTGCGCCGCGTGCTCCTGAAATGCCTGTCGCCCGACCGCGAGGACCGTTATTCGTCCGGTTCGGAGGTGGCCCAGCAGTTCGACCTGTGCCTCGAGAAGAGGGCCCGCGACCTCGTCGATCCGCCGCCGGACAGTTGGCGAACGCGACTGTCGCGATGGCCCACCCTCACCCTCTGGCTGTCATCGATGGTCGGTGTCGGCCTGGCTACGCTGTACCTGGCTGTGCACGCCCAGGAACTGATCAGAGAGCGCCTGCCCGATGCCGCGAACGCGCAGATCAACAGGGGCGTGATGGTGTGCATCCTCTGCGGCTTTCTGCTGGCCGTTGTCATCTACGTCTGCATTTCACGTGATCAGCTCGAGGTTCTTCGCGGCTTGCGCAAGGGCAGACGCTACGACGAGGCAAGGCTCGCGCGGGTGCGGTCACGGACACTGCTGTGGGGCGACCTGTGTGCGCTCAACACCCTGCTGTCCGCGCTTCTCGCCACCGGGACGGCCGTGCTGCTGCTGCGCTGGTTCACCGATCTTCCGGTGCGGTTGCAGGTCCATGCGGCGATGACTGTTCTGGTGGCGGGCACCATCTCGGTCGCCTACACCTTCTTCCTTTCCACGTTCTATCTCGTCCGCTGCGTCTATCCCCGCTACCTGCGCCACGGGCGCACGACGGAGCGCGACTCCGCCGACTTGCGCTGGCTGCGCCGCAGGACCACGGTCTACCTCGCGGTGACGGCGTCGGTGCCGGTGGTCGGGGTGCTGGCCGGATTCAGCTTTCTCGAACCCGAGGAGCTGTGGCTCGTGCGCGATTCGGTACTGGGGCTGTGCGCGGCCGGCGGGCTCGCCTTCGTCGCCGTGTATTGGTTGTTCCGGAAGCTGGACGCGGACCTGCGCGCGCTCAGCCGGGTGGTCTAATCAACCCATGGCGACCTGGATCCGTCTGCCACGCCTCCCGTGCCGCAGGCAGGGAACCAACATTTCTTCACGCATATTGCACAAAAATGGCACTAGTCGATGACTCCTCCGGGAGCCCTCCGTCAACTCGCCCGCCACCATCGAGCTGCCTCCACCCCGAGCAGGGAAGAGTCGACGACCAGGGGCGGCCTAGTGGGCGAGTTGGTCCTCTGTGACGCGTCACTGAGCGTACTGCTCGCCGAAATGCGCGAGGCCATCACTCGCTACGGACCCGTCATGGCGCCATCCACACGCTCGACGACCGGCCAGCTCGCCAACGACTTACTGGGCGTGGAGACGTCCGACTTCGCTCTCGTCGACCGGGATCGGCAGCAACAAGCTCGCCGAAGCCATGCGCGACATCGCCGTCCTACACAACGTCCTCGACACCAACCCGGTCAACAACGTCGCTTGCGGCAATCGATCGACCGCGGCACTCTTCCCGCGCCTCGGGGGCTGCGCGTCGGCGTGTCCCGGATCCGAGCAGGACCGAGCCGTCGGCACATCTCGCGCGTGCGCGCCTGTGATGCCTACCGGAGCAGCGGGCGTGCATCACCGGCGCCGGCGAGCTCCGAAGGCGATCTGTCATCGAGCAAGGTGAGAGGTAAGAACACGTGCGCTGTGACTCCGCCGTGGTCCGACTCGGTGAGTCGGACCTTGATCTCGTTGCGGCCGGCGAGGATCGAGACCACGATCAACCCCATGCGCGCATCACTGGACAGGTGCATGATGCCGAAATCCGGTGCGCTGTCGAGAATTCGATTGATTCGGTTCAGTTCCCGCGGGGACAGTCCCCTCCCTTGGTCGGCGACCTCGACGACGGCGCCACCTTCGACGAGTCCGCCCGAGACCGTGACGGGTGCGGTCGTGGATGAGAAGTAGGTGGCGTTCTCGACCAGCTCGGCAAGCAAGTGGATGGTGTCGGCGACGACGCCGCCGTTGACCGAGACATCAGGGAAGCGGTTGAGTGTGACGCGCGTGTAGTCCTTGGACTCGGTGATCGCCCCCTGCACGACGTCGCTGAGCGGCACCGGATATCGCCATTGCCGTCCGGGACGTTCACCGCCGAGAATGATCAGGTTCTCGGCGTTGCGACGTTCGCGAGTGGCCAGATGGTCGAGTTCGAACAGCAGCTCCATCTTGTCCGGGTCCTCCTCGTGAGCTTCCGCGGCGTCCAGAACTTCCAGCTGGCGAGATGCCATGGCTTGGCTGCGGTGTGCGAGGTTCAAGAAGATCGCGTTGACCGCGCCGCGGGTCCGGGCTTCGGCCATCGCCGCGGACACCGCCGCGCGCTGTGCGGTGTCGAAAGCCTGTGCCAACTGCCCGATTTCATCGTCACCGAAGTCGGATGGAGGTAGAGCCGAGGTCAGATCGATCGCCTCACCAGCACCGATCCGGGACATGATCGCAGGCAGCTCGGTGTCCGCGACGGCCAACGTGTGCAGTCGAAGGCGTCGGAGTCGTCGAATGAGTCCACTCGCCAACCATGAGGTCAGAACGAACGCCACGGCGGCGATGATCAGCGCTGCGAGCATGGTCAGGGCGGAGGTGCGCACGGCGTTGTCCGCGATGTCGGTCGCTCGCTGTTGGACACCGGCGAAGTTGGTGCGCCACAGCGTCAACAGGCCGTTCACCATCAGTCCCAGAATCTGCTGTGCCGCCGCGGAATCGGTGGGCAGCGGCTCGGTGGGGTCGTCGCGGTCCGACGGGGCGGGGGCAGCGCCTCTGGCCACGACGGCGTTCTCGAACTCGACCAATTGTCTCCACTGTGGGCTGGAGGTCAGTTGCACGAGCCTCTGCCGGATAGTGGGATCGTCCTTGTGTGCCAGTGAGTCCAGGTCGGCGTGGTAGGCGCCGACCCTGGTGGCGAACGCTTGCAAGGCGGCCTGGTCGAGTGCGGTCTCTGCGTCTGCGGCCGCGACGAGTGCGTGCACCGCGGAGATGGCGTCAGCTGTGCGCAGCAAGGTCGCGGTCGTGGTCAAAGCGATAGTGCTGTCCACGTCGGGAGCTCTGGGGACCAATGCCTCGACCGCGATCGTCCCGGTCGCGGTGAGCAGGCTGTAGGCCTGGTACACCTCGTCGACTGTCGAGGTACCGCTGACCGTACGCGCGCGCACGGCGCCGAGTCGGCGGACCGTGTCACGCAGCTGGTGAGCGGAATCGTCGAACGCTCCGGTGGTGAGTTCGCCGAGTGAGGATGCGGCCTCCAGCAGTGCCGTGCCGGCGGCGTCGACGCGAAGGCGCTGGGCGTTGAGCTCGTCGGAGCCGAGTTCCGGCCGTGCGACGCGAGCCATCGCGAATCGACGTTCCCGCAGCATGGCTTCACTGAAGTCCACCGCCTGCGGCGCCACTCGGAGGATGAGTTCGGCCCACGCCCGGTTCTGCCGGTTCTCCTCGATGAGGTGCAGGCCTACCACGATCACCGCAGTAGCGAACACGATGCTCGGGATGAGCACGATGGCCATCACCCGTGCGCGAATTCCGGTCAGCGGATTCGATTTCGCCGGGCGCGCGGCAGGGTCGTGGCGGATCGGAGTGTGGGTCCGACCACCCCGTGTGCGCCGGAAGCGGGCGGCGCCGGCTCGTCGCGCGTTCGATTCCTTCCGTTCCAGCTGGTCTTTCATTGCCCACTCCCATCAGTTGATGAGAGAATCACATGCGATGCAAACATCAGTCAAGTGGCGTCGTGAGAGTGTCATGCCCGCTACTCGACTCGGTCGGACATCTCAGCTCCGTCGGCACCTCGGGGATCGGAGCAGGCGAGGACGACGGCGAGCCGTAGGCCGCCGAGTGGGCTCGTGATCAGTTCCGCGCGTCCGCCGTGTAGTTCGGCCTGCTGCGCGACCAGGGCGAGGCCGAGGCCCGATCCTTCGCGGGCCGCGCCGGAGCCCCGCCGGAATCGACCGAACACCACGTCGCGTTCGTTCTCGGGCAATCCGGTGCCGTTGTCGTCGACCGCCAGCAGGAATCCGTCACCGGTTCGGTGGACGGAGATCTCGATTCGGGTGGCGCGGCCGTGGCGGACCGCGTTCGTGATCGCGTTGTCGAGAATCAGGCGGATCCCGGCCGGGGAACAGTGGCAGTCCGCTCGTTGCTCGCCGGAGACGGCCAGGTGGAGTTCCGGATGGGTCCGTGCCGTGTCCGCGACGACCGAGTAGGCCAGCTCGACCACGTCGGACGGTTCACTGCTGTGGCGCGATGTCAGTTCACCGGCGGCGAGCAGTTCCAGCGCCACGAGCGTCGATTCGACCCGGCCGTGTTTGCGGAGCGCGTCGTCGAGGATCTGCGCGCGCTCGGCGGGCACCAGTTCGACATCCCGCGCGATCTCGATGTCCATGCGGATGGCGGTGAGCGGGGTTCGGAGCTCATGGGCGGCCGTATTCGCGAACGTGCGCGCTGTCTCGAGAGCCGAGATCGTGCGTTGCTGCGCGGAGTCGATCCGCGCGAGCATCGACCGGACCGAACCGGCGAGTCGATCGGCTTCCCGCACCCGGAACCATCCTCTCGCCTCGGGCAATTCGTCACCGGCATCGATCCTGCGGGTCAGGTCGATCAGTGGCCGGATCGCCCGGCCGCCGAGTAGCCATCCCAATCCCGATGCCACCGCGATCGCCGCCGCCCCGGCGAGCAGGACGTGCTGGCGCTGCTCCCGGGTCACCGATTCCGCCGCGGACAGGGGCGCGGCAACGGACACGAGGTGCGGGCCGATCGGAGACTGCTCCACCATCATGGTCTTGACGCGGTAGCCGGCATCGTCGAGCACCAGGGTCTGGTGCCCCTCGGGCAGCTCCGGCAGTCGCGTGGACGTGCTGGCGAGAACGGCGCTGTCCTGGTGCAGGGTGATGGCGGCGACGCCGCCGTCGCGCACGCTGCCGATGAACAGTTGCGCGGTACCGACATTCGCTTCGACCAGGCCGGTGATGATGTCGAGTTGCTCGTCGACGTGCCTGATGTTGTTCCGCTCGATCGCGACGAACAGGAAGACGGCGAGCGCGCCGACAACGAGCGTCGTTCCCGTCGCCGCCGCCACCGCGACCCGCGTTCGCAGCGAGAGATTCCCCCTCACGGCCCTTCCTCCCGGAGGACGAACCCGACAGCGCGCACCGTGTGCAGGAGGCGGGGCACGCCGTCTTCTTCGAGTTTGCGGCGAATGTGCCCCACGACGACATCCACGACATTGGTCTGCGGCCGAAAGTCGTAACCCCACACCGTCTCCAGCAGCCGGTCGCGGGTCACGACCTCCCCGTGATGGGTGGCCAGGACACTGATCAGCTCGAATTCCCGCCGTGTCAGCGGAATCTCGCGGCCACGGACCGTCACCCGCAGCGCCGCGAACTCGACCCGCAACACCCCGATGGTCACCGAGTCCTGCGCGGTGCTCCAGCCACTGCCGCGGCGGCGCAGCAGCGCACGCAACCGCGCGGTCAATTCGACGAAGTCGAACGGCTTGGTCAGGTAGTCGTCGGCGCCCAGCTCGAGCCCTTCGATCCGGTCCGATACCCGCGTGCGAGCGCTCACCACACAGATGGGCACGTCGTTGCCGAGTGCTCGCAGCGCGGTGATGAAGGCCAACCCGTCCAGTCCCGGCATCTCGATATCGAGCACCACCACGTCGGGCGTCTGCTCGCGGGTCACCGCCAGCGCGGCCGCGCCGTCGGCCGCGGTACACACCGCGAAGCCGTTGAGACGCAGACCACGTTCCAGCGATTCACGAACGTCGGCGTCGTCGTCGACGACCAGCACCATCCCGCTCGCACCCGGGGCGGCGGAACCCTCGCGGGCGTCCACGGCGCGCGGCCGCACCGTTCGCGCCGTGGTTGCTACGTGCACCTGAATTCACTTCCTCTGCCGGTCGAAACGCTTCCTGTCGAAGGTTTACCGATTGCTTGAGAGTTCTCTGACGACGATTGACTGATCAGATGATCATCTGTGACGTTTTATACCACCAGGGCGCAGTTCCGCCGATGACGCCGGTCACGCTCCTGCCGACCTCCCCGAGACGAACGGAGCCAGACCGGTGCGGACGAACATGCACACCGCGGCCATCGCGTTGGCGGCCGGTGCGGCCATCGCGCTCACGACCGCGCCCGGCACGGTGACGGGCAGCGCCGCCGCGGATCCGGGCTGCCCCGGTCTCACGGTCATCGCGATCCCTGGCACCTGGGAAACCGGCGAAGCCCGGCACACCCCGGGCCCCGGCATGCTCGCCGGCGTCACCGACGGCCTCCCCGCGAGCCAACAGGTCGCCTATGTCGACTATCCCGCGACGGCCTTCCCCTGGGAGGGCAAGGTCTACGGCGCCTCGCAGCGGGTCGCCGTCGACACCGCGCGCGAGATGATGCGAACCATCGCCGACCGCTGCTCCGGCACCGATTTCGCTCTGGTCGGCTACAGCCAGGGTGCCGACGCCGCCGGTGATCTGGCGGCGGAGATCGGCAGAGGCGGCGGGGTCGTGTCGCCGGATCGCGTGCAGGCCGTCGGCCTGCTCTCCGATCCCCAGCGGTCGCGGGCCGATGCCCAGGTCGGCCCGCCCGCCCGCGGCGTCGGCGTCCGGGGGCCGCGCCCCGACGGGTTCGGCTCGATCACGGCTCGAGTCCGCACGATCTGCGCTGTCGGCGATCTGTACTGCTCGACCGACGACGAGGACTTCGTCATCGCCATCGCCGGCGCCCTGGCCGGAGTTTCCGCCGACCACCCCGACGATCTGCCCCGCTACCGCAGCAGAGCAGCGGAAATGCTGACCGCCCTGCGATCCGCCGACGAACAGGGCGAGCTCACCGACCAGGCCCGCGATGAACGCGCGCGACAGCTCGCGCACTTCTACGGATCCGGAACGCACATGTCCTACGGCAGCTACCCCGTCGACGGCCGGCACACCGCCGTCACCTGGCTGCACGACTGGCTGTCCGCGCTCGGCTGATCCGACCCACCAGACCCTCCCCGGGAAATCTCCGCCACGAAGAAGGAACAGAAATGCGCATCAAGCACTTCACCGCCGTCTCAGCGATCCTGATCGGCGCGCTGGCCACCGGCACCGGGACGGCCTACGCCGACCCGGCCGACGACCTCGGCGTCGTGAACTACACGACGACCACGACCGACACGTCCACGCTCGTCCAGATCGACGCGGGCTCCCTGGTCGTCGAGGACGGCGCCCTGAAGGTGAAGGCACCGGACGGCAAGGTTCTCGCCGGCACCGAACTGAAGTTCCGCGTCGACGAATTCGTCTTCCCCATCGGAGCTGAGATCAACGAGCGGACTGCGACGCTCACTCCGCAGTTCACCCTGGACAAGGCCCACTATGAGCCGGTCGCCCTGCCCTACGAGGAGCAGGCCACCTGGAAGAACGACTACGACCGTGAGCGCGACGCCTGGGCCCGCATGACGAGCACGATCGGACTCGGCGCCTCGATCGGCGCCATGGTCGGCGGAATCGGCGGCGCGGCGGTCGGTTGCGTCATCGGCGGCGCGACCGGCGCGACACTGACCGGCGCGCTCGCGACCATGTTCAGTGGACTCCCGTCCGAGGTGCAGGGCTGCATCGCGGGTGTGGCGGCCGGTGGTTTCCTCGGCGTGCTGGCGGGACAGCTGCTCATCGCCGCGCCCGTGGCGATCTACGCCGCGGTCCAGTACTACACCACGATCAACCAGCCGTCGGTGCAGAGCCAGCAGCAGTCGAAGTAGCGGTCGGAAAGCCGGGCGCGCGGTGGGCCCCGCGCGCCCGTGGCCTTCCACTTCGAGCTGAGCCTCCGCCCGGTGACCAGTATCGAACTGGCTCCGACAACCCATGAAAAGAGACGAAGCGTTGATAGCGCTCTCCCGAATGACATTGTGGCTTGCCCTGTTCTCCTTGCTCACGTTTCTGCTCGTATCGACACCTCGGTCGAACGCCGCGTTCGATCCGGTCGGCGTCGACTTCTGGGTCGACTCCGATATGGGCCCCGTCAAGACCCGCGTATTCCGCGCGGCCGACGGCAACACCCAGCGCGTGGTCTATGCCCTCGACGGAATGTGGGCACGTGAGGACCTCAACGGCTGGGAGATCGAAACCGAGGTCGCCAGGACACTGACCGAGAACAACATCAATGTCGTGCTGCCGGTCGGCGGACAATCCAGTTTCTATATGGATTGGGATCGCCCGTCGTACCTTCCGGAGGGCGCCGTATCCGAAATCGCCGGTGATTCCGCACCCGACACCGGGCCGGGAAAGTCCTACACCTACACCTGGGAGACACTGTTGACCCGGGTCCTGCCCGCCGCCCTGCACGAACGGCTCGGCCTGTCCCCGACCCGCAACGGTGTCATCGGACTCTCGATGGGTGGTAGCGCCGCGTTCGCGCTCGCCGCTCATCATCCCGCCCAGTTCAGCTATGCCGCTTCCCTGTCCGGATATCTGAACCCGTCGGCTCCGGGCATGCGCGGAGCGATCTCGGCCGCCATGGCCAAGGCTGGTGGGTACAACATCTCGTGCATGATCAGCTCGCCGACCTCCGACAAATGGCAGTGGATGGATCCCATGTTCCTCGCCCCCGGCCTCATCCGGAACGGGACCGAGCTGTGGGTGTCGGCCGCCAACGGCGTGCCGTCCGAGGCCGGGGAGCCGAGCAAGCAGGCCGCGGAGGGCTCGGCACTCGAGACGCTGTCCCTGACCAACTCACGGTCGTTCCAGACACGCATGAAGTTACTGGGCGCCACCACCGTGACCTACGACTTCCCTTCCTCGGGTGTCCACGCCTGGAAGTACTGGGAAGCCCAGGTCGTGAAGATGCTGCCCGTCCTGTCCGGCGCCATCGGCTGAGCCGACCCTTCGCGCCGGTCGGTCGCTGTGGGTGCGACGCCGGGCCCACAGCGACCGCCACACCCACGCCACGAGTCGCACGCATCGGTACTGAATATCCGATCAGTTATGATTGCTGCGGCAACTCGAGGTGGAGGGCAGATGACAGCCGAGCAGACCACACCCACGCGTACCGATCGTCGCCGGGAACGCACGCGCAATGCGCTGCTCGGCGCTGCGCGGAAGTTCTTGTCCGAGGGCAAGTCATCGGTCAGCATCAAGGAGATCACCGACGCCGCGGACGTCGGTTTCGGCTCCTTCTACAACCACTTCGACTCCAAAGAACAGCTCTTCGACGAGGCCGTGCGGTCCGCGCTGAACGTCTACAGCACGATGCGCGACCAGGTCGTGGCTCGCTACGACGACCCGGCCGAGGTCTTCGCGGTCAGCTTCCGGCTGACCGGACGGCTACAGCGCCGACTTCCCGAGATGGTGCGCGTGGTCCTGCATTCCGGCATGGGGGTCATGTTGCGCGACGAGGGGCTCGCGCCCCGTGCCCGTCAGGACATCGTGGCCGCGCAGGAGGCAGGGCGCTTCGAACCGATGGATCCCGATCTGGCCGTCATGGCGGCGGGCGGAACGCTGCTGGGACTGCTGCAACTGCTCGACGCCGATCCGGATGCGGACGCGGCGGCACTCGCCGACGACATGGCATATCGAGCCCTGCGCATGTTCGGCGTGAACAAGCGAACCGCGCAGCGCCTCAGCTCCGGACCACTCCCCCAGCTGCCCGCCGACCCCGATCTGCCCCTCGGGGCCGGCGAGTAGACCCACACTCGGTCCGGCCGGGACAGATGCGGACAGGCGTCACCGGTTCGGGTCGAACTCTTCGGTTCCGAGCACGAGGCGCAGTCCGGAAATCCCGGAATGCGCTCGTGCGTAAGCGAGTTCGCGGCTGATGTCGCCGACATTGTTGATGATGGGCAACCCGAGCCCCACAGTCGAGAGCGTGCCCACCGCTCGTCCTTCGGCGTCGAGGAAGGCGCTTCCGCTGTCACCCGGAATGCCGGGCGTCGGCGATTTCAGGGCGTGGGTCCACCCGCCGAGTGAGCTGTCATCGGCGAAGCTCTCACCTCGCTGCGGCGACAGCCCGGGGAGGCCACCCCGGATTCTCGAGTTGCCATAGCTGTAGACGTGTTCGCCCTCGGGCGTGCCGGTGATGTTGAGACCGGTGGGACCGCCCCAGTACGGCACGCTCGGATTGACCCGATCGACGAGGCCGGGGTCGATCTCGATCAGCGCGAAGTCGTTGTACGCGCAGGCATTCGGGTCCGCTTCGCCGAGTTGCCGCATCGTCAGCCAGCTGCTGTAGGCCAGCCGGCCGGTGCCGATGGTGGTGCCGTCGGAACGGAGTGAGCCACGGCGGGTGAAATCGACCGCGGTGTCGAGCGGCTGACCGGTGGCCGTACATCCGTCGGTTTCGGTGGATCCGCCCGTTCCGGCGCAGTGCGCGGACTGGCCGAGGTAGACCCTGTCGGTGTCGTCGACGAACACGTAGTTCGTCGTGCACTGCCCGCCTCCGTGCGTGTTCGCTTGGATCCCGGGGGTCAGGACGGCCGAACCGGCGGCCGCCCACCGATGACCGGCGTCTTCCGGGGTGACCACCTCCGCCGCGACGGGACTCGTCGTCCGGGGCGACGTCGCGACCGTGCCGCTCGCACCGGACTCCCGCGATCCTCCCGGTACGCCGATTCCACACCCGGAGATCAACAGTGACGCGGAGCACATGACTCCGATCACAGGCAGGGCGACTACGCGCTGCAGGTTCGACATCTCAACCCGGTCCCTTCTGCCGGTGCGGGGCATGGAGCAGCGCGCCGACCGGGCGATAGTTTATGACTGTTTCATCAATAATGATGGTCAGTTCTATAAACTGCAACGACGCCGCACCGAGAGTGACGGGAGTCATCCCGATCCGAGCCCGACGCTCCGGGCGTATTTGATGATTTCATCACCAGATCGTGCCGATGCTTCTATCATTTGTGATCGCATCATCATTTATTGGAGCGCGAAGGGACCCGTTCATGCTGGGCAGAAAGAAGGCCGGGTTCCACTGGCTGTGCGTCGCGGGCGGAGCAGCCGCCCTCACCCTCGGCGGTTGCTCCGCCCTGCCGACATCGACGCCTCCCACCAAGATCACCGCGGATTTCGAGAACATCGCGGGCATGTACGAGGGCAACGAGATCATGGTCCTCGGCCTCGCGGTCGGCAAGGTCGACAAGATCGTCCCCAAGGGCACCTACGTCGAGGTCCACATGACCGTTGACGCAGGCATCGAGATCCCGAAAGACGCCATCGCGGCGATCATCTCGCCCTCGATCGTCACCGACCGCCACATCGAGATCACCCCGCCCTACACCGGCGGCGACACCCTCGAATCCGGCGATCACCTGCCGCTCACGCGGACCAGGACCCCGGTCGAGCTGGACACGATGATCAAGACCATCGACCAGTTCGCAGCCTCGCTCGAGCCCGAGGAAGGCCAGGAGGGTCTCGGCCCGCTCTCAGGCCGGGCGCTCTACCCGGTGCTCAACGGCAACGGCCAGAAGATCCGCGAAACCCTCGACGCGCTCTCGGGTGCTTTGAAGGTCGGTGTCGACAACAAAGACGCCATCGCCAACATCATCATCAAGCTCAACGAGCTCACGACGATGCTGGCCGACAACGACCAGTCGGTGCGCGACTTCAGCGACCGGATGACCGCCATGTCGGGGCTGCTAGCCGAGCAGGCGCCCGGCCTGCAGGCAACACTGGACCAGCTCAACGCCTTCCTGGCCAACACCAGCATCGCATTCGCCGGGCACCAGGACGAGCTCGCCGCCTCACTCGCCGGTTTGACCAATGTCACCAACCAACTACGTGCGAACTCCGGCGCGCTCACCGAGATCGTTGACCTCACTCCGCTGCTCATGGAGAACATCGACCGCACGATGGACAAAGACGGAAGGTACTTCCGCCAGAACGTGCTGATCGGAACCGCCCTGTCGGGCGAGATCATCAGCGTCTTCTGCGAGCGGATCCAGATGCGCGCGGACGGCTGCCGCACCGGCAACATGCAGGACTTCGGTCCCGACTACGGACTCACGGCCGCCCTGCTGGGGCTGACGAAGTAGCCCGCACCCAGCGCGAAGCTGCTGACATTTTCATCACTATAGCTAGAGAGTCGTCGTAACTGATACTATCATCACATAAGTGCCGATGGTGTGGCCGCAGATCTCTCCACCATGAACGGAAGGACCCGATGAACGCGGACCGAATCGACGTGCATCAGCACATGATCCCGCCGGTCTATCGCGACGCGCTGCGCCGCCACGGCATCACCGCCTCGGGTGGCCGGGATCTGCCGGACTGGTCGCCGGACTCGGCTCTGAGCCTGATGGCGACTGCGAGGATCGGCTCGGCGATTCTGTCGGTGTCGACACCCGGAACCACCTTCCTTACCGATCCCGCCGAGGCCACGACGCTCGCCCAGGCCCTCAACGACTACTCCTGCGAGATCTCGGCCGCCCACCCGGGACAGCTCGGATTCATGGCCACCTTGCCCATGCCCGACGTGCGAGCGTCCCGGCTGGAAGCCGAACGAGCCCTCGATACTCTCGGCGCCGACGGAGTGGTGCTGCTCGGGAACTCCGCCGGGGTTTATCTCGGCGCCGAGGGCCAGGACGAACTCTTCCGCGCGCTCGACGACCGTCGCGCGGTCGTTCTGGTACACCCGGCGGATCTTCCCGGCGAGTCGGTTCCCGGAATCCTGCCCTTCGCCGCGGACTTCCTCCTCGACACGACCCGGGCCGCCTACCTGTTGGTGCGCAACGGGATTCGACGTCGGTACCCGAACATCAAGTTCATCCTGTCGCACGGTGGCGGCTTCGTCCCCTACGCGGCCCACCGGCTGGCGCTCACCATCTTCAGCGAAACCGGAGTGAGCCCGGCCGACCTGATCGACGAGTTCGCCGGGTTCTATTTCGACACCGCGCTGTCCTCGAGCGCGTCGGCCCTGCCGAGCCTGCTGTCGTTCGCCCGGCCGGGCCACGTCCTCTACGGCAGCGACTGGCCGTTCGCCCCCGATCCGGCGGTGCTCTACTTCGGCGGCGGCCTCGACGCCTACGCGGGTTTCGACGACGCCCAGCGCCGTGCCGTCGAGCGCGTCAACGCACTCACCCTGTTCCCCCGTTTCGGTGCCGCCCCGACCATCGCACCGTCGACGCCGGTGCTGAACCGGGTTCGGAGCACGATTCGGCGCCAAGCTTTCCGTGGCATCGCACGGGCGATCGGTCCACGAGCGTAGGCCGGAGGAAGGTTCGATGACAGCCGAACCCATCACACGGAATCGGGTGGACCGGCGACGGGCACGCACGCGCAACGCGCTGCTGGCCGCGGCGACCGCACTGCTGGCCGAGGGGCGGACCGCGGTCAGCATCCAGGAGATCACCGATTCCGCCGATGTCGGATTCGGGTCGTTCTACAACCATTTCTCCTCGAAGGACGAGCTGTTCGAGGAAGCCGTCCGCGCGGTGCTGAACACCTACGGCGTGCTACGCGATGGCGTGGTCGCGGCATACGAGGATCCGGCGGAGGTGTTCGCGGTGAGTTTCCGGATGACGGGCCGCATGCAGCGCGACTTTCCCGAAGGCGTCCGCGTGATCCTGCACTCGGGCACATCGATCCTCGTTCGCGACGAGGGCCTCGCTCCCCGTGCGCGCCGCGATATCGCGGCCGCGCAGCAGGCGGGCAGGTTCGACCCGATGGATATCGAGATGGCCATGATGGCTGCTGGTGGGGCGCTGCTCGGGCTGCTCCAGCTACTGGATCGCACGCCCGACGCCGATGCCGGGGAGCTGACCGATCAGGTGACCAGCCGGGTGCTGCGCATGTTCGGGATGTCCAAGGAGGCCGCCGAGAGGCTGGCTACGAATCCGCTGCCCCGTGATCTGCCGAAGCCCCTCGGGTAACCACCAGCATCGCCATACTCGTCAGGAGCTCGATCAGGCTCGACGGCGGCAGCTCGGGGACGCACGACAGGCCTTCGCGCGCGACAGCGTTGACCGTCGCGGTCAGCAGCCCGACGGTGTCGTCGGCCGGACGTGAACCTCTCGCCGCCAGGAAACTCCGGACGTGTCCCGCCCATCGGTGGGCGTGCGCGCGGCACTGCTGCTGTGCGAGTTCACCGACACCGCTCACCTCGAGCAGGGCGAACCTCGCGCCGTACGGCTCACTCTCGATCGCGGCGAAATAGGCGATCAGGGCGGCGCGCAGTGCGACGACCGGTTCGACGGGTCCGGTCTGGTCCGCGAGCGCGCGTGCCACCGCGGCGGCCGCCCTGTCCTGGATCCGGGCATAGGCCGCGACGAGCACCTCGTCGAGAGTGTGGAATTCCTCGTAGAACTGCCGCTTCGACAGCGACGCCGACGCACAGATATCGCTGAGCGAGCAGCCGAAACAGCCGCGCTCCGCGCAGACGCGGGTGGCCGCGTCGAGGAACTGACGCCGTCGTCGCGCCTTGCGCGTCGCGATGGTCTGGCCGCCGTACCGCCTGACATCGGCAGCGGTCGTGGCACACCCGTGTTCCGACTCGTGGGGACGGCGGTCCCGGCCTCCTGTGACAAAGGCCGGGACCGCGTCACCTTCCGGTCCGCGCGAGCCGGAAGTCTCAGTGATCACCGACCAGGTCGAGCGCGATATCGGCGATCATGTCTTCCTGTCCGCCGACAAGCCCTCGCCGACCGGCGACGGTGAGCAGCGTGCGCACGTCCACGCCGTAGGTGGCCGAGGCGTTCTCCGCATGGCGCAGGAAGCTCGAGTAGACACCCGCGTAGCCGAGCGTCAGCGTTTCGCGGTCGACCTGGACGGGCCGGTCCATCAGCGGCCGGACCAGATCGTCGGCCGCATCGGTCAGCTGATCCAGGTTCGCGCCGTGTTCCCAGCCGGTCAGGTCGGCGACGGCGACGAACGCTTCGAGCGGAGTGTTGCCCGCCCCGGCGCCCAGTCCGGCCAGGGACGCGTCCACCCGGGTCACGCCCTCCTCCACCGCGACGACACTGTTCGCCACCGACAGTGAGAGGTTCTGGTGGGCGTGGATGCCGATCTCGGTGCCGGGTTCGAGCACATTCCGGTAGGCACGGACTCGGTCGCGGACACCGTTCATGGTGAGCCGCCCGCCGGAATCGGTGACGTAGACACAGTGCGCACCATAGGATTCCATGAGTTTCGCCTGGTCGGCCAAACCTTCCGGGCTGTTCATGTGACTCATCATCAAGAAGCCGGACACGTCCATGCCGAGTTCGCGCGCGTAGGCGATGTGCTGGGCGGAGATGTCCGCCTCGGTGCAGTGAGTGGCCACCCGCACCGAGCGCACGCCGAGATCGAACGCGCGACGCAGGTCCTCGATGGTGCCGATGCCGGGCAGGAGCAGGGTCGTCAGCCGGGCGAACCGCACCGCGCCCGCGGCGGCTTCGAGCCATTCCCAGTCGGTGTGGCTGCCCGGCCCGTAGTTGAGGCTGCCGCCGTGCAGCCCGTCACCGTGGGCGACCTCGATCGCGTCCACGCCCGCGGCATCGAGCGCGGCGGCGATCCGGGCCACCCCGGCGGGATCGATGCGGTGCCGCAGTGCGTGCATCCCATCGCGCAGAGTGACGTCCTGCAGGAAGATTTCGGCGCTCATCGGACACTCTCCTTCGTGGATGCCGCGATCCGCTCCGCGACGCGCACGGCGGCCGAGGTCATGATGTCGAGATTCCCGGCATAGGCCGGCAGGTAGTGCGCGGCACCCTCGACCTCGAGGAACACGCTGACCTGGTGGGTGACCGGAGTGTCGCCGACCAGGGTGCGCAGCGGAGCTCCGGCTTCGACGGGCGTGATCTGCACACCCTGCTTCAACCGGTAGCCCGGCACATACGCGGCGACGTCGGCCACCACGGCCAGGATCGACTCCTTGATCCGCGTGTGGACCTCGGCGTCGGCGGTGTCGATGAGCGCGAACACGGTGTCGCGCATGATCAGCGGCGGTTCCGCGGGGTTGAGCACGATGATCGCGCGTCCGCGCTGGGCGCCGCCCACCGCGGCGATCGCGGTCGAGGTGGTCTCGGTGAACTCGTCGATATTGGCTCGGGTGCCGGGGCCCGCGGATTTCGACGCGATCGAGGCGACGATCTCGGCGTAGGGCACCGCGGTGACCCGGGCGATGGCAGCGACCACCGGAATCGTCGCCTGACCACCGCAGGTGACCATGTTGACGTTGTCGGCCGCCACATGCTCATCGAGGTTCACCGCCGGAACGACGAACGGGCCGATCGCGGCGGGAGTCAGATCGATCAGGCGTTTGCCGAAGGGGGCGAGGGCGGCGGCGTTGGCCTTGTGCGCGCCCGCCGAGGTGGCGTCGAAAACGATCTCGATGTCTTCGAAATCCGGTAGCCCGATCAAACCCTCGACACCATCGGAGGTGATCTGCACACCCAACCGGCCGGCGCGGGCGAGCCCGTCGGAATCCGGGTCGATGCCGACCATGGCGGCCATCTCGAGTGTGTCGGACAGGCGCAAGACTTTGATCATCAGATCGGTGCCGATATTGCCCGATCCGATGACGGCGACTTTGGTGCGGCTCATCGCTGTTCCTCCAGGGTGAAGTCGACGGTGCCAAGCGGCCCCGAACGCTGAGTCAGTTCGGCGTGGACCCGCGCGCCGGGCACCAGCGGCGCCATCGGCCCCAGCGCGCCGGAGAGCACGATCTCGCCCGCGCGCAGCGGATCTCCCAGCGCCTGAGCGGTGCGCGCGAGCCAGGCCAGCGCCAGCAGTGGGTCGCCGAGGCAGTCCACGCCTTTTCCGCGCGAGACGATCTCGCCATCGATGCGCATGGCCATCGTGATCTCACGCGGTTCGAAGTCATCGAGGGAGAGCCGCTGTTCGCCCAGCACGAACCAGCCGCTCGAGGCGTTGTCGGCCACGGTGTCGCCGAAGGTGATGTCCCAGCCCGCGATTCGGCTGTCCACGATCTCGAGTGCGGGTGCGGCGTAGTCGATGGCGCCGCGCACCGAGATGGGATCGAGGTCGTCACCGGTCAGGTCGGCGCCGAGGACGAAGGCCAGCTCGGCCTCGATCTTGGGCTGCAGCAGCCTCGGCCGCTGCGACAGCGGCGTCGTGCCCGCGTCCATGTCGCCGAAGAGCACGCCGAAGTCGGGCTGATCGACACCGAGCTGACGTTGCACCGCCGTGGAGGTCAATCCGATCTTGTGCCCGACGACGCGGGCGCCCTCGTCGATCCGTCGGCGAGTGCCCAGCCTCTGCACCGCGTAGGCCAGGTCCACGTCGTCGGCGCCGATCAGGTCACGCACCGCGGCCACGGGCACGCCCAGCTGCGTCGCGGTCGCCAGTCGCTCGGCGGCGGCGAGGACGGCGGGCAGTTCGCTGGTGGTCGTGGTCATCGGGCTTCCTCCAGGGGGCTCGGCGCGGCGGACGCCACGACGCGCAGGGGGCTGTGGTTCGCGGTCAACATCGCGGGCGTGACGGCGAGGCGGGCCAGCAGCGCGGTGACCAGCTCGCTCGCGTCGGATTTCGCACTGATCCCGAACACGTATCGGTCCGGGCGGAGCAGGACCGTGCCGCCCTGGGCGACACCGGCTTTGGCGAACCACCGGGCCATGTCCCCGGTGTAATCCTCGACGTCGGCGTAGTCGGTGGCGGCGACCCGGGCCTCGCCCGGCTCGCCCTGCGGACGGCCACCGGTCGCGTACACGGTGACGAACTGCGTGCCGAGTATCTGCAGGGCATTGCGCTGGGCGACACTGAGTCCCGCACGCGGATCGACACCGTAGCCGACGACGGCGAAGCCGAGGCCGAGCGCTTCGTCGAGGCGCTGGTGGCGGCCGTCGAAGGTGCGGATCTCCGGCTGCGGTGCCAGCGTGCCCTCGACGCCGCGCGTCAACTTGCGCGGGAGCCCGAAGTAGGCACCGCGCTTGAACCGCGGGGACGGCTTCATCTTCGCCTCCCGGATCCAGGTGTTGAGTCCGGGGACCTTCAGTGCGGTGGCCAGGGCGATATCGCGGGCACCCGCGGCGAGCTTGTTGTCGATCGAGACGAGGCTCTTGTTCAGCACCGACAGATCGATCATCGCCTTGGCGTGGGGCCGCCGCTCGGTCTCGTAGGTGTCGAGGAGATCGAGACTCGCACCGTGCCCGATGATGGCGCCGAGCTTCCAGGACAGGTTGTCGGCGTCGCGGACACCGGCGTTCATGCCCTGGCCGATGAATTGGGGCGTCATGTGCGCGGCGTCGCCGGCGAGCAGGACGCGTCCCTCACGCCACTGGTCGGCGACCACGGCGTTGAAGGTGTAGACCAGTTTGCGCAGCACCGTCACTTCGTCGGGATCGACGTAGTGGGCGATGAGACTGCGGACCTGGTCGGGGTCCTCCATCTCCTCTTTGCTCTGCTCATCGTTGAGCATGAACTCGAAACGGTGATGCCCACCAGGCTGCGGACACGACACCGTCGGCAGCTCGGGATCACAGACGAAGTTGAAGTACGGCAGATGCCGGAACGCGTCGACACCGTCGTTGGCGAGCAGATCGACCACGAGCCAGCGTTCGGGGTAGCTCGTACCGGTCATATCGATACCCAGCTGCGTGCGGACCACGCTGCGGCCGCCATCGCAGCCGACGAGGAACTTCGCCCGTACCTCTTCCGAGGTGGCCGCATCGGTGTCGGCGGCGTGTTTGCCGTACCCGGTCCCCTGGCATTCGGCATGCCGCACGAGCACACCGTCGGCGTCCTGATCGAAACCGAGGACTTCCCGGCCGCGGCGAACCGTCACGTGCGGGTAGCGCTCGAGAGCGTTCTCGAGCGTGTTCTCCAGGTAGGGCTGGTACAGGAAGTTGGCCACCGGCCAGCCCAGCGGGCGCGAGACCTGGTTGAACTGGGCGAGCACCGAGCCGTCGCGGCGCACCCACTGCACGGTGCAGTCGAGGTTCATCTGCGCCGAGGCTTCGTCGGCGACACCGGCGGTCTGGAAGATCCGCATGCCTTCGTCGTCGGTGTACACCGCCCGCGCCAAGCCGTAGAACTCCGGTTCGCGCTCGAGTACCAGGACCCGCACGCCGCGACGGCCTAGCAGGTTCGCCAGGGTCAGCCCGGTGGGCCCCAGTCCGACGACTACCACGTCGTAGTCGAACGATGTCATCGCGCCATGCCTCCGGTGAGTTGGGGAACAGTGATCTCGGGGGTCCGCAGGGTCCGAACGACCTGCCGGAACTGCGTGAACTTGTCCAGCACGGTCTCGCCGACCGGCGTGTGACCCCAGATACTGATGCCCTGGTAGGTGGTCGGCTCCCACGTCGATTCGCGTTCCGGACCGAACACGATCGGATTCCAGCCGACCTCGAGTTCGAATCCGGACGGGGTGACGCAGTAGAAGGACAGCTCACGATCATTGGTGTGCTGGCCGACCGACCAGGCCATCCGGAAGCCGAGATCGGTGACCCGCCCATAGGCGGCCAGCACGTCGTCGAGCGAACCGGACTGAATGTTGATGTGCTGCACCCGGGTTCGGATCGGATCGATCTTCACACCGCGGATGTTGGCGATCGCGATCGAGTGGTGCCGCTCGTTCACCCGCAGGAACCGGATCTTGAGCTTGAGGCCGGAGACGTTCTCGTCGATGTAGTCGCTGAGCCGGGAGTCGAAGACCGTCTCGTAGTAGCCCCGCAGTGATTCCGGTTCCCTCGACACGATCGCGACATGTCCCATGCCGGCTTCGCCGGTCACCCACCCGGAGCTGAGCATGCGCAGCGGCTCGGGCGTGGTCACCGGGACGGTGAAGATCTCCTGCCGGATCCCCTTGGGGCCGGCGAACCGCCACAGACGCTCCACGCCACGACGGGCCGCGTCCTCGGCACTGCCTTCGGCGATCGGCACGCCACGATCGGACACCCGCGCGATGATCCGGTCGAAGGTTTCGTGATCGTCGACCTGCCAGCCGACGGCCGTCACGTCCTCCTGCGGACCCTGCTCCACCAGGAAACGGCATGCGTGCTCATCGAGGCGGAACCGCACCGTGGAGCTGTCGACGTCGTCGGCGTGCATGCCGATCGCGTCGGCGCCGAAGCGACGCCACTCGCCCAGCCGCGCCGACTCCACAACGACGTAGCCCAGGTGCACCGCCCCGAAGACCGACCCGTCGCCGGGTACGAGGCCGCTCATCGCTCGGCCTTCAGGTACGCGATCGCGAGGGTGTTGAACAGTTCGGCCCGCTCCCACTGCGCCCAGTGCCCGGTGCGCGCGACCAGGTAGAGGTCGCAGTTGGGCATGGTCTCGGCGAGCATCCTGCCCCCGGACGGCCGGTTGACCTTGTCGTCCTCGCCCCACACCACCAACGTGGGGTGCGCCACCTCGCTCAGGCGCGAATCCCGGGTGAAGTCCATCCGCCAGAGCGTGCGCAAAGCGAACAGGCCCGAGGGCCGGCGCAGCGGCGGGTTGGCGACGACCTCGGGGTCGATGCTGGCCCGGTAGCGCTCCTCGATCACTTCGTCCGGCACCGTCGCACCGTCGTACACCAGGAACTCACGGATGAAGCGGATGATCTTCTCGCGGCTCGGGCCGCTGCCGGGGTAGTACGCGAGGAGCTCCTGCAGACCCTTGGTCGGCAGGGCGCGCGTGGAACCGACGCCGCCGGGGCCCATCAGGATCAGGCGGCCGACCTTGCCGGGGCGGTCCATCGCCAGCCGCAGCGCCGCCGCCCCGCCGTAGGAGTTGCCGATCAGGTGTGCCGAGTCGATCTGCAAGGCGTCGAGGAACTCGCCGAGCACACGCGCCAGGTCGCCGAAGGGATCGGACTGGTCGACGTACTTCGACGACCGTCCGTAGCCCGGCATGTCGAGCACGAGCACCCGGAAGTGCTGCGCCAGCGCCTCGATATTGCGCGAGTAGTTCGACAGCCCGGTCGCGCCGGGGCCGCCGCCGTGCAGCAGCACGACCGCGGGTCCTGATCCGAACTCGGTGAAGTAGATCTCGCGGTTGCCGACCTGGACCGTGCGCCCGGTGTCGACTCCCTTGTCGATGCTTGTCACGATGTACCTCCCAATGCAGTTGATAATATCATCACCTCCGATCGAATCCACGTCAAGTGTTTCTGATGAAATACTCAGAACTGGTGGTTTGACCGGTTCTCATCCGAGCATCAGGACACGGTTCGCGGTCTGGCGATCCATCTCGTCCTGCATCACCCGGCGCACCCGCTCGGCGAACTCCCCCGGCGACTCCCCACCCTCCGGCCCCATCGCAGGCAGCACCGCGGTCCGAACCTTGGTCGGCAGCGGGATGTAGGGGAACAACCCCGCGATTCCGACGGTGAGCCCCCACGGCAACGACAGCGTGATCGGGAGCCGCTTGAGCCGCAGCGCCTTGTCGAGGCGAAGCAAGCGCGCCAGCGCACGACCATCGGACAGGCAGATCAGCGACTCCCCCGCCCCCGACGTGACCACCGGAACGATCGGCACCCCCGCCTGGATCGCCAGCCGCGCGAAACCGGTCCGCCCGTCGAAGATGATCCGGTTGCGCTCGCCCCACGACTTGAACGCGTCGACATCACCCCCGGGAAACACGAGGACATGCTCGCCACGCGCGAGGGCCGCCAGGGCGTTATCACCGGTCGCGGGCTCGGCCCCCATCTTGGCGAGCAACGGGCCGAGCCCCATCGCCCAGACCATGTGATGCGTCAGGACGACCGCCCGTCGCGGATCCCCGATGCGGACATAGGCCGATCGCGCGGCCAGGACATTCAGATCGAAGACACCGCCGAAGCCGTGGTTGGCCACGAACAACGCCGGCCCCGATGCCGGTTCGAGCACGCCCCCTACTTCGTGGCGGTGATACCACCGGAACGCCCCGAGCAGAATCCTCACGGCAGCCGGTGCCCGCCCGGATTCGACCCCCTTCCCACCCTGCGGCGCGTCGTCGAACGGCTCATCGTGAAGCGGCTGAACACCACTGTCAGGCACTACTTCTCACTTCCCGCGCTTGTCGCCGCGCTGTGACACGAACACCGGACAGCACTCCTATCAATGATCGCAACATTGATATTTTGATCATATTTGATCAACACATTCATATGACTGTGAGTTCACCCACTGGGGCCGGTCGTGCCCGCCATCGGACGACGAGGCCATGCGGTGGCCACCCCCGACGGCACAGCCCCGGTACGCCAGACTGGGAGACGATGAGCACCAGCACCCCGGGCGGCCACGCGATTCGCCGACGTCCACGCGACCGCCGCGCCACGATCCTCACCGCGGCCGCCGACGCCTTCGCCCGGGCGGGCTACCACGGCACGTCCATGGCCGAGATCGCCACCGCCGTCGGGATCTCCTCGGCGGCGCTGTACCGCCATTTCCGCAACAAGCAGGAGTTGCTCGGCCACTGCCTGATGTCCGGCATGGACGCGACGGTGTCCCGGCTGGAGGCCGCCGCGGTCCAGGACGCGAGCGGGCATCGGGTCTTCGAGGAACTCGTCGCCATCGCGCTCGAGCTGCGCGGGCTGCCGAGGCTGTGGCAGCTCGAGTTCCGCAACCTCACCGCCGCGCACCGCTCTTCGGTGTTGATCCGGGCGGTTCGATTGACCGGCTACCTGCGCCGGGCAGTGCGCGCGCGGCGCCCAGAACTATCCGACCATGATGTCGAGCTGCTGAGCTGGTGCGTTCTCTCGGTGGCGGTCAGCCCGTCGTACCACCGCCAGCAGTTGCCGCCGACGACATTCACCTCGGTGCTCGACGCCGCGATCCTGCGACTCCTCGCCACCGAATTGCCTCCGGGCGGGACCTCGCCCCGCACGTCGCGTCCGGCGCCGCCGCTGTCCCCTGAGTTCGAACGAATCACCCGGCCCGAGCGCCTCATCGGCGCGGCGGCGCGCCTGTTCAACACGCGAGGCTATGCCGCGGTGGGCATCGAAGACATCGGCGCCGCCGTCGGCGTGAGCGGACCCGCGCTGTATCACCACTTCGCGAGCAAGGCCGACCTGCTCAACGAGATCATCGTGCGCAACGAGCAGTGGATCGGCCTCTACACCTCCCGCGCACTGGCCGAGGGCCGCGACGCCCGCGAGGCGGTACATCTGCTGATGGAATCGTTCGTGGGATTCGCGCTCCAGCAGCCGGACCTGCTCGGTACCACCGTCAGCGAGGTCGGACACCTACCGGAACCGCAGGCCACGCGCTACCGCCGGATCCATCGCGACGGCATCCTGAACTGGGCCCGGCTGTTGCAGACGGCCCATGCCGAACTGCCACTCCCGCAGGCCCGCATCCTCGTCCAGGCGATCGGCACCGTCGTGATCGACGCCGTGCGCAACCCGCGCGCCCTCGGCCACCGGAATCTCGCGGGCGCGTTGATCGCCATCGGTGACCGGATCGCCCTGCACGACTGACTCGCTCATCAGCTTAGCGGTGGTCAACTTAATGCGAGAACGACGATCTCATGATCTGGTACCAGCGGCTCTCAGATTGAATCTACTTAGCCGAAAATAACTTACGGTTGCGTAGCGCTTCGGCGCGAACCCACAATGGCCCACGGCGCGCATCGGATCCGCGCATTCCACCTCACTCCCGGTCGTCTCGACCGGCCTGTCGAAGGGACTCGGCCGTGGGCCACTACAAGAGCAATGTCCGAGACCTCGAGTTCAATCTGCTCGAGGTCTTCGGCCTGGCGGACGTGCTGGGCAGCGGCGCGTTCAGCGACCTCGACGGCGACACCGTGCGCACGATGCTGGTCGAAGCAGCGCGGATCGCCGAGGGTCCCGCCGCCGCGTCGTTCGCCGACACCGACCGCAACCCACCTCAATTCGACCCCGCGACCCACACCGTGCGACTACCGGAGGCGTTCAAGCGCTCGGTACGGGCGTGGCAGGACGGCGAATGGTGGCGCATCGCGAAATCCGAGGCCATCGGCGGTATTCCGGCGCCTCGCATGCTCGCCTGGGCGATCAGCGAGCTCATTCTGGGCGCCCAGCCGGCGGCGTACATGTACCTGACCGGGCCCGGTATGTCCGATATCGTCGACCGCATCGGCACCGAGGACCAGCGCCGCTGGGCCAGGATCGCCGTCGAGAAGAGCTGGGGCGCGACCATGGTCCTGACGGAGCCCGACGCGGGCTCCGACGTCGGCGCGGGCCGCACCAAGGCGGTCCAGCAGGAGGACGGCTCCTGGCATATCGAGGGCGTCAAGAGGTTCATCACCGCGGCCGATGCCGACGATCTGTCCGACAACATCATCCACCAGGTCCTGGCCCGCCCCGAAGGCGCCGGCCCCGGCACCAAAGGGTTGAGCCTTTTCCTGGTGCCGAAGTTCCACTTCGACTCCGAGACCGGCGAACTCGGTGATCGCAACGGTGTGTTCGTCACCAATGTCGAGCACAAGATGGGGCTCAAGGCCTCGGCCACCTGCGAGCTCACCTTCGGCGGCCACGGCGTGCCCGCCAAGGGCTGGCTCGTCGGCGACGTCCACAACGGCATCGCCCAGATGTTCCAGGTCATCGAGGAAGCGCGCATGATGGTCGGCACCAAGGCCATCGCGACCCTGTCGACCGGTTACCTGAACGCGCTGGAATACGCCAAGACTCGCGTCCAGGGCACCGACCTGACCCAGATCGCCGACAAGACCGCACCGAAGGTGACCATCAGCCACCACCCGGATGTCCGGCGCTCGCTGATGCTGCAGAAGGCCTACGCGGAGGGCCTGCGCGCGATCTATCTCTACACCGCCGCCCACCAGGATCCCGCAGTCGCCCAGCATGTCTCGGGCGCGGACGCCGAGCTGGCCGCGCGGGTCAACGATCTGCTGCTGCCGATCGTCAAAGGTGTCGGCTCCGAGCGCGCCTACCAGTACCTGACCGATTCGCTGCAGACCTTCGGCGGCTCCGGCTTCCTGCAGGACTACCCGATCGAGCAGTACATCCGCGACGCCAAGATCGACTCCCTCTACGAGGGCACCACCGCCATCCAGGCGCAGGACTTCTTCTTCCGCAAGATCGCCCGCGACCGCGGCGTGGCCCTGGCCCATATCGCCGACCAGGTCCGGGCGACCGCCCAGCCCGAATCCGGCACCCCGGAGTTCAAGGTCGAACGCGCAATTCTGCTGACCGCGCTCGACGACGTGCAGGCCATGACCGCCACCTTGACCCAGCACCTGCTCGCGGCCGCGAACGACAGTCGGGAGCTGTACAAGGTCGGGCTCGAATCGGTCCGTTTCCTGCTGGCGGTCGGCGATCTGCTGATCGGGTGGCGACTGCTGGTAGCCGCGGAAATCGCCTCGGCCGCACTCCCGTCCGCCGGATCGGACCGTGACTTCTACGCGGGCAAGATCGCGGTGGCGTCCTTCTTCCTCCGAACCGTGCTGCCCCGGCTCGGTGCCGACCGTGCCGTGATCGCGGATATCGATCCCGCCATCATGGATCTCGACGAGGCCGCCTTCTGATCGCGGGACCGGCGCCCACCATGTCCTGGTCGGCGCCGGTCCGCGCAGAACTCACTGCTTTCCGGCCGCCGGGACAGCCCGGCGTTCCAGCCCCTTCCGGTCGTAGAAGATCGTCGCGGCCAGGCCGATGACCAGTCCGATCAGCAGGCCGAGCAGGGCCATCCCCACGCCGTGCGCCAGGCCCGAACTCGCCCGGGCGTCGTAGTAGAGGATCGCCCGCACCGCGATGAAGATCTGGTGCATCGGTTCGAAGGTCGACAGCCACGCCATGGCCCGCGGCGTCGCCTCGATCGGCACGGTTCCGCCCGCGGAGGGCAGGCCGAGGACGATGAACACGATGAGATTCACGAGCATCCCGGCCGCACCGAAGATCGCCAGGATGGACAGCGCGGTGATCCCGACCGCCACGATCGCGAGCACGCCGTAGAGGAACAGCATCGGAGCACGCTCGATCGACATCCCCAGCATCGTCGCGACGGCCAGGTAGATCCCGGACACCACTGGCGCGACGACCACCAGAATGCCCCATTTGAGCAGCAGCGTCCGCACGCGCGAGATCGGCGTCGCCGGGTAGTGGACGTACCAGGGCCCGTACTCGGTCGGCGCGAAGCCCAGTGCCGAGTCCACCATCGCGTGGATGATCATCGCGCCGGTGAACCCGGCCAGCAGCAACAGCAGGGTGTAGAAGAACGCCGACAGTCCCCCACCGGCGCCGTCGGGGAGCTCACGGAAGGGCACGACCACCACCGAGACGGGCTCGGCCATGGCGAGCCGGCTCACGCCGGAGAGCTGGGTAGCGGGTGCGTCCGATGTCGGCTGGAGCTGGTTCTGCACCCGCTCGAGCAGTTGCGCGCCTACCGCTTTGTTCGCCGCGTCCGTCGCCTGAGTGGTGATGCGCAGCATGATCTGCGTGGCGTAGGCACCCGCCGCCGGATTCGATTCGACGGTGATGACGGGCCAATCGACATCGCCGGGCACGACACCGGCCGCGCCCAGGATCGACACACGCTTGGTGAAGTCACTCGGGATGACGATCGCCCCGTAGATCTCGCCGTTGAGCATGGCCCGATGCAGCTCCGGCAGGCCCATCTCACGCAGCGCGACCTTGTCGGCGGGGATCTGCTGAACCATCGAGGCCGCGATCTGATCGCCGACGTTGACCTGCTCACCTCCGACGGTGTCGCCGACATCGAGGTTGACCAGTCCGATCGGGAAGTCGTGCATGTTCTTCTCCGGGTCGACGATGTATCCCAGATACATGGTCGCCAGCAGTGCCGCGAGCACCGCGACAACAGCACCGGGACGCAGCCACCTCGCAAGATTCCTACCGGTGATCGCCATGGAACCACTCCTCTACCGTCAGCTCGGCAACTTCGTCGCAACCCACCACGTCGATCATCGAGCACCGGCTCTTGGCAGGTCAAGCTATTCCTGATGAAAAGATCAGCACGTGTCGCCGGATACCGGGAGCTCGGTGGCGCCGCCACGGAGTTCGACCCGGATTCCCGTGTCGGCCACGGTCACGGACTCCGGTCGAAGCCCGAGCGGATAGTCGCGCAGGCTCTCCGTGAGCAGGTCGGCGATCTCGTTCGCCAGTTGCGGCGGGACCCCGCGAGAAGAGACGATCTCGACGCGGATCACCCCGTCTTCGATGTAGGGGCGCAGCCGCACCGACACCACGCCGATGACCCCGGTGACATCGACCGTGCCGTCGACAGCGGACATCCCCACCTCCCCGGCCAGCCCGTGCAGCGTGCGCTGGATCGCCTCGGCGCTCCAGTCGACGCGCGCCTCGGAGCTGCCCACGGTGGCCGAAGCCCCGCCCTGCGCCATCGAGACCTGATGCAGTGTCGCATGGACCGCCATCCCGACCGCCGGACCGAACTGCGCGTCGTCGCCATCCACGGTCAGCTCGGGAATCCGCCGGTCGATCAGACTGAATACGACCGGTCGCGGACCGAGATCCACGTCCACCGAGGAGCCGAGGTCGTCTCGCAGGCCGGCCGCGAGGCAGCCCTCGATCCGGTTCCGCAGATACAGCTCGACCGACACGATCCCGATCGTCGCCAGCACGAGCGAGACGACCAGGCCGAGAGTGATGCCGCGCACGATTCGTCGCCGCACACTCCCACCGGGCACGTTGCCGGTGTCGACGGGATCCAGCTCTCGAAGCTTCATCAGTTCTCCTCCAGATTCCCCCTGGCGGGCCGGGGAGACGATCCCGGGCACAATCGCCACACCAACATGGCGATGATGAAATCATCATATCTGACGCAAAGCTCCATGTTGCGTGACGTCGCGCACACGCTTCCTGTCGGAGGTCTGCGGATCGCCTGAGAATTCTCTGGCAGCAATTGACTGACCATGTCATCATCTATGACGGTCTATAGCAGCAGTGAGCGCCTCCGCCGATGATGCCGGTCGCACTCCCTGCCCAGACCCTCCGGCGGAACGACCTCGGTGCAAGAAGACCGGTTCAGTCACGTATCGCATCGCATCTGATACTTTCATCAGCGATTCGCGCATCGCTTCGCCCGATCAGCTCGATCGAGCACTCCCCACCCCGCAGCCCATCCCCGTTCGGGCGGACTCCGACCGCGCCGAGCGGGACTTCGCGATGCGACCGAAACAACCGAAGGAAAGGACATTCTCGTGAACGAATCCGATACTCCATCGCGCGCCGGCGTGAGCCGCCGCCGCATGCTGGGAGGAGCTGTCGCAGGCACGCTCGGTGTCGCCGCGGCCACGGCTCTCCCCCTCGGTACGTCGACCCGGTTCGGCGCGGCTGGAACCGCCCGCGCCCAGCAGCCCGCTCCGAGCGGTACCTACCGCATCGATCTGCATTCCCACGTCTTGCCACCGGACTACCGCGCGGCACTGCTCTCGCATGGGCACTTCACGATCGGCGGCTATCCCACGCCCCAGTGGTCGCCCGAATCCGCGCTGGAATTCATGGACTACTACGGCATCCAGGCGCAAGCCCTGTCGGTGTCCGATCCCGGCGTCGGTTTCCTGCCCGCGGGCAAGGAAGCCAACGACATGGCCCGATACTGCAACGACTACGTCGCCGGACTCACCAAGCAGCACCCCACCCGCTTCGGTTCCTTCGCCGTCCTGCCCATGCCGGACATCGCCGCCTCGGTCGCCGAGGCGATCTACGCCCTCGACGTCCTGCACGCCGACGGCATCGTCCTGCTGTCCGCCTACAACGGCGCCTATCTGGGCGATCCGCTCTACGAGCCCTTGATGATCGCGCTGAACGACCGCAAGGCCTACGTCTTTGTCCACCCAGCCGCTATCCCGGACGACGCCAAGCCGAAGCTGCCCCTGCCCGACTTCCTCGAAGAGTTCACCTTCGACACCACCAGGGCCGCGACGATGATGATGCTGACCGGCGTCACCCAGCGGTACCCCAACATCCGGTTCCAGCTCTCCCACGCCGGCGGCACCCTGCCTTTCCTGTCCTGGCGGATCGGGGTCGCCTCCGAGACGGCCATCGGCGAGAACTGGCCCGAGGGCCTGGGCAAGCCGTCGCTGCTCGACACGAAGACCCAGATCTCGCGATTCTTCTACGACACGGCTCTCAGTGCCTCCAATGCCGCGATGTCGGCGGTGTCGGCCGTGACAACGCGTGACCACATCGTCTTCGGCTCCGACTGGCCGTTCAGCGCGACCACCCTGCCGCAGTCCGGAACCCACGACCCCGCCCCGGGTCTCAGCGACATCTTCGACGCCGAACAGCGCATGGAAGTCGAGCACCACGCCCCGCTTCGCCAGCTTCCCAGGCTGGCCGCGGCGGTCAACGCGGGCTGATCTCCACGTCTGACCCGGGCCGGGCGCGGGGCTCCCCACGCGCCCGGCCCGGGCCGACTTGGACCGACCTACGACCCGGCGGCGGACGCGGAACGTGCCGCCGGAACTCAGATCTCCGGCAAGGCACGTCGACTGATGTCGTGAGCCTCTTCCGCGCCGAGCCCGAGCATGCGCAGGAGGTCTTCGGTCACCTGGTCGACGGCCGCGGCGTCGTCACGGTCCGTCTGCTCGTGCAACAACTGGCCGAGGCGCAGCGCGGCGCCCGACACGATCACCAGCGCGAGTTCGACATCGCGCACACGGAACCGACCAGCGCGCATACCTATCTCGATATCCCGGCGTGCTCGTGCGGCCACACCCCTGTCCGACCCGGCGTAGACCAGTCCCTCCGCGAGCAGAACCTTGCTGGCGGTGGGTTCACGCCGATGTACCCTGCCCACCAAACGAAAGCTCTGCGCGAAGACGTGCGCCGGGTCTTCGAGGTCTGCCGTCAGTTCGTCCAGCGCACCACCGAGCCGGTCGAGCACCTCCCCTACTGCCACCTGCAGGAGTTGCTCCCGGCTCGAGAAATGGTTGTAGAACGACCCCATGCCGACGTCCGCGGCCTGGGTGATCTCCAGAATGGGCACGTTGAGCCTGCCCTGCGCGATGAAGACCTGCGCCGCCGCGACGAGCGCTGCCCGAGTCCGGGCTTTCCGCCGCTCCAGCCGATTGGTGCCGCCAGCGTCATCCATCGTGCCCTCCACACCGAGCCAGTCGATTACCGATCACACAAATGACCACTATCTCATAGTTGATGCTATCCTCCAGATGATCTCAACTGATGCATGCGTCTTAAGTGATGATATCGTCAGTATATGAGCAGCTGATCGGCTAGAAGAAAGTAGCGTTCATGGCACACACCGTTCTCCGTGCGATCGACGGCTGGTGGCTGCTGACCTCTGCGGGCGCGGCCCGGATCGCCACCGACGCCACCACGACCGCGGCACTTCTCGCCGACCGCTCCGCGATCACCCAGGCGGCGCGAACCACCGATCCGGTCCCAGTGCACGAACTCTCGTTGGTCTCCCCGGTCACGGTCCCGTGCCGGGTGGTCGCCCAGATGACGAACTTCGCCTCCCACGTGAAGGATTCCGGCGGAGATCCCGGATCGGTCCCGCTCACCTTCTTCAGGAAGGCATCGGGATCGATCAGTGGCCCCCACGACGAGGTCGTCCGTCCGAGCCATGTGCGGCTCCTGGACTACGAAGTCGAAATCGGGTTGGTGTTCGGCAGGGAAATGCCCGTCGGTACCGAGATCGACTCCGGCAACCTCGGCGACTACATCGCGGGACTCGTCGTCACCAACGACATCTCCGCGCGCGACGTGCAATTGCCGCAGACCCAGTACTACGAGGGCAAGTCGTATCCGACATTCACCCCGACGGGACCGGCACTGGTCCTCCTGGAAGCAGGCGAACTCGACCGGTTCGTCGACTTGCGGCTACGGCTGTGGGTCAACGGTGAGAAGCGCCAGGACATGACCGTGGCCGACATGATCTACCAACCGCTCGAGACCGTGCGGGCGCTGTCGCGATTCCAGCGGATGAGTGCCGGCGATCTGCTGCTCACCGGCACTCCGGTGGGAACCGCGATCAGCGCTCCACCAAAACCGGTGGAGATCATCGGCGCGATACTGCCACCCAAGATCAAGTGGAAACTCTTCTTCGACCGCCAGGCCAAGAACCCGAAGTACCTGCGCGACGGTGACGTCATCGAAGCGACGGTCGCCACCGATGACGGCGCGATCGATCTCGGAAGACAACATACGACCGTGCGGTACGCGTAGCGATCGCCTTGGGCAAGCACTCCCTATCGGATGGCTCTCGACCGGCCGATCAGCCAGGTCGACCGAGCCGGGTCAGCGCCAGCATTCGGGGACGTGCCCGAACTCCCACGAAGAATGACTGACCACTGGGAAAGGCACCGTTATCGGACCTCAGCGCCTCCGACCAACGGCCCCCGACCCGACTACCTGCAATCCCGTGACCACGGAAGGCACATCGTCGTGCGATCCGAGCCTCAGCCGACAGTGCGGAATCCACGGTCGACATAGACCAATGGAGCCGGTATCGGGTTGGTTCGAGCAACGGTGACCTGCCCGATCAACACCATATGGTCACCTGCCTCGTGTCGATTGACTGCGCGGCAATCGAGGGTAGCCAACGCATCCCCGACCACCAACGCACCGCCAGGCGCGCGTGTGAGTTCGCCACCGGTGAATTTCTCTCCCAGGCTGCCGGCGAACCGGCGGGCGGTGTTCTCCTGGTCCGCAGCGAGAACACTGATCGCGAACCGCTCGACCCGAGCGAAAACGGGATACGAGCGAGCCTTGCGTGCAAGGCAAACCAACAACAGTGGCGGATCGAGCGAGACCGAGCACAACGAACTGGCGGTGAACCCGTAAGGCATGCCGTCCTCGTCCTCGGCGGTGACGACCACGACGCCCGAAGGAAATCGCGACATCGCCAACCGGAAATCGTCAGCGGAGCACTGCTGCTGTTCGGCCGTAGTCACGCGGGTACCTCCTGACGAGTCGTGGAAGGGTTTCGGGTGCTGGCGGCGAACACACCAAGGGCCACCACACTCGCGCCGATCCCCAGCGCTACCACCGCGTGCCAACCGAACTGAGCCCACAACGCCGGGCCCAGCGCCGAACCGGCACTGATACCGGCGAACCGAGTGAAGAAGTACAGCGTGTTGAGTCGGCTGTGGTCGCGGGCTGCCGCGCCGAACAGTGCGGCCTGATTCACGACTTGGTTGCCCCACAATCCGACATCGATGAGTATCGCGCCGAGGACGACTACCGGCCAGCCAGGTGGCCCCGCAATGACGAGCCAGCCCACGACGAGCATGCTGATCAAAGCCGTCTGGGTCAGGCGAACCCCGTGCTGGTCCGCGATGCGACCGGCGACCGGCGAAGCCAGTGCACTCACCGCGGCGATCATTCCGAAGGCTCCCAAAGCCGCCGAGCCGAACCCGAATTCGGAATGGAGCTCGAAGGTGATCGTGCTCCAGAAGGCGCCGAAGGCGATCCCGACCAGGCCACCCGAAACGCAGATTCCCGCGACGGCGGGCCTGCGAATCAGCACGGCCATCGAGCGAATCAGCTGCGGATAGGTCAACGATTCGGTCGATTGTGCGGTGGAGGGCAGCGCCCGCAGGAGCAGTACCGTCACCACGATCATGGCCGCCAGCGAGCACCAGTATGCGCTGCGCCAGCCCACCCATTCGGCCATAGCTCCCGCGTAGGCGCGGGAGCACACGATGCCGATGAGCAGACCTGCTTGCAGGATTCCGACCGTCCGGCCCCGCGCTGCGTCGCCGCCGAGCAGCACGGCCAGCGGGATCACGACTTGCGGGATCGGGGTGAACAGGCCGACCAGGAAGCCCGCGACCACCAGTGCCGTGATCGACGGTGCCAACGCGGAGCAGACGAGTGCGGCGCCCGTCAGTCCCATCATTGTCAGGATCAGGGGCCGTCGGTCCCTGATGTCACCCAACGGCACCAGCAGCAAGATGCCGAGGGCATAGCCGATCTGAGTTGCCGAGAGCACAAGGCTCGTGGTCTCGGCCGTCGCGCCCAGATCGGCGCCGATCTGCGGCAGCAACGGTTGTGTGAGATAGATGTTGGACGAAGTCACTCCGCAGGTGATCGCCAACAGCACAGTCAACCACCGTGACATACCGTTCCCGTTCATCACCTGGTGACCGGATCCGGATCCACCGCGACACCGGGCACGACGGTGAACTCGGCGTCGAGCGGGCCCTTGCTGCGATAGACCGCGAGCGTGTCCCGCAACGCGGTCAAGGAGATGCCGCGTTGCGAGCCCGCGGCGATCTGTGCGCGCTCGGGATGGGAGAAGTAACTTCCGCCGCTCTGGTGTCTGCCCGCCGCGATCGCGCCCGGTAGGTCGGCGAGCACGGCCGAGAGCAGTTCGGTTCCGCTGCGGTTCACGACGTCGTCCTGATAGATGACGGACCGGCCCGCGTCAGGGACAGCCAACTGGCCGATGATCGGGCCCGCGTCGATCTGTTCGTCCTCGATCAGATGCGCGGTGATTCCGAAGGTTCGGTCGTTCTCGATGGCCGAGAACAGCACCGGCCACAACCCGCGGCACACCGGCAGCGGAGCTGCGTGCAGGTTGACCACGCCGTGGGCAGGCAGATCGATGACCCGCTGCTTCAGGATCTGGTCGAACCAGTAGATGACGATCAGATCGATGCCTTCGGCACGCATCGCCTCGATCACGTCCGCGCCGTTGACATTCTGCGAATGAACATGGCGCAGGTCGTTGCGCTCGCACAGTTCCGCCACCGAGAGGCGGTCGCGTTCGCTACCGGTCACCGCCGAGCGAACCCTGTCGAGGCTCAGCCATGCGTTGTAGAACTGGAACGACGACAGCAGGTAGCCCGCGAAGCCGAGCCCGGAGCGGCGAATGTGCTGGACGGCCTGTTGGGCGGCACTTCCCCGGGCCGGGCGGGTGACGTCGGAGGTGACGATCATCCTCACCTCCGGGTGGCGCGCCACGATTTCCGCCATGGCTGCCCCGGTCTGCGCGCACTCGACGGTGAACAGCGCGATCCGGTATTCGCTCATCGCGCACCAGCTTTCTGTAGTTGGGTGTGGATGTAGTCGGCGAGCGCGTCGAAGGACGCGGTGGTGTCGGGAGCCATGTCGTCGTCCCACTCGACGCCGAGTGTGTCTTCGAGCTCGACCATGAATGCCAGCAGTTTCATGCTGGTCAGCTTCAGCGCACGGATGCTCTGAGGGCCGGTGGTGTCGACGTTCGCGGGCACCGCACCGTCGGTGACCTCGCGCAGTACTTCGACGAGACGGTTGACGAGTTCTGTGTGGGTCACGCGGCGTCCAGTCGCAGCGCGGCGCGCACGACGGCAGGCCAGGTCGACGGGTTGGTGCCGTGCGCGTGGATCAAGGCGAGAGCGATCCGTTCGAGTCCGAAGGCCGCACAGGCGGTGTGGGCAGGTTCGCCGGCGACGGTGATGTCGAACGGTTCGCCGAAGTGCTCCTTGTGGCAGTTGGCACTGGCGACCGCTTGCACGAGTCCGTCTCCGACGGCGACGCACTGCTCGTATTTGAGCTCCTGTTCCTTCTGTGTGGCGCTCATCAGTCGACCCGCCGCGCCGAAGAACGGATCACTGGCGGGAACCACCGACACCTCGAGACCCAACGATTCCAGCCAAACACGCTGCCGCTGGACCCATTCGTCGCGCCAGGCGGTGCAGTCGTCGGCACCGGCGATACGCACGAATTCGCGCATCCGGAAGCTGCGCAGCCGACCGAGTTCGTGAGTGCCCTCCTGCCGATAGCAGTGTGCTTCGGCGGTGAGCACGGTCGGTGCGTCGAGGTCCTGGCCCTCGAACAGCGGGTAGACGTGATAGCAGGTGGCAGGCAGTACGCACAGATCGCTGATCTGCTGGTCGTCATGCCAGTGGCCGGCCTCGGCCGTCCGAGCGGCATCCAGCTCGCGCCACCGCTTGGCCGAGCCGGTGAACGAGTGGATGGTGCCGAGCAGATCGGGGAAGGTGTCGACATAGCCGACACGTTCGAGCAGCGATCGCGAAATCACCGGCGGCACCGCCAGTGGCGTCGGCTGCTGGGGAGCGGCGAGTTCGAGCAGCGCGGCGCGCATGCCGGAGATGATGGTGTCGAAGGCGTGGTTGGTCACGCTGACACCCGGTGTTTCCGAGGCGATCAGCACGGCGTCGGGGGACGCCAGCAGGGTGTTCGGGGAGATGGTTTCGATGCTCATGGTCATCCTCGCTTCAGCAGGGCAAGTTGGGTATTGGTGGCGATGAGCCGCTCGTTGCCGATCATCAGCCGTGCGGAGTACAGGTCACGCAGGTGACGAGCGACTGACAGCGGGCCCGCTTCGGCGTAGCCGGCCATCCCGCAGATCTCGAGGGCGAGTTCGACGACATCGACCGATCCTCGGGAGACGAGCACCTTCAGGTCGTTGAATTGCATGGTCAACCCAGGCCCACCGAGGGTGTCCAGCGCCGCTGGGTCATCCCAGATCGGGGCATACCGGCGGACCGAATCGGCCAGCAACGCTTCGAGTTGGGTCAGGATTCGGGCCGCATCGGCCAGTCGCACATCGGTGGTTCCGCGTTTGCGGACCGCGGTTTGGGCGCGTTTGAAGGCATCGGCGGCGACGCCGATCCATACCGCGGCCCACAGGATGTGTGAATGGGGCACCATCGTGGCTGCCGCGATCGTGTCGAACCCGGCGGGCAGCACATGCGAAGCAGGAACCACGGCGTTGAAAGTAAAAGCAGGACTACAGGTTCCGCGCATACCCATCGGATTCCACCCGGGTCCGGTCGGGACGAGCTCGCTCGACGAGGCATCGGCCAGAACCGCCACCTGGTCACCCGCGTCCGCGTCGGCACGGCGGCGTGCGGTCACCAGGTAGGCACCGGCGTGCGCACCGTAGGACACGGTGGGCGCTTTCTTCCTCAGCGCGGCGCGATCACCGTCGAATTCGACCGCGGCCGTCGAGGTGCGCAAGCTACCACCCACACCGACCTCGGAGGTGATCGAGGCGACGAGCGTGCCGTCGGTGACGTAGCGGGTCAGGGTGGCGACGAGTTCGGTACCGTCACCGTGGTGGCGTGCGATGCAGGCGATTTGGACTTGGTGCATCGCCCACACCATCGCCGATGCCGAGCACCCGCGGCCCAGTTCCTTCGCGACGCCGACTTGCTCGTTCAGCGACAGCTCTGCTCCGCCGTACCGACGTGCGACGGCCGCGCCTAGCAATCCTGCCTCGTGGATCGCCGCGACGGATTCGGCGGGAAACACCGCTTCCCGGTCGACGGTGGCGGCATGTGCGGAAAGCACCTGTGCTGCAACTGTCTTCGCGACCCTGATCGGGTCGCCGATCGTCATCGGCTCACGACCGACCGTGGTCGTCATGCCGACACCATCGTGTCGTCGTCGATCTGAGTCCGCACCGCGGCGGCGATCGAAGCGACAGAGGTGAATGTCGCTCGGGAAAGCAGCGCTTCGGGAAACTCGATGTCGAATTCGTCCTCGACGGCCATCATGACGTTCACGCTGTGCACCGAACTCATGCCGGCCGCCCACAGATCGGTGTCGGTACCGATGATGGTCCCGGCCGCGCCGAGCGAAGTGTGGGCCAGTACGAGCGAAGTGATGCGTTCTTCCATCGCTGTCCTCCTGTGGTTCTCGTAGTTCAGAGGGGGTCGATCGTGGTGGTGAATTGCAGGGCGACCATCGCGATCGCGTAGTCGCCGTCGTGGCTGAGGCTGACCGAGCCACCGACACACCCGTGCGCCAGCGCTGCGGCCCTGGTGTGCTCGTGTAACCGCAACATCGGCCGGCCGTCGTCGTGGCTGACGGTCTCGATCTCGCGCCAGCGCAGCGTCGGTAGCGCTGAGGCCAGCGCCTTGAACGTGGCCTCCTTCGCCGCGAACCGGGCTGCCAGCGACGCGGTACCCGCAGTGCCTTGTGCGGCGCAGTAGGCGCGTTCGGTATCGGTGAAGACCCGGTACAGGAATCGCTGACCGTGGCGGGCCAGCACCTGCTCGAACTGCGGTTGATGGACCAGGTCGACGCCGACTTGCGCGAAGCTCACGTGCGGATGCGGTCAGCGGCCAGGTAGTCGGTGAGCATGGCGTTGAATGCCGTTTCGCGACCGTGCAATTCGGTGAGCAGTCGAGCCAATCGCGCCGGGCGCGGTGCCGCGTTACCCGAGGCGATCTCTCTGGCCATGGTGTGCGCCAGATACCAGCGTCGCGACAGTCCTGCCAATGCTTTGGCCACATCGGGAGCCCACGACCGGTCCAGGCCACCGACCAATTGCCCGAGCACGAGCCGTTCGGCGGCGACATCGGCGACATCGGCGACGCCGTCACCAGCTTCCACGTCCACCGCGAAAGCGGCGGCGATGCCGAGTTCGCCGCGGTGAGCCGCGACTTCGGTAGCCAGCAGCTCGATGATCTCGGCTTGATCAGCGGGCCGACCGTCGAGGCCGGAGCAGACAATCGATACGCCTGCTCCAGCCTCGCTCATCCGCGACGCGGCGTAGGCGGCCAGGTTCATCCGCCGCGGTTGTGGATGGTTCATGGCATCGGCAACGACCACGTAGTCGTCATGATGTTCGAGCACGACAACGGCATGGGTGAGGTGCTCGAGATTCTCATACGGCGACGGGATGTCGAACGAATCCAGCCCAACGATCAGATCGCCTGCCGCAGCGAGGATCTCGCGCTCGAATCGGATCGCGTCCGACCAATCGGTATGGTGATGCGAGTTCAGCGACAAGCCGGTCACCCGTGCGGTGTTGGCCACCGTGCGCTCGCCACCGGTGAGCCGAGTCGCACTCCGGCGCCCGAATCCGAGCGCCGGGCCGAGTGCACTCAGCGGTTCGGCGACACCCCGTTTGCCGAGGATGTTCGCCAGTGCCTGCAGGAAGCACGTGGCGAACGGGGTGTCGCCCTGCATGGTCAGCCCACCGCCCAACGCCCCGATCATTCCGATGCCTCCTGCAGTACCCGAATCTTGCGCAGCGGCGCCGGGAAGTACCAGTTCCAGCGGCCGAGCATGGTCATCGTGGCGGGGACGAGGATCAACCGGGTGATCGTGGCGTCGACCGCGACCGCGACAGCGCAGGCGATGCCGAGCTGCTGCACCACCGGAATACCGGTCACCCCGAAGGCGGCGAATACCGCGATCATGATCACCGCGGCGCTGGAGATGACGCCGGCGGTGCTCCCGACGCCTTCGGCGACCGCACGCCGATCGTCACCGGTGGCTTCCCACCGTTCCCGGATACGAGACAGCAGAAACACTTCGTAGTCCATCGAGAGGCCGAAAACGACAGCCAGGACCAGCGGTAGCGCCAGGCTCTGCACGTGTCCCAGCGGCTCGATGCCGGTCAGGTCCTTCAACCAGCCCCATTGGAACAGTGCGACGATCACACCGAATCCCGCGCCCACCGAGAGCATGTTGGTGACAATCGCTTTGAGCGGAAGCACCAGACTGCGCAGCAGCAAGGCCAACAGCAGATACGACAGCACCAGCACGAGAGCTGCCACCATCGGCAGCCGCTCACGAACGAGATCGATCAGGTCGACGCCGCCGGCGCCGGCGCCACCGACAGCGACCTGTGCGGTGCTCTCGATTCCGGTGGCGGGAACGATCTCGGAGCGCAGCGATCGCACAAAGGCGCGCGCGGCATCGCTCTCGTAGTCGGCGCGCAGCACGACAGCCAGCACACGGATGTCACCTTCGGCGCCGATAACCTCTGCCGATTCGACCAAGGAGTCAGCGCGCAGGGCAACAGCCAGTCGTCCGGTGTCGGCATCGACCGCACCCCCCTCGCGGGCTTGCAGGGTGATGACGACAGGCGCGTCAGCACCCGGCCCGAGCAGCCGGTGCGCGGTTTCAGCGGCCTGGCGTGCCGAATTCTGCCCCGGCAGCTGACGCAAGGTGTCATCGCCCATCCGCAAGGACAAGACCGGCGCGATGAGCAGCGCGAGAACGCCGAGCGCGAGAACCGTCGCAATGACCGGTCGTTCGACGACACGGACAGTCCAGCGGTACCAGAAGGTTGATTCCAGGGGTCGTTCGACCGCGCCGGCCTTGACTCGGCCGATCCGGGTGGCGAGCAGCTCGAGCAGCACAGGCAGCAACGTGACAGTCACCAGTACAGCAACGCAGACCACCAGCACCGCGCCGAGCGCCATGGAACGCAATGCCGCGTTGTCGATGATGAACACACTGCTCAGTGCCGCGACAACCGTCGCGCCGCTGGCTACCACCGCCATCCCCGACGTGCGCATACTGATGGCGCGAGCTTCCGCTACGCTCGCTCCGCCTCGCAGTTCCTCCCGGAACCGCACCACGACGAACAGCGCGTAATCCACCGCGACGCCGAGGCCGATCATCGACGACATGTTCACCGCGAAAACAGACATCAGCGCGTGTTGGGAGATCAGGTAGATCGCCGCACCGGTGACCGCCAAGCTGACGCCCGCGATCACCAGCGGCAGTGCCGCGGCCGCCAACGAGCCGAAGATGACCAGCAACATGATCAGAAGGACCGGCATGCCGATCATCTCGGCCTGTTTCAGACCGCTTTCGGAGACGTCGTGCAGCGCCGCCGCCTGGGCTCCGCGCCCGGCGACCTGAGTCCGGCAACCCTGCTCGCCCGACGACTCATCGAAATGATGGGTGAGGTCGCGACCCGCGTCGATCGCACCGTTCCATCCAGTCGCCACATGCAGTGGAATCGCCAGTTCACGGCGCCCCGCCGCGGCAGCCTGTTGCGCCGCGACCGCCGCGGTCGCGGGCACCGAGACGGCGCTGCCACCAGCGCCGACCTGGGCCAGTGACCGCTCCAGTTGCCTGCCCGTCGATTCCGGGGCGACGTCGCTGTCGCACCGGATGACCAGCAGCAGCTGTTCCTGGGACAAGGCCGGGAACTTCTCGGCAACCAGTTGCTGAACCTGCTGGGATCCGCTGCCCGGAACCTCGTAGCCGCCGGCAGTGAGCCGGTCGGACTGGTGCAGCATCAGCGGCAACGCGGCCGCGACCAGCAGCAGCCATGCCGCGACGACCCACCAGCGGTACGCGCCGGTGAGCTGAATCAGTTTCCTCACCTGTGGCTACTTCGCCCGAGCTTCGGTGGCGGCGACGAATCCCGCGACCGAGGACTGGAATCGGTCGGTAGCCTCGAAGAACGGCAGATGGCCACAGCCTTCGATGATGTCGACACTGGCCTCAGGCAGGATTTCCGCCAAGGCGTGCAGCGAGGCAGGGCTGTTGCAGAAGTCGTCGTCGCCATTGAGAAGCAGTGCGGGCGCGGTGATCGAGCGCAACAGATCCGCGTCATCGCTCGCATCGATCGACTCACGCAAGTTCTCGGCGAGCTGCTCGGCAGTGTTCATCGCCAAGAAGCGCTCACGCAGCGCCAGGTAAGTGGCGTTACCGCCGAGCGCGAGCATCTTGTCGCCGAACACCAACGGATAGATCTGATCGAAAAGTGCTCGCGGACCGCCGGTTTCGACAGAGGCCAACCAGGACTTCGCGATACGACGACGACGATTGGAGCCCCACGGGCTCAGCGGCGTGCCGATCAGCACCAGCCCGGCGACACGATCAGGGTGTGCCACCGCGAAATCACGACAGATCAACGTCGAGATGGATGTACCGACCAGGTAGGTCTTCTCGATCCCGAGGTGATCGAGCAGCGACAGCAGATCGTCGGTGTGTTGACCGAAGCCGAGCGCGGCATCGCCGGAAGTTCCCTGATTACGCAGGTCGTAGGTGAGGACCTGGTGGTCTTGCACAAGATTGCCGGTAAAGGCACGCCACGCCGTACTCACCACGTAGATCGTGGACACGAAGGTAATGCTGGGGCCCTGCCCCTCGACCTCGTAGTACAGCTCGCAACCATCGGCCGTGTGATGGACCGGGCTACCCTCCCGATAGCTCAAATCCACCGCTTCGATGCGGTCAGCTTCCATCATGTTGCTCATCTGCATGCCCCTTGCGCACAGCAAAGCAGAGGCGCACAGCGCCTCCACTTCGACCTGAGAAAGTAGAGACCCCACCCCGGGGTTCCACGTGTCATCGAATTCAGGAATCCAACTGACCCAACGGTTTACGCCGTTGAAGCCCGGCCACAGTCGGCCGTCATCCCCCGTTACCGATCTGCCCCTCAGTAACGCCTGTGACTTTACGTCACAGATATTGAAACCCGCAACGCGACAACACCGTGCCCGCCCTCACACTCGATGCCGTAGCAGATCCATCGTGACGGCAGTCTCAGCAACGAACATCAAGCGTCAGATCTCGACATGGCTGATTGCCATGGTCTTCCCACGCAAACACGAAACTCTCACTCCCCAAACAGGCCGCCGCGGCGGGGATCCGGATCGCGTCATCGTCGCCGCACCGACCCCGATGGTTTCGCCGAATCCTGGACCTACGACGGCGAAAACAACCACCTCGCCCACACCAACCGCAACGGCGGCACCACTCGCTACACCTACGGCGGGTTCGACAAGATCGCGACCCGAACCGACCCTGACGGCTCAACCACCCGACATCTGTACAACTCCGAACGCCAACTGACGGCCGTCATCAACCCCCTCGGCCAATGCTGGACCTACCAGTACGACCTTGCCGGCCGCCTGACCGCTGAAACCGACTACACCGGCGCCACGACAGCATTCACCCCCGGCGAACACACGAACCTGCACCCCCGCACGGGACTTCCCGACCCGAACCGGATCGTATCCGAAGACGGAACCCGCAGCATCCGGCTCGGAAATCATGAAATGAGCAGCGGGCCAACCAAATTTCACTACCACGAAGAAACATGGACCTACAATCCATCCGCAAACGCGTGGCACCTCGACAACCGAGTTGTCCGAGTGCCCTTCCCGAAGGGAACATGGTGATGCTGGTTACCCTGCTGACCGACATGCCGACCGGCACATCGGGACTGGTCAGATCACGCAGCGGCGACTGGCCCGCAGTGTGGGCCGGACGGAAGCCCGGAGTAGCGGGCGTCCAGTACGACGTGGAGATCGAACTGGGCGACGAGGTCTCAGAAATTCATGTTTATGATTCCGATGCACCTGAAGAGGGAATCTATCTGAAGGATGGTCAACTCATGGTTTGCTGTACAGTCACAACCATTTTCGACGACGGAATCGTTGCACTTGACCTTAAATCCGGAAACCTTCTAATCGAAGCCAGCAATCCACTCCCCACACTCCGTGTCGGTCAAGTAGCTTGCGCTTCTCCCAGCGAAATATCCTTATTCCCAACCGACATCTGAGCCTCACTCCATGGGATGGGGGTGCCGGACTGGTCAGCACGCCGGCAGTGATCGAGGGTTCACCGATGCATGTCGAGGCGGTCGGAGCCTGCCAGCGAGAATGACAGAACTCGGCGCCCGCGTTGATCCCAGGGGTTCCGCATGCATCTTCGTGAATCAGCCTCCCGTCCAAGCAAAGCCGCCTACATTGATGCCGTGAGCCACCGCAGCCGCCTGTGCCACATCGTCATCGACGTCGACGACCTCGACGCCGAAGTCCACACACTCGAAGCACTCGGAGCCATCCGCTACGACCACCAACGCGAGCGCCGATTCGAATTCTGGATCCTGCAAGACCCCTGGAAGAACGAATTCTGCTTGCTGCACACCGAATTCCCCACGCTGCTGTCCCAGCGGCCGACATGGACCTAGCAGCTCGCACCGAAATCGAAGACGCCCGTCCGCGCGACATCGGCAAAGATCAGGGTTCACCGCGTACCGAGGGGCACACGATTTGAGCGAGATCGCACTCGATCCGATCGCGAGCACGCGAGAGCTCGACCGGGTGATGTGGGTCCAGTCGCGCGGGCTATGGGACCTGCGGACTAGTTCGAGAACCCGGCATCGGCTCAGCAATGAATGCCCTCGAGCGCGGAAGCGCCCTGCCGATCGTCCCGGATCTGCCCGTTACCACGATCATTGAGATTCTCCTTGCCAAAGCGGGCAGTAAATCAGCCCCCAGTCTGTGGACCCCCAACTCAGGACAGGACAAATGCCCGCTGGCTGCGATCCGATCGCTGCCCCGCCGAGGTCACGATGCCGACGCGGTAGCTGCCCGCGAGGGCGCCGAGGACCCGCTTCGACCTCATCTGCCACTGTTCCCGCCAGGTCAGCTAGCCATTGTCCGCCACGATCATGTCGACTGTTTGTGCTGCACAACGCCGGTTCTCGCCCACCCCACCGCGCCCGCCACGCTTTGCCCAGCCGACGACGTAGAGCCCCTCGATCGGCTCACCACTCACCGGCGAGACGACCCGGCCATGATGGTTGTCGACAGCGCCGTCGGATCTCAACGCAACACCCGGCAACGGTTCACAGGTGAACCCCGACGCCATGATGACCGAATCGGCGGTGACGACGTTTCCTGCCGCGGTCTTCAGTCGGACTCGACCACCGGCGGCGACCTTGTCTGTGTCGAGGCGAATGCGGCCCTCAGCCGTCGTCAGCGCGGTCACTTCCTGTCCGAAGATCAGCTCGACCGACAGCCGCGCTGAGCGCGTCGGCGCACTGCCCTCTCGCGCGAATGCGGATAGCAGGCGGGCGAGTGGATCCTTCGAGTCGACACCGATCCGCGTCCCACCGGTGTCGACAGAGATATCGACATCGAGCTGGCTCAGTTCGTGCAGCGCTGAGAAGGTGAATGAGGGCTGAGACGCCGACGAACGTGCGACGATGACCACCCGGCTGATCGGCGCGCCTGCCCGAGTAATGATCCGTCGCTTGGCGATGGTCGTGGCGATATCCAGCGCGACATTCCCGCCACCGACGATCACCGCGGTCGGTCCGGCCAACAGCCCGACCGGTCCGGTGCCGTCTGTTTGTGCGGCGTAGGCGGCGACCAGCACATCGATGGCTTGATGGACATCTGTGGTTGCCGCCGCGGCGATCTCTCGCGGCCGAGTGGCTCCGTGTGCCAGAACCACCGCGTCGTATCGCTTCAGAAGCGATTGCATCGTCACCTCGACACCGACACGGGTATCGAACCGGGTCTCCACCCTGGGGTCGGCGAACGGCACATCGAACAAACGGGCCATCTGCCGGATCCCCTGCTGATCCGGTGAGACCGCGGTCCGCAGCAGCCCGCCAAAGTGAGAGCTCTGTTCGAACACTGTTATCTGCACAGAGCTGGAGCGTTGCAGCAGCTCGCGCACCGTGTACATCGCGGCCGATCCGGCGCCGACGATCGCGACGCGAATCGGGCCCGAGCCCAAGGCCGTCGGGATCGCCGGTGTAGTGATGCGCGGTGATCGCGATGTCGCGAGCAGGTCGAAATACACGCCACTTTGCTCGGCGTACGTCTGCTCGGTCTCGGTCAGCGCCGTGTCGGGCTTGATGGCTTGTGCGGGGCACGCATCGACACACGCCGAGCAGTCGATGCACGCGGCAGGGTCGATATACAGATGCTCGACGAGCTCGAACTCCGGTTCGCCGGGTGCGGGATGGATGCAGTTCTGCGGGCAGACCTGCAGGCAGGACCCGTCTTTGCAACAGTGCCCGAGAATCACGAAACTCACTGCGGGTCGCCTTTCACAGCAGGTTCGACTTGCGGTAGATGGTGCCTGCGACCGTATTCAGCAGTCCTTCGCGGGCGAGGAACTCCACCAGGGGTGCAGTCGCCCGGCGGAACATCATGCGATGCTGCTCGTTTCGGTCGATGTCGTCCTTCACCGCACGCCAGTCGAGCCCGAGATCCAGGTAGACTTTCTTGTTGACCAAGCCTCTGGCGATGACGTGCGCGCCCACGGCGATCAGAACAGCACTGACATTGCGACGAACCGACGAGACACTGCGCAGGTGATCTCGGATCTTCTGGCGCGCGAAGCTCATGTGACGCGATTCCTCTACTACGTGCACGTGTGAACTGCGTCGGACCGCGGGAGCAACTCGGTCGTCGATCGACCAGTCGCGTTGCATCACATCGAAGATCTCCTCGCCCGCCAGGACGATTCCGTAGGCGACCTCTCCCCAGGCGAAGGTGCGAAACAACCAACCAACGACGACAAGCAGACGATCCAGGGGGCTGTGGCGCTCACCGAGGCGTTCGATCGCAGCGACGAACATCAGCGAGTGCAGGTTCTCGTCGGCGCATTCGTTGAACAAGAACTTCACATCCGCACGTGTCGGGTCGACGCTGTGATTGCGGCGGAGCAGAACGATCTGCAGTGCGACTTCCAGCCAGATCGCCACGCCGAGAAAGTGAGAGACCTCGCGTCGGGTCAGCTGCATCCGCTCGGTCTCGGCCATCCGATTCCAGGTCGGTGTTCCATAGAGCGGGGACCATTCCGGCGTCATCCCATACCAGTCAAGATCGATGTGGGCGTCGGTTGAGTCGTTGCGTAGGTCGAACGAGAGCCGTTTCGCGGACTCGAAGAGTTCTCCGTACAGGGGTGTGGAATCTTCTGGCGTGGGCATATCAAACTCTCCAAATCGACGCCCGTGCAGCATGGTTCGCGTGCACGACTATCCGAGGACTCGGGTGCGTCAGTTCCAACGGTGATTTCGGCTCGTTAGTTCGTCATCCGACGGGTATGTATACGGCCGATCGGTACATCTCGTGCACCACGAGCAAAACCTGGCGAACGTCAGCGAATGTCAGGACCGTCGTGGTGGACATGTTCGGCTCGAACGAATGTCCACGCGGTCAATGCAGTGAACAGTCGCCAGTGAGAGGCATGCGTTCCGGGCAGGCCGGTCAGGGCCAAGATCCGGCGCATGCGGTAGTCGACGGTGTTGGGATGTATGCACAATCGACGGGCACTTCTTTTGCGATCGAATCCCTGGCGAACAAGCACCTCCAAGGTCTGCAGCAGCTCTGGGTGCTCATCGAGAGGCTTTAGAAGCGACATTAGGTGGTCGCGCCCAGGTCCAGGGCGCGTGACCTGGTACTCCACAGCCAGTTCTCCCAGCCTGTAGAGCTGCGGCTCCTTGCGGAGGCGGATGGCGAGGTCGAGTAATTCGTGAGCGGTCCCGGCCGCTTCCGAGATCGAGGCGGTCGCGGACTCGACGGCGACCGTAGTGGTGGCCTTTCGCGCGGCCGCAGACAACAAGGCGGGCAGGTCACCGATCCGACGACCCAGGTCTGAGGAAGCAGGAATCAGGATCGTGCCGTAACCCGGGCCCAAGAGTGCCGGTACCGGAAACCCGCATTCGGCCGCCAGGCATCGGCGGATGTCGTCCAACCGAGCCTCGGGGATCGCGGTCGCCCGATCGGTCAGGGCCGCGTCCGGCGGTGGGGAGAATCCGGCAGCGACGACGACGAACGTGTTGGCGGTGGGGATCTGGAAGTGTCGGGCGATCGATAGGTTGATGCGGCTGCCGGACAGCAGCGACATCGCGAACTCGTTGAGTGCGGCAGCTGTGGCGCTGTCTTCCGAGTGCATAGGTGCACGGAGGTTGTCATCGATTGTCAGCATCAGATCTCCAGTCGCGCGTCACGTCCGGTCCCGGGCCCCGCTACGGGACCGGACGTGTTGTCATCGGTTCGAGGTCATCGCTTGGCGGCGGCGTCGGCGATGGCGCGGAAGGCGTGGATGGCTTCGCCCATGTTGACTTCGGAGTTGAGGTCTTCGCTGTTCTTGACGATCACGATGCCGTCTTTGGGCGAGACGTAGATGAACTGGCCGAGGATGCCGATCGCGGAGTAGTCGCCGCGGTCGCCGTCACCGAGCCACCACTGATAGCCATAGCCGTAGTTGTTCTCCGAGCTTTCGGGCTTGTCGGGGCGCAGGTTGTGCGGCTGCAAGTGCGGGGCGGAGGCGTGGGTGGAGTCTTTGACCCACTGCGCGGGCAGGACCTGCTTGCCACCGGCCTGGCCGTCGCGTAGATACAGCAGCCCGAACCGGGCGAAGTCGCGAACAGTCGCGTGATAGCAGCAGTAGCCGACGGCGTTACCCTTGTAGTCCTTGCCGATCAGCGCCGAGGTCTCCATCCCGGCCGGCTTCCAGATCCGATCCTCGACGTAGTCCGAGAGCGACTTACCGGTTGCCTTCGACACGACCCAGCCCAGGACGAAAGTGTCCACGGAGTCGTAGTTCCACTTGGTTCCCGCGGGCCGCTCGCGTTTGATCTCCTTGGCCTGGTCGGTCAGCGACGTGCCGGCAACCATGCGGATCGTGGTGGCGGTCGAACCCTTGGTGGGGTTGGTGTAGTCGGTTTCGTCGTAAGCGGTGCCCGACGACATCTGCAAGACGTTGCGGATACTTACCCCGTTGTAGCCACTTTTCGCCAGGTCCGGGACGTATTTGGTGACCGGGTCGTCGATCGAAGCGATCCGCCCCTCCGACACCGCGATGCCCAGCGCGGCGGAGGTGATGGACTTTCCGACCGACCACGAGTTGAAGCGGCTGGTGGCCGAATAGCCGCCGAAGTAGCGCTCATCGAGGATCTGGTTGTCCTTCATGACCAGGAATCCCCTGGTCGAAGAACGATCGAGATAGTCGGCGACAGTGCGGGTCTTGCCGTTGTATACGTAGGTCGCATCGAGGGCTTTGAGCCCCTGCGCGGTCAGTGACTCGGGCCGGTTGGCGGCGTCTGCGGTGTCGGTGAAGTAGAAGGGCACGTGCGGCAACAGGGGCAACGGCAAGGCGCCGTCGGCGTGTGCGGGTGCCGCCCACGGCGCCGACAGCACCGCCGCCGCCGAGATCGCGACGACCAAACTTCGCTTGAACATTCGTTCTCCGTTCATGTGAGGTGGCCAGAATGCAACCATTTGTCACCACTGGTGTCAACAGTGGTGCTTAAATCGCAGGTATGCTGACGCGATGCCGACCAGTCCTGCCGCCCCTACCCGAAAGCGCCGTCCACGAGGTGTTCTCACCCCGGATCGGATCATCGAGGTGGCGATGGGAATCATCGAAACCGACGGCTCCGATGCCCTCACGTTCCGGCGGCTCGGCACAGAGCTCGGAGTCGACCACACCGCGGTCTTGCGCCACTTCCGCGGCAAGGACGATCTGATGCTCGCCCTGGCAGACAGACTGATGGCCGAAGCGCTCAGCGGTGTCGAGGTGAGCGACGACTGGCGAGCCACCCTCAAAGGGTTGGCGCAGCGTGTGCGGCTCGCCTGTCACGCACACCCGCAGGTCGCAGTGGTGGTTTCCGGACGGACCAGCCGCAGAGCATCGGAATTCGAAGGCGCCGAAATCGTCCTCGGCGCTCTGCTACAGGCAGGCCTACAAGGCCGCGAAGCCGCATCCTGTTACCGAGCCCTGGTCGAGATCGCACTGGCCTACGCATCCATGGAAGCCACACTCATGGCTCTACCCGCCGACTCCATGGCCGGTGACCGCGACGCCTGGAGCCGTGAATACCTCGCCTTGTCCCCGACTCGATATCCCAACATCGCCGCGGTCGCGCCACACCTGGCCGAGGTCGACGAGGAAGACCAATTCGACGTCGCGCTCGACCTGTTCATGGACGCCATCGAGGTACGGGCAGCTCGTAGGTGACATCGCGCCCTGCCCGTAGGTCGCACTCGAGAAGGTCGCTGCGCTGAACACGCAGAGACGTTCATTGAGCGTGATCGGCCTGGACCCGGTCGATGTAGGCATCTACACCCGGTACACCAGAGCCATCAACTGGAGATAGGCGTCCTCGGCGAGATCCCTCACCACGTGCTCATGATGGATCTTCGGAGCCACGAGCACGTGTCCCAGCACGGTCGGATACTTGCACAGAAACGCGATGTCGTTCTCGGTCTCGGCAACCACCTCGTGCCATCCGTCGCTCCCCGGGCCGGCGGCCACCTCGCAGATAAAGCAGGAGCTCGACTGAACTCGATGCACATATGCCACCACATCGAACGGAATACGTTGCATACCAAACGATTCTGCCGACTCAGCTAGGACGCTGCCACTCCCGGCTGAACCGCGCGGCAGTCACCTCGAACTGAGCATGCCGACTGCCGTCGTCCATCCACTCTTCGGCTGCCTAATACCGGCGTCAAAGCCCGATCCCGGCCGGCCCAGCCGGCCGAAGCGCGACTTATTGCCGGTCCGCGGGCAACGACCCTGCTCGTATTGCACGAAATCGGCCGGCCAACACGAAAGACGTACCCGTCCATCCATGATGCATAGTCCCAGTTGGTTTCAAGCCAGCAGGCCCAGGAAGACCTGCGACAGCACGTCGAGTCGGCGTGCCGACGCTCGACGGAGGGTTCCGAGAAGCAGATCCGGATAGCAATCGAAGACATCAACGCAGTGATGTGGCCATTCCGCCACGCGATTGAGCTGATTTGCGCCAGTTCGTCGGCTGAAGCTACCGAGCTTTATGCACCGCGCGGAGCGGGCAGACGAAGGCGATTGTGACGGGCAACACTTCTCGTCGGGCTTGTCGAGCACGATCGGCTACCCCGCCAGTCAGCGTCGAAGCCCCCGAAACTGAACGCTATTACACGGCCATCGCCAAAAAGACTCCGACCTGCACTTTCTGGTGGTCCCAGCTGGTTTCGAACCAGCGACCTTCCGCGTGTGAGGCGGACGCTCTCCCGCTGAGCTATGGGACCGAACACTTGTCGGGCGGGTTTTGAGCCGCTCGAACGAGATGGAACATTAGCACGGGGGGCCGGGATGACACCAAATCGCCTTGTGAAGCGGGGTTTCGGAGAGAGGAACCTCGCTGGTGTCGATGCCCGCGCTCGCGCGCGTGTACGCGCGGGCGGTCGATCGATGGTCCGCACACTCGACGCTCGGGCGGTATTATGGCTAGATGCGCATATCTATGTTTCAGAATGTGATCATCAGGGTCGCTGGGCGGCGCGGCTCGATGTGGGCGACATGCGTGTAATTCATATTTAGGGCGGTTTACCAGGCGATTTGTAGTCTGCGTCGAACGTCGGCTAATGTTCTCCTCGCACCGCAGAGAGCAGCAAAGCCGCCAGGCCGAGCCGCTCCCCTAAGTGTGAAGTAAATGCGGATGTGGCGCAGTGGTAGCGCATCACCTTGCCAAGGTGAGGGTCGCGAGTTCGAATCTCGTCATCCGCTCGAGAGGTAGGTAAGGCACTAGCCCCATCCTCCTTTGTACGGTGGAGTGGCCGAGTGGTGAGGCAACGGCCTGCAAAGCCGTGCACACGGGTTCGATTCCCGTCTCCACCTCGCGCGATTAGCTCAGCGGGAGAGCGCTTCCCTGACACGGAAGAGGTCACTGGTTCAATCCCAGTATCGCGCACCACCGTACCGAGTCAGGCCCCCTTTCGAGGGGGCCTGACTTGTTTGCGTTACCGGTCCAGCGAGCCGAGCCTGTAACCCAGATCACTCTCGGCACGGATTCCCGGTGAGCTCCCCTAGTATCGGCACACGGCATCGCCGGGCGGGTCCGGTGCGGGGACCGGCGGCATGGAGGGGCAATCGAGTGAGGCAGATCCTGTTATCGGCGGGGATCGCTCTTGTCGTCACCATCACGCTCACGCCGGGGCTGATCCGGGTCTTCGCGCGGCGAGGGTTCGGGCAGGAGATCCGGATCGACGGACCTGCCAGTCATCAGGCCAAACGCGGAACGCCGACGATGGGTGGGCTGGCGATCGGGGCCGGGGTGTGGGCCGGGTATCTCGGGTCGCATCTGATCGGGTTGCTGTGGGACGCACCGGGGCCGAGCGCGTCGGGCGTGCTGGTACTACTACTGGCGTCGGCGCTGGGTGTGGTGGGTTTCCTCGACGACTCCATCAAGCTGCGCAAGCACCGCAACCTCGGGTTGACCGCGGCGGGCAAATACATCGGGCAGATCGGCGCCGCGGTGGTGTTCGCTGTGCTCGTGCTGCGGTTCCCCGGCGCCACGGGGCTCACGCCCGCCGGTCGCAACCTGTCCTACGTCCGCGACATCAACACCATCACCTTCGCGTCGCTGTTCTTCGTGGCATTCATCGTGTTGCTGGTGGTCGCGTGGTCGAACGCGGTGAACATCACCGACGGTCTCGACGGACTCGCGGCCGGGTCGATGAGCCTCACGCTCGGCGCGTACGTGGTGATCACGCTGTGGCAGTACGACAACTCGTGCGAGATCAGTCCCGGACGCGCCTGCTACACGGTGCGCGATCCGCTCGACTTGGCGATGGTCAGTGCCGCGGGGGCGGCGGCGTGCATCGGTTTCCTGTGGTGGAACGCGGCGCCGGCCAAGATCTTCATGGGCGACACCGGGTCGCTCGGCCTCGGCGGGCTGCTGGCCGGGCTGTCGATCACCAGCCGCACCGAACTGCTGGCCGTGGTGATCGGGGCGCTGTTCGTCGCCGAGATCATGTCGGTGGTGTTGCAGATCGTGGTGTTCCGCACGACGCATACGCGGCTGTTCCGGATGGCGCCGTTCCATCATCACTTCGAACTCAACAACTGGCCCGAGACCGCGGTGATCATCCGGTTCTGGGTGCTGGCCGGGATCGCGTCGGCGACGGGGCTGTGCCTGTTCTACAGCGAGTACCTGACCTCGCTCTAGTTGTCGGGGCCTGCGGCTACGCTGACTCGATCGAGCGAGGGAGGTCGCCGCTGTGAGTGCCGAGATCGTCAGGCCACCGGGTCACGATATCGCCGCCGACGTCTCGTTCGAGCTCGAGGAGCTCGACGATCTGGTCGGCGAACTGCTCACCGACCATGCCGAACGCGCCGCCCGCGACGCGCGGATCGTCGCGCTGCGCCTCGGGATCGGAGGGCAGCGCCCGGAGACCCTCACCCGGATCGGCGCCCGCTACGACCTGGCCCGCGACAGGGTCCGCCAGCTGTACGCCAAAGCGGTCGGCCGGATCGTGCGCGACGCCGCCCGCGCCGGGCACCGGTCGGCGCAGGTGTTCGCGCACCGCTATCCGGTCGAGGCGGGTGATCTGCGTCTGGTGCGCATGCTGCTGGCCGAGACCTACGCGACCGATACCGACCTGGTGGCCATGGAATGGTCCTACCTCAAGCTCCGGCTGGCCGGACACGAACCGGGCGACGCCAAGCGGGTGGCCGGCTATGTGATGCAACGAATCCTGGGCTGGCAGAAGAAGACTGCCAGCATCTTGGCCAAGCTACAGGTGCCGGCGGACGGCGCCGACGATCTGCGGGCGCTGCTGGCCGACGTGGAGTGGGCGACCGGATCGCCTGCCCCGCTGCCCACGGAGTCGGCGCGCGTGGCCGACGGTGACGACGACGGCCGCGGCCGGTTCTACTTGGCGAAAGCAGGCCGCGACGTCGCCTACGACTCGGCCATGGCGGCCCGGCTACTGCGAACCCTCGATGCAGACCCGGCGGTGGCGGCGTTCCAGGAAGAACCGACCGCACTGACCTATCGCTTCGCCGACGAAGACCAGGTGCACTATCCGGCCGTGGCCGCACAGCTCACCGACGGCCGCACGATGCTCATCGACGTGGTTCCGCTGGGCCGCACAGCCTTCCACCACAACCGGATCCAGAGCGAACTCGGCCGCGCCTACGCACGCGAGCACGGCTGGGGCTGGCTCGTCTGGACCGGGAGCGCGATCGGTACACCCCAGCTCGAAGCTCGCCCGGTCGACGCCTCGATCGAGCAACGCCTGGCCTCCGACCTGGACCAGGGCCCGTACGATCGACAGGCGCTGGCCACGGTCAGCGCGGACACCGGCCTCGACCTCCTCGACCTTGCCGGCCTCGTGCTCCGCAACGACTGGCAGTGGGACCGGTTGCCGATGCGGCTCAGCGCATCACCATCGCGCCGACCATCACGGTGAGGACCAGCAGCATCGCGCAGCAGGTGAGCCACTGCCACTGATCCAGGGTGCGATCCATCCGGCCGATGCTCGCGCGCAGGCTCGCCGCGACGCGCTGCTGGGCGAGGAGTTCGCTGCGCAGTCCGGCCATGGTGATGGCTTCGGCGTCGGCGTTCACCCCGGCCCGATCGATCCGGTTGTGCAGACGGCCGACCAGTCGCTGCTTGTCGCGCACGGCCTGGCGCGAGACCGCCAGCTCCACCCGCTGATCGCGCAACTCGGTGCGCTGGTGCTCGATCATCGCGGCCTGTGCCGCGGTGTGCCGTTCCCAGGTGCCCACGTCGGACCACCCTCCTGTCGTGAGATCCGCGTGCCCCCAGTGCATTGCGCCGGACACCCAGTCTTCGAGAAAATCACGCAACTCGGTACCGCCGCCGGCCGGGGCGGCGAAACCGGTCTTGCCCGCGGCGAGCATGCCCTGGTCGATGCGGTAGTCGGCGGCCGCGGGCGCGAAATCGGCGATGCCGACCGCGGGGACCAGCGGCACCCAGAAACCCTGCGGGCACACCCACAGCACATCGTCGATTCCGGCCGCCTGCAGGCGTTTCCGGTGTGCGCGGGCCGCGGTGATGTCGAGCGGGCCGCTGCGCACCTCGACCACGCAGCGCCGGTCGCCGCGGCGCCAGTAGATATCGACGGGGATATCGCCGATCTGTGCGTCGACCTCGGCCTCATCGGCGCCCGCCGCCGTGAGCCTGCCGCAGATCCAGTGCTCGAGACGCTGCGTATTCCATTGGGTCGCCGCGCATTCGGGGCAACCACAGCCATAGCCGGTGCGTTCGGTGACGGCGCGGCGGCTGCCCTCGGAAATCCCCAGTTCGTCGAGCAGCGCTCGACGTCCACACGCCACCTGGGTCTCGCTCAGCCGCTTCGTCCTCACACCATCACTCCCTCACCAAGGGACCTGTCGTAGGCTCACGCGCACGTCCTGGACATCAGGTTCCCGCAGCCATCGAAAAGGCGCCAGCCCCCTTGACCCGCGTTCGGGTGCGTCATCGCCTGGTGATTGAGGTCACAAACGCGACTCTGCTTGTATATCAAGCCATTTCATTGTGCCAACGTCGCACGAAGACGCCTAATTCTTGATCATTTCGATACACAGACCCGGCCTGTTGCGTGTCCGTTTCATCCTGATTGAGAATCAGTTCGGCGCGTCGCGGAAGCGGTCACGACAACACGTGCTGTTGCTCCGGTGGATATGATCGCTGCGGCCGAGGCGGGCACGCTCGGGCGACCACGGGAAGTAGGGTGTGCATGAACCACGCTGAGCACGACGAGTCCATCGGGTCGATGCTGGCGAGTATCGCCACGGCGCTGCGCGAAGTCAGCGACAAGCTCGATATCGTCGCCGCGCGGGTCCAGCTCGATGTACCCACCTTCCCGGTCGACGAGGATCTGCCCGACCACACCCGGATCAGGCGGCTGGAATCCTGGGCATTTCGTGCGTCACAGGACATTTCGCGCCTGAGTTCCCGGCTCGACGCCCTCGACAACGACGGTGAGCCCGATTCCGGCCGTCCGGCGCGGAGCACGCCCAGCCGTCGCGAAATTCGCGAAGCCGCGGAGGCCGCCGAACGCGCGGCCGACGGACTCGACGACCACCGAGCGGCCCCCGAGTCTTTACCACCTCATCGGGACCGCGATACCGACAGCTCCCGGCCCCCGCTCGAACGCCGCAACTCCCCTGTCCGGCCGGCCACCGATCACCTCGGCGACCCCACCGCGCTGGCCGCGACGCCGATCCCGCGCACGGCCCAGGCCGAGGCGGCGCCCCTGGGTCAACCGGCGTCGCTCGATACCGACTCGATCGCCGTAGTCGGTGGCAACGCGGCCGCCGGCGAACCGTCCGGTCGCAGACCCGCGCCCGTGCGGCTCAGCAGTACCGGCGAGCGGGTCTCGGCGGGCAATGGGACCTCGACGAACGGAATCAACGGCACCGCGAAGGGTCTGGCCGGCGACATCGCGTCCACCCGAAACGGCACACCGGTGCCCGCCGTGATCGGCACGGTGCTGACGGCACCGGTCGTCGACCACGCGGCAGAAGCGAGTGCGCCGACAGCTTCGAAGCCCACCGCGACGGTGCTCTCCGAGGATCGCCCGTCCACGTCGGGTGTCGACAACAGCACGCCGTCCTCCGCAACCAACGGCCCACTACCCGGGAGCGCGGAGGTGAGCGCCCTCGTGCGGGAGAGCGGCCCCAACGGGTTCGGGCTCGGTTCCGGTGCGATGAAGCACGTTCCGAGCTCGCCGGTCGACGACCGGTCGGCGCGGCAGGCGCCCGGAGATCCGCAGACGGCGGAGATCAGCCCCGATGCCGTGATCGAGCGGGCTCGACCGGTGAAGAAGCCGACGGAGAGCTCGGCCACAGCAGACGGCAGACCGAGCGTTGCGTCGCCGGAGAAGCTGTCCACCAACGGGAACGGTGTCGCGCGGCCCGCGCCGACCGAACCCGTCTCTGCTGCCGAGGACCACCTGTCGTCGGGATTCACCGGCGAGCGATCCGCGACGCCGCCGAATGGCAAGCCGGTCAATGGATTCGAGTCCCACATCCCGCCGGCAGCTGAAGTCCGCCCGGACACCTCGGTGGGTGCACAGCCCGCGGGCAACACTGCCAACGGCATCCACTGGTCTTTCACGGAGGAACCGGCACCCCCCTCGCCGACCCCGGACCGAAACGGACACGCCCGCAACGGCTTCACCACCGACTCCGCGCGCCGTGCCGAGTCCCTCTTCGACGATTTCACCCCGCGCGACCGCATGACCACCGGTGAATCATCCGAGCCACCGACCGTCTCCGGGCCGCCCCCACGCCTGACTCCACCGACAGAACTCACCACACAGCCGAACCAGGTGCCGGTGGATTCGGCGCGCACCCCCGGTCCGTCGCACGTCAACGGCGTCGGCCACAGCACCGCGTTCCCGAACGCCGATCGACCGGCGAACACCGCCGCCCTACCCGACCAGGAGCCGCGCAACAACCACGCGACGCTCACCGACCACGATCGTCCGTCCGCGGACTTCGATCCACCGACTCTCGGCCTACCGACCGGACGCGACGGGTCGGCGAGCAGCCCCGATCCCCTCGAACGCCCGGCCGCCGACCCGGTTCCGCCCACCGCCACCGACTCGGCCGGTATCACCGTCACCGGCACCTACCGCGCCTTCGACATCGAACGCGCCCATGTCGACAAGCTGCAGGCGATGCTGGACGAGCTGAAACGCTCGGCAGGTCTCCCACCGGGCCGCCGCGACGTGTTCGGCCCGCCGACACCGGACGTGGGCTAGACGCACCTTCGTCTCCGCTCGGGACGTGAGCAGCTGAGAAACGAGCTCCCAGGCGAATCGCCTCCTCCGATCCGACTGCGCACCACTGCAACCCATCAGGCGCGCGCGTCCATCTCGCACCGGTCACGTGCGAGCGGCGGACGAATGTTCCGGGGATGTCTGTCAGGCAGGTGTCGCCAGCGGAACCAGACCTGGACCGACCTCCGGCTTCGGAGGTTCGTGCAGGACTGTGCCGATGAGGTCGCGCAGGGCGCGATGACCGGCGTCGGCGGTGTTGCGTGGATGCCACGCCATGGCGACGACGGGGGCCGGTAGCGGCAGCGGGATCTCGAACATCGCCAAGCCGAGCGCGGCGCGTGCGGCGCGGGACACGAGTTCCGGTGCGGGGCAGATCAATTCGGTCGACGCGAGGGTGAGCAGCGCGGTGGGCAGGTCGGCGACGGTGGCGACCACGCGGCGGGTGCGGCCGTGCAGGGCGAGGCGGTCGTCGATCGGGCCGTGCGTGCGACCGGTGGGTGACACTTCCAGATGGCGTGCCGAGGCGTAGGCGGCGACGGTGGGGCGGTCGACGGCGAACGGGTGGTCGGGCGCGGCGACGCCGATCCAGCGGTCGGTGAACAGGCGCTTGACCACCGTTTCCGGGTCGGTCTGCCCGATCATGCCGACCTCGACGTCGACTCGGCCGTCGCGCAGCGCCACCGCACCGTCGGCGGCATCGGCCGCGAGCAGCCGCACGGTTACCCCGGGCAGCTCTGCGTGGACCGCCGCCAGTAGCGGACCGGACAGGCTCGCGCCGACCGAATCACCCACGCGGACAACGAAATCACGATGCCTGCCCGGCCCGTTCCCATCGCGGGCGGTGAGCAACGACCGGCCCTGATCGACCAGGCTCGCCACATCGTGGCGCAATTCGAGGGCCCGCGGCGTTGGCACCATCTGTCTGCCCGAGCGAACGAGCAGCGGATCGCCGAGCACCTCGCGCAGCCGGGTGAGAGTGCGACTCATCGCCGAGGTCGAGGTGTGCAGTCGCCTGGCCGCCTCGGTCACGCTGTTGGTGTCGAGCAGCGCGTCGAGAGCGAGCAGCAGGTTCAGATCCAGCGCGTCCACGGGAGGATTATCACCAACGCACCGATCGCCGTCGGCGTTGCCGACGGCGATCCGGCGTGTCGGCTACCGCTCCGCTACGGGCGCCGGTGCGGGCGCCACGGGGGCGGCCACCGCGCGATTGCGCAGCACCCCGCGATAGGACGACGGCCGCACGGGTCGCACCCACTGCGCCAGCCGCGACACCAACGGCAGCGGCGTGCCGAGATCGTCGAGCATCTCGTCGATATTGGCCAGCGAGAACGGGACCACCGAGGCACCGTGCGCGTGGTTGCCCTCACTGCGTTCACGCGACCACTCCAGGCGCGCATCGATCTCGTTGTTCATCAGCTCGGCCATCGGCGGCACGAACCGGCCCGTGAGCAGCCCGGCGATCCAGTGCGCGCCCACCTCGGCGCTGAGGGCGCTCACATTCGAGCTGTTGTAACCGGCGAAGCTCAGATTGGGGATCTCTACCGGCAGGATGTGGCGGTAGAGCCGGAAATCGCTCACGTCGTCGGTGAGGGCGCGCCGCACGAACGGGGTGAGGAACGGCACCTCCTGCCGGTATCCGGTGGCGCAGAGGACGATCTCGGCCAGTTTCAGGCTGCCGTCGGCCAGACGCACCGCGGGTCCGTGCGGTCCACCGATCAGTTCGGTGATCTCGGTGTCGCGGTGCACGCTGATCCGGCCCGCCTCGACCTGCTCGGCGAAGCCCTCGGTGGCCAGGCTCGCGCTGCTGGTGCCGATCTCGGAGATCGGGCTCGTCGGTACCAGATCGAGCTCACGCAGCCGCAGCTTGCGCGTCACCCGCTCCTGCAGCAGGTCCATGTTCGACTGGCGCAGCGAGAGACGGTCGAGCAACCGTTCGACGCGGTGCGGGAAGCGGGACGGGAAGTGCGCCTCCCCCGCGCGGGTCAGCAGCAGACGTTCGTAGTCGGCGCCGAAACCGAGCTTGCGCGGCATCTTCCAGGTGAGTCTGCGCGCCACCACGGTGGTCTCGTCGGCGATGTGGCTGACGGCCTCGGCCACATCGCACGCGGACTTGCCGTAGCCGAGCACGACCACCGAACGATCACGCGCCTGTTCGACATCGTGGAATTCCGAGACATGGCACAGTCGCCCACCCGCGGCACGGAACGCCGCGGTGCCGGCCAGGTCGGGCATCACCGGGTCGCTGTAGACGCCGTTGGCGACGATCAGGTGATCGCAGGTGGTGCGGTGCACCCCCATGTGGTCGCGGATCTCGAGCAGCCAGCCGCTGTCGACCGGGTCGGCCGCCACCACCTCGGTGCCCAGGCGCAGGTGCGGGCCGAGGCCGAACTCGTGCACGTATCCGGCCAGGTAGGCCTGCATCTGCTGGCCGTCGGGCCAGCGGGGGAAATCCTCGGGCATCGGGTGATCGCTGAACGCGTACGTGGATTTGCTGTTCTGCGCGCGAAGTCCCGGATACCGGCGGGTGGCACTCCACACACCGCCGACGTCGGGGGCCCGGTCGAAGACTTCGACCGGGAACCCCGCCTGACTCAATACCTTCGCGCAGGCCAAACCCGCCACTCCCGCACCGACGATCCCGATGCGGCTACCGCTCGTCATGCGCAGGAGACTACTCGGACCAGTAGGTGAGGTGCCACCGCGCTGGACAGCCCACAGTCGGTGGGACAGTGCCCGACCCAGCCGTAGTGCCGCCGCGCTGTCGCGATCCACAGTCGCGCCGCGGCCGGGGCGACCCGTGCTGTACTGGAAGGATGACCAACAGTTCCGTCGTCGTCGACCGAGCCGGACTCTGGGACGCCGAGGCGCTCAGCGATGTGGCCGCCGCGACATTTCCGCTCGCCTGCCCGCCCGAGGCCACCGTGGGCGATATCGAGATCTTCCTCGAGCAGATGCTGTCGGGCGAACGCTTCGGCGAATACCTGTCCGACCCGACCAGGACCGTGCTCAAGGCCGTCGAGGGCGACGAGATCGTCGGCTACGCCATGCTCATCGCGGGCAGACCGAGCGACCCCGACGTCGCCGCGCAGGTGAGCGCGGGCGAGGTGGTCGAACTGAGCAAGATGTATGTCCTGCCCGGACACCACGGCAGCGGCGTCGCCGCGGCATTGATGGACGCCGTGGTCGACACCGCGCGCGACTCGGGCGCCGAGACGGTGTGGCTGGGGGTCAACCAGGCCAACGAGCGCGCGCAGAAGTTCTACGCCAAGCACGGCTTTCGGCAGGTGGGCACCAAGACGTTCGTGGTCGGCAACCAGCTGCACTCCGATTTCGTCTTCGAACGCGCGCTCTGACCGGCTGTGGGGTCAGGCGGCCGCGGCCTCGAAGCGCGAGAGCGCGAGCAGACGTGAGATCGCGCGCAGGTACTTCTTGCGGTAGCCGCCGTCGAGCATCTCCTTCGAGAAGATCTCGTCGAGCTTGACGCCCGAAACCGTCACCGGGATGCTCGCGTCGTAGAGGCGGTCGGCCAGTACGACCACGCGCAGCGCGACGGCCTGATCGGTCACGGTGTGCACGTCGGAGATGAACACCGAGGCCACGCCCTGGATCAGCGCGCCGAACTTGGACGGGTGCAGCGTACTCAGATGCTTCAGCAGCACGTCGAATTCGTCGAGGGTGGAACCCGGGGTGGTCGCGGCACGCTCGACGAGCAGGTCGTTCGAGGTGGGTTCCGGCGCGGGCGGCAGGTCGCGGTGCCGGTAGTCGGGCCCGTCGACGCGCACCGGATCGAAGATCGAACCGAGCTTCTTGATCTCGCGCAGGAAGTCCGATGCCGCGAAACGCCCCTCGCCCAGCTGGCCGGGCAGCGTGTTCGACGTCGCCACGATGGAGACGCCACGGGCCGACAGCTCGGTGAGCAGTCGCGAAACCAGCATCGTGTCGCCCGGATCGTCGAGTTCGAACTCGTCGATGCACAGCACGCTGTTGGCCGAGAGCCGCTCGACGGCGTTGTTGAAGCCCAGTGCGCCGACCAGGTTGGTGACCTCGCCGAAGGTGCCGAACGACTTGGGCGCCGGGGAGCTGTGGAAGATCGAGGCGAGCAGGTGGGTCTTGCCGACGCCGAAGCCGCCGTCGAGATACAGGCCGGCGCCCGAGACGGCCTTCTTCTTGCCGAAGAGGCTCTTCTTCGAGGCGGCCTTGTGGATTTTCGCCACCTGACCTGCGAATTCCTCCGCCTTGGCTACCGCGGCCGCTTGGCTCGGTTCCTTGGGGTCGGGGATGTAGGAGGCGAAGCTGACCTCGTCGAACATGGGCGGGGGCACCATCTGCGCGACGAGTTGGTCGGCCGGGACCTCCGGATGGCGATCGACAAGGCGTTCTTGCATGGACAAATCGTACGGACGTGGTTGCATCGATCCCTATGCAGCGTATCCACAATGTGACCCAGCTCGCAGACCTCGACGCCGACGCACTGGCCAGGTGCTATGCCTACCCACGGCATCTGGACGGTCCGTGGGTACGGGCGAACTTCGTCAGCAGCATCGATGGCGCGTTCACCGTCGACGGTGTTTCGGCAGGCTTGGGCACCGAGGCGGACAAGACAGTGTTCACGGTCCTGCGTGAACTGGCCGACGTGATCGTGATCGGCGCGGGCACCCTGCGCGCGGAGAACTACGGCGGCGCGCACCCCGACCCGCAACGGCGCATCGCGCACCATCGGCACGGGATCGGTGGTCACCCCGACGGCACCCCGCCACCGATCGCGGTGGTCACCGCGACCGCCAAGCTCGATCCGGGGTCGAAGTTCTTCACCGACGCCGAGGTGCCGCCGCTGATCGTCACCACCAGCCACGCGGACCTGAAGCAGGTCAGTGCGCTCGAGGACGCGGGCGCGCAGATAGTGGTCGCCGGTGAGGCCGCGATCATGCCCGCCGCGCTGATCCGGGTGTTCGCCGAGCGCGGTCTGCACCGGGTGCTGTGTGAAGGCGGACCGCATCTTTTCGGGCAGCTGGCCGAGGCCGGCCTGGTCGACGAGCTCTGCCTGACCACCGCCCCGATGCTGGTCGGGGGCGCGGGCGGGCGAATCTCGCTGTCGGCGAGCACTTTCGACCTGCCGATGGCACGCAAGCAGCTGGTGCTCGCCGAGGACGGCACCGTCGCGGCCCGTTGGGCCCGTCGATGAAACCTGGCGCCGAACCTGGCAGTGTGTAGCGCATGCGTTGGACTCGGGCCGCGGCAACGGCCGCGACACTGTCGATCATGCTCGCGGGCTGTGGGGCCGGGCCGTCGGATCGGCCCGTCGTCGCCGTCGAGCGTCCCGGGGCAGGCGGCGCGCAGACCGAAGCGCCCGCGCCGCAGGACCTGGCCAAGGCCGAGGTGCCCAAAACCGATCTGGCCTGGCGTGATTGCACCGCGGCCACGTTGAGTTCGCTCGACTTCGGCGCCGCTCCGGCGGGTCTGGTCCTCGAGTGCGCCGAGTTCTCGACCCCGATCGATACCGCGGGCACCGTGCTCGGCACGTTCCGGGCCGGCGCCCTGCGTGCTCGCCTGCCGCAGACGCCCACCGATGCGGCCCCGTTGGTGCTCACCTCCGGTTCGGACCGTTCGTCGGCCTCGACGCTGGCCGGTCTGGCGATCGGGCCCAACAGCGCGTTGCTGGCCGCGCAGCCGATCGTCGCGGTGGATCGACGCGGCATCGGCGCCTCCCAGCCCATCGACTGCATTCCGGCGCAGCTGCGCGCGGTGATGACCGACCTCGGACAGACCGGGGTGGGCAGCGCCGATCAGGTCGGCGCCGTCGCGGGCTTCAGCCAGGACGCCACCATCGCCTGCCGCGATTTCCTGCAGCCCTACGAGGGCACGTTCGACGCGCCGCACGCCGCCGACGACATCGAGCAGCTGCGCAAACAATGGCAGGTCGAGAAGATCAACGTGCTCGGCGCGGGCAACGGCGCCAAGGTGGCCCTGAGCTATGCCCGCCGCTACGGCGACCACCTGGCCCGCCTCGTGCTCGACGCCCCCGAACCCGTCGGCGCGGACGCCACCACCATGGCCGAGGCGCGGGTCACCGGCGCCGAAGCGGCCCTCACCGCGTTCGCGCAGCGCTGCAAGGCCGCCAACTGCGCACTCGGCGCCGATCCGCGGGCGGCGATCGTGGCGCTGATGAACAAGGCGAACAGCGGCGGGCTCGGCGAGATCTCGGCCGCTGACCTGTCGACCGCGCTCACCGGTTTCCTGTCCAGTCCCCGCGGCGACCAGGCGAATCGGGTCACCGCCATGGCCGACATCCTCGCCGCCGCCGACCGTGGCGATCGCGGACCACTGTCGGCGATGGTCGTGCGCGAAGCCGCCGCGATCACCTCCGACGGCGAGTTCGTGAACCGGTGCACCGACAGCCAGCAGCCCCCGACCGCGGACAAGGCCCGTGAACTCAGCGAGACGTGGGCGAGCAAATATCCGGTATTCGGGCGCAATGCCGCCATCGGGCTGATGGTCTGCTCGGCCTGGCCGGTCTCCACCGCGGCGCCGCTGCCGACGAAACTCGACTTGCCGGTGCTGGTGTTCGCCGGTGCCGCCGATCCGATCGTCGGCGGGGCGGCCGCCTCGGTGACCGGTGCGCTCGGCTCGGCGGGCGCTCGGCATGCCACGATGACCTGGCAGGGCTGGGGCCATCCGGTCGTCACCCACTCCGGGTGCGCGCAGAAGGCCGTCAACGACTACCTCGCCGAGGGCAAACTGCCCGCCGACGGCGGTGCCTGCCCGGCCTGATCCGGTCGGGGCAACCATCCGGTTCCGGCGCGTCATACGGGTCCGGCGACACCATCGCAACCCGATTCGGTGTACCGTGCCCCAGTGTTGTTCCGACAGCTCGAGCCCCGTACCGCTCGCACCTCCGCCGAGGTGATCAAGTTCGCGCTCTGGCCCTTCGCGGTCATGATGGTGCTGAACCGCGTCTTCATCAAGGCGATCAACGGTTTCGTCACCGACGACTACCGGCCTGTGTACAACGCCTCGTTCGAGTTCCTGAACGGCAGGCCGCTGTACACCGCCGACTTCTCGTCGGTCGACCCGCACTATCTCTACTATCCGAGTGGAACGCTGCTGATCGCGCCGGTCGCGATCATCGACTACGAGCTGTCACGCTGGCTGTTCATCGGGCTCAACGCCGTGGCGATTCTGCTCGCCTGGTATCTGCTGCTGCGCCTGTTCAAGTTCGGTCTGGGCTCCATCGCCGCGCCCGCGCTGCTGCTGGCGATGTTCGCTTCCGAGACGGTGACCAATACGTTGGTCTTCACCAACGTCAACGGCTGCCTGCTGCTGGCCGAGTTGGCGTTCATCACGCTGCTGCTGGCGCGCCGGGACCTCTGGGCAGGCGTGGCGCTGGGATTGAGCATCGCGGTGAAACCGACGCTGGCGCCGTTACTGCTGGTCGCAGCCGTTCGCGGCCAGTGGAAGGTGTTCATCACCGCGCTCGGTGTGCCGCTGGTGCTCACCGCGATCGCCTGGCCACTGTCGGCGGACCCCGAGAAGTTCTTCACCCACGTGATGCCCTATCTGGCGGAGACCCGCGACTACTTCAACAGTTCGGTGGGTGGCAACGGGCTCTACTACGGATTGCCCGAATGGTTGATCCTGCTGGTCAAGGTCCTGATGGCCGGTGTGGTCGCGGTATCGCTGTGGCTGCTGTGGCGCTACTACCGCCACGACGAACTGTTCTTCGTCACCACGTTCTCCGGGGTGTTGCTCACCGCGTGGTTCCTGCTGCCGTCGCTGGGCCAGATGTACTACTCCATGATGGTCTTCCCGTTCCTGATGACCGTGGTACTGCGCAATTCCGTCCTGCGTAACTGGCCCGCGTGGCTGGCGATCTTCGGGTTCATGACCTACGACAAGTGGCTCTCCGATCGCTGGCAGGGCGTCGGCCGCAATCTCGAATACCTGCGGGTGACCTTCGGGTGGGGCCTGCTGCTCATCGTCGTGTTCTGCGTGCTCGGCGACCGGTATCTGGCGGCGCGTCGCGAGGGCAGGCTGCAGTTCGGAATCGACCCGACGTGGATCGAGAGTGCGCCCGATTCGCGGGACGGCACCGATGAGCCCGCGCCCGTCGCACCGGTCGAGGACACTGCGCCGCCCCGCGAGGATCCGGTGGCGCCGGTCGAGGATCGCGAGCCCGCGCTCAAGTAGTTACCGGCCGGTGACGCACCGCTCACGGCGCGCACCGGCCGAAACCATTAGCGTGGAGCCATGAGTTCCGATACTTCGTTGCCCACGCCGCGCATCCAGCTGACGCCGCAGCAATGGCGGGCGAAACTGGATCCCGAGGAATACGCGGTCCTGCGCGAGGCCGCCACCGAGCGTCCGTTCATCGGCGAATACACCGACACCAAGACCGAGGGCGTCTACACCTGTCGTGCCTGCGACGCCGAATTGTTCCGCAGCACAGAGAAATTCGACTCGCACTGCGGGTGGCCGTCGTTCTTCGATCCCGCCGATTCCGACGCGGTGATCCTCAAGCCCGACGACACCCTGGGGATGCGCCGGGTCGAGGTGGTCTGCGCGAACTGCCACAGCCACCTCGGGCATGTCTTCGAAGGCGAGGGCTACCCGACGCCCACCGACCAGCGCTACTGCATCAACTCGATCTCGTTGCGCCTGAAGCCCGCCGCCGAATAGCGGTCACACGAGACCGCGCACGTCCCACACCCACACACCGCCCACCTGCTCGGCCGGTACGCCGAGCAGGTCGTCCACGGTGCGACGCAGGGCATCATCGCTCTGTGACGGCGGCAGCACCAGCACATCGGCGCCCCAGTAACGCAGGTCCGCGACGGCCTGCTCGCGCCGAGCTCGGTCGATGACCGGAACCGTACCGGTCTTGCGGACCAGCATGAGCAGAACGGCGGTGGATCGGGGGTCGGCGCCATAACCGGCCCCACGGTCCGCGCCGACCGGGCCGACGAAGTAGCCGCCGACGAGCGGGAAGGCGAAGTCGGCGTCGATCTGCCATCGCAGCGCGATCGAATCTCCCGAGGTGGGCGGCGGTACGATCACCACCGAGCCGTCCGAGACGTACTGCCGCACAGTGCCGTCGGCGAAGAACGCGGGCGTCCGGGGGCGTTCGGTGACGGGCAGCACGGTCGGCGCGATGGGCAGCAGCGCGAAGGCCAGGGCGCAGAACCAGGCAACGGGTCGCCGCCGCGTGGCAGCGGTGCGCAGCGATTCGATCGCCCGCTGAGTGCCGAGGACCAGGACTATCGCGATGGCCGGAATGGCGATCATGGCCAACCGCGATTCGATCATCCCGTTCAGCGGCGAGATCCATCCGAAGGCCAGCCACGGCATCGGAATCATCGAATACTCACCCTCGCCGAAACGCACGACGCCGTCGAAGGACAGCACAATGCCCATCGACAGCGTCGTGAACACCACCCCGACGATCACGGCGGCCCGCACGATGCGCTCACGCCGCAGGTAGCACACGGCCGCGGCGACGAGCAGCAGTAGCGGCCAACCGAAGTAGGTGTTGTCCTCGGTCGGATTGATGCTCACATCGGGGCCGAACGAGAACATGCTGCCCGCCGATTCCGGCGAGAACTGCACCAGCGACAGAATGTCGTTGCCGACCCGGCCGATCCCCACGAATCGATACGACTGCGGTCCGGCGAACTGCCACCACAGCCCGAAACCGGTGAGCGTCAGCGTGATCAGCGCCGCGAGCAGTATCGACGGGGCCGCCGCGCGCGCTGTGCGCGCGATGGCACGCGGGGTGCGCAAGTAGGCCAGGGCGAAGGCCGCGAAGCCGAGCGCGAAGATCAGCAGCGGCTCCTCACCCAGCGTGAGCTGCAGCGCGACCAGCAGTCCGAGCGCGACGGCGGCGCGTGGCTGCCAGACCGGTCGCGACCCGACGGTGTTCTCCGCGTGCCTTGCCATCCTGATGACCCGCACAGCGATGAGCGGAAGCAACACCAGAAAGACGAAATTCGCGTGCCCGTTGGTGTGCGCGATCATCGCGGGTGCGAAGCCGCAGAACAATCCGCCGATGGCCGCGGCGAATTTCGAGCTCACCAGCTCGCGCGAGAATGCCCAGTACCAGGCGAACGCTGTGCTGAACAGGCCGAATGTCAGCGCCGACACGAAGGTGACGGTGGGCCCGAACAGCAGCGTGATCGGGGTGAACGGCACCCCCCAGCCGTACATGAGGGTATTGGCCATCATGTTGATGCCGTCGGGATAGTTCTGCAGCTCGGTGCTGAACGGACTGTCGAGGTGGGTGAGGTTTCGCGCGGCGATGGCGTAGAACCACTCGTACAGCGTCTGGTCCTGATCACTCTTGCTCAGGTAACCACTGCTCGGGTTCCACCACAGCCCGGCGAGGACGAAGACCGCGAGCGACAGGTAGCAACCGGCGACGATCAGGTCGGTGCGCGCCGAGCGCAGCCACTGCACCGGAGTTCGCCGCGACTCGACCGTTTCCGGTGCGGTTCGATCGGTCACTGCTGTGCCGGATCGACCCTCTTCGGTTCGATCCGTTCCCCACCCTGATACCACGCGCGAATCTCTCTCACCCTCAACGCCACAATCGGCCCGCTCACGATACTCGAGTGGGAGACCGCGGCGATACCAGGCCGAGGAGAAAGGCCCTCTCCACGAGAGGGCCTTCGGTGTCTGCGCCGCTTACGGCAGTGCGGTGAGCAACTGTTCGACCTCGACGCGCGGACCGGTGAAGAACGGCACCTCTTCGCGCACGTGCAACCGCGCCTCGGTGGCCCGCAGGTCACGCATCAGGTCCACGATCCGGTGCAGTTCGGGGGCTTCGAAGGCGAGGATCCACTCGTAGTCGCCCAGCGCCATCGAGCTCACGGTGTTGGCCCGCACGTCCGGATATCCGCGCGCTTCCTTGCCGTGATCGGCGAGCATCTTGCGCCGCTCCTCGTCGGGGAGCAGGTACCACTCGTAGGACCGCACGAACGGGTAGACGCAGATGTAGTTCCCCGCGTCCTCGCCTGCCAGGAACGCGGGAATATGGCTCTTGTTGAACTCCGCGGGCCGGTGCACCGCCACATTGCTCCAGACCGGCGCACTCGCCCTGCCCAGCTCGGTGGTCCGCCGGAAATCGGAGTACGCGGCCTGCAGGTCCTCGACCCGCTCGGCATGTGTCCACAGCATGAAATCGGCGTCGGCCCGCAGCCCCGCCACGTCGTAGATCCCGCGCAGCACCACGCCCTTGTCGGCGAGTCCGTCGAAGAACTCCTGTGCCTCCTTGATCGCCCCCGCCCGGTCCTCACCGAGCACGCCCGGCTGAACCTGGAACACCGAGAACATCAGGTAGCGAATGGTGGAGTTGAGAGCCTGGTAGTCGAGTCGCGCCATGGATCTATGGTGCCACTGCGGCGTTTTCGCCCGCGGTCGGGGCTCAGTCCCCAACCGGTCTGCTCGCCCGCCACGGCGACGACTCGTCACTGCCGAACACCGAGGTCACCGTCGTCGCCTCACCGTCGTGAAGTTCGACCGGACCGAGATCGGGATCGAGAATCAGGCTTCGCTCGTTGCGCTGCTCACCGGCAATGGTCACAGCGGGCGATCATGCAGTACCGCTATCGCCGATGCCCGCTGACACGCCGCTGGTCAGCCGGAGAAGCTGTCGAGTCCGGTGAGCTCACTGGACAGGGTCCAGAGACGGGCGGCGGCAGCGGGGTCGACGGCCCACGGCTTCACGCCGCCGGCGAGCATGTCGTCGTCGGTGGCGACTTCGGCGATATCGCAGTCCTGGCAATAGGCACCGCCGTGCCCCGCGAGCGGTGCGGCAGTCGCCGCCCAGACTGCTGTCGCCGCCCCCTGCGCCGGGGTTTTGAAGCCCTCGGCCCGACTACCGTCACTGCCGATCCAGCCCTGCGCGATCTGTTCCGCACGGGGGATACGGCGTTGCAGTGGCGTGAGGATGCTGCCCGGGTGCACCGAGTACGCGTTGATTCCCGTCGCCGCGCCGATCGCGTCGAGGTGGGTGGCGAACAGTGCGTTGGCGGTTTTGGACTGACCGTAGGCTCTCCAGCTGTCGTAGTCGCGGCTGAAATGGAGGTCGTTCCAGCGGATATCGGACAGGAAGTGGCCCGACGATGCCACCGCCACCACACGAGCCCCGCTCCGGGCCAGCGCCGGACGCAAACGGTTGACCAGTGCGAAGTGCCCGAGATGATTGATCGCGAAGTGCGCTTCCCAGCCCGGCCCGACATCCCGGCATGGGTAGGCCATCACCCCGGCGTTCGCGATGATGACGTCGATGCTCCGGCCGGTGTCGAGAAAGCGTTCACTGAACACCCGCACACTGTCGAGATCGGCCAAGTCGAGTTCATCGACCTCCGCGTTATCGACGTCGCACAACGCTTTTCGCGCCGCTTCGACCCGGCGGGCCGGCACAACCACCTGCGCCCCGGCACGCGCCAACGCCGCGGTGGCCTCCTTGCCGAGACCTGAATAACCACCGGTGACCAGGACCGTCTTTCCCGTGAGGTCGACGCCGTCGACGACTTCGCCGACCGTGCTGCGCGGTCCGAACCCGCTACCGATTCTGTGCTGCTCTGTGATCGCCATGCGCTGACGGTAAAATCTAGAGTGCGATCTAGGTCAAGCTGTGAGGACGCACGAGATGAACGAGCTGTCTATCGGTGACGTCGGGCGGGCCACCGGCCTCGGGGTGCACGCCTTGCGATACTTCGAACGGGAAGAACTTCTGTTGCGCCCGATCCCCCGGTCTCCCGGTGGACAGCGCGTCTACGCACCGGCCGACGTCGAATGGCTCCTGCTCTGCAACCGCCTCCGCGAGTCCGGCATGCCGATCGCGACCTTGCGAGTCTTCGCCGGGCTCGTTCGCTCGGGACCGGGAAACGAGCAGGAGCGACTGGCGTTGCTCGAGGCTCACGAACAGTCCGTCCGTGACAGGCTGGCCGAGCTGGCGGCCGACCTCGAGGTGATCCACAACAAGGTCGTCACCTATCGCAAGCATGTCGAAGAGGGCACCGCGGTCGGAGTCTGGTCCCCCGAGCCACCGAGCTGACAGACGGCGATGTTTGTTCCGTGGCAGCTGCGCGGCCGGCCACGACTAGCTTCCGCCGTTCACACTGAGTACCGCCAGATCTTCGATCCCTCGGTAGTGAATGCCGGTCATGCCGAGAGACCGTGCGGCGGAGACGTTTTCCGGCCGGTCGTCGATGAACACGCAGCGGTTCGGTGCGACACCGGCCGCTTCAGCAGCGATCTCGTAGATGCGCAAGTCCGGTTTCGCGATGCCGACGGCCGCACTGCTGATCACGGTGTCGGCGAAATCGGTGAGACGCATCCGGGCCAGATGGATGTCGAGGTTGTCCATCGCATTGGTGACCAGGACCAGCGGGACGCGGGCGCGGACCTCTGTCAGCAGATCCCTGACCTGCTCATCGACCCAGAAGTCGACGGCGGCGAAGGCGTCGACCGCCCGGACCGCATCGGGGTGACCGCCGAGCGCGGCGGTGATCGAAGCCAGCCACTGCTCGGCGGTGATCTGTCCGAGTATGGCCGGGCGGATCTGTTCCGGGGCGAAGGCGGTGGCCAGCACGGGCAGCCCGTAATGCTCCTCGATGTCGCACTGACGGTCGTGGTCGAATTGACGGAGCACGCCATCCAGATCACACAGCACCGCTTCGAATCTCTGCATCGTCCCAGTCTGCCTGTGCCACGGGGTGACTCACAGCGATCACGCGGCGCCGGTATCGCCTGCCGCCGAGGACACGCCACGAAGCCGGGCCGGAGCGAGGTACCGGAATGGATCGGCCCACATATATCCGGTCGCCGCCGGCATCGGGATCAGCTCTGCGTGCTGGCGATGTATGCGGTAGCCACGCGTTCCGCGGCGGCGGTTCCCGACGCGACGCAGGCGGGAACACCGACGCCGTGCAGGTAGGCGCCCGCTACCGCGATGCCGTCGAGGGGGGCGATAGCCGACTCGAGAGCCGCGATCCGCTCGGTATGGCCGGGGGCGTACTGCGGAAGGCCACCGGGCCACCGTTGGACGACCGCTTCGATCGGGGTGATCGGGATGCCGGTGACGGTGGACAGGTCGGCGACAGCCGCCGCGATGAGGTCGTCGTCGGTCCAGGAGAGCGGCTTGTCGTCGCCGAGCCGGCCGAAGGAGGCGCGGACCAGCGCGACGTCACGCTCTGCCAGATGAGGCCATTTACGACTGGACAGGGTGAACGCCTTGGCGCGCAAGGGTTCTCCGGTGGCGACGAGGATGCCGGAGTTGTCCGGTAGCGCGGTGTCGCGTGGCAGGGCCATCGCGACCAGCGCCGACGAGGACAGTTCGATGCCCGCGGCGGCTCGGGCTGCCTCGGGCGCCACGTAGTGCAGCAGGCGGGCGGTCACCGGGGCGGGCGTAGCGATGACGACACCTTCGACGGCGCCGATCGGGTCGACCACCCAGCCATGGGGTCCGCGGGCGATTCTGGTCGCGGCCGTGGTCGCGACGAAACGCGCGTCCGAAGCCTCGGTCAATGCGGCCAGCAGGGCTCCGTAGCCGTCGCGTAGCCCACCGAATACCGGGTCCGAGCTGGGCGCGGGCATCGCCGCACCCACAGCCTCCGTAAGACTCGACGCGCCGTCGTCGAGCGCTGCGGCAAGAGTGGGTAACGCGGCGCGGACACCGATCGAAGCACTGATTCCCGCATAAACCCCGCCCAGCAACGGATCGACGCTCCGCTCGACCACCTGCCTGCCGAACCGGTCACCCACCAGAGTCTGCACGTCGATGTCGCAGCCTCGATCCCAGCGCAGCGGCCGCTCCGGCTCCGTGGCGACCCGGGCGAGCGTCGCATCGTCGACCAGCCCGCGCAGCGACTCGGCATCAGACGGAATCCCCATCAGGGTGCGCCCCGGCAACGGATGCGCCGACCCCTGCGCCCAGATCAGCGGCCGTTTCCCCGCGGGCCGCACCAACTGGTCGGCCAGGCCGAGTTCGCTCATCAACTCGATCACCTCGGGCCTGCGCCCCACGAAGGCCTCGGCGCCGAGATCTACTGGCCCCCCGGACAATTCACGAGTGTGCAGCACGCCGCCGACCCGTCCGCTCTGCTCGAGCACGACGATGTCGGTGTCCTCCCCCAACCGCTGCCGCAACCGATAAGCCGCGACGAGCCCGCTGATTCCGCCCCCGATAACCGCGATCCGCATGTACCGACCGTAGCCGTGCGACACGTCGCCCGGTGCGACGCACCGGCTCCGATGTCGGCTGGGTCACCAGCGCGTCTGGTTCGTGAGCCGAAGCTACAGGGAGTGCACCAACTCGACCAGGGCGGTCAGCACACCGGGATCGGTGTCGGGCAGCACGCCGTGGCCCAGGTTGAAGATGTGCCCGGTCGCACCGAGCGTGATCGCCTCGTCGGCTTCGCGCACGATCCGCCGCGTCTCGGCCTCGACAGCGTCGAACCCGGCGAACAGGATCGCGGGATCCAGATTGCCCTGCAAGCCTTTTCCGGCACCGACCCGGCGCACCGCATCGGTGAGCGGCACCCGCCAGTCGACACCGACCACATCGGCACCGGCCTCACCCATGGCACCCAGCAGTTCGCCCGTGCCGACGCCGAAGTGAATGCGCGGCACCCCGGCCGAGGCCACCTCGGCGAACACCCGCTCCGAATGCGGCAGCACGTACTCGCGGTAGTCGGCCAGCGAGAGCGCGCCCGCCCAGGAATCGAACAGCTGCACCGCGTCGACCCCGGCCGCCAACTGGGCCTGCAGGAACGCGATGGTGATGTCGGTCAGGGCGCCGAGCAGGGCGTGCCAAGTCTTCGGGTCGGCGTGCATCATCGCCTTGGTGCGCTCGTGCTGCTTGCTCGGCCCACCTTCCACCAGGTAGGAGGCGAGGGTGAACGGGGCACCCGCGAAACCGATGAGCGGGGTGTCGCCGAGCGCGCCGGTGAGCAGTCGCACGCCTTCGGTGACCGCGCCGACCTCTTCGGGGCGCAGCCGCGGCAGCGCGCGCACGTCGGCTTCGGTGCGCACCGGGGAGGCGATGACCGGGCCGACACCGGGCACGATGTCGAGGTCGATCCCCGCGGCCTTGAGCGGAACGACGATGTCGGAGAACAGGATTGCCGCGTCGACGCCGTGGCGGCGGATCGGCTGCATGGTGATCTCACACACCAGCTCCGGGTCGAAACACGACTCGAGCATGCCGATGCCCTTGCGCAGTTCCCGGTACTCCGGCAGCGACCGGCCGGCCTGACGCATGAACCACACCGGGCGCCTGCTGGGCGTCGCGCCGGTGGCGGCGGCCAGGAAAGGGGCATCGGTCAACCGGCGGCGGGTGTAAGTGCTCATCGCCGTTCATCCTAAGCGCCGAGCCCGCGGGAACCTCACGCCCCGGCGGGTGTGGGACCGACCACACGTTCCACCGGTCGAGTCGTCGATACCCGCCGACCCCGCTCACATCGCACATCGTGCATCGCGCCGACGCCGAGAATGCACCCTACGCAACGCGACCCGCACGCAACGCGCACGGCGGCGCGCCTCCGACGGCGCCGGGCACCCACGGTCTACCGTTCCTCCTCGTGACACCGCTCGACATCCGCGACGGCGCCGCACCGACCGGGGGAACGCCCCGCGAGCCTGCTTCTTTTCGGGCGGCGGTCGATGCGATGGGCACCGCAACAGTGCACCCCCGAATCGAGCTGGCGCCGATCCGTCCCCCGCAACGGTTGGCGCCGTTCTCCTATGCGCTCGGGGCGGAGGTCATCCACCCCGACAGTCCGGTGGTGCCCACCGACTCCGAGGGCGACGCGTTCGGCAGGCTGATCCTGCTTCACGACCCCGACGGCGACGAGGCCTGGAACGGTGTGTTCCGGCTCGTCGCCTACATCCAGGCCGACATCGACGCCGCATTGGCCGCCGACCCCCTCTTACCCGAGGTGGCGTGGAGCTGGCTGGTCGACTCCCTCGAATCGCGCGGCGAAGCGTTCACCGCCCTCGGCGGCACGGTCACCGCGACCAGTTCGGTCCGCTATGGCGATATCGCGGGCCCACCCCGCGCGCACCAGCTCGAACTGCGCGCGTCGTGGACGGCCACGACCACCGAGATGCGCCGACACGTCGAGGCATTCTGCGAAGTGCTGGCCTTCGCCGCCGGGTTACCCCCCGCCGGGGTCACTCATTTACGACCGGAGTCCTATACCCGCACCGATCGCCCTTGATCGCCACGTAGAGTTCACGTTTATGTCGGTCGCCGAGGAACCCACCGCAGCAGAGCCCCTGCTCGCCCCTGCCGAGGGGGTTCCACCTGTGCTGGCGACCGCCGACGAGGTCGCCGCGGCCGCCAAAACCCTCGCCGCGGGCACCGGTCCCCTGGCTGTCGACGCCGAACGCGCGTCCGGTTTCCGCTATTCGGCCCGGGCGTACCTGATCCAGCTCCGCCGTGAGGGCGCGGGCTCGTTCCTCATCGACCCGATTCCCGTCACCGACGCGCTGACCCCGCTGGCCGAGGCGATCAACGACCTCGAATGGGTCCTGCACTCCGCCGACCAGGACCTGCCCGGCCTCGCCGAACTGGGTTTGCGCCCCGCCCGCCTGTTCGACACCGAACTCGGCGGCCGCATCGCCGGCTACGAACGCGTCGGCCTGGCCGCGATGGTCGAAAACCTCCTCGGCCGCTCCCTGCGCAAGGGCCACGGCGCCGCCGACTGGTCGAGCCGCCCGCTGCCCGACGAATGGCTCAACTACGCCGCCCTCGACGTCGAACTACTCCTCGAACTCCGCGACACCGTCGCCGCCGACCTCGACGCCCAGGGCAAACTCGACTGGGCCGCAGAGGAATTCGAGCACGTCCGCACCATGGACCCGCCCGCTCCGAAAGCCGACCGCTGGCGCCGCACCTCCGGCATCCACACCCTGCGCCGCACCCGTCAACTGGCGATCGTGCGCGAACTGTGGACCACCCGCGACGAACTCGCCCGCGCCCGCGACGTCGCCCCCGCCCGCATCCTGCCCGACTCGGCCATCGTCACCGCCGCCACCAGCGAACCCCGCTCGATCGCCCAACTGCGCACCCTCCCCGTCTTCGGCGGCCCCCGCCAGCGCCGCTACTCGCGCGACTGGCTGGCCGCCGTCGAACGAGGCCGCACCCTCCCCGACAAGCAACTCCCCCCACTCACCCTCCCCTTCGACGGCCCGCCCCCGGTCAACCGCTGGGAACGCCGCGACCCCGTCGCCGCCGCCCGCCTCACCACCGCCCGCGGCGCCATGGGCGAACTCTCCACCGAACACTCCATCCCGGTAGAGAACCTCCTGTCCCCCGAACTGGTTCGTCGTCTCTGCTGGGACGGACTCCCCGACTACAAGAACGTCGGCACTCCCGAAGAGTTGTCCGCGAAGATCGAGGCCTTCCTGCTCGCCGGCGGTGCGCGCCCATGGCAACGCACCCTCGCGGTTCCCGCCCTGACGGAGGCATTGACACCGGCGACCACCTGACGCCGACCTACAACGAGCTCACTTCCGCCGAGACGGTGCAGACCAATTCGACGAGTTTTCGTTGGTGAGCTCGCCCACTTCCCGGACGAGCTGAACCGGCTCGCCTGTCACTCCCCTTCCTGCGAGCTACTTGGCCCAACCTGCACGATCAGTTCGAGAACATCAGTGCGCCATCGCTTCTCGCAGACTGGACAGCACTCGACGTACTTGTGATCACGAGACCGCGTTTCCCTGTGTTCGACAATCGAGACGGCGTTCTCCACTACGATTCCTACAAATCGCGCCCCACAGCTGAAGCACTTAACTGGGACGTCGGCGCCGAATAGCGCACCATCAAAGTCGAAGAAATATGGAAGACCATCGATAATCTTCCGATCGAGAGCATCGAGATCTGTTCCATCGCTCCAGTGCACAAACAATGGCAGGACAGCGCCGTATCCAGTCTTTACGTCAACCCTACGCACAGTCGTACTACCCCAAAGGAACTTGGCCAAGTCGATATTCCGACTATTGCATGGACAATTTTCGCCTACCTCATCGCTCCATCTGGGATAGAATTCTGCCAAATATAGGCCAATAACAAATTTCTTCTTCATCAACAAACTCAGAATCTCGGCATAGCGTTACTCCCCGCGAGTCGGTACATGCGGCACTAGTGGATGATCGCCTACGTAGGCCGATATCTTCGAAACTCTGACGGACCCGGCTACAACATCCAAGTGGGTTGCGGAATTCTTGGAAGTCCGAGCATGTACGACTCTCTTCCCATCGCGGTTACAAGTCGATAGATTGAGATCAATCACGGATTCGGTGCTCAGGTTCGATATCTCGACACTATCGACGCCATAGAGGTTCAGCTCAATCTGCACTGTGTTGTAACCGATGTTTCTCCATTTCCTCGGCGGATCAACAGGGAACTCACGAAAGTCGAAACGGAGGTATACACTTGGCCCGTCTCGGTGCAGGCGAACCTCATGGAGCACAACGCCTTCCAATGACGGAGTGGCTGCTCCGAATATCGCCCGTACACTACGTGAGTCCACCAGGGCTTCGATCCAATTCACCTTCCGCACCTATCTCTTGAGGTTGCCGTCGAGTTCTGTCAGATATCGCGGGTTGATCATCCAGACCCTGACACCTTGAACGGATCTACGAAGGCGTACGACGACCTTTGGAAGTATCCAAGCCATCTCACTGTTCTCGTTCATATCCGCAGGCCGGCAAAGCGGGCGGCCGATCCTCGATTCGATTACACCAGCGAGGGAATTGAATTCCTTTACTATGCGCTCAGCAGCCATGCCATCATCGGCATTGCGTGCGAACACGGTGTCAACAGCTTTGAACGAGCAGTACCTGATATCACCGCGCCCGACACTCAAACTCGCCCCAGGCTGTCGCACGTCTATGTCGGTAGTCAGATCGCCTCCGTGCTCGATCGAGTGACCCGCATCGGGATCTTCGTGCCAGCCGACGATGTCGCAGAACTGTCGAATGTTGTCAAAGGTCCACGTCCAATCAAACTTCGATGCGATGCAAACCTTCTCGGCGACCCTTTGCTCGATTTTGCGCCTGTTAGTTGACCTTCTCTCGGCGGCAGTTGACTCGAGACTCCGCTTGCGCGCCATGTCGACCATACGCGAAAGGACACCGATGTCGGGCACCGATCGAGGAGGTGCCGTGAAGAGGTGAATATACTCGCCAAGTTTGTCTATACCGTCACCGACGAACCATATTCCATTGGAATACCCCTCTGGTATAGAATCCATCGGCGTACGAAGATAACTTATATGATCGACCCTCCAAAGCGCAGTTATCTTCTCCAATTCTCCATCGATGCGATGTCCATACACTGCAACATCACCCAAGCTGACCTCGCCCGCCAAACATCGATTGGCACACAGGACGGATTCAAGAGATATCATAGTATATGTTTTGTAAACTCCGATGATACCGCTGCCGCTCATGCCCATCCACCCCTCACTGTAAACTCTTCAATCCGTCGGTTATTTACAAGTCTAGAATGTGGTCCTGGAACCAGGAAAAGCTACGGCTTGGTATTAAATTTCGCACCTTCCCACGGCGATAACGTCCTGCGGAAGAATGCCGCGCTCCCACTTGTCATTCAACTTCCAGTTGTTGTCAACTTTCCATCAGACGAAAACGCTCTTTCGGTGAGTTGAGGCGATGGAATCCTTGGCAGTGTGCTCTAAAAACGCTTCCGTCTATCATTGGATTTCTCATGCTTGATTCCGAAGGATGTTAGCCACACTTCGAATGAATCTATCTCCTTCTCCAAAAGGTTCAATATTTTGCGATTTTCTTCAATGGCGAAGACCCCGTGGCCATGCAGAGTCCTTACACTATCGTAGATAGTGTAAAGAAAATCTGACAATGGAGTGGAATCAATAATCTTCTTCCCGTGCCGGGTAGCTACACGGTCCTTCTGTAGGGAAAACTCGACTACAAACATAGAACCAAAGCCTTCGAATCGCCCATTTCCCTTTCCGCGACTGGCCAGTAATCGAGCCTCAGAGAGGAGAGCAGCGGCGGAGGGATACACCATCATACGTTGATCAGGACGCTCAAGACCGCGAGTAGTAACCGATCCTGACTTGCCCAGCACTTCCAGGTCGCCTAGTGAATACCCATCCTCTGGAGGGTCATCGCGGACCGTGAAAATGAACTCGACCATTGTTTGACTTCCCATGCATTGGAGACATTCGCGCCGTACCCATGTCGCCCACCTACAGTTTATCGAGGTGAACCAGAGCATCGCAGACTGCGGCGCGAAGTTGGTCCTCGGTGATATCCCCGTCTTCCCGATCCAAAGGATCGATCGGGTAATCTTCGAGCGCAAAGAAGACTCGATCCAGCAGGAATTCGAAAGGCGGTCGCACGCGCTCCTTTGCTTCCAGAGATCTACCCCGTGCGGCGTACCAGCTGCGCGCAAACTCTGCACCATCAATTTCGCAGCTGGCAAACCTTCTCATCAGTGCCAATTGATCGCCGATGCCCGAATTCGGTGACACATCCAGGGAGCGCTGCCAAGTGCGTTTGGAAAAATTCAATTTGCCATTCCGGCTACCATAGAAAACCCCCTGAACGATACCCTTAAATTGCTGGTCTCCCAGCTTCCGAGCCGACCAGAACTTGCCGTCAGACCGCAACATTACCATCTTGTTCGTATTGGGGTCGATGAATCCGATGGCCGTTCCTTGGTATCTGCAATTGAAGCGGTAAATCTTCGTATCCGGAGCCGTCATTTGTTGCTTCATCGCTTCGGTAAACGCCGCCTTATTGGCATTGTTCTTATTGCCGGCGAGGCCGAAATCTGAAGCATGCGCGTCATAATTCTTATCATCATTACAAGCCGGACTGCTGGGTCTTGAGTGCTGCGGCGTTGGTGGTGTCGCGGGTGGTGAATGCGTCCGCGACAGCAGTCAGGTTCGAACTGGTGTCGCCGACAGCATCGATCGCGGCCTGGATCGCGTCGATGCCATCGGTCTCTACCGAATCGACGAACAACGGACCGAGGAAGGCACACAGTTTCCCGAACGCATCCGAGGGGGCAGAGACGGCTTGGGCTGCTTCGAGTGCTTCGGTCAACCCCGAACCGGCCGAGGTGACGTTGCTGGCGTGGGTTCTGATCTTGTCCGGGGAGATGCTGAGTTCCCCGCCTGCGCTTGTCATCTTCGCTGCCCCGCCCCTCGTGTGATGCCACCCCGGGTCGGCGGGCACACCCTGCCCACGACCTGCGATGTCGAACCTGATCGAACAGGTCCTATGCACCGGAAATACCAGTACGTCAGACCTGCGGCACGCAGTGCCAATCGCCGAGCGTAGCGGATACGAGAAGGTTGGTATGTGCGGTGAAATCGATGGAACCAGAAGGGGCTTCGGTGCGTCTAAGGGTGCGAAGGGGTGCCATCTCGTTGGTCGATTTGCGGGAATGCGCAGGGAGGTAGTCGTCGATGCTCGACCGCGTCACTCGCGACCGTCGAGCATCGACGTGGGTTGTTCTAGAGGGTCAGCAGAACTCTGACACGGCGGAACTCGGTGGGGTTGCGAAGGTTTCATGGTGCGGGGGCAGCGGGAGGAACCGGGCGAGATGGTGTCGTAGGCTGTGCGGAACGACGGGTGGCCGGGTGCGGGGAGCATTCGGGGCGGCCGTGGGGTTGGTGCGGGCTCGTCACGATGGTGTGGCTCGGTGAGCTGGGAAGACGGAGGATGCTCGTGCGACAACGGTTTCTGGTGGTGACCACTGTGTTGTGTGGGGCGCTGGCTATGGCGGGGTGTTCCACCACCGAGAGTGGGAATGCGCAGCCGAGTGCGACTACCGACCAGGCTGCGGCCACCGCAGCCTTGTGGGATCCGTGCAGCCAGATTCCTGACTCGACCCTGACCAGCTTGGGGCTGGATGTGGCATCGGAGCGATCCGGCATCCTCGGCGCTGAAGAGCCCGGCTGGAAGATCTGTCGCTGGGATGACGCGAACTACCCGTCCGGATTCGGGATCGGTGCGTACTCCACAATCCACACACTCGACGAAATGCGCGCCAAACCGACGAACATCGAGTTCAAGGACGTCGTGATCGCCGGGCGCAGCGGTGTGCAGTTTCGGCAGAGCCACTACAAAGCGAACGAAGATTGCTCGATCGCCTTTTCGACGGCTACCGGCCTAGCGCAGCTGGATCTACTCACCACCGGCGTAAAAGAGAAGGCAGTGCCGCCGTGCGAACGGCTACAGCCGATCGCGGAAGCGATTGTTCCACTCTTTCCTAAATGAAAACGTTCGAACACAAGGGGGTGTCATGGCTTCGGAAGACGAGAAGTCCCGCTGGCAGTATCTGAACGAGGAAGCGAAGGCCGGTCGCCTGTACCTCGATCCTTCGGTGGCAACGAGTTGCCGTGATGCGAGCAACAAGCAGATCGACCTTTTCAACCAGTTGAAGAACGACTTACAGTCCGTCGCAACGGTTTCCGGCCTCGGCAGATTCCGAGCAGCTGACGAATTGGCGAAGATGCTCGGCATGAAAGCTGTTGGCGGCGAACGTGATTTCAACACAGCCTTTCAAGAGCACATCGATGTACTCACACTGATCCGCGACACCATCGAGATCTCGGTGAACAAGTACCAAGACCAGCAAGTAGCCCAAGCGCAAGCGCTGACTTCACAGGGCGCCAACCTTCCCAGTGGTGGTTAAGAATGTCATTCTTGGACAATGTCGTCGGTAGGGCAGTCGTCAACTCCATTCCGGGAGGTAGCACATACCTCTCGTTGAAGGATTACGCTGACGGTAGCAAGCCGACCCGCTCGACGGACGAGAGCCCGGACGCGCATATCGCACGGAATCGGTTGGCGGAGTTGAAAAACGAATTCGACGGCGCCTATCAGAAGCCGCAGGTCGTCTCGTATGACGAACCGAGTCAGATGTCGGACCTGTACGAGCGGGTCTCCGCGATGTCGATGACCGATGTCAACACGCTGCACACCCGTTGGGAGACCCTGCGCAACAAGCTCGAACAGGGTTTCAAGACCTACGACGCCGAAATCGGGAAAGCGATCGGGGAGAAGTGGACCGGTAACGCGGGAGCCAGCGCCGGTGCGGGCATCAAGGACTATGTCGAGAAGTCGGGAAACCTGCTGTCGTCGGCGCAGATGATGGCCGAGAAGGTGAAGGTGGTCGAGTCGGCCATGCAGATCGCCAAGGATCGGGTCCAACCGCACGAAGGCTCCACGCTCAGCGGGATCGCGAGCTACATCCCCGGACCCACCTGGAAGATGGACAGCCACAACGCCGATACCGCGAAATCGGAAGGGGCGGAGGTGGTCAAGGGCATCTATTACGAGGCGATCAAGATCGCGGACACCGACGTCCCACTCGTCCCCCAGCCGTACAACCCCTTGGACACCGGCTCGAAGCCGGGCGATGACAACGGCAGCAAGGACGACACCACCGACAAGAAGTCGACCACGCAACAGCCCACCACCGAACAGCCCACGACCGAACAGCCGACCACCGAGACGCCGACGACGGAGGACCCCTCCGACGACGACACCGGCGACGACACGACACCGTCGAGCACGGAGCCTGCGGCGACGACACCGCAGTCCACCGTGCCGACCACGCCGACTTCACCGACCGGCACCACTCCCGCGTCGACGACGCCGATGGGGACCGGCGGTTCTCCGGGTGGCGGTTCGCCCGGTGCGGGGACACCGGGTTCCGGTGTGCCAGGAGCGGCCGTTCCGGGCACTCCGGGTGGCGCAGCTGCGGGAAAGGGCGGTGCCGGTGCAGGAGGGGCGGGTTCCGCCGGTTCGGGCCGCGGGATGTCGGGCATGGGCGGTATGGGTGCCGGTGGCGGGAAGGGCGGGAAGGGCGATGACGAGAAGGAATCCGGGACGAAGGACTATCTGATCAATCAGGAGAACGGTGAAGAACTCACGGGGCTCAGCGAGGATCAGCGGGCCAAGACGGTGCCACCGGTGATCGGCGCATGAGCCAGGGACAGTGGCAGTTCAGTGCGCTCGGGTTCACGGTGCTGTGGCGCGCGGCGGATCGCGATGTGCTCCCCTATCCGTTGCAAACGCGGGCGGACGCGGTGACCGTGGACGACTACGACCGGCTGTGGCAGGACGAGGCCCAGCGGATTCTGCCGATGTTCGACCACTCGCTGGACGCGGCGCTGCAAATTCTGCTCGAGCCGGAAGCGCGATTCGAGCTCGCCGGGTACGGCGACGGGGAGAAGTTGCGGTCGTTCGCGGCGGTGCGGGGGCAGCAGGCGGTGCTGGTGGAACAGCAGCGGGTGCCGCTCGACCACGAGGGCGGTGACATCCGGATGAGCATGCTCGAGATCGAACAGCTGCCCGACAAGCTCCTTGCCCGGCTGCCGAAGACGGGGGCGGCGGGCGGGGACGTGTTCTCGATGAACAGCAACGACTTCGACGAGGAAGCACCCTACGATCCGTGGGCGGCCGACCGGCGCACGCCGCAGCAGAAGGCGGATGATTTCTTCGGGCGGCCCCGGTCGACGCTGGTATACGTGGCGGGCTATCCGGGCGCCGCGACGGACAACCGGCCACAACCCGCACAGGGCTTCCACGTGATGGATTTCCCGGATGGGCGCTACCTGGTCACCGAACGAGGCTCTGTGATCGAGGCGCGACCGGGTGATACCGGCGATGCCCGAGGGTCGTTGGTGCGGTTGATGAAATCGGCCATCGCGATCTATCGCGAAGACAACGAACCCGCCTACCGATAGACACGCATCGACCCCTGCCATGAGTCACGGCAGGGGTCGATGGGTTACTGGGCCGGGGTTCGGTGCGCTTGTTCGACGAATTGGTTGGTGTAGGTGGCTTCGAGGTCGATGCGGTCCCGGACGGGGGCCACGTTGCGGGAGTATCGGCCCAGGATGCGGAGGACGTTCTGGGCGCCTTCGGGTTTCATCAGGCCGTCGCCGTTGAACATGCCGATCGAGTCGCGGATGGATTTCGCGTAGAGGGCGGGGTCGCTGCCGGCGTATTGGGACGGCATCTTCGCGGCGATCTCGTCGGGGTTGTGGGTGTCGATCCAGCGCAGCGTCTGCACGAAGGCGTTGGCCAGTTTCTGGACGATCTCCGGGTGCGCGGAAACGGTGTCGCACTTCATGTACAGCGATGAGGCAGGGTACAGGCCGCCGAGTGCGGCGCGGGTGCCTTCCTCGTTGCGCATGTCGGTGAGGATCTTCGCGTCACCGGACTGGACCATTTTCGCCACGGTGGGGTCGGTGGTCATGCCCGCGTCGATGCCGTCGTGGTTCATGCCCGCGATGAAGGTTTGTCCCGCACCGACTTTCACCCTGGTGTAGTCGGAGGTGCTCAGACCCTCCTGACCGGCCAGCGCCTGGGTGAGGAAGTCGGTCGACGAGCCGAGCGAGGTGACGCCGAGGTTGCGGCCGCGGAAGTCGGCGGGCGAGCGGATGGTGTCGGCGTCGGCGGTGGAGACCAGTTCCACTTCGCCTGGCACGTCAGCGAATTGGACCACGGTCTGCAGGCACTGGTCTTTGGCCTGGAGGTCGATGGTGTGGTCGTAGAAGCCGACCACGGCCTGGACGTCACCGGTGAGCAGGGCGGTTTCGGCGCTGGCGCCGGACTGCTCGCCGAGCAGCTTCACGTCGATGTCGTTGGCCTCGAACGCACCGAGCTGCTGGGCGAGCATCGCGGGCAGGTAGATCACCTTCTCCAGACCGCCGACCATGATGGTGATCTGGGGTCTGCCGTCGGCCATCGGGATGGACCGCGAATCGCGGCATCCGGTGGCCAGCAGCAGCGAACTGATCGCGAGCAGCGCCAGTGCGAAGGGCTTGCGGTATCTCATCGTCTACACCCCGTGACCCGACTGTGCCTGCGAGGGACGCCATTTCAGCAGGCGCCCTTCCGCGAAGCCGATGAGCGATTCCGCGATCAGGGCGACCACGGTGATGATGATCATGCCCGCGTAGATGCCTGCCGCGTCGAAGGTGCCCTGGGCGTTGGAGATCAGCAGGCCCAAACCTTTACTGGCACCGGCGTATTCACCGACGACCGCACCGATCAGCGCGAACCCGAAGGCGGTGTGCAGGCTGGACAGGATCCAGGTCGTGGCGCTGGGCAGCACGATGGAGCCGAGGATCTGACGTTTACTCGCACCCAGGATGCGGGCGTTGTTGATGACATTGCCGTCGACTTCCCTGGCGCCGGTGAAGGCGTTGAAGAACACGGCGAAGAACACCAGCACCACCACGGTCGCGACCTTGGAACTCAGACCCAAGCCGAACCAGATGATGAACAGCGAGGCCAGCACGATGCGGGGCACGGCGTTGAGCGCCTTGATGAACGGGGCGAGCACGTCGGCCCAGTAGCGGCTGCGGCCGAGCAAGGTGCCCAGCACGACGCCGGCGACGGTGCCGATCACGAAGCCGAGCACGGCTTCCTGCACGGTGGTGAAGATCTGCAGCCAGATCGACCCGAACTGCGTTCCCTCGGTGAACCATTCGACCAGCCGATCCCAGATCAGGGAGGGCTTGGAGTAGAAGAACGGGTCGATCCAGACGCTGGCGACCAGCTCCCACGATCCCAGCCACAGCACGATCAGCGCGGCCCGCAGACCCCACACCCGCAACTTGGACTTGCGGTTCTTGGCCTTCACCCGGGCCAGGATCTGCTCCTCGGATTCAGCCTCGACCTCCGGCGCCGTCGCGGCGATCGCGGTCATCGTCTCAAGCGACACGGGTCGCTCCCTTCGTGCGAGCCGCCTCGACCTGATCGCGCAGCGTTTCCCAGATCTCCCGGTAGAGGTCGCGGAATTCCTCGGTGAGGCGCACCTCTTCGACATTGCGCGGACGTTCGAGGGTGACGCGGAAGTCACCGCAGACGGTCGCGGGGCTCGCGGTCATCACCACGACCCGGTCGGCCAGGGCGATGGCCTCCTCGAGGTCGTGGGTCACGAAGATCACCGCGGCGTCGGTGCCTGCCCACACGCGCAGCAGTTCGTCCTGCATGAGCTGGCGGGTCTGCACGTCGAGCGCGCTGAACGGCTCGTCCATGAGCATGATCTCGGGTTCGTTCACCAGGGTCTGGGCCAGTGCGACGCGCTTGCGCATGCCGCCGGAGAGCTGGTGCGGGTAATAGTCCTCGAATCCGGCAAGTCCCACGATGCGCACCCATTCGGCGGCCTTCGCCTTCGCCTCGGCTTTCGACACGCCACGAAAGCGCGGGCCGAGCGCGACATTGTCGAGCACGCTGCGCCACGGCAGCACGGCATCCTGCTGGAACATGTAGCCGATGCCGTCGGGGATGCCGTCGACATCCTTGCCGCGCACCAGCGTGCGCCCCGCCGAGGTGGGCTCGAGGCCCGAGACCAGGGAGAGGGTGGTGGACTTGCCACAGCCGGTCGGGCCGACCACCGCGACGAATTCGCCTGGCGCGACGGTGAAGTCGATGTTCTTCACCGCGGTGTGGATGCCACCGTCGGTTCCGGGAAAGCGCTTCGTCGCGCCCCGGAGTTCGATGAGTGGATTGCTCATTGCTGCTCCTGTGTCCGGCGCCGCCTTGGTGTGATGCGCGGCCGCTATCGAAAGGTAAGTGTTGTGGGTCACAGAGCGCGCGCTTGTGCGCACAACCGGCGCAAGCAGCGATACGGGCGTTGTGCGCATTGTGCTCATGGTCACCGGGGGTGCCTACACTGAGCCGGTGAGGCTGTTCCCCCGTGGTGTCCGGCTGCGGACACAGATCGTGTTGCTGCAGGTCGCGCTGGTGGCGTTGATCCTGGGGCTGGCGTTCGGGGTGTTCGCCTACCTGAGCGATCAGCGGTTGTCGGCCGAGTACGGGCAGCGGGCTCTGGCCATCGCGCGCACCGTCGCCAGTGATCCGGTGGTGCGCGAGGAGGTCGCCCGGTACGCGGCGCTGGAGCCGGGGCCATTGCTCCGCGCGGAGCTCGCGAGCGGGGAACTGGAGCAGACGGCCGAGGCGGCGCGCCTGCGGACGGGGGCACTGTTCGTGGTGATCACCGATGACGCGGGGTTGCGGTTGGCGCATCCCGACCCGGCGCGGCTGGGTCAGAAGGTGAGCACGGATCCCTCGGAGGCGTTGGCAGGGCGCGAGGTGGTGATTCGCGAGCACGGCACACTCGGCGACTCGGTGCGGGCGAAAGTGCCGGTGCGCGAGCCCGGTTCGGATCGGGTGGTGGGCGAGGTGAGTGTCGGCATCTCCACCGAGGCGGTGAGCGATCAGCTGGTGAGCGACCTGCGCCGGGCCGCCGTCCTGGTGATGGGCGCGCTGTTCGCGGGGATCGCGGGGTCGGTGTTGCTGGCACGGCGGTGGCACGGGTTGACCCTGGGCTTGCAGCCCGCCGAGCTGGCCGAACTGGTGCGCGAACAGGATGTGGTGCTGCACGGGATCGGCGTGGGGGTGGTCGCGGTCGATGCCAGGTGGCGCACGACGGTGATCAACGACGAGGCGCGCGCCCTGCTCGGAATCGACGGGGACAGTGGACGTTCGGTGGATTCGATCGGGCTCACGCCGCGCGTGCTCGAGGCGTTTCGCGCCGCCGACGGGCAGCCGGTGCAGGCGGCGATCGGCGATCGGATCGTCGTGGTCACCGCCAGGACGGTGACCCGCGAGGGGCGCGCGCTGGGGGCGGTGCTCGATGTGCGCGATCGGACCGATGTGGAGTCGCTGACCCGGCAGCTGGACGCGGTGCGGTCGATGAGCACGGTGTTGCGGGCGCAGCGGCACGAGTTCGCCAACCGATTGCACCTGCTCAGTGGGTTGCTGCACGGCGATCGGCCCAGCGAGGCCGCGAAATACATCGACGAGCTGCTCGGGTCGGGGCCGCTCGGTGCCGCGATGCCGGGGATCGATGCGGTGCGCGATCCGTATCTGCAAGCGTTTCTCGCCGCCAAGGCCGCTCATGCCAGGGAGAACGGGGTGTCGTTGCGGCTGGGGCCGAGCACCTGGGTGGACGCGAATCTCGGTGCGCCGGTGGATGTGACGACAGTGCTGGGCAATCTGCTCGACAATGCCATCGATGCCGTGCGCGTCGTCGAAGCCGCCACGGGGCCGGACGTGCCCGCCGAGTTCGACGCGCACATCCGCGACGATTCCGTGGCGGACGAGTCCGGCGCGCAGGCCCGCGCGCTCGTCGAGGTCGAGTTGGTGCAGGAGGGATCCACGCTGCACATCACCGTCGCCGACAGCGGCCCGGGAATCGGACCGGAATTGGTGGATTCGCTGTTCGCCGACGGGGTTTCGACAAAACACGGTGGCGGGGTGCCAGGGGGTCGCGGGGTGGGGCTGGCGTTGTCGCGGCAGGTCGCTCGGGCGCTCGGTGGCGATGTGTGGTTGGCCTCGGCCGCCGGCGCCTGTGGACAACTGAGCGGGGCGGAGTTCATCGCGCGCCTACCCGGCGTGCTCAGCGAGGGAGAAGTGTCGTGAACCGGCCCGACTACACCGTGCTCGTGGTCGATGACGACTTCCGGGTGGCGAACATGCATGCCGGAATCGTCGGCGCGCTACCCGGATTCGTCGTCGGCGCGGTCGTCAACACCGTTGCCGCCGCCCGGCAGGCACTCGCCACGACCGCCATCGATCTCGCCTTGGTCGACGTCTATCTGCCGGATGGTTCGGGCATCGACCTGGTACGCGAATTGCACTGCGACGCCATGATGCTCACCGCTGCCACCGAATCGGCCACGGTCCGCGCCGCCTCGGCGGCGGGAGCGCTGGCGTATCTGGTGAAACCGTTCGATCACACCGTCCTCGCCGCCCGCCTGGCCGGCTATGCCCGTTACCGCAGAATCCTCGCCGTCCCCGAGGTGAGCGCACGCGAGGTCGACGCGGCACTCGACGCGCTGCGGCCCACCCCGGCCACCCCGGACCGGGGCTCCGCCGCCGCCTCCCCCACCAGGGAACTCGTACTCCGAGCGGTGCACGGGGCCACCGCCCCGATGTCGGCGGGCGAGGTCGCCACCGCCATCGGAATCTCGCGGGCCACCGCCCAGCGCTACCTGGCTGCCCTCGTCACCACCGCCGATCTACGCATGCAACTTCGCTACGGCACCACCGGCCGGCCCGAACAGGAATACTCCCCGATCCGCCGCACGCCCTGAGCGACGCGACCAGTCTCGGCAACCCGATGCGTGCCGAGAGACCCGGCGGCACAAAATCAGTCGACCCGACAGTGGCCCGCCAACTAGCGTTGATCCTCGCCGTCACACCGCCGTCGAAAGGTCATGCCGTGCTCGAAGCCGAAGCGATCGCCGCCAACCGCGCGAATTGGGACGACCGGGCCGACGTGCACGCGCGTTCGCGGATGTACGACGTCGACGCCTTTCTGGCCGATCCGGACGACATTTCCTCGGTGGTGCGCAACGATCTCGCGGTACTGGCCCCGCACCTACCGGAATCCGGGATCCGGGGGCGATCCCTGCTGCATCTGCAGTGTCACATCGGGACGGACACCGTGTCCTGGGCGCGGTTGGGCGCGATCGAGGTACACGGACTGGATCTGTCGCCGAACTCGCTGCGGCACGCCGCGCGGATCGCCGAGGCCGACGGTCGCGACATCACCTGGGTCGAAGGCGACGCGCGGTTCGCCTCCTCCCTGCTCGATCGGCGCTTCGACACCATCGTGACCAGTGCGGGAACCATCGTCTGGCTGCCGGAGCTCACCGCGTGGGCGCGGTCGATCCATGACCTGCTCGAACCGGGCGGGGTGTTCGTGATCCGCGACGACCATCCGATTCTGGGTGCGATGCAGTTCGAACCGTGGGAGATCGACGACGACTATCTCGGCGGTGGCGGCGCTCGCAGCTACTCGGACTCGGGGACCTACACCGAGGAATCCGAAGGGCAGATCGCGCACACCACCAATCACGAGTGGCGCCACGACCTGGGCGAGATCGTCGGCGCGCTGCTCGGAGCCGGGCTCGTCATCGAGGCGTTGACCGAGCTGCCCACTATGGACTGGCCCGCGTTCGCCGATCTCGTGCCCTGCGAGCAGGGGTGGACGTTGCCCGCCGGCGCACCGCGCATCCCGCTGAATTTCGCCGTCGTCGCCCGGCGTCCTCGCCACTAGGCACCTTCGGGCCGCGCAGTCTCAGGCACCCTCGCCGAGGGCGTGCAGGATCGCGCGGGTCTTCTCGTCGCGGGCCGTCACGCCCTGCTCGTACTGCTGCTCGCCGTTGCCGTACGCGGCGTCGACTTGCTGGACCACCATGCCCATGGCCGACTTGTCCGGTGAGCCGATGTCGAAGGTCATCTGGGAGCCGACGTTGTCCATCAGGTGGCGGATGCCCGCGGGGCCGCCGCCGAGGTTCATGCCCTCGAACGGGCCGACGGTGGCCCAGCGCAGTCCGAGCGAAGCTTTGACCAGGTCGTCGAGGTCTTCCGCGGCGATAATGCCCTGTTGCACCAGGTAGATCGCCTGGTCGTTGAAGACCTTCTGCAGTCGGTTGCCGACGAAACCAGGGATCTCGCGCTGCAACCGGATCGGTGTCTTGCCCAGCTCGCGATAGACCGTCATCGCCCGGTCCACCGCCGCATCGGCGGTCTTCGCGCCGGGAACCACCTCGACGAGGGGCATCAGGTCCGCCGGGTTGAAGGGGTGGCCGATCAGGATGCGGCCGGCCACGGAGCTGCCCTGGGCGATGTCGGTGGGCAGCAGCGAGGACGAGGAGGAGGCGAGCACCACGTCGTCGGCGGTGGCTGCGGCCAGCTCGGCGAAGACCTCGTGCTTGAACTCGAGCCGTTCCGGGCCCGCCTCCTGCACATAGTCGACGCCCTCGGCGGCCGATCCGGCCTCGGCGTGGGCGGTGACCGGCAGACCCGACAGATCGTCGGCCACGATCTGTTCGAGGTCGGGTCGCGGATCGGCCAGTGCGACGTCCCAACCGCCCCGGGCGAAGAGCCTCGCCCAGCCGATACCGATCACGCCCGCCCCGACGATCGCCACCTTCGCCATGAGCTCTCCCGCCGATCGGAATCTCGAGTGGACCGTTCGGCAGCGAGGGTACGCAACGCCCGAGGCGGACAACGCCCGACACGCGGCGGGCGTTATCCGGCTCTGATCAGCGTGATTGCAGCCAGCCGCCGATTCGCTGGGCGATGGCGTCGGGGGTGAGGCCGAGTTCTTCGAGGATCTCGTTGCGGGAGGCGTGGTCCAGGAACTGCTGGGGCACACCGAGATCGCGGGTGGGGACGTCCAGGCCCGCGTCGCGCAGGCGGGCGGAGACGGTGGAGCCGATGCCGCCGTGCAGGCCGCCGTCTTCGACGGTGACCAGGAGGCGGTAGTTCTCCGCGAGCTTGACCAAGGTGTCCGACACCGGGATGACCCAGCGCGGATCGACGACGGTGACCGAAATGCCTTGGGGTTCGAGGAGTTCAGCGACCTTCATCGCGGTGTCGGCGAAGGGGCCGACGGCGACGATCAGGACGTCACCGTGCTGGGACTGGGCGGAGCCCGCACCGGGCACGGCCAGTCGCAGCACATCCAGCCCGTCGAGACGTTCCACGGCCGTGATGTCCTCGGCGACACTGCCTTTCGGGAACCGCAGCACGGTCGGGCCGTCGGAGACGGCGAGCGCTTCGGCCAGCTCCTCCCGCAACGTGGCACCGTCGCGCGGGGCCGCGACCCGGATGCCGGGGATGATGCCCAGCAGCGAGAAGTCCCACATGCCGTTGTGGCTGGCGCCGTCGGGGCCGGTGATACCCGCGCGATCCAGCACGACCGTGACGGGCTGCTTCAGCAGTGCCACGTCCATCAGGAGCTGGTCGAACGCGCGGTTGAGAAAGGTGGCGTAGATGGCGACCACCGGGTGCATACCACCCAGTGCCAGACCGGCGGCCGAAGCCATGCCGTGCTGCTCGGCGATGCCGACGTCGAACATGCGCTCGGGGAAGCGTTCGCCGAACGCGGCCAGGCCGGTGGGGCCCGGCATGGCGGCGGTGATGGCGACGATGTCGTCGCGGCGCGCACCGTGTTCGATGAGCTCCTCGGAGAACACCGCGGTCCAGCCCTTGGCCTTCTTGCCCGCCAGCGGGCGGCCGGTGAGCGGGTCGATCGGGTCGCAGGCGTGCATCTGGTCGGCGACGTGGTTCTCGGCGTGCTCGTAGCCGTTGCCCTTGCGGGTGACCACGTGCACGACGACCGGACCGCCGAAGTCCTTGGCGCGCCGCATCGCCGCCTCGAGCGCGACGAGATCGTGGCCGTCGACCGGGCCGACGTACTTCATGCCCAGATCGGAGAACAGTTCCTGCGGGCTCACCGCGTCTTTGATCCCGGCCTTGAGCGCGTGAACCATCGAGTACGCCGAATCACCCACGGCGGGAATGCTTTTCAGGATGCGTTTCCCGGCGTCGAGCGCGTGCTCGTAGGCAGGCTGGGTACGCAGGGCGGTCAGCCGGTCGGCGAGTCCACCGATCGTGGGGGCATAGGAACGGCCGTTGTCGTTGACAACCACCACCACCGGGCGATCGGGCGCACCCGCGATGTTGTTGAGCGCCTCCCAGCACATACCGCCGGTGAGCGCGCCGTCCCCGACGATCGCGACCGGGGTGCGGTCCTGATCGGTGAGCGCGAACGCCTTCGCGAGGCCGTCGACGTAGGACAGCGCGGCCGACGCGTGTGAGGACTCGACCCAGTCGTGTTCGCTCTCGGCGCGGCTCGGGTAGCCCGACAGACCGTCACGGCTGCGCAGCGAGTCGAAGCGATCCTTGCGACCGGTGAGGATCTTGTGCACATACGCCTGGTGGCCGGTGTCGAAGATCAACGGATCGGCGGGCGAATCGAAAATCCGGTGTAAGGCGATGGTCAGCTCGACCACCCCGAGATTGGGGCCGAGATGGCCTCCGGTGGCGGCGACCTTCTGCACCAGGAACTCGCGGATCTCGTCCGCCAGTTCCCGCAGCTGCGGCACGCTCAGCCGGCGCAGATCTTCGGGTGAATCCACCCGCGACAGCACTCCCACCTGAACTCGCTCCCTCCGGACTACATTGTGATCAGCCCAGTGTATTTGCCCGCGGGACGGGCACAGGCTCGCGGGCCCTTCCCAGCACGGGCACGGCGAGCGCTACGGTCGCGACGACGATACCGCCGCAGGCCCGGTGAACAGGACGCGCGGGCGGAAATCGTCTTCGACCAAGGCTTACCTCACCGAGTTCTGGGCTGTGAGGACAATCTCCCCCGCGCGTCCAGGACCGGGCCACCAGCGCTGCGACCTACAGTGACGCTGTGACTCGACCGCACGGCGCGACGCGCACGATCGACCCGGGTGTGGTGGCGGGCATGCTCGACGAGGTGTATGCGGTCTGTCGCGACGACACCTCCGGCGCACCCGCCGACTACATCCCCGAGCTCGCCGCCGTCGCACCGGATTCGTTCGGACTGTGCCTGGCGACCGCCGACGGGCTCGTCTACCAGGTCGGTGACACCGGCATCGGGTTCACCATCCAGTCCATCTCCAAGCCGTTCACCTACGCGCTGGCGCTGGCCGATCGCGGACTCGACGGGGTGGCCGAGCACATCGACGTGGAGCCGTCGGGTGAACCGTTCAACGAGATCAGCCTCGAACCCGACACTCAGCGCCCGAGCAACCCGATGATCAACTCCGGGGCCATCACCGCGGCCTCGCTGATCGACGGCCGCGACGCCGCCGACAAGTTCGAGCGGGTCCGTCGCTGCTACTCCCGCTTCGCCGGACGCGAGTTGACGATGAACGAGGCGGTCTACGAATCCGAAGCCCGCACGGGGTACCGCAATCGGGCGATCGGGTACATGTTGCGCTCGGTCGGCATCATCGACGTCGATCCGGACGACGTGGTCGACCGGTACTTCCGGCAGTGCTCGATCGAGATCACCTGCACCGATCTGGCCGTGATGGCGGCGACCCTGGCCGACAACGGAGTCAATCCGAAGACTCGTGAACGGGCGCTGTCGACCTCGCTCACCGAACGGGTGCTCAGTGTGATGACCACCTGCGGCATGTACAACGCCGCCGGTGACTGGGTGACCACGGTCGGGCTGCCCGCCAAGAGCGGGGTCGGCGGCGGGATCATCGCGGTGCTGCCCGGTCAGCTCGGGATCTCGGTGTATTCACCGAGGCTGGACGGGCAGGGCAACAGTGTGCGCGGGGTGGCGGCGTGCCGGGAGCTGTCGCGCCGGCTCGAACTGCACTTCTGTCACGTGACCCGATCGGCGCGCACCGCGATCCGCGCCGACTACTCGGTCGCGCAGCTGCCGTCGCGGCTGCGCCGCACCCCCGAGGACGCCGAGGTGCTGGCCGCCCATGGTGACCGTGCGCGGGTCTACGAGCTGCACGGCGACCTGTTGTTCGCCGGTGCCGAACGGGCGGTGCGGGCGATCGAAGGCAACGCCGACGAGCTCGACGCGCTGGTGATCGACCTGCGCCGGGTCGGTGAGGTGAGCCAGGTGGCTCGCGGGATGGTCGAGCAGTTGCAGGCCGAACTGGTGCGCCGGGGTAGCCGGGTGGCGCTGGTCGATCCCGATGCCAAGCTCGGTCACGAGGTGTCGAGTCTGGATCCGGACGATCCGCGCGGGCGGGTGTTCGTCGATCGCGACACCGCGACCGAATGGTGTGAGGACATCGTGCTCGACCGGCATCGGCCGCCGGGAACGCGCGCCGCCGCGTCGATCGACCTCGACGAGCATCCGCTGCTGGTGGGACTCGCCCCCGCCGACCGGGACCGGCTGTGCGCGGATTTCGTCGCCCGCACCTTCGCCCGCGGCGAGGTGATCGCCGAGCGCGGCGAGCCACGGTCCGGGCTGTATCTGATTCTCGCCGGGCGGGTGCGGGCCACCTTCGCCGGTACCGACGGGCGGGTGCACCGGTTGGTGACGTTGTCGTCGGGGATGTCGTTCGGCGAGATCCCGATGTTGACCGGCGAGAATTTCGTCAACGACATCGTCGCCGAGACCGGGCTGCGGGTGGCGGTGATGAGCGCGCCCGTGTTCGACGAGCTCGCCGAGCAGCACCCGCAACTGAAACTCGCCCTGCTGCAACGGCTCGCGGCCGGGGCGTACGCGCAGATGGAAGCCACTGTCCGAACCATCTCGGGCAACGCCGAGAACTACTGACCGCCCGGCGGAACTCGGTCCTCACGCGAGACGTTGAGCAGCACAGCAGCCTTCGACCGACAGGAGTACCGCGGTGAGCAAGAAGTCCTGGCAGGCGAGCACGACCACCTTCGGGCGCGGCGCGGTGCGCGCGATCCCCGATCTGATCCGGTTGACGTTGTCGGTGGAATCGCGCGCCGACACCGTCGCCGGGGCCTACGGGCGTGCCGGTGACCGGGTGAGCGCGGTCGTCGCGGCACTGCGAACCGCCGGGGTGAGTGACGCGGACATGGCCACCAGCGGCCTGAGCGTGCGCACCGAAACCGTCTACACCGACAACGGGCGCAACGAGATCGCCGGATACCTGGCCTCCACCGGCCTCAGTGTGTCGCTGCGCGAAGGCACCGGCATCGACCCCGCCGAAACGGTCGCCGCCGCGGTGAACGCGGGCGGCGACGACGTCCGCCTCGGCGGCCTCACCCGGGGCGTCGCCGACCCGGCCCCCCTGCTCGAGCAAGCCCGCGACGCGGCCTACGACGACGCGAAGGCGAAAGCCGAGCAGTACGCGACCCGCGCCGGGGTGAGCCTGGGCGCCGTCCTCCAGATCACCGAGGACACCTCGCCGCCGACGTCCCGGGCCTACGACATCAGCGCGGAAATGGACTCCTCCCCCATGCTGATGGCCCGGGCCGGCTCCCCGGTTCCCGTGGTCCCCGGCGAAACCGAAGTCGGCGCAAGCGTCCGCATCACCTGGGCCCTCGACTAGCGCGGCCGGTCTACTCCGGCTGCGCGAGCAGCGCTTCGACGGCGCGTTCGGCACTCTGGACGGCGCTTTCCATCGTGGCGCACCAGTCCGTGCGGGTCCAATCGCCGGCCAGCATCAGGTTCGGGACCGAGGTGCGCTGGTCGGGGCGCAGGTTGTCGGTGCCGAGAACCTGGGAGAAGGTCGCCTTCGGCATCTTCACCACATGACCGGTGACGACCTGAGCGTCGGCGGCTTCCGGGTAATAGCGGCGGATGAGATCCATTTGCTCGGCGACGATCTCGCTGTTGCTCTTGTGGATCTGCTCGTAGGCGCCGCTGGTCGTCAGGCAGTACAGCCAGGTGCCATCGGGCGCGCGCTGATGCATGCGCTGCCGGTCGAAGACCTGATCGATCACTCCGGTGCCGCCGATCAGCGCCTCCATGGCCGACTTGGTTTTCAGCGGCCGGTCCAGATACAGGTTCGTGCTCACGATCGGGGTGAAACCCAGTTTGTCTGCGGCAGCGTAGATTTCGGCGTGTTCGGGCAGGTCGTCGAGGAGCCCGCCGATATTGGTGTTGGGAACCGCGCAGATCACCGCGTCGGCGTCGACGACCGAGCCGTCCGCCAGTTGCACCCCGGTCGCCTTGCCGTCGACGATGACGACCTTGCGGGCCACCGCCCGGTAGCGCACGTCGACCCCGTGGCGTTCGAAAACCTTCTCGGCACCGGCGATGTAGAGGGTGTCCAGATCCACGGTGGGGTAGCCGATCGTCACGCCTGTGCGCGTCCGCATCCCGATCCGGACCCCGGTGGCCAGCACATCGGCGAACACCTTCGCCGACTCCCTGTCCACCGGTTCCGCGGCGATGCCGAGCGCGAGCCAATCCCACAGGGCCTCGCGCGCTTTCGGCGGCATCGCCAGCCGCCGGAACCACTCGTCGGTGGTGATGTCGGCGAGGTAGGCAGGCTGCCACAGCGCTTGGCGCACCAAGGTGAGCGCGGAACGCAGCGCACGCAGCCGCTCCAGCGGTCCCGCGTCGGGATGCGCACCCATCAGTGTGCGCACGGCTGCGAAACCCTTGGTGTGCAACATGACTGCGCGACCACCCGGCCAGCGCAAGCTCCCGGCGCCGGGGAATTCCACGTGGTGCCGCGTGCCCACGCTCTCCAGATACCGCCACAGGCTCCGGTATCCACTGGCCACCACGTGCTGGCCGTTGTCGGCGAGGTCGTCCACCTCGGCGACCCGCATCGCCTGCGTGCGGCCGCCGAGCCGACCTCGCCGCTCCAGCAGGGTTACCTGTTCACCGGCTTCCGCCAGCCATACGGCGGCGGCCAGCCCGGCCAGCCCACCCCCGATGACAACGAACCGGCGTGCGTCGTTCACGTCCACCATTGAGACAATGTAGCGCGAACTCTCTCTTTCTATCGGCGGAATCGTCCGGGATCACCGAACACTCAGCGGTCGAGCAGCGCGACACATTCGACATGGTGCGTCGCCGGGAAGGCGTCGAAGGCCCGCAGCTCCGCCAGGTGATAGCCGGCATCCAGGTACAACCCCAGATCACGAGCGAAAGCCGCCGGGTCGCAACCGATATGAACGATCCGGCGCGGATCGGCATCGGCGACAGCGGCGACGACATCCTTGCCCGCCCCCGCCCGCGGCGGATCGAGCACCACGACATCGGGCCTACCGGAAGCACTTCGAGCCCACGGCTCGACCCGCTCACTACGCAATTCCAGCCAGGGCAGATCCCCCAGCGCCGCCACTCCGTCGACAACCGCCGAACGAGCGGATTCGACACCGGTCACCGCCCCGGTCTGCCCCACCTGCTCGGCCAAGCGGGCAGCGAACACGCCCACACCGGCATAGAGATCCCACCCCGAACCGCCGGGAGCGAGCCCCGACCACTCGGCGATGAGGTCCGAATAACATTGCGCCGCACCGCGATGCGCCTGCCAGAACCCGGTCGCCGACAACTCCCAGCGACGCCCCGCCACATACTCGACGACGCGACCCGAACCCTCGACCACACACTCCTCACGAGGCGCGTTCATCGCCGACTTCCGCGAAGCCGCCCGGTCCCGGATCGCCCCACGCTCGTCACCCGTCGGCGGCGCCGACTCACGACGACGCCCCGGCCGCTGGCCACGACCACGGCTCGCGCCACGCGGTGTCTCCGGGCGACCGGCGGGACCGGAAACAGGAGTCTCGGCCAGTTCCACGATATGACGAACACCGTCACCGTCGAGCGCGACGACCAGATCGGCCCCCGGCGTCCACAACCGGTCCGCGACGCCGTCGAGCGCACCGGCGACAGGCTGCGGGCAGCGCAGATCCGCGATCACCTCGGTGCTGCGGTGACGGTGCACACCGGCGTGCCCCGCGCCGTCCACGACCAACCGCACCCGCGTGCGCCAACCACCGGTGACCTCACCCGAATCACCGGCGATCGGCTCGACCGTCACCTCACGCTCGATCTTGGCCAACCGGCGCAACTGCTCTTCCACCACCGTGGCCTTGAGCGCGCGCTGCGCCGCGGGCGTCGCGAAGGAGAAGTCACAGCACCCCGCACCGCCCGGCCCGGACACCGGACAGGTCGCGGGCACCCGGTCCGGGGACGCCTCGATGATCTCGACCGCGTCGGCCCGGCAGAACGAACCGCCGCGATCCTCGGTCACCCGCGCCCGCACCAGCTCACCGGGCAGCCCGTGTCGCACGAACACGACCCGGCCCTCGTGGCGCCCGACGATGAACCCACCGTGCCCGGGCGCCCCGAGGCGCACCTCGAATTCTTGTCCGCTCCAATCACTCACGGCCACACCTACTCTCACCCTCGACCGGCGCGCCGCTCATTCGCGACGTCCTGGTCGTTCGAAACCTCGGCGCACCGAACCCGGTGCGTTCACATCGGCTGCCTGCTTGGCCCTGGTGGAGGAACTGAGCTGCCACGGCACGCTCGTCACCATCACACCGGGCTCGAACAGCAACCTGCCCTTCAACCGCAGCGCGGACTGGTTGTGCAGCACCTGCTCCCACCAGTGGCCGACCACGTATTCGGGAATGAAGACGGTGACCACGTCGCGCGGGGCGTCCTTGCGCACCCGCTTGACGTACTCGAGCACCGGCTTGGTGATCTCGCGATAGGGCGATTCGATCACCTTCAACGGCACGTTGATCTCGCTGTTCTCCCATTCGCGCACCAGCTTGCGGGTGTCGGCGTCGTCGACGTTGACCGTCACCGCTTCCAGCGTGTCCGGGCGGGTGGCGCGCGCGAAGGCCAGCGCGCGGCGCGTGGGCAGATGCAGCTTGGAGACCAGGACCAGTGAGTGGGTGCGGCTGGGCAGCACGCCGTCCCAGTCGGATTCGTCGAGTTCGCGCGAGACCGAGTCGTAGTGCTTGTGGATCAGCTTCATCACGACGAAGATCGCCACCATCGTCAGGATCGCGATCCAGGCGCCGGCGAAGAACTTGGTGACCAGCACGATCATCAGCACGGCGCCCGTCGCGGTCAGACCGATTGCGTTGATCACCCGGGAACGCATCATCTGCCTGCGCTGCGCCGGGTCGGTCTCGGTACGCAGCAGGCGCGTCCAGTGCCGCAGCATGCCGGTCTGGCTCAGCACGAACGAGACGAACACACCCACGATGTAGAGCTGGATCAGCTTGGTCACCTCGGCGCCGAAGACCACCACGAACGCGATCGCGGCACCCGAGAGGAACAGGATGCCGTTGGAGAACGCGAGCCGGTCGCCGCGGGTGTGCAGCTGACGGGGCAGGTAGCGGTCCTGTGCCAGGATCGAACCGAGCACGGGGAAACCGTTGAACGCGGTGTTGGCGGCCAGTACCAGGATCAGCGCGGTGACGATGGTGATGAAGAAGAACCCGATCGGGAAGCCGTGGAACACCGCTTCGGCGATCTGCGCGATCAGGGTCTTCTGGTGATAATCGGCGGGCGCGCCGACCAGGTGCGCGGGGTCGTGCGCGTACACGACACGGATCTTCTGGGCCAGGATGATGATGCCCATCAGCAGCACGATCGCGATGGAACCCAGCAGCAGCAAGGTGGTCGCGGCATTGCGCGACTTGGGTTTACGGAACGCGGGCACACCGTTGCTGATGGCCTCGACACCGGTCAGCGCCGCGCAACCGGAGGAGAAGGCACGCGCGATCAGGAAGGCGAAGGCCAAGCCGTAGAGGTGCTCGTCCTCGGCGTTGAGCCCGAAACCGGCGGACTCGGCCTGGATGTCGTCGCCGAGCACGTAGGTACGGAACAGGCCCCAAGCCAGCATCGCGAACATGCCGAAGATGAACGCGTAGGTGGGAATCGCGAAGGCGGTCCCCGATTCGCGGATGCCACGCAGGTTGATCGCGGTGAGGATCGCGATCGCCACGACCGCGAACAACACCTTGTGCGTGGCGACGAACGGGATCGCCGACCCGATATTGGACGCGGCCGACGAAATCGACACCGCCACGGTGAGCACATAATCGACCAGTAGCGCGCTGCCGACCGTCAAACCGGCATTGGGCCCGATGTTCTTCGTCGCGACCTCGTAGTCGCCGCCACCGGAAGGGTAGGCGTGCACGTTCTGCCGGTAGCTGGCAACGACCACCGCCATCACCAGGGCTACGGCAAGACCGACCCATGGCGCGTACACGTAGGCCGAGATGCCCGCCGCCGACAGCACCAGGAAGATTTCCTCCGGGGCATAGGCGACCGACGACATCGCGTCGGAGGCGAAGACCGGAAGAGCGATACGCTTGGGCAACAACGTGTGGCCGAGCGAATCGCTACGGAACGGCCTGCCCAGCAGCACACGCTTGGCTGCCGTCGTCAACTTGGACACCGGGCTGAGCATAGAGGAGTTCACCAGCACCTTCGCGCGCACGTTCACCGGCGTCACGGCGATGTCCGGATTGTTTGCCCCGCGTCGGCGCGGGGAAAATGGGCGATGGGAGCATCCGGCGGGTACGGTCCTTGCCGGACGCCACGGGTAGGCAAGGAACGAGGGTGCACGGTGTACGTAGTGATCATGGGGTGCGGGCGTGTCGGCTCGTCACTGGCGCGTGCGCTGACCCGGGTGGGTCACGAGGTCACGGTCATCGACCGGGATCCCACCGCCTTCCGCCGCCTCGGTGAGGGCTTCACCGGGCAGGAGGTGATCGGCGTCGGCTTCGACCGTGAGGTGCTGACCCGCGCGGGGATCGAGCGCGCCGACGCCTTCGCCGCGGTGAGCTCCGGTGACAACTCCAACATCATCTCGGCGCGAGTGGCCAGAGAGATGTTCGGCGTCGAACGTGTCGTCGCTCGCATCTACGACGCCAAACGCGCCGAGGTGTACGAACGACTCGGCATCCCGACCATCGCCACCGTGCCGTGGACCACCGACCGGTTCCTGCGCACCCTCATCGGTGACAACTCGACCACCACCTGGCGCGATCCCACCGGCGCGGTCGCGGTGACCCAGCTGACCCTGCACGAGGACTGGTCCGGTCGCACGGTGCGCGATCTGGAACGCGACCTGCAGGTGCGGGTGGCGTTCATCCTGCGCTTCGGCCAGGGCCTGCTGCCCGAATCCAAGACGATCGTCCAGGCCGACGACGTCGTCTATGTCGCGGCCACGTCCGGCACAGTCGGCGAGGCGATCGCCCTGGCCGCCAAGGCCCCACTGAGCGAGGACTGAACACATGAAGGTCGCCATCGCCGGAGCGGGCGCGGTCGGGCGCTCGATCGCCAGGGAACTCCTACGCGGCGGACACCGCGTGATGCTGCTCGAACGCCAGCTCGACCACATCGACCCCGCCGCCATCCCCGACGCCGTCTGGGTGCACGCCGACGCCTGCGAGCTGTCGCTGCTGGAGAACGCCGATCTCGAGACCTACGAGGTGGTGATCGCGGCCACCGGCGACGACAAGGCGAATCTGGTGCACGCCCTGCTCGCCAAGACCGAGTTCGGGGTGCGCCGGGTGGTGGCGCGAGTCAACGATCCGCGCAACGAATGGCTGTTCAACGAGTCGTGGGGCGTCGACGTGGCGGTGTCGACGCCGCGGCTGCTCGCCTCGCTGGTCGAGGAGGCCGTATCGGTGGGTGATCTGGTGCGGCTGATGACGCTGCGGCAAGGGCAGGCCAACCTGGTCGAGATCACCCTGCCCGCCGACACCCAGCTGGCAGGCAAGCCGGTGCGGACCTTGAAGATGCCGCGCGATACCGCGCTGGTGACGATCCTGCGCGGTGGCCGGGTCATCGTGCCGCAACCCGACGATCCGTTCGAGGGTGACGACGAACTGTTGTTCGTCACCTCGGTGGAGGCCGAAGAGGATCTGCGACTCACGCTGGCGACGCACGGCGTGCGGCCGTAAGTCCCTACGCCACTTTCAGTTCCGCACGCAGCTTGTTGAGCGCGCGGTGCTGCATCACCCGGACCACGCCCGGGCTGGTGCCGATGGCCTCGGCGGTCTGGGCCGCGCTCCAGCCGAGCACGATGCGCATGTGCAGCACCTCTCGGTGATTCGGCGCGAGCACCTTCATCAGTTCGAGGGTGGCGGCGCGGCGCTCGTAGGCCAGCACCCACTCCTCCGGACCCGCCGAAGTACTGGCGCTGTCGGGCAGCTCGGCCGTGGGGTAGGCAGTGTGCTTGCCGCGACGGAACGCGTCGGAGACCTTGTTGGCGGCGATGCCGTAGACGAAGGCCAGGAACGACTTGCCCTGATCGCGGTAGCGCGGGATGGCGGTGACAGTGGCGATCAGGACTTCCTGGGTGACATCGTCGGCGGTGACGGTGAGATGCCCGGTGGTGCCCATCCGGGCCGAGCAGTACCGGCGGACCACCGGATGCACCAGGCGCAGGATCTCGGCGACGGCGTCGCGATCACCGGCGGCGGCCGGGCCGATCAGCGCGTCGAGTTCGGCGCCGAGGCGCTTGCTCTCCGACAGCACGGGCGCCGGGGTCTTGGCGGCGTCGCGGCGTGCTGCGGTGGCCGGTCGCTCATTTCGGTGCTCGGTTGCCATCATGGTCGCCGGTCCTCTCACGATCATCGCGTTTTTCCTACGCATTGATCGTGCGACGAACAGCCGATCGCGACCAGATACCCCAGGGTGGGTACTTCCCCACCTCCGGCGGCGCGCTGACCACCCTTACGCGGGCACGGATTCCGTTCCGGCGCCGGGCTTGTCGGCTTTCTCGGCGGGCAGGTGCCCGGCGCGGCGCACCGCCCACACGGTGACCACCAGGGCGACCGCGGTGAGCGGCCAGCCCATGCCGATCCGCGCCACGGCCAGCCAGGTGGTGTGGTCGGTGTCGTAGAGCTGCGACTGCACCAGGTAGCGGGCGCCGAACACGACCACCCAGACCGCGGTGGCCAGGTCGTAGAGCTTGCGGATGCGCTTGTCGGTCCGCCAGCGGTGACCGTGCCCGTTGAGCGCGCCCCAGATCACCCCGACCAGCGGCCTGCGCAGCAGGATCGACACCGCGAACACGCCCGCGTACACCAGGCTGGTGTAGATGCCGAACAGGAAGAAGCCCTTGGCCTCCCCCACTCGCTGGGCGATGAGCGCGCACAGGCCGACGCCGAGGAAGCCGGAGACGGCAGGCTGGATGGGGCTGCGCTGCACCAGTCGCCAGATCAGGATGGCGGCGGCGACGCCGAGAGCGGCCCAGATGGCCACGGTGAGGCCCGCGAAGGTGTTCACCGGGACGAAAACCAGAACGGGGAGGGTGGAATAGATCAGGCCGCTGAAACCGCCGAGCTGCTCGAGCAAGGTTTGTTCGGCCTTGTCGACCTCGGTGTCGATCTCCGGGTCCACCTGTTCATCGGTGACCACGGGCAACGCCACGGTGGCTTCGGGGTCCGCGGCAGTGCGGTACTCGTCGCTGGAGGGCATACGTCAGCTGTTCCCGCGCAATTCGTAGTAGGGGTTGAAGATCACCTTGCGGCCGTCGCGGTCGCCGACGCGACCACGGACCAGAATGCGCCTGCCCGGTTCGATACCGGGAATGCGCCTGCGCCCGATCCACACCAGGGTGATGGCATCGGTGCCGTCGAAGAACTCGGCCTGCACGGTGGCACCGGCCGCCTTGGGACACGCCTCGACACTGCGGAGTCTGCCCAGAATCGTCGCCTCTTCGCCACGACAGCAATCCTTGGCCCGCCGGGCACCGGACGCATCGGCCGTCTCGGCCAATTCCTCGGCGTCGAGCTGGTCGATATCGGCGGTGAGACGACGACCGAGTCGGCGAAAATATCCCGAGTCCGGACCCGATCCCGACTTGTGTCCGCCCGTGGATGACGACATGTCACGCTTCTCCCGCTAGTTGGCCGTACACCGCCACTGTAGATGGGCAAACGCCCGGCCGCTACGCTCGGTCGGTGTTGCGCACCCCACCCCAGGTCACCGTGGTCGCCCTGCCGGGGACCGGCTCCGACGCCGATTTCGCGGCCCGCGCGTTCGGGCCTGCCGCCCTCGCGTACGGACTCGCCTTCCACGCCGTCGAACCGGACCCGCAGGCCGTGATCGGGAGCTGTACCGCGGCTTTGGACGCTGCCGCGGCGCGCGGTCCGGTCCTGGCCGCGGGCATCTCCCTCGGCGCCGCGATCGCACTCGACTGGGCAGCCGAGCACCGTACCGCGGTAGTCGGTGTCATCACAGCATTACCCGCCTGGACGGGTGCCGAAACCGCCGCGTGCCCAGCCGCATTGAGCGCCGCGGTTACCGCCGAGCAACTGCGAGCCGACGGCCTGGAGGCGGTGCTGGAGCGGATGCGCGCCTCGAGTCCAGCCTGGCTGGCCGACGCACTGACCCAGTCCTGGCGCGGGCAGTGGCCGCATCTGCCCGCCGCGCTGGACGAGGCCGCCGCGTACGCGTGGCCGTCGCTGGACGACTTGGCGGGCAACGACGTGCCGGTCGCCGTCGTCGGCGCCGGCGACGACCCGGTCCACCCGATCGCCGTCGCTGAGGAATGGGCGGCAACATTGCCGTCAGCCCGACTGCACCGGGTGACACTCGCCGAGCTGGGCGCCGACCCGGCGATCCTCGGGCACACCGGGTTCGCAGAGTTGAGCGCGCTGCTACCAGCGACACTCACGCAACGAACAGCCTTGCAGGACAACTGATTTCGCGAATACACGGGTAACTCGTTCGGGTACCCCCGACACCACACCCGCCCCGAACCGCAGGCTCGGGTCACCCGCCGAACCGCCTCCCCACGACCGGCGAAAGTCGCGGAGAGGCGGCGGAGCCACGCCTAGTTCAGGCCGAGTTGCTGCATGGCCGAACCGTCCGCGCCTCGACGCGGCTCGTCCGGCAGTTTCGGCGGGAGGGCCGAGGGCGGCGGAGCGGCCGCGGCGGCCGCCTGGGCCTCGAGCGCGTCCTGCTGGGCCTGGACCTGCTGCTGATGGGCGGCGGCCAGCTGTTCGGCCAGTTCCTGAGGCAGGACCACCGGGAGCGGGTCGCGCACGGGCAGGGGGTCGGTGCCGCGGCGGACCACGGCGTCGGCCAGGACCGCGCGGGCAGCGGTGATCAGCGGGCTGCGGTCGTCGACGGCGCCCTTGGGGCCGGCGGCGACCAGCCGGATCATCCAGCGAGGACCGTCGACACCGATGAAACGCAGATCGGCGCCCTCGGTGATCGCCTTGACCTCGCGGCCCCACGGGCCCTTCTCGACAGCCACGCTCGCGCCGTCACCGCGCAGCGACTCCGCCAGATCCGCGGCGACCGTGCGCCACTGACCCGCCGACTTGGGCGCGGCGTAGGCGGCGACCGTGAGCCTGCCGTGCTCGGTGGCCAGGTGCACCGCCTGCGGGGTGCCGTCGGGACTCATCTCCACCTGCAACTGCCCGCCCTGGGGCACCGGGATGAGCACCGAGCCGAGATCGAGGCGACGCGAGATGGCCTCGTCGGAGACCTCGCTGATGTCGTAGGGGCCCGCGGCGGCATCGGGGGCATGGTCGAAATTGCCGTAGATGCGCTCATCGGTCGGAGCGTCGTCGAAGTCCAGGCGCGCGAAGTCGGGGCGCTGGAACTCGTCGGTGTCGTACTCGTCGGAGTCCGCGTCCAAGTCGTAGTCCGCCTCGTCGTACTCGACGTCGTCGTACTCGACATAGTCGTCGGCGGCGTCGTCACGCGCGCGCTTCTTCTTTCCGAACAGACCCATCACGCCTCCTTGTCGGCCAGGCTGGCATGCCCGCCGCTCGACCCGTACCCGCCGGTGCCACGGGCGGTGTCGTCGAGATCGTCGACCTCGGCGAAGTCGACCAACTCGACCCGCTGCACCAGCAACTGCGCGATGCGGTCGCCGCGACGCAGCTCGATGGCGGTGCGTGGGTCGTGGTTGATCAGGCACACCTTGATCTCACCGCGGTAACCCGCGTCGACCGTGCCGGGCGTGTTGACCACCGACAGACCGGCCTTCGCCGCCAAGCCGGACCGGGGGTGGATCAAGCCGACCGTGCCCATCGGCAACGCGATCGCGATCCCGGTACCGACCAGCACCCGCTCGCCCGGTTCGATGATCACATCCTCGGTGGTACAGAGGTCGACGCCCGCGTCACCCGGATGGGCACGCGTCGGCACAGGGATGCCGGGATCGAGCCGCCGCAGCGGAATCGGTGCAAGTGCGTTCACATCGGTCGAGACTACGCGGTCGAGGCCGGACCTTCTCGTCGCAGCCCTGGTGCGGTGACCTAGTGTTGAGGGGTGCCCGACCAGCCCCATTCCCCGACGACCGCGACCACAGACACCGACCACGGCGCGCCGAGCGCGCAGGGTCCGTCGCCCTACTCCGAGCGCCTGTGGGTGCCGCTGTGGTGGTGGCCGGTCGGCTTCGCGATCGCGGGCCTGCTCGCGGCCGAGATCCATATGGGCGCGCCGGGTCTGCGGGCCTGGCTGCCGTACGTGTTGCTGGCGCCGGTCCCGGTCTGGATTCTGTTGTGGATGAGCAGGCATCGCCTGGATGTCACCGTGGCCGACGATGGTACGGCGGAACTGCGCGTCGACCGCGCCCACCTACCGGTGAGCTTCGTCGCGCGCGCCGCGGCCGTCGCGCCGACGGCCAAGAGTGCGGCGCTGGGCCGACAACTCGACCCCGCCGCCTATGTGCAGCACCGGGCCTGGATCGGCCCGATGGCATTGCTGGTGCTGGACGACCCGGACGACCCCACGCCGTACTGGTTGGTCAGTACGCGTAGGCCGGACCGGGTCTTGGCCGCGCTCGGACTCCCGAGCGCGGGCTGACCCTTCCTCGCTGATCCCTGCGGATCAGTCTGCGTAGCCCATGCGGGTCGATCGACCGCACGGTGCCACGCACTTGCCTGCCGCTAGAGCGCGCAATCCATGCAGATGAGCTGTCCACCCTTCTCGGTGGCCAGTCGGCTGCGGTGATGCACGAGGAAACAGCTCGAGCAGGTGAACTCGTCCGCCTGCTTCGGGACCACCCGAACGCTGAGTACCTCGTCGGACAAGTCCGCGCCGGGAAGCTCGAACGATTCCGCTGTATCGGATTCGTCGATGTCCACGACGGCGGACTGCGCCTCGTTGCGGCGGGCCTTCAGCTCCTCGAGCGAATCCTCCGACACCTCGTCGGATTCGGTGCGCCGCGGTGCGTCATAGTCGGTTGCCATGTCGTCTTCCCCTCAGTCCTTACTCCGTATATCCCGGATCAGTCGATTGCCGTAACCCCGCAGGGTTCCGGCGTTCGTACCGCCCCGCCGGTGGTGCACCTCACACGTGCACCGGTCGTCTATCAGGTTCGATCGACCAGCGATCTACTCCGACAGCGTTCGGTAAACGCAGGACATGCCCTTGTTGTTCCCGCGACCGACCACCGTTTCACCGGTAAATATTCGATCTGGGCGGCCAGACAATAGCGGACCGATGGACGAAAGTCGCAATCAAACCCGCGCCGAGCCGAAACCGACGACGAATCGTCACCTGCCGGGAAACTCGCCGAGACCTCCCCGACTCGCGCACCGCCGCGGGACTCGTAGAGTGAGCGCGTGGTTTCACTGATCACCGAAGGCAGCGCGACAGATCGCGACGGCAAACCCTTTCCGCGGCGGCGGCCCGAGCTCTGGCTCGCGCTCGTCCTCGTGCTGGCTCTGGTGAGCCTGTTCGTCTGGATCACGGCGTTCCGAACCCGTGACGACAGCAACGAACCGATGGCGTGCAACGCGCCGAGCACGCCGACGGCCACCAACGCGCCGCAGCCCGCGGCACTGGGTACCCGGGTGGGTCCGACGCGACTCGCCGAGGTCGACCCGGCGGCCCTGTCGGAGTCGCGGGTGCGGGTGTTCAACGCCAACGGCAAGAGCGGCCAGGCGGGCAACATCGGCGCGGCACTGGCCGACCTCGGCTTCGCCGGCGCGCCGGGGACACAGGTCGGTAACGATCCGGTCTATGTCAGCGGCGACCTCACCTGCACCGGTCAGATCCGGTTCGGTGTGAACGGTCGGCCCGCGGCCGCGTCGGTGCAGTTGATCGCGCCCTGCGCCGAGCTGATCGAGGATCCGCGCACCGACGACACCGTCGACCTGGTCCTCGGGCAGGCGTTCGGTGAATCATTGCGACCCGGCGCCGACGCCGAGGCAGTGCTCCGGTCGCTCAAGAACCTGGCCCCCGGCGCGAGCTCGTCCTCGATCGACCCGGACCTCCTCGACGCCGCACGCGAAGTCAAGTGCTGAGCGCTCTAGTCCGGTAGCGCCGTCGGCGCGCCGACCCGGTCGAGCAGGTCGGTGAGGTCCCCGGCGATGCCGGGGGCCGCGACGACGGTCAGTTCGCCCGCGGCCCCGCCGACGGTGACCGGGGGGACGCGCACGATCGCCCCCGCTTCGGCGGCGATGAGGGCACCCGCGGCCCAGTCCCAGGCGTTGAGGCCGTGCTCGTAGTACGCCTCGAGCCTGCCCGAGGCGACATGGCACAGGTCCATGGCGGCGGCGCCGAGGCGGCGGATGTCGCGGATCCGCGGCAGGATCTCGGTGAGCAGCTGCGCCTGGCGGGCCCGGCGCGCGCTGCCATAGGCGAAGCCGGTGGCTACCAGGGCCACCGAGAGCGAATCCTCGCTACTGCAGCGCAGTGTCACCCGGGTGCCGTCCGGTCGCACAGCGTGCGATCCAGCGCCCAATGCGGCGCTGTAGGTGGTGGCGGCGGCGACGTCCACCACGGCGCCCGCCACGGGCTTGCCGTCGACCACCGCGCCCACCGAGACGGCGTAGCCGGGCAGCCCGTAGAGGAAGTTCACGGTGCCGTCGATCGGGTCGACGACCCAGGTGACGGCCCCCGGCGCGGTGGCGCCGACATCGCCGCCGCCCTCCTCCCCCAGAATCGCGTCGCCGGGCCTGCGCTCGGCGAGCAGCTTGCGGATCAGCTGTTCGGATTCGGTGTCGACGATGGTGACCGGATCGGTGACGTGCCCCTTGGTGGCCACGGCGCCTGCCACGGGTCCGTCGTCGGCGAATACCTCGGGCCTGCGGGCACGCACGTGCGCGGCGGCCGTCTCGGCGAGCTCGACGGCCAGGCGCCGCAACTGCTCGTAATCGGCGGATGTGGTGGGGGCGGTTACGGTCTCGGGCTCGGTGTATTCGGGCACCCACCCATCGCATCACATGTCGTGGCTCGTCGCGCGAGGGGTGACTACCGCTACTCTTCTCCCTGGTGTCTGCCAGGCACCTCGACCACGTCAGCAAGGGGTTGAACCATGTCCACTCGGGGGCACGCATTCGGTATCGATATCGGCGGCAGCGGGGTGAAGGGCGCCGAGGTCGATCTGGCCACCGGCCTGCTCACCCATGAGCGCATCAAGATCCCGACACCGCGGCCGTCGACGCCCGACGCCGTCGCCGGGGCGGTCGCCGAACTCGTCGCGCAGGCGGGGTGGGAGGGACCGGTGGGCATCACCATGCCGTGCGTGGTGCTCGACGGCCACGCCAGAACCGCGGCCAACATCGACCAGGCCTGGATCGGCACCGACGCCCGCGCGTTGTTCGCGAAGGCGCTGGGCGGGCGCGAGGTCACCGTGCTCAACGACGCCGACGCGGCGGGACTGGCCGAGGACCGCTACGGCACCGCGCGCGACCTCCACGGGCTGACGCTGCTGCTCACCTTCGGCACCGGCATCGGCTCCGCACTGCTCTACGACGGCGTGCTGGTGCCCAACTCCGAGCTCGGCCATCTCAAGATCGAGGGCGTCGACGCCGAGGATCTGGCCGCGGCCTCGGTCAAGGACAACGAGGACCTGACCTACCCGGAGTGGGCGCAGCGGGTGAGTCGCGTGTTGGGTCACATCGAGGATCTGTTCTGGCCGAAGGTGATCGTGGCGGGCGGCGGCATCAGCCGTGATCACGAACAGTGGATTCCGTTGCTCACCAACCGAACTCCCGTGATTCCGGCCGTATTGAAGAACACCGCGGGTATCGTCGGCGCGGCGATGGCCATCGATGCGGGCCTCGCGCCGTAGCCCGGCGCGGCCTGCGACGCAACGCCTGGGTGGCATCGTGCCATGAGTACCCTGGTTGGATCGTTACAATGGAACACGTCCGGCGGTGAGCCGGTGAAACCTTCCGGCCGCGGCCGGTCGCGAGAAGGTCGGTGAACGAGCGCCGACTTCCCCGGCCGACGCATCGCCGGTGCAACCCGACCGACCGCTCCGCCGGAAAACCACTCTGGCGTGACGCCGCACGAGACCGTCACGAAAGGGCGTACGTGGTAGCCACGAATACCCGTCAGACCGCCGACTCGGCCTCCGACGCCGATGCCGACGACGCCGTAACCCCGGCCAAGAAGGCGCCGGCCAAAAAGGCCGCTGCCAAAAAGGCGCCGGCGAAGAAGGCCGTAGCCAAGAAGGCGCCGGCGAAGAAGGCTGCCGCCAAGAAGGCTCCGGCCAAGAAAACCGCCGCGAAGAAGGCGACCTCGGGCGAGGGCGGTGAGGAGCAGCTCGACGACGAGTCGGTCGAGGTCGACGATCTCGGTGATCTCGAAGTCGCCGAAGACGAACTCGTCGGCGAGGAAGTCGTCGTCGAAGACGTCACCGAGGAAGCCGCCGAGGTCGCCGATACCGCGGAGCCGTCCGAGAAGGACAAGGCTTCCGGCGATTTCGTCTGGGACGAGGAGGAGTCCGAAGCGCTGCGTCAAGCACGCAAGGACGCCGAACTCACCGCCTCCGCCGACTCGGTGCGCGCCTACCTCAAGCAGATCGGCAAGGTCGCGCTGCTCAACGCGGAGGAGGAGGTCGAACTCGCCAAGCGAATCGAGGCCGGCCTGTTCGCCGCGGAGAAGATGCGCGAGTTCGCCGAGGCGGGCGAGAAGCTCTCGGTCACCACGCGCCGCGATTTCAACTGGATCGTGCGCGACGGCAACCGGGCCAAGAACCACCTGCTCGAGGCCAACCTGCGACTGGTCGTCTCGCTGGCCAAGCGCTACACCGGCCGCGGCATGGCGTTCCTCGATCTCATCCAGGAAGGCAACCTGGGTCTGATCCGCGCGGTCGAGAAGTTCGACTACACCAAGGGTTACAAGTTCTCGACGTACGCGACGTGGTGGATCCGCCAGGCCATCACCCGCGCGATGGCCGACCAGGCCCGCACCATCCGTATCCCGGTGCACATGGTCGAGGTCATCAACAAGCTCGGCCGCATCCAGCGTGAGCTGCTCCAGGACCTGGGCCGCGAGCCCACGCCGGAGGAGCTCGCCAAGGAAATGGACATCACGCCGGAGAAGGTCCTCGAGATCCAGCAGTACGCGCGTGAGCCGATCTCGCTCGACCAGACCATCGGCGACGAGGGCGACAGCCAGCTCGGTGACTTCATCGAGGATTCCGAGGCGGTCGTCGCGGTCGACGCGGTGAGCTTCACCCTGCTGCAGGATCAGCTGCAGTCGGTGCTGGAGACGTTGTCCGAGCGCGAGGCGGGCGTGGTGCGGTTGCGCTTCGGCCTCACCGACGGTCAGCCGCGCACCCTCGACGAGATCGGTCAGGTCTACGGCGTCACGCGTGAGCGCATCCGTCAGATCGAATCGAAGACGATGAGCAAGCTGCGCCACCCGAGCCGTTCGCAGGTTCTGCGCGACTACCTCGACTAGGTTCCGCACAAGGGGCCCGCACCACCGAATCGGTGGTGCGGGCCTCTTTTTTGTTTCCTCCGCTACATTCCTAGCGGTCTGTTTTATCCAGTAAATCGGTGAGTAATCTTTTCGTGATCAAACCCACACTGCTGGATTGCACTGTGGAGGACCCGGATTGGCGATCTTCGACGTATTGTCACACCCAGCTTTTCGTTCTACCGCCTCAAGTCTGCGGTATCGGCATTGAGGGTTTTTCGCGCGTGCTCGACATTTACCACTTCAGCTACGGCTGGATCACCCCGGTTCTCGCCTACTTCATGTCCGTCACGGGCTGTCTGCTCGGACTGCAGTGCGCGGCCCGCGGTCGCAATGCCACCGAGGGACGGGTCGGCTGGCTCATCGGCGCCGCGATCGCGATCGGCGGAACCGGAATCTGGGTCATGCATTTCATCGCGATGCTCGGCTTCACCATCCGCGGCACCGAGATCCGCTACGACATCCCGTTGACGCTGTTCAGCGCGATCACCGCGATGGTGGTGGTCGGAATCGGGCTGTTCATGGTCAACAAGCCGCAGCCGACCCTGCGCTCACTGCTCACCGGTGGCGTCATCACCGGCCTCGGTGTCGGGACCATGCACTACACCGGCATGTACGCGATGAGATCCAGCGCGACCGTGCGATACGACCCGGCGATCGTGGCCCTGTCGATGGTGATCGCGGTGGTGGCATCGGTCGTGGCGCTGTGGTTCACGTTGCGCGTCAAGGGATTTCTCGCCACCGTGGGTGCGGCACTGATCATGGGTGTGGCCGTGTGCGGCATGCACTACACCGGGATGGCCTCGATGCACGCGCACACCGGACATCAAACCGCGCCCGCGACCGGCGCCGAGGCGATGCAATTGCTGGCGCCGCTGATCGGGGTGAGCAGCATCGTCACCATGCTCGTGCTGATCAGTGTGAGCCTCACCGAGATCGAGAACGAGGAAGCACTGCCACGCATGTGGCTCACCTCGCGGCACCGGCCCCAGCCGCGGCCGGCCGCGCCCGCGCGCCCGGCCGCGCAGTACGCGCCGCCGGTCCAGCACGAGTACCGCACCGAGGAATTGAGTTACGACGGTGCGGGCGCCTGGCCACGCCGGGTCGTCGACTGATCAGGTCGTCGCGACACCCGAACGGCGCCTGACGAATTCGGCCACCGGCTCGACGACCCGGGCCGCGATCGGGCCGAGGATCGCCATCAGCAGCACATAGGCGGAGGCGAGCGCGGCCAGCTTCGCGTCGGCCTTGCCGTAGGCGACCGCCAATCCGGCGATGACGATGGAGAATTCGCCGCGCGCCACCAGCGCGGCGCCCGCCCTCGCCCGACCCATCTGCCGGATTCCCTGCCTGCTCGCCGCCCACCAACCGACCGCGATCTTGGTGCCGGTGGTCACCACCGCCAGCGCGACCGCCCAGGCGAACACCGGCGGGATCGCGGTCGGGTCGATCGACAGACCGAACGCGACGAAGAAGATCGCCGCGAACAGATCACGCAGTGGCTCCAGTAGTTTCGCGGCCTCGTGCGCGGTGGACCCCGAGATGGCGATGCCGAGCAGGAACGCGCCGACCGCGGCCGAGACATTGAGCGCCGAGGCCGCCCCGGCCACGAGCAGCGCGGCGCCGAGCAGCTGGAGCAGGAACACCTCGCGATCGGCGCTGTCGAGCACGGCCGAGACCACCCGCCCGAACCGCAGCGCCACCACGAGCACCACCGTGATGGTCGCCAGCGCGACCGCGAGGGAGATCAATCCGCTCAGCAGGCTCAACCCGGCCAGCATCATGGTCAGGATCGGCAGGTACACCGCCATCGCGAGGTCTTCGAGCACCAGGATCGACAGCACCACGGGCGTCTCGCGGTTACCGAGACGGCCCAGATCGTCGAGCACCTTGGCCACGATCCCCGACGACGAGATGTAGGTGACCCCACCGAGCACGACGGCGCCGAGCACACCCCAGCCCATGATGAGCGCGACCGCGACCCCGGGCAGGGCGTTGGCCACCAGATCGAGCACTCCGGCGGCCCAGGAGCGCCGCAGACCGGTCATCAGCTCGGGGGCGGTGTACTCGAGCCCGAGCAGCAGAAGCAGCAGCACGACGCCGATCTCGCTCGCCATGTGCCCGAACTCGGTGGCGGCGTCGAGCTCGATGAAACCGCCGCGACCGAACGCCAGTCCGCCCAGCAGGTACAGCGGAATCGGGGACATCCCGAAGCGGCCCGCCACTCGCCCGCAGATCCCCAGCGCGAACAAGATCACGCCGAGCTCGAGCAGAGCCAAGGCCTGCGAGGTCACGGCGGTCAGCCGTGCACGAGAATCTTCGCGGCCGCTTCCAGGCCGTCCGGGGTGCCGACGACCACGAGCAGATCACCCTCGGTGAAGGTGAAGTCCGGGCCGGGTGACGGGTGGAGCTGACCGGCGCGCATCACCGCGACGATCGAGGTCTTGGTGCGGGTGCGCATGCCGGTCTCGCCGAGCGTCCGGCCCGCGTAGGGGGATTCGTCGACGATGGCGAGCTGGCGGGTGGTGATGCCCGGCAGATCGCGATGGTCGTCGTTGAGTTTGGCGACCAGCTGCGGCGCGCCGAGCAGGTTCGCCAGCACCGACGCCTCGTCGGTGGACAGCGGCACCTGGGCGGCGATGGCGTCCGGGTCGTCGGGTTTGGACACGATCAGATCGATGTCACCGTCGCGGTGGGCGACCACCCCGACGCGGCGCCCCGACCTGACTTCGAAATCCTTGCGCACTCCGATGCCCGGTAGCGCTGTGACGTCGACGTTCACACCGTCAACAGTAGACGCGCCCGGCCGCGATTGTGGTCTACGCCACTCCCTCCCGGCGCGGTGTGCTGAACACGCCGTCGGATCCGGGCAGATACGGCTGCGCGGCCAGCACCGCGGCGACCGGCAGCGCCGCGTAGAGGTGCGGGAACAGCATCGACGACGGGTCGCTCGGCACGCCCGGTTCCCACTTCACCGCACCGGTGAACGCCGCCGGATCCAGCCACAGCACGACCATGTCGGCGCGCCCGGCAAAGAGTCGATTGGCGGGCAGGTGGACCTGCTCCGGGGTGGACAGGTGCACGAAGCCCGCGTCGGCCAGCGAAGGCGGTCTGCGCTCGCCCACGCGGCGAGCTTCCTCCCATTCTTGGGAAGAACACAGGTGAACAAGGGTGTGAGTGTCGGATGTCACGGGTAATCTCCGGGTAGACAACAGGTTCGGACGGTCAAGACCCTGTCACAACTCGATCGTGTTCGGCCCGCTTCGGTGCTCGGCTCGTCCGTAACGAGCAACACCGCAGCGAGCGACATATCGGTGAGCGGCAGGTTCGAGTGGGAGGTGGCATCAGCGCTTCGCGGGTGATCGGTGGGTGCTCGAGACCGACGACCGGCGGGTGTTCGCTTTCAGCGAAACCGCAGGTCTGTTATCGAAAACACAAAGATTCACTTCCGGGAACAAAGCCTGAACCCCGAACGTCTGACAGAGTAGTCGTACCACTGCTGGGAAGTAGCGGATGCGAGCCGCGTGGAGTGACCACGAGGCCCACACCTAGGCGAACGGCCACGCAGCGCCGGGAGCCGGGACGGAGGAGTCATGCCAGGAACACTGACCAGCACCCCACTGACCGCACTCGATCGTTGCGATCGCTGCGGGGCGGCTGCCCGAGTGCGTGCCGTGCTTCCCGCGGGTGGCGAGTTGCTCTTCTGCCAGCACCACGCGAATGAACACATGGACCGCTTGCGCGAACTCGAAGCCGTGCTCAACACGGACGAAGCTCCCGCGATCTGACCACTCCTCGCGTCCGAAACAACCACATCTGACAACAGAAAACTCCCGACAGCGGGCGACCCGGACAGGGCGCCCGCTGTCGCTGTATCCGGGTATCCCGGCTATCGGGCGTCGGCGAGAATGCCGTCGACGAGGGTCGCCACGCCGTAGTCGAACGCGCCCTCCGGGTCGGCGGGCGCCTGGTAGTGCTCGCCGACGGCCGTACCGACCCGCCCGGCGAGCGGGAATTCGCCTGCGGGCATCACCTGGGCCAGCAAGGGGCCGTTGACCTCCCACCATCGGGCGTCGCTCAGCTGCGCGGCGGCGCCCGCGGCCGCGATGGCGAGGCGGGCATTGCCGGTCGCGAAGTCGGTGAGGACCGCGATCGCGCGGTCCATGGCCAGATCGCTCAGGCCGATGCCCTCGATCGCGGCCAGCTGATGTTCGTAGCGGCGCATCCGGGCGGGGCCGAGCACCTGGCGCCACGGGGACACCGCGAGGAGCCAGGGGTGCTCGATCAGCTCGGCCCTGATCCGGGTGGCGACGGTGATCATGCGTTCGCGGACCGGCAGGTCGGCCGGGATCGGGGAGTCCGCGGCGGCCACGGCGTCGACCATGAGCACGATCAGGGCGTCCTTGCTGGGGACATAGGTGTAGAGACTCATCGCGCGCAGACCGAGTTGCGTGGCGACCGCGCGGATCGTCAGCTTGTCGATGCCGTCGCGGTCGGCCAGGGTGATACCTGCCGCCACCACATCGTCGACGGTGAGCCCGGGTTTCGGGCCGCGCGCGCCCGGCTTCGACGGCAAGGAGTGCCGCCACAGCAATTCGAGGATCCGGGTGGCCTGAGCGGTCGATTCCCCGTCCTGGTCAGCGGGCACGAGCCATCCTCTCCGGAGATTGTGTCGAGCGTTCGGGAACAAACTCAGTACAGTGTACGTTGAAACTCAGTACAGTGTACGTTGTTCGGTTGTTCGTGCTGCCCGATCAGAGGAGAACGTTCTGCCCGCCATTCAGGCCACCTACCTTCCCGACCGTCACCTGTTCGCCCTGTGGACGTGGACCGGGCACGACACCGGCCCCGCGCCGACGGGAGTCGGCGATCCGGAACAACTCACCCTCGCGCTGCCGGTCGGCGAGCGCGGGGCGATCGAAACCGTCGAGGTGGCGACCGCGGTGGTCACCCCCGCCGAACTGGCCGACGTCACCCTCGGCGACCTCGCCCCGTCCGCGCTGGCCTGGCGCGCGTCGATGACCGACGAGCGGTCCTTCGCCTTGCCCGCCGCCGCGCACGCCGTCCCCGATGCGGTCGGCACCGCCATCGTGTCCGCCGAGCGGGCGGCGCGGGTCTTGCGCGAGACGCGGGCCCTCGACGGGGAGCTGGCGGGAGTTCTCGATGCCACGCTGCGGCCGTATCAGGTCCGCGGGGTGGGGTGGTTGCGTGAGACCGTGTCGGCGTTCGGCGGGGCCGTGCTGGCCGACGAGATGGGGCTCGGGAAGACGGTGCAGACCATCGGGTTCCTGCAGGGCCGCTCCGACGGTCCGCAGTTGGTGGTGTGCCCGACCTCGCTGGTGGGCAACTGGGTGCACGAGATCGAAAGGTTCGCACCGGGGTTGAAGGCGGTGTCGTGGCGCGGTGGCGCGGTGCCCGCCGGCGCGGGGACGGTTCTCGTGACCGGGTATCCGACCCTGCGGCTGCACGGGGCGGCACTGACCGGTGAGCAGTGGGTCACCGTGGTGTTCGACGAGGCGCAAGCGCTGAAGAATCCGCGCACCCAGGTGTCGCGGGCGGCGCGCGCGCTGACCGCCGACGCGAAGGTCGCGCTGACCGGAACGCCGGTGGAGAACCACCTCGACGAACTGTTCGCACTGCTCAACCTCACCGTGCCGCGACTGTTCGCGCATCGCACGCAGTTCCGGCGCCGGTTCGTGCGGCCGATCGAGGAGGGGTCGGCCACGGCCGCGGCACGACTCAGGGACGCCGTCGAGCCGGTTGTCCTCGGACGCAAGAAGCTTCAGGTGGCGGCGTCACTGCCCGCGAAGATCCACAGCGATCTGCTGTGCGATCTCACCGCCGAGCAGGAACGGGTGTACGACGCGGTGCTCGCCGACGCCCTCGATGAGGGCTTCGGCTCCGGCCTGCAACGACAGGGACGGGTACTGGCCGCGCTCACCCACCTCAAGCAAGTGTGCAACCACCCCGGACTGGTTTCCGGCGACCTGGGCGAACTCGCGGGCCGTTCCGGCAAACTCGACCTGTGCACCGACATCGTCGCCACCAACCTCGACACCGGTGACCCCACGCTGATCTTCACCCAGTACCGCAAGACCGGCGACCTGCTGGTGCGGCACCTGGCCGAGCAGTTCGGCATCGACGCGCCGTTCTTCCACGGTGGGCTCGACGCGACCCAGCGCGGCGACCTCGTCACCCGCTTCCAGGCGCCGGACGGGCCGCCGGTACTGATCCTGAGCCTGCGCGCGGCGGGCACCGGCCTCACCCTCACCCGCGCGGCCGATGTGATCCATTTCGATCGCTGGTGGAATCCGGCGGTGGAGGCGCAGGCCTCGGACCGGGCGCACCGGATCGGGCAGACCCGCACCGTCACCGTCACCACCCTCACCAGCGCCACCACGGTGGAGGAGCACATCGCCGCGATGCATACCCGCAAGTCCGCGCTGACGGACCTGTCCGATGCGGCGGGCATCGCCGAACTGGCCCGCCTCGACGACGACGCCCTCGTCGACATCCTGCGCCGGAAGCGAGAGAACTGATGGCCGACAACGAATTCGGTTACACCCAGTGGGGTCGGGATTGGGTGCGCCTGGCCGAACCGCTGCGCCAGACCCGGCCGGAACCACTGCTGCCCCGCGCCCGCAGCATCGCGCGCAACGACGGCGTGCGCGTCGAGATCGAGGGGCGAACGGTGCGCGCGCACCTGCATCGCGGCGGTCAGGCCTCGATCGCACACGTCGAGGTGGCGCCGCTGTCGCGGGCGGCGGTGACCGCGATCGGCCAGACGATCACCGACCCGACCGTCCTCACCGACGAGATGCACCGGGCATTGGTCGACGCGGGCCACTCCCCCGCGCCGACCCTGGTCAGCGCCGATTGTTCCTGCTCGGCGCGGACCGCGCGCTGCCTGCACGTGTTCGCGACGCTGTACACGATCGCGCGCGGGGTCGACGAGAATCCGCGCCTCGCACTGGAATTGCAGGGCTACTTCGACGCGACCGCCGAATCCGACGCGCCCACCCAGGAACAACGCTGGACTCCCCTGCACACCCTCGACCCGGCCGACTTCTTCGACATCGCCCGCTAGGCGATCAGCCGACGAGACCTCCTCGAACGCAACGGGTTATCCGTGAGTCCTGCCGATCCCGCTCGACGAAACCGGCATCCGGAAGATACACAGAGCCCGTTCGGGCTGCGCCCGCCGCTCAGGCGTTGGTGCCGCCGTCGACGGTGAGGATCGCGCCGGTGATCGATCTGCCCGACGGACCCGCGAGGAAGGCGACGAGGTCGGCCACGTCGGCGGCGGCACCGAAACGGCCCAGCGCGTTGAACTCCCGTTGCGCAGGGGCGTGCCCGCTGTCCGCGGGGTTCATGTCGGTGTCGGTCGGTCCGGGCTGGACGAGGTTGACCGTGATGCCGCGCGGACCGAGCTCGCGCGCAAGGGCTTTGGTGAAGCCGTTGAGGGCCGACTTGCTGAGGTTGTAGAGCGACAGTCCACCGAAGAGCGCGCGTTCGGACAGGTTGGAGCCGATGGAGATGATCCGGCCGCCGTCACCGAGGTACGGGAGGGCAGCCTGGCCCGCGACGAAGGCGGCGCGGGCGTGGATGTTCAGCGCGCGGTCGATCTCGTCGAGGGTGAACTCCTCGTAGGGCTTGGCCGGGAAGATACCCGCGTTGTTCACGAGGACGTCGAGCCCGCCCAGTTCGCGCGCAGTCTGTTCCACGGCGGCGACGACCGCTGCGGCGTCGCCGCTGTCGGCCTTGATCGGCAGCGCCCGCCTGCCCAGCGCCTCGATCTCGGCGGCGACCGCCTTCGCGGCGACCTCGTCGCGCTGATAGGTGAACGCCACATCGGTGCCGGCGGCGGCCAGTGCGCGGGCGATGGCCGCGCCGATCCCGCGGCTCGCGCCGGTCACCAGGGCCACGGTGTTGCTGCTCGTCATCAGGTTTGCTCCAATTTTGTAGTAGTCGATACACAAATAGAGAAGCGTATCCACAGCACCCTCGTCAAGAGTTTCTTACCGATCGACACAGAAATAAGTGGACGAGGCCGTCCGCCGCCGCGGGCACGGTATATTTACCGATCGGCACAGAAAGGTTTCGCATGGCAGAGCGCGGGCGCCCCCGAGGCTTCGATCGTGAGGTCGCGCTGCGTCGCGCGATGGAGGTGTTCTGGGAGCTCGGCTACGACGGCGCCTCGATGAGCGACCTCACCGCCGCCATGGGCATCAACTCCCCCAGCCTCTACGCCGCCTTCGGCGACAAGGAGGCCCTGTTCCGCGCCGCCGTCGAGCTCTACCGCCGCACCGAGGGCTCCTACACGGCGACGGCGCTGCGCGAGCAACCCACCGCCTACGCCGCGATCGAGGCGATGCTGCGCGACAACATCACCCACTACACCGACCCCGGTCTGCCCAACGGCTGCATGGTGGTCCTCGCCGGCGCGACTTACACCACCCGCAACGCCGCGGTGCGCGAATTCCTGGTCGAAGCCCGTCGCCACACCACGGCCGACATCCGCGCACGTCTCGATCGCGGCGTCACCGACGGCGATCTCGCCGCCGACACCGACACGGCTTCGCTGGCCATGCTGTACAGCACCGTTCTGTACGGGTTGTCGATCCAGGCCAGAGACGGCGTCAGCCCCGGCGAACTCAGCGCCGCCGTCGACAGCGCGCTGCGCACACTCGACGCCGCGACACGCTAGGCGAAGCCCGCGGGCCGGCGCGTCGGCGAGGTTCGATCTCTCAGAGTCGACGCAGGGCGGCGATACGTTCACCCAATTGATCGACACTCGCCAAGGCCGTAGGCGGACCACCACATTCGCGACGGAGTTCGCCGTGGATCACGCCGTGGGGTTTGCCGGTGCGGTGGTGGTGCATCGCGACGAGGCTGTTGAGTTCGCGGCGCAGCTCGCCCAGTTTGTCCGAGGTGGCGACACGTTCGGCGACGGCCGCGGGCTGGGGGGCGGACTCCTGCGCGGCACTACGGTCGGCCAGCTGACGGGTCTGACGGTCGCGCAGGAGAGCACGCATCTGGTCGGCGTCGAGCAGACCGGGAATGCCGAGGTAGTCGGCTTCCTCGTCGCTGCCCGCGATGGTGGCGGTGCCGAAGGAGGAACCGTCGTAGATCACCTGGTCGAGCTCGGCGTCCGCGGCGAGGGCGACGAAGGACTTCTCGTCCTCTCCGGGCTCGTCCTTGGCCTTGTTCGCGTCCATCAGGAGCTCGTCGTCGAGGCCGTCCTTCTCGCGGTGCGGCTTGCCGATAACGTGATCGCGCTGCAACTCCAGCTGCGCGGCCAGGTCGAGCAACACCGGCACCGACGGCAGGAACACGCTCGCGGTCTCGCCCGGCTTGCGGGCACGCACGAAACGGCCGATGGCCTGCGCGAAGTACAGCGGCGTCGAGGCGCTGGTGGCGTAGACGCCGACGGCGAGGCGTGGCACGTCGACACCTTCGGACACCATGCGCACCGCGACCATCCACGGCTGGGTGCCCTTCCCGAACTCGCCGATGCGCTGCGAGGACTGCGGGTCGTCCGAGAGCACCACCGACGGCCGCTCGCCACAGATGTGCTCGAGCAGTTCGGCGTAGTCGCGGGCCCGCTCCTGATCGGTGGCGATCACCAGACCGCCCGCGTCGGGCATGCCCGAGGCGCGCAGCTGACGCAGGCGCACATCCGCCGCGCGCAGCACCGCCGAGATCCAGTCACCTGCCGGGTCAAGGGCCGTGCGCCAGGCCCGCGCGGTGTGTTCGGCGCTGAGCGGTTCGCCGAGGCGGGCGGTGTGTTCCTCGCCCGCGCTGTCGCGCCAGTGCGCGTCACCGGAGTAGGCCAGGAACACCACCGGACGCACGACGCCGTCGGCGAGCGCGTCGGCATAGCCGTAGGAGTGATCGGCGCGCGAACGCGGGAACCCACCCTCGTCGGGCTCATAGGTGACGAACGGGATCTTCGAATCGTCACTGCGGAACGGGGTTCCGGTCAGCGCCAGTCGGCGCGTCGCGTCGCCGAACGCCTCCTCGGTCGCCTCGCCCCAGGTCTTGGCGTCGCCCGCGTGGTGGATCTCGTCGAGGATCACCAGCGTGCGACGGTTCTCGGTGCGCACCCGGTGTCGTGTCGGGTGCGCGGCGACCTGGGCATAGGTCACCACGACGCCGTGATAGTCGCCGGAGGTCGCGCCGGTGGAGTTGGAGAACCGCGAGTCCAGCTGGATCCCGGTGCGCGCGGCCGCGGCGGACCACTGGTGCTTGAGGTGCTCGGTCGGCGCGACGACGGTGATCTGATCCACCGTACGATCGGCCAGCAACTCTGCGGCAACACGCAGCGCGAAGGTGGTCTTACCGGCGCCGGGCGTCGCGACCGCGAGGAAGTCACGCGGCTTGGTGGCCAGGTACTTCGTCAACGCGCGCCGCTGCCAGGCGCGCAACGAACCCGACGGGGCACCTCCCGCGGCAATCTCGCCCGGTGTCCCCGCTTGCTTCGCCGTAGCGGCGCCACCCGACCCAGTCACGCAGTCGACCCTAGCCGCCCGATGCGGCGTGTCGCCAAACCGACGCGGGGTGGGCGACAGGCATCACAACCGCGCCCGTGGTCACTGGCCATTTACCTGTTACCCGCCGACACGATGCCCGGCCCGCACCACACAGACCCCCAACGTGCGGGATGCTTGACACCGAGATGAACAACGACCAGGTCCCAGCTGCCGACGCGGCGCACCCGCCGCAGGCGCTCCCGCCCCGCGACTCGCCCGCGCGCCCTGCGGTCGGCGCGCGGGCCGCTCCGCAACGTCGCAGCGATCACGCGCCGTGGGTGCGATGGCTCGCTACGGCATGGCGACTGGTGGTCCGGGTCGCGGTCAAGTGCTGGGACAACTCGATATTCGCCAAGTCCGCGGCGGCGGCGTTCTGGCAGACCCTGTCGCTGGCACCACTGCTGCTCGGCCTCCTCGGCAGCCTCGGCTATGTGGGCGGATTGTTCGGGCCCGACACCGTGCAGATCGTGGAGAGCAAGATCATCGCGTTCAGCCGCGACTTCTTCAGCCCGTCGGTGGTCTCGGACCTGATCGAACCGACCGTCGACGACGTGCTCGGCCGAGGGCGCGGCGCGCTGGTGTCGGTGGGTTTCGTGCTGTCGCTGTGGGCCGGATCCTCGGCGATGGCCACCTTCGTCGACGCCATCGTGGAGGCGCACGGACAACAGGACGCCCGTCATCCGATCTGGCAGCGGATCTTCGCGCTGCTGCTCTACGTGCAGTTCCTGGTGGCCGCGGTGCTCATCCTGCCGGTGATCGCACTGGGTCCCACCAGGATCGGGCGAGTGCTGCCCGAAGCGTGGCGGGAGCCGGGATTGCGGCTGATAGACACGTTCTACTACCCGATCGTCGGGCTGCTGCTGATCGTCGGGCTGACCACGCTCTACAAGCTGGCCCTGCACAAATCACTACCGTGGCATCGGCTGTTCGGCGGCGCGCTGGTGGCCGGGGTCTTCTTCATGGCGGCCAGCGACCTGCTGCGCCGGTACCTGTCGTGGATCACCGCCACCGGGGTGAGCTACGGCGCGCTGGCCACCCCGATCGCGTTCCTGCTGTTCACGTACTTTCTCGGCTTCGCGGTGATCCTGGGCGCGGAGTTCAACGCCGCCGTTCAGGAGTTCTGGCCTGCCCGGGCCACCCGGATCGAGCAGGTCAAGGAATGGATCACCAGCCAGGTGCGGGGTGACGACGACGATGACGATGAGCACGACGAAACCGCCGGGGCCTGCTCCGAGGCACCGGCGTCACCGACCGAGCCCTCGGCTCAGTCGCCGTCCTTGCGCAAGCCCTCGTAGACCTTCTTGCAGTCCGGGCACACGGGCGAGCCGGGCTTGGCCGAACGCGTCACCGGGAAAACCTCGCCACACAGGGCGACGACCATCGTGCCCATCACGGCACTTTCGGCGATCCGGTCCTTCTTCACGTAATGGAAGAATTTGGGGGTGTCGTCGCTGGTCGTCTCGTCGGTCGTGGTTTCCGGGCGTACCAGAGTGTCTGTACTCACGCCTTCCATGATGCCGCATCCCGGCCCCGGGCCGCTGACCAGCCGCGTGTGCGCTCGATGACGCCGAGTGGAAGACTCGGGGTATGCAGTCCTACGGCGATGTCCCAGGCGCCGACGAACCGAAGCCGGACCCGGAAGTGACGATCCCCCCCGAGCCTAAGTCCTCGCGTGGGTTCTTCCGGCCCGCCCCCGCCGAACACGCCGTGCTGATCACCGAGGCCGCGCCCTCGCTCGACGACCAGCATCGCGCCAGGGTGCGCCGCTACACGTTCATCATGGCCTTCCGGATCCCCTGCCTGATCCTGGCCGCGATCGCCTACAGCGCGTTCGAGAACCCGCTGCTCTCGATCCTGATCATCGCCGCCTCGGTGCCGCTGCCGTGGATCGCGGTGCTGATCGCCAACGACCGCCCGCCGCGGACCAAGGACGAACCCAGCCGCTGGGACGGCCGCACGAACCAGATCGCGCTGGAATCCGGACAGCACAAGACCCTGGAATAGCGGCTGGGTTCGGCTACACGGCCGTTGCCGGTCTGCGGACCAGCATCGACATGACCGCGGCGATCCCGCAGAGCGCACCCGCCACGTACCAGGCGAGGTCGTAGGAGCCCTGGACGTCGCGGATGAAGCCCGCGCCGGTGGCGGCCACGGCGGCGCCGACCTGGTGGGCGGCGAAGACCCAGCCGAACGCGATCGGGCCGTCCGCGCCGAAGAGTTCGCGGCACAGCAGCACGGTCGGCGGGACGGTCGCGATCCAGTCCAGGCCGTAGAACACGATGAACACCCACATGCTCGGCTCGGTGTGCGGCCCGAGCAGCGACGGCAGGATCAGTAGCGAGAGCCCGCGCAGCGAGTAGTAGCCGAGCAGCAGGTAGCGCGGATCCACGCGGTCCGAGAGCCAGCCCGAGGCGATGGTGCCTGCCACATCGAAGATCCCGACCAGGGCGAGCAGTCCGGCCGCGGTGGTCGGCGGCATGCCGTGGTCGTGGGCCGCGGTGACGAAATGGGTGCCGACCAGGCCGTTCGTCGATGCCCCACAGATCGCGAAACCGCCCGCCAGCAGCCAGAATCCGGGTCGGCGCGCGGCCGCGGCGAGTACCTTCAACGCCCGGTTGGCACCGCCCACGATCGGGACTCGCGCACCCGCGTCCGAATCGGTCGGCGCCCCGTACGCGCGGACACCGACGTCGCTGGGATAGTCGCGCACGAACAGCCAGACCAGCGGCACCACCGACAGCGCCACTGCCGCCACGATCAACGACGGCAGCCGCCAGCCGTGCTCGGTGGCCAGCATCGACACCAGCGGCAGGAACACCAGCTGACCGGTGGCGCCCGCCGCGGTGAGCACTCCGGTGACCAGGCCACGACTCCGGACGAACCAACGGCCGGTGATGGTCGCGACGAACGGCATGGACATCGACCCGACGCCGACACCCACCAGCAATCCCCAGGTCGCCACCAGCTGCCACGCCTGAGTCATGAACACCGTCAGCCCGCTGCCCGCGGCGATCAGCACCAGCGCCGAACACACCACCTTGCGGATGCCGAATCGGTCCATCAGCGCGGCGGCGAACGGCGAGATCAGGCCGTAGAGCAGCATATTCAGCGAGATGGCGGTGGAGATCGTGGCGTGTGACCACCCGAATTCGGTGTGCAGCGGCTCGATGAGGACGCTGGGGACCGAGCGGAAGGCGGCCGCGCCGAGCAGGGCGACGAAGCCGACGCCCGCCACGATCCACGCGGGATGGAGTCGACGACGTTCGTCGGTGACCGATGCCGGTGCGGAAGTGAGGTTGTCGGCCGGGTCGTCGCCGGTGGGCGGCGCGGGCGCACGTAAATCGGTCACTCGGCCAGCGTGCCGGATCGACGGCGAGCGAGCGAGTGGCCGGTGTGACATGTTTCGTCAATATCCTGCCATCGACGGGGTCGGTTGGGCGCGCGCGAGCGAAACGCGGCACGAAGGCCGTGACAGCGGAGCCCCGCAGGCTGAACCGACAAGGCTGTCGACAGCGGAGCGCGGGCAGCCTACCGTTCGGACAGGACCATCCGAGCTGCCCGACAGGACAACCGAATCCGGCCGACGGCTTCCGAGGTGCCCTCATAGCGGAAGGGAGACAGCATGATTCGCTGGACCTGGGCCTTTCTCGACCGACCCGTCGATACTTTCGCCGACTGCGCACGATTCTGGGCGAAGGTCACCGACTCCACCGTCTCGCCACCGCGCGGCGAACACGATGAGTTCATCACCCTGCTGCCCGCCACCGGGCCCGCGTGGATCAAGATGCAAGCCGTCCACGACGACGGCGGCATCCACCTGGATCTCGACGTCGACGATCTCCCCGCGGCGATCGCGACCGCGACCGGGCTCGGCGCCCACGTGGTCGCCGAGGTGGATGACTACACCGTGCTGGAATCGCCTGCCGGACAGACGTTCTGTCTCATTCCGTCTACCGAGCCCGCCGGTCTCGGTCCGGCGCCGATCACGGTGTCGACCGCGCCCGACGGCACAGTGACCCGCCTCGACCAGATCTGCCTCGACCTGTCCCCCACCGACATCGACGCCGATACCGCCTTCTGGCAGACACTCACCGACTGGACCCACAAGCCAGGCCGCCGCCCGGAATTCTCGCGCCTGCGCGGCCCCGACCAGCCACTGCACTTTCTGCTCCAGCGCCTGGATGAACCCGGCCCCACCGGCGCGCACGCCGACCTGGCCTCGTCGAACATCACCGCCACCGCGGCCTGGCACGAATCCCTCGGCGCCACCCGGGTCACCGACGCCGAACACTGGATCGTCCTGCGTGACCCCGGAAATGCCTTGTACTGCGTGACATCGCGGGACCCGTACACCGGCTGAACCACCGCAGACAGCGACCTGCCGCGAGCACAGCCGATGTGCCACTGCGACCCAGCGGCTTTCCATCCAGTCCGCGAGAGGAACAAGCCGCCGCGGCTACCGCGGTATTCGGGCGAGTCCAGGTCTGCGCACGCGACGACACGCAGTGGCAGCTGGTCGTTCTCGGTGCTCGTGGCCCTGGCAGAGTGGTCGGGTGCCTACGAACCCGACGATGACCGACTCCCCGCTCACCGCGCTGTGCCCGGACCTGCGCACCGCGCTGATCCGGGTCGGCTACGACGCCGACACCCTCGTCGAGGCGTTGGGTCCCGATGTGCATGCGGCACTGAGCCGTTCGGAGCCGGTGCCGGTGCGGCGGGCGGCGCGGGCGGCGGGCGACCTCGGCACGCTGGTGCGGTTGCTGCTGCTCGGAGACGTCCTGCCGGAGCGCGACGTCGCGACCGCACTGGCGCCGGTGCGCATCGACGCCGCGGTGGCGGCGGGTCTGCTCACGCGCGACGGTGACCAGGTGCGGGCCGCGCTGGATCTGCGGCCGCTCGATGCCGGCGCGGGTACCCGGTGGATCCTGTCCGATCTCGACGATTCGATGCGGCGGCGCACACTCACCGAGGATCACGTCCTCGGCGTCGGGCACGCGTCACTGTCGTTGCTGCGCGCCACCCCCACCGAACCCGTCGGCACCGTGCTGGATCTGGGCACCGGCTGTGGTGTGCAGGCCGTGCACGCGGCGGGTTACGCGGGTCGGGTCACCGCCACCGATGTCAACGCACGGGCCCTGTGGCTGGCGCAGGCCACGGCCGCGCTCAACGAACTCGATATCGAACTGCTCGAGGGGTCCTGGTTCGAGCCGGTGGCGGGGCGACGCTTCGACCAGGTCGTGGCCAATCCGCCGTTCGTGGTCGGTCCGGCCCGCATCGAGCACACCTATCGCGACTCCGGGCTCGCCCTGGATGGGGCCAGCGAGCTGGTCATCGGGCAGGCGCCCGAGCTACTGGCCCCCGGCGGCACGGCGGCCATGCTCGCCGCCTGGGTGCACGTGGACGGCGAGGACTGGCGCCGGCGCGTGTCGAGCTGGTTGCCCGCGCACGGCGTCGACGCGTGGGTCGTACAGCGCGATGTCGCCGATCCTGCCCTCTACGTCGGTACCTGGTTGCGCGACGCGGGCCTGGACCCGCGCGACCCGGCCGCCCAGGAACAGGCGGCGCGCTGGCTCGACGCCTTCGAGGCCGCCGATGTCGAAGGTGTCGGGTTCGGGTTCGTCTATCTGCGCGCGATCGACGGCCCCACCGAACTCCTCGCCGAGGACCTCACCCACGGTTTCGACGACCCGCTCGGCACCGAGGTGGCCGGGTACTTCGCGCGGTCGGCGTGGTTGCGCGCGGTGGCCTCCGACGAAAACCTCGCGTGGGCATCCCGTTTCGCGCCGAGCCCGGCGACCGCGCTGGAGCGGGTGTATCTGCCCGGCGAGTTCGGCTGGACCGAGCAGGTGGCCCGGCTGCATCGCGGCGACGGACCACGCTGGCAGCACGAGGTCGACGAGTCGACGGTCGCGCTGGTCGCGGGAATGCGGCCCGACGGGCTGCCGTTGTACGAACTGATCGAACTACTCGCCCTCGCCGACGGAGCAAACCAGGTCACGCCGGAATTCGCCGCCCAGGCTCTCGGTGTGGTCGCCGGACTCGTCCGTCACGGACTGGTGCGGCCCGTCTGAGCCGCCCCGCGGTGGCAGCGAGTTCCGACCAGGACCCTCTTCTCAGGAACTTCTCAGCCGTTGGGGTGGGAACCAGCAGCTCAGAGCGGTTTATCGACCGCGGGATCGGGAACTTTCTCTAAGTCGGGTCCGTTGATCGGAGTGAGACACCACCGACAGGAGGCAAGTCATGACAAGCCCCGCCACCACTCGTTTGCGCCCCAGCGAGGCCGATATCGACGCCCAGAGCCCCGCAGCCGATCTGGTACGCGTGTACCTCAACGGAATCGGACGCACGGCACTGCTCACGGCGGCCGACGAGGTCGAATTGGCCAAGCGCATCGAGGCGGGCCTGTATGCCCAGAACCTGCTGTCAACCAGTAAGCGGTTGACGGCGGCTCGCAAGCGTGACCTGGCGATTCTGGTTCGCGAGGGCTCTGCCGCCCGCTCGCACCTGCTCGAGGCCAACCTGCGTCTGGTCGTATCCCTGGCCAAGCGCTACACGGGCCGCGGCATGCCGCTGCTGGACCTGATCCAGGAGGGCAACCTCGGACTGATCCGCGCGATGGAGAAGTTCGATTACGCCAAGGGCTTCAAGTTCTCCACCTACGCCACCTGGTGGATCCGTCAGGCAATCACCCGCGGCATGGCCGATCAGAGCCGCACCATCCGGCTGCCCGTGCACCTGGTCGAACAGGTGAACAAGCTCGCCAGGATCAAGCGAGAACTGCATCAGCAGCTGGGCCGCGAGGCCACCGACGCCGAGCTCGCCAACGAGTCGGGCATCCCGGTGGAGAAGATCGCCGATCTGCTCGACCACAGCCGCGACCCGGTGAGCCTGGACATGCCCGTCGGCAACGACGAGGAGGCTCCCCTCGGCGACTTCATCGAGGACTCCGAGGCCACCTCCGCCGAGAGCGCCGTCATCGCCGGCCTGCTGCACCACGACGTGCGCAGCGTCCTGGCCACCCTCGACGAGCGCGAACAGCAGGTCATCCGCCTGCGCTTCGGTCTCGACGACGGCCAGCCGCGCACCCTGGACCAGATCGGCAAGCTCTTCGGCCTGTCCCGCGAGCGGGTCCGCCAGATCGAGCGCGAGGTCATGTCCAAGCTGCGCAAGGGCGACCGCGCCGACCGCTTGCGCGCCTACGCCAGCTGATCCGAAAACTCGACGGCCCCGCGGGGTCGTCTGCCGAAACGCCGACCGGCGACCGCGCACCCCTCCCCTCCGGGTCGCGAGCCGGTCGGCGTTGTTCGTTCCACCGGACCGATCGGCCATCGTTCAGGCCAGCCGACGGGGGCCGGTGTCGAAGCGGCTCGGTTCCGGGCCGATGCGCGCTCGGGCGTAGATGATCTCCGCCGAGGCCGAGGCGGCCAGGACGGGGTCACAGGAGAGTTCGCGCATCTGGGGGATGTCGTCGAACAACGCCGAGATGCGTTGAGCCAGCGCGGCCAGCGCGGCTTTGTCCACCCCCACTCTGCCCGGCCCGTCCGAGAGCAATGGCGCCGCGCGTGGTGCGTCGATGAGCGCGGTCGCTTCCTCCTCGGTCAGCGGTAGGGCGCGGTAGGCGCGGTCGCCGAGCAGGTCGATGATCATGCCGGACAGGCCGAATTGGATGACCGATCCGAACGAGGGGTCGTCGGTGACGCGCAGCACGCAGCCGACACCCTTGGTCGCCATCTTCTGCACGTGCAACAGCGGATCGCCACAGATCTCCACCAGGTCGGTGTAGGCCTGCCGGACCGCCTCGGGTCCCCACAGATCCAGACGCACGCCGATCAGATCCGGTCGGCGCCGCCACAGCTCCCCCGTGGCCTTCGCCGCGACCGGATATCCGAGTTCCTCGGCCGCGGCGACCGCCTGTTCGGCATCGCGCACAGCCCGGAACTCGACCACGTCGATGCCGTAGCACCCGAGTAGCCGCACCGCCTCCTCGTCGGTGAGCCACCGCCCGCCCGACTCGGCGAGCCAGCCCTCCACCAGCGCCGCCGCGGCCGCGGTGTCGATTCCTGGCGGGCGCACCACCGGCGAGATCGGCCGATCCCGCCAGCGCGCGTACCGATCCACCCTGGCCAGCGCTCGCGCGGCTCGCTCGGGATCCGGATAGGACGGGATGGACCCGCGGGCCGGCGCGCCCGCGGTGGTACGCACCGCCAACTGTCGCGGAATGCCCGATTCCGCGACGAACGTGGTGAGCACCGGCTTGCCCGGCGCCGCCGCGGCTGCCGCCCGCAAGGCGTCCCCGAAGCCTTCCATCGGCACCGGAACGGGCGGGGCGACCACGACGATCACCGCGTCGACCTCCTCGCTACGCAGCGCAGCCAGGACCGCTTCCCGGAAGTCGGCCGGTGTCGCCTCCGGGCCGAGATCCACCGGCCCGTCCACGATCGCACTGTCCACGCTCCGTGCGGCCGGGCCGAGGTCGCCCTCGGTGTGGCTGGTCGGCCCGGCGCTGTCCGAGGTCCGGTGAGCAGGCCCGGCACTGCCCACAGTCCGCTGGGACGACCCGGCGCTACCTCTGGTCCGGTCGGCCGGCCCTACGCCACCTCTCGTCCGATCGGGCGTCCCGGCGTTGTCCTCGGGCCGGTCGGCCGGTCCGCTGCCCCTGCTTCGGTCGGGCGTCCCGGCGTTGTCCCGGGGCCGGTCGGCCGGTCCGCTGCCCCTGCTTCGGTCCGGCGCCCCAGTGCTGTCCCCGGGCCGGTCAGTCGTCCCGGCATCGGCCGGGCCCCGGCTTCCCCGCCGGGCGCCGCGCAATCCCCACGCCGTCCGCCCGGCACGATCCGCGCCTCGCTCGGCGCGCTCGCCCGGCCGAGCGCTGCGCAGGTCCGGCTCCGGCGGCCGCGCGGCCTGCACACCGCGTTCGGTGGGCCGGGCTCCAGGACCTCGGTCGACCGCGGTGACGGGCCGGTGCACCCGCAGCCCTTCGCTGCGGGCGGCGTCGATGGCCAGCCAGTTCAGCGCGGCGCTGTTACCGACCACCGCGACCCGGGGGCCCTTCGGTAGCGGCTGACAGGCCAGCAGCGCGGCACAGTCGAACAGTTCGGAGATGGAGTCGACCTGGATGATCCCGGCCTGACCGAAGAGGTCGCGGACCACGATGCGGTCCATGTCGGCGCCGGCCGCGAGGCGGCCGCTGCTCACCGCGACGATCGGTTTGCCGCGGGCCACCCGGCGTGCCAACCGGGAGAACTTGCGTGGGTTACCGAAGCTCTCCAGATACAGCAGGATCACTTCGGTGTCAGCGGCGGTGTCCCAGTACTGGAGCAGGTCGTTGCCCGAGACGTCGGCCCGGTTTCCCGCCGAGACGAACGTCGACAGACCGAGGTTGCGGGCCGCGGCCTCGCCGAGGATCGCCGCGCCGAGGGGGCCGGATTGGCAGAAGAAGCCGATTCGCCCGCGCTGGGGTAGCACCGGCGCCAAAGTCGCGTTGAGACCGACCGCGGGATCGGTGTTGGCGATGCCGAGCGCGCTGGGTCCGACCACACGCATCCCATGCCCGCGCGCCGCGGCGACCAGGTCGTGTTCGGCGGCCAGCCCGGCTGCCCCGGTCTCGCCGAAGCCGGCGGTCAACACGACAAGGCCCTTGACCCCCTTGGCCATGCAATCGTCGAGGACCGCCCCGATCGCGGCGGGTGGCACCGCCACCACCGCCAGGTCCACCTCGTCGGGGATCTCGCTCACCGCGGCGTAGGCGCGCACGCCACGGACCGAGCGCCGGTGCAGGTTCACCGGGAACACGGGTCCGCTGAAACCGCCTGCCAGCAGATTCGCGAATACCGCGCCGCCGACCCGGGTCTGTTCCGGTGACGCGCCGATCACCGCGACCGAACCGGGTGCGAGCAGATTGCCGACACTGCGTGCTTCCGAGGCCGCCTCCCGCGAATCCCGCACGGTGCGCAGCGCTTCGGTGGGGTCGATGGCGAATTCGAGGTGTACCTCGGAACCGTCACGACTGCGCTGCAGTTGGTAGCCGGCCTCACGGAAGACCGTGATCATGGCCTCGTTCTCGGCCAGCACCTCGGCGACGAAGGCGATCACCTCGTTCTCGGCGGCGGCACCGGCGAGGTGTTCGAGCAACACCGAGCCGAGCCCACGCCCCTGGTGCTCGTCGGCGACCACGAACGCCACCTCGGCCGCGCGTGGGCCCGGCCGGGCGAGCAGTTCGTAGCGGGCCACGCCGATGATCGCCGTGCCGAGCACCGCGACGAGACCGACCCGATCGCGGTAGTCGACGTGGGTGGTGCGGTACATGTCCTTCGGCGAGATCTGCGGGTACGGACCGAAGTAGCGCAGATACCGGGTGCGATCGGACAGGCCGGTGTGAAAGGCCGCGAGCGCGTCGGCATCGGCGGGCACGATCGGGCGCACCCGGACCACGCCACCGTCGGCGGCGAGCACATCGCCGTACCAATGTTGAGGCGGGGCAGGCGGATTCGCGGGCGTGTCGGCGGTATCGGGTAGCAGTGGCTCAGTCACGAGGATCCTCCGGATCGAGCCCGAGCAGGCCGAAACTCGCCCGCCGGGTGGCCGTGATCGCGGTGTCGACCGCGCGCTGCGCGCGGATCTGGCCCGCGTCGCCGATCTCGGGTGTGCCGCCGGGACCGTCCCAGGCCCGATAGGCGGTGTCGCCGCCGTCACCCATGGTCGTCGGTGGTTGCACACGTGGCGCGGAGGCTCGCACGTGGTCGATCCAGTCGGCGGGCACCGGCGTTTCGGGGGCGAGCGGCCTGTCCAGTGCCGCGGCGAGCAGGTGGGTCCAGGCGCGCGGCACCACCCGCACCACGCCGTATCCGCCACCGCCGATGGCCAGCCACCGCCCTTCGGCGTGTTCGTCGGCGAGGTCGCGCATCGCGAGGAAGGCCGCGCGCTGACCGTCGACGGTGAGCTCCAGATCGGCCAGCGGATCTTCGCGGTGGGTGTCGACACCGCACTGGCTGATGATGATCTGCGGCCGGAACGCGGCGACCGCGCCGGGCGCCACCGCGTGAAATCCCCTCAGCCACTGCGCGTCCCGGGTGCCCGGCAGGAGCGGCAGATTGATCGAGGTACCTTCGGCCGTCCCGACCCCGGTCTCTTCGGGCCAGCCGGTATTGGGCCACAACGTCGCCGGATGCTGGTGTATCGACACCGTGAGCACCCGCGGATCGGCGTAGAACGCGCGTTGCACACCGTCGCCGTGGTGGACGTCGACATCGAGGTAGGCGATGCGGTCGAAGCCGTGGTCGAGCAGCCACGAGATGGCGATCGCGGCGTCGTTGTAGACGCAGAACCCCGCCGCCGAATCCGGCATGGCGTGGTGCATTCCACCGCCGATGCTCACAGCCCGCCGGGTACGGCCCGCCGCGATCTCCCTGGCGGCGGCGAGAGTGCCGCCGACGATCACCGACGCCGCCTCGTGCATCTTCGGGAACACCGGATTATCGGCGGTTCCGAGCCCGTAGAGGACATCCTCGGGCGTCGGCGGGCCCTGTCCGGCCCGGCGCACCGCCTCGATGTAAGAGCTGCTGTGGACCCGCATCAGATCGGCCTGGGTGGCCGCGTCGGGTGCCAACGGCTCGACACCATCGAGAAGACCTAGGCTTTCGGCCAGCGACATGGTGTATTGCAGGCGCGCTGGCTTCATCGGATGCTCCGGACTCCAGGTGTAGCCGAGGAATCGCTCGGTCCACACGACGGTCCCACTGGTTTCGCTGCGCGGCGACGTGACCATGGTCGCCACGCTAGCCGGAAGCAGCAGCCCCCGTGCGGCGTTGACATGCAGTAGAAATAGGGCCGCTGGTCCGACGGGCGGACCGGCGTTCGCGCGTGGGTAGAATTCGTGCTGACGAAGGGGTATCAGGTGAAGGATCTGGTCGACACCACGGAGATGTATCTCCGTACCATCTACGACCTCGAGGAAGAGGGCGTGGTGCCGTTGCGGGCACGCATCGCCGAACGCCTCGAGCAGAGTGGTCCGACGGTGAGCCAGACGGTCGCGCGGATGGAGCGCGACGGCCTGTTGCTCGTCGCGGGCGACCGCCATCTCGAGCTCACCGACAAGGGCCGTTCCATGGCCGTCTCGGTGATGCGCAAGCACCGGCTCGCCGAGCGGTTGCTGGTCGACATCATCGGTCTGGACTGGGAGAACGTCCACGCCGAGGCGTGTCGCTGGGAACACGTGATGAGCGAGGAGGTGGAGCGGCGCCTGATCGAGGTGCTCAACCACCCGACCACCTCGCCCTACGGCAACCCCATCCCGGGCCTGGACGAACTCGGCCTCGGCGACGTGTCCGCCGCCGAGGAGAAGCTGATCCGGCTCTCCGATCTGCCCAACGGCGCGCTGCACGCGGTGGTCGTGCGCAGGCTGGCCGAGCACATCCAGACCGACCCGGAGGTCATCGGGCGGTTGCGTGAGGCGGGCGTGGTGCCCGACGCACGCGTTACCGTGGAGACCAAGCCGGGTGCGGTGCTGATCACGGTGCCGGGCCACAACGGTTTCGAACTGTCCGAAGAGATGGCGCATGCCGTCCAGGTGAGGCTGGTCTGATTCGTGAAACTTCTTGTCACCGGCGGCGCCGGCTACGTGGGTGGCGGTTGCGCCGCCGTGCTGCTCGAAGAGGGCCACGAGGTGGTCGTGGTCGATGACCTCTCGACCGGTAACGCCGACGGTGTGCCGGCCGGTGCCCGGTTCGTCGACGGTGATATCGCTGTCGCCGCCCCCGATCTGCTGCGCGCCGAATCCTTCGACGGTGTTCTGCATTTCGCGGCGCAGTCGCTGGTCGGCGAGTCGGTGGAGCAGCCGGAGAAGTACTGGCACGGCAACGTCGTGAAAACGCTGACGCTGCTCGAGGCGATCCGCGAGACCGGAACGCCCCGCCTGGTGTTCTCCTCCACCGCCGCGGTGTACGGCGAGCCCGAGCAGGTCCCGATCACCGAGGCCTCGCCCACGCGCCCCACCAATCCCTACGGCGCCAGCAAGCTGGCCATCGATCACGCCATCACCTCCTACGCGGTGGCGCACGATCTGGCCGCGACCAGCCTGCGCTATTTCAACGTGGCGGGCGCCTATGCCGGGCTCGGCGAGAACCGGGTGGTGGAAACGCATCTGATCCCCCTCGTATTGCAGGTGGCGCTGGGTCATCGCAAGGCCATTTCGGTGTACGGCACCGACTGGCCGACGCCGGACGGTACGTGCGTGCGTGACTACATCCACATCCGCGACCTGGCGCAGGCGCATCTGCTCGCGCTGTCGTCGTCGCAGCCGGGCACGCACCGGATCTGCAACCTGGGTTCGGGCACGGGTTTCTCGGTGCGCGAAGTGATCTCGGCGTGCGAGCGGGTCACCGGTCTGCCGATCGAGACGATCGACGCGCCGCGCCGCGCGGGTGACCCGGCCGTATTGATCGCCTCCAGTGACCGAGCGGTCGCCGAACTGGGCTGGCGACCCGAGCACAACGACCTCGACGAGATCGTCTCCGACGCCTGGGATTTCCTGCGCTCCCTCGGCACGAAGGCCCACAGCGCTCGCTGACCTGCCTGCCTCACCGGGTGATCGGGCCGATGTCGACCCCGAGATCGGCGGCGATCTGGTGACCACACAGCGCGAGTCTGCGCAGCCGTTCGGGCCGCAGTCCGGTCTGTAGCGAGGTCTCCAGCAGCACCGCCATCGCGTGCTCGGCGTCGGCCTCGACGGCGGCGCCGATCGCGACGCCGGCGAACGGTCCGTCGCCGCGCAGGTAGGCACTGAAGCCGAGCAGCGACGCTGCTTCGGCGCGGTCGGTACCGGGTGTCGCCCTGGCCAACTGCGCCCACAGCCGCTCGGCGGCCTCGGCGTGATCGCCGGCCGCGAGGCCGTACACGGCGTCGCGGATCGGCCGGTCGCGCAGGGTCGCGGCCAGTCGCGCGAGTTCGCGTGCGGCACGCGGTGCGCCGGACGCGGTGTCGGCGATCTGCCACAGCACCCATTCCAGTGCCCGCCGCTGGTAGGCCAGGGCGTTACCGGCGCGCGTCGCCGCCGCCAGCCCACCCCGGTAGCGCGCGTCCGCGGGCCCGAGCTGAGCGCGCACGCGCGCGCTCAGCAGCTCGTCGGGAACCATCAGCGCCGTCATCTCCTGACGCGAGCCACGAATCTGCTTGCCTTCCAGCACATGTGACACGGCCACGATCGAGGACGACGGATCGGCGACCAGGCCGGTCCCGACCAGGCCGAACACACTGCGGTAGCGTTCGCCCGCCGCGATCGCGGGAACCGACCAGGCGCCGCGGACCGCGATTCCGTCCTCGGCCAGTACGTCGATCAATTCGGCCGCGCGCAGGACCTCCTCGCTCTCGAACTCGGCACGGTCCTCGACGAAGACGGCGAGCACCCCGGTCGCCTCTTCGCGCAGGCAGATCGATGCCAGGCAGGCGGTGAACTGGTCGAGCAGCCGGATGTCGGTGGCCACGTCGAGGTCGAAGCGCACCACCGCCTCGATCGCCTCGGCCGCACCGCCCGCCACCTCGTGCAGCACGGCGACGACGAGGGACCGTTCGGGGACGAAGCCGAGCATCGCGGGCAGGGCGGCGATCAGCTCACCGGGTTCGTCGACCCGCAGCGGTGGGCGCGGCAGCCCGCCGGGATAGCGGGGAGTGGATTCGGCGCAGCCGAGTGCGCGGGGAAACGGTCCGGAGCGCTTGACCCGGCGGGTGGGGTTCGTCGAAGGCGTCATGGCTCCACGGTGCCCGCCGGCTCCCCCACATCGGGTGCACCGACCTGGGCTTTCATCCGCCCTGTGTGTAGTGCCGAAGCTGTGGACCGATCCCGCTCCCGGCCATGCGCGGCGGGCGAACCTGTCACCGCCTGGTGGTAGGCGCTTCAGCTACCGCGTACGGCGGCGGCGGTGGTGGCGAACATCTCGTCCACTGCGGCCGTATCCGGTTGTCCCGCACCGAAGGTCATCGACGTCACCGTGATGCGCACGTCGCCGATCTGCCCGATCGAGGTCTGCATCGTCTGCGTCAGCCCCGCACCGCCGACTTCGGGAACCACGGTGCGCCGCAACGCTATCGCGTCGTCGGTACCGGTCGGCGCGGTCCGGTCGAGCGCGGTCGTGACGGTGGACCCCGCACCCGCCCGCCGAACCTGGATCAGCCCGCACTCACCGAGTCGATCGCGCAGCGACGACACCGGTTCGGCGCTCCGCGACAACTCGACGGTCAGGGTGGCCCGGCTCGCGTCATCGGTCCCGACCGCCACCGCCGCGGGCTCCCCGCCGGGCTCTGCCTCGACCGGTGTGCATTTCGCCGGAGTGACGGTCGCGCCCGCCCCCACTCCGTCGAGATCGGCCGCGGCCGCCGTCGCCGCCTGCGCGGGCAGCACGACCGCCGGATACCGGGCCGGAAACTGCGACGGCGCGGGCAGCAGCTCGGCCAGCGAACCATCGATCTGCCGCACCGATACCGCGCTCTCGGCGACCGGTGTCCCGCTGACGCTCTGCGCACACCCGGTGAGCGCGAAGGACACGGCCACCAACCCCAGCCACCAGCGGCGCAGGCCCGGATCACCCGCGCGGATCGGTGTCGCCTGCGCCACGTTCACACCGTCCACTGTGCCCCACCGCCTCGATCGGCCCGGTCGCGCCACGCCGGGCGGGAGGCGCGGCACACCCCGGTCCTCCGCACCGGGCGGGAATGCGCGAGGTGTCCATGCTGTTGCCTAACAGGACGAGCCGTCCCCGGCCGTGTGTGATGGCACTGCTCGCGTGGGGGACAATGGAGATCCGCTTCCCCACCCCGCGAGCGATGGTGGACCGCGCAGGAAGGAGAAACGCGATGGATGACCAGTCGCATATGTACGAACTGGAGTTTCCGGCGCCGCAGTTGTCCTCGGACGACGGTGCGGGCCCCGTGCTGGTGCACGGTCTGGAAGGTTTCACCGACGCCGGGCACGCCGTGCGTCTGGCGACGACCCATCTGCGCGAGAGCCTCGAATCGGAGCTGGTCGCGTCGTTCGATGTCGACGAGTTGCTCGATTACCGGTCGCGCCGCCCGCTGATGACGTTCAAGACCGATCATTTCGCCGACTACGCGGAACCGGAACTGAACCTGTGGGCGTTGCGCGACACCGCGGGCACCCCGTTCCTGCTGCTCTCGGGCCTGGAACCGGACCTGCGCTGGGAGAAGTTCACCACTGCGGTGCGGCTGCTGGCCGAACAGCTCGGTGTGCGCCGCACGATCGGCCTGTCGGCGATTCCGATGGCGATCCCGCACACCCGTCCGCTCGGTGTCACCGCGCATTCCTCGGATCGTTCGCTGATCGGCGAGCACCAGCGCTGGCCGGGCGAGTTGCAGGTGCCGGGCAGCGCGTCGTCGCTGCTCGAGTACCGGATGGCGCAGCACGGCCACGAATCGCTCGGATTCTCGGTGCACGTGCCGCACTACCTGGCCCAGACCGATTACCCCGAGGCCGCGCAGACGCTGCTGGAGAACTTCGCCGACAACGCGGGCCTGGATCTGCCGCTCTCCGCGCTGGGTGAGGCGGCCGCGCGCGTGCGTGAGCAGGTCGCCGAGCACATCGCGGGCAACGAGGAGGTGGAGACGGTCGTCACAGCGCTGGAACGCCAGTACGACAGCTTCGTCACCGCCCAGGAACGCCAGTCCAGCCTGCTGGCCGCCGACGGTGAACTGCCCAGTGGCGAGGAGCTAGGGGCGGAGTTCGAGCGCTTCCTGGCCGAGCAGGGTGGTTACGACGACACCTCCGGCGAAGGTAAAGACTGACCCCCACACCCACTAGGGTGGTCGGAGTGGATCTGACCGACCTACTGGAAATTCCCGGGACCGACGCCGACGCGCTCTACGAGTCGTTCGCGGCGTGGGCTGCCGAGCAGGGCACAACCCTGTATCCAGCGCAGGACGAGGCGCTGATGGAGTTGGCGTCGGGGTCCAATGTCATCCTGGCGACGCCGACCGGCTCCGGAAAGTCTCTGGTAGCGGTCGGCGCGCACCTGTTCGCCATGGCCAACGGGCAGCGCAGCTACTACACCGCACCGATCAAGGCGCTGGTCAGCGAGAAGTTCTTCGCGCTGTGTGAGGTGTTCGGCGCGGAGAACGTGGGCATGGTGACCGGTGACGCGGCGGTCAACGCCGACGCCCCGATCATCTGCGCCACGGCGGAGATCCTGGCGAACCTGGCGTTACGCGAGGGCGCGGCAGCCGAGGTCGGGCAGATCGTGATGGACGAGTTCCATTTCTACGCCGACCCGGACCGCGGCTGGGCGTGGCAGGTGCCGATCATCGAACTCCCCCGCGCCCAATTCCTGCTGATGTCGGCGACATTGGGCGAAGTGGACTTCTTCGCCGCCGATCTCGAGGCGCGCACCGGCCGCTCCACCACGGTGGTCGCGGGCACCGAACGTCCTGTCCCACTGACGTTCTCGTATGTGCGCACCCCGATCACCGAGACTCTCGAAGAGCTGGTGACCACCCACCAGGCGCCGGTCTACGTCGTGCACTTCACCCAGGCCGCCGCGCTCGAACGCGCGCAGGCGCTGACGAGCGTGAACTTCGCCTCCCGTGCCGAGAAGGACGCGATCGCCGCCGCCATCGGCGAGTTCCGGTTCGCCTCGGGCTTCGGCAAGACGCTGTCGCGGCTGATCCGTCACGGCATCGGTGTGCACCACGCGGGGATGCTGCCCAAATATCGCCGCCTCGTGGAGAAGCTCGCTCAGGACGGGCTGCTGAAAGTGGTGTGCGGCACCGATACCCTCGGCGTCGGCATCAACGTCCCGATCCGTACCGTGTTGCTCACCGGTCTCACCAAGTACGACGGTGTGCGCACCCGCAGGCTCAAAGCGCGTGAGTTCCATCAGATCGCCGGGCGCGCGGGTCGCGCGGGCTACGACACGATGGGCACCGTGGTGGTGCAGGCTCCCGAGCACGAGGTCGAGAACACCCGCCTCATCGCCAAGGCGGGCGACGACCCGAAGAAGCAGCGAAAAGTGGTGCGTCGCAAGCCGCCGGAGGGTTTCGTCTCGTGGAGCGAGGAGACCTTCGACCGGCTGATCGCCGCCCCGCCCGAGCCGATGGTGTCGCGCTTCGCGGTGACCAACTCGATGTTGCTCAATGTGATCGCCCGCCCGGGCAACTGCTTCTACGCGATGCGTCACCTGCTCGAGGACAACCACGAGCCGCGTCCCGCGCAACGCAAGCACATCCTGCGAGCCCTGCGCCTGTACCGGTCGCTGCGCGATGCCGGTGTGGTGCAACAACTGTCCGAGCCCGACGCGAAGGGCAGGATGGCGCGGCTCACCGTCGACCTGCAACGCGATTTCGCGCTGGACCAACCACTGTCACCGTTCGCGCTGGCCGCGTTCGACCTGCTCGATCGCGACAGTCCCACCTACACACTCGACGTCGTCTCGCTGATCGAGGCGACCCTCGAGGACCCGCGCCAGCTGCTGATGGCCCAGCAGCACAAGGCCCGTGGTGTCGCCGTCAACGAGATGAAGGCCGACGGTATCGAATACGAGGAGCGGATGGAGCTCCTGGAGGAAGTCACCTGGCCCAAACCCCTGGCCGAGCTGATCGATCCGATGTTCGAGACCTACCGAGCCGGCCACCCCTGGGTGTCGGAATTCGCGCCGTCACCGAAGTCGGTGGTGCGCGACATGATCGAACGCGCGATGACCTTCGCCGAACTGATCTCGCACTACGAACTGACCCGCTCCGAAGGCGTCGTGCTGCGCTACCTCGCCGACGCCTACCGCGCCTTGCGCCGCACCGTGCCCGACGCCGCCCGCACCGAGGATCTCGACGACCTCACCGAATGGCTCGGCGAGCTCATCCGCCAGGTCGACTCGAGCCTGCTCGACGAGTGGGAACAGCTCACCAACCCCGGCGCCGAGAACGACGCCCAGCAGATAGCGTTCGGCGCCGAAACGGTGCGCCCGATCACCGCCAACGAACGCGCCTTCCGGATCATGGTGCGCAACGCCATGTTCCGCCGGGTGGAGCTGGCGTCGCGACACCGCTGGTACGAACTCGACCAACTCGGCACCGGCCCCGAGTGGGCCGAGGACTTCGCCCCCTATTTCGACGAGTACGCCACGATCGGCACCGGCCCCGACGCGCGCGGCCCACAACTGTTCGGGATCGAGCAGCGGCCCGGTTTCTGGCATGTCCGCCAGGTGATCGACGACCCCGCGGGTGATCACGGCTGGGCGGTCACGGCGATCGTGGATCTCGAGGAATCCGACGCCGCGGGCGAGGTGGTGTTCGACGAGGTCACAGTCACGGCGGGATGAGTAATACCAGTTGCCTATGACGAATATGACGAATGTTTGACGGATTCGTTGTTGGGTAGGCGCCGCTGATAGTCTCTCCCGGCTGCCGACCGAAAGTTCACCTGTGCCCGAATCCCCGTACCTTGTCATCGACCCCGAGCGGGTACGTGCCAACTACCGAACCCTCGACGCCGCCGTCGCTGTCGGCACCCGGATCCGGTACGCGGTCAAGGCGGCGCCGGTGGCGGAACTGATCACCCTGCTCGACGACGAGGGCGCCGAATTCGACGTCGCCAGCATCGGCGAGATCGACCAGTGCCTCGACCTCGGTGTCGCGCCCGAGCGGCTCTGCTACGGCAACCCGATCAAGAAGAGCGCCCATATCGCGCGCGCCTTCGCCCTCGGGGTGCGCCGCTACGCCTTCGACACCGAGGACGACCTCGACCGCATCGCCGAGCACGCGCCCGGCTCCGAGGTCGAGTGCCGTTTCCTGTCCTCGGCCCCCGAATCACGGACCCCGTTCGGCACCAAGTTCGGGTGCGCGCCCGCCGAAGCCCTGCGGCTGCTGGTGCGCGCCCGGGATCTGGGCCTACAGGTCGGCGGCCCGTATTTCCACGTCGGCTCCCAGCAACTCGACCCCGCCGCATGGCGGATCGGCATCGAGCAGGCGGGTGCGATCGTCACGGCGTTGGCGGACAAGGACATTCACGTCACGGCGGTCAATGTAGGCGGCGGTCTGCCGATCTCCTACGTCGACGCCGCCCCCGAACTCGACGCGATCGCGGCCGCCATCTCCGGTGCCGCCGCCGAGTTCCTGCCCGCGGCCATCGGCCTGATCGTGGAACCCGGCCGTGCGCTGGTGGGTAACGCGGGCACCGTGCACGCCGAGGTCGTCGGCGTGCGATTCGCGCCGGATGGCCGGCGCTGGGTGTATCTCGACATCGGCCGATACAACGGTATGGCCGAGACCGAGAACGAGTACATCGCTTACCGTTTCGTCACCGATCGCGACGGCGATCCGGTGTCGGAGGCGGTGGTCGCGGGTCCGACCTGCGACGGCGACGATGTACTGTATCAACGCACGAAGGTCCTTCTGCCGACCACGTTGCGAGCCGGTGACCGGATTCAGATCCTGCACACCGGCGCCTATACCGCGAGTTATTCGTCGGTGTCCTTCAATGGTTTTCCGCCCTTGACCGTTCATGTCTCGGGCGCTGAGCGAGAGTGAGTTTGCCCATGACGGCGGAATTCACCGGTTGGCACGTGCTGGCCGAGTTCGGTGGCGTCGACACAGCCCTGTGTGACGATCTCGAACGACTCGAATCGGCGTTGCGTGAGTCTCTGATCGCGGCGGGCGTCACCATCTGCGAAGTCGTTCACAAAAAGTTCGATCCGCAGGGGGTGACCGTCCTCGCGCTGTTGTCGGAGTCTCACGCCTCGATTCACACTTATCCGGAGTCCGGCGACATCTTCGTCGACGTCTTCACCTGCGGCAGCATCGGTGCGGGCGCGACGAAAGCCGTCGAGTTGCTCCGAGACAAGTTGTCCCCCACCACAGTTCGGATGCAGACGGTCCAGCGTGGCCACGGCGCCGAGAAGATCTACGAACCGGTGGGCGACGGCCTGACCCGGATCTGGGATCTGCACGAGGTGATCGTGGATACGAACACCCCGTTCCAGCACATGGTGATCGCGCGGACCGATCAGGGGATCTCCCTGTTCTCCGACGATGATCGCCAGTCCACCGAGTTCTCCCAGGTCACCTACCACGAGGCCATGATGGTCCCGGCGTTCGTGCTGGCGGAGAAGCTCGACCGGGTGCTGATCATCGGTTCCGGCGAGGGTGTGGCCTCGCAGATGTCGGTGGCGGCCGGGGCGACCCTGGTCGACCATGTCGACATCGATCAGCGCGAAGTGGAGCTGTGTGCCGAGCACCTGCCCTACGGCTACACCACCGACGAGCTCGCCGCCGCGGTGCGGCACGAGGGCCCGGTCCATGTGCACTACGCCGACGGCTGGGACTTCCTGGCGAACGCGCAGGCGGCGGGCACCCGCTACGACGTGATCGTCATCGATCTGCCCGACGAGCGTGTCGAGGACGCCCAGCACAACCGCCTCTACGAGTCGGAGTTCCTGTCCCGATGTAAGGCACTGCTCGCTCCCGGCGGCGTGCTGTCGGCGCAGGCCGGTTGCGCGACCATGTGGCGCAACGAGACGCTGAAGCGTTCGTGGGGTCGTTTCCACGAGCAGTTCGCCACCGTGGTCCCCTACGGCAGCGACGAGCACGAGTGGACCTTCCTGTTCGGCCTGAACGAGAAGATCGACGACCCGGTCCGCGGCATGCGCGACCGTCTCGCCCTGCTCCCCTACCGCGCCGAGACCATCGACGCGCGGGCTCTGGAGCGCGGCGCGGTCGAGCCGTACACCCTGCGCGACCGGTAGGGAATCCGCACCGACAGCGGGCCGGGACGTGTGATGCGTCCCGGCCCGCTGTCCTGGGTCCGGCGAAACCGCACCGGAGCGCGCCGCGGCTTGGCACCATGCGAGGACCGAGTTTCGACAGAATCGAGTCCGCCCATGAAGCCGACACCGTTGTCCGCGAGCGGTCTGATGCCGGTCCACCGGCCATCTGACCGACGCCCGCGCCTCGATGCCCTATCCACGGCGGGTATCGCCGCGTTCACGGAGCTGTTCACCGCGGCGCCGGAGACGACAGCATCAGATTTCGGCCGGCTGACCGGCGATCTGGTGATGCGGTCTTTTCCCGCGACCGGCTCCCGGTTGCTCGGACCACTGATGGACCGTCCCACCTACTTCTGGGTGGGCAAGTCCTTTCGTCACGTGGACGGCGGGATGGCATTCGGGCACAACATCTTCCGCCTGCTCGGCGGCATGCGCGCGCTCAACTTCGTGGCAACGGTCGGCGCATCCTCGGTCGACGGACGTGCGGCCGTGCGATTGGACTACGACGATCTCCGGGCCGGAAAGCCCGGTCCCGCCCACCGGATCTACGACGAGTTGCGCGAGATAGAGCCGGGTCTGTGGCTGGGACCCAGCTACTTCAAGCGCGGTGCGACACTGACGTCCATGGGCTGGTTCGCCCTGGATGCCTCGATCGAGTTCGACGGTCCACTGTGAGTCGGCCCCGCGCTCTCGCCCGGTGACGGTACCGAGCCGGGGCACCGCCCGGCCCGGTACCGATGACTCACTCCGTGGCGGCTCGACGGGCGCGATACTCGGCGACGTTCACGCCACCGACGCCCCAATCCGTCAGCGGCACTTCATCGATCACGACGTAGGTGCTGTCGGGGGCCTTGCCGAGTACCTCGAAGAGCAGATCGGTGACGCCCTTGATGAGCTGCGACTTCTGTTCCGTGGTGACATTTTCGTCGGTGACCTTGATGTTCACGTACGGCATGAGCGTGTCCTTTCGATGGATGCAGCTCTCACAGGATGACCGGCATTCGGGGCGCTGCGCACCCGAATCCGTTGTGTAGTAGGTCTTTTCGCCGACTCAGGCCGCTCGGCCGGAAATGAAGCCGCCGTCGACGGGCAGGATGTGGCCGGTGACGAACTCGGCGTCGGCGAGGTACAGCACGGCCGCGGTGGTTTCGGTGACGTCGCCGAGACGGTCGAGGAGGGCGAACCCGCCGAAGACAGCCTCGTTACCGCTCGCCAGCAGCGGCGTGCGCACGAAGCCGGGGGCGACGGCGTTGACGCGAATACGGTCGACTGCCAGTTCGGCCGCCAAACTTGTGGTCAAGGCGTGGATCGCGCCCTTGCTGGCCAACGGCGCGGAGGCGGGGATATCGGCGATCGCGTGCGTGACCAGCACGGTGCCGATATTGACGATGCTGCCGCCCGCACCCTGCTCACGAAGCCGCCGGACCACGGCCTGCGTGGTGAAGTAGGTGCCTTTCAGGTTGCCGTCGAGGTAGCCGGTCAACTCGTCGGCGGTGACCTCGGTGAACGGCTTCGCCGCGAACGTGCCCGCGTTGTTGACCAGCACATCCACCCCGCCGAATCGCTCGACCGCGGCCGCGACCAGCGCCGAACCCGTTGCGGGCGAGCCGATATCGCCGACGACGACCGCCGTGCGCTCGGGCGCGCCCAACTCCTGGGCCACCGCCGCGAGCTTCGCGGCATCACGCCCGTTGAGCACGACATTGTCGCCGCGCTGAACGAAGGCACGAGCGATGTCGCGCCCGATCCCACTGGAGGATCCGGTCACGATGGCCGTTTTGATGGTGGACATGGTGTCTTCCCTTTCATTTGATACGACCGGTCGTCTTGGAATAGACACGCAGCAACCAGCCGGTCCGCCCGACCCCGATCAGGGCCGGAAGTAGTCGTCCAGCAGACGGTTCAGGCACTTGTGCAGCGGCTCGACGGTGCGCTGCAGCTTCATCCGGATCACGGCGCCCTCCCACGATTCGAGGAGCAGGTCGGCGAGGTCGACCGCGTCGATGTCGCCGCGCACCGAGCCGTCGGCCTGTGCGGCGCGCAGCGCGGCCGCGACACTGTCACGCCAGGCCACCCAGGCACTCGACAGTTCTTCCCGCAGCACGTCACTACCTTCGAGCTCGGCCGCGAGGTTCGCGAGCAGGCAGCCGCCGGTGAAGTCGGTGCGCACGAATTCGGCGGTCTGCCGCGCGAAGAAGACGCGCACGCCACCGAGGGGATCGGCGGTGGCGCCGAAGGCGTCGGCGAGGTTGCGCTGGATGCACAGTGAATGATGCTCGATCACCGCTCGAGCGAACGTCTCTTTGCTGTCGAAGTAGTTGTAGAACGAGCCTTTCGGCACCCCGACCTTGTCGAGCACCTGCTTGATGCCGGTGCCGTGATAGCCGTTGGACAGCAGATCGGCCGCGCCCTCCTCGATGAGAAGCGCTCTCGTGTCGTCGCTGCGCCGTGGTCGTGCCATGCACAGAACTATACGACCGGTCGTCTAGGAATAGCAAGGTGCGCGTACGCACGCTACGCGGAAGGCGGCTGGTCTCCTGTTCGCATCGCGCGGTCCACGCCGATCTCAGTCGTCGTCGACACCGCGTGCGGCGAGGGCTTCTCCCATCGCGTCGGCGGTGCGCAAAGCCCGTACCAGCACGGGCGTGACCAGTGCGGTCGCCGACCACGACACCCCGCGGGCTCGCCGAGCCTCGCCGACATCGTGGACGATCTGCGCCAGCAACGGAACACACCGGATGGCCAGTGCCAGAAGCAGGCTCACCCGCTCCGGATTCACTCCGACGCGGCGCAGCGGGCCGAGCGCGCGGGTGAGCGCATCGAGCATGGCGCTCACCCGTGTGGTCACCGTGACCAGCGCCGCGAGGGCCACCGACACGAGCAACACCCCGCACACCACCACGGCCCGCGCCGGCGAGGTGGTGAGCAGCTGGAACACCCCGATGATCGCGGTCATCCACAGCACCGGGCGCACCTGGGCGAAGGCCACCCGCCAGGAGACGCGGGCGAGCGCGAACAGACAGGCCACCAGCGCCGCGGCGACCAGCACAGCGAGTGGACCCCGGACGAACACCGTCATCGCGAGGATCGAGACCAGCAACAGCGCCAGCTTCACCCCCGCCGGCATCCGGTGCAGCGGCGAGTCGCCGGGGCAGTACAGGCCGATCATTAGATCAGGTGCCGATACGCGTCGATCGCCGCCGGCGGTGCGCCGTCGAAAACGACGCAACCGTTGTCCAGCACCACGACTCGATCGAACCCGTCGAGCAGTCCGAGCTGGTGGGTCACCACGATCACCTGCTGGTCGAGGGAGTTCAGCGCCTGCGAGACCCGCCGGGCATTGCGTAGATCGAGCAGCGTGGTCGGTTCGTCGGCCACGATCACCTCGGGCTCGCGAATCAGTGCGGAACCGATGGCCAGCAGCTGTTTCTGTCCACCGGAGAGCAGGTGCGCCGGGTGGTCGGTGTGCGCGGCGAGGCCGAATCGGTCGAGCATTCGCTGTACCCGGGCGGCGATATCGCTCTTGCTCAGGCCGCTGCGGCGCAGCGAGAACGCGAGGTCCTCGGCAACTGTCGGCATCACGATCTGGGTATCGGGGTCGGTGAACACGAAGCCGACCTTGCGCCGCACCTGCGCGCCCTTGCGGGCGACGTCGAGCCCGTCGACGGTGACGGTGCCCGCGGTCGGCTTCAGCAGTCCGTTGAGCATGCGGGCCAGCGTCGATTTGCCCGAGCCGTTGGCGCCGATGAAGCCGACCCGGCGTTCGGTGATCCGCAGATTTATCTCACGCAGCACGGTCCGGTCACCGAAACGATGCCCCACCGCGTCGACGACGATCTCGCTCACGACGCGCGGCGATCAGCCACGGATCAGCCCGGGGTACGCGCGATGCACGCCCTTGGCGACGACCGTGGCGATCACGACCTTGGCGAGGTCACCCGGGATGAACGCGAAGTTGGTCGACACCGCCGCCCACGGGCTGAGATCGGTGCGCACCAGCAGTCCCGCGGTGCCGAACAGGTAGATGATCACGATGCCGCCGAGTGCGTTGATCAGCAGACCGAACACGATCGGATACTTCGGCAGGATCATCGCGGTCAACAGACCGATGACCAGCGTCGCCGGAATCCAGCCGATCAGGTAACCCGCCGTCGGCGAGGCCAGTGCGGTGAGTCCGGTGCGGCCGCCGGACAGCAGCGGCAGCCCGATCATGGTCAGTGCGATGAACACCGCCACCGCGGCCGTGCCCTTACGCGCGCCCAGGATCGCGCCGGTGAGGATCACTCCGAGCGTCTGCAGCGTGATCGGTACCCCGCTGAACCCGACGGTGATCGCGCCGGGCAGGCCGAGCGCGGCGATCAGGGCGGCGAACACCGCGATCTGCGCCATGTCCCGTGCGGTGAAGGTGGCTGCCCACTTCGGGGATTTCTCGACTTCGGGCACGGCAGACATCCTTCGCTACACAATTGAACAACGTTCAAGATAGCAGGCGACCAGGTCTGTCTCGCAACCGGAGCGTGTGGGCGGACCTCACACGGTCATTGATCCAGTCGCGCGTTGAGAATCCGGGCGATCTCGGCGATCGCACCTGGTTGGGTCATCTCGAGGTGGGCTGCGTCGATGTCGAAGCTCGACACCTGCCCGCGGACCACCCGCGCCCATCCCTCGTGACCCGCGACGTCGGATCGCCGGTCGCGTGTCGCGGTGAAATAGAGCATGTCGCTGTCCAAGACCGCCGGACGCCACGCACCGGCTGCCCGGACCGCCAGGTTGTAGGCATCGGTCAGGCGCTGGATCCGTGCGGCGTCGATGCCGAGGCTGCTTCCCAGATGTCGTTCGATCAGGTCGGCAGCCTCCTCGGCTGTCGCATCGGGGTCGATGAAATCGACGCCCATGACCGGGCCGAGATTGCTGATCAGCTCGCCGGCCGTCACGGCGCGCAGCGTCGACTCGTCGACACCGCCGACTTCGGCGTCCAGCAGTGCCAGCAGCGCGACCTGTTCACCGGCGGCGCGCATCTCGACGGCAATGGCATGGGCGATCGCACCACCCAGTGACCAGCCGAGCAGGTGGTAGGGGCCGTGTGGCTGAACCGCGCGAATCTCGTCGAAGTAGCGTGCTGCCATTTCTTCGATCGATGTAGGACCGGGGATCTCACCGCCGATCTGTGGCGCCTGGATGCCGTAGATCGGTCGGCCGTCGGAGAGGTAGCGGTCGAGTGTGCGGTAGCACCACGACAGGCCGACGGCCGGGTGGATACAGAACAGTGGCGCTCGGTCACCATCGGTCCGGATCGGCAACAGCGTGTCGAAGCCGGCATCGGTACCGTCGACGGTCGAACCGGAGCGGATTCTGGATTCGATCCGCTTGGCCAGGTCGGCCGGGCAGGGATCGGACAGCATCCAGCTGATCGGCACCTCGTAGTCGAGTTCCTTGCGCAACTCGCTCACCACTTGCACCGACTTCAGCGAGTTACCGCCCAATGCGTAGAAGTCGTCGTCGGCGCCCACCCGATCCACGCCGAGCACCGTTCCGAAGGCCCGCGCGACCTCGCCTTCCAGCCACGACGAGGGCTCCCTGAACTCCGCTACCGAGAGCACCGGCTCCGGTAGCCGCAGACGGTCCAGCTTGCCCGACGAGTGGAAGGCCACCGAGTCGAGCACCATCATCGTGGCGGGCACCATGTAGTCGGGCAGTTTGGTCGCCGCGTGCGCGGCCACCGCCGCGGTATCGACCGTGGCGCCCGCGACAGGCACGAGGTAGCCGACGAGGTGCTCCATCGTGCCGATGGGGCGCACCACCGCGATCGCCCGCGCGACGCTGGGATGCTCGGCGAGTACTGCCTCGATTTCACCGAGTTCGATGCGCAGGCCGCGCAGCTTCACCTGGAAATCGGTGCGGCCCAGGTAATCCAATTCGCCGGTCCGGCGCCAGCGCACCAAGTCGCCGGTGCGGTACAGGCGCCTGCCGTCGCCGTACGGGTCGGGCACGAACCGTTCCGCGGTGAGGCCCGGGCGTGACTGGTAGCCGCGCGCGAGCTGGGTGCCCGCCAGGTACAGCTCCCCGGCGACGCCGGGCGGTACCGGATGCAACCGGTCGTCGAGGACGTATGCGCGCGTGTTCCATACCGGTGAGCCGATCGGCATGGTCGCGCTCTCGGCTTCGCTCACCCGATGCGCGGTCGAGCACACGGTGCATTCGGTCGGCCCGTACAGATTGTGCAACTCGACCCCGGGCACCATTCGCCGTGCCGCGGCCACCGTCTCGGGGTCGAATGCCTCACCGCCCACCAGCAGCGTCCGCACCGACTCGAGCGACTGCGCGGGCGCCATGTCCGCCAGTACCGCCACCATCGACGGCACCAGCGCGGCGACCGTGACCCGCTGGGCGGCGATGGTTTCGGCGAGATAGGCCGGGTCGGTATGCCCGTAGGCTCGCGCGATCACCAGCCGCGCGCCCGCCGCCAGCGGCGCGAACAACTCCCACACCGACATGTCGAACGTAGCCGGGGACTTCAGCAGGGCGACGTCTTTCGGCGTCAGCGCGTAGGTCTCGTTGACCCACCGCACCTGGTTGACCACTGAACAGTGCGATACCGCGACGCCTTTCGGTCGACCGGTCGACCCCGACGTGAAGATCACGTACGCGACATTGTGCGATCGCAGCGGCGCGAGCCGATCGGCGTCGGTGACCGGCCCGTCGTCGAATCCCGACAGCTCCAGCCCATCGAGGGACGACAGCTCCAGCGCCGGCGCGGCGATGGACAGCATGTAGTCGATGCGGTCTGCCGGCAGGTCCGGATCGACCGGCAGGTATCCGCCCCCGGCGGCGTGCACCGCGTAGATGGTGACGACCTGGTCCAGTGAACGCCGCATCCGCAGCGCCACCAACGACTCCGGCCCCACTCCGCGGGAGATCAACCACCGCGCCAACCGATTGACGCGGGACGCGAATTCCGCATAGGTCAATGTCTGCTCTCCGGCTGTCACCGCGGGCCGGTCCGCTCGCGCCAGCACGGAGTGAGCGAAGAGGGAGGGGAGCGTCTCCTCCGGCTGGAGGCTGTAATCGGTCGAATTCCACTGCGTCAGGATGGTTTCGCGCTCATCGTCGCCGAGCAGATCCACTTCGCGCACCGGCTGTGTCGCATCGGTCACCAGTTCGCCGAGCAATCGCAGCAGGCGATCGACGATCGCTGTCGCTGTTGTGGCGTCGAAGAGGTCGCTCGCGTAGATCACCCCGCCGCTGATGCCGGCCGGGTCACCGGCGGAGTCATAGGAATCCGACATCGTGATCAGCAGATCGAACAGCGCGATGTCGGTGTCGGCCGTCACGGCGGACGCCGAGAGCCCCGGAAGTTCGAACTGGGCCCCGCCGACGTTCTGGAATGCCAGCATCACCTGGAACAGTGGATGGTGGGCGTGCGACCGCACCGGGTTCAGCTCTTGCACCAGCCGCTCGAACGGAACATCGGCGTGTCCGAACGCGGCCAGATCGGTCCCCCGCTGGTGTTCGAGTAGCTGGGTGAACGTCATCCCCGGCGTCAACCGGGTCCGCAGCACCAGGGTGTTGACGAACATCCCGACCAGATCGTCGAGTTCGGGCTCGCCGCGTCCGGCGAACGGAGTGCCGATCGCGATATCGTCCGTATCGGCCAGCCGGGCCAGCGTAGCCGCCAGCGCGGCATGGAAGACCATGAACAGCGTCGTGTTGTGTTCTCGCGCGACCTGCTGCAATCCCGCGTGCAGATCGGCACCGACACTGATCGGCACGCTCGCGCCCGCATGGGTCTGCACGGGCGGACGCGGTCGGTCGGTCGGCAGCCCCAGCAATACCGGGAGCTCGGCCAACTCGAGGGTCCAGTAGTCGATCTGGGCACGGAGCAGCGACTGGGGATCGTCTTCGGACCCCAATACCGTCCGCTGCCAGATCGCGTAGTCGGCGTACTGCACCGGCAACGGCGGCCGGCTCGGCGACTCCCCGAGCAGGTGAGCTGTGTACGCCGTCATCATGTCCCGTGCCAGCGGGCCGAGCGAGGACCCGTCGCAGGCGATGTGATGCACCACCACGGCCAAGACCCACTCGTCCCGCCCGAGCTCGAACAACCGCACCCGCACCGGCGCCTCGACCGTCACATCGAACACCGTCGAGACGAACGCCGACAACGACTCGGCCAGTTCGGGTTCCGCGACCGAGGTCACGGTCAGCGGCGGATACGCGTCAGCGGCGGAAAGGACCACCTGCGACGGCTCGCCGTCGGCATACGGGTATACGGTCCGCAGTACTTCGTGCCGATCCAGGACATCCTCGATCGCCGCGCGCAACGCGTCGAGATCCAGCTGTCCGGACAGCCGCAGCACCATCGGAATGCTGTAGGCGGCCGAGCCGGGCTCGAGCCGGTTCAGGAACCACATCCGCTGCTGTGCGTACGACAGGGGAATTCGCTGCGGCCGTGGCTGCGCGGTCAGTGCTACCCGACCGGTATCGGCGTGCGATTCGGCGCGCGCGGCCAGCCTCTCGACCGTCGGCGCTTCGAAGATCATCGACACCGGGATGGTCACGTCGAGCGCGGCACCGATCCGCGCGGCTACCCGGGTGGCCACCAGGCTGTTGCCGCCGAGGTCGAAGAAGTCGTCGTCGGCGCCGACGGGACCGTCGTTACCGAGGACGTCGGCGAAGACGCCCGCCACTATTTCCTCCGCCGGTGACACCGGTGCCCGGAACCGCTTGGCCTGGACGACGGGTGCGGGCAGGGCCGCGCGGTCGAGCTTTCCGTTCGGCGACAGGGGGATCGCGTCGAGGATCATCACCGCGGCGGGCACCAGGTACGACGGCAGCGCCTCGACCAATGCCGCGCGCAACTGTTCGCCCGAGATGCTCGCGCCGGTTTCGGGGACCGCGTAGGACACCAATTGTGCCGGACCGGTGCCCGCACGCCACGGCACCGTGACCGCGTAGGCCACCTCCGCCTGGGCGTTCAGCACCGCGTCGATCTCGCCCAGCTCTACCCGGTAACCACGGATCTTCACCTGGAAATCGTTGCGCCCCAAGAACTCCAGATCGCCGTCGGTCTTCCAGCGCACCACATCACCGGTCCGGTACATGCGGCGTCCCGGTTCCCCGAACGCGAGCGCCACGAACCGCACCGCGTCGAGAGCCGCCCTGTTCAGGTACCCGCGCGCCAGCGCCGGACCCGCGAGATACAACTCTCCGGCCACCCCCACCGGCACCGGCCGCAGCCGGTCATCCAGGACCAGTGCCTGGATCCCCGGCAGCGGGACACCGATCGTCGGCCGATCATCCGGTTGCAGTGCGCGCGTCGCCGTGGCGAGCATCGTGGCCTCGGTCGGCCCGTACAGCACCTGGAACTCCCGGGCGCCCGCGACGTCGGTGCCCGCCCATCGGCTCACCAGATCCGCCGGGACCTCCTCACCACCGGACAACACCATCCGCAGGTCGTCGAGCCCGGCCGAATCCACCGACGCGAGCGCGGCCGGGGTGATGAAGGCGTGGGTGACCCGCTGCACGCGCAGGAACTCGGCCAGCTCGTCGCCGCCGTAGATCCCCGTCGGCGCCACGATGAGCGCACCGGCTCGACTGGCCGCGATCAGGATCTCCATCACCGCGGCGTCGAACGACGGCGACGCGAAATGCAAGACCCTGGACGTGTGCCGCAGCTCTCGGTCGGCGCGCCGCCCGGCGACGAAGCCGGCGATGCCGGAATGTGTGATGGCGACGCCCTTCGGCACTCCGGTGGATCCGGAGGTGAAGACCACGTAGGCGACATCCGAGGCCCGCAACGGCCGCGTCCGCTCGTCGTCGCCGATCGGGCCGCCCGCCTCCGCGTCGATCCGCGCGGCGACGGCCGGGTCGTCGAGCACGATCCAGTCCACCGAATCGGGCAGCTGGGCACGCACCGACGACATCGTAACCCCCAGCGTCGCACCGGAATCCGACACCATCTGCTCGATTCGGCTGTCGGGGTAGCTCGGGTCGACCGGCACGTATGCCGCACCCGACCGCACCACCGCCCACCACGCGACGACCGACTCCGCCGACCGCGCTGCTGCCACCAGCACCGGATTCTCCGGTCCGGCGCCACGGCGGATCAGCACCCTCGCCAGCCGGCTCGATCGTTCGTCCAGCTGCGTATACGACAGCGTGGCATCCCCCGCGACGACGGCGATACCGTCGCCGTTGTCCCGGACAGCCGAGGTGAACACCTCCGGCAGCAATCCGGACGGTTCCAGCGCCGCCACGGTGTGCGCCCCGACCCGCGAGGTGAGCGCCGAGCGCTCGTCGGCTTCCAGCCAGTCGATATCGCCGACTACTACGGCCGGATCGTCGGCGACGGCTTCCAGTACCCGCACCAGCCGCCGGACGATCGCCGCTGCGGTCACCTCGTCGAACAGATCCCGAGCATAGGTCAACATTCCCGACATACCCTGCGCGGATGAATCGGACAGCACCAGCTGCAGATCGAACTGGATCGCCTCGGTATCCACCTCTGCCCGGGCCACCCGGACGTCGGGCAGCACCACTTCGATCGTCGACACGTTCTGGAATGCCAAGGCCACCTGGAACAACGGATGTCGTGCCGCCGATCGCTCCGGGTTCAACTCCTCCACGACCCGCTCGAACGGCACGTCCGCGTGCTCGAACGCCAGCAGGTCCGTCTGCCGGGTGCGCATCAGCAACTCGGCGAACGGCTCGCCCGTATCCACGCGGGTCCGCAAGGCCAGCGTGTTCACGAACATGCCCACCAGATCGTCGAGACCAGGCTCGCCCCGTCCCGCGACCGGGGTGCCGATCACGACGTCATCGCTGCTGCTGAGCCGCCCCAACACCGCTGCCAGCGCCGCGTGCATCACCATGAACAGCGACGACCCTCTCGACCGTGCCAGCGCGACCAGCCGCTCGTGCAGGCTCGCACCGATCTCCACCGGTACCCGGCCTCCCGACAGCGATGCGACGGCCGGGCGTGGGCGGTCCGCCGGAAGTTCCAGCCGGTCCGGTGCACCCGCGAGCGTCGAGCGCCAGAACTCCAACTGCTCCGACATCAACGACGCCGGATCGTCCGCGGCCCCCAGCATCTGCCGTTGCCACCACGCGAAATCCGCGTACTGCACAGCGAGCGGCTCCCACAGCGGTGCCTGCCCGGTCAGTCGCGCGGCATAGGCCACCATCACGTCACGCGCCAGCGGCCCCATCGACTGACCATCGCCCGCGATGTGATGGACCACGAGCACCAGCAGGAATTCTCCTGTGTCACTGTCGCGCTCGGCGCCCAGCTCGAACAAGCCCACTCGCATCGGCACCCGGACGGTCACATCGAATCCACGCCGCACGAACTCGCCCACCACCTCCTGGACGGAATCCGCGGGCACTCGCACCGCCCGCACCGGCACCGCGGTCTCGTCGAGAACGACCTGGCGCGGCTCACCGGCGACTTCTGGATATATCGTCCGCAATACTTCGTGCCGCGCGACCACATCGGCGAGCGCGGCAGCCAGCGCTTCGGTGTCCAGCCGTCCGGACAGCCGCAGCATCACCGGAATGCTGTGCACCGCCGAATCCGGCTCGAACCGGTTCAGGAACCACATCCGCTGCTGGGCCAGCGACAGCGGCACGGAGTCGGGGTGGGCGCCCGGCAGCAGAGGCAACCGGCCCCCACCGCTGAGCGCCGCGGCGAGACCGGCCAATCCGCCGACGGTCGGCGCCTCGAAAACCGACCGCACCGGCACTCGCGTATCCAGGGCAGCGCCGAGGCGCGCCACCACCATCGAGGCGCTCAGGGAATCGCCGCCCAGCGCGAAGAAGTCGTCGTCGACTCCCACCCGGTCCACGTCGAGCACCTGCTCGAACGTCCGCGCGACCAACTCCTCCAACCCCGGCGACGGCGCCCGGAATTCTCGCGTGACGGACACCGGCTCGGGCAGCCGCTCGCGATCCAGCTTCCCGTTGACGGTCAGCGGCACCTCGTCCAGCACCATCACCGTGGACGGCACCATGTACCGGGGCAGCACCTCGGCCAGTGCCGCACGCAACTGCTCGCCCGATACCTGCGTCCCCGGCGCGGGCACGACATAGGACGCCAGCACCGCCGCTCGCCCGCCGTCGCGGCGCGGCACCGTGACCGCGTACGCCACATCCGCCCGCGCATCGAGCACCGCGTCGATCTCCCCCAGCTCGATCCTGGTGCCGTGCACCTTCACCTGAAAATCGTTGCGCCCCACGAATTCCATCTCGCCGTCGACGCCACGGCGCACCACGTCACCGGTGCGGTACATCCGCTGACCCGGCTCCGCGAACGGGCACGCGACGAACCGCGACGCGGTCAACCCCGTCCTGGCGGCGTACCCATCGGCCAAGCCGGGACCGAACAGATACAGCTCGCCCTCGACACCGTGTGGCACGGGCCGCAACCAGGTATCGAGCACGACGACCGCGACGGGGCCGACCGGCCTGCCGATCGTGATCGCGGCATCGGGCGCCAGTGCGTCGCTGGCGGTAGCCCAGATCGTGCTTTCGCTCGGCCCATAGAGATTGACCATGGTGCGGTGCGGCGCCCACCGATCGACCAGTTCCGGCCCGACCGGCTCACCGGCTGTCGCCAGCACGCGCAGCCCGTCGAGACCGTCACACGAGACTGTCGCCAGCGCAGAGGGAGTGATCACCACGTGCGAGATATGTTCGCGCCCGATCAGATCCGCCAGCTCGGGTCCGGCGTAGACATCGGGAGGCGAGACGACCAGTCGGCCGCCCGAACCGTGCGCCATCAACAACTCGAACACCGAGGCGTCGAAGCTGGGCGAGGCTACCTGCAGCACCACCGAACTCGGGTCGACGCCGAGAATCCGCCGCTGCGCCGCGACGATATCGGCCAGGCCGCGATGGCTGACGAGCACGCCCTTGGGCATACCGGTCGACCCGGAGGTGTAGCTCACGTACACGGTCTGATCCCGCCGGATCGGACCGCCGCGTTCGGCGTCGGTGATCGGCGCCGCGGCAACCGAATCCGCGGCGTCGAGCATCTGCTCCTGGTCGAGGATCAGCCAGTCGACGCCATCGGGAAGATGCGCCCCGGCGGAGGAGTCGGTCAGCCCGAGCACGGCTTTCGAATCCGACAGCAGAAAGTCGATCCGCTCCGGCGGCAGGGTCGGGTCTATCGGCAGGACTGCGGCACCGGTCTTCGCCACGGCCCACAGGGTCACCGTCGCCGCCAGGGATCGCGGAAGCACCGAGGCGACGACCTGTCCCCGCCGGACGCCGTGCCGCAGCAGGACCCGGGCCAGACGTGCGGATCGCTCGTCGAGCTGCCGGTACGTCATGGCGGTCGCACCGCATCGCACGGCGATGGCGTCGGGTTCGGCGGTAGCGCACGCGGTGAGGATCCGGTCCAGCGTGTCCGGGATTTCCGGTTCCGCACCCGAAACCGGCCACGACGGCCCCGGTTCCTGGTCGAGCGACAGCTCACCCAGCCGTAGGTCGGCGTCGACGGCGATCCGGCCGAGCAACTCGACGAAGCGGTCGAGGATCCGGCGCGCCGCCGCGGTGTCGAACGCGCGGTCGTGGAATCGCAGGGTGATCCGCAGTGCCTGTGCTTCGCCGTGCACGGACTGTTTCGGCGCCACGACCAGGCTCAGCGGGTACGGCGTCGCGTCGACACCGCTGAGTTCGTCCACCCGCAGGCCCGCCGACTCGATGAGTTGCTGTAGTGCCGCCCGGTCGACGGGGAACGATTGGAAGGTGACGGCGGTGTCGAAGAGTTCGGGCAGACCGACGCTGCGGTGGATCTCGGGCAGGCCGATGTGGTGATGATCCAGCATGCGAGCGTGCCGCTCCTGAATGCCGGTCAGCAACTCGCGCACCGTCATGGTGGGTTCGAGCGGGACTCGCACGGGAATCGTGGTCAGGAACATGCCGAGCGTCTGCTCGACCCGCGGTAACTCCGGTGGCCGTCCCGACACCGCGGATCCGAAGATCACATCGGTCTCACCGGTCAGGACGCGCAGATTCAGGGCCCAGGCCGCGGCGACCGCCGTATTGATGGTGACGGCCGACTCGGCTGCCACTCGACGGAGACCTCCGAAACGATCTGCCGTCAGCTCGGCCTCGATTTCGGCGGCGGATACCGAACCCGTCGCGAGCACGTCGCGCGACACCCGGGTGGGTGCGTCGACATCCGAAAAGGCCTGTGCCCATGCCGCCTTGGATGCGGCGGCGTCCTGCCGCCCCAGCCAGGACAGATAGTCGCGGTAGGAGGGTGCGGGTCCGGCGGAGTCGATATGGGTGGGAGACCCGTAGTAGTCGAGCAGTTCTCGCATCAGCAGCGGCATCGACCAGCCGTCCAGGATCACATGGTGATTCGTGACGAGCAGCCGGAAGGACCCCGCGTCGAGACGGATCAGCGTCAAGCGCAGGAGCGGAGGAGCCGACAGGTCGAATCCCGCCGCCGCGTCCGCCGCGGCGATCGTTGCCGGGTCGGCTGGGGATTCCGCGTCGCGGTCACCGGCGAGATCGATCTCCCGGAATCCGATCTCGGCATGGTCGAGCACGATCTGACGGGGCCCGCCCGCGGTCTCCACAAACGCGGCCCGCAGGATGTCATGCCGGTCGACCACGGCCTGAGCGGCACGGCGCAAGCGCTCACCGTCGACCTCGCCGGAAAATCCGATCATCGTCTGGACGGTGTAGTTGTCCCCGGCATCCGGGTCGAACGTCGAGTGGAAATGCACACCGGACTGCATGGGCGACAACGGCCAGACGTCGGACAGGCCGTGGTATTGCTGCTCGAGCCGATCGATGTCGGGTTGGGTGAGGGCGACGAGCGGAGAATCCGAGGCGCGTTCCACCGGCGGGGCCCCATCGCCGTCGGCCATCGCGGCGAGGGCGGCAACTGTCTTGCCTTCGAAGACATCTCGCGGCGTGAGCGTGAGCCCGGCGGATCGCGCCAGCGCCACCAGTCGCATCGAGACGATGCTGTCCCCGCCGAGCGCGAAGAAATTGCTGTCGGCGGACACGGTGTCGAGATGGAGCACGTCGGCGAAGAGTTTCGCCATGACCTGTTCGGTATGCGTCGACGGCATTCTGCCGTCCGCGGCGTGGGCATCGAAGGACCTCTGCCGCAATGCTTTCCGATCGAGTTTTCCGGTCGGTGTGCGCGGCATCTCTTCGAGCTGCACGATCGCCGCGGGGTTCATATAGCGCGGTAGCGTGCGCGACAGATCGTCGCCGAGTGCCACCACGTCGACCACGGCGCCCGAGGCGGAGACGAAATAGGACACCAGCACCGGTTCGTCGGCAGGCCCCTTCACCACGACGGTCGCGACGCTCGCCACCTCCGGGTGCAGAGCCAGGTGCGCATCGATTTCCCCCGGCTCGATCCGCAGACCGTGGATCTTGACCTGCTGATCGCCTCGACCCAGATATTCCAGTGCCAATCCGGCGCGACCGCGCACCCAGCGCACGGAATCACCGGTGCGGTAGATCCGTTCGCCGCGAACCGATCGCGGATCCGCGACGAAGCGCGACGCGGTCACACCCGGTCGACCGACGTACCCGCGGGCGAGTCCGGGCCCACCGATATAGAGTTCGCCCACGACACCGACCGGCACCGGTCGCAGCCACCGGTCGAGAACCATCGCCGACGCGCCTCGGATCGGGCCGCCGATCGTCACCAGTTCGCCGGGCACCAGGGCGTCCGACCCCGTCGCCCAGATCGTGCACTCGGTCGGTCCGTAATGATTCATCAGCCGTCGGCCGTGCCCCCACCGGTTCACGGTGTCCGGCTCGGTCGCTTCGCCGACGACCGCGAGCGATGTCAACGACGGTGTCCGGGACGGATCCATGGTTTTCAGCACCGACGGGGTGATGATCGCGTGCGACACCTGCTGCGACCGAAGCAATTCCTCGAGGTCGGTCCCGGCGTACACCTCCGGCGGCGACACCACGAGACCGGCGCCACTCCCGTGCGCCAACAGCAACTCCGACAAGCAGGCGTCGAAGCCCGGCGACGCGACCTGCAGCACCACCGAACCCGGACCGACACCGAAGGCGTCGACCTGCGCCGCGACGAGGTCGGCCAGGCCGCGATGGCTGAGGTGGACCGCCTTCGGTTTGCCGGTCGATCCGGACGTATAGATCACGTATGCCGCGTTGTCGGCCGACAGCCGATCAGCCCCGGCCGAGACTTCGGACAGACGGGGAAGATTTTCGTCAGCATCCGTAGCCGCAGCGTCCAGCGTCAACCAGTCGACGGTGTCCGGAAGGCTCGGTGCGACATCGCTGGTCGTCACGCCGAGACCGGTCCGGGAGTCGGACAACAACTCCGCGATCCGCGCGGCGGGATTGCCGGGATCCAACGGCAGGAAGGCGGCGCCTGTCTTCGCCACCGCCCAGATGGCGACCACCAGTTCAGCCGAACGGGGAACAGCCAACGCGACGATCGACTCGGCGCGAGCACCATGGCGGGCCAGCAGATGTGCGAACTCGTCGGCGCGGCGCTCCAGCTCACGATAGGTCCACGTGGTGTCGCCGCACCGCAGGGCCACGGCATCCGGATACCTGCGCGCGGTCCCCCACAGGATGTCGCGCAGCACGAGCTCCGCGGCGGGCGGCTCCTCGCTGCCGACCGAAAGCAGTTCCGCGCGTTCGGAATCCCAGCAGGACGAGATCGCGGCGACGTTGCGGGCGGGGTTCCTGACGATCTGCGTGAGAAGAAGCTCGAAGCGTTCGAGCAGCGTACGGACCTCGGCCGAATCGAATCGGTCGGTGGCGAATTTCAGCGTCACCGTGTAGGTGCTCGGCTCGTCGGCGGCATCCGATCGCCGGTCGCGACTCGACCGCGGCGGGGACACTTGCAAACTCAGTGGATACGGCGTGGCGTCGTGTGCGTCGATCTCGACGAACCGCAAGCCGGCGTCGGAGAGATTGCGCGCCAGCAGTTCCCGGTCGAGCGGATAGGACTCGAGCACCGTCGCGGTGTCGAACATATCGGTGATGCCGGTGGCCCGTTGCAGCTCCGCCAAGCCGATGTACTGATGATCCAGCATGGCTGCTTGCTCGGATTGCACGCGGACGAGCAGGTCGCCGACGGTTTCGCCGGGTTCGAGGCGGACTCGGACGGGCAGCGTGTTGACGAGAAGCCCGACCATGCGCTCGACATCCGGAATCTGCGGCGGGCGGTGCGCGATCGTATTGCCGAAGACCACGTCCGACCGTCCGGTCAGCGCGGCCACCAGCAGTGCCCATGCCACCTGCAGGGCCGTGTTGGCGGTGACGCCGTGTGAGCGGCCCAGATCGAGAAGCGCTGCGGTGGTCGCCGCGTCCAGGTTCAGGTCGACCTCACCGACGTGCGCGGCGACGGACCGATCCGGCCTGCCCGTGACCCGTGTCGGACTGTCGATTCCGGCGAGCGTCTCCCGCCACGCGGCGATTGCGGCGTCGCGATCCTGCGCCTGCAGCCACCGCAGATACTCCCGGTACGAACGAGGGGGCGCGAGCTCGGCGGTGTCGCCATCGGAGGTGTACAAGGAGAGCAGCTCGTGGATCAGCAGAGGCATCGACCAGCCGTCGAGCACGAGGTGGTGGTTGGTGACCAGCAACTGGAAAGTATCGACGCCGGTGCGCACCAGGTGGAAACGCACCAGCGGTGGATGGGCCGGGTCGAACGGAGCCACGGCCGCCCTCGCGAGTCGCCGAAGTGCTCGCGCCCGCCTGCCCCCATCGCTGATGCCGGCGAGATTCGACTCGCCCCAATCGACTTCGGTGTCGCGCAGGACGATCTGCCGTGGCCCATCGACACTCTCGACGAACGCCGTCCGCAGGCTGTCGTGCCGGTCGATGAGCACCTGCGCGGCGCGGCGCATCCGCGCACCGTCCACCTGCCCGGCGAAGGTCAGCGCCACCTGCACGATGTAGCCATCGTCGCCGTCGCGGTCGTAGATGGTGTGGAACAGCAGCCCGGACTGCAGGGCGGTGAGCGGCCACACATCGATCATCGACGGGTATTTCCCCAGCCAGTGGTCGACATCGTCCTGCGATACGGCGGTGAGCGGGAAGTCGGAGGGCGTGAAGCCGTAGCCGGTGTCGGATCGGACGTGGTCGGCGAGTGCCCCCAGCGCGCGAGCCCACAGCCCGGTGAGCTCGTCGACCTCCTCGGCACCCAATACCTGCGAGGCGAATTCCCAGGTCACATTGAGTTCGAGCCCGTCGCGACCTTCCTCGGCGATCGCGTTGACATCGAGCACGGCCGGCAGCGCCATCTCCGGATCGCTCGTCGCGGTCAGTGCGGTGAACTCGGTGGTGGGCGCCCAGGGCATCGAGCGTTCAGCGACACTGACCCGCCCGAGGTAGTTGAAGCTGATCTGAGGTTCGGGCAAGTCCGCGAGCTCGGCACGGCCCTGGGGATCGAGATGACGCAGCACCTGGTAGCCGATGCCGTTGTCCGGCACCGCGCGCAACTGCTCCTTCACCTGTTTGATCGCCAGTCCAGCACCTGCGCCGCCGGCCAGCGCGTCATCGAGATCGACACCGTCCCAGTCGATCCGGACCGGGAAGCGAGTGGTGAACCAGCCCACGGTGCCACTGAGATCGACGCCGGGCACGGCCCGCTCCTCGCGGCCGTGTCCCTCCAGCGAGATCAGCTCGCCCGCGGTCGCCTCCGTACCGCGCCTGCGCCGCCACTCACCGAGTGCCAGTACCAGCGCCGCGAGCAGCGGATCGTTGGCACTGCAGTGGAAACGGTCCGGAATGGTGGTGAGAACCGCCTCGGTGACCGCTGCCGGAATGCGCTGGTGGACCCGGCCCGCCGTAGCGCCGACGTCACGATCCGGAACCAGACGGCGCGATCCGAGAAGCTGATCACCCCGCGCGAGGACGTCGTTCCACCTGTCGAGCTCCGCCGACCGTCTGCCCGGCGCCCGCTCGACCAGCCCGTGCGCCCACCGCCGGAACGAGGTGGTGATCGGGCCGAAATCCGGTTCCCCGCCGTCGGAGATCTGCGCCCAGGCCCGCGCGAGGTCGGCGAGGAGGATGCGCCACGACACCACGTCGACGGCGAGATGGTGAACCACCAGCCACATCAGGTCGGGTCCCGAGCCGTGGAGATCCCGCATCCAGACGGCTTGAACGAGCACACCCTTGCCCGGGTCCAATCGATCGGCGGCCTGCTGCAGGTGGCGGTCGACCTCGGCGGCGTCCCGTCGATCGAGGCGAACATCGGCAAGCGCGGCGTCCGGGTCGACCGCGTTCGGCTCGAGTACCTCGACGTAGCTATCAACCGAATCGCCGCGCAAGACCGCGCGCAGCATGTCGTGGCGGTCCAGCAGGGATCCCACTGCGCGCACGAGGCCCGCTCGATCGACCCCATCGGGCAGCTGCACGAGCGCGGCCTGCGCGAATCGGTCGTAATGACCCCGATCCAGCATTGCGCACATGATCGGCGACAACGGCAGCGGCCCGACGCCGCCGCCGGGCAACTCGGCCAACTCGGGCGTATCGCTTGATTTCGTCGCCGTGGCCGCCAAGCCCGCAACGGTCTTGTGCACGAACACATCCTGTGTGGAGAAACTCAGGCCATCGGCTTTGGCCCGCGCCACCAGCTGGATCGACAGAATGCTGTCGCCGCCCAGGGCGAAGAAGCTGTCGTCCGCCCCGACCAGAGGCACGCCGAGCACCTCGGTGAACAGCCGTGCGATCGCCTTCTCCCTGGCGGTGGCCGGCGGCCTGCCGACCGGCGCGGTCCCGAACTCCGGCTTCGGCAGAGCGCTGCGATCGAGCTTGCCGAAGGCGTTCACCGGGAGGCTGTCCAACGCGATGATCACCGCCGGAACCATCTGCGGCGGCAGCGAATCACGGGCGAAGCGCTGGAGTTCGAGCGGTTCGATCCGACGGCCGCTGACCGGGACCACATACGACGCCAGCACGGTCGTGCCCGCGTTGTTGTGCACCGGCACCGTCACGGAAAGATCCACGTCCTCGTGTGTGGTGAGCGCGGTGTCGATTTCACCCGGTTCGATCCGGTAGCCACGGATCTTGACCTGGAAGTCGCCGCGTCCCAGCAATTCCAGCGCCATCTCGGCGTTGTCGCCGGTCCAGCGCGCGATGTCGCCGGTGCGGTACATCCGCTCGCCGGCGCCGCCGTACGGGTCCGCGACGAACCGGGCGGCGGTTTCGACGAACAGATGGCTGTATCCGCGGGCCAATCCCGGCCCGGCGAGATACAGCTCGCCCGCGGTGCCGTTCGGCACCGGTTGGAGCGTTCGGTCCAGCACCATCGCCGCGACGCCACGAAGGGGGCCACCGACCAGGTGGGCGTGACCGGGTCCGAGCACGCCGCCGGCGGCGGTCACGGTGGCCTCGGTGGGACCGTATTCGTTGTACATGGACAACGACGGCGCCCACCGCTCGATGACGTGCGGTGGACAGACGTCGCCGCCGACCACGAGCACGCGCACGTCGGTCGCCGGATACGGGTCCACGGTCGCCAGCATCGTGGGCGTCAGGGTCAGGTGCGTCACGTGCTCGTCGGCCAGCAGTCGCGTGAGCGGCTCGCCGCCGGTCACCTCGGGCGGCACGATCACCAGCGCGGATCCGCTCGCGAAGCAGGTCAGAAACTGTTCCATGGACGCGTCGAAACTGGGCGAGAGCGCATACGACACCCGAGAGGTCGCGTCTATTCCGTAGGTGGCGGCGCGGTCGGCAATCAGATTCGCGAGGCCGGTGTGGGTGACCTGAACGCCTTTCGGCGTTCCGGTGGATCCCGAGGTATAGGTGATGTAGGCGATATTGGACGGACGCAGTGGCCGGATACGGTCGTCGTCGGAAATCGGCCCGCTGTCGGCGCCGCCTTCCCCCAGGGTCGCGGGATCATCGAGAACCACGCAACGCGTCGCTGGTGGGACTCGGTCGCGCAGGTCGTCGATCGTGATCGCCACGGTCGCGCCGCTGTCGGCGACCATGTGTTCTACCCGCTTGTGCGGGTACTCGGGGGCCAGTTGGACCACCACGGCCCCGCATTTCGCGATCGCCCATGTCGCCACCACGGATTCGACCGAGCGTCGCAGCATGATCGCCACCGCCGCGTCCGGGCCACAACCCAGAGCTATCAGATGCCGGGCCAGCTGGGAGGATCTGTCGTCCAGCTCGCCGTAGGTCATCGTCTGCCCGGCCGAGACGATCGCGCACGCACTGCGATCCCGGCGCGCGCTCTCGGTCAGAATCTCGGGAAGCAGCCGTGTTTCGACTCCGCTCGGCCCCCGCACCCGCGGCAGCGTGGATCGCTCGTGTACGTCGAGCAGCGACAATCCGCTGACTCGACATTCCGCTCCCCCGGCGAGGAACTCGTGCAGGAACATGCGGAACCGCCGGTGGTGACCCGCGAGCTCGTCCGGGGTGTAGGCGTTCGGATTTCCCTGGAAATCGATATGCGTACTGTCTTTGCCCGCACCCGGGTAGATATTGACGAAAAGGTCGGCGGTAGGGCCTGAGGTGAGGACGTTGAGGCGGCCTGTCGTGTTGCCGAGCACAACCTCGTTCTCGATCAGCATCAGGTTCACGGCAGGCCCGAAGGACGCCGCCTCGTCGCGCGCGATCCCCATATCGTGGAATATGTCCTCCTGGCGGTAGCGCTGCCGCCGCAGTGCACTCGTCAACTCACTTTGCACCGCGGCGATCAGTTCACCGACGTTGCGGCCGGCCACCCGCACCCGCAGCGGCACCACATTCGCCACCATCCCCCCGGAACGGCGCAGCACGGCGGAGTGCCGACCCGACACCGGCAGGCTCAGCATCACTTCGTCGCTTCCGGTCATCCGCGCGAGATAGGCGGCGAACGCCGCGACGATGGTCGGCGCCACGCTCTGACCATGTTCGAGCGCGACGCTTGTCAGCAGACGCGCGGTGGCGTCGGGCAGCTCTGTGCTGACCAGCGCCGGATGGATGGTGGGCTTGCCGACGCGACCGGCCAGGCTGACGGCGGGCGGCGCGCCTGCCAGATGCTCCAGCCAGTAGTTGCGGTCGTTGTCGAAACGTGTCGAACCCCGGTACGCCAGGTCCTGCTCGACGATGACCTCCAAGTCCTGCGCCGCGCACGATGCCGGTTCCTCGGACTTCACCCAAGCGTTGTACAGCTCGGTCATCCTGTGCAGCATCGTTACCGCGGCGAATCCGTCGAGCGCGATGTGGTGCGCGCGCTGGTACCACAGGACATGGTCCTCGCCGACCCGGAACACGATGCTCGTCACGAGGTCGTCGTTCAGCATGTCCAGCGGAGCGGAATAGTCCTGAGCCATCATCGCGCGCGCGGTCGCCACCGGATCGGCATGATGGCGCAGGTCCACGACCGATACCGGACCTCCACGGTCCTCGTCGACGAACTGACAGGGCTCACCATCGACCTCGATCAGTCGCGTATGCCCGGATCCGAACTCGCGACTGGCGGTTCTGCACGCCTCGGCAAGCAGTTCGGCGTCCACCTCTCCGACGACCTCGACGTATTGGGCCACAGAAATCGGTGACGATTCGGTGAGGTGCTGGGCAAACCAGATCCCCCGCTGCGCCGCCGTCAGCGGAAAGATTTCGAATGACGGATGTCCGCTGCCGTTGGACCCAACGCCGGAACCGTTACCGGAATCCTTTTCCCGGGAATAGCGGAATGAGCCGATTTCCAACCGCTTCGACCGGTCCTGGCTGTCATCGATGCGACTCTTTCGGCCCATTTCGACCTCCCCTCTTACAGCTCACTTCAAGATGTCGATTATATAGCCACAAAGTTGCCGAATCCGATTTCCGGAACCTTTCAACATGGTCACGAACACAGAAAGGACGTTTAGGACGTCGCCGCCGTGGCGATCGGCACCCCGACCTGGCCGACCCCTGTTCGACATCCTCTCCGATGGGCCGTCCCGACCGTCCGCCCAGAGTCGGATCACCCGCGGTACATGCATCGGGTACCGAATTCAGCACGATTCGGAATCGATCCACAAAGGTGGCGCAGACACTTGCCGCACCGCTCCGATCGCTATACCGTGTCGTGGGGGCTGTGGACCGAACTCCCCGGCCATAGCATTCCCGAACACGTGAATGCCAATAGTTAACTGCAATGATTCTAGCGCTGATCGAAGCAACCGATGCATCGCTGGATCACCGATAAGTTATTTAATTTGCGATGCTAAATATCCACTCGCCCTCGGCTGGCGAGCGGAGAAAAGTCTATTTTGCGAAATTTATTCCACAACTATGATAATTCGCCTGGCTCGACAACGAGCCCACTGTCACACAAGCATTGTCCGAGCAGCACGCAGATCAGAAAGGGCGCTTGGATCGGATGACCGCCGCGAGGTATTCGTAGTCCGCGGCCCGCGCGGAAGACCCTCGATACGCGAGCCCGATCGTGCGACCGGGAGCGGGGGCCGTGAAGCGCGCGGTGCCCAGATTCGCGCGCGCGGTCTCGGCGGCCACGGCCATCTCCGGGATGAGCGTCACCCCGAGCCCGCCGGCCACACACTGCACGACCGTGGTCAGCGAGGCGGCACGGGTATCGCCGACCGTCCCGGGTTGCACGTCGGCCGAGCGGCACAGGTCCAGAGTCTGATCGCGCAGGCAGTGGCCCTCGTCGAGCAGCAACAGCGGCAGGTCGGCGAGAGCGGGCGCGGCCAGGTCGGTGCGGCCGGCCAGCTCGTGTCCGCGGGGCGTGACCAGCACGAATTCCTCGCTGTAGAGGGGGATCTCGACCAAGCCGTTGGCTTCGGTCGGCAGGGCGAGCACCGCCACGTCGAGCACACCGGTACGCAACCCGTCCAGCAGCCGCGCGGTCTGGTCCTCCACCACCTGGGGTAGCACCCCGGGCAGTTTGCGGCCCAACTCGGGCAGCAGTCCGGGCAGCACGTACGGGGCGACGGTCGGAATGATGCCCACGCGCAGTGTGCCGCCGAGGGTGTCGCCGGTCGCCGAGGCGACGAATCGATCGGCGGCTTCCAGGGTCGCCATGGCCTGCGGCAGCAGTCGCATTCCGGCGGCGGTCACCAGCACGCGGCGGGTGCTGCGCTCGATCAGCTGGAGCCCGAGTCCGTTTTCCAGTGATGCCAGTGCCTGCGATAACGTGGGTTGACTCACAGTCAAACGCGCTGCGGCGGTGCCGAAATGCCGGTATTCGGCGACGGCCACGAACGCACGCAGCTGCGACAGGGTTGGCTGATAAGTCTGATCACTCACGCCTATCAGTGTACGACCAGCAATCGGCTTTACCTTTCAGTAGGCTGACATCAACCACACCACGAATGAGGAGACGAAGCATGGCTCTGCTGACCATCGGCGACCAGTTCCCGGCATACAACCTCAAGGCCGTCATCGGAGGCGACCTCTCCAAGGTCGACGCGCAGCAGCCCGACGATTACTTCACCCAGATCACCAGCGACGACCACGCCGGCAAGTGGCGCATCGTGTTCTTCTGGCCCAAGGACTTCACCTTCGTGTGCCCGACCGAGATCGCCGCGTTCGGCAAGCTGAACGAGGAGTTCGCCGATCGTGACGCGCAGGTGCTCGGCGCCTCGGTCGACAACGAGTTCGTGCACTTCCAGTGGCGCGCACAGCACGAGGATCTCAAGACCCTCCCCTTCCCGATCCTGTCGGACCTCAAGCGTGAACTGGCCACCGCCTCCGGCGTTCTCAACGCCGACGGCGTCGCCGATCGCGCCACCTTCATCGTCGACCCGAACAACGAGGTGCAGTTCGTCTCGGTGACCGCCGGTTCGGTCGGCCGCAACGTCGACGAGGTGCTGCGCGTGCTCGACGCCCTGCAGTCCGACGAGCTGTGCGCCTGCAACTGGAAGAAGGGCGACCCGACCATCAACGCGGGTGAGTTGCTCACCGCCAGCGTCTGAACCACTTCCCCACCGAAACACCCTGAAGGAGCCCCACTGTCATGAGCCTCGAGAACCTGAAGAACTCTCTTCCCGAGTACGCCAAGGACCTCAAGCTCAATCTGTCCTCGCTGGCCCGCACCACGGTGCTCAACGAGCAGCAGCTGTGGGGCACCCTGCTCGCTTCGGCCGCCGCCACGCGCTCGGCGACCACCCTGCGTGAGGTCGCCGAAGAGGCTGCCGACGTGCTCTCGGCCGAGGCCTACGACGCCGCGCTGGGCGCCGCGTCGATCATGGGCATGAACAACGTGTTCTACCGCGGCAAGGCGTTCCTGGACGGTCGCTACGACGATCTGCGCGCGGGCCTGCGGATGAACATCATCGGCAACCCCGGCGTCGACAAGGCCGACTTCGAGCTGTGGTCGTTCGCGGTGTCCTCGATCAACGGCTGCGCGCACTGCCTCGAGGCGCACGAGAAGACGCTGCGCGAGGCCGGTGTGTCGCGTGAGGTGATCTTCGAGTCACTGCGTGCGGCGGCGATCGTCGCCGGTGTCGGCCAGGCGGTCGCGTCCACCGAGGCGCTGGCTTCGGCTGCCGTCTGATTCGTCGGTTTCGCGCCTGTTTCGAGGCCCGGCGGCCCCGATCCGGATTCCGGATCGGGGCCGCTGCCGTGCTGGGAGCGGACGTGTCCGGGGGGCTCGCGGGTCAGTGGGCCTCGCACAGCGGCCCGGTAGGCTCGCGATCATGAACGCACATGATGTGCCCGATGCCCCGAACATCCAGGTCGAGGTCGTCCGAGTGTTCACCGATCCGGCCGGAAACCTCGGCAACGCGCTCGGCATCGCCCGCGCGGGCGACGTCGTCGCCCTCGACAAGCAGGAACTGGCGGCACGGCTGGGGTTCAGCGAAACCACGGTCGTCTCCGATCCGGTCGACGGCATCGCCGACGTCCGCATCTACACCCCGGCCGTCGAGTTGCCCTTCGCCGGGCATCCCACCGTCGGCACCGCGTGGTGGCTCGACGTACAACGCACGCCGGTGCACACCTTGCGGGTGCCCGCGGGGCCCGTCGCCGTCAACCGAACCGACGGTCTGACCTGGATCACCGCGCGCGCCGAGTGGGCACCGAAGTTCGCCTTCCAGCAACTGGATTCGGTGCAGGAGCTGGCAGCCTTGGTCCCCGTCGACTTCACCGACGGCCAGCATTTCTTCTGGGCCTGGACCGACGAGTCACGTGGCGCGCTGCGCGCCAGGATGTTCGCGCCCGCCATGGGCATCGCCGAGGACGAGGCGACCGGGGCGGCGGCGGTCGCGCTCACCGCCCAGTTGCGCCGCGGGCTGATCATCACCCAGGGGCAGGGCTCACAGCTCTACACCGAGTGGGACTCCGACGGGTGGGTTCGCCTCGGCGGACGGGTCGCCGAAGACCACGTGGTGGTGCTCTAACTCTCCGGTTGACCGCCGAAGCGGCGCAACCAGGGCGGTCTGGCCGCCCAGTGGCCGCGTCGCTGCGGCGCGGCGCCCAGGTCGGCGAGGATGCGGGTTTCGAGCGCACGGGGCGGGGTGTGCTGGTCGTCGGCGGCCAGCAGCGCGAGCACTTCGTGCACACCGCGCACGCGGGTGGCGAACTGCGACAGACTGTTCGGGGTGGTGGCGGTGAGCCTGTTCTCGATGTGGTGGTGTTCGAGTTCGGCGACCGCGTCGAGCGCGTAGGCGTCGGCCAGGGACAGGACCGAGCCAGCCGGGCACCACGACTGCCTGGCCGTCCACCGGGGGATCCGCTGTTCGGCGAGCCGTTCGATGCCCTCGCCCAGCAGCCTCGTCACCATCGGTACCCGCAGGCCCAGTTCACGACCGATGGCGCGGTAGGTGCGGCCGCCGTAGTAGGCGAGGACGAAGATCTCGCAGTGGCTGTCGAGGGGGTCGTCGAAACCGAGTCTGGCCGCGGCCGCCAGCCACGGCATGTCGTCGCCGCCGCGGCGGTCCAGACGCGCGCGCTGAACCGCGAGACGATGGATCTGGGCCAGCAGCCAGGATTGGTCGGGGGTGAAGGCCGGGCCGTCGTGGGCGATCCGGGAGGGCGCGCCGAAACGATCCGTCCCGAGACGTTCGGTGTCGATGCCGACCGCGCCCGACCGATCCACATCGATGTGGCCGAAGGCGTGGTCGGCGTTCAGACGGTCGGTACCGGTGTTGCCCGGCTCGGTGACCTCGGATGGGTGGTCCACGTGGGAGCCGGGCAGACCATGGACTGCGTCGTCTGTGCCCTGGTGGCGTCGGTCCGGGTGGTCTGTGCCGAGGCGATCCGGGGTCTCGGAGCGAGAGCCTGCCTCGGTGCTCGCGCGGTCGGGCAGGCGGGAACCCTCGTGGGAGTAGACGGCGCCGCGACCGAAGGCGACATCCATCGCACCGTAGGTGTGGGGGGCCAGGTCGGATCGTTGTTCGGTCGCGACGAACGCCGAACGCCCCCACGGTGTCCCGAGGTCCGGCCCGGGACGCGACAGCGGAGCTGGCTCGGTGTGGTCGTCCCCGGATTCCGCGGCGGGGAAATCGGGTTCCCGGCCGGCGTCGTCCTCGTCGACGATCCACTGCGCCGATCTCGCCCGTCGATAGCCTTCGCGGACCACATCTTCGGCGGCACCGCGGCGGTGCAGCACCCGCAGGGCCAGCCCGAACGCGGCGGCGCCGGTGGCGCGGTAGAGCGCGCGCATCTCCTCGCGATCGTCGGCACCGGCCACGATCGGGGGTATCCGCGGACCGGCGCCGCGCGACCCCGGCGGCGGTTGGGGACCGCGCTGCCCACTCATCGTCGAATTCCTGCCCGCACTAAGGCAATTCGCAGCGCGAGCGGTTGTGGATCGGTATTCACCGGCCGATCGCGGCGATCAGCATGAACGCGGTCCCGATGTCCATCACCACATGGGGCACCAGCGCCGAGGTCAGCGGGTGGGAACCGGCGGGATGAACAACGCGGTGCCAGCGTGACCGGTGACCGGCCGTACCGAGGACGAGCAGCGCGTCGAGGCCGAACAGCACCGCCAGCCCGACGGCGGGCCAGCGCGCCCCACCGGGGTCGTGCACGGCCCCGTGCCCGGCCATCGCGTACAGCATCGCCGCAGCCGCGAGGGTGTGATAGCCCAGCGCCAACACACCGTCGGGTGCCGAACCGGTGCGCCACTCCATGACACGTTCGGCGAGCAGGATCGCGAACGCCACGGTGAGGGCGGTGAGTATCGCGCGCATCGCGTGCGGGTCGGTCGCGGCGGGGAACACCAGCATGGCCAACATCACCAGGCACATGAGCAGGTGCGCGCTGTCGGAGGCGGTATCGATCCGGTGCGCCGACCGGGTTCGCCCGGTCAGGCGGGTCGCCACGATCAGCGATGCCAGGACGAACGCGGCGACCACCGGCCACCGCACGAACGCATACTGCTGCACGAAATCGGCCACACCCCACCACTTTCGAGTCGACACCCGCGTCACCATGCTCGCACCCGTGCTGGTGCCCCGGGGCGTTTTCCGCGGTCGGGGCGTGCCTCGTCCAGATGCCTCGCGGAAGCGGACACCACCGCGAGGCCCTCGCGCCGTGCCCTCGGCACCGCTCGCTCAGCACGGCGAGCTCACTGCCACCGTGGCCGACCCGGATCGATGGGCCGCGGCATCGATCGGCAAACTGGACTTATGACCGATAACCCGACTGCTGCGGTCGACCAGCTTCGCGTGGTGGCCGATGATCTCACCGGCGCGGAAATCCGGAGCCTGCTGGCCGCCCACCACGCGGAAATGGCGGACACCACCCCCGCCTGCAGCATGCACGCCCTCGACCTCGCCGCCCTGCGCGATCCCGCGGTCACGGTGTGGAGCGCGTGGTCCGGCGACGACCTCGTCGGATGCGGCGCGCTGAAGGAACTCGACGCCGAGCACGCCGAGATCAAGTCCATGCGCACCGCCGACGGGCATACCGGCCGCGGTGTCGCCGCCGCCGTGCTCGCCCATCTGGTCGCGGTGAGCCGAGAACGCGGGTACCGGCGGCTGAGCCTGGAAACCGGCGCCGAGGACTTCTTCGCCCCGGCCCGCCGCCTGTATCTGCGCCACGGGTTCGCTGAATGCGGCCCGTTCGGCAGCTACTCCATCGACCCGCTGAGCCGCTTCTTCACCCTGCGGCTCGATCCTCGCTGATCCCGGATCGGCGTCGGCCACGCCACGCTGTCGGCTCAGCGCAGGCGGAAGACCGGGCCCCGGGGGGCGAACGGTAGGCAAGCGCCCGCGGGGACGAGGAACGCATGTTCGCGGCGGATCCGTACCGCGTCGCACTGCCCGTCGGTGATCACCAGAATCGGGCCGTCGACCGGGAAGTCCTCGGCTCGTTCGAGCAGGCGGATGCCGGACTGCAGGATCGTGCCGCCGCGACCGCGCACCCGCACGCCCGCGGCGATCTCCTCCACCGGCAGGTAGCCCGCGTCGTAGGCGGCCGCATCGCAGTAGACGACTCTGGCTCGCGGCACGTCTCGGGCCAGCGCGTAGGACGCGATCGCGCCGAGCCCTTTGCCGAGCAGGGTTACGTCCATCGAACCCGACGTATCGAGGACTACCCCGAAGGTCGGCAACCGCACGTTCTCCTCGAGGCGCACCCACGCCGGTCGCGGGATGCCGGGTGTCGAGGCCTGTCGGCGCGAGGCGCGAGCATAACTGCGCCGCTTGTCGATGGTGGGAACGTGTTCGTCGAACCACTGGGCCAGCTGCGCATCCCACGGCAGCGGTGGCTGGTCGAGCGCGCGGATCGCCTGTTCCAGCGCGGCCGGGACATATCCGCGGCCGCTGCCGGTGTGGTACGCCAACCCCGTCATCAGCGCGCTGCGGTAGTACTCGTCGAGGTCGACGTAACGGCCCGCGCTGCCGGGGTGGGCCAGCGGTTCACCGAGGACATCGCCGAGGCCACGTCCGCGCAGGGTGGCGAGTTTGCGGAGCCTGCGCAGGTCGACGGCGATCCGGTCGTAGATCTCCTCGGCGGAACAGCCTTTCAGCGCCGGGTCGTAGAGCAGACCCTCCGGCATCTGACCGACATTCATCTCGACCAGCCAGCCGTTGACCACATAGTCGCAGGCGATATTGAACAGGTAGTGGTCGCGCCAGTCGGCGCGTTCGCCGTGACGCAGTGCGGCATGCAGCATTTCGTGGGCGAGCACGAACCGCCACTGCTCCTCACCGAATCCGATCAGCGGGTTGACGTAGATCTCGGCGGCTTCGGCATTCACCGCGGCGATCGAAATATTCCAGCTGCGTGCCAGTTCCGCGTCGGCGACGACGGTCATGCCCGCGGCGAGGGCCCCGAGCAACGGAAACGACGATACGAACCAACCGAGCGCGCTATCCCACGGGGTGCGGTGGCGCAGTACGCCGTCGGCGGTGCGCTCGCCGCCCGCGGTGGCCAGCGCCGCACGGGCAGCGGCCGCGATACCCCGCGCGAACCGGGCGGGGTTGTCGACGCGTTTCGCGGTCTCGGCCGAGGTGAGCAGGAAGTCGGCGAACCCGGTGCGCGCGAAGGCATCCGGCACTGCCGTATCGCGCCACCGGGCTGCGGCAGCGTGCTCGTCGGCCAACTCGGGCGTCGGCGGGATGTCGGCGGGGCGGGTGCCGATCTTCATCGTCGTCAGGTAGGTGTCGACGGCGGCACAGCACGCCGCACGGTAGGCCGGATGCGGTGCGCGCACGTCGCGCCGGTCCTCGGGGTCTCCCGGGTCGAGGCCGGTGATGTTGGCGGGCACCGTGTTTCGCGGATCGAGGTGACCGAATCCGGCGTGGAGCAGGCAGTGCGCGAACACCCATGCCCATTCCTGTGCGGTGGCCCGGCGTTTCGGGTGATAGCCCACGTAGCTGCCGCTCAGCCGCGCCCACACCGCACGAGGAGTCCGCTCGTCGAGGCGGTACAGCTGGGTGGCCAGCGGCCGCAACGCCGGGTGGGCGCACGCCGCCTTCCAGCCGTCGTCGACCGCCTGCTGCCTCGGATCCGCGACCGTGCGCCGCTTGCGTGCCATGCTCAGCGCCGCGCGGCCAGGCGCGGCAGATCCCGCGACACCTCGATGAGGAACCACGACGGCAGTACCGGCATGCCCTCTGCATCGGAGGCGATCACCAGTTGCGCGCACTCCACCGAGATCTCGGCGAGTTCCACCAGCAGCGACTTGGCGCGCATCACGAAGCGCTGCACCGTCGGCGAGGTGTGCGCGCGGTCGCCGGGGAGATCTTTGATCAACCGGACGCGCATCGTCTCGGACAGGAAATAGAGCAGGTCACGGTCGGCCGGGTCACGCGGCCACCCGGCGTCGCCCTTGAGCACCGCGTCCAGGTCGTAGGCGTGGCGGATCGTTTTCACGAAGGCGCGGAAACCGGAACCGTGGCCGAGGGTGAGCGTGCCCGCGGCGAGGACCTGCAGGGTCGTGTCGTCGATGTCGTCGCCGCAGGAGTGCAGGGCGTCGGAGAGCATGTGCCAGCCGCGCGGCGTGGAGAAGGGTGCCTCGGTTTTGGGCGGCGCCGACCACAGGTGATCGGGGCGCTGGGTGAGGTAGCGGATGATCCAGGGGTGGATGTCGTGGGTGGTGGCCCACTGCAGCCAGTCGTCGACATCGGCGCGCAGGTGCAGGTGCACCATCCGGTTGACCAGTGCCGAGGCCATCGGCCGGGCGAGCGCGTTGTCGGTGGCGCGATTGCCCGCGCCGATCACCACCGAACCGGCGGGCAATTCGTAGGTCCCGATCCGGCGGTCCAGGATCAGCGAATAGAACGACTTCTGCACTTCCGGTGAGGCGGCGTTGAGTTCGTCGAGGAACAGACAGTAGGGCTCCGGTCGCGCGATCAGCTCCGGCGGTGCGAAGCGGCTGCGATCATCGACGATCTGCGGGACACCGATGAGGTCTTCGGGGGCGAGCTGGGTGCCGAGGAGCGTGACGCACTCCAGGCCGAGCGAATCGGCGAAGGTCCGCACGAGCGAGCTCTTACCGATTCCCGGCGCACCCCACAGGAACACCGGCCGCACCACCGCGACATGCAGCAGCAATTCCGGTAGTTGGTCCGGTGTCACGGTCACCGATGCTTGCACGCAGGTCCTCCCCTGTTCGATCAGAACAGAGCAGGCTAGCCCGCACGACTTCGGGCCCGCCAGCGAGTTTCGCCGACGGGCCCGGTGTCGATCGACTCCCGAATCAGCCCAGGGCGCGGGCGAATCCGTCGGCGAGCTCGGCGACCTGGGCGTCGGTCATGACGAACGACGGCGAGATCTGCATGGCGCCCGCACCGGCGGCCCGGCCCGAGATGCCGTGTTCGCGCAGGGTTTTCACCAGGGCGGGACCCTCGGACGGGTCGGCGAGCTGCACGGCCGCGACCGCGCCGAGTCCGCTGCGGATCTCAGCGACGCGGGGGTGGTCGGCCAACGGCGCCAACGCGGTGTGGAGGGTGGATTCGAGGCGGGCGGCTTCCTCCAGGAGGCCCTCGCGTTCGACGATGGCGAGGTTGGCCAGGGCCGCGGCGGCCGCGCCGGCGTGGCCGCCGTAGGTGTAGCCGTGGCGGAACCAGGTGCCGCCGGCGAAGAAGGGCTCGGCCAGGTGGGGAGCGATGAAGACCGCGCCCATCGGGAGGTAGCCGGAGGTGAGGCCCTTGGCGGTGGTCATCAGATCGGGCTGCAGGTCGAAGCGGGTGGAGGCGAACCAGGAACCGCCGATGCGGCCGAAACCGGTGACGACCTCGTCGGCGACGAACAGGATGTCGTGGTCACGGCAGATCTGGCGGACCTCGGCCAGGTAGCCCTGCGGCGGCGGGTACACCCCGCCCGCGCCGATGATCGGTTCGCAGAAGAACGCGGCGATCCGCTCGGCGCCGACCTCTTCGATCAGGGCGAGCAGCGATTTCGCGTCGTTCCATTCGACGGTGCGGGTGTCGTCCACCAGCACGCCGTAGCCCTCCTTGTTCGGCGCCAGACCGCCGAGCGCGGTGCTCGCGTAATGCATGCCGTGATAGGCCAGACGCCGCCCGACCAGGATTTTCTTGTCGGTGCGGCCCTGCTCGTGCCAGTAGCGGCGGGCCAGTTTCGCCGCGGTCTCCACCGAGTCGGAGCCGCCGGAGGTGAAGAAGATCTTGCTGCCGGGAACCGGGGCGATCGACGAGAGTTTCTCGGCGAGCTCCTGGGTGGGCGCTTCGGTGATGTCGCCGAAGTTGGAGTAGTGCGCGATGGTGCGCAACTGGTCGGCGACGGCGTCGGCGATCTCGCCACGGCCGTGTCCGACGTTGGCGAACCACAGCCCGGCGGTGGCGTCGAGGTACCGCTTGCCCGCGGTGTCGAAGACGTAGGCGCCCTCGCCGCGAGCGATAACGAACGCACCGTCACGATCGACGGCACCCATATCGGCGAATCCATGCCAGAGCGCATTCATGGCTCCACATTTACCCCACTGCGCCGACAGGCGCGCACCTGGCCCGCCGCCGGGTCAGCCTGCTGACTTGCGTTCGCGCCACCGAGCGGGCAGATCTCCCAAGCCGGCCATCGCGACCGCGAGCACGACGAACACCACCAGCAACACCACCAACCCGATCGTCAGCGACACGTATCCCTGCGTCCGTGGGTCGATGAACGGGTAGGGGTACCAGTCGACGATCGGGCCGCGGATCAGGCTGTAGACGCCGTAGGCGACCGGGAAGATCAGCCACAGGCCGATCAGTTCGAGGCTGGGGCGCAGGCGTTGCGCCATCGGGACGAACAGCCAGTCCAGCAGCAGGACCAGCGGCACTATGCGATGCAGGACATCGTTGATCCACTTGTCGGTGAGCATCACGTCGACATCGGCCAGCAGAACCGCGTAGACGACCATCGTGATGAGCATGTACAGGGTGACCGCGCCGCGAAATATCTGCCAGCGCGGGCTCTGCGGCGCTATCAGGCCACCGACGAGCAGCACGATCACAGCCAAGATGTTGGACTCGATGGTGAAGTAGCTCAGATAGTTCGTGAGCGAGAACGTCGCCGAGTCGAGGTTCCGCACCGGGATCCAGACCAGGGCGAGGATTCCGAGCAGCCCGAAACCGAGCCGACAGGCCCTGATCCACCACGCCGTTCGCACCGAAACGCTCATGCTGTGCCCCTTTCGCATGGTCGGGCGGCCCGCCTGGCGACCCGAGGTGCCCGCTGACCGCTCATGCCCGGATCCTCGCATGACGGACCCCCGCTGACCGGGAGTTCGTGTGCGCACGGTCATCGCGTCGCGAGGTGCCGACCGGACGCGCGGACGGTGACGGGCGGGTGCCGTGGTGTGTCGTTGGTCTCCGCGACGGCGCGAGCGGGCGACGCGCGGGAAAACCGGTGGCGGGCTTCGCTAGGCTGGTAGGCGCAATGACCAGGACAGCTAGCACCGGAACCCGCGCGCTGCGCACCCGCCTGGCGGAGGTCTCGCTGCGCGATGAACATCGGCTCCGGCGCAAGCTCGACCGTGCGCGCCCCGACGACCTGCCCACCGTCGAGGCCGAGATCGCCACCGCCGAGACCCGCGTGGCCAATCGCCGCGCGGCGCTTCCGCAGATCACCTACCCCGAACAACTGCCGGTTTCCGCGCGCCGCGACGACATCGCCGCCGCCATCGCCGCCAACCAGGTCGTGATCGTGGCCGGTGAGACCGGCTCGGGCAAGACCACCCAGATCCCGAAGATCTGCCTCGAACTCGGTCGCGGAATCCGCGGCACCATCGGTCACACCCAGCCGCGCAGGCTCGCCGCGCGCACCGTGGCCGAACGCATCGCCGAGGAACTGGGCACCGAACTCGGCGACGTGGTCGGCTATACCGTCCGCTTCACCGATCAGGCCTCGGATCGCACGCTGGTCAAACTCATGACCGACGGCATCCTGCTCGCCGAGATCCAGCGCGACCGGATGCTGCGCCGCTACGACACGATCATCATCGACGAGGCCCACGAACGCAGCCTCAATATCGACTTCCTGCTCGGGTATCTGAAGCAGCTGCTGCCGCAGCGGCCCGATCTCAAGGTGATCATCACCTCGGCCACGATCGATCCCGAACTGTTCGCCCGCCATTTCGCCGACGCGCACGGCACACCCGCGCCGATCGTGGAAGTGTCGGGCAGGTCGTATCCGGTGGAGTTGCGGTACCGGCCGCTGTCGCTGGAACTGCCCGGCTCCGACGACGACGAGGACACCCGGGTCGTCGACCGCGACCCCACCGACGCCATCGCCGACGGGGTCGTGGAACTGTTCGCCGAGGGCGACGGTGATGTGCTGGTGTTCCTGTCGGGCGAACGCGAGATCCGCGACACCGCCGACGCTTTGCGCGACCTGAAACTCCCCCGCACCGAGATCGTGCCGCTGTACGCGCGCCTGTCGGCCGCCGAGCAGCACAAGGTGTTCGCCCCGCACACCGGTCGCCGGGTGGTGCTGGCCACCAATGTCGCCGAGACCTCGCTGACCGTGCCCGGTATCCGCTACGTGATCGACCCCGGTACCGCGCGCATCTCACGCTATTCGATGCGGACGAAGGTGCAGCGCCTGCCGATCGAAGAGGTCTCGCAGGCCTCGGCGCGGCAGCGATCGGGTCGCTGTGGGCGCGTGGCGGACGGCATCTGTATCCGGCTGTATTCCGAGGACGATTTCGAGGCCCGGCCCGCGTTCACCGAGCCGGAGATCCTGCGCACCAACCTCGCCGCGGTCATCCTGCAGATGACGGCGCTGGGGCTGGGCGATATCGAGAGTTTCCCGTTCGTGGAGGCCCCCGACCGCCGGGCCATCCGCGACGGTATCGCCCTGCTCGAAGAACTGGGCGCGCTGGCGCACGGCAGCACGAAATCTGTTGACGGCGAAGCTGATTCGGGTAAGCATCTGACACTCACGCCGATCGGGCGGGAGATGGCGCAGCTGCCGGTGGATCCGCGGATGGCGCGCATGCTCGTCGAGGCCCAGCGCAACGGGTGCCTCGACGAGGTGCTGATCATCGTCGCGGCGCTGTCGATCCAGGATGTGCGCGAACGACCCGTCGAGCACCAGCAGGCGGCCGACACCCAGCACGCGCGCTTCGTCGTCGAGGGCTCGGACTTCCTGGCCTACCTGAGGCTGTGGGACTACCTTACCGAGCAGCGCAAATCGCTGTCGTCCAACCAGTTCCGGCGGATGTGCCGCGACGAGTTCCTGCACTACCTGCGCATCAGGGAGTGGCAGGACCTGCACGGCCAGTTGCGCACCATCGCCCGCGGGATGGGCTGGAACGACGCGGGCACGAGCCGAGGACCGACGGACTCCCGCACCACAGCGGGCGGTGCCGACGGCTCCGAGGGCAGTCGCGGACGCCGTGGCCGCGGACGCGGGAACAGCCAACGCGCGGTGGCAGAGCCGAGTGCCGGTGCGGCCGAAACGAACGCCACCGCCGGTCGGGCCGATACCAAGGGCACCGACTCGCGACAGGCAGGTGGACGGTCTCGACGCGGCGGTGACACAGCCACGCGTGGGCAGCAATCCGGTGGCGGGACCTCGGATTCGGCCGACGACGCGATGCCGTGGCCCAGCGCACAGATCCACCAGTCGCTGCTGGCGGGCATGCTCTCGCACATCGGCGTGCGCGAGGCGGAATCGCGCGAGTTCCTCGGTGCCCGCAATGCGAAGTTCATGATCTTCCCCGGGTCGTCGCTGGCCAAGAAGGCGCCGCGCTGGGTGATGGCGGCCGAACTGGTGGAGACCTCGCGGCTGTGGGGGCGGATCGCGGCGAAAGTGGAGCCGGAGTGGGCCGAACGGCTCGCCGGTGATCTGGTGAAACGTACCTACTCCGAACCGCATTGGTCGGCCAAGCGCGGATCGGCGCGTGCCTACGAACGCGCGACACTGTACGGCGTGCCGTTGGTGACCGGACGTCCCGTCGACTTCGGGCGCATCGACCCGGAACTGTCGCGCGAACTGTTCCTGCGCCATGCCCTGGTACAGGGCGAATGGCAGACACGGCACGGGTTCTTCGCCCGCAATCGCGCCCTGATCGACGATGTGGCCGACCTCGAACACCGGGCACGGCGCCGCGACCTCCTCGTCGACGACGAAGTGCTGTTCGAGTTCTACGACAAGCGCGTCCCCGCCGATGTCGTGTCGGTGCGCCATTTCGACAGCTGGTGGCGCAAGGCCGAGCGCGATGACCCCGCACTGCTGGACTTCTCGACCGACACCGTGGTCAATGCCGGTGTCGCCACCCTGGACCCGACCGATTTCCCCGACGCCTGGCGCCAGGGTGAACTCAGCTTCCCGCTCACCTACCAGTTCGAGCCGGGCCAGGACGACGACGGCGTCACCGCGCGGATCCCGGTGGAACAACTCGCGCACGTGCGGGCGGTCGGCTTCGACTGGCTGGTGCCCGGCATGCGTGAGGAGCTGGCCGCCGCGTTCATCAAAACGCTGCCGAAAACGTTGCGGCGCGCGGTCGTTCCCGCGCCGGACTTCGCGTCGGCGGCCCTGCGCGGGCTGACACCGCGCGCCGAACCGCTGCGCACCGGGCTCGCACGGGAACTGTCCCGGCTGGGTGCGGTCACCATCACCACCGACGACCTCTCCCCCACCGCACTGCCCGATCACCTGCGGATGACCTTCGCCGCGGTCGATCTGAGCGGCAAGGTACTGGCCAAGAACAAGAGCCTGCAACAGCTCAAAGCGACACTGGCCGATCAGGTTTCGGCGTCGGTCGCGCGGGCGACTGCCGGTGCCGAGCGTGCGCCCGCGACAGTGTGGACCTCGGAGTCGCTCGGTTCGGTCGCGCCGACCGTGAGCCGCGAAGTCGCCGGCCAGACCGTGACCGGGTACCCGGCACTGGTGCCCGAGGGCGAGGGCGTCGCGGTGCGTGTCCTGAGCTCGCCCGGCGAACAGGCGGCCGCGATGCGAGCGGGCGTACGCACCCTGCTGCTCGCCGCGATCCCCACCTCGACGCGGGCGGTCACCGCCGGACTGCCCGCCCGCGACCGGCTGGCGCTGAGCCAGAACCCCGACGGTTCCCTGGACAAGCTGGTCGAGGACTGCCGGATCGCCGCCGCCGACGAACTGATCGCCAAGGCAGGCGGCCCGGTGCGCTCGCCGGAGGAGTTCGACAAACTGGTGGCCGCCGTCCGCCCGCAACTGTCCACGGCGGTCGTCGCGCTGATCCGTACTGTCGTGCCCGTCCTGGCCGCCGCCCAGCAGGCGCGTGCCGCGCTGGCCGACACCCTCGAAGCCGATATCGCCGGCGACGTGCGTCAGCAGCTCGACGACCTTCTGTTCCCCGGCTTCGTCGCCGAGTGGGGCCGGGTGCGGCTGCGCGAACTCCCGCGCTACCTCCTCGCGGCGGCCCAGCGCCTGGAGTCACTGCCGGGTTCGGCGGTGCGCGACCGGCAGGCGATGGTCGAGGTGGACCGGATGCTCGCCGCCTACGACAAGCTCGTCGCCGCGCTGCCCCCGGCGCGCAAGAACGCGCGCGACGTCACCGAGATCTGGTGGATGATCGAGGAACTGCGAGTCAGCCTGTTCGCCCAGAAGCTGGGTACGCCGTATCCGGTGTCGGGCAAACGCATCGAGAAGGCGATCACCTCGATCCGGCGCTGAGACATGCGCTGCCGAGGCGTGGATCAGTCGGTCGCGGCGACCGCGCGCGCAGCACGCATCTCGGTGATCTCGCGTTCGAAATCGGCTGCGCTGGTGAAGGATCGGTACACCGAGGCGAAACGCAGGTAGGCCACCTCGTCGAGGTCGCGCAGGGGGCCGAGGATGGCGAGGCCGACCTCGTGGCTCGGCACTTCGGGAGATCCCTTGGCGCGCACCGCGTCTTCGACCTGCTGGGCGAGCAGGTTCAGGGCGTCGTCGTCGACTTCACGACCCTGGCAGGCCCGGCGCACACCGACGATCACCTTCTCGCGGCTGAACGGCTCGGTCACGCCACTGCGCTTGACCACCGACAGGATCGCGGTCTCGACGGTGGTGAATCGGCGCGCACAGCTCGGGCAGGAACGACGGCGGCGGATCGCGGTGCCCTCCTCGACTTCCCGCGAGTCGACGACGCGCGAGTCGGGGTGTCGGCAATACGGGCAATGCATCCGAGGGTTCCTTCGTCGATGCGCATTTCTATTCCATGGCTCTTGACAGGATACCGGTCAGGATGGCACAACCTGCCACTGCGTGGCCAGGTCCGCGATGATGTCGGGTAGCCGGGCGAGCATCCGGCCCCGGTCGAGCTTGACGGTGAACGGTTCGCGATACACCGTCCCCGCGCGTGCCGCGTCGGTCGCGAGGTCGAGATGACGCGGCAGCAGGTCGGCGGCGATGTAGTCCCAGCGGGTCTCCCGGTCGGCCCAGTTGAACGCGGGCAGTGGCGTCCGCAGACCTAGCGGCCGCCCCGCGGCGATCGGCGACCACACCGTGACCGGGGCGTACACGCCGGGGGCGCGGGTGCCGGGGACGGCGGGCTTGCCCGCGACCGTGGTGACGTAGGTGAGCACCCGACCCATCCCGGCACGACCGCGTGCGGTCACATCCCACTGGTCGGCGATGATCTGGTTCTGTTCCCGATCGGCCATCGCGACCAGCGCGTCGCCGCGACCCGCTTCGGTGCCGCCGTCGATCCCGGCCCAGGCCGTCCGCATGCCGTCGTCGAGCAGGCCGGCCGCGGACATCTCCTCGATGCCCGCCATCCCGTCGGCGAGATAGGCCTCGTGCATCGGGACCAGGTCGATGAAGATGTGCTTCTGCATGATCATCAGCCGGGTCTGATTCCAGGCCAGGTCGGCGGCGGTCAGCCGAGGGCCGAGGGCCGCCAGACCGCTGATATCGGCCGGGACGCCGGCGAGCAGTTCCGGCGGGGTGGCACGCAACAGGTCGGCGACAGCGTTGCCGAGTTCGTGGATTCCGCCCACGGACACACCGGCGGCGACGTCACCGACGTCGAAGAAGCCGGCGGCGAAGGACGCGCCCGCGATGCCCGCCATGCCCGCCCAGTAGAGATCGGAGCGGGTGGCGGCGAGGCGGAAGTAGTTCACGTACACCTGGCTGAAGGTGGCGGAATTGGCCGCGACGCCACGCTCGGGCGCCCAGGCTTCGAGGTCGATCGCGGCATTGTCGGTGGCGACGACGAGCCAGTACTGGTGCAGCAGCGTCGCGTACCGCGCGGGGTCGATGCCGTCGTCGCGCGCCTGGGTGAGTGCGTCCCGCAGGGGTTGCTGCGCCGAGGGCAGCGCCGGGTGCAGCCCGCCACCGTATTCGCCCACACCGTTGAGCGCGGGGAGATCGAGGTACTCGGTGTAGCCGGGAGCCGCGTGCGCGGCGGGTGCCAGTAGGGCGCCGAGCACCACACCGAGCAGTAGAGCGATCGAGCAGCGGCGCACCGAGACCTCGCATCCGGGTTCGACCGGGGCCCCCGCCCCGATTCAGGATGCTCGTCACCGTAGCAACGTGTTCTAGTTTCAGGGTGTGATTCGTCGATACAGATGATCTCGCACACTGCCGGAACCCGCGCTGAAAATGCTTCCGCGCAGCGATTTTCGACTCATCGCCCCGGCTCGGACTGCGCTCCGGACTCCAACCCCGCCTGCTCCGAAGTTCCGGGCGTCGTCGAGTCGAGGTGGTCGGCGAAACTACCCGCGCGCACGTGGGCGAGCCCGAGAAAGGCGACGACGATCAGCGCGGTCACCAGCGCCGTCACGGCGAGCGCGGCGAACCCGGCCTTGGCCTGCTCGACTCGACGCAGCGGGTGGACGCCCCGCGCGCGGCCGGTACGCACGGGACCGCGGGCATAGAGCGCGAGATCGCTGTGCGGCGCGCGGTGCCGCGGTCCGCGGTCCGCCGCCGGCGGGCGAACGATCTCACGGGAACGGCGCGCCGGTGCGCTGCGGGGCACGGTGGCGAAGGCGAGATCGAGTTCGGCGTCGGTGAGGTCGATCCGCCGGGGGACGCGGACGATGTCGGCGGCTTCGGTCGCGGGCAGGCCGTTCGCGGGTGGGCTCAACTCGCCGGAGCGGACGATACTGCGTGCCCCGCTCGCGGACGCGGTCGCGACCGGGCGAGGCGAGGCGGGGCTTGCGATGGGCGCGGTCGACGATGCTTCGACGGCCTGGCGTTCGATGCCCGTCGAGCGTGACATCGCCGATCGAACCACGGCGAAAGGTCGTGGGGTGCGGGCGGACCGGCGGCGGCGGAGCACGGGCTCCGGAGCGGCGGTGGGGTCTGTGGAACGCAGGGCGCTGGTTGCTGTGCTCATCGGAAGAACCTCCGGGGTGGTGTGCTCCGCTGCTGCGAGAAAGTACTGGTGAGGCGGCAATGCCTCCCGCCGTTCGAACACCTGTGCGACGAACTGATGTTCGATTTCTACCAGATCCCCGCGCCGCTGTCAGCACGAAACGCCCGACATGCTCGAACAGATGTTTGATAGTTCGGCGTGGCACGACTAGCCTCGAGATGGCGAATTCGACAACTGGAAGGGCGGGACACGGTGACCCACACAGACGACACGGGTGACGAAAGCGGCACCGGCACCGTCACATCGGGATCCGGGACGGATCTCACCGTGCGTCAACGCACGGTCCTCGATGTCATCCGCTCCTCGGTGACCGAACGGGGCTACCCGCCCAGCATCCGTGAGATCGGCGACGCGGTCGGCCTCACCTCTACCTCCTCGGTGGCTCATCAACTGCGCGCCCTCGAACGCAAGGGCTACCTCCGTCGCGACCCGAACCGGCCGCGCGCGGTGAATGTCCGCGGACTCGACGAGGCGGTTCGCTCGGTCACCACGCTGTCCCAGCAGACCGACGAGGTCGACCCGAGCCGCCCGACTCCCACCTTCGTCCCGGTCCTCGGCCGGATCGCCGCCGGTGGCCCGATCCTGGCCGAGCAGGCCGTGGAAGATGTGTTCCCGCTGCCGCGCGAACTCGTCGGCGAGGGATCACTGTTCCTGCTCAAGGTCGTCGGCCAGTCGATGGTCGACGCGGCCATCTGCGACGGTGACTTCGTGGTGGTACGTCAGCAGAACGTCGCCGAGGGTGGCGACATCGTCGCGGCGATGATCGACGGCGAGGCCACGGTGAAGACCTTCAAACGCAGCGGTAAGGACGTGTGGCTGATGCCGCACAACCCGCACTTCGAGCCGATCCCCGGCAACGACGCGCAAATCCTGGGCAAGGTCGTCACCGTCATCCGCAAGGTCTAGCGGCGCGCGGTCGCGGTCATCTCCCAGATCAGCAACTCGGCGGCGGTCACCGCGGTGACGCGGTGGCCGCCGGTCGCTGTCAGTCGGACGGCGTCGCCCTGCTCCAGGGTGCCGTAGCCCTCGTAGTCGGCGGTGCCACGAGCGAGGAAGACGTGACCGTAGGGCGCATCGGGGACGGTGATCGCCTGGCCGGGGTCCAGCCGCGCGACGTGGAAGGCAGCGTGGCGGTTACCGATCCCGATCGCCGCCTCGCCGCGATGGCGCGCCATACCGGACGCCACCGGCACCAGCACGTTGCGGGCGAGGTCACCCTCGATGTCGAGTTCCTGGTAGCTCGGGGCGACACCCGTCGCGTCCGGCGGGATCCACATCTGCACGACGTGCAGGCGCTCCTTCTCCCGGTAGCCCGCCCCGTTGCGCTCCGAATGCAGGATGCCCGCGCCCGCGCTCATCCGCTGCGCGAGGCCGGGACGGATCACCCCCGAGTGTCCGGCCGAATCCTGATGCACCACGGTGCCTTCCAGCACCCAGGTGAGGATCTCGGTGTCGCGGTGCTGATGGGTGTCGAAGCCCTCGCCCGGGTCGACGATGTCCTCGTTGTACACGAGCAGCAGCCCGTGCGCGGAGTCCTCGAGCACGAAGTTGCCGGTGACCGGGAACGACTGGCGCGAGTCGAGCCATTCGTTGCGCCAGCGCCTGCGGTCGGCGCCGAGCACGACCTGGACCTGTTCCGTCACAATCATCGCCACCTTCTCGTTATCCGGACCCTAGTCCGTATAACTGGGGTAACGAGATCGGCGCCGCGGGCATTCCGCACCCGCACGAGCGCGTCTGCCCTGCGGCGCCGATCCAGCCGATCAGGCGGTTGCGGTCACCAGGGCAGCGCGCCGCGCAGGCGGCCGACCAGCGTGCGCCCGCTGTCGCGGTCGCGCTCGTTGAACAGGAACTGCAGTTCTTCCTCGAGGCCCTTGCGCACCACATCACGCAGATCGGCGGACGCACCGTCGATGTCGTCGGCGTCCATCCACGGTGTGGGGTCGATCGGCGCGCCCGCCGAGAAATAGAACCGTTCCGGGCGGGGCAGCGGCGTCGGGCCGACTCCCTTGACCAGCGGCGGGCTCAACTCGGGATTGATCCCGAGCAGGCGGCAGGTCCAGCGCAGCGGCGACATCACCGGGTGCTGACCGTCGACGACGATGTCGTAGGCATCGTCGATGCCGATCATCGCCAGCGGCACGATCGGCACCCCCGCCTGGATCGCCATCCGCGCGAAACCGGTGCGGCCCTCCCACTTCAGCTCGTACTTCTCGCCGCTGCGGCGGATCGCCTCCCGGCCACCGCCGGGGAACACCACCACCGCCTCCCCGCGCTCGAGCAGCGCCAGGCAGTTCGAGCGGGTACCGCGCACCGCACCGAAATGATGCAGGAAATCCCGCACGCCGGGCACCATCAGCACATGCTCGGCCAGACCGCGCACCAGCCTGCCGCGCTGGCGCAGGATCTCCGGCATGATCAGCGGGGCGTCGATCCCGCCGAGCAGATTGTGGTTGGCCACGATCAGCACCGGCCCTTCGGCCGGAATATTGTCCAGACCGTAGAACTTCGGGCTGGTCCACGCCCGCAGCGGCGCGAGCACCGCTTCGAACGCGCGGATGTCCCATTCACTCGGCGCCGGGTTCAGCGGCGCCCCATCCGAGAGAACAGGGTCGCCCACCGCAACCCTGTTCTCCGTCATATTTTCCGTACCTTGATGGTCGTTCGACATAACACCCTCCTGCTGTCGATATTCGACCATAGCGTTCGAAAATCCCTGTGTCGCATCGACATTTGTCCGCAACCGGCGGGCAAATCAGCGAAAAAGATCAGCTGAGCACCGGTTCCGCGGGACCGGAGTGCGCGTACTCGGACAGGGCGGCGGCCAACGCGTGCGGCACGCGCGCGCGAACCCGGGTACCGCCCTCCTCGTGCTCGGCGGTGACGATCCGGCCGTCCGCGTGGATGCGGGCGAGCAGGTCGCCACGGCTGTAGGGCAGCAGCACACTGATGTCGACATCGAGTCCGCCGAGCACCTCCGAGAGCCGCTCACGCAACTCCTCCACGCCCACGCCGGTCTGGGCGGAGACGAACGCCGCCTGCGGCAACATGCCGCGCAACCGGGTGAGCTCGTTCGGGTCGGCGGCGTCGATCTTGTTGACCACCAGCAGTTCCGGCGGCGCCGGCGTGCCCTGCTCCCTGATCACATCGGTGATCACCTCGCGGACCGCCTTGATCTGTTCGAGCGGCAGCGGGTCGGCGCCGTCGACGACGTGCAGCAGCAGATCGGCGCCGGTGACCTCTTCCAGGGTCGAGCGGAAGGCCTCGACCAGCTGGGTCGGCAGGTGGCGGACGAAGCCGACGGTGTCGGTGAACACCATCTCGCGGCCGTCGTCGAGCGCGGCCCGGCGGGTGGTCGGGTCCAGGGTGGCGAACAGCGCGTTCTGCACGAGCAGGCCTGCACCGGTGAGCGCGTTCATCAGGCTGGACTTGCCCGCGTTGGTGTAGCCGACGATCGCGATCGAGGGCACTCCGCTCTCGGTGCGGCGCGCGCGCATGGTGTCACGGGCGGTCTTCATCTCCCGGATCTCGCGGCGCAGTTTGGCCATCCGTTCGCGGATCCGGCGACGATCGGTTTCGATCTTCGTCTCACCGGGACCGCGGGTGCCGACGCCACCGCCGGCGCCGCCCGCCCGGCCACCGGCCTGACGAGACATCGACTCACCCCAGCCGCGCAGGCGCGGCAGCATGTACTCCATCTGCGCCAGCGCGACCTGGGCCTTACCCTCGCGAGAGGTGGCGTGCTGGGCGAAGATGTCGAGGATCAGCGCGGTCCGGTCGATGACCTTCACCTTGACGACCTTCTCCAGCGCGGTGAGCTGCGCGGGCGTGAGTTCACCGTCGCAGATCACCGTGTCGGCACCGGTGTCGAGAACGACCGTGCGCAGCTCTTCGGCCTTGCCGGAGCCGATGTAGGTGGCCGGGTCGGGCTTGTCGCGGCGCTGGATCAGCGCCTCGAGGACCTCCGAGCCCGCGGTCTCGGCGAGCGCGGCCAGTTCGACCATGCTCCCCTCGGCCTGGGCCGAACTGCCGCTGGTCCAGACACCGACCAGCACCACGCGCTCGAGGCGCAGCTGGCGGTACTCGACCTCGGTGATGTCGGTGAGCTCGGTGGACAACCCGGCGACGCGTCGCAGCGACGAGCGCTCGTCTAGCTGCATCTCGCCGACGGTCGGATCGGCCGCCCAACCGGGCTGTTTCATGCGGGCCGCGTGGCGGGCCAGCGCATCATCGACGTCACCGCGATCGGCGGCGACGTCGGGATCGGCCGCGGTGGTGTGCTCGGCCGATGTGGATTCTGTGGGTTCTACTGATTTCGTCATACGTTCTCCATGCTGCCACGTCCGGGTGACAGCGTGCACGCGGTTATCGGTGCTACTGCGCGTCCCACCAGGACTGCGACAGCGTTCCCGAGGCCAGCAGGACCGAGGGACCGCGCAACCAGGCACGTCCGTCGGCGATCCCGACACGCACCTGCCCGCCCGGCACACGCACGGTGACCTCGCCGGATTCGGTGCCGATCGACACACCGGCGGCGGTCAGCGCGGCAGCGGCGGCGGCCACGGTGCCGGTGCCACAGGAACGGGTTTCGCCGACGCCGCGTTCGTACACGCGCATGTCGACGCTGTTGTCCGCGTCGAGCGCGGTGAGGATCTCGACGTTCACCCCGTGCGGGAACAGGTCGGGGTCGAAGCCGGGGGAAACGCTCAGGTCGAGTTTGGCGAGCGCGTCGACGGTCAGACTGTCGTCGACGCAGGCCAGATGCGGATTGCCGACATCGATACCGATTCCGGCCAGGGCCCAGCCCGCCAGGGTCGCGGTGGACGGGCCGAGTTCGCGGACGACGCCCATGTCCACCGTCACCTCACCGTCGGTCCGACCGGCGGCGTGCACCACGACCGGACGGGCGCCCGCACGACTGCCGACGACGTATTCGGTGCGCTGTTCGAGCCCGGTGGCACCGAGGTAGTGCGCGAAGACCCGCACGCCGTTGCCGCACATCTCGGCAATCGACCCGTCACCGTTGCGGTAGTCCATGAACCAGTCCTCGGCGCCGACGCCCTCCGGCAGCGCTTCCAGCACACCGGCGGCGAGCAACGCACCGGCCTTCGCCACGCGCAACACGCCGTCGGCGCCTAGGCCACGCTGCCGGTCGCACAGTGCGGCGACGCGGTCGGCCGTCAGGTCGAGGCGCACCTCGAGGTCGGGCAGCACCACGAAGTCGTTCTGGGTGCCGTGGCCCTTGCTGAATTCGATGTCGGACACGTCGGCCATTCTCCTCTGCGCCGTCGACGGTTTCACTACCGGGCGAAGGTACGCCGCTGCCGGGCGATCTCGTAGAGGCTGATCGCCCCCGCCGACGGCGCGCCGAGCGAACTGGCGGTGCCGCCCATCGGGATGGTGACCAGGTCGTCGCACGCGTCGGCCCAGGCCGAGCTCATGCCGGTGGTCTCGTTGCCGACGACCAGGATCGTCGCCTCGGTGAAGTCGTGGTCGTAGATGGTGCCCGGCGCGTGTTCATCGGTGCCGACGATGCGGGTGGGGATGCCGCGCGCCGCCTGGCGGTCGCGGAATTCGAGCACCTGACCGGGGCCCGCCGCGCGCAGCACCGGCACGGCGAACAGCGAGCCGGTCGAGGCGCGCACGGCCTGCGGGTCGAACTGGTCGGCGCCGTGGCCGGTGACGATCACCCCGGAAGCGCCGAAGGCATCAGCCGAGCGGATCAAGGTGCCGAGGTTGCCGGGCGAGTTCGGGCGATCGAACACGACGACCACCGGGGCGTCCTCCCCTGGCTCACCGGGTGCGTAGTCGGCCAGATCGCGGTGTCGCGACACCGCGACCGCCACGATCTCCGGTGCGCTCGCCGCCTTCTCTCCCAGATCGGCCATGAGCTCGGGCACGAGGCCCACCTGCGGCACGTCGGCGGTGTCGAGGATCTCGCGCGCCCAGCTCGACAGTTCGGGGCCACCGAGCCGGTAGAGCAGGGTTTCCAGCGGCCAGTCATTGGCCAGGGCCTGCGTGATCGGGCGCACGCCTTGCACGAGGAACCGGCCGTCACGATGACGTTTTGTCCGGTTGTTGAGGTATGCCTGCCACACCTGCACCGAGGCGTTGCGGGTACTCACTCGTCGCGTCACTGCGCTGTCCGTCCTATCGGGTCGGTATTCGCTTCGGAGAGCAGGGCCAGCGCGGTCGCGGCGAGCTCGGGATCGGCACCGTCGACCCAGGAGACCCTGGGGTCACGGCGGAACCACGACCGCTGCCGTCGCACGTAGCGGCGGGTGCCGATCAGGGTGCGTTCGCGGGCGTGGCCGAGATCGTATTCGTCGTCGAGGTAGGCCAGCACCTGGGCGTAGCCGATCGCGCGGCGGGCAGTCTGGCCTTCGCGCAGGCCCCGGTCGATCAGACCGCGGACCTCGTCGACCAGACCGTGTTCGAACATCAGGGCGGTGCGGGTCTCGATGCGGGCATCGAGGGCGGCGGTCTCCCGGTCGACGCCGAGAATCGCGGTGTTCCAGCGCGGGGCGCCGATGGTCGGGGCCGAAGCGGCGAACGGGCGACCGGTCAGCTCGACCACCTCGAGCGCGCGCACCATGCGCCGCCCGTCGGTGGGCAGAATGGTCGCCGCGGCGACCGGGTCGGCCTCGCGCAGCGCCGCGTGCAGCGCCTGCACCCCGCCCTCCTCCAGGAGCGCTTCCCAGCGGGCGCGGACCTCGGGATCGGTGGCCGGGAAATCCCACTCGTCGAGCAGCGCCTGCACGTACATCATCGAACCGCCGACGATGACCGGGGTCTTCGCGCGCGCCATGATGTCCTCGACGACGGCGCGGGCCGCGCTCTGGTAGGCGGCGACGGTCGCGGTATCGGTGACATCGAGCACGTCGAGCAGGTGGTGCGGGATACCGCGTCGCTGGTCGGGCGGCAGTTTCGCGGTGCCGACATCCATCCCGCGATAGAGCTGCATCGCGTCGATGTTGACGATCTCGCCGCCGAGTTCGGTGGCGAGATCGAGGGCGAGGTCGGATTTCCCGGTGGCGGTGGGGCCGACGACCGCGATCGGTCTGCTCGTCACTCGTCGATCCCTTCCCGTCCACCCGGTTGCCACACGCTCACGTCGTAGCCGACGCCATAGGGTGCGCCCTGGTACAGGGTACGGACCCGCGGATCGGCCGAATCGGCGGCGAACAGACCGCCGAGTACCTGGTAGGCAGCGCGTCCGTCGACGAGCAGCGCCGCGCACAGGTCCGGCTCGAGCGCGGACAAGCCTGCCCGCGAACCCGTGCGCAGCGCCGCGTCGAGGTCGTGCTGAACAGCGGTGGCCCGCTCGTCGAGATAGCCGGGCGACTTGACCGTCAACGTCGCGGCACCGTCCGCGACGACGAGCACCGCGCACGGGTCCTGCTCGCTGTCCAGTTCGGCGCGCAGCGCGGCGCCCGCCGCGGCGCAATCGATGGCAGGCGTGCCCGCGGCGAACAGCCGGGCCCGCACCGAGATCCGGGGCGCGACCTGCTCCCGCAACCATCCGGCGACCAGTACCGGAAGGGGAAGCTGAGCGTCTGCTGGACCGGGGTCCTCGCCCGCCGGGCCGAGCCCGACGACGACGTCGGCGCCGAACCCACGGAAGGTCCCCCGGGTCGCCGAACCGTAGGTCAGGTCATGGCTACCGACTCCGACGACGACCCACCGGTCGGCGGCCTCGGCGAGGGCCGCGGCGGCGTCGAGGGCGGCCGCGCGCAGCACCACGGTCGGATCGTCGGGATCGCTGCCGGACACCGGGACTCGCCCACACAGTTCGGGCACCAGCATCGGCGGCGACGGGACCAGGGCCGCTATCGAGAACACGCGGTAACCGTAGCCGCAGCGCGCACCGGGGCCCACATCCGGCGCGGCGCGGGCGCGCGGCGGTCTGCGAGTGTCCGGCGTAGGGATGCCCGCCGAGATTGCTAGTGTTTTCAGGTGCGACTACCCACGTCGTCCGGGACGAAATCCCAGGAAATCCGCTATTCGATCCTCCGGATCGATGGTTTCCGCGGCTCGAACCGGGTTCAATGGGATGTGCTAGGGCGTAACCAGGCAGCCGTGACGCGCGGCAGGGACGGAGAGCAATGACCGACAGCAACGGAACCGCGAAGCCCACCCCAGGTCCGGCCCCGCGACCGTCCGGTACCCCCAAGCCCGGCGGGAATGCTCCGCGTCCGCCGAAACCCCATGCCGTGAAACCGGCGCCGGGCCCCGATCAACCGCATCCGCACGCCGTGATCGTGCCCAGTGCCACCGACCCGGGCAAGTGGGGCCGCGTCGACGAAGACGGCACCGCCTGGGTGCGGACCGCGGATGGCGAACGGATCGTCGGCTCCTGGCAGGCGGGCGACGTCGCCGAGGGCTTGGCGCACTTCGGCCGCCGCTTCGACGATCTGGCGACCGAGGTCGCGCTGCTCGAGGCCAGGCTGGCCGCGGGGGCCGATGCCCGCAAGACCAAGGCCGCCGCGCTGGCACTGGCCGAGACGCTGCCGACGGCGGCCGTCATCGGCGATATCGACGGCCTCGCCGCTCGGCTACAGGTCATCACCGAACATTCCGAGGAAGCCGCCGCGCACGCCAAGGAGGAGAAGGACCGCGCCCGCCACGAGCACACCGAGCGCAAGGAAGCTCTCGCCGCCGAGGCCGAGCAGATCGCCGCCGAATCCACCCAGTGGAAGGCCGCGGGCGACCGGCTGCGCGAGATCCTCGACGAGTGGAAGTCGATTCGCGGGGTCGACCGCAAGGTCGACGACGCACTGTGGAAGCGCTATTCCAAGGCCCGTGAGGCGTTCAACCGCCGGCGCGGCGCCCACTTCGCCGACCTCGACCGCGAACGCGCCACCGCCAAGACGCGCAAGGAAGAGCTGTGCGTGCGCGCCGAGGAGCTGGCCGACTCCACCGACTGGACCGGCACCGCCGCGGTGTTCCGCGACCTGCTCACCGAGTGGAAGGCCGCGGGCCGGGCACCGCGCGAGGCCGACGAGTCGCTGTGGCGACGGTTCAAGAGCGCCCAGGATGTGTTCTTCGCCGCCCGCAACGCGGCGGTCAGCGAACGCGACGCCGAGTTCGATCACAACGCCGCCGCCAAGCTGGAACTGCTGGCCGCCTACGAGCACATCGACCCGGCCAACGGCGTGGACGCCGCCCGCAACGCGCTGCGCGAGCTGCAGGACAAGTGGGACGCCATCGGCAAGGTCCCCCGCGAGCGCATGCAGGAACTCGAAGCCAAGCTGCGCGCCATCGAGAAGCGGGTTCGCGACGCGGCCGATCAGCAGTGGCGTCGTTCCGATCCCGAGGCCGTCGCGCGAGCCGCGCAGTTCCGTGAGCGGGTCGCCCAGTTCGAGGAGCAGGCCGCCAAGGCCACCGCGGCGGGCAAGAAGCGCGATGCGGAGAAGGCGCTCGAGCAGGCACAGCAGTGGCGCGAATGGGCCGAAGCCGCAGAGGGCGCAGTCAGCAATCTGTGAGCGCGACAGAAAGAAACCCCCGGCCGATTCGGTCGGGGGTTTTCTTGTCTCGCAGGACTATTCGCCGCTGAGTCGCTTGCGGTCGCGATCCTCGGCTTCGCGGGCCGCGGTGCGACGCTGTTCCTCCGCGGCGAGTTGCACGGCGGTGCGGCTCCACACCACCCGAACCCAGTGGAAGGTGAGCACCATGATCGCGAGGGTGCCCAGGATGAGGCCGATCCCCGGACCCGCGCCCTGGTAGTTGCCCAGGCCCGGGGTCTGGCGGTGCCAGATCGAGAGCACACCGAACACCGAGCCCACGGCCGACCCCGCGCAGGCGATCCAGGCCAGAACCCAGCGACGGGTGGTCAGCGCCAGCAGCGAGAAGCCGACACCGAAGACGATGACCAGCCACACGAAGATCCGCGACGGCAGGCCGATGTGTTCGACCCCCGCCGCATCGGTGGCGAGCAGCACGTCGAAGCCGCGCGCCGTACCGGCGGTCGGCAGGACCAGCGAGATCAGCAGCGCGAAGACCGCGCCCGCCACCACCAGCGCTCGCGCGCCGGGGTCGATCTCACCGGCGATGCGGCGCTCGACCGCGTCGAGCTCACCGCGGAATTGTTCGAAATCCTCGTCGTTGCGCGCCGGGTTCACCGCGTGTCCGCTCCTGTCCACAGGCTGGTCGTTGGCGGGTCCCACTGTGCCATCACCGGACGCGCCGTTCGCATCCGACCCACTACGACCGGTAGTAGATTTGTCGTCGCTCACGACGAGCACCCCGTCGAACAGCCGCTCTCGACCGTCTCGATGATCGGCGCGCCGATCCGGGGCAACCCGAGACCGACACCGATCGGCGCCGTTTTGGGCGTGATGCCGCGTTCGTGCGCGTCACCGGCGGCGGTACGCCGATGCGATTTCACCGCGCTGTCGGCGATGAGATGGTGCGGCGCCGCCTCGGTGATGTCGACGGTGACGATGTCGCCCGGCCGGATGCCGGTCACGTCGCCGGGCCGGAAGTGCACCAGCCTGCCGTCGCGCGCACGACCGCTCATCCGCGCGGTCACCGCGTTCTTCTTGCCCGCGCCCTCGGCGACGAGCAGTTCCACCTCGGTGCCGATGAGCGCCTGGTTGTTCTCCCAGGAGACCTGGTCCTGCAAGGCGATCAGGCGTTCGAAGCGTTCCTGCACGACCTGCTTGGGCAGCTGATCGGGCAGGTCGGCGGCCGGAGTTCCGGGACGCTTGGAGTACTGGAAGGTGTAGGCGCTGGTGAAGCGGGCGCGCCGGACCACGTCGAGGGTCTCGAGGAAGTCCTCCTCGGTCTCGCCGGGGAAGCCCACGATGATGTCGGTGGTGATCGACGCGTGCGGCATCGCGGCGCGCACCTTGTCGATGATGCCGAGGAAACGCTCCTTGCGGTAAGAACGGCGCATCGCTTTCAGCACCCGATCCGAACCCGATTGCAGCGGCATGTGCAGCTGCGGGCAGACGTTCGGGGTGGCCGCCATCGCCTCGATCACATCGTCGGTGAACTCCGCGGGATGCGGGGAGGTGAACCGCACGCGTTCGAGGCCCTCGATCTGTCCGGTCGCGCGCAGCAGCTGCGCGAACGCGCCACGGTCGCGCGGCTGCTCGGGATCGACGAAGTTCACGCCGTAGGAGTTGACGTTCTGTCCGAGCAGGGTTACTTCCAGCACGCCCTGGTCGACCAGCGCCTGCACCTCGGCGAGCACGTCTCCGGGACGGCGATCCACTTCCTTGCCACGCAGTGCGGGCACGATGCAGAACGTGCAGGTGTTGTTGCAGCCCACCGAGATCGACACCCAGCCCGCGTACGCCGACTCCCGCTTGGCGGGCAGCGTCGACGGGAAAGCCTCGAGCGATTCGAGGATCTCCACCTGCGCCTGCTCGTTGTGACGGGCCCGCTCGAGCAGCACCGGCAGCGAACCGATGTTGTGGGTGCCGAACACCACGTCGACCCACGGCGCCTTGCGCACCACGGTCTCGCGATCCTTCTGCGCCAGGCAGCCGCCGACGGCGATCTGCATGCCGGGGCGCCCCTGCTTGACCGGGACCAGCTGACCGAGCGTGCCGTAGAGCTTGTTGTCGGCGTTCTCGCGCACCGCGCAGGTGTTGAACACCATCAGATCGGGCGTCTCTCCGGTGGCGGCCTTGACATAGCCCGCGTCCTCGAGCAGCCCGGACAGGCGTTCGGAGTCGTGCACGTTCATCTGGCAGCCGAATGTGCGAACCTCATAGCTGCGCTGCGCCACAGAGCTGTGCTGCGTCGCGCCCTCAGTCGCGTCCTGAACCGTCGAATCCACCTGTCCAGGGTACGGGCAGCCCTGAGTGTGATGCGCGTCACGGTTGCGTTCGCGCGATAATACGCAAAGGTAACGGGCAGCCGCCGGGTTACCAGCAGGTGTCGTTTCGGCGTGCCGTCACGGCATGTCTTCGAAAGCCGGGCAATTCTCCAGAATGGACATAAGGTTTCTGACCATGACCGACGACGCCGCACCCGCGAACGGGAACGCCGACGCCGCAGCCACCACCGCTGCTCCGCCGATGATCTCGATGCGCAACGTGGACAAACACTTCGGTGAGCTCCATGTCCTGCGCGATATCCACCTCGAAGTGCCCCGTGGGCAGGTCGTGATCGTCCTGGGCCCGTCGGGTTCGGGGAAATCCACCCTGTGCCGCACGATCAATCGCCTCGAACCGATCGACTCCGGTGACATCGCCATCGACGGCGTCGCACTGCCCGACGAGGGCAAGGCTCTCGCCGCGCTGCGCGCCGAGGTGGGCATGGTGTTCCAGTCGTTCAACCTGTTCGCGCACAAGACCATCCTCGAGAACGTGATGCTGGCGCCGACGAAGGTCCGCGGAAAGAAGAAGGACGAGGCGCGCAAGCACGCCCTCGCCCTGCTCGAGCGGGTCGGCATCGCCAACCAGGCCGACAAGTACCCGGCCCAGCTCTCGGGCGGCCAGCAGCAGCGCGTGGCGATCGCCCGCTCACTGGCCATGGATCCCAAGGTCATGCTGTTCGACGAGCCGACCTCGGCGCTCGACCCCGAGATGGTCAACGAGGTGCTCGACGTGATGGTGGCGCTGGCCAAGGAAGGCATGACCATGCTCGTGGTCACCCACGAGATGGGCTTCGCCCGCCGTGCGGGCGACCGCGTGCTGTTCATGGCCGACGGCGAGATCGTCGAAGACGCCGCGCCCGAAACGTTCTTCACCGCACCGAAATCCGAACGCGCCAGGGACTTCCTCGGCAAGATTCTCAGTCACTGACTCGCAGCACCATTGTCACAAGGAGAAGGAAACCCATGAGGATCAATCGTGCGATGCGCGTCGGAATCGGCGCAGCGGCACTGGTATTGGCAGCCACCGTCACCGCGGCCTGTGGTGGCGGTGACAACAAGTCGGCGCTGGACAACGCCAAGGACGGCAAGCTCACCATCGGCATCAAGTTCGACCAGCCGGGTCTGGGCCTGCGCAATACCGACGGCACCTACAGCGGCTTCGACGTCGACGTCGCCAAGTACGTCGCCGACAAGCTCGGCGTGAAGCCGGAGAACCTCACCTTCAAGGAATCGCCGTCGGCGCAGCGCGAGACGCTGATCGAGAACGGTCAGGTCGACCTCGTCGTGGCCACCTACTCGATCAACGACAAGCGCAAGGAGAAGGTCGATTTCGGCGGCCCCTACTACATCGCGGGCCAGGACCTGCTCGTCCCGGCCGCCAACACCGACATCACCGGCCCCGATTCCCTCTCGGGCAAGAAGGTCTGCTCGGTGAAGGGCTCCACCCCGGCCCAGAACATCGAGAAGAACTACCCGCAGGCGCAGCTGCAGACCTACGACACCTACTCGCTGTGCATCGAGGCGATGCGTAGCGGTGCGATCGACGCGGTCACCACCGACAACGTCATCCTGGCCGGTTACGCCGCGCAGTCGCCGGGCACCTTCAAGCTGGTGAACAAGCCCTTCACCACCGAGAAGTACGGCATCGGCCTGAAGAAGGGCGATTCGGAGCTGCGCGGCAAGGTCAACGACGCCATCCAGGCGATGATCGATGACGGTTCGTGGAAGGCCTCGCAGGAGAAGAACTTCGCGGGTACCGGTATCGCGGTGCCCGCACCGCCGACCGTCGACCGCTACTGATCAACCACTGACCATCGGTGGCCCGGGGTTTCCCGGGTCACCGATGCGGTGTTGTCCTGCTGGCTTTCACACCGATCGGAGGACGCGCGTCCGTGTTCGACCTGATCTCGAGGTATGACAACCAAATCCTCGATGCGTTCTGGGTAACCATCAAACTCACCTTCTTCTCGGCGATCGGTGCGCTCGTCATCGGTACCGTCGTCGCCGGCATGCGCGTATCCCCGATTCCGGTCGCGCGCTGGGTCGGCGCGGCGTATGTAGCGGTCTTCCGCAACACTCCGCTCACCCTGATCCTGGTATTCACCTCGCTCGGCCTGTACAGCACCCTCGGGTGGAAACTCGGCAGTGACGAGATCAAGGTCATCAACTATCGCTGGGCGATCATCGGCCTGAGCGTCTACACCGCCGCCTTCGTCTGCGAATCGCTGCGTTCGGGCATCAACACCGTCGCGCTCGGCCAGTCCGAAGCGGGCCGGTCGCTGGGCTTCGGATTCGCCCAGAACCTGCGGTTGATCGTGCTGCCCCAAGCCTTCCGGGCCGTCATCGCGCCCCTGGGCAGTGTGCTGATCGCGCTGACCAAGAATTCGACGGTCGCCTCCGTCATCGGTGTCGCCGAAGCCGCGTACCTGATGGGCGCGATGATCGAGAACGAAGCCGCCATTCTCACCATCGGTGCGATCTTCGCGCTCGGCTTCGTCGTCCTCACCCTGCCGACCGGGCTGTTGTTCGGCTGGCTGGCCAAGCGATACGAGGTGGCACGATGAGCGGCGCTTCGGTTCTGTTCGACGCTCCGGGGCCCCGCGCGCGGCTGCGTCACAACCTGTACTCGGTTCTGGTCGTCGTCGTGCTGGTCGGCGCGGGCTGGTGGCTCTACGACGCGTTCGCCGACAAGGGCCAGTTCACCGCGGCCAAGTGGAAGCCGTTCCTCCAGTCCGAGATCTGGGAAACCTATCTCCTGCCCGGTCTGGAAGGCACCCTCACCGCCGCCGTGATCTCGATCATCGGCTCGGTGTTCTTCGGCATGATCTTCGGGATCCTGCGCCTGTCGGACCACGCGTGGGTGCGCTGGGTCGCGGGCACGATCGTCGAGTTCGCCAGGGCGATCCCGGTGCTGATCCTGATGATCTTCCTGTTCGCGGTGTTCGGCGACTACGACCTGTTCCCGTCCGATCAGCTCGCGCTGGCCGCGGTGGTCATCGCGCTGATCATCTACAACTCCGCGGTCATCGCCGAGATCGTGCGCGCGGGCATCAAGTCGCTACCCAAGGGACAGACCGAAGCCGCCGTGGCGCTGGGGCTGCGCAAGAACCAGCTCATGCGGCTGATCCTGCTGCCGCAGGCCATCACGGCCATGCTGCCCGCACTGGTCTCGCAGATGGTCGTTGTCCTCAAGGACACCGCGCTGGGCTACCAGATCACCTACGTGGAGCTCGTGCGGTCGGGTCAGCAAGAAGGCGCGTCGTTGCAGAACACGATCCCCGCGCTGATCGTCATCGCGCTGATCATGATCTCGCTCAACATGGCGCTGAGCTTCCTGGCCACCACACTGGAAAAGCGGTTGCGGTCGCGGAAGAAGAGCGGTGGCGCGGTGCTGGCCGCCGACTCGATCCTCGCCGACGCCGCGCCCGGCGTGGACATCACCAAGAAGTAGTCCCACCCACGACAATCGGGGCCCGATCCGTCCGGATCGGGCCCCGATTGTCGTTTCCTAGTCCTCGCCGATGAGGCCGAATTCGCGCAGCAGCGGCCCGATCTCGGTGTCGTCGAGCTTCTTCAGCAGTCGATTGCGGACGAACTCAGGTCCGGGCAGGCTCATCTCCTCGCCGTCGCGCAACTTGCTGGTCGCCGCGAGCAGCGACCGGATGTCGTAGGTGGAGCCGAAGACCTCCGGCACTCCCCGCTCGACACCGAGCAGCGTGTAGGCCGCTTCCATACCGGTGCGCACCGAGTACTCGGTGGTGAAGATGCAGTCGCGGGTGGTCTCCGCGAACTGGCCGATGAAGGCGAAGTTCACCGCGCCCGCGGGCACCACGTCGGGGCGGTCACCGGCCTGGCGCGGCATGAAGAACGCGGTGACATACGGCATCATCACCGGGACGCACGTCGCGGCGTCCGCGGCCATCTCCGGGATCTCGGCTTCGGGAACACCCAGGTGGTACAGCCATTCCTGGGTGATCTCCGCGCCCGTACAGTCCTGCATCGACTTCTTCACGAAATCGCCGGGCCGATCGACGAACAGCGCGTACACCCACACCACGATCTGATCGGCGGGCTGCTGCTTGAAGTGCGGCTGCCGGTTCACCGTCCAGCTCATCAACCAGGACGAGTCCTTCGCCGTCACGATGCCGCCGGTGACCACTTTGCCGCTGAACGGGTCTCGCTTGCAGATCTTCTGGATGTAGCGGGGAATGCGCTCGTCGAGGGTGGTGACCGTGGCCGACTCCCATTTGGTCTCCGGGATGTGGCCGCCGAAGACCTCCGGATGGCCGAACGCGGGGTCCTTGGCGGCGATGCGCCGCCACAGATCCCAGGCCGGGGCAGGTCCCTCGTCGAGCCGGGCGGGAGTGTGCTGATCGCCCTCGTTCGAGTTCTCGGTGAGCGAGCCGATGGTGACGAACAGCAGGTCGTCCGCGGTCAGGTCGACCCCGCCCTCGACACCCTCGGACACCCAGTGCAGCCGGGTGGCCTGCTTGCGCGGCCCGCTGATGTCGAAGTCGACGTCGGTGACCTCGGTGTCGAAGCGGAATCGCACACCCTGGTCGAGCAGCCACCGGTACAGCGGCAGCACCAGCGACTCGTACTGGTTGTATTTGGTGAACTTCAACGCGGAGAAGTCGGGCAGGCCACCGATGTGGTGGATGAACCGGTGCAGGTACAGCTTCATCTCCAGCGCGCTGTGCCATTCCTCGAACGCGAACATGGTGCGCCAGTACAGCCAGAAGTTGCTCGCCAGGAAGTCCGGGCCGAACACCTCGTCGATGCGCTTGTTCTCCATCTGCTCGCGGGTGGCGAGGAACACCTTCACGATGTCCTTCTGCGCGCGATCGGTGAGAGTGAACAAGCCGTCGGTGTGCGCGTCCTGGCCCCGTTGCACGGTGGCCCGCTGCAGGGAGAAGTTCGGGTCGTCCTTGTTGAGCCAGTAGAACTCGTCGAGCACGCTGGCGCCCTCGATCTCCATCGACGGCACCGAACGATAGAGGTCCCACAGGCATTCGAAGTGGTTCTCCATCTCGCGCCCGCCGCGAATGACGAAACCCTTCTTCGGTTCCCTGATGCCGTCGAGCGCGCCACCGGGCAAGGCCAGCCGCTCCAGCACGGTGATCTTGTCGGCCGCCAGCTGCCCGTCCCTGATGAGGAACGCCGCGCCGGAGAGCGAGGCCAGCCCGGCACCGACGAACCAGGCCGATTTGGCGTCCACCCCTTCGGGTTTGCGCGGCCGGGCGAACGCTTCGTAATTGCCACTGCTGTAGTACATCCGTCTCCTCTGTCCGTTCCGGAAAGTCGAGCGGGACTAAGCGCTGTAGCGGTAGAACCCCTCTCCTGTGGCGGCACCGAGCTTGCCCTTGTCGATGTAGTTCTCCTTGAGCCAGGCCGCGAGCTTCTTGTGGGCGGCGCTGCCGTTGATCAGAATGTTGTACGGAGTGGTCAGGCCGACGATGTCGAGGATCTGGAACGGGCCCATGGGTGCGCCGGTGGCGATGCGCCAGGTCTCGTCGACCGCGGCGGGTTCGGCGTATCCGCCCGCGGCGAGCTCGATTCCGGAATTCAGGAACGGCACCAGCAGCGAGTTGAGGACGTAACCCGCCTTCTCCTTGTGCAATTCGATCGGCACCATGCCGATCGCTTTCGCGAACTCCACCACGGCGGCGAACACCGCCGGATCGGTCTGCTCGGTGCCCATCACCTCGGCGGTGTTGAACTTCCAGACGTGGTTGGCGAAGTGCAGCGCCAGGAACCGATCGGGGCGCCCGGTGTAGTCGACGATGTCGCTGGGCAGCAGCGTCGAGGAATTCGTCGCGAACACGGTGCGTTCGGGCGCGAGCGCACCGAGCTTGCCGTACAGGTCGCGCTTGATCTCGAGTACCTCCGGCACCGCCTCGATGATGAGGTCCGCCTCGGCCGCCGCGGTGGCCAGGTCGGTGGTCAGGGTGATGCGCGCCGCGGTCGCCGCGGTGTTGCTCGCATCGGCGCCTGCCACGTCCTGCTGATACACCGCGGCGAGTCCATCGAATCGGGTGCGTGCGGCGGTGAGCGCCGCGTCGTCGATGTCGTAGGCGGTGACGTCGAACCCGTGGAAGGCGGTCTGGAAGGCGATCTGGGATCCGAGCACCCCCGTCCCGAGGACTGTCACCTTGCGGAATTCGATGGTCATGCGTCAGCCTCCCAGTCTGGACGCGGGCACCCCCACCGCTACGCGTCCTGGTTTCCGGTGTCTCTACCGCCGTCCATCATGGACCGAGAAGCTGAGGTGTTGGTGTGAGCGACCCACGCGTTCCGGACATCTCGGGCAGATGCTGGTAACAGTTCGGCAAACCGGCACAGTGGGTCAGCCGGCGGTGACGAGGCCCTCGGCGACCATCCAGTCGCGGGCGACATCGGCGGGTTCGCGACCGTCGATGTCGACCTGACGGTTGAGTTCGGTGATCACCTCGTTGGTGAGGCGGGCGGAGATCGGCGCCATCACCTGCACGACCTCGGGGTGCGCGTCGGCGAAATCGCGGTGCATGACCAGCGACGCGTTGTACTTCGGGAAGAACGCCTTGTCGTCTTCGAGAAGCACCAGTTCGAGCGCGGGGATGCGGCCGTCGGTGGCGGCGACCGAGCCGAAGCGGCACTGCTTCGCGTCGGCGGTGGCCTGGTAGACGAGCGCGTCCTGGACGATCTGGCGCTGAGCCTTGCCCGGGTCGATCCCGTAGGCGGCAGCCAGACCGGGATAGCCGTCCGGGCGGACGTTGAACTCGGTGCCGACGCAGGTGGCCGCCGCAGCGGGATCTTTCGCGAGGAGTTTCGCGTAGTCCGACAGCGTACGCACGCCGGTTTCCTCGGCGGTGCCCTTGCTCGTGACCAGGGCGTAGGTGTTGTTCATCGGCGCCATCGCCGCCCAGACCATGTTGTGTTCGGCCAGGTCGGCGTCGCGGACCGCGTCGAACTGCGCCGCCTCGGTGGGGATCGGCTTCTCCTTGCCGAGGTAGTTGATCCAGCCGGTGCCGGTGTAGTCGTAGGCGATGTCGATCTGGCCGTTCAGTTGCGCGTCGCGCAAGCTGTTGGAGCCTTGGATATTGGTCAGGTCACGCACATTCGCGCCTGCGGCCGTCAAAGCGAATTCGATCATGTAGCCGAGGATGTTGGCCTCGGTGAAGTCCTTGGAGCCCACCGTCACCGCGACACCGTCGAGTTCCGGCACCGGCTCGATACTGCCCGGTCCCACGGGCAGCGGCACCGAACCACCCGACTGCAGACCGCAACTCGCGAGCACCACGACGCTCAGCACCGGGACCAGTCCGCGCAACAATCCGGTGAATCTCACCGCAACCCCCTCGGACCGAGAAACTGTTCGGCCAGCGCGCCCAGCCAGTCGACGAACAGCGCCAGCGCGACGGCGAGCACCGCGCCGAGCGTCAGAGTCACGGTGTCGCGCAGTTTGTAACCGGTGTCGATGAGAATGCCGAGTCCACCCGCACTCACCATGAACGACAGGGTGGCGGTGCCGACGGCCAGCACCAACGAAGTCCGCAGGCCGGCCAGGATGTAGGGCACCGCGAGTGGGAACTCGATGCGGCGCAACACGAGTCCCGCCGACATGCCCTGTCCCCGGCCCGCGTCTATCAGGGCGGGGTCGACCTCCTGGTAGCCCAGGATCGTATTGCGCAGCACCGGCAGCAGCGAGCAGAACGCGATCGGCGCGACACCCACCCAGAACCCGGTGGTGCGGGTGACCAGGTAGCACAGCACGATCAGGCCGATCGCCGGCGCCGATGCCCCGATATTGGCGATGCCGACGAAAATCGGGGCCAGACGGCGGAATCGGTGCCTGGTGAGCAATGTCCCGAGCGGCACGGCCAGCACCACGACGATGAGCACGACCGCCGCCGTGATCAAGATGTGCTGCCAGGTCACCTGGGCGACATTGCGCACGCTGATGCTGGCCTGCTGGGTGACGGTGAGATCGCGCCGGAACGCCCAGACCAGCACCCCCACGGTGAGGATCAGCACGATCACCGGCTGAGCCAGCAGGCGGAGGTATTCCGCGCGACGCTGGGTGGCGGGGGCAGCGGTCGCGGCGGGGACGTCGACGATCGAACGCGAAGAGGTGGCAACAGAATTCGTCACGATATCGATCTCCTCACCCGGTCCGATTCGACCAGTGACCGTAGCGCTGACCACTGTGCTCCGACACCACGGACACCCGGGATCTGGTTGGTTCGGCTCGCCGACACCGAGCCGGCGAGAACCAGGCACACCCTGTGTGGACCACGATCATGCGCGGCACGGCCTGCGGGCACCGCAGGTTCGTAGGAGGCCGGCCATCGATGCGATTCGGTCGTCATGCCGGCGCCGATTCGGTGGCGGCGAGGTGGTTGATGAGGGTGTCGACGGTGACGGTTCCGGCGTAGGTCCCGGTGTTGTCGACGACGACGGCGGAAGCGGTGCGTTCGGTGAGCAGCGCGGCCAGCGCGTCTTGCAGCGTGGCGTCGGCGGGGAGGGTGGCGCCGATCGGGGTGCCGAGGTCGCGCGGCGAATCCGCGTGGGCGAGTTCGCCGGTCGTCACTCGCCGGAGCGGGCGGCGCTGGGCGTCGAGGACGATGCCCCAGGTGCGGTCCGCGTCCCGCAGGGCGGCGGTGAAGGCCGCGGGGGTGGTGTCGTCGGTGGCGGTGATGCCCTGGTCCAGGTCGAGGTCGGCGAGGACGGTGAGGCCGAGGCGGTCGATGGTGGCGGTCGCGCCGACGAACCCGGCGACCGTCTCGTCGGCGGGGGCCGCCAGGATCGCGGCGGGGGTGTCGTATTGCAGGATGCGGGAGCGGTCGCCGAGGACGGCGATACGATCGCCCAGCTTCACCGCTTCCCCGAAGTCGTGGGTGACGAAGACGATGGTCTTGCCGAGTTCGCTTTGCAGCCGGAGCAATTCGTCCTGCAACAGCCCACGGGTGATCGGGTCGACGGCGCCGAACGGCTCGTCCATCAGCAGGACCGGCGGGTCGGCCGCCAGTGCCCTGGCCACACCGACGCGCTGCTGCTGTCCACCGGAGAGCTGGCGGGGGTAGCGGTTGCGGTAGGTGCCGGGGTCGAGGCCGACGAGGGTGAGCATCTCGTCGGTGCGCTCGGCGGTGCGGCGGCGGTCCCAGCCGAGCAGGCCGGGCACCGTGGCGATGTTCTTGGCGACGGTCATGTGCGGGAACAGCCCGGCCTGCTGGATCGAATAGCCGATGCCGCGGCGCAATTCGTCGGCGTCGATCGCGCCCGCGTCGCGGCCACCGATGGTGACGGTGCCCGAGGTGGGTTCGATCAGCCGGTTGATCATCCGCATGGTGGTGGTCTTGCCGCAGCCGGACGGGCCGACCAGCACCACGATCTCCCCGGCCGGGATGGTCATGGAGACCTCCTCGACCGCGGGTTCGGGCTGTTCGGGATAGCGTTTGGTGACCCGGTCGAGGACGATCTCGACCCCGGAGACCGCGGAAGCGCGTGCCGCGTTGGTGGTTTCGATGTCAGTCACGAATTCCCCTCGGAATAGTGAGCCGTCCGAGCAGAACCAGGACGCCGTCGAGTGCGAGTGCGAGCACGACGATGAGGACGGTGCCGGTGAGTGCCTGCGGCACCGCGTTCGGGCTGCCGAGGCGGGAGAGTCCGGAGAAGATCACGTTGCCGAGGCCGGGCCCCTTCGCGTAGGCCGCCAGTGCCAGGATGCCCATGATCATCTGGGTGCTGACCCGCATTCCGGTGAGAATGGACGGCCATGCCAGCGGCAGTTCGATCTTGGTCAGCAGGCGCAACCGGTTCATCCCGACACCGCGCGCGGCATCGGTCACCGCCGGATCCACCGACGACAACCCGAGCACCGTGTTCCGCAGGATCGGCAACAGCGCGTAGAGCACCAGGGCCACGATCGTGGGCCCGACGCCGAGCCCGAGAAACGGAATCAGCAACCCGAGCAACGCGAACGAGGGCACCGTCAGAATCGCCCCCGCCATCGCGGTAGCGGCAGCTGACCCGAGCGGACTTCGATACACGAGTATCCCGAGTGCCACCGCGATCACGGTCGCCAGCACCAGCGACTGCACCACCGCCGACACATGCAGATAGGAATCGACCAGCAATTGCTCACGCCGGTTCACCACGAACGACCACAACGCGTCCAGGGTCCACCTCCCCGTCGTTCGGCGGCCGCCTACGGCCCTGCTCCCCGGATTTCCCACCCCGAACCGGGTGAAACATCCCTTCCCCACATCCGCATCGTCACCGACGCGGCGAATCAGCCTGCGCTGAAACAGGTTTCGCCAAGCGTGATCATCTTACGCGCCGCGTACCGCCCTCGCGGCAGTTCGGCGCTTGTCTCCACGGACCTCACCGATCCGCCTGCGACAGTTCCGCTTTCACCACCGCGAAGGCCGTTGACGAGCTGTAGCCGCGGCGGGCGAGCATGTCGACCAGGCGTCGTGTCGCCTTGGTGCGGTCCAGATCGGCGGGCATGGAACGGAGTTTGCGCCGAACCAGGTCGATCGCGGCCTGTTCGTCGCCGGGAGCCGGGCGCGAGGGGCGGGCGCTATCCGCTTCGTCCGTCTCACCGGCGGTTTCGTCGGCGTCCGAAAAACCAGCACCGCGCGACAGCGAACGGCGTGTCCGCCACGAGCCACCTGCCGCGTCGGTAGGTGGCGCCTGCTCCCCCTCGCCGGCAGCACGAGGGGGGCGGGGCGCGGTGCGTTCGAACCCCGCTTCGTCCAACTCTGCGGTGACGACGGCGAAGGCGGTGGATTGGTCGTAGCCGCGGCGGGCCAGCATGCCGACGAGTCGGCGGACTGCCTTGTCGCGTTCTATCTCCCGGGGAAGGGTGCGTAGTTTTCGGCGGACCAGGTCGGCGGCGCGAGCGTTTTCGGCGTCGTCGGTGACCATCGACAACGCCTCTTCCGCGTCGCTCGGGGCGACGCCCTTCTCGCGCAATTCACGGTGGAGAGCCTTCTTGCCCCGGCCGGAGTAGGTGTGCCGTTCGTGGACCCACTGTTCAGCGAACGAGGCGTCGTTGATCAGGCCGATCTCGGTGAACCGCTCGAGAGCGGCCTCGGTCACCTCGATACGGAAGCCCTTCTCGCCGAGTCGTTTCTCCAATTCCGCGCGGCTGCGAGCACGTACCGAGAGCAATCGCAGGCACACGTCCTTGGCCTGCTCCAAGGTCGCATCGGGACGGTCGCCCGGGGCGAGCCGGCGTGCGCCGGCCCGCCTGTCGGGCTCTCCCGGCTGGGATCCGGCCGCCACCGGATCCGCCTGCCGTCCGTCGTCACCACCGACGACGGTCGACAGGGAGACTTCGTCGCGCCGCGCGGACTTGCGTTCGCGTCGTGCGCCGCGGGGTCGTCGCCGACCCTCGCTCCCCCACTCTTCATGATCATCACCAACCCGCGCAGCGAAACGCGGTGGTTTGTCACCATCGGTGAAATCGGTGAATCCGGTCGGGTGCGCGCGCTGCGGATCGCCCGCACCCGACCGAATCCTCTCCGCGTCCGGGTCGGCTCGTGTGTCACGAGCCGACCGGACGAGTTCATCGGCCGTGCCCCTGCCGCGCCCTACCGCGGGCGGTATGACCGGCTCCGGCTCGACCTCGATACCGAGGCGAGCCAGCTGCCTGCGCATCTGTTCGACCGGGTCGGCCGAATCGCGGTGGCCGCCGGGGCTCGGCGTGGTCATCGGCTCAGAAGTCGGCGGGCGCGTCGGCCTCGGCGGTCAGGACGGCGCCGATGCCCAGCTTCTCCTTGATCTTCTTCTCGACCTCGTCGCGCACGTCGGTGTTCTCCAGCAGGAACTTGCGGGCGTTCTCCTTGCCCTGGCCCAGCTGGTCGCCCTCGTAGGTGTACCAGGAGCCGGACTTGCGGATGAAGCCGTGCTCGACACCCATGTCGATGAGCGAGCCCTCCTTGGAGATGCCCTGGCCGTAGAGGATGTCGAACTCGGCCTGCTTGAACGGCGGGGCGACCTTGTTCTTGACCACCTTCACGCGGGTGCGGTTGCCGACCGCGTCGCTGCCGTCCTTGAGGGTCTCGATGCGGCGCACGTCCAGGCGGACCGAGGCGTAGAACTTCAGCGCCTTACCACCGGTGGTGGTCTCCGGGGAGCCGAACATGACGCCGATCTTCTCGCGCAGCTGGTTGATGAAGATGGCGGTGGTGCCGGAGTTGCTGAGCGCACCGGTCATCTTGCGCAGCGCCTGGCTCATGAGGCGGGCCTGCAGGCCGACGTGGCTGTCGCCCATCTCGCCTTCGATTTCCGCGCGCGGCACCAGGGCTGCGACGGAGTCGATGACGAGGATGTCGATGGCGCCGGAGCGCACCAGCATGTCGGCGATCTCCAGGGCCTGCTCACCGGTATCGGGCTGGGAGACCAGCAGCGCGTCGGTGTCGACGCCCAGCTTGCGAGCGTAGTCGGGGTCGAGGGCGTGCTCGGCGTCGATGAAGGCGGCGACACCGCCCGCGGCCTGGGCATTGGCGACGGCGTGCAGCGCGACGGTGGTCTTACCCGAGGATTCCGGGCCGTAGATCTCCACGACGCGACCGCGCGGCAACCCACCGATACCGAGCGCGACGTCGAGCGCGATGGAGCCGGTCGGGATGACCGCGATCGGCTGGCGGGTCTCCTCGCCCAGGCGCATGACCGCACCCTTACCGAAGCTCTTCTCCACCTGCGCCAGTGCCAGTTCCAGCGCTTTGTCGCGATCGTAGGCCTGCGGTGCCATGATGTGTGCCCCTTCTCGAGGTGAGTGTCTCTCTGGTTGGCGCCCACAGTAGAGGCCGGCACCGACAAGTTCTGGCGCCCAGGTTAGTCGAACACCCATTCGAGTCAAGCGACGCGCCCGGCAACACGCGAAGCAGCCGCTCCGACCAGCAATCCGGGAGCGATACCGGTCGTCAGCGCTGCGGCAGCACCGAGTCGTCGCCCTCGGCGCGTGGCCCGAAGATCCGCCGCTGCGACTGTTCGATGCGCACGTCGTTGATGCTGGCCTCGCGCCGTGCCATCCGCCCGTCCGCCGCGAACTCCCATTGCTCGTTGCCGTAGCTGCGCCACCACTGCCCCGATTCGTCGTGCCATTCGTACTGGAAGCGCACGGCGATGCGGTTGTCGTGGAAAGCCCACAGATCCTTGCGCAGCGCGTAGCCGTTCTCGGCCGACCATTTGCGGGTGAGGAAGTCGACGATCGCGGCATGGCCGGTGAAGAACTCGTCGCGGTTGCGCCAGACCGAATCCTCGGTGTACGCGGCGGCGACGCGTTCGGGATCCCTGCTGTTCCAGGCATTTTCGGCGGCGAGCACCTTCGCGCGCGCGGAGTCGAGATCAAAGGGTGGCAATGGTGGACGCATGGAAGACCTTTCGATGTGATCAGGGGTTGTTCGGGGAGAGCTCGGGCGGCCCCCAGCGCACAGCGAGCGCACCGGGCCGTTCGATCGCCTCCTCGACGGTGAAGTCGACAGCACACTGCGCGCCGGTAGTGAATGCCGCGCTGTCCCAGACTAATTCGGCGCGGCCGGTGAGCTGCAGCAGCGCGCCGGTCGACCAGTCGGCGACGAGCAACCCACAGCGCGGTTGCACGGCGAGGTTGCCCAGCGTCATGAACATCGAGTTGCCGCGATAGTCCGGCCAGCGCAACCGGGTCGGCGACAGCACCTGCAGAAAACCGGGATTGCCACCGCGGTGTGAGGCGTCGGCGTGCCCGTCACTGTCGGCGGTGGCGACGAAGAAGGTGTCGGCGGCCCCCACCATCTCGACCGCGGTGGGCGTGAGCGCCGTGCCACGCCACACCGGGCCGGGCTCCCCGGCGGCGGACACCTCCCGAATCTGCCTGCGCGAGATGTACTTCGGGCAGTTCGCGTAGACCTGCTCGGTGGTGATCCGCAGTCCACCGTCGCGCACCACCGATGTGCCGTTGACGCGCATCCGCCTGCGGCGCTGCGGCTGCAGGGCGATCAGCCCGACGTCGACGTCACCCGCCATCGCCGCCGAGAGCGGATCCGACGTCTCGGGCAGCGTGTCGATGTCGATGGTCGCGTCATCGATCGCGTGCACGAACCCGGCGGGACCGGTGAGCGGGCTCGCCCACAGCCGCCCCGCCGGATCGGCGGCACCGAGCACCACCATCGGCTGCTCGGCCAGGAAGGACGCGGCGACCGCCGGAATCCCGGTTCGGATCGAACGGCCGACGCGAGCAGCCGCGTCGGCCTGCCCCAGGCGTTGCTGCACAGCCAGTTCTCCGGAGTGAAACATCCTCACCCTCCCTGTCTACGACGTGAATTGCCCGTGGGTCAGAAGAATCCGCACGTCGGGGCGGGTCCGGCCGGCGCGGGAGCGGTATCGGCGCCCAGCGGCGCGAACACCTCGAGGCGAATGCCATCGGGATCGGCGAAGAAGATGCCACCGGAGGACGCGCCCTCACCGTGGGCGACCACCCCGTCGTGGAAGAACTCGGCATCGACCGCGCGCAGCGCCGACTCGACGGCCCGCACCGTGTCGACGTCGTCGACCTGGAACGACAGGTGATGCAGGCCCGGCGTGCTGGTGGAGAACTCGCCGCTGCTCTGCTGCCACAGCGTGAGCACCAGCGCACCGCCCCGGCCGAGGAATGCCCAGCGCTGTTCGCCGTCGGCGCCGGTGCCGAGCTGTTCGAAGCCGAGGCCACGGCGGTAGAAGTCGACGGAACGGTCGAGGTCGGCGACGTTGAGTCCGATATGACCGGTGGTGAGCACAGGTGCGGCGACGGTGGTCATGGTTTCCTCCCGGAATGATTAACTGCCTATCGGTTGTTGAACAGTTAGAACATAGAATGAGCCCACCCGCTTCGTCAACCCTTGAAATACTTTTAGACAGTTAGGAGGGGCGTGTTGATAACCTCGGGCATGCGCGATCCCCGTCCGCACACCGGCGAACCCCCTGCTCTCGACCTGCTCAACACCCGGTGGGCGGGCGCCGAACCCGGCGACCTGCTCGCCGATCTCGACGGGCTGCGCACCTGGCTGGAGCTCCTCGGGCTCGCCGACCGCGTACCCGCCGACAACCACGCCCTCACCGCGCTGCACACCGCGCGCGCGGCCGTGCACGACGCCGTCACTCGCGCCGATCACACCGCACTGAACAAGGTCCTCGACCACGGGCGAATCCGGCGCGAGCTCACCGACGAGGGGCCACAGGACATCCCCGAGGTCGACGACCCGGCGTGGCTACCCGGCTGGCTCGCCGCCGACAATCTGCTGCACCTGATCGCGCAGGCACCGCAGCGGATCCGCCAATGCGCGCATCCCGACTGCGTGTTGTTCTTCTACGACACGTCCAAGAACGGCACCCGCCGCTGGCATTCGATGGCGACCTGCGGCAACCGCACCAAGGCCGCGCGCCACTACGCCAAGACCAGCTGAGCAGCGCCTCGTCAGAACAGTTCGTCGAGCAGCCGGTAGTAGTCGAGCTTGACGCGGTCGGGTTCGGTCAGGCCGTAGGCGGTGTAGAAGGCCGCGACCGCCTCGGTGCCGAAGTCCCCGGCCAGGTCGCGCTCGGCCAGCGCCAGATCGCGATAGCGGTCGCCGGTGCCCAGCGTCGCGACATCGATGAGCAAGCCGCCGGTGAGCACATTGCCCGGCGTGAAATCGCCGTGCGTGACGACCAGATCCTCGGTGGCCGGGCGCCGCTCCCGCAGGCGCTCGAGTATCGCGACAGGTGAGAGGTCGCGATGATCGTCGTCGAAATCCGTGGGGTCGACGAAGCCCTCGACCACATGGCGGTGGGCGCGGGCGAGGCTGAGATCCAGACCACCCGCGAAGGGGCAACTCGGCACCGGGAGGTCGTGCAACGACCGCAGGGCGCGGCCCATCTGGGCACCGACTTCGGCCGGATCGGTCTGTCCGGCGAGCGATCCACCGGCATCCGCGAGAACGAGAACGTCCTCGGCGAACGCGACCACGTCCGGCACCGCGATCCCGTTGTCGCGCAACCACGTCAGCCGGGCGTGCTCGGCCACCGCCCGCGGACCACGCTTGATCCAGTACTCACCCGACCGCACCAGGTTCCCGTCACAGCCCTCGTGATCGTCGGACCACTCCGGCACCGGCCCGAGGAGCTCCTCGATCACCGGCGGCAGCGGCACGGCCAGCTCGTCGAGATGGTCGAGGGCCGCGCGGGTGGACTCGATGAGTTCGGAATCGCCGTCGGCCACCCGCAGCCGCATGGCCTCGTTGAGCAGCTCGCGCGCCTCCAGCGGACGGTGCTGTTCGGCCAGTGACTTGCCCAGGTGGTGGGCGGCGAAGGAGACGAGCTCGGGGTCGAGCGCGCGGCTGGCGTGCAGCGCCCGGCGGTAGAGGATCTCGGCGTGCCCCGGCTCGCCGTGATAGCGGTAGACATCGGCCAGGTTGATCCAGACGGTGATCCGGCGCCGCTCGGTGTCGGCCAGTTCGAGGGCCTGATCGAGCCGGTCGAGGGCCTCGTCGTAGCGCCCCAGCAGCATCAGCGCGATGCCGAGCCTGCGCAGGCCGGGAAAATCGTGCGGGTCGGCGAGGGCGACCCTGGCCGCGAGGGTTTCGGCGTCGACCGGGATCATCCGCAGCCGCTCGTCGAACCGATACGGTCGCGTGTCCGGGTTCTGCGCTGTCACGGCCATTTCCTGGTCACCACCGGTTCGGAGGTACGTCGAAGTCGGCACACAGCGCCCGCCAGACGTCGCGTGGGTCGACACCATTGTCGATCGCCACCGCCCCCGTGCGCCCCAGCTGGGGTATCACGTGATCGGTCAGCATGGCGTCGGCGCGCGCCACGCCGAACTCGGTGTGCATCAGCTCCTGGAATTCGGTCAATCGCACGTTGCCCAAGATACTCGCGCTGGACCAGAGCCGACAGGGCCCCGCTCAGCGCACCTCCGTCGCGACACCCAGGATCGTCCGAGCACACCCTGCTCAGGGCCACTCTCCGACTCGTCTGTGCTAACGCCCAGAGACGCACGACGGACGGGATCCGGCGGCGAACTACCGCTTTCGCAGCGTCGTGACAGACCGGGACCAGGCCCTCGAACTCGGCTGGACCGGGGTCGAACTACCGCTTCGCGGCGTCGTGACAGATCTGGACCGGGTCTTCGACTTCCGCCAGACCGGCGGCGGCGTGCCGAGCCGCTTCGGCATAGGCGGGGTCGTCGAGTACCTGACGCACCGCGGCACCGACCGCCTCGGGTGTGAGCGGTCGCACGAGCACCGAACTGCCCTGTCGCACCGCCCGATTGGCGAGTTCCCACTGGTCACCGCCGCCGGGGACGGTCACCACCGGCACGCCCGCGGACAGGGATTTGGCGAGCAGGCCGTGTCCACCACCGCCGACGACGACCGCGGCGTGCGTGAGCAGTTCGTCCTGGCGGCCCAGGCCGGCGGTGGCCCAGTCGGGAAGATCGGCGGGCGGCGTATCGAGGGTCGAGATGGCCGCGCGCACACCGAGTCCGGCCAGGCCGGACAGGACGATATCGGCCATATCGGCGACGCCGGTGTGCGCGGTCGACGGCGCCACCATCACCAACGGCGCATCGCCGGGGGGCAGCGCAAGCACGGCATCGGTCGGTTCCCACAGCAGCGGCCCGACGACGTGGGTGTCGGCAGGCCAGTCCGGGCGGTCCATCTCCAGCGCGGGCAGGGTGGCGACCAGGCGCGCGGCGGGACCGGGGTCCTCGGCGGGCAGGCCGATGGTTTCGCGGGCCGCCGAACGCTGACGATGTCCGTTGCGGACCGCGCGCGCGGTCATCGTGCGCAGGACACCGTCGCGCATCCGGCCACGCATACCCTCCCCCGGCGCCAGGCCACTACCGATGGGCGGCAAGGCTTTCGACGGCAGGTAGAGCGGGTGCGGTGACAACTCGACCCACGGCAGGCCCAGCCGCTCGGCCGCCATCCCGCCGCCCGCGGTGAGGACGTCGGAGACGATCAGGTCGGGCAGCATCGCGCTGAGTTCGGGCAGGTTCTCGGTAGCGATGTGGGCGGCGCGCTCGTGGATCCGGGCCCCCGCGTCGGCGTCGTCGTCGGTGGGGCGCGGCGCGAGGCCCTTGAGCTTGCGCACGCTGAGCCCCGCCGAGCGCGCCTGATCCAGCCATCTCGGCCCGGTGAACAACACGGGTTCGTCGCCCGCGGCCAGCAATCGCAGGCACAGCGCGATCGCGGGAAACGCATGCCCTGGATCGGGCCCGGCCACCACAGCTATTCGCATCCGCCCACCCTGCCATACCGCCAGACCCCGCCCACCTCGGACGACCGATCCACGATTTCTGCGCTACCTTGACCGCCGCGAGACCGATCCGTCCGAGCGACACCATCAGGAGCGAGCACGTGCGACACCCCGGAATCGACACCGTCGACGACCTGTTCGCGCTGCTCGAGCGGTGCGCCGGCGCCTGGGACACCGCAGACCGCACCGGCGACCCGGTCGACATCCTCGATCACGATCGCCAGTGCGCGCAGTTGCTCCGCCGCGACTTCCCCGACGACGAAGAACTCCAGGTCGCGGGTCTGCTGCACGACATCGGCCATGTACTTTTCCCCGGTGACGACGCGGGCCACGGCAGGCACGGCGCCGAGGCGGTGCGTACGCTGCTCGGCCCCCGGGTAGCGCGCCTGATCGAACTCCACGTGACCGCGAAACGCTTTCTGGTGGCAACGGATCCAGCACACGCGGCCGGGTTGTCGGCCTCGAGTCACCGCACGCTCGTCGCACAGGGCGGCCCGATGACGCCCACCGAGACCGATTCGTTCCGCGCGGACCCCGACTTCGCCGCGGCCCTCGCGCTGCGAAGGGCCGATGACGCGGGCAAGGTGGTCGGCCTACGGGTCGCGCCGCTTCAGGAGTGGCGGCCACTTGTCGAGCGCGTCGCGGCCCGACGGCTCTGATGGCGACGGCACCCAGTGCCCTTGCACCGCAACATCATCGATGCGCGAGTCGCTGATCAGCCGCCGAAGGTGAACAGTTCGAACCCGACGGCGTGTTCGGCGGGGAACCCTTCCTTGGGACCCGTGGCGAAGCTGACGATCTCGCGCACCTGCTCCTCCACCGGCACCGGGCTCAGCACCTGCAGGTAACGCCGATGCGCCGACAACGACGCGCGCGCCTGCTCCAGCTGAGCGCTCACGTCGACAGCATGGGTGGCCACGGGACCGACCACGGCGGCCCACCGCGCCGACCACGGTGGCAGATCAGCGATTTCGGGGAAGATCCACTCGTTGCCCGCGTCGGAGATCGCGTCCATCGCCGATCGGCCGACGGCCCGGTGATCGGCACTGTTGACCACGCCGGGCGCCCAGGTGTCGCCGAAGTTGAACAGCACCACCATCTCCGGGCGATGTCTGCGCAGCGCGGCGGCGAGTTCCCTTCGCAGGGTGAGACCTTCCTCGATGCGGCCGTCGGAATGGTCGAGGAATTCGACGGTGTGCACGCCGACCTCACGGGCGCCCGAGATCTCCTCGATCTCCCGCAACGGCCCGGCCTGCGCGGGCGGCATCCCGGCGATCCCCGCCTCGCCGCGCGTGACGAGCAGGTAGCGAATGTCCTTGCCCTGCCCCGTCCATCGCGCGACCGCCGCCGCGGCGCCGTATTCGATGTCGTCGGGGTGCGCGACGATCACCAGTCCGCGCTGCCAGTCCTCGGGTACCTGTTCCACCCCGCCATGCTAACCACAGACGACTAACTGATCGGGGTCTTGTCGCTCCCCGACACCGCCTTGTACAGCAGGTACACGCCGGTGCCGATCGCCCCGATCACCAGGATGGGCATCAGCGCCTCGATCAGCGCGCCGAGAATCCAGAACGCGATCACCGCGACCACGACGATGCCGATGACTTTCAAGACCATGACGACTCCTTCACCTCTGCGACCGCCGTCCAGCGATCCGACACCTCCGATCCTCCCACCCGGCGAGCAATAGATCACCAGGTCAGCACCGATATCCGGGTGTAGATCAGGGTTCACCCCGAGATCTCGGGCCCAGCGGTACGACGTTTCGGATCACGGTGAATCCGGTGGCGTATCCGTCCTCTCGCGCGCCCGCCATCGGCCGGTTCCCGGGTGCGCAGGTGGCGTAGCACGCCGGACCTGTTCGCGGACACCTCGGCGTAATACCGCCGCTCTATAACATTCCTGACGCAGGAAAGGTGGGACAGCCCGTGACAACGGAAACCCTCGAAATACCCGCCCCGGGGATATCAACGGCGGAATCACCGCGGCGCCACGCACTCACCGTGATTTCCGTTCCCGTGGCTCGGACAATCACCGCGGGAATCGGCATTCTCGCCGTGGCGCTGATCTGGACCGCGATCGAAAGGTGGGGAATTTTCCCGGCGGTATTGTTTCCCGGCCTCGACGAGATCGCCTCGGCCGGCGCCGCGATGTGGCGCGACGGAACCCTGCGCGCGGATTCACTGGCCAGCCTCGACCGGGTGGTCCGGGGTTTCGCGGTGGGTGTGCTGGTCGCGATCCCGGTGGGCGCGCTCACCGCCACCACCAGGGTGGGCCGTCTGGTCGTGCAGCCGGTACTGCGATTGTTCGCGCCGGTGCCGACGGTCGCGCTGGTCCCCCTGGCCATTCTGTGGTTCGGGCTCGGCGAAGGCAGTAAACAGTTCGTGATCGCGCTCGGTGTGTTCGTCCCGGTATGGATCAATACCCATTCCGGACTTTCGGCGACACCCGCCGATTTCCTGAAAGTCGCGCGCTGCGCGGGCGCTTCCCGTTGGCGCACGCTGATTCGGGTGGTGCTCCCCGAGGCATTTCCCGATATCGTCACCGGATTGCGGGTCGGTACCGCCACCGCATTCGTGTTGATCGTGGTCGCGGAAATGGCGGGTACCACCGAGGGACTGGGCTATCGCATCGCCCAGGCGCAACTGTTCTCGCAAGTCGATCGCATGCTGTTCTGCCTGCTCGTACTGGGAGTTCTCGGGGTGCTGTGCGATCAGGTGGTGGCGCGGGCCGCGGCCCCGTTCATCGGCTGGGACAAGGAAGAACGATGAGCCTCACCCTGACCGCGAGCGGCGTCACCGTCCGATTCGCCCGCCGCGACACCCCCGTCCTCGACGATCTCTCGCTCACCGTCGCGGCCGGCTCGTGCACCGTGCTCGTCGGGCCGTCCGGCTGCGGCAAATCGACCCTGCTCGACTGCTTCGCCGGCCTGCGCCGACCCGACTCCGGTGTGGTCACCGAGAACGGGGTACCGATCACCGGACCGGCGCCACGACGCGGTGTCGTGTTCCAGCGTGACGTGCTGTTCCCCTGGAGCAGTGTGCGCGCCAACCTGGACTTCGTCCTCGGCGCCGCCGGTATGCCGCGGCGGGCACGGCCCGCACGGATCGCGGAACTGCTCGCCGCGGTGCACCTGCCCGCCGACGTCGCCACCCGCCGACCGCACGAACTGTCGGGCGGTATGCGCCAGCGAGTCGGTGTCGCCCGGATGCTCGCCGGTGACCCGGAGGTGATGCTGATGGACGAACCCTTCGCCGCACTGGACGCCCAAACCCGGTTGCACATGCAGGATCTGGTGACCGAGCTATGGGCGAATTCGGGCCGCACAGTGCTGTTCGTGACGCACGACGTGGACGAGGCGATCCGGTTGGCCGACCATTTCGTCATCCTCGGCGCGGGCACCATCCGGGCCCGGTTCGACAACCCGCTGCCCCGTCCGCGTCCCGCCGACCGGCTCGCCGAGTTGCCGGGATACAGCGCACTCCGTCGCCGTCTGCACGCCGAATTGTGGGTCGAAGCAGACGATCTCCTGTCGCACTGAACCACTTCTGTTCGTACCGAACCACTCTCGGAGGTCACTCATGTCCGGATCACTGCGCAGAGCCTGCGCCGCCCTGCTCGTCGCCGCCACCACCGCCCTGTCACTGGCCGGGTGCGCGGGTGATGCCACCACCGGAACCGACACGCTCACCGTCGGTTTCGTCGTCGACCCGTCGTGGGCGCAGATCCCGGTCGCTCAGCAGGGGGGCATCTTCACCCGGCACGGGGTCACCGTGCGAGTGGTGAACTTCTCGACCGGTGTGCAGGCCCTGCAGGCATTGCAGGGCGGACAGGTCGACATCACCACCGCCGCCGATGTCCCGACCGCCAGCGCGCTGGCCAAGTCCGGCGATCTGCGGGTGGTGGCCGACGGGTCACGCTGGATGGGGTCGCGGATCGTCGCCCGGCGCGGCATCGAGAGCCTGAACCAGTTGGCGGGCAAGAAGATCGGCACGCCGCTGGGCACCAGTGCCGCCTATTTCGCGGCGAAGGCGCTGGCAGGCGCCGGAGTCGAGGCCGAACTGGTCCAGGTGGCGCCCGCGACGATCACCACCGCGATCAGCAAGGGCGATGTGGACGCCGTCTCGATCTTCCAGCCCTACCAGACCCAGGCCATCGAAGTGCTCGGCGGCGACGCGGTGGAGCTGGACGTGACCGCCGACCCGTACCGCCAGCACAGCCTGTACCTGGCGCAGGCGGGCGTCGCCCAGCAGAAGGCCGCGACGTTCCGCAAGTTCTTCGACGCCATCGCCGAGGCGGGCACCGCGCTCGCCGAGCACGACGCGGCCGCCGTCGCGGCGGTCGCCGACGCGACGAAACTCGCGTCCGCCCTGGTCGAGAAGGTGTTGCGCGAGTTCGATTTCACGCTGCAACTGCGCCCCGAGCTGGCAGGCAATCTCGATGCGCTCGCCCTGTGGGCCCGCTCGAAGAACTATCTCGATCCGGCAGTTCCCACTGCCGACTACCCGCGCCTGCTCGACGCGAGCGCCCTGCCGCAGTCATGAGTACCCCCACGCTGTTCACTCTCGGCGGGACCATCAGCATGCGACTGGTCGACGGTCTCGCCGTCCCCACCCTCGATGCCGTCGGCGTCGCGCGACTCCTCGGCGGCGATCCTGTCCTCGACGCCGTAGAGGTGGCTCGGGTCGGCGGCTCCGAAGTCGACTTCGATCACCTGCGTAACCTGCACGCCGCCATGACGGCCGCGCAGCACCGTGGCAGCACCGGGCTGATCGTCACCACCGGCACCGATTCCATCGAGGAGGTGGCCGCCTGGCTCACCTACACCGGGCCGTGGACCGTGCCCGTGGTGGTGACCGGCTCGATGGAACCCGGCGGCGAGCCCGGTTCCGATGCCGTCGCGAATCTGCGGGCCGCCCTCGCTGCCGTCGACACACCGGTGTCGAGCGAACCGGTGGTCGCGTTCGCCGGGGCGATCTGGCTCGGACGCGGCGTCCAGAAGGTGGCAGGCATCGGCCTCGACGCGTTCGCCACCCCTGGCCGACCAGCCCTCGGTCAGGTGAAAGGCCCCGCCGCGCGGTCGGCGTCGGCCACGAAGGAGGGTGCCGTCGTCACGGCCGAGCACCCGGCGCCCGCGCCGGCGACGGTGCTGGGGCCGCCAGGCGCTCGCATCGCCCGGGTCCCGCTGGTCGGGGCGGCGCTGGGCGCCGACGACCTCGCGCTCCGGGCGGTCGCGGTGGACGCCGACGCGGTGGTGATCGCGGGCAACGGGGCCGGGAATCTGCCGCCCGCACTCGCCTCCACAGCGATCGAACTGGCCGCCGCGGGCACCCTCGTCGTGGTCGCCACCCGTGCCGCCGACAGCCGCACCGCCGCGGTCTACGGCTATCGCGGCGGCGGTGGACGACTCGTCGAGGCGGGCATCGTGCTCGCCGATCACATCACCCCGCACCAGGTGCGGGTCTTCCTCACCGTCGCCGTGTCCCGTGGACTGACCGCGAACGCGGTGCGGTCCACCCTCATCCACCATCTGGAGTCGCTGACGTGACCATCGTGCACACCCCCCGCCTGGCCGCCCTGAGCCTTACCGAACTCGTCGAACTGCTGGTCCCCGCCGGGCAGCCCTGGTGCGAGAACAGTCTCGACGGGCCTGCCCGACCACCCGAGGAGACCAGGGCCGCGCAGGAGATCGCGCCGCTGCTCACCGAACTGGGCTTCGAGACCCGGCTCGTGGGACGAACCCCGACGCGCGCCAATCTGCTCGCCACCAAGGCATTCGGACCGGGGCCCACCCTGCTGCTCAACGATCACCTCGACACCTACCCCTCCGGTCCGCCGAGCCGGTGGACCAAGTGCGACAACCCCTTCCGCGCGGTGGTCGCGGACGGCCGGGTGTACGCGCGCGGTACCTCCGACACCCGGGGCAACCTCGCCACCTTGCTCAGCGCGGTCGCCCGGGTCTGCGCCGAACCGCCCGAGACGGGCACCCTGGTGGTGGCGCTGACCGTCGACGAGGAACGCAACGGCGTCGAAGGCGCGTTGTACCTGCTCGAGCAACACGGGCTGCGCGCGGACGCGAGCATCACCGTGGAGCCCACCGCTTGGACCGACGAGTCGGGGACCGGCGTCGCGATCGCCACCCAGCACACCGGGCACGCGCTGATCGACATCGAGGTGCGCGGCCGCTCCAGCCACATCTGGCGACCCGATACCGGAATCAACGCCGCCCACGCCCTGCTCACGGTGCTCGGCGGCCTGAGCGCACTCCCCGAGGGCTGGGGACACAGTGTGGTCGGGCTCGACGCGGGCGAGGCCGGAATGGCGCAGTTCACCCCGCTCACCGCGTCGGCCCGGATCGCCGTCGTCGGGCTCGGGCCCGAGGTGAATCGCGCCGAGCTGCTGCAACGGATCGCCGACATCGCCCGCGACCACCCGACGGCGGGCACCGATGTCCACGTCACCTACGCGCCGGGACCGACCTTCGTCCCCGGCACCGAGCCCCTCGATGTCGACGAACCGATCGTCGCCGCGCTCAGGGCCGGCTATCACGACGCAGGCGGTGGACCAGCCCGCACCTACACCAAACCCGCCTACTGCGACACCATCCGATTCCGGCACGCGGGCATCCCCGCGGTGACCTTCGGACCGGGCGACGACGGCTGGGCGGTCTACGACGAGAGCATCGGCATCACCACGATGGAGTTCGCCGCCGAAGCGCTCGCCGCCGCCGTCGGCCGGTATCTGCGGCGGCCGGGATGACGCTGGTTATGCTCGGCGCGTGACACACCGGCCCGACCCGATCCGCGCGCACCCCGGGCGGCGATCGCGTTCGGATCGGGCCAGGCAGGTCGCCGACGTGCTGCGTCAGCAGATCGCCCAGGGTGCCGTCGCGGCCAAACTGCCCGCCGAGGCCGTCCTGCAGCGCGAATTCAGTGTGTCGCGCAACAGCATTCGCGAGGCGCTGGAGATCCTGCGGCGCGAAGGACTGGTCGACCGGTTGCCCGGCGTCGGCACGGTGGTGCGGCGGCCCAAGCTCGAACACACCATCGCCGCCACCCGGGGTCTGGCCGCCTCGCTGCGCGGGCACGGGACCGTCGTCAACCAGGTCCGCACCGCCGGTCAGGTGCGTCCGCCGACCGCGGTCGCGGTCGCGCTGGGACTCGAGCCGGGCGCGCACGTCTGCTACATCGAACGCCTGCGACGGGTCGACGGGGAACCGATCTCCCTGGATCTGACCTACCTGCCACTCGACATCGGCACCGCGCTCCTGCAGGCCGATCTGGAAACCGAAGACCTCTTCGCGCTGATCGAGCGCGCGGCCGACGACCGCCTCACCACAGTCTCGATCAACCTCGACGCGGTCAACGCCGACGAACACTGTGCGGCGCTTCTCGGCGTGACGCCGGGCAGCGCGCTTCTCGTCCTGCAGCGCACGACACGGCTCAGCGACGGTTCGCCTGCCTGCCTGGAATTCGTCCGGATGCGCGGTGACCGGATCACCCTGCGCATGTCCGCGCCCGCGACCTGACGGCGAACGTCACATCCGAAGGCCCCATGGTGCCGGGCCCGCCTCGTCTCGCGGTAGAGCCGACCGGCAGCGTGTCGAGTGCCGGGCTACCGTGATCGGCATGGACTACTTGGCGTTGCTCTGTGCGAAGCTCACCGCCTTCGGTGAGCTCATCACCCCCGACACCGATCTGGCCGCGCCGGTGCCGTCCTGCGGCGACTGGGTGTTCTACGACCTCGTCGACCATGTCGGGCGCGGCAATCTGTGGGTGGTCACCGCGGTGGCCGAGCTGCGCGGCGATTTCGAGGGCGAGCCCGCGCCGAGAGATCCCGCCGCCCTGCGCGAGTGGTACGAGTCGACCGCCGACGCCATGGTGACCTCGCTGTCCGCGGACGAGAACCAGGAGGCCTGGACCTTCACCCGGTCCATGCCGCGCACCGTCGGTTTCTGGCGGCGGCGCCGCGCCCACGAGACGCTCATGCACCTGTGGGACGGTCAGAACGCGCTCGGCAAGGCCGACCCGTTCGACTCCGATCTCGCTGTCGACGGCATCGATGAGGTCTTCGAACTGTTCGCTCTGCGGATGATCCACCGCGGCCTGGCGGTCGAACCCGAGGTGGCGCTGCGGCTGCGGGCCACCGATACCGGCGGCACCTGGACCTACGGTCCGGGCGAGTCGGTAGCCGAGCTGGCGGGTACCGCGTCGGACCTGCTCCTGGCCCTGTGGGGACGCAAATCCGGCGACGACCCGGAGTTCACCTGGGACGGCGACCGCACGGCGGGCGAGCGAGTACTCGCCGGACCGCTCGTTCCGTAGGCAAACGACTGACGGCGAACCGGACAAGCGCCCATAATCGGGGCTCACCGCGCGTAGGAGGACTTGTCATGGAACCCATCGTCACGACCACGAGTGGCGCGATCCGCGGCCACACCGAGGCCGGGATCACCCGTTTTCTCGGGGTGCCGTACGCGGCGGCGCCGGTCGGGCCGAAACGTTTCCAGCTGCCCGAGGCCGCGCCCGCCTGGGACGGCGTGCGAGACGCGACCGAAATGGGCGCCACCTGCGCACAGACGCCGTATCCCGCGCCGATCCACGCCCTCATCGGCAGTGACGGTATCCCTGGCGACGAGTACCTCAACGCGAACGTGTGGACGCCCGACTCCGCCGCTTCGGGTCTACCGGTGCTGGTGTGGATTCACGGTGGCGCGTTCGTCCGCGGGTCCAACGCGCGGGCAATCTACGATGGGTCGGCGTTCGCGCGCGACGGCGTGGTGATGGTGGGGATCAACTACCGGCTCGGGGTGTCGGGCTTCGCCGAGATCGAGGGCGCACCGTCCAATCGCGGTCTGCACGACCAGATCTTCGCCTTGCGCTGGGTGCGCGAGAACATCGCCGCCTTCGGTGGCGACCCCGACAAGGTGACGATCTTCGGTGAGTCCGCCGGCGCGATGAGTGTGGCGGCGCTGATCGCCGCACCGCAGACGGCCGGGCTGTTCCGCCGGGCGATCATGCAGAGCGGCAACGGTGCGGTCGCCGCCGATCCCGAGGACGCGCGCAAGGTGTCGGCCGCGCTGGCCGCCGAGCTCGGAATCTCGCCTACCGCGCAGGATTTCGGGAAACTGGGTCCGGACGAGTTGCGCACGGCGCAGAACGCCGTCGCGCTGGCCGTGATGACCGACCCCGATCCGCAGCGGTGGGGCGACTCGGTGATCCAGCTGGGCGGCGGCATCATGAGCCTGTTCCCGGTGATCGACGACGACATCGTCGCGGGCCCGCCGACGGAGGTGCTGCGCGCCCATCCGGATCGCGCGGTCCCCCTCATCGCGGGCACCACCGCCGACGAGTTCCGCTTCTTCACCGTCCCGGCAGGGCTCGCCGCCGCCATCACCACCGACACCCTGCCCTTCGTCCTCACCCGCTACGGCATCGATCCCGCTGTCGCCCAGGTCTATTCGACAGAGCGCCCGGATGCCACCCCCGCCGAGATCTTCAACGCCGTCCTCACCGACATGAGCTTCCGCTCCGGCACCTACGACTTCGCCGAAGCCTGCGCCGCCACCGTCCCCACCCATGTGTACGAATTCGCGTGGCCCACCGGACTTCCCGGCCTCGGCGCCTGCCACGTCTTGGAGGTCCCGTTCGTCTTCGACACCATCGACGACGCCCATACCCTGACCGGACCCACCCCACCTCAGGCGCTGGCCGACGAAATCCACGCCGCCTGGGTCGCTTTCGCCACCGACGGCACCACCGGCTGGGCCCCGTTCACCACCGACGAGAAGAACGTCCGGATCTTCGACAACCCCGAGTCCGCCACCGTCACCGATCCCCGCGCCACCGAACTCGCGGCCCTGCGCAAGGCCATCGCCCCAGCCTGATCCTCCTGGTCGGCACACCGCGTCCCGAACCGGCGTGCCGACCGGAAGTCGCGGTGGTCCGAGAGGGGCTAGCGGACGGAATCCGTTCCGCCGGCGAACAAGTCGGGGCCCTGGTCGGCCATCTCGGTGAGCGCTTGGGCCCAGCCGTCGAGGCGGTCGGCGGCTTCACGAAGATCGGCGACGATGCCGTTGAACTGGTACGCCAGCACCGAGTCCTCGGGAACCGCGAGGATGCGGGCCGCGGCGGCAACGAGCTGTTCGTACTCGACCACACCGGTCTCCAGGCGCGTGAGCACGCCGGCGACAGTGGTTTTCAGCGCCGCGACGGTGTCGGGATTGGCGCGGCCGACGGTGTCGGCGGCCTGTTCCATGGCGACGACGTCGGTGGCGAGCGCGTGCAGGGCGGCCGCGCCGGAGCGGGCCGTCTCGAGCAGGTCGCGCAGTTCGTCTTCGGGGAGGCGGCGGGTGCGCGCGATCTGGGCACCGAGGTCGTAGAGCGCCCGTTCGGCACGGATCAGGCGCTGGATAGGGGCGCGCGCGGCCGATCGCAGGCCGGGCGACTTGCGGGCGACGAAAGCCGCCTGGGGTAAGGGCTTGTTGCGCAACTCCAGGTAGCGGCGGGCGCTGAGAGCGGTACCGGTGACGAAGGCTATGGCGCCACCACCGATCACCACGACCGCCCAGGCGGGCGCCGAGATCACGGCAAGACCGACCGCGCCGACCGTGGTGATACCGGAGGCGGTGCCGAGCTGAAAACTGCGCCTGCGGACCCGTCGCCGACGGCGCAGCTCCCGTTCACGCGGGTCGGCCCAACGCCGCACCGCGACCAGTGCCTGCTCACCGACCCCCCGCAGCGTCGCGGGCATCGAGCCCGCCACCGCGACCTGCGCGATCGCCGCCGGATCCACGATCTCGGCACGCGCGCGCCGCCTGTTGCCGTTCATCCCCTCATCCTTCCGCTGCTCGAGCACCCGCTGCTGCCGCAGGTACCGACGCCGGCCTTCCCAACCCCGTACGACCCGACCTCGAGGAGGGTCCGCCGCGAAGCGGCGGTTCGCGGCCGTCCCGTCGATCAGGTGCCGTTGCGTAGGCGACGAAGGAGCAAGCAACGGTGCCTGATCGACGGGACACAAGGGGCCGCGAACTCGAGCGCGCCAGCGCTCCGAATATTACAGCGCTTGGCCCTTGTCGATGTTCGGTGCCGGTGCGGCCTTGGGCTGCGCCGGGTTGATCGCCGCGTTGTTGTTGCCGGTGGGCAACGCATCACCGCGCATGGAGGCGCGGATCTGCTCGAGCTTGCTGTGCCCGGCCATCTGGACGCTGGCCTGCTGCACCTCCATCATGCGACCCTGCACCGTGTTCTGCGCCAGCTCGGCCGAGCCGAGCGCGTTGGCGTAGCGGCGCTCGATCTTGTCGCGCACGGCGTCCAGGCTGGGCGTGGAGCCCGGCGCGGACAGGGTGGAATCCATCTGCTGCAGCGAGGCCGAGACCTGCTCCTGCATCTTGGCCTGCTCGAGCTGGCTGAGCAGCTTGGTGCGCTCGGCGACCTTCTGCTGCAACATCATCGCGTTCTGCTCGACCGCCTTCTTGGCCTGTGCGGCGGCCTGCAGGGACTGATCGTGCAGCACCTTGAGGTCTTCCACCGACTGCTCGGCGGTGACCAGCTGGGCGGCGAACGCCTCGGCGGCGTTGGTGTACTGGATCGCCTTCTCGGTGTCGCCCGCCGCCTGTGCCTGATCGGCCAGGGTGACGGCCTGACGGGCGTTGGCGTTGAGCTTCTCGACCTCGTCGAGCTGGCGGTTCAGCTTCATCTCCAGCTGACGCTGGTTACCGATCACCGACGCCGCCTGCTGCGACAGCGCCTGATGCTGACGCTGCGCCTCCTCGATAGCCTGCTGAATCTGGACCTTCGGATCCGCATGCTCTTCGATCTTGGAGTCGAAGAGGGCCATCATGTACTTCCAGGCCTTCACGAACGGATTAGCCATCGATTGATCCCGCCTCCATCTGTGCGTCGCTCGTGCGACTGGTGGTACGCGACCGTCACGCACCAGATACGTGCTTATCCTTCACCATGCGGCACCCGGACCGGCAGTGGCCGGACCGATCGACGCCTGATGAGAATCTATCCGTTCTCACCAGCGGTGTGCAGCGTCTCGCGCGCCGGGCGCAGGGTTCGCCGCGTCACATTCCCTTCACCAGTACCAGCATCTCGGCCCTCGGGGCCGGGATGACGATGCGGGTGTCTTCGGCGATGCCGATGCGCGCGCCCTGCTCGGCCGCCGCGCTCGCGGAGGCGGAAGCCTCGCCCGCGGCGGGTTCGGGCAGGGTGGCGGGCTCGGCTTCGGCGGGCTCGCGCTCGGCGGCGGGGCCGGTCAGCGCGGGTTCGCGCGGCGCGGAGCCGTCGGCGCCCGCCATCAGGGTGCTCACGTCCCAGAGCACGCGCGAGAGCGGCACGTCGAGTGCCTCGCAGATGCTGGCGAGCAGTTCACTGGAGGCTTCCTTGCGGCCGCGCTCCACTTCCGACAGATAGCCGAGGCTCACGCGCGCCGAGGTCGACACCTCGCGCAGCGTTCGATGCTGGGCGAGACGCGCACGCCGCAGACTGTCCCCGATTGCCTCCCGCAGCAGCGTCATCTCGTTCTCCTCCACCTCGTGTCACCGCCGTAGCGGTGCTCACCTCTTTCTGGCACAACGTCGAGCATGGACCGGTGGTTCCCGAACCGGGCTACTTCACACTGACACAGCGCAGCAACTCCCGCACCGCACTGTGCACCGCACCGAGTCTGATCGTCCACCGGTCACCGTGCAGTTTCAACCGGACCACTTCGCTGTGATGTGGACCGGCCAACCCGAGGTATACCGTGCCGACGGGATGCCCGTCCTGGGAATCGGGTCCGGCGACCCCGGTCAATCCCAGACCCCAGTCCGCGCCACACTGCTCCCGCGCCCCCACAGCGAGCTGTTCGGCGGTCGAGGCGGCGACCGGTCCGTCGGTACGGAGCAGCTCGTCGTCGACGCGGGCCAGACTGTTCTTGAGGTCGGTGGCGTAGACGATCAAGCCGCCCCGCAGCACCGCGCTCGCACCGGGAACTCCCGCCACCGTGGCCGCGAGCAGGCCCGCGGTGAGCGATTCGGCCGTGGCGACGGTCTGACCCGCCGCGTTCAGGGCCTCGACCAGTTCGGCGACCGGCGCACCGTCGATGAGCGGATCGCTCACGAGCGCGACCGTCCACCCGCCAGCCACACCCTGGCCGCCTGCCCCACATAGTCCAGGCCGGTGACCACCGTCAGCGCCACGGCCAGGTACATCAGCCACATGCCCGCGGTGGCGAAGATCCCCGACAGCGGCAGCACCAGCAGCGCGATCGCCACCGACTGCACCAGCGTTTTGAGCTTGCCGCCGCGTCCGGCCGGGATCACCCCGCGCCGCACCACCACCAGCCGCAGCAGCGTGATGCCGATTTCACGGCCGCAGATGACCAGGGTGATCCACCACGGCAAGTCCCCGAGTACCGAGAGCCCGATCAGCGCGGCTCCGATCAGCGCCTTGTCCGCGATGGGGTCGGCGAGCTTGCCGAAATCGGTGACCAAACCGTATTTGCGGGCCAGTTGCCCGTCGAAGCGGTCGGTGATCGCGGCCAGGCCGAAGACCGCCGCGGCGATGACCCGCCAGCGGGTGTCGTGCCCGCCCTCGGCGAACAGCGCCAGCACGAACAGCGGCACCAGCACGATGCGCGCGATGGTCAGCACGTTGGCGATATTGAGCAGCGGAACCTGCGTCTCCGCCACCCCGTGCATCGGCGCCACCGCACTCGACCCACGATCGATCTCTTCGGGTCGCACGCTCATGCCCTGTCCTCGTGGCATGACCGGGCGCCTCGCGTGGCCACGCGAGCTACCGCCTCCAGACGCTGACCGTTCATGCGCTGCCCTCTCGGCACTCACCGGCACTGCGCCGAAATCCAACGGTTTCGCGAGCTGTTTGCTCGCACGATCGGTGCCGCGCGATCCGGTCGTCGAGCCCGGCGCGATGCGAGGAGCGGAACGACAGGATGTGCGGCACATGTTCAGACTATCGGTAACCCGGCCGACTACTGTGCACCCATGACCTCACGGGGACCCTTGAGCGGTTCGACCAGCGACGCGCATACTGCCGCGCCCACTGTGGCGCCTGTTTCCGGCGTGGTCGTCCGACGAGCGCGAACCTCCGATGTCCCCGAGATCAAGCGTCTGGTCGACGAGTACGCCGGGCGCATCCTGCTGGAGAAGAACCTGGTCACACTGTACGAATCGGTGCAGGAGTTCTGGGTCGCCGAGCTCGACGGGCGCGTCGTGGGCTGCGGCGCGTTGCATGTGCTGTGGGCCGATCTGGGCGAAGTACGCACTGTCGCAGTGGATCCCGTCGTCAAGGGCCGCGGCGTCGGCGGGGCGGTGGTCGAGCACCTGGTCACCGTCGCCCGCGAACTGCAGTTGCAGCGTGTGTTCGTGCTCACTTTCGAGGTGGACTTCTTCGGCAGGCACGGGTTCGTCGAGATCGACGGCACGCCCGTCACCGCCGAGGTGTACGCGGAGATGTGCCGCTCCTACGACACCGGTGTCGCCGAATTCCTCGACCTCAGCTTCGTCAAGCCGAACACCCTCGGCAATACCCGCATGCTGCTGACCCTGTAGAGAATCCCTCGCGAGAAAGTGATCGACTGTGCCGATCTTCGCTGTCCACTACACCTACTCCGATGCGACGGCGGCCGACCGCGCGACCAACCGACCCGAGCATCGCGGCTGGCTGAACGCGCTCGTCGACGCGGGCACGGTGCTCAGTAGCGGGCCCTACCCCGACGGTTCGGGCGCGCTGCTGCTGTTCCGCGCCGAGGACGCGCCCTCGCTGACCGAACTGCTGGGCAACGACCCATTCGCGAAGCTGGACCTGATCGACGCCGTCCGCGTGGTCGAGTGGTTGCCGGTGATGGGCGCCTTCGCCGAGTAGCGCAGCCCCGGAGACAGAGCTGCCCGGAACCCTCGGGGTTCCGGGCAGCGTCGTCCGCGGTGGTGTCAGGCTTTGTTGGTGTTACGGGTGCGCAGCAGGCTCGCCACCGTCGCGATGACCAGAATGCCGATGATCACGCTCAGCGAGAACGCCGTGGAGATCTCCGGGACGCTCACGTGCTCACCGCCGTTGATGAACGACAGCGTGTTCTCGTGCAGCGCGTGCAGCACCAGCTTCACACCGATGAACGCCAGGATCGCGGCCAGGCCGTAGGACAGATACACCAGGCGGTCGAGCAGGCCGCCGATGAGGAAGTACAGCTGGCGCAAGCCCATCAACGCGAAGGCGTTGGCGGTGAACACCAGGTACGGCTCCTCGGTGAGACCGTAGATCGCCGGAATCGAGTCCAGCGCGAACAGCAGGTCGGCGAAACCGATCGCCAGCAGCGCGAGCAGCAGCGGCGTCACCACGCGTTTGCCGTTGATCCGGGTGACGAGCTTGTCGCCGTCGTACTCGTCGGTGGTGGGCAGGACCCGTTTGGCCAGCGAGACGATGTAGCTGTCGCGCTTCTTCTCGTGTTCGACCTCGTGCCCGCTCTCGCGCAGCAGGTTGATCGCGGTGTAGATCAGGAACGCGCCGAACAGGTAGAACACCCAGCTGTACGCGCTGATCGCGGCCGCGCCGACCGCGATGAACACACCGCGCATCGCCAGCGCCAGCACGATGCCGATCAGCAGCACCTTCTGCTGGTAGATCCGCGGCACGGCGAAGGTGCTCATGATGATGAGGAAGATGAACAGGTTGTCGACCGAGAGCGCTTTCTCGGTGACGAAGCCCGCGTAGTACTCCCCCGAGAACGTGCCGCCCCATTTCCAGGCGACGAACAGGCCGAACAGCAGCGCCAAGCTGATGTAGACAGCCGACCAGATGCCCGATTCCTTGAAGGTGGGCTCGTGCGGGGTGCGCACGTGGGCGAAGAAGTCGAAGACGAACAGGCCGAGGATCACCAGTCCGGTGATCACCCACTCGAGCGTGGTCACCTGCATGTGGTGGTCCGATCGATGAAGTTCATGTCGCCCATCATGCCCGAATTGTCCGTTTCAGTCGGCTTTGCGGAACGATTGCCCGTCATGATTTCACACACATCGGCGGCCGACGCACCCGCCGCGCACACGGAAAAGCGCTTTCGCCCGGTTCGCGAGCGCTGCTACCGTCACCACATACCCCGACCACAGCCCCGAGAGGAGCGAGCCGTGTACGAATCCACCGCGCAGAACCAGCGCCCCACCGCGATGCACCGGCCCAGCCCCGGTGCCGTGAAGTCGGGTACCCGCCTCGCGCGCGCCCGCTTCATCGCCTGACAGGCGATTTTCGCCCTACCCCGGGCCAGTCCCGACCATGAGCCGTGCCAGGTCCCTCCTCGTTCGTCGCCGCCTGCTTCCGGCACGGTCAGAGCAAACCGGGAACGGCGTCACTCGTCCTCGGACGCACCGGGATCGCCGCCACGGATCGACCACAGCAACCCGTCCAACTCGTCGGGCTTGATGAGCACGTCACGCGCCTTGGAACCCTCACTGGGCCCGACCACGCCACGCGTCTCCATCAGGTCCATCAACCGGCCCGCCTTGGCGAAGCCGACGCGCAGCTTGCGCTGCAGCATCGAGGTCGAACCGAACTGTGAGGTGACCACCAGCTCCACCGCTTGCAGCAGCACGTCCATGTCGTCGCCGATATCGGGGTCGACGTCCTTGACCTCGCCGGCCTTGGCCGCGGTGACACCCTCCTGATATTCGGGTTCGGCCTGGGTCTTGCTGAACTCGACGACGGCCTGGATCTCCTCGTCGGAGATGAACGCGCCCTGCAACCGGGTCGGCTTGCCCTGACCCATCGGCAGGAACAGACCGTCGCCCATGCCGATCAATTTCTCCGCGCCCGGCTGGTCCAGGATGACGCGCGAGTCGGTGAGCGAGGAGGTGGCGAACGCCAGCCGCGAGGGCACATTGGTCTTGATCAGACCGGTCACCACGTCCACCGAGGGCCGCTGGGTGGCCAGCACCAGGTGGATACCGGCGGCACGCGCCTTCTGGGTGATCCGCACGATCGCGTCCTCGACATCGCGCGGTGCGGTCATCATCAGGTCGGCCAGCTCGTCGACGATGGCCAGGATGTACGGGTAGGGCCGGTAGACGCGTTCGCTGCCCAGCGGCGCGGTGATCTTGCCCGAGCGCACGTTCTTGTTGAAGTCGTCGATGTGGCGCACCTTGTTGGCCTGCATGTCCTGGTAGCGCTGCTCCATCTCCTCGACCAGCCAGGCCAGCGCGGCGGCGGCCTTCTTCGGCTGGGTGATGATGGGCGTGATCAGGTGTGGAATGCCCTCGTACGGCGTGAGCTCCACCATCTTCGGGTCGATCAGGATCATCCTGACCTCCTCGGGGGTGGCCCGGTGCAGCAGCGAGATCAGCATCGAGTTCACGAAACTCGACTTACCCGAACCGGTGGAACCGGCCACCAGCAGGTGCGGCATCTTGGCCAGGTTCGCCGAGACGAACTCGCCCTCGATGTTCTTGCCGAGACCGATCACCAGCGGATGGTGGTCGTTGCGGGTGTGCGGCGACTTCAGGACGTCGGCCAGGCGCACCAATTCGCGGTCGGCATTGGGCACTTCGATGCCCACGGCCGACTTACCGGGGATGGGCGCGAGCAGGCGCACGTTCTCGGTGGCGACGGCGTAGGCGAGGTTGCGGGCCAGCGCGGTGATCTTCTCGACCTTGACGCCGGGACCGAGCTCCACCTCGTAGCGAGTGACAGTGGGGCCACGCACGAACCCGGTGACGGCGGCGTCGATCTTGAACTGCACCAGGACTTCGGTGATCGCCTCGATCATCGATTCGTTGGCCGCGGAACGCTTCTTGGGCGGGTCGCCGTCGAGCAGCAGTGTCAGCGGGGGCAGCGTGTAGTCGCCGTCGACGACCCGATCGGTGACGAACTCCGGTTCCGGTGGCGGCGGCGGGGTCTGGTCGACCGGCTTGACCACCGGCCGCTTGCGCGCCGGTTTCGGTGCGGGCGCGGGCGGTTCCTCGATCGGCTTGGCATCGCGCAGCGGCGGTTCGCCCAGTGATTCGGTGACCGCGTCGGAGCCGCCGAACTCGTCGGGCGGGTAGTTGTCGTCGGGGTTGCGGCCACGGCGACGGGTTCGGTTGCGGTGCACCGGGAATCCGTCGGCATCGTAGTTGGCCGGGTCGTAGGGGTCGCCGTCGTCGGCGTATTCGCCGAGGCCGAAGTATTCGCTCAGCTTGGCAGGCACCTCGCGCACCGTGGTACCGGTGAGCAGCAAGACGCCGAACATCATGGCCAGCAACAGGATCGGCAGCGCGAGCCATGGTGTGAGTCCCTGGCCGAGCGGTCCGCCGATCGCATAGCCGAGCGCGCCGGCCGCGGTGGCGCGGCCGTCCGCGCCGGTGGGGGAACCAGCTGCCAGGTGCCAGACCCCCAGGGCGGGAAGCACGACGAGTAGCCCACCGAGGACCAGCCGTGGCCGGATCTCCGGATGTGGTTCGGTGCGCATCAGCACCACCGCGAGCGCGACCAGCAGAATCGGCGCCAGCGCGGCCGCGGAACCGGCGATCGCCCGGACGATGTCCTCGAGGAAACGGCCGACCGGTCCACCCGCCGACAGCCACATCGCGGCGGCGATGATCGCACTCAACGCGATGAGCGCCAGGCCGATGCCGTCGCGCCGGTGCCCGTGGTCCAGGTCGCCTGCCCGGCTCAACGTGCGGGTGGTGGCGCCGACGCCGCGCGCCAGCATGGTCCAACCGCTCCCGATCCCGCGGCTGATCACCGCCAGCGGTGCGGTGTTGGAGACGCGTTTGACCGGCCTGCGTACGGGCGTGGTGCGCCCACGCGGAGCCGCCGTCGCTCGCGGGGTCGCCGAACGAGACCGCGCCGCCGGCGTCTGCCCCCTGGTCGATCCCGCCCGCGCACGAGAGGTCGTGGTGCTGCGGGACTTACCTGCCATGACCATCAGGCTAGCCGCTCGAACACCTCCGAGACCATCCGCAACACTGGTCCCACCGTGCTCGCCGCGGTGATCCAGGGTGGATGCGCAGGTCGCAGCGCCCCGGTCAGCGCGGGGAAATCTCGCCGGGAACCGCGTTTCGCGGGCCCGAACTTACGGAATCCTTGTCGATCGCCACTGATTCGGGCGTGAGCGGGCTCGCGCGTCTAGCGCGGGCGCCGTAACCCTCGGTACGTTGACTGCGCTCTATCGGGTCGTCGACCCGTGCAGATGAAGGGGACGCTACAAGTGAAGAGAATGCTCACCAGCGTGGCCGTGCTGGGTGCCACCGCAGCCGCAGTGTTCGCGGGGCACATCGCACCGGCCCAGGCGCAGTCGGGCAACTACGGCGCCATCGCGGTGTCGGTCAAACCGGGGGTTTACGGATACGCCACGGACTACGGCAGCTACGCCGATGCCGAGGCCGGTGCCATGTCGGCCTGCCTGCGTGGCGGCGGTGGTGGCGGGTGCGACGTGAAGGTGTCCTACCGCAACGGGTGTGGAGCCATCGCGATCTCACGCGGGTGGTGGAGCTACGGCTCCGCGTCGACGATCGGCGGCGCGAAACGCGAAGCGCTGAACAACAATCCGGGCAACGCCTACATCAAGCACTGGAACTGCACCAGCGGCTACCAGCTCTAGCCCGACCGTTTCGACCATGATCATGGGAGTTGTAGTGAACAACCGTCCAGTGAAATACGCTGCCGTTCTCGTCGCGATCGTCGCGGCGCTCGGCCTCAGCGCGTGCAGTTCCGGCACCGACTCGACCAGCACGAGCGCGGGAACCACCACCAGCAAGGGCGGCGCCTTCGAAACGGGCGACGCCAAGTCGGGCAAGGAAGAGGGCGGTGAGCCCGCGGCCACCACGGTGCCCAACCTGCCCAAGCCGACCGCCGCCGAGCTGAACGCCCGGTTGAACAAGGCCCTCGCGGGCCAGCTCACCGGCGAGGAGAAGAAGACCTACATCGAGGACGCCGACCAGGATCCGATGCTCGTCGACAAGTTCGTCGAGGCGGCGAAGCAGAACAACGTCAAAGTCGCCATCACCACCGTCGGTGACCCCGCCGACGGCAAGCTCAAGGCGAACGCCGATGTCACCATCGACGGCGCCCCGGTCAAGGACGCCTTCGTCGACTTCGTCGCCGAGGACGATTCCTGGAAGGTGTCGCACGTGTTCGCGTGCAACATCGTGAAGTCGGCGCAGCTCGACTCCGCGGCCTGCCAGGCCTGAGTCACGGTCCGAATATCGGTCCGAAATATCGGGTCCGAATATCAAGAAAACCGCTGGGCGACATAGTCGCCCAGCGGTTTTCAGTTGATCTGTTGATCTGTTGATCTCTCGATCAGGCGATCAGACGGCGACGACCGTCGGCACGATCATCGGGCGGCGACGGTAGACGTCGGCGACCCAGCGGCCGACCACCCGGCGCACGCCCTGGGCGATGCGGTGGGTGTCGGTGATGCCCTCACCGGCCAGGCGCAGCAGCTCCGCCTCGACCAGTTCGTTCGCGCCGTCGAGCGCGGTCCGGTCGTCGGAGAAGCCGCGCCCGTTGAGCTCGGGCGTGCTCACCGCCTTGCCGGTGGTCGAGTCGATGACGATGGTGATCGAGATGAACCCACCCTCGCCCAGGACCAGGCGGTCCGACAGGGTCGACTCGCCGACGTCGCCGACCGAGAGGCCGTCGACGTAGACGTGTCCGACCGGCACACGGCCGACGATGGAGGCGATGCCGTCGACCAGGTCGACCACCACGCCGTCCTCGGCCAGCATGACCCGCTCCTCGGGCACACCGGTCGCCACCGCCAGTGCGGCGTTGGCGCGCAGGTGCCGCCATTCGCCGTGCACGGGCATGGCGTTGGTCGGGCGCACCGCGTTGTACAGGTACAGCAGCTCACCGGCGGAAGCGTGCCCGGAGACGTGCACCTTCGCGTTCTGCTGGGTGATCACGGTCGCGCCGAGCCTGGCCAGGCCGTTGACCACGGCGAACACCGAGTTCTCGTTGCCGGGGATCAGCGAGGACGCCAGCACGACCAGGTCGTCGGCGCGGATGTTGATCTGGCGGTGCTCGCCGCGCGCCATCCGTGACAGCGCCGAGAGCGGCTCGCCCTGGGAGCCGGTGGAGATCAGCACCAGGCGGTTGCCGGGCAGGTTCGCGGCCTGATCGAGGGTGACCACCACGTTGTCGGGCACGGTGAGGTAGCCGAGGTCCTGCGCGATCTCCATGTTGCGGACCATCGAGCGACCGACGAAGCAGACCTTGCGGTTGTACTTCTGCGCGACGTCGACGACCTGCTGGATGCGGTGCACGTGGCTGGCGAACGACGCCACGATGACGCGGTTGGTGGCCTTGCCGATGACGTTGTCGAGCACGCCACCGATCTCGCGCTCGGGGGTGACGAAACCGGGAACCTCGGCGTTGGTGGAGTCGACCAGGAACAGGTCGACACCTTCGTCGCCGAGGCGGGAGAAACCGGCCAGGTCGGTAAGGCGGCCATCGAGGGGCAGCTGGTCGAGCTTGATGTCGCCGGTGTGCAGGACCACGCCGGCACCGGTGCGGATGGCCACGGCCAGCGCGTCGGGAATCGAGTGGTTGACCGCGAAGTACTCGAGCTCGAACGGGCCGTGCACCGTGGTCTCGCCCTCGGCGACCTCGCGCAGCTTGGGCTGCAACCGGTGCTCGCGCGCCTTGGCCGCGACCAGCGCGAGGGTGAACTTGGCGCCGATCACCGGGATGTCCTGGCGCAGGCGCAGCAGGAACGGCACGGCACCGATGTGGTCCTCGTGGCCGTGGGTGAGCACGATGGCCTCGACGTCGGCCATCCGGTTTTCGATGGGCCCGAAGTCCGGCAGGATCAGGTCGACACCGGGCTGCTGGTCCTCGGGGAACAGCACACCGCAGTCGACGATCAGCAGCTTGCCGCCGTATTCGAACACGGTCATGTTGCGGCCGATTTCGCCGATGCCGCCCAGGGCGAACAGGCGCAAGCCGTTCTTCACCAGCTTCGGCGGCGGGCCCAGCTTGTCGTGGGCCGCCTTCTCGCGCGGCTCGGCGACCGGCGCGGAACCTCGACCGCGTCCACCGCCCTGCCTGCCACGGCCACCACCGCGGGACTGCTCGGCGGCGGGCTTGCTCTTGGCCTCGGCCTGCTTGCCCTTGGCTTCGGTAGCCGGCTTGGTCCTCGCGCGCCGCGGCGCGGTCTTCTTCGCGGTCACTTGCTCTTCGGCGACGCTGAGCAGGTCGGTGCCCACTTCGGCGCTACCGGCCAGGTTCGCTTCCGCGGTGACCTCGGCGATCGGTTCGGCGATCGCCGGTTCCTTCGCCGCGGCGGCTTCCTCGGGCGCGACCACCTTCTTCACCGCGGCCTGCGCGGTCTCCACCGGCGTCGGCTCCGGCGCACCGGCGGCACGCGATGCCGAACGGCGGCGGGGCTTACGGGCTACGGGTTCGGTCATGCCGACACCCCCGCGGCCTGCAGGTCCAGCGCCAGCTCCTCGAGCTGGGCCTGCGTCGGCATCAGCTGGGGCAACCGGGGCTCACCTACGTCGATGCCGAGCAATCGGAGTCCTCCCTTACACATCGCCACACCTCCCAGGCGGGTCATGGCCGCGTACAGCGGCAGTAGTGTCGCGTTGATCTCTCGCGCCCTGGCCACGTCACCGATGGTGTAGGCGTGGTGGATCTCGCGCAGTCGCTCCGGCACGAGGTGTCCGATGACGCTGATGAATCCGACCGCACCGACCGAGAGCCAGGGGAGATTCAGTCCGTCGTCACCGGAGTAGAAATCCAGATCGGTGGTCGCGATGAGATCGGCTCCGGAGACGAGATCGCCCTTGGCATCCTTCACCGCGACGATGTTGGGATGCTCGGCAAGGCGCCGGATCGTGTCGATGGCGATAGGCACCACCGACCTCGGTGGAATGTCGTAGAGCGTGATCGGCAGCGCGGTGGCGTCGGCGACCGCGGTGAAATGCGCGATCAGGCCCTCCTGTGTGGGCCGCGAGTAATACGGGGTCACCACGAGCAGACCGTGTGCGCCCGCGTTCTCCGCGGCACGCGCCAGTTCGATCGAGTGCGCGGTGTCGTAGGTACCCGCGCCCGCGACCACGGTGGCCCGGTCGCCGACGCCGTCGACGACCGCCCGCAGCAGATCATGCTTCTCGGTTTCGGTCGTGGTCGGCGATTCGCCGGTGGTACCCGAGATGATCAGCAGGTCGACCCCACGGTCGACCAGGTGTGCCGCCAGTGCGACACCGGCATCGACGTCGAGCTTGCCCGCAGCGCTGAAGGGGGTCACCATCGCGACACCTACCGTGCCGGACGCGCGCAGCTCCGTTGGCGTCGATTCACCGTTCGTCATGGTCAGAAAGGCTACCCGGTCGCCGGATGCGCCTCGACACCCTAGCGCCCGAAGCGGCTGCCGGTGGGTGTTTTTCACCTTGCGTGATGTCATATGTGACGTCACAATGATGTCATGGATCTGAATGCTCATACCGCGCGGTTGCGCGAGGAACTGATCGCCGCCGCCGCGCTCGGCGACGAGAAAACGCAGGCCACCGCCGCCGCCCTCGCCGCCGCGGTGGAGAGTTCGAGCCGCCTGGTGCTGCTGTCGGCGCTGTCGGAACTGGCCGCCGAGATCAGTACCGAACTCGGTGACCGCACCGTGCACGTCCGCCTGGAAGGCACGCAGGCGAAGGCCGACGTGCGCAAGAACACGCCGCCGGGCGCGGAAGAACCCCAGACTTTCGAGGAAATGACCGGCGACATCAGCCGGGTGACCCTGCGATTGGTCGAACAGCTCAAGTCCCGCGCGGAGGAAGCGGCCCAGCAGAACGGGCAGTCGCTCAACTCCTGGCTCTCCGGCGCCGTCAGTGGCGCGTTGAAGGATCAGATGCGCGGTTACGGCGGCAAGGGCTGGTAGAGGGCGTCCGAGATCACAGCAGTGGGGCCAGGTCGCCGCGTTCGCCGATAACGACTTCGTCGAGTTCGAGCCAGTCGGCCATTTCCCGCAGTGCCCCACGCAAAGCCTGGGCGGTCTCGGCGGTCGCGTAGCCGGGTTCGGCGAACGCGCCGGGCGCGAGCAGTCGGCCGGTGGCGCGTTCGGCGCGCAGATCCACCCGGCCGACGAGCTTGCCGTCGACGAGCAGCGGGAAGACGTAATAGCCGTGCACCCGTTTGGGTTCGGGGGTGTAGATCTCGATGCGGTAGTGGAAGTCGAAGATCCGCTGGGTACGTGGGCGGAAGAAGATCAGCGGATCGAACGGGCACAACAGCGCGGTCCCGGTGATCCGGCGCGGGGTGGCGGCCTCCGGGTGCAGGTAGGCGGGTGCGTCCCAGCCGTCGACGTCGACAGGGAGTAGTTCGCCCGCGTCGACCAGGTCGGCGATCGCCGGGGCGCTCTGGCGCCGGGCCAGGCGGTAGTAGTCGCGCAGGTCGGCCTCGGTGCCGATCCCGAGGGCCCGGCTGGACCGGCGGATCAGCTCGCGCACGGCATCGTCCTCGGCGATCTCCCGGTCGCGTACATCGGCCGGGACGACCCGTTCGGTGAGGTCGTAATGCCGGGTGAACCCGACCCGGCGGGCGGTGGACAGCTCACCGGCGGCGAAGAGCTGCTCGCAGATCATCTTCGTGTCGCTCAGGTTCCACCAGGTCCCCTTCGGCCGGGGCTTGTCCAGTTCCAGATGACGTTCGATCTCCCCGGCGCTCGCCGCGCCCACCTCGGTCACGACATCGAGAATGTCCTTGCCCAGCGTGGGATTTCGTTCGACGATCGCGCGCATCCCCGACCAGCGCCCGTGCCGGTACTCCCGCATCCGCCAGCGCATCAGCGGCCAGTCGGCGACCGGGATCAGCGCCGCCTCGTGCGCCCAGTACTCCACCAGCCCCCGTCGCGCCTTCGCACTGTCGCTCCAGGCGGCGCCGTCGAGCAGGCCGCGATCGTAGGGGCCGATCCGGCTGAACACCGGCGCGTAGTGCGCGCGGACCACAGCCGAGACCGAATCTATTTGCAGCAGACGGGTTCTGGCGACCACATCGAGCACGGCCCGACGCTTCGGGTTGGCCGGCCTTCGCTTGCCGAAGCCCTGCGCGGCCAGCGCCGTTCGACGGGCCTGCGCCGCATTCATCCGCTGCATTCGCTCAGCCTGACACAGGGGTCCGACAGGTTTTCGGCGCTCAGGTGGAGACCCGGACCTCACCCGCGGTGTCGATCTCGGTCCGCCGATCCCCGCCCGGCGCGGCGGCCAGCACGGTCGCCACCCAGCGTCTGCCGACCGGCAGCACGCGCACGGTCACCGAGCCCGCTCCCGCCATGTCGAGTTCGTCGACCGCGGCCTCGATCACGTGGTGGCGCACCCATTCCGGGACCCCGAGAAAGCCGCCGTCGTCGAGCAGGGTGACCTCGACGCCGCGCGATCGCGCCCCCCGAGCGGCGGCGCTGAGCCGATCGGTGACCAGCTGCGGCGCCCGGAGACCGTCGCGCAGTTCGGCTTCGAGCAGCCTGCACTGTTCGCGTTCGGTGTCGGTGAGCTCGAGCCCGGCGGCGATGCGGGCGAGCAGGGGCCCGGCCACCCGGTCGAGTGCTCCCAACTGACGATCACGCTCGGCAGTGGCCGCGGCCAGCGCGGCCTCGGTCGCCGCGCGTCGATTGGCCTCGCTGCGCAGTTCCCGCAGCGAACGCTGGGTGGGCCGCACGATCGACATGAACACCGTCACCGCGCCGACGGTGGCGACCGGCGTCAGCGCGCGCACCACGGTTTCGGGGTGCCAACTGGTGAACACCCCCATCGTCACCAGCACCGTCGCGGCGGCCGCCACGCCGAGCCAGGCCGACACGATCCGCCCGCGCAGCACCAGCATCGCCAGCAGATACGACGTCGGATAGGCGGTCCACAGCTGGTGGGCGAACCCCGACGAGCTCTCGAGCCACGGCACGGTGAGCGCCATCGCCGCAGGTCCGGCACAGGCCACGTAGATCGTGGCGGGCCACGGCAGCGGGTCCACCGGGAACACCAGCACCACCAGCGCGGCCACGGCCATCAGCACCAGCGCGGCGGCCGCGGCCGCCGGCGGGGCGATATCGAAATTCACCCGCAGGTACATCACGATGGTGGCTTCGAAGATCACCACGAACAGCCACGCCGTGCCGTCGCTGAGGCCGAACAGATCGCGCATCGCGAACGGCAGATCCCGATCGACCATCAGCTACCCCACACCAGTGTCACCACGGTTCCCGCGCCCGGCGCCGATTCCACGAACGCCGCGCCACCGGCGAGCGCGCGCATCCGGCCCAGGATGCTGCCCGCGATCCCCATCCGATCGGCCGACACCCGCGCCGGGTCGAACCCGGCGCCGTCATCGGACAGCACCACCCGGATGCCGCCGGTCGCGATGGTGACCGACACACCGCGCCGCACTGTCCGACCGGGGACGTCGGCATGACGCACGCTGTTGCGCACCGCCTCCGAGAGCGCGGCCCCGAGCACCTGGGCGGCCTCGATCGGCAGGCACAGATCGGCCGCGCGCCGCGAGGACACCTGCACCGGGATCTCGGATTCCACCTCGCGCACCGCCTCGCGCAGGAATTCGATCGCCGCGGCGGCGTCGAGGTGGTCGATCTCGGGCGCGGTCCGCGACAGCTCGAGCTGTTCGAGGGTGCGCGCGGCCTGGTTGCGCAGCACCGGCGAGGACTGCTGCGCCCGCGAGGCCTCCAGCAGCGTCGACAGCACCGCGTCGTGGATGAGCGCCGCGAAACGCGCGCCCTCACGTTCTCTGGCCGAGGTCGCCGCGACCGCCGCCGCCCGGCTGCGCTGCCGGACCGCTTCCCGGTCGACCCGTTCGGCGGCGGCACGCGCGTACACCACGCACCACAGGAACAGCGCGGCTACGCCGAGCGCCCTGGTGATGTCGCCGAACAACGCCCCCATCGAACTGTCGGGCACCACAAGGGCATTCGACACACTGGTCGTCACCGCGAGCAGGGCTGCGAACGCGGCCGCACCACGTCGCGGCCACGCCAGACCCGCGGCCAGCACGCCGACAGCGAGCCCTCGATAAGGCCACGAGGCGAACGAACCGACGTGCACCACCGGATACACCAGCGGCGTCGCCACGGTGGCCGCGAGGTAACACACGGCGGCCGCGGCCGCGGTGCGCCGGATCGCCGCGGCGGTGCCGCGCGCCGACACGATCGCCAGCACACCGAACATCAGATACGCCGACACCAGATGCAGTTCCGGCCACACCGAATGATTGATCGGCTGCACCAGCACCGCGGGCAGTTCCAGCACCATCACGATCGTGGCGCCGGTCCCGATCACCAGCCCGAGCCTGCGCAGGATCTGTTCGGTCGCCGCGCGCGAGAAGTCGACGTCGCCGACCGGTGCGGGCGCCGTCGCGACCGCGAGATCGGTCACGTGCGCTGCTGCCTTTCCGGCACGGGCAGCCATCCGTCCTCGACGGCCCGTTTGTACAGATCGGTCTTGGTGGGCGCGGGTCGGCCCGCGTCGGCGTACTTCTGCCGGATACGGCCCAGGTAGTCGTTGACGGTCTGTTCCGACAGACCGGTCAGCCGGGCCACCCGCGAGGCCTTCTCCCCCGAGGCGTACAGCATCAGCACTTCCTCCTGACGCGGGCTGAGCCCGACGTCGGAGAGCTTCGGATCACCGTCGATGGCGGCGGCCCAGTCGGTGGTCACCACCTGCTCCCCCGACGCGGCCCGGCGCACCGCCTCGACCACGGTCGCCACGCTCTCGGACTTGCGCAGCACCCCGAGCACGCCCGCTTTGGCGGCGGAGCGGACCAGGAAGGCGTTGTCGGCGCCGGTGAACACCAGCACCTCGATGTCGCGTTCGCGCAGCGCGGTGACATTGTCCTCGGGCGTCGAGCCGTCGGGCAGGCGCAGATCGAGGACGACGAGGTCGAGATCGGTGGTCTCGGCGAGCAGCCCGGCGACGGACTCCGCCACCGCCACCAGTTCCAGGTCGGGTTCGGGGCCGAGCATGGCCGCCAGTCCGATCGCCACGGACTCGTGGTCCTCCACCAGACCGACCCGCCGCACCGTGCGCGTCTGCGCCAACTCGCTCACCCGACCACTCCCCATCCTCGAACACCCACCGCGGCCAGCCCGCAACACGTCGGTCGAGTTCTACCGCATCCCGAGCCCGCGTGTCAGCCCACCAAAATTCGGGGCGGACCCGCTGTCCCGATCAGCTATTCCATCAGACCAGCGGCGATGGTCGCGCCGAGTTCCCAGCATTTCTCCAGATCGGCCTTGCTCGGCGGTCCCGAGACCACGACCGCCTCGGCGGCGCGCTGCCAGCCCAGCCCGGTGGTGATCCGCTCCACGCTGCTCTCAGCACCTTCGGTGCCTTCGTTGCCGTGCAGGTAGAGGCCGTAGGGGCGCCCACCGGTCGAGTCGAGGCAGGGGTAGTAGATGGTGTCGAAGGCGTGTTTGAGCGCGCCGCTCATGTAGCCGAGATTGGCCGGGGTGCCGAGCAGGTAGCCGTCGGCGTCGAGCACATCGACGGCGGTCACGGCCAGCGCGGCCCGGCGCACCACCTCGACCCCCTCGATCTCGGGGTCGCTCGCCCCGGCGAGGACCGCTTCGAACATCGCCTGGGTGTGCGGCGACGGGGTGTGATGGATGATCAGCAACCGGGCCATGGGCTCGCTACTCTCCTGGGTCGCGTTCCAGTTTTTCCAGTGCCACCGCGCGGCGCATGGTGTCGCGGGCGCGGCCCCGGTCGCCGGCGTAGTCGTAGGCGCGGGCCAGCCGGTAGGAGGACCGCCAGTTGTCCGGGTCGGCTTCCCATTCGGTCTTGATCTGTGTGAACAGGGCGTCGGCCGCGTCGCGTTCGATCCGGCCGGAGGGTCGGCGCGGCAGTTGCGAGGTGTCGACCTCCAGTCCTTCCTCGTGGATACGCCGGGCCAGCCGTTGATGCGCGAACGCCGCGCTCAAGGTCGCCCACAGGATCCAGAGACCGACGACGGGCAGCAGCAGCATGCCGATGCCGATCGCGATACCCGCGAACCCGCCGTCGGCGATGTAGGCGATGGCGAGCCCGCCGAGCCGGACGAAGTAGAACAGCAGCGCGACGACCAGGAACACCACGACCGCAACGGTTTTCAGGACCTGCCGATCGGGTCGCTGCGCGTCGGAGTCGCTCACAGATCCAGGAACGGGTCGAGCCCGACGGTCAGACCCGGCCGTCCGGCGATCTCGCGCACCCCGAGCAGCACGCCCGGGGCGAACGAGGACCGGTCGATGGAGTCGTGGCGAATGGTCAGGGTCTCGCCCTGGGTGCCGAACAGCACCTCCTGGTGGGCCACGAGCCCGGCCAGCCGCACCGAATGCACTCGCACACCGTCGACATCGGCGCCGCGGGCACCCTCGAGTTCGGTGGTGGTGGCGTCGGGGCTGATCCCGACCCCGGCTTCGGCGCGGGCCGCGGCGATCACCGCGGCGGTGCGGTAGGCGGTGCCCGAGGGGGCGTCGGCCTTGTTCGGGTGGTGCAACTCGATGACCTCGACCGAGTCGAAGAACCGCGCCGCCTGCTCGGCGAATCGCATCGACAGCACGGCGCCGATGGCGAAGTTCGGCGCGATCAGCACGCCCACCTCGGGCCGCTGCGCCAGCTGCCCGCGTACCTCGGCGAGGCGGGCCTCGTCGAAGCCGGTGGTGCCGACGACGGCGTGGATGCCGTTCTCGATCAGGAACTTCAGGTTGCCCATCACCACATCGGGGTGGGTGAAATCGACGACCACCTGGGTGCCCGCCTCGGTGAACGTCTCGAGCGCGTCACCCTTGTCGACCTGCGCCACCAGCTCCAGATCGGGCGCCGCCTCCACCGCCGCGCAGATCGCCTGCCCGACCTTGCCGCGTGCTCCGAGCACTCCGACCCGAATGGTCACCGCATCTCCTCGTCCTCGACTCAGCTTGCTCGTCGAAGCCTATCGAGCAGCCCGTGGGGCCGCGGCGCCGACCTCACACCATCGGGCCGGCCGAGCCGTCAGTCGAAGACGATCACCTGTCGTAGCGCCGCGCCCGCCGCGAGATCGTCCATCGCCTGGTTCACCTGGTCGAGTCCGATGCGGGCCGAGACGAGCCGTTCCAGCGGCAGCTTGCCCTCGCGCCACCGCCGCACGTATTCGGGGATGTCACGGTCGGGAACAGCGGAGCCGAGGTAGCTGCCGATGATGGTGCGGCCCTGCGCCACCAGCGCCAGTGGCGAGATGGTGGCCGTGGCGGTCGGGGCGGGCAGGCCGACCGTCACGGTGACGCCACCGGGTGCTGTTGCGGTGACGGCGGTTTCGAACGCGCGCACGTTGCCCGCCGCTTCGATCACCACGTCGGCCTGCACGCCCTGCTCGGCGACCTCGCCCGGCGTGCAGGCCGCGGTCGCACCGAATTCGCGGGCGAGCGCCAGCTTTTCGGGAACCGTGTCGACGGCGATCACCTCACCGAGCCCGAGCGACACCGCGACGAGCACCGCCGCCATTCCGACACCACCGAGCCCGACCACCATGATCCGGTCGCCCGCACCGGGTTTCGCGGCGTTGAGCAGTGCGCCGCCGCCGGTGAGCACCGCGCAGCCGAGCACCGCCGCCACCTCGGGCGGCACGTCGTGGTCGACCGGGACGACCGAGCGCCGGTCCACCACCGCGTGCGTGGCGAAGCCGGAGACGCCGAGATGGTGCTGCACCACCTCGCCGTCGCGGGTGAGCCGTCGGCCGCCGCCGAGCAGTTCGCCCGCGTTGTTGGCCACACTGCCCGGCCCGCACGGCGTGCGTCCGTTGCTCGCACAGCCCGCGCAGTCGCCGCAGCGCGGCAGGAACGTCATCACGACCCGCTGTCCAGGGGCCACATCGGTGACACCGGCGCCCACCGATTCGACGATGCCCGCGGCTTCGTGGCCGAGCAGCATGGGCACCGGGCGCACCCGATTGCCGTCCACCACAGACAGATCCGAATGGCACAGGCCGGCCGCTTCGATGCGCACCAGCAGTTCGCCCTGCCCCGGTTCGGCCAATTCCAGGTCACACACGGTGATGGGCTGCGAATCGGCGAACGGCGCCGGGTCGGCGATCCGTTCCAGAACGGCTCCACGAATCTTCATGGTCGCGACGCTACCGCGAGTGCCCTTTACAGGTTCCGGGATCTGTCGCTAACCTCGATCTCGGTGATGGTGCTCCTGTCGGCCGCCTCGTACCGTGCCCAGGGTCGGCGCCATCACGAACAAGGAGAAATCCCCTGTCAGTGCAGTTCAATCACACCATTGTCGGATGCCGCGATAATCGGGAGACCGCCGAGTTCTGGGCGGACATCCTCGGGTTGGACGTAGGAAAAGAGTGGGGGCCGTTCATTCCGATCGCCCTCGATCACGGTGCGGCCTTCGATTTCGCCGAGGTCCCGCCCTTCGTTTCCGAGATCCAGCCACAGCACTACGCGTTCCTGGTCAGCGAGGCCGAGTTCGACGCGGCCTACGCCAAGATCCAGCGCTACAAGCTGGACCATTGGGCCGACCCCCAGCAACACGGGGTCAACGAGATCAATCACAACGATGGTGGTCGCGGTGTCTATTTCCTCGATCCCAACGGCCACTTCCTGGAACTGATCACCGTTCCGTACGGCGGTTGGCCCGAGTAGTCGTTCAGGCCGGTCCCTGCTGGGACCGGCCTGTTTGCGATTACCCGAGTTTCGCGGCCGCGCGGGTCCCGCGCAGACCCAGCAGCGCGGCGCCGACACACGCCACCGAGACGCCCACGATGAACCAGGGGAATACCGTCGTGAGTCCCCAGGTCGTCGCGGCCCAGCCCGCCGCCAGGGTCGGCAAGGCCATCGCCGAATAGGCCAGCAGGTAGAAGGCCGACATGGTCTCGCCACGGCGATGCGGCGGAACGACCTCGGACAGGTGCCGCAGCGACCCACCGAAACCGAGACCGAAGGTGCCGCCGAGCACCAGACCGGCGAGGACCACTACCGCGGGCTCTTTCGTGGCCAGCGCCGGAATAGTGGCGAGTAGTGCGGCCGCCATGCCGAGGTCACCGATCATCGCGGCGCGACGGGCCGGCACCCGGGTGGCCAGCAACTGCGCCAACGCGCCCGCCAGCGCGGTGCTCGCGACGACGACACCACCGAACACCAGATTGTGCACGCCGGTTTCGGCCGCGGCCAGCGACGGATACAGCGACAGCAGGACACCCAGCACCGACCAGGCGGCCATCACGCCGATCGCCGAGAACCAGAAGTCGGACCTGATCTCGTGCGGGACGGACGGTTTCGCGATGGTGATGCGTGCCTTCACCCGGGTGGTGTGCGGTTCACGAAGGGCGAGAATGCCGGCCCCCGCGGCCACACAGATGACGGTGATCACCACATACGGCGTGCGCAACGGCGACGGCGCGTACTGCGCGAGCACCGCGGTGCCGAGCACCGCGATCGCGATGCCGACGTTGAACGCGACGCCGCTGAGCTGCCCGGAGCGAGCACCACGCTCGGGCCGCAGATCCAGCAGCGCCGCCGCGCCCGCGACGACGGTGGCGCCGACGGCCGCCCCGTGTAATGCCCTGGCCAGCAACAACATCGGCACCGAATCGGCGAGCAGGAAGACGCCCAGCCCGAGGATCATGGTGGCGAAGGCGCCGATCATCACCGGCTTGCGGCCGACCACATCGGAGATCCGGCCGGAGACCAGCACCGCGCCGAGCGCCGCGAAGGCATAGACGGCGAAGACCAGGGTCGTGGTCAGCGGGGACAGATGCCACTCGGTCTCGTAGATCCCGTAGAGCGGAGCGGGCGCCCCGGAAACCCCGAGCGCCACCGCGCTCGCGGCCAGGACGAGCCCGTACGCCCAGCGCTGCCCGGCCTCGACCGGCGCCATCGTTGTCGCTGCCACAGCAGCCCCCATCAGCAGAGTTTGATAACCATCGAACGATGATCAGGCTACGCCGAGTATGATGACTATCAAACCCCCGAGTGAGGTAACTCATGACACAGGCTAAAGATCTCACCCCGGCGCCGACCATACCCGTCGCCGCGCTCCCCACCGTCCTCGGCGCCCTTCACGACCCCGTCCGCCTGGAGATGGTCCGTCGCCTGAGCAATGCCGCCGCCCCCGTCCGCTGCGCGGCGCTCTACGACGCGATCAACAAATCCACCGCGACCCACCACTTCAAGATCCTGCGCGAAGCGGGCCTGATCGAACGGCTCACCATCGACGGCCAGACCTTCCAGGAACTGCGCACCGATGCCGTAGAGCACGCGCTGCCCGGCCTGCTCCCCTCGATCGTCGACGCCGCCAACCGCGTGGATGCGGATGCCACACACCGCGACGAGCAGTCCTTGCGCTGATCGCCCGACTGGCCCTACCGGCCCTGCGTGTTTCCAGCGTTCCGCGGCTGTCGCCACCGCGCCGCCCGGCAGTGACGGCGTACCGGCCAGAGCCCGGCTCGGACAGATGGCCACAGGCGACCGGGGCTTCCACCCGGGGTGGCGCGACACCGCTCACCACCGATCATCGGCACCGCCGTTCACGCGCGCACCCGGATGACCCCGGTGCCGAATTGCTCAGCGCTCGACGAGCTTTCGGACCGAGGCGGGCAGATCGCGGGTGCGCTGATACGGGCCCGACACCGCCGCACCGTAGGGGCGGGCGAGCAAGGTGCGGGCGATCTCGCTGACCTCGTCGGTGGTGACGGCGTCGATGCGAGCCAGGGTCGCCGAGACGCTGCGATGGTTGCCGTAGCTGAGTTCGCTGCGGCCGATGCGGTTCATCCGGGAGGCCGAGTCCTCGAGGCCCAAGACCAGCCCGCCGCGCAAAGAGCCCTTGGCCCTGGCGCATTCGGCATCGGTGACGCCGTTGGCGGCGACCTCGTCGAGCACGCCACGTGCCAATGTCGCGACCTGGCCGAGGTTTTCGGGCTGGCAGCCGAGCGAGACCGAGAACGCGCCGGTGTCGGCGAAGGTGTCGACGCTCGAGTACACCGAGTACGCCAGGCCGCGTTCTTCCCGGATGCGCTGGAACAGGCGCGAACTCAGGCCGCCGCCGACGATGGTGTTGAGGATCGACAGCGGCCAGCGCTGTTGGCCTTCGTGCCTGCCGAACGCCCGCACCCCGAAGGCGAGGTGGGTCTGTTCACTGTCGCGGTTGATTCTGATCAGGCCGGGTGCGCCCTGCGCGCGGAACTTCCCTTCGCGGCGCGGCGCGGGCTCGGCGGTGGTGTCCAGGTGTGGCCCGAACGCGCGGTGCACCAGTTCCACCACGCGTTCGTGCTCCACGTTGCCCGCCACCGCGACGACCATGCGCTCGGGCCGGTAGCGGCGCTGATGGAAGCCGCGCAGCTGGGCAGCCTGCATGTTCTCGATGGATTCGACGCTGCCGATCACCGGGCGCCCGATCGGGTGGTCGCCGAACATGGCGGTGAGGAAGGAGTCGGCGACCAGGTCTTCGGGGTCGTCGTCGCGCATCGCGATCTCTTCCAGGACCACCTGGCGCTCCACGTCGACGTCGATCGCGCGGCACAGACCGTTGAGCACCACATCGGAGACGAGGTCCACCGCGAGCGGCAGGTCCTCGTCGATGACGTGGGCGTAGTAGCAGGTCTGTTCCTTGGCGGTGAACGCGTTGAGCTCGCCGCCGACCGCGTCCATGGATTGCGCGATGTCGAGGGCGGTGCGTGTGGGCGTCGCCTTGAACAGCAGATGTTCGAGGAAGTGCGCGGCGCCGGCCACGGTGGGGCCCTCGTCGCGCGAACCGACGCCTACCCACACTCCGATGGAGGCCGAGCGCACGCCGGGCACGTGCTCGGTGACCACACGAAGGCCACCGGGCAGCACGGTGCGGCGCACTCCCCCGGTGGAGACATCGTCAGCGGATTCGGTATTCGACTCGGTCAACTTCGGTTTCGTCACCCGATCCTCGATAACAGTGTCTTCGTCGGACTCGGTCTGCGACTCGATGTGCTCGGACCTCGTCACCCGATCCCACCGGACGGCTGTGCTGGCATGGTTCCTCAAACTCTCGAACGGGACCTGGCGACGTGCGCGTAATGCCTCATTGTGCAGGCCGCAGGCACGACGGCCGGCTCCGCGATTCTATGCGCCCATCGCCCCCGCCCGCGCATCGGCCCTCGTCGCCGGGTCCTCTCCTGCGAGCCCGCGCGTCTCGGATCCGCTCCCGTCGAGGACGTCCGCGATCCGGGCCAGCGCCGCCTCACCCGCCATCGCCCAGTGCGTGGCGGGGATGGCGTGCCGGTGGACCGTGCCGTCGACGGCGGTGGCCCAACTCGCCGCGCCACGCGATCCGCTGGGATCGTCGACGGTGGCGGCGAAGTAGACGAGGTCGCCGTCGAAGCGACGTGGCCGGTATTCGTCGACCATCCGCATCGAGGCCGTGGCGGCGTCGATGATGCGGGCGATGCGGTCGCGATCGAGTGCCGCCAGTGGTCCGCCGATGCCCGCGGCCGCGGCGGCGAGACCGTCGGTGTCGAACGCGAGATCGTCACCGGCGAGCCCGCCGAGCAGGTCGCCGACGGTGGGCATCGCAGTCTGTTGCGGTCCGTCGCCGAGCCAGCTGTCCATCATGGCCAGCTGTGCCACCTGTTCGCCGTCGGCTTGCAGGCCGGTGGCGACGGCGTGGGCCAGCAGCCCGCCCAGCGACCAGCCGAGCAGGTGGTACGGCCCTTCCGGCTGCACCTCGCGGATGGCGGCGATGTAGCGGCGCGCCCAGTCCTCGATCGTGGCGGGCAGCGGTTCGTCGGCGGTGAGGGCAGGCGACTGCAACCCGTAGATCGGGCGCTGCGGGTCGAGGTGGCGGGTCAGTCCGGCGAACGACCAGGACACACCGCCGACGGGGTGGATGCAGAACAGCGGCGCGCCGGTGCCGCCGGCGCGCAGCGGGAGCAGGACCGCGAACGCGTCATCGCTCGAATCATCGTCGGCGCGTAGCCGTTCCACGACGACCGCCGGCGTGGGGTCGGTGAAGAACCACGCCACCGGCACCGGGCTGCCCAGTGCTTCGCTCAGTCGAGACGACAGCTGGACCGCGGTGAGGGAGTTGCCGCCGAGGTCGAAGAAGTTGTCGTCCATGCCGATGCGGTCCAGTCCGAGTACCCGGGCGAAGGCGCCTGCGACGAGCTGCTCGGTCTCGGTGATCGGCGCCCGATAGGTCGCCTGGCGGATCTCCGGGCGCGGCAGTGCGCCGCGGTCGAGTTTGCCGGAGGTGTTGACCGGCAACGCGTCCAGCTCGAGGACCACGGCGGGCACCAGGTAGCCGGGTAGTTCGGTGGCCAGCGCCGCCCGCAGCACGGCCGCATCGAATCCCGAACCAGCGTGTGTCACAGTGCCGTCGACCGCCGCACCGGGACCTGCTCCGACGGTAGTGGGCGCACCGGCAATGCCATCGGATTCCTTGTTCCGTGACGCCACCACGTACGCGACAAGTCGATCTGCGCCGACCCCGGACACCACGGCCGCCGCGGCCTGCGCCACCCCGGGCCGCCGCTGCAGCGCGGCTTCCACTTCACCGAGTTCGATGCGCTGGCCGTTGAGCTTCACCTGCAGGTCGGCACGCCCGAGGTATTCCAGTGCCGGGGTGTCGCTTCCCCGCAGGCGAACGAGGTCGCCGGTGCGATACATCCGAGCGCCGGACGCACCGAACGGGTCCGGGACGAACCGCTCCGCGGTGAGCTCGGCGGCCCCGATGTACCCGTGTGCGAGTTGCGCGCCACCGACATACAGCTCACCGGTCACCCCCGGCGGCACCGGACGCATCCTGGCATCGAGCACGTAGAGCCCCGTATTCCACACCGGCGCACCGATCGGCACCGTGACGACGTCGTCATCGGTCACCCGGTGCGCACTCACCTGCACCGTGGTCTCGGTCGGCCCGTAGAGGTTCACCACCTGCGCGCCGGTCAGTGCGCGCACCTGCTGTGCCAGCCCGGCGGGCAACGCCTCGCCACCGGCGAACACCCGCCGTAGCGTCGTACTCACGACACTGTTGCCCGCAGCGGCCGCCTCCCGCACATGCGCCACGTAGGCCGCGAGCAGGGTCGGGGCGAATTGCGCTGTGTCGATGTGGTGTTCGGTGATCAGCGCGGCCAGGTAGGCCGGGTCCCCGTGCCCACCGGGCCGGGCGATGACCGTGCGGGCGCCCACCCGCAGCGGCAGCAACAGCTCCCAGATCGAGGCGTCGAAGGTGATCGGCGTCTTGTGCAGCACCCTGTCACCGGCAGCGAAGCCGAACTGCTGTGCCAGCCAGTCGAGTTGGTGGACGATCGCGCGATGCGGCACGCCGACGCCCTTGGGCAGACCGGTCGACCCGGACGTGAAGATCACGTACGCGGTGTGCTCCGGGAGCAACGGCGCCACCCGTTCGGCGTCGGCGATCGGCGCTACCGGCAAGCCCGCGAGATCGACGGTGTCCAGCGTGATCACCTCGTGCCCGTGCAGTGGGAGGTCCATAGCATCGCCGCTGGTGGTGAGCACGCAGACCGGTTGCGCGATCCGCAGGATGCGGGTGATCCGCTCCGCCGGATGATCCGGATCGATCGGCACGTAGGTGCCACCCGCCGCCAGCACCGCGTACACGCCGACCAGCAACTCGGCCGAGCGCCGAACTCCCACCGCCACCGCGTGATCCGGCCCGACACCGTGGTCGATCAGATGGCGGGCGAGCCGGTTCACCCGCGCCGCGAATTCGGCGTAGGTGAGAACGAGGTCACCGTCGACGAGCGCGACGGCGTCCGGTGTCGCCGCGGCTCGGCGATCGAACGCTGTCGGCAGAACGCCGACCGCGCCGACGTGAGCGATGTCGCCCGGCAGCGACCTCGCATCCTCGGTCGCCGCGACCGGCCACGCATCGTCGGCCGGATGCGCGGTGTCACACCAATTCTCGAGCATCTGACGGTCGCCGTCGGTGAGCAGGTCGATATCGCCGACCGCACCTTCGGGATTCGCCGTGACCGCGTCGAGGATCCGCACGTACCCGTCCGCGATGCGGGCGGCCGTCTCGGCGTCGAACAGGTCGGTGGCGTAGGTCACGCTCACCGCGCAACCACCGTCGGCGGTGCCGGTGAGGACCAGATCCAGGTCGAACTTGGCGATGGCGGCGTCGGCGTCCAGTCCGGTCACGGTGAGGCCGGGCAGGACCACCTCGACCGGGCCTGCGGCCAGGTTCTGGAAGGCCAGCATCACCTGGAACAGCGGGCTGTGCGCGGTCGAGCGGGTCGGGTCGAGCACGTCGACCAGCCGTTCGAACGGCACCTGCGCGTTCTCGAAGGCATCCAGATCCACCCGCCTGGTCTCGCGCAGCAGCGAACTGAACGACGCTGCGGGGTCGACACCGGTGCGCAGCACCAGCGTGTTGACGAACATGCCGACGAGATCGTCGAGGGCCTGCTCACCGCGACCCGCCACCGGGGTGCCGATCGCGATGTCGCCGGCGCCACCGAGTCGCGCGAGCAACGCGGCCAGCGCGGCATGGGCAACCATGAACTCGCTCACGTCGGCGCGACGCGCCAACCGCGCCACCCGCTGCCATACCGTCGGCGGCACAACAGTGTCAACGCTCGCACCACGATGCGACGCGACAGCAGGCCGCGGCCGGTCGGCGGGCAATTCGAGCAACCCGGGCAGTCCGGCCAGCTCGGTGCGCCAGAACCGCAGCTGCCGTGCGGCGACCGACTCGGCGTCGTCCTCGCTGCCCAGCACCGCACGCTGCCACAGCGTGTAGTCGGCGTACTGCACCGGCAGCGGCGCCCACCCGGGTTCGGTCCCCGCGCGACGGGCGAGGTAGGCGGCGGTGGTGTCACGCAGCAGCGGCCCGGCGGAGAACCCGTCGGCGCTGATGTGGTGGATCACCACGACCAGCACGACTTCGTCCGCCGCGCAGCGCAATACGCGCACCCGCACCGGCGGCGCGACGGTGACATCGAATCCGCGCCCGATCTCGGCCGCGACGATCGCCGGTACCGCGATGGGGTCCACGGTCTCCACCACCGGCGTCGGCACGAACTCCCACACCGCCTGGTGCCCGATCCCGTCGACGGCAGGGTAGGCCGTGCGCAGCACCTCGTGCCGGTCGAGCACGTCGGTAACCGCGGCGGCCAGCGCGCCGGCATCGACATCACCGGTGAGCCGCACCGCGATCGGGATGTTGTACGCGGCGGACTCGGGATCGAGGCGGTTGAGCAGCCACATGCGCTGCTGGGCCGCGGACAGCGGTATCCGGGCCGGTCGTTCGCCGGATGTCAACGCGATCCCCGCGCCGCTGCCGGCCGTGGTCGCGAGCGCGGCGGCCAGGTCGGCCACGGTGGTCGCTTCGAACAGGGTCCGCACGGGCACCCGCGTCGACAATGTCGCGCCGAGGCGGGCGGCGACCCTGGTCGCGACGAGTGAGTTGCCGCCGAGTTCGAAGAAGTCGTCGTCGAGCCCGACCCGCTCGCGCCCGAGCACCTCACCGAACACCTCGGCCACCGCCCGCTGCGCCGCGCTGACCGGCGCCCGGAACGGCCTGGCCACGAATTCCGGTGCGGGCAGCGCCTTGCGGTCGAGCTTGCCGGAGGTGTTGAGCGGGAACGCGTCGAGCACCACGATCACCGACGGCACCATGTAGGACGGCAGCACCGCGCCCACGCCCGACCGCAGGGCGGCCGGATCCAGCGCGACGCCCGGCCTCGGCACGACATAGCCGACGAGCTGGTCACCGGTCGCACTCGCCGCGACCACCGCCGCGGCCTGACCGACCCCGGCCGATCCGCCGAGCGCGGCCTCGATCTCACCGAGTTCGATGCGCTGACCACGGAACTTCACCTGGAAGTCGATGCGCGCCAGATAGACCAGTACGCCGTCGCGAGTCCACTTCACCAGGTCTCCGGTGCGATACATTCTCGCGCCCCGGCGATGCCGGTCGCGGCCGTCACCGACGGAATACGCGGTGTCGAGACCCGCGTCCGCGACGGTGCCTGCCGCGCCGGAATGGATGTCCGCCCCGGCGAACGGGTCCGCGACGAATCTGTCGGCGGTGAGCGCGGTGCGGCCGAGGTACCCGCGAGCGAGCTGGTCACCCGCCAGGTACAGCTCACCGGCCACTCCCGGTGCGACCGGGCGCAGCCGTTCGTCGAGCACGTACACGCGCGAATTCCATTCGGGCACACCGATGGGCACCGTCTGCCCGGTCGCACCGTCGGCGGGCCACGCCGTCACCGACACGGCGGCCTCGGTCGGCCCGTACAGGTTGTGCACCGCCGCAGCCGATTTCGCCCGCAGCGCGCCGACAGTCTCCGGAGTGAGCGCTTCACCGATCGCGAGCACCAGCCGCAGACCGGCCAGGTGCTCGGCGTCGGCGTGCGCGGCGAACACTGCCAGCATCGACGGCACGAAGTCGACGACGGTGACCTGCCGCGCTGCCACCAGTTCGGCGAGGTACAGCGGGTCGCGATGCCCGTCCGGGGTGGCGAGCACCAGCGTCGCGCCCGCTGCGAGCGGTGCGAAGAAGCCCCAGACCGACAAGTCGAACCCGGCCGCGGACTTCTGCAGGTACACATCGTCACCGTCGATCGCGTACTGCTCGATCAGCCAGGCGATCTGGTTGCGAATGCCGGCATGACTCATGGCCACGCCCTTGGGTTCGCCGGTCGAGCCGGAGGTGAACAGCACGTAGGCGAGGTTCGAATCCCGCAGGGGGGCGCGGAGTTCGGACTCCACGACCGGATGACCCGGGTAACGGGCAGTGTCGATGTCATCGAGCACGACAACCCCGGTCGGCCCCGCGGTCCGCGAACCACCTGGCGCGGTCTCGCCGCCCTCGACTCCCGGGATCGGCGATCCGCGATCACTGCCGATCACCCGGAACGGCGAGTCGGACGAACCGTCAGCCGGTGCCGGCTTGTCGAATGCGTCTGCGGCGGTGGTGAGGACGAGGTGTGGCCGCGCGGTGTCGAGGATCTGGGTGATCCGGTCGGCCGGGTGATCCGGATCGATCGGCACATACGCGCCGCCCGCGGTGAGGACCGCGTACAGGGCGACGACGAGTTCGGTGGAGCGCCGGATGGCGAGCCCCACCAAGGCGTCGGGGCCGACACCTTCCTCGATCAGGTACCGGGCCAGGCGGTTGACCCGGGTGTCGAATTCGGCGTAGGTCAGGGCCGTGTCCTCGAACACGAGCGCTGTCGCGTCCGGGGTAGCCCGAACCTGCGCACGGAACGCGGTGAGTAGCGTGGCGGCGCCGTCGATCTCGTGGGTGGTGGCATTCCACTCGGTGAGGATGCGCGTGCGCTCGACCGGTTCGAGCACCTCGACCGAATCCAGCGGTGTACCCGGCGATGCCGCGACAGCGGTGAGCAGGCGTTCCAGCCGTCCGGCGATCGCCACCGCGGTCTCGGTGTCGAACACGTCGTGGGCGTAGGTGAGGACGCCGGTGACGCCCGCGGCCGCACCGTCGACCGCGTACTCGTCGCTGACGATGAGGTGCAGATCGAACTGCGACAGCTCGTTCTCGGTGTCCAGCCCCGACACGGTGATCCCGGGCAGGGCCAGCTCGGCACGCTCGAAGTTCTGGAACGAGAAGCCGACCTGGAACAGCGGATGCCGGGCGGTGGAGCGGGCCGGATCGAGCACCTCGACGAGGCGTTCGAACGGCACCTCGGCGTGGGCGTACACGGCGAGGTCGGTGGCGCGCTGGCGAATCAGCAACTGCTGGAACGACTCTCCCGCGCGCAGCCGGGTTCGGAAGACCAGCGTGTTCACGAACATGCCGATCAGGTCCTCGAGCGCGGCCTCACCGCGCCCGGCGACCGGCGTGCCGACGGTGATGTCCGCGCTGCCCGAGAGGCGACCGAGCAGCGCCGCGAACGCGGTGTGCACGACCATGAACAGCGTTGCGCCGGACTCCCTGGCCAGCGCGCTGAGCCGGGCGTGGGTGCCCGCGTCCAGGGTCACCGGCACGGTCCCACCGGCGAGGGTCCGCACCGCCGGGCGCGGGCGGTCCAGCGGCAACGCGAGTTCATCGGGGAGGTCGGCGAGTTCGGCGCGCCAGAAGTCGAGCTGGCGGGCGGCCACCGAGTCGGGATCGGCTTCGTCGCCGAGCAGCGCGCGCTGCCACAGCGCGTAGTCGGCGTACTGCACCGGCAGCGGCGTCCACGACGGGGCCGTACCGTCGCGTCGTGCGAGGTAGGCGGTCATCAGGTCGCGCACCAGCGGCGGCATCGACGAACCGTCGGCGCTGATGTGGTGCACGACCATGGCGAGCACCGCCTCGTCGGCGCTGATCCGATACAGCACCACCTGCCACGGCACACCGGCCGTGACATCGAAGGCGGTGGCGGCCAGCGCCGTCACGGCAGCCACGATCTCCGCCGGCGCGAGGTACTGAACCCGCAGAGCCACACCGGCTTCGGCGGCGGACACGATCCGCTGTACCGGACCTTCGGCGGTCTCGGGGTAATAGGTGCGCAGTACTTCGTGCCGATCGATGAGATCGTCCACCGCGGCGGCGAGCGCGTCGAGATCGAGCGCGCCACCGAGTCGCACCGCGATCGGCACGTTGTAGCCGGCCGAGTCCGGATCGAACCGGTTGAGGAACCACATGCGCTGCTGGGCGGGCGAGAGCGGGATCGAAGCGGGCCGCTCCCCCGCCACCAGCGCCAGCCGCGCCGCGCCGCCCGCGGCGTCGAGCGCGGCAGCCAACGCGGCCACCGCCGGCGTCTCGAAGATCCGCGCCACGGGCACCTGCCGGTTCAACGCCGCACCGAGGCGCGCCGCGACCCGGGTCGCGATCAGCGAGTTGCCGCCCAGATCGAAGAAATCGTCCTCGGCACCGACCAGTTCGACACCGAGCACCTCGGCGACGACCCCGGCCACCAACCGCTCCGACGGTGTCGCCGGAGCACGGAATTCACGAGCGGCCAGCTCGGGCGCGGGCAGCGCCCGCCGATCGAGCTTGCCCGAGGAATTGACCGGGAACTCCGTGAGAACAACGAACGCGCTCGGCACCATGTAGGCCGGAAGTGCCTGCTGTAGAGCGGATTTCACCACGTCGAGGTCCACACCCGGGACGCCGAGCAGGTAGGCGGTGAGGTAGTCGCCGGTGCCGTCGTCACGGACCGTGACCACCGCCCGTTCGATGGTGTCGAGACCGGTGAGAACGGCCTCGATTTCGCCGAGTTCGATGCGCAGGCCGCGCAGTTTCACCTGGAAGTCGGTGCGGCCCAGGTATTCCAGTTCGCCCGAGCGAGTGCGGACCACGAGGTCGCCGGTGCGGTACATGCGGTCGCCGGGGGCACCGAGGGGGTTGGCGACGAAGCGGTCGGCGGACAGATCCGGGCGGGCGAGGTAGCCGCGGGCGAGTTGGACGCCGGCCAGATACAGCTCACCCGGTGTGCCGACGGGAACGGGACGCAGGCGGGCATCGAGCACGTGCAGGGCGGTGTTGGCGACCGGGGCGCCGATCGGCACCGTGACCGTGTCGGCGTCGGTGACCTCGTGGAAGCTCACGTCGACCGCGGCCTCGGTGGGTCCGTACAGGTTGTGCACGGCGACACCGGGGACCAGCGCGCGCAGGCGCTGGGCAGCGGCGGCGGGCAGCGCCTCACCGGAGGCGAATACCTGCCGCAGCGAGACACAGTCGGCCGCACGCGGCTCGGCGAGGAAGGCCGCCAGCATCGACGGCACGAAGTGCGCGACGCCGACACCCGTGCGGGTGATGACCTCGGCCAGGTAGGCGGGGTCGCGGTGCCCGTCGGGCCGCGCGATCACCAGGGTGGCGCCGATCTGCAAGGGCCAGAACAGTTCCCACACCGACACATCGAAGGTGATCGGCGTCTTGTGCAGCACGGTGCCGGCCGCGTCGAGCCGGTAGGCATCCTGCATCCACACCAGACGGTTGACGATCGCGGCATGGGTCACCGCGACGCCCTTGGGCTTACCGGTCGAGCCGGACGTGAACAGCACATACGCCAGGTCCGCGGCACGCAACGGCCGGATCCGGTCGGCATCGGTCACCGGGTCGACTGCGAACCCGGAAAGATCGAGCGCGCCGGGCTCGACACGACGAATGCCGGGCTCGGTGCCGGATTCGACCGGCCGGTAGCCGGACTCGACCTGCGCGGCGGGCACCGCGGTGCGTGCGCCGGTTTCGGGGAAGTCGGCGGCGGCCAGCACACAGACCGGGGCCGCGGTCGCCAGGATGTCGGCGATCCGGTCGGCCGGGTGGTCGGGATCCAGCGGCAGATAGGCGGCGCCCGCGGCCTGGACCGCGTAGAGGGCGACCAGGAGATCGATGCCGCGCCGCAGCCCGACACCGACGACCGCGCCGGGACCGACCTGCTCGGCGATCAGCCAACGCGCGAGGCGGGCGACACGCATCGCGAACTCGCCATAGGTGATCCGCTGCCCCTCGAACTCCAGGGCGATCGCGTCGGGGGTACGCGCGGCCTGCGCCGCGAACATCGAGACCAGCGTCGCCTCGGCGTCGAGCGGGGCCACGGTGTCGTTCCACGCCGCGAGCTGGGCGGACTCGGCGGCATCCAGCAGATCGATCTCGCCGACCGCGATGCTGTCGTCGGCGACGACCGCGCTCAGCACCCGCACGAACCGCGCACCGAACGCCGCCACCGTGTCGGCGTCGAACAGATCCGTGGCGTAGCGCAGCCACCCGCGCATGCCGGGCTCCCCCGCGGCGCCGACGATCTCGTTGATCGCCAGCGACAGATCGAACTGGGTGGTCGCCGCGTCCAGAGCGAACTCGTCGATCCGCAGTCCGGGCAACTCGATGATGGTGTCCTCGCGATGCTCGAACGCGAGCATCACCTGCACGATCGGCGAATACGCCGTGGAGCGGCTCGGATTGAGCTCGTCGACGAGCCGCTCGAACGGCAGGTCGGCGTGTGCGAAGGCCCGCAGATCAGCGTCGCGCACCTCGGCCAGTAGTTCGCCGAACCCGGCACCGGCATCGACCGCCGTCCGCAACACGAGGGTGTTGACGAACATGCCGACCAGGTCGTCGAGCGCGGCATCGGCCCGCCCGGCGACCGGCGTGCCGACGAGCACATCCGCGCCTGCGCCCTGACGAGACAGCAGCACCGCGAACGCCGCGTGCACCACCATGAAGGTGGACACCCCGTGGCGGCGGGCCAGCGCCTCGATCCCCGCCACGACATCGGCGGGCACCTCGAACCCGACGGCCCCGCCCGCACCCGCGCGGACGGCGGGCCGGGGCCGATCCGTCGCCAGTTCGAGAACCGGTGCGATCCCGGCCAATTCGTCACGCCAGTGCGCCGACTGCCGCGCCAGCCGCGACTGTGGGTCGGCCGCGTCGCCGAGCACGGCACGCTGCCACAGGGTGAAGTCCGGATACTGCACCGGCAACGGCTCCCACACCGGAGCGATCCCCGCGGCGCGCGCGGCATAGGCGGCGATGAGGTCCCGCGCCAGCGGCGTCGTCGACACCCCATCGGCGGCGATGTGATGCACAGCGAGCACCAGCACGTGCTCTGTCTGGTGCGAACCCATGCAATGCACGGCCGCGAGACGCGGCGTGGCATCGCCGACCACTGGTCGGCGGTCGACAGCTTCGACCGGCGTTTCCCGGCGCAGCAGCGCGGCGCGCAGAGGCGGCTGAGTGGTCAGGTCGTAACCCTGGCCGATGATCGAGCGCACCGTAGCGGCCAGTTCACCCTCGGCGATCTCGCGCACGACGGCAGCGGGCAGCACCGCGTCGGCGGGAAGGACCACCTGGGTCGGGCCGTCGGCGTCTTCGGGGAAAATGGTGCGCAGTGATTCGTGCCGGTCGAGGACATCGGCCAGGGCCGCCCACAGGGCGCCGGTGTCGAGGTCGCCGGTCAGGCGCAACGCGATCGGCAGGGTGTAGACGGCCGATTCGGGATCGATCCGGTTCAGTAACCACAGGCGAGTCTGGGCCAGCGACAGCGGGATTCGATCCGGGCGCGGTCGCACCACGGTCAGCGGCGGCGACTGTTCGCCGCCGACGCCCGCACGCTCGGCGAGTCCGGCGACGGTCGGGGCGTCGAACACATCGCGCACGTCGAGCGCACTGCCGAGGGCCGCGTTGGCCCGAGCGACCAGACGCATCGCGAGCAGCGAGTTGCCGCCGACGGCGAAGAAGTCGTCGTTGGCGCCGATGCGTGCCACGCCGAGCAATTCGCCGATCACACCGGCGAGCGCGGTCTGCGCACCCGGTCGCGGCGCCACGTATTCGGTGGTGACGGACAGGTCGGCGGCGGGCAGCGCGGCCCGATCCAGTTTGCCCGCCGAGTTGAGCGGCACGGTGTCGAGCACGACCAGGTGCGAGGGCACCATGTACGCGGGCACCCGGCCCGCGACGTGGGCACGCACCGCCACGCTGTCCACCTCGCCCGCGACATATCCGACCAGACACTGCCGACCGGCGTCGTCGGTGGCGGGCAGCACGGTCGCGTGGGTGACGCCGGGTGCGTCGCCGAGCGCGGCCTCGATCTCGCCCAGCTCGATCCGCAGTCCCCGGATCTTCACCTGGAAATCGTTGCGGCCCAAGTAGACCAGCGCATCGTCGCGATCGCGGCGAACGAGGTCACCCGTGCGGTACATCCGGGTTCCGTCGGCCCCGAACGGATCGGCGACGAAGCGGTCGGCGGTCAGGTCGGGCCTGCCCAGATAGCCTCGGGCCAGCTGGTCACCCGCGAGATACAGCTCGCCCGCGACACCGCCGGGCACCGGGTGCAGGCGCTCGTCGAGCACGTAGGCGCGCACGTTCCAGGTCGGCCTGCCGATGGGCAGCTCGGTCTGCTCGACCGGCGCGGTGATCCGCTGGAACGTGCTGGTGATCGCCACTTCGGTGGGGCCGTAGGTGTTGTGCAGTTCGCCGGGGATCGTGGCGAGAACGGTGGCCGCCAGTGGCGCGGGCAGTTCCTCGCCGCCCACGTGCAGCATGCGCAGCCCGCTCAGCGCGTCGCCGAGCCCTTCGGCGAGCATCGCGGCCAGCACCGACGGCACGATCTCCATGATGGTGACGCCCTGCTCGCGCACCACTCGCGCCTGATATTCCAGGTCGAGGTGACCGCCCGGGCGCAACAGCACCAGCGGGGCGCCGAGCAGCGCGGGGGCCAGCAGTTCCCAGAGCGAGACGTCGAAGGTGAGGGGCGCGCGCTGCAGGAAGCGATCGGCCGACGTCATGCCGTATTCGCCACGCAGCCAGCAGATCTCGTTGACCACGGCGCGATGCGAGATCAGCACGCCTTTCGGCGTACCGGTGGAGCCGGACGTGAACAGCACATACGCCGGGTGCTCGGGGTGCAGCGGCGCTAGCCGTTCGAGGTCGGTGACCGGGCCGGCTGCCACCGTGTCCTGCGCTACGTCCTCGAGCTGGCCGACGGTGAGCACCGCAACCCCGGAGCGCGACGCGGCGGCGAAATGCACCGAGGCCGTGGCGGATCGGATACCGCTGTCCACATGGTCGAGGTCACCGGCCGCCGCGACGACGACGAGTCGCGGGGTCGCGGTCGCCAGCACATGCCCGATGCGTTCGGCGGGCTGGCCCGCGTCGATCGGCACGTACACGCCCCCGGCGGCGAGTACACCGTGCAGCACCACCAGCAGTTCGATGCTGCGCGGAACAGCCACGGCCACCGGTGTTTCCGGCCCGACACCGCAGTCGATCAACCTGCGCGCCAACCGGTTCGCCCTGGCAGCGAGCGCGCCGTAGGTGATCTCGACGCCTTCGAAGATCGCCGCCACGGCGTGGGGAGCTCGCGCTGCCGCGGCATCGAGCAGGTGGGCGGCGAGTGGGGCGCGCAGGCCCAGTTCCGCGAGCGCGCTGTCGAGTGGCACCACCTCACCGTGGTGCCGCGCCGGTATTGTGGCCGCGGCGGTGTCGGCCAGCAAGGCGAGGTCGCCGACCGCGGTGCCGGGGGCGGTGACCGCGTGCCGCAGCACCCGATCGAGCATCGCGACCATGGTCGCGATGGTGTCGGCATCGAAAAGATCGGTGGCGTAGCGCAGTTCGAGGTCGAGCCCGTCAGGTGCGCCGTCGGGCGCGAAACGGTCGACGAAGGTGAAGTCCAGATCGACTTCGATCGGCGCATCCGGCAGGGTCAGCCCCGACAGGGTCAGGCCCGGCAATTCGAAGGCGGTCCTGCGCTGGTTCTGCAAGGCCAGGGAGATCTGGTACAGCGGTGAATACCCCTGTGAGCGCGCCGGATTCAGTGCGTCGACCAGGCTTTCGAACGGCACGTCGGCATTGTCGAAAGCATCGAGATCCTCGGCACGGACCGCGTCGAGGAGATCGCTGAAACGCGCGCCCGCGCGCACCTGCGCACGGAGCACGAGCGTGTTGACGAACATGCCGACGATGTCGTCGAGTTCGCGATGGCCACGCCCGGCCACGGGCGTGCCGACGACGATGTCGGTACCGGCCGAGAGCCGCGCGAGCAGCACCGAGAGGCCCGCGTGCAGCACCATGAACGCAGTGGCGCGGTGCGCGCGAGCCAGCTCCTCGATCCCGCGATGCAGGTCGGCGCCGAGGGTGGTGGTGAAGGTCGCGCCCCGGTTGGAGGCGATCAGCGGCCTGCGCCGGTCGGCGGGCAGCGTCAGGACATCGGGCAAACCCGCGAGTCGGCGCGTCCAGTAGTCGAGCTGGCGGGCCAGCGGCGCGTCCGGGTCGTCGGCACTGCCGAGCCCCTCGGTCTGCCACAGCGCGTAGTCGGCATAGTGCACAGCGAGCGCGGGCAGCTGTGGCTGCGCACCCGCAGCGCGGGCGGCGTAGGCGGCCACCAGATCCCGGGTCAGCGGCCCCAACGACCAGCCGTCGGCCGCGATGTGATGCACAACGAGCACCAGCACGTGTTCGGTCGCCGCGACCCGCAGCAGTGCGGCGCGCACCGGCACCTCGCGGGTGATGTCGAAACCGCCGGCGAGGACCGACACCACCGTCGCGGGCACGTGATCGGCAGCCACGTCGACGACGGCGAGCTCGGGCACGAACGCCGGACCGACGAGTTGGGTCGCCTGCCCGTCGAATTCGGGATAGGTGGTGCGCAATGTCTCGTGCCGGGCGATCAGATCACCCAGGGCGCCGCGCAGCGCGGTCGTATCCAGCTCGCCGCTGAGCCGGATCGCGACCGGGATGTGGTACGCGGCGGAGTCCGGATCGAAGCGGTGCAGGAACCACATCCGCTGCTGGGCGGGCGAGAGCGGGATCCGCTGCGGCCGTTGGCCCGCCACCGGTCCACGCCTGCTGCCGGTGCCGCGCAGCGCGTCCAGCCGCACGGCGAGTGCGTCGACGGTGCTGGCCTCGAACAGCTCGCGCACCGGCACCCGCGCATCCAACGCGGCACCGAGCCGGGCCGCCACCTGGGTCGCCAGCAGCGAGTTGCCCCCGAGGGCGAAGAAGTCGTCGCCCGCGCCGACTCGGTCGAGGTCGAGCACCCCGGCGAACGTCGCGGCGACGATCCGCTCGGTGGCGGTAGCGGGCTCGCGGTAGTCGAGCTGCCGCGACTGCGGCGCAGGAAGTGCCCGGCGATCGAGCTTGCCCGAAGCATTCACGGGCAACTCGTCGAGGAAGACGTAGGCGCCAGGGACCATGTAGGAGGGCAGGGTCGCCGCGATCGCTGCGTCGAAGTCGGCGGTGGTGGGCGCCGCCGACGAGTCGCGTCGCGGAACAGCCGGCGCGACGTCGACAGCACGGACCGCGTCGCCTCCCCCGGAATCGGCGCCGCCGGCGATGGGGCCGAAGTCACCGACGACGACCTCGGGTGTCTCGGCAGCACGGACGACGTAGGCGACGAGCTGATCGGTCCGGCCTTCGTCCGAGCGGACCAGCACGGCGACGCGGCCGACGCCGGGAACCGAGGCGATCGCGGCTTCGATTTCGGCCGGTTCGATGCGCAGACCGCGCAGTTTCACCTGCAAGTCGGTGCGGCCGAGGTAGTGCAGCGCCGGACCGTCGGCGCCGGTGCGCCAGGTGACCAGATCGCCGGTGCGGTACAGGCGCTCGCCCGCGCCGAAGGGGTCGGCGACGAAACGTTCGGCGGTGAGCTCGGTACGGCCGTGATAGCCGTCGGCGAGCTGCGCGCCCGCCACGTACAGCTCGCCCGGAACACCCGCGGGGACGGGACGCAGGCGCGAATCCAGCACGTACACACGGGTATCGGCGACCGGTGCGCCGATCGGCACCGTGGCGCCGAGTTCGTCACCGGCCTCGTGCGTGGTGACCTGGATGGCGGTTTCGGTCGGGCCGTACAGGTTGACCACCGTCGCGCCGGTCATCGCGCGCACCCGCCGCGCCAGGTCGGTCGTCAGCGCTTCACCGCCCACGAAGACCAGTCGCAGCGAATCGGACTGCGCGGCAGCCGGTTCCGCCACGACCGCGGCGAGCACCGACGGTACGTACTGGACGACGCTCACCCGATGCCGCACGGTGGCTGCCGCCAGGTAGGCCGGATCGCGATGCCCGTCAGCGGTGGCGAGCACCAAGCGCGCCCCGGCGTGCAACGGCCACAGCAGTTCCCACACCGATGCGTCGAAGGTGAACGGTGTCTTCTGCAGCACCACGTCGTCGACACCGAGCGGGTACTCCCGCTGCAACCACAGCAACTGGTTCACCGCGGCCTTGTGCGGCACGGCCACACCCTTCGGCCTGCCGGTGGAACCTGACGTGAACAGCACATACGCGAGGTGCCCGGGACGCAGCGGCGCCACCCGCTCCGCATCGGTGATCGGCTCGCCGGACAGCTCCGACAGGTCGAGCACGTCGACCTCCACCACCGATTCGCCCACAGCCACACCGATTCCGGCAAGCGTCAGCACACAGACCGGTGCCGTCTGCGCCAGCACATACGCGGTCCGCTCGGCCGGATGATCCGGGTCCACCGGCACATAGGCCGCCCCGGCCACCAGCACGGCGTGCACCGCGACCAACTGCTCCACACCACGGCGCATCGCGACCGCGACCAGCGAGCCAGGGCCCGCTCCCAGCCCGATCAGATGACGAGCCAGTCGTGCGACTCGCACGCCGAACTCCCCGTACGAAAGCTCCACTGCGGTCGTGGAATCAGCAGCACGCAGCGACACCTCGGGCACCGCACCCCCGGCGCGGTGTGCGGCGATGGCATCGGCTGCCGCGTGTTCGAGCCGGGAAATCGCGCTCGAGGACGCCCCGATTCCGAGGGGCGCGCCATCGGCCGCGGTGGGATCGGTATCGACGACGACGGCGATCGCGTGGGGCGTTGCGGCGGCTCGGTCGGTGAGCAGCGAGGCGAGAGTCGCGGCGTGGCCGGTCTCGGTGGCGGTGTCGTTCCACGTGGTCAGGATGTCGGTCCGCTCGGCGGCGTCGAGGAAGTCGAGGTCGCCGACGGGGCGGGCCGGGTCGGCGAGGACGGCCGTGAGGATGCGGTCCAAGCGGGTAGCGAAAGTGGCGACGGTGGTGGCGTCGAACAGGTCGGTGGCGTAGAGGAAGGCACCGGAAATGCCGGTGGGAGTGCCGTTGTCGTCGCGGTGCTCGGTGAGGGTGAGTTCCAGGTCGAACTTGGCGATACCGGTGGGCAGGTCGAAACCTGCGACGGTGAGGCCGGGGAGCGCGAGTTCGCTCGGGGTGTCCTCGTTGAGGGACAGCATCACCTGGAACAGGGGGTTGCGGGCGGTGGAGCGGACCGGATCGAGGACCTCGACCAGGCGCTCGAACGGCACGTCGGCGTGGCCGAAGGCGGCGAGGTCCTGCTCGCGGACCTGGGCCACCAGTGCGGCGAACGGGGTCGCGGGTGCCACCTGCGTGCGCAGGACGAGGGTGTTGACGAACATGCCGACGAGATCATCGAGCGCACGCGCACCGCGTCCCGACACCGGCGTGCCGATCGCGATGTCGGTGGTCGCCGACAGCCGTGCCAGCAGCACCGCGAACACCGCGTGCGCGGCCATGAACACCGTGATGCCCTGCGCGCGAGCGAATTCCGCCAGTGCCCGATGGGTCGCGGCATCGATCTCGACGCCGTGCATCGCACCCCGCCGGGAAGCGACCGCAGGCCGGGTCCGGTCGGTGGGCAGTTCCAGCTGCTCGGGTACCCCCGCCAGCGCGTCACGCCAGAACGAGAGCTGCTTCGCCGCCACCGATTCCGGATCGGCCGCATCACCGAGCACCGTGTGCTGCCACACGGCGTAGTCGGCGTATTGCACCTCCAACGGCGCCCAACCCGGGGCCTCACCGATGGCGCGCGTGCCGTAGGCCGTGAGCACGTCCCGGATCAACGGCCCGAACGAGAAACCATCGGCCGCGATGTGATGCACCACGATGACCAGCACGTACTCAGCACCGGCGGACCCCGTCGAGTCCGCTACTGCGGCATGCCCATCGGCCCGGTCACCCGCGCCCGACGCGCGATGCTCCAGCGCGGTGTCCGGGGCAACACGCAGCAGCGTCGCGCGGATCGGGGCATCGACGGTGAGGTCGAAGCCGGTGGCGGCGAAGGTACGCACGGCGTCGGACAGGTCGGCCGCAGCCACGATCTGCGGGTGGACCTCGGGAAGCAGGCCGGTCGCCGGAAGGATCTCGGCGATGGCGTTGCCGTCCAGTTCCGGGTAGCGGGTGCGCAGGACCTCGTGCCGGTCCAGCACGTCGACGATCGCGGCCTGGAGTGCGGCGATGTCGAGCGCACCGGTGAGCCGGACGGCCAGCGGGATGTTGTCGGTGGCCGAGCCGGGATCGAAGCGGTTGAGGAACCACATGCGCTGCTGGGCAGGCGAGAGCGGCACGGGATCGGGTCGGGGTCCCGCCACCAGCGCGGGGCCGGTGCCGGTGCCACGCAGACGGTCGGCGGCCGCGGCCAGCGTCAGCACCGTCGTGGTGTCGAAGAGCTGGCGGACGGGAATGCGCAGGTCGAGGTCGGCGCCGATGCGCGCCATCAACCGGGTCGCCAGGAGCGAGTTGCCGCCCAGATCGAAGAAGTCGTCGTCGCGGCCGACCCGGTCCAGTCCGAGGACCTCGGCGAACGCGGCGGCCACCACCTGCTCGGCCACCGTTTCCGGTGCCCGGTAGGCGGCGGTGTCGAAGACCGGTGCGGGCAGCGCGGCCCGATCGAGCTTGCCGACGGGGGTCAGCGGCACGGCATCGAGAGTGACGACCGCGGCGGGCACCATGTGCGAGGGCAGGTGCGCGGCGGTGTGCGCGATGAGGGTCGCGGCGTCGATCGTGGCACCGGCGACGGGCACGACATAGGAGACCAGCAGGGTGGCGCCCGCGTCGGTCCGATGACCGACGGTGGCGGCGAAGTCGACCGTCCGATGGCGGGCCAGGACCGCGTCGATCTCGCCGAGTTCGATCCGGAAGCCGCGCACCTTCACCTGGAAGTCGTTGCGGCCCAGGTACTCCAGATCGAACGAGCCTTCGCGCCGCACCCAGCGCACGGTGTCGCCGGTGCGGTACATCCGCTCGCCGGGCGCGCCGAAGGGATTGGTGACGAACCGTCCGGCGGTCAGCGCGGGCCTGCGATGGTAGCCGCGCGCCAGCTGCGCACCAGCGATGTACAGCTCGCCGACGACCCCGGCGGGCACCGGCCGCAGCCGCTCGTCGAGCACCAGTTCGGTCGTGCCCTCCACCGGTGCGCCGAGCGTGATCGCCGTTGCCGCACTGAGTGGTTCGCTGATATTGGTGACGATGGTCGTCTCGGTCGGGCCGTAACCGTTGCGGAAGGTCAGACCCGGAATCGCGGCGGTCCACCGCGCCACCAGTTCCGGCGGGCACGCCTCGCCACCGACCACCACCATCCGCAGCTCGTCGAGGCCCTCCGGGTGCACCGTCGCCAGCGCCGACGGCGTGATGACCACATGGGTCACCCGCTCGGCCCGCAGCAACTCCCCCAGCTCCGCCCCACCGAACACCCCGGCGGGCGCGATGACCATCGTCGCCCCCTCGGTCACGGTCAGCAGCAGCTCGGCCACGGAGATGTCGAACGAGGGCGACGCCACGTGCAGCACGCGCGCATCGGCGCAGGCCAGGTACCGCCCGGCCTGTACGGGCAGATACGCCGCGACCGCACCGTGCGGAATCACCACACCCTTGGGCAGACCGGTGGTGCCGGAGGTGTAGATGACGTACGCGGGATCCAGCGGATCCACCGCTCGTGCACCCGCCGCGCCGCCGTTCACCGCACGGCCACCTGCTGCGCCGACCGTACGGGAATCGGCCACGGGGGCATCTGGAGAGGTCACGACGCCACCGCGACCGGTCTCGACATCGACGGCGTTCTCGACGCTGATCGTCCTGTCACCGGCACGTGCGTATGCGCCCAGGCCCGCCCGCGCCGCATCGTCTGCCGTGGGTTCTGTGCCGTCGAGCACGAGCCAGTTCACGGTAGCCGGCAGATCCGACCGCACCACCTCGATCGTGATACCCGCCGCCGCGCCGGAATCGGAGAGCATGTGGGCGATGCGGTCGGCGGGATAGTTCGGGTCGACCGGGAGGAAACCCGCGCCGGACTTCACGACGGCCCAGATCGCGGTGATCGAGTCGGCCGAACGCGGAATACTCACGGCGACAAGGTCACCCGTACCGACGCCGAGATCGGCGAGACGGGCGGCCAGGGAGGTGGAGGCGTCGTCGAGCTCGCCGTAGGTGAGGGTGCGGGCGCCGTCTCGGATGGCGATCGCGGTGGGGTCGGTGGCGGCGCGGGCGAGGACCTGCGGCAGCAGCGCAGCGGGAGTCGACGGGCCGCCGGTACGGGCGGTCAGCTCGGCGAGTTCGGTGTCGATCAGTAGTGGCAGGTCGGCGACGGGAGTCTGCGGGGCCGCGGCGATCGCGGCGAGCAGGCCGGTGAAGCGGGCCACCGTGCGCGTGATGGTCTGCTCGTCGAACAGATCTGTGGCGTAGGAGAATTCGCCGGACAGACCCATGGCCGCGGAATCACGCAGGGTCAGGGAGAGATCGAACTTCTCGATGTCATAGGGCAAGTCGACGGCGGCAGCGCGCAGACCGGGCAGCTCGAAGGTGGTCGGCGGCAGGTTCTGCAACGACAGTGCCACCTGGAACAGCGGATGACGACCGGCTGAACGGGTCGGCGCGAGCACCTCGACGAGCCGCTCGAACGGCAGGGTGGTGTGGTCGAAAGCGGCCAGATCCCCGGTGCGGACGCGGCCGAGCAGGCCGGCGAACGGTTCGCCGCCACGCACCTGAGTGCGCAGCACGGCGGTGTTGACGAACATGCCGATGACGTCGTCGAGTTCGGCGGCACCGCGCCCGGCGACCGGCGTGCCGATCGCCACATCGGCATTGCCCGACAGGCGTGCGATCAGCACCGACAATGCCGCGTGCAGCACCATGAACAGGGTCGCACCCTGTTCCGCGGCAACAGCGTTCAGCGCCGCGACCACGTCGGCATCGAGCTCGAACGAGACCCGGCGTCCCCGCATCGACGCGGTGGCGGGGCGAGGGCGATCGGTCGGCAGGCCCGACTCGTCCGGCAGTCCGGCCAGCGAGTCACGCCAGAACGCGATCTCGCGCCCGGCCTGCGAGTCGGCGTCGTCCTCCGCGCCGAGGACGGCACGCTGCCACAGGGTGTAGTCGGCGTACTGCACCGGCAGCGGATTCCACTGCGGCGCCATACCTTCGGCACGCGCGTAGTAGGCGGTCATCGTGTCACGCACCAGCGGACCGGCCGACCAGCCGTCGGAGGCGATGTGGTGCACCACCAGCACCAGCACGTGATCACCGTCGACCTCGAACAGGCTCGCGCGCACCGGTGGCGCGGCCGTGACATCGAATCCGCGCAGAATGACGGCCGCCAACACCTCCGGAAGGTCCTCGGCGCCGATGCTGACGGCGTCGAGCACCGTCGAAGACCCCGGCGCGACTCCATCGGCGCCGGCATCGGCGTGGTCGCTCGAAGACAATTCGGCCGCAAGCACTTCGAGCGCCTCGGCGACAGGAAGAACCCGCTGTGTCCCCACCCCGTCGACCTCGGGGTACACCGTGCGCAGCACCTCGTGCCGCGCGATCAGATCACCCACCGCCGCCCGCAACGCGTCCCGATCCAGCGCACCCGTCAACCGCACCGCGATCGGGATGTTGTACGCCCCGGTCGCTGGATCGAACCGGTTGAGGAACCACATCCGCTGCTGCGCGGGCGAGAGCGGCAACAGCTCGGGACGCGGACCCGCGACGAGCGCGGGCCGATCATCGACCACCCCGCCCTCGACCAGCTTCGCGAGTACGGCCACCGTCGGGCTGTCGAAGAAGTCGCGAACATCCACCCGCACACCGAAGTTCGCCTGCAACCGGCCGATGGCGCGGGTGGCGATCAGCGAGTTGCCGCCGAGGCGGAAGAAGTCGTCGTCCAAGCCGACCACGTCCACCTCGAGCAGCTCGGCGAACAACGCGGCGACGGTACGCTCGGTCGCCGTGCGTGGCTCCCGGAATTCGGCGGCCGACACCCGGAAGTCCGGCTCCGGCAACGCTTTCCGATCCAGCTTGCCGCTGGCATTGATCGGCATCGCGTCCAGCTGCACCAGCAGCGACGGCACCATGTACTCGGGCATCGACGACTTGGCGTGCTCGACCAGCTCGGCCTCGTCGAGCACCGCACCGTCGACGCTCACCACATAACCGACCAGCGCCTCACCGGCGCCATGGCGATGCAGCACCACCGCCGCGTTGCCGACGCGAGGGTGCGCGGCCAGCACGGCCTCGATCTCCCCCAGCTCGATCCGCAGACCACGCAGCTTCACCTGGAAGTCGGTGCGCCCCAGGTATTCCAGCTCACCGCGCGACTCCCGTACCAGGTCACCGGTGCGATACATGCGCTCACCGGGCACGCCGTACGGATTGGCGACGAACCGATCCGCGGTGAGTCCCGGGCGCGCCACGTACCCACGCGCCAACTGGACACCCGCCAGATACAGCTCGCCGACCACCCCGACGGGTACCTGGTCGAGGTTCTCGTCGAGCACGAGCAGCCCGGTGTCGTCGGCGGGACCCCCGATCGGCACCGACACCTCGTCGAGAGCGGTCACCTCGTGCGCGGTGACGTCGACCGCCGCCTCGGTGGGCCCGTACAGGTTGTGCAGCGCCGTCGCCGACAGCGCGCGCAGCCGGGCGGCCGTGGCAGCGGGCAGCGCCTCACCGGAGGCGAACACCATCCGCAACGACGACAGATCCACCTCGGGACCCACGTCACCGACGAACGCGGCCAGCATCGACGGCACGAAGTGCGTCACGGTGACCCGATGCTGGGCAATCAGCGCCGCCAGGTACGCGGGATCACCGTGGCGCCCCGCCTCGGCGACCACCAGCCGAGCGCCGATCTGCAAGGGCCAGAACAACTCCCACACCGACACATCGAAGGTGTAAGGCGTCTTCTGCACCACCACATCGGCCTCGGTCATGGCGTAGCGGCGCTGCCGCCAATCCAGGTTCGCCACGATCGCCCCGTGGGTGACCGCCACGCCCTTCGGCCTGCCCGTGGAGCCGGACGTGAAGATGACGTAGGCCGTGTTGCCCGCCCGTACCCCGGACACCACCTCGCCGGGCGCCGCGTCCCAGTCGATGTCATCGGTGCGCAGCACCGGCGCGCCGTTCAGATCCGGCTCGTCGCCTGCCCGTGTCACGACCACCACCGGCCGCGCCACCTCGAGCACATAGTGCAGCCGGTCCACCGGATGATCGGGGTCGAGCGGCACATACGCACCGCCCGCACGCACGATCGCGTGCACCGCGACGATCAGCTCGACACTGCGCCGCATCGCCAACCCGACCAGCGTCTCCGGCCCGACGCCCGCCTCGACCAATCGCGCCGCCAGCACCCGCACTCTGGCATCGAATTCCGCGTAGGTCAGCGTGACGTCACCGCACTGCACCGCGACAGCATCCGGCGTCCGCGCCACCTGCGCGGCGAACCGATCGACCAGCGTCGCCGCGGCCACCGCCTCCAGCCCCAGCGCCGCCATCACATCGCCCGCGAGCGAATCCAGCAGCACACCGAACGTCCCCTCGGCGGCATCGACCACGCCGGGGAACAGCTCGGCGAGCACCACCTGCACGAGCGTCTCCGCGTCCAGCGCCCCACCGGTGAGCTCGGCCATCAGCGTGAGCTGGGCGTCGAGATCGGCATAGGACACCGCGGTGCTGTCGAACTCGACCGCGATCCGCGCCGGATCCATCGCCGCGACCGTCGCCACCAGCGCCGCCAGCTGTTCTGTTTCCGCGCGCGCCGGAGTGGGGTTGGTCATCGCACACTGCCTTCCATTACCGGCCGCGGGTAACGCCACGCGGCCGCACAAACTCTCGGAACTCCCCGGCTCGAACCGGGGTGGGGTGGATCGGCGCGGGGGCGGCCAACCTCGGGCACCCTGCCCGAAATCCGCCCGCGCACACCGAATTCAGTGCGATCGGCTATGACACGATCGCGGCAATCCGGCTCGCCGCCACGCAACCAGCAATGACTCGGCTATCTCCCGACCTCCATCGTCAACCCCGACACCTGAAACACGCGTCCGAACACGAGGAGAAGCGTATTCGTTTCAATAATAAACCGGACCAGATTCAGTCAAAATCACGGCGGGGCGACACACTTTCCGGCGCTGAGAAACGGTCCAGCGATCCGACCGCGTACGCCGAGCCGACAGCGGTCGGCACTGCGCTCCGAGTGGGCGGCAGCACGGCTGTCGGCACAGATTCTTACTGTGTCCAGCCACACTAGGCGACGCAACGTTGCATCACCGTTGCATCTTCGTGACCCAGGTCACGAACCTGCCAGAGCCCGGAAACGACAAAACCCCCGCCGTGCAACGGCGGGGGTTTCGGCAGTCAGCAGCAGTAACGCCTACTCGGCGTCGGTGTTCTCCTCGACGGCGGCCGGCTCAGCGGCAGCGGCCTCGTCCTCGACCGGGACGAGCGAGATCTTGCCGCGGTTGTCGATATCGGCGATCTCCACACGCAGCTTGTCGCCGACGTTGACCACGTCTTCGACCTTGGCCACGCGCTTGCCGTTGCCTAGCTTGGAGATGTGCACCAGACCGTCGCGGCCCGGCAGGAGCGACACGAACGCACCGAAGGCGGTGGTCTTGACGACCGTGCCCAGGAAACGCTCGCCGACCTTGGGCAGCTGCGGGTTGGCGATGGCGTTGATCAGGTCGATCGCGGCCTGGGCCGACGGCCCATCGGTCGCACCGACGAACACGGTGCCGTCATCTTCGATGGAGATGTTGGCGCCGGTTTCCTCGGTGATCTGGTTGATCATCTTGCCCTTGGGCCCGATGACCTCGCCGATCTTGTCGACCGGGATCTTGATGGCCGTCACGCGCGGGGCGTAGGGGCTCATCTCGTCGGGGTCGGTGATGGCCTCGGCCATCACGTCCAGGATGGTGGTGCGGGCGTCGTGCGCCTGGTTCAGCGCACCGGCCAGCACCTGCGAGGGGATGCCGTCGAGCTTGGTGTCCAGCTGCAGGGCGGTGACGAAGTCACGGGTACCGGCAACCTTGAAGTCCATGTCGCCGAAGGCATCCTCGGCGCCGAGGATGTCGGTAAGCGCGACGTAGCGGACCTCGTCCTCACCCTTGTCGTTGGTGATGGTGTCGGAGACCAGGCCCATGGCGATACCCGCGACCGGCGCCTTCAGCGGCACACCGGCGTTGAGCAGCGACAGGGTCGAGGCACAGACCGAACCCATCGAGGTGGAGCCGTTGGAGCTCAGCGCCTCCGAGACCTGACGGATGGCGTAGGGGAACTCCTCCTGCGAGGGCAGCACCGGCATCAGCGCACGCTCGGCGAGCGCGCCGTGGCCGATCTCGCGACGCTTCGGCGAACCGACGCGACCGGTCTCGCCGGTGGAGAACGGCGGGAAGTTGTAGTGGTGCATGTAGCGCTTGGAGGTCTCCGGGCCGAGCGAGTCGACCTGCTGCGCCATCTTCACCATGTCGAGGGTGGTGACGCCCATGATCTGGGTCTCGCCACGCTCGAAGATCGCCGAACCGTGGGCGCGCGGGATCACGTCGACCTCGGCGGAGAGCTGACGGATGTCGGCCAGGCCGCGGCCGTCGATGCGGAAACCGTCGGTGAGGATGCGCTGGCGGACCAGCTTCTTGGTGACCGAGCGGAACGCGGCACCCAGTTCCTTCTCGCGACCGACGAAGTCGTCACCCAGGCGGGACAGCACCTCGGCCTTGATCTCGTCGATCTTGGCTTCGCGGGCCTGCTTGTCGGCGATGCTCAGCGCCTCGTTCAGCTCGACCTTCGAGGTGCCCTCGACAGCCTCGAACACGTCCGGGCCGTACGGCGGGAAGAGCGGGAACTCCTGGGTCGGCTTGGCAGCCAGCGCGGCCAGGTCGGCCTGGGCGCGGACCAGGCGCGCGATGAACGGCTTGGCGGCTTCCAGACCCTCGGCCACCACGGCCTCGGTCGGGGCCTGCGCACCGTCTTCGATCAGTGCGATGACCTTGTCGGTGGCCTCGGCCTCGACCATCATGATGGCGACGTCGCCGGTGTCGGTGACGCGGCCCGCGACGACCATGTCGAACACGGCGCCTTCGAGCTGCTCGACGGTCGGGAACGCGACCCACTGGCCACCGATGAGGGCGACGCGGACGCCACCGATCGGGCCGGAGAACGGGATGCCCGAGAGCTGAGTCGACGCCGAGGCGGCGTTGATGGCCACCACGTCGTAGAGGTCGGCCGGGTTGAGGCTCAGGACCGTGACGACGACCTGGATCTCGTTGCGCAGACCGTCGATGAAGGTCGGGCGCAGCGGCCGGTCGATCAGGCGGCAGGTCAGGATCGCGTCGGTGGAGGGGCGGCCCTCGCGACGGAAGAACGAGCCGGGGATACGACCCGCGGCGTACATGCGCTCTTCGACATCGACCGTCAGCGGGAAGAAGTCGAACTGGTCCTTGGGGTACTTACCGGCGGTGGTCGCCGACAGCAGCATGGTCTCGTCGTCCAGGTAGGCGGCGACGGAACCCGCGGCCTGCTTGGCCAGACGGCCGGTCTCGAAGCGGATGGTGCGGGTGCCGAAGCTACCGTTGTCGATCAGCGCGACCGACTCGAAAACTCCGGGCTCGACCTCGACCGCAGTCGAAGGGCGTTCAGTTGTCTGCGTCATATTCTCTTCTCTCGACCTCTCGTCTCGCTGGAGCGCAGCACCATGTGGGCGCGAACCAGCTATTCGTCAGCCGTACCGGACACGGACACGTGGAAACCCTCCTGGCTGCCACGCGCAGCACCCGGCCGGATCCCCTTGGAAGCGGCGACGCGGAGGCGGTCATCGATCGAAGCCCGACGGCGGCGGGAAACGCCTGCCGAAAGGCCACTACCGAAGACCGACGCCACGCGGACGGGTACATACGGCTGTCACATGTTGTAGTGCAGCCGGGAACCCGATGGTCCCCGAATACACGAATAGCCAACGAGAAGAAGTGTACTTCTTCCCGTTGGCCAGGTGTCGACCGCCTCGACAAGGAGGCGTGTCCGATTCAGATCAGCGACGCAGACCCAGGCGCTCGATGAGCGAACGGTAGCGGTTGATGTCGTTGGCCTGCAGGTACTTCGACAGGCGGCGACGACGACCGATCAGGGCCAGCAGGCCGTGCCGGGTGTGGTGATCGTGCTTGTGCTGCTTCAGGTGCTCGGTCAGGTCCGAGATCCGCTTCGACAGCAGCGCGATCTGCGCCTCCGGCGAGCCGGTGTCGGTGGGGTGCAGGCCGTATTCGGCGAGAATTGCCGACTTCTGCTCAGTGGTCAGTGCCATGTGGCTCGACTCCTATTTTTCAGTTCCGCGCTCGAAGGTCCGGTTACCCGGGATGGGCGCCACCGCGGACCGCAGCAAACCCGAGGAGCCACTCTACTCGACACGTAACGGCCGGGGTAATTCGGGCTCAGGCGTCGGCGGCGGTGAGGACCTTGCGCGCGGCCTCGACGTCGCGGCCCATGGCCTCGACCAGATCGTCGATGGAGTCGAACTTGCGCATTCCGCGTAGTTGTTCGACGAAATCGACACCGACGTGCTGGCCGTAGAGATCGGCCTCGCCGTCGAGGACGAATGCCTCGACGGTCCGTGAGCGACCCGAGAACGTGGGGTTGGTGCCGACCGAGATCGCGGCCATCGCGCGCTCGCCGGGTGCGGCGTCACCGATGGCCGGGCCCGCCCCGAGCACGGTGAACCACCCCGCGTACACCCCGTCGGCCGGGATCGCGGCGTGCATCGGCGGGGCGACGTTGGCGGTCGGGAAACCCAGCCCGCGCCCGCGCCCGTCGCCGTGCACGACGACGCCCTCGACGCGATGTGGCCGCCCCAGCGCCTCGGCGGCCGCGGCCATGTCGCCCGCGTCGACACAGGCCCGGATGTAGGTGGAGGAGAAAGTGACAGCGTGTTCGCCCAGCAGGGTCACCCCGTCGACCTCGAAGCCGAACCGCTCGCCGAGTTCGCGCATCGTGTCGACGGTGCCCGCGGCCTTCTTACCGAAGGTGAAATTGTCGCCGACCACGACCTCGGTGACGTGCAGACGTTCGACCAGCAGGTCGTGTACGTATTCCGACGGGGTGAGCTTCATGAAATCCTGGGTGAACGGCATCACGCAGAACACGTCGATCCCGAGCTCCTCGGCCAGCTCCGCGCGGCGGGTCAGCGTGGTCAGCTGCGCGGGGTGCGAACCGGGTCGCACCACCTCCATCGGGTGCGGATCGAAGGTCATCAGAACCGAGCGCACGCCACGCTTCTCCGCCGCGGCCACCGCGCGGCTGATCAGCTGCGCGTGCCCCCGATGTACCCCGTCGAACACGCCGATCGTGAGAACGCAACGCCCCCAGTCCGCGGGCACGTCGTCGAGACTTCGCCATCTCTGCACAGAGCGAAGCCTACGCAAAGCGGTGCCCGAACAGAATTCCGGTGTGCGGCGGATCGCCGGTGCGCGGCGTGCCGGTTCGCCGATGTGTCATTCGGGCCAGGGATGCCTAACATTGGTGATGTGCCAGCTAAACGAGATGTCGCGACCCGCAGCGCGCTGACGCAACCCGCCGAGCAGGCCGAACTCGCCGCCACGATCGCGCCCGAACTGTCGGCGGTGGCACAGGATTATCTGAAGGTCATCTGGACCGCTCAGGAGTGGTCGCAAGAGAAGGTGTCGACCAAGTTACTGGCCGAGCGGATCGGCGTGTCGGCCTCGACGGTGTCGGAGGCGGTGCGCAAGCTCACCGATCAGGGCCTGGTCGAGCACGCCCGCTACGGCGCGATCACCCTGACCGAACACGGCCGTCGCGCCGCGGTCGCGATGGTGCGCCGTCACCGGCTGATCGAGACCTTCCTGGTGAACGAACTCGGCTACGGCTGGGACGAAGTGCACGACGAGGCCGAGGTACTCGAACACGCCGTCTCCGACCTGCTCATGTCCCGCATCGACGCGAAACTCGGCCACCCCGACCGCGACCCGCACGGCGACCCCATCCCCTCCACCGACGGCGCCGTCCCCACTCCCCCCGCCCGTCAGCTCAGCGACTTCGCCGCGGGCGAATCCGGCCGGGTGGCCCGCATCTCCGACTCCGACCCCGCGATGCTGCGCTATTTCGACTCGGTCGGGATCGCGCTCGACACCACCATCGAAGTCGCCGAACGCCGCGATTTCGCCGGCACCATCGCCGTCCGCATCGCCTCGGCCGAGGCCCCCACCGAACTGGGAACTCTTGCCGCCGAAGCGATTTGGCTCACCACATAGTCCTGGATCAGCAGTTGAAGTAGGTACGGAGGCGGTCCGGAACGCCATCGGCGACGGCGCTGGACCAACAGATGTCGTGGGGGAACCGGACATAGGTGGACCAGGTTCCCGACGTGCGGGTGATGACGCGCTGGTTGTCGCCGGGTGTCTCCCAGCGGATGACACCCCACTGCCCGTCGCAGTCGGCAATGGTGGCGACGGGTCCCGGATCGACACCGAGTTCGGTTTCGATGGTGGATTCGGCGCAGGCCGGGGCGGGTTCGGGTGGGGTGTCCTGGAAGCGCAGCTGACCGGTGGCCGTGCCGCCGGGGGTGACCAGGAACAGCGAGTGCATACCCTCGGGGACCGGGTTCGTGCCGGCGGGCGCGGTCATCCCGAAGCGGTAGCAACCGATTTCGGTGGCGAAGGCCGCCCGGCCCTGCTCGTCGGTGACACCGTCGCGGCGCAGCGTTTCCACCGTCTCGCCGACGGGGATGTCGTTGCTCGCCGGATCACACGGCTGCTGCAGCGACAGGTACACCGGCACACCGGGAACGGGGATCCCGGACAGTGTCACGGTGCGCAGCACCACGGTGCCGGTCGCGAGTTCGGGCGGTCTCGCGGTCTTCGCCGGGGCAGTGGAGGCACCCACGGAATTCGAGGAGCCCGCGCCAGGGCGGTCGGCGGGCGTGACTGCGGGAGCGGGGTTGGGCGTGGCGACCGAGATCGGCGCAGTGCGAGTGGTGGTCGGACGCGCCGAGCTCGATCCCGGTGCCTGCGGATCGACGCCGCCACAGCCCGCGAGCACCATCGTCACCCCGGCGACGGCACCGATCCAGATCTTCCTGATCGCAGCCATGGTCTACCCCTCCGACGCGAAAGCTATACATCCTCGCTATCGCACGTTCCGAGCAGGGTGTTATCCGCCGTCCAGTACCCCTGACTACCGGTGCGGCCGCCGACCGGGGAAGGCGGCACCTTCAGCGCGACAGGAAATCCAGCAGCACCCGGAATTCGGGCAGCGAGAGGTAGCCGTCGCCGTCTTGATCGGCGGCCGCGAGCAGGTCGGCGGCCGGTTCGTCGATGCGCCCCGCACCCACGTGGCGGATCAACGATTCCAGCTCGGCCACCGAGATCCGGCCGTCACCGTTGGTGTCGAAGACCCGGAACGCCGCATCGGCGTCGGTGACCTCGATCCGCCCCGCGACGACGGCGGCGTCGAATTCGGCACGGGAGACGAGAAAATCACCGTTGGTATCCGCGGCGGCGACCATCCGCTCGACGGCCTCCCGGTCGACTTCGATTCCCGCCGAACGAATTCCGTCGGCGATATCGCCCACCGACACCAGTCCGTCACCGTCGCGATCCCACAGTGTGAACGTGTCGACCGACTCTGCACTCATCTCACGATCCCTCTTCCACCCCGGCCACCGGCCGGTTTACGCCACTCTACGGATTCGCCGGAGTGGGTGCGGCGCACAGGGAGTCGGCCCCGCGGTCCGCGAGATCGCCGCTCAGCCGGCGCGTCCGTCGAGGACCCGCAGTGTGACCGATTCGGCCGCCGGTTGCCGGTATTCGGTGAACAGGGCCGCGACGAGCTCGCCACGGCTGGTGACACCCGTCTTGTCGAAGACGGACTTCACGTGGTCGCGCACGGTGTGGGCGGAGACGAGCAGCTGCCGGGCGATGGCGGCGGTGGACAGTCCCGCCGCGATGAGTTCGGTGACCTCCAGTTCGCGGCGGGTCAGTTCATAGGCGGCGACGATGAGCGCCGCGACGTCCGAGGGCGTCGCGTGTTCGATCACCAGCGCCGTCGTAGTCGGTTCGCCGTTCGCGTCACGCAGACACGAGGCGTGGCAGACGAGCCACTGCCCGGTCAGGGTGCGAATGCGGATGCGAGCGCTGTCTCCGGTGAGCCGCGCACGCCCCGCGGTGCTGAGAATCCAGACCGGCAAGGGCAATTCGAGTCCGGCGCCGGTCGTGGTAGACGGGCCAGGCGGCATCAGCGCGAGCAGCTCGCGGGCCTCGTCGTTCACCGAGAGCAGCGCGCCGTCTGCGCCGAACAGCAGCAGGCCGGGTGCGTGGACGCCGCTCGAACCCGTGGTCGCCGGTCGGGCGAAGCCGCGCAGGCGCCGCGCCATCGGGGCCGACAACGCGTGCAGTACCGCCACATCGGCGGCGGCGAAGGCCTGTCTGCCGCGTTCCCGGAACAAGCTCACCTGCCCCCAACCCTGACCGTCCACGCGCAGCACGGCCCGCAGTTCGTCACCGAATCCGCGGGGCTGCATGAAGCTTCGATACAGCGGGCTCAGTGTCGGCCGGTCGCCCGTCACCGCGCGCAAACCGGCCACCGGCACCTGCGCCACGGCCAGATCGCGGAACAGGTTGACGTGCTCGGCGAAAAGCTCTGACTCCCAGTAGGTCCCGCAGCCGCCTTCGTGCAGGTTCTCCACCCGCACCGGCGCGGTCGTCAGGCCGTTGACCGGATCGGTGGCCACCCACACCGCCGCATCGAACCCCACGGACCGGCGCAACCGGGTGGAAGTCCGCTCGAACAGCTCGTGCGCATCCGGCGCCGCGTCGATCCCGCGGAGCAAGGCGGTCATGGCAGGCGAAGCCGGGGCGGTCATGTGCCCATTGTCGTCGCGGTCAATGTTCGGGACCATCCCGCGATCGAGGGGGTGCCCGTCGATCGCGCACCGCCGCGGCCCCGCGTCACCCGGTGAGCCGTATCCCGCACATGCGGGATTTCGCGGCGGCACCGGCGCGAGCACGCTGATCGGAGGGCGGGCACGACGTCGTGCTCGCCATCAAATGCGAGTGCGCGGCAACGCCCTCCGACGACAGGAGTCGACATGCGAATCGGGATCATCGGTGCGGGAATGGCCGCGGTCGGGTTGCTCGACGCGCTCGCGGGTGCCGACGGGGCACCGGGCACGATCACCGTGTTCGAGGGATCCGCGGCGCTGTGGCGTGGACGGGCCTATCAGCGCGATGTGCCCGCGGTGCGCGTGAACGCCCCGCCCGCGTTGATGTCCGCGCGGGCGAGCGATCGTGGGCATTTCCAGGACTGGCTCGCCCGGCGACCGGACGCGGTGCGCTTCCTCGACCCCGGGTTGGGACAGCCGATCGTGCCGCGCGCGATGTACGGCGAGTACCTGGAACAGTCGGCGCGGGCGTCGATCGACCGGTTGCGTCACGACGGATGGCGGGTCGATGTGGTGAACGACCGGGTCACCGGCGTCGCGCAGCAACAGCCGGTGGTACTGCGCACCGAGGGCGGTGTCGGGTATCCGGTGGATCGCGTGGTGCTCTGCGTCGGCAGTGGCCGTCCCCGCGACCAGTACGGACTGACCGGGGCCCCCGGCTATGTCGACGAGCCGTATCCGCTGGCGCGCACGCTCACCGAGGTGGATCCCGAGGCTCGGGTAGCCGTGATCGGTAGCGGCCTGACCGCCGTCGACATCACGGCCGCGTTGACCGAGAACGGTCATCGAGGTCCGATCACCCTGCTGTCGCGCAGCGGGATCCTGCCGTTCGTCCAGCAACGTCCACGACCACTGTCACCGCGCCACCTCACCCCGGCCGCCGCACTGGACCTCGCGGCGGGCGGGGCGGTCGAGTTCACCGCGGTGGTCGCGCTCCTGCGTGCCGAATTGGCCGGCCTGGGTGAGGATTTCGACGAGTTCGCCGCCGAGATCCGCGCCACCGGCGCCGAGGACCCGGTGCTTCGCCTGCGCCGCCAGCTCGCCGATGTCGACTCCACCCTGCTGGGTCGACGCCTGCTCACGATGGCGATCCGCACGATGGGCCCGATCCTGTGGCCTGCCCTGACCGACGCCGACCGGATGAGGTTGCGGACCGATCACTACCGCACGATCAGCAGCCTCAGCTCGCCGATGGTCCCGCACAACGCGGAAATCCTGCTGCGCCTGCTGGATTCGGGTCAGGTGCGGTTGCGCACCGGACTCACCGCGATCGCGGCGGACGACACCGGGTTCACGCTGACCGGTGAATCCACCGGGACGGCCGACATCGTGATCAACGCCGTCAACCCACCTGCCTACGTCACCCCGCAGGACACCGAGACGCTGATGACACACCTGCTAGACAGCGGCACAGCGCAAGTCGCGCCCACCGGTGGTCTCCGCGCCGAACCACGCACCCGTGCGCTGCGTGCCGGCACCTGGCACGTCCTCGGCAACCTGGCGGCGGATTCGATGTTCATCGCCACCAACCCACCCGGCCTCGCCGCGGAAGCGGCACAGCTGGCCGAGCACCTGACGAAGGAATCCGGGCTACCGGAATTCCGGCACGAGACACTGCCCGTGAACAGCTGACCCCTGCCCAGCGAGGCGGTTTCGGGCTCGGGCGCCCGCCTCACCCGGCCACGAGGCGGGCATCGAACGACAACGAGCTCGTCAGTCGCCGATTCCCCTCGGACGCACCACCATCACCGAGCCCGCGCGTTTGCCGCTCTCCTCCAGGAGTGCGATGGCCCGGCCCCGTGGGTCGATCGCGGCGTAGACGCCCTTGATGCCGACGGGCTCGAGCCAGCGACCGGTCCGCAGGTCGGTGGCTTGCGATTCGTCGATGTCACGGAGCGGGAAGGCGGTGCGGACGGCGGCGTCGATATCGAGGCTGAGCAGAGGCTGCTCGGCTTCGACCGCGGTCGCGAGTTGTTCGAGGGTGCGGGCGTGTTCGAGTGTGAAGGGACCGACCCTGGTGCGGCGCAAGGCTGTCAGATGTCCGCCCACATCGAGGGCCGCGCCGAGGTCGCGGGCCAGGGCGCGAATGTAGGTACCGGAGGTGCATTCGACCGCGACGTCGAGATCCACGAATTCACCGTCGGCGACATCGCGACGGGCCAGGATGTCGAAGCGCGACACCGTGACCGGCCGGGCGGCCAGTTGCACCTCCTCGCCGGCGCGCACGCGCGCGTAGGCCCGTTCGCCGTCGACCTTGATGGCGCTCACCGTGGCGGGGACCTGCTCGATGTCGCCGGTCAGGGCCGCGACGCCGGCCGCGATCTCGTCGTCGGTGACGTGCAGCGCGGGTGTGGTCGCGGTGACCTCACCCTCGGCGTCGTCGGTGTTCGTGGCCTGACCGAGGCGGATCGTCGCGGTGTAGGCCTTGGTGGTGAGCAGCAGCTGGCCGAGGAGTTTCGTGGCCCGCTCCACCCCGAGCACCAGCACCCCGGTGGCCATCGGGTCGAGGGTGCCCGCGTGGCCGACCTTCTTGGTCTGCAACAGCTTTCGGCTGCGCGCCACCACGTCGTGGCTGGTGAGGCCGCTGTCCTTGTCGACGATCACGAGACCGCCCAGCTCGCCCACCCGCGACACTCGCGCGGCCATCAGCCGTGTGCGATCGCGGTCAGGATCAGCCCGTCGGCGATCAACCAGAGGCCGTCGAACTCGGTCAGCGCGGCGCCGCCGTCGTTCGTCAGGCCGGGCACGAGCAGCTTCGTATGAAAAGTGCCCGAGCCCGCATTGTCTGTGCGGGAGTCGATCTCGAAGGTGATGTGCGCGTCCTCGAAACCGAGCCACCGCAGCGTGAGCGGGAACCAGGCTTTGTAGGTGGCCTCCTTGGCACAGAACAGCAGCCGATCCAGATGCAGGCCCTCGCCGGGCGTATCCGACAGCCATTCGCGTTCGGCGGGCAGACTGACCGAATCGAGCACTCCCTCGGGCAGGGTGTCGTGCGGTTCGGCGTCGATACCGACCGAACGGAAACGCAGCGAGTGCGCCATCGCGGCGGCACGGTAGCCGTCGCAATGGGTGAGGCTGCCGACGATGCCGCGCGGGAACAGCGGCATGCCGCGTTCGCCCTTGCCGATCGCGACAGGCTGCTCACCGAGCTGTTCGAGGGCGAGGCGAGCACAGTGCCGGGCGCCGATGAAATCCCGGCGCCGCTTCTCCACGGACTTGGCGATGAGGTGCTCCTCGGCGGGATGCGCCGTGAGATCCTCCGGGAAAACCAGCAACTCCGCCGAAGCCACACTCCTCGGCAAAATCCTCTCCAGCACTGGCTTGTCCGCCTCTCCGCGTCGTGTGGCCAGACCTCGGCGCTGGTTGGGTCAGCGCTGGCGTCTGGCGGTACCGGGTGGGCGGGTTTGCTCGTGCCCGGTGAGTTGCCGATGCTCTTACGAAATCAGGCGTGGGGTTCTCGTGCAAATTCGCTGTCAGATGCCTCGCCTGCGCTCGGCCTTCTCGCGCATCTCGGCGGCCGCGGCTTCCATCTCCGGGGTGACCTTGAAATGGCCGCCCCAGGAGTTCAGATCGCCTTCGGCGTAGACCGGGTCGGGAAGGATCTGGCGGAGCAGCGGTTCCGGCATGCCTCGGCGTTTCCATTCGCGGGGATAGCCGAGGGAGACCTCTTCGAAGCGGACGCCGTCGTAGTAGGTGGTGCGCGGGATGTGGAGGTGTCCGTAGACCGAGCAGACCACGTTGTAGCTGGTGTGCCAGTCGGCGGTCAGGTCGGTGCCGCACCACAGCGAGAACTCCGGGTAGAACAGGATGTCGGTGGGCTGGCGGACCAGGGGGAAGTGGTTGATCATCACCAACGGAGTGTCGGTGGGCAGCGCGTCGAGGCGGCGCTGGGTGTACTGGACACGGGCGTGGCACCAGGCGTCGCGGGTGAGGTACGGGTCGGGAGTCAGCAGGAACTCGTCGGTCGCCACCACATTGCGTTCGCGCGCCAGCGCCAGACCCTCCGCCTTGGTCTTCGTCCCCGCCGGTCGCCACGAGTAGTCGTAGAGCAGGAACATCGGCGCCAGGGTGACCCGGCCGCCGTACTTCTCGGCGCCCGGACCCGTCCACACCGGGAACGGGTCCTCGGGGGTGACGACATCGAGGTCACGGCACATCGCGACGAGATAGTCGTAGCGGGCGGCGCCGTGCATCTGCACCGGATCCTTCGGCGTGGTCCACAGCTCGTGGTTGCCCGGTACCCAGATCACCTTGGCGAAGCGGCCGCGCAGCAACTCCAGCGCCCACCGCACCTCCTCGGCCTTCTCCCCCACGTCACCGGCGACGATCAGCCAGTCCTCGGGCGAATCGGGAACGATCTGCTCCACCACAGGCTTGTTGCCCTGATGCCCCACGTGCACATCGCTGACCGCCATCAACTTCGGAATCACCTGTCCACAGTGGCACACCCCGGGTGCGCGGCACCGGCGGGTTCACCCCTGCGCGTCGGAGGCCTCGGCCACCAGCAGATCGAGCAGCCCGGGAAACCGCGCGTCGAGGTCGGCCCGCCGCAGGACGACGGTGCTGCGATTGCCGTAATTCACCTGCCGGACCAGCCCCGCCTCGCGCAGCACCCGGAAGTGGTGGGTGCGGGTCGCCTTCGTCACCGGTAGGTCGAACGACGAGCAGCTGCGGTCGCCATCGGCGGGATCCAGCGCGAGCAGGGTGATCACGCGACGCCGCAGCGGATCGGCCAGCGCGCCGAGTACCGCTCCCAGCTCCAGTTCCTGGTCCACCCACCACCTCCACATAGGTACGGCTTGCGTCATACCTAACTGCCGCCTAGCGTCCTTAGGTACGTAGAACATCGTACCTAAGGAGCATCATGTCGAGCACCTACGCGCTGGTGGGGTTCGCCCACCCGAAACCCGAACGCCGCGACGACCTGCGTGAGCTGCTGCTCTCGTTCGTCGAACCGACCCGCGCCGAAGAAGGCTGCCTCGAATACCACTTCCACGTCGACAGCGACGACCCCTCGGTCTTCGTCTTCTACGAGGTATGGCGCAGCAAAGCCGACCTCGACCGCCACCTCGCCCTGCCGCACATGCAGGACTTCTGGAATTCGCGCCTGGACTACCTGACCCGCGACCTGGACATCCGCTGGATCGACATGCTCAGCCCCTATCCCCGCTGAGCCGTCCCGCTCCCGGGTCAGGCGGTGGCGAGTAAACCGTCGACGAAAGCCAGGACCCGTTCCCGCGATTCGACGCCGACCTGTTCGTGTCCGCCCGGGTACTGCGCGAACTCGACCTGGGTGCCCGCCGATCGCATCTGCGCGAGCAGCGCGAAGGTCAGCGGCAGCGGAACCACCGTGTCGGCCGCGCCGTGGGCGATCAGCACCGGTTGGCGATAGCCGACGGTGGGGACCACCATGTAGTCGCGCAGGGCCGCGCCGATGCCGTCGGCGGACACGGGCTTCGCCAGGAGCGCGCCGATCGACGCATTGCCGACGGCCCGGTCGAAATCGTCGACACAACTGGTGGCGATCGCGTCGACCACTTCGCGGCCACGCGCGCTGAGCAGACCGTTCACATCCAGATCGGGACGGGTGGCGCGAAGCCCGGCGAGCATGCCCGCGAACGGGCCGACGAGCCGGTCCACCACGGGGAGGTTCGGGACCTCGGGACCGAGCTGGGTCAGAATCTGCTCGTAGTTGGATGCCGGCGCCAGTGCCACGGTGCCGCGGAAGTCCAGTTCGGGCGCGTAGTCGCCGGCGAGGTTGCCGGTCCCCAGTGCGGCATGTCCCCCCTGCGAACCGCCGACCACGGCCCACGTCGGCGCCAGACTCGGCTCCGCGGCCCGCGCGGCACGAACCAGGTCGATCGTGGCCGTGGCCTCGGTGCGAGTGTGCAGGTACGGGTGCACGGTGTCGGAGCCGGGCGACAGGCCGAGATAATCCGGTGCGACCACCGCCCAGCCGCGATCGAGGAACGCTTGCAGCAGCGGGCGTTCATGCCGCGCCTTGTCGGTGGTGAGGCCGCAGTCGGGCCCGAGCCCGCTGGTCCCGTGATCCCACGCCACCACCGGATAACCACCTTCCGGGGCAGGCGAATCCGGGAGCAGCACCAGCCCTGCCGCGTTCGCGATGCCGTGCGTCGCACCCTCCGTGCGATATTCGACGATGGCTGCCCGCGACCATTCACCCCAGCCGGCAGGCTGCGCGGTGTGGGCAATCAGCTGCCCCGGCGCGACGGGCGCCGCCTGCGCCGCGGGCCCCGCGCCCACCGCGCCGATCAGCACCAGCGCCGCGGCCACCGCCACCCGGCCGGCCTGGGCAATCACATCGTGCACGGCCATTGCGCCTCCATCGTCGATCCCACTGTCCGCACTTGCGACGGTAGGCGATCTACTGCCGAGAAGCACCTTCGTGCCCGTCACCAGAATCGAATCTGCTGCGTCGCAAAGGTTTCCACAGCACTATGCGGCGCCGTGCGGGATTTCGGCGCCCACCTTGGCCCAGCGACCGGATCGTGCGCGGGCGATGACGGCCAGCAGTCGAGCCAACATGAAGACGACCAAACCGGTCCAGATTCCCGCCACGCCCCAGTCGAAGATCAGCGACAGCCAGATCAGCGGCAGGAAGCCGGTCAGGGCGGCGACGAGGGTCGCGGTGCGAAGGAAGGCGGCGTCGCCCGCGCCGAGCAGGACGCCGTCGAGGGCGAACACCGCGCCGGCCACCGGGATCATGGCGACGAAGAACCACCAGATGACATGGATGCGTTCGAGGACCTGGGGGTCGTCGGTGAACAGCAGCGGGATCGCGGTCACGCCCGCGGCGAAGACGGCGGCAAGGAGCAGCGCGAAGATCTCGGACCAGACCGTCACCCGGCGCGCGATCGCCTTGGCGCCGTGGGCATTACCGGCACCGAGAGCCGCGCCGACCAGGGTCTGGGCGGCGATGGCGAGCGAGTCCAAGGTCAGGGCGAGGAAATTCCAGAGTTGCAGGACCACCTGGTGGGCGGCCACGGACGCGGCGCCGAAACGGGCGGCCACCGCGGCGGCGGAGACGAAGCAGAGCTGGAACGACAGACTGCGGATGATGAGGTCGCGCCCGAGGACGAGTTGAGCGCGCATCACCTCGACGCGCGGGCGCAGCGAAACACGTTCGCGCAGCAGGGCATAGGCGAACAGGACGCCGGAGACCGATTGGCCGACGAGGTTCGCCACCGCCGAGCCGGCCAGTTCCATCCGCGGTGCGCCGAGCAGTCCGTACACCAGAACCGGACACAGCACCGCCGACAACGCCAGGCCCACCACCACGTAGGTCAGTGGTCGTCGCACATCCTGCACACCGCGCATCCACCCGTTGCCCGCCATCGACAGCAGGATCAACGGCACGCCGAACAGCGCGATCCGCACCCAGATCAGCGCCTCGTCGGCGATCTCCCCACCGCCGGAGAGCACCGAACACAGTGGCACCGCGAACAACTGGATCACCGCGACGATCACCAGACCGATCGCCGCACCCACCCAGCTGGCCTGCACGCCCTCCTCGACAGCACCTGTCCGATCCCCCGCACCGTGTCTACGGGCCGCACGCGCGGTCGTCCCATAGGACAGGAACGTCAGCTGGGTGCTCACCGACCCGAGGATCACGGCGCCGACGGCCAGCCCGGCCAGTGCCAGCGCCCCCAGCCTGCCGACCACCGCGATATCGAAGAGCAGATACAGCGGCTCGGCGACCAACACACCCAGGGTGGGCACGGCGATGCCGAGAATTCGCCGCGGCCCGACCTGGTCGGCCTCATCGCCGGTCACGGCTTCGTCCCTCGGTTCAGCGGACCCCACACCGACCTCCCACGGTCACCACGAACTCATCGGACGCGCTGCCGACCTGCCGATGGTGGCACACGCCACCGACACCATCGCCCACCGCGCAGCGCCACCGGAGCGATCTCGCCGATCGCCGGGCATGATCATGTTCGCGGTGGTGGCGCACCGACGCCGCCACCCATATCGCCGATCACGCCCGCCGATCGCGGACACACCTCCCGATCAGCACGAAACCGCGAGTACGAAGTGTGGACGGCAGGCAGGATGAGCGACGATACTGGTCGCCTGCCCAGCTCGGGTGGGACGATGACATACCGCGGACGCCTGGTTCGCCCGGACAACTCAGGATCGACCATGGTGTTTGTGCAGCGATGGCGGGTGATCACGGCGTTCGCCCTGGTCGGCGCGGCCACCCAGCTGGTGTGGCTCACCTACGCGCCGGTGACGACCGTGGCGGCGGAGCACTTCGGTGTGTCCGAGTCCGCGATCGGGTGGCTGGCGAACATGTTCCCGCTGCTCTACGTCGTGCTCGCCGTGCCCGCCGGAATCGCACTCGATCGCTGGTTCCGTCCCAGCCTGATCGCCGGCGCGGTTCTCACCGCGATCGGTGCGGCGCTGCGCCTGCTCGACGGCGGTTTCGCGATCGTGCTCATCGGTCAGACCGTCGTCGCCATCGCGCAACCGCTGGTGCTCAACGCCATCACCGGCATCGCGGGGCATTATCTCGACGAGAAGGACCGGCCGACCGGTATCGCGGTGGGCACCGCGAGCACCTTCGCCGGGATGGCCGCCGCGTTCGTACTCGGCGCGGCGCTGCCTGCGGAAAGCCAGCTCACCGCCCTCACCGCGATCGGCACGATCTTCGCCGCCCTGGCCGCGGTCGCACTCACCGTCGAACTGATGCGCGCGGGCACCGGACCTGCCGCGAGCACATCGACCTCGTTCGTCGCGCTCCGAGCGACCCTCGGGGACCGGTATGTGCGCCGACTCTGCGTCACCGTGTTCTTCCCCTTCGGCACGTTCGTCGCGCTGGCGACCTATGGCCAGGCGCTGCTGGAACCGTCCGGCGTGAGCGCGGACGCGGCCAGCATCGTGCTGCTGGTGAACGTCCTCGCCGGTGTCGTCGGCTGCGCGGTGATTCCGGTCGCGGTTCTGCGCCGCGGTATCGAACTCCCCGCCGTGATGGTCGGTCTCACCGCCAGCGCCGCCGCCTGTCTGCTCGTCGCCCTCGCCCCCGGCCTCGCCACCGGCTTCCTGGCCTTCGTCCTCATCGGCCTGACCCTGCTCCCCGCCCTCCCGATCGTGCTGGCCATGGCCGAACGCCACACCGGCGCCGCGGACGGCACCGCCGCGGGCCTCATCTGGATGACCGGCAATCTCGGCGGTCTCGTCGTCGCGGGCCTGACCGGCCTCCTCGTAGACCAGCCCGCCCTGGCCTTCACCCTCTGCGCCACCACCACCGTCCTCGGCGTCCCCCTGGCCCTGCGCCTGCGCCGCGAGAAGGCCGTCGCCGCGACCTAGGCGGTCAGCCCAGTGCGGCGATCAGGGCGCGCACGACATCCTCGGCGTTGCCGTAGGTGGTGTAGCCGGCGGCGAAACGGTGGCCGCCGCCGCCGAAAACGCCCGCGACCGCGGCGACATCGACGCCGTCGGTGCGGCCTGGGGCAGAGTCGCGGGAGCGCAGGGAGACCGTCCAGCGGTCGTTCTGGCCGCGGGCTTCCTTGAAGACGGCGGCGATGCCCGCTTCGGCAGTGGTCCGGATGACGTCGATGACGCTCTCGACCTCTTCGGGCCCCACGTCGTGGGTGTCGGCGGCGCGCACGAGCGCGTAGACCAGGCCGACACCGGCGGCGGCGGGCACGACCACGGCGGTGGACAGCACCTTCGACAACATCGGGAGCCAGGCGTAGGGGTGGGTGTCGAGCAGGACACGGGTGATCTCGGTGCCGTCGATGCCGGTGGCGAGCAGGCGCTCGGCCATCGCGTGGCTGCCGGACCGGGCCCAGCGGAACGAGCCGGTATCGGTGACCAGGCCCGCGAACAGGCAGTGCGCGATGGGGGCGTCGATCTCCACGCCCCACGCATCGAGGAGCCGGGTCACCAATTCGGTGGTCGAGGCCGCGGATTCGTCGATCAGGTCGACGGTGCCGAAGCCGTCGTTGGCCCGATGATGATCGATCACCAATGTCATGGTCGCACCGGGTAATCGGTCGGCGAGAGCGCCGAGACGGCTGCGCGCGCCGCAGTCGACGACGATCAACAGGTCCACCTCGGCCGGCACCTGCGCGGGCGGCACCACCAGCTGCACACCGGGCAGCGTGCGCAACGAAGCGGGCAGCTCAGCGGGCTCGGCGAAGGACACACACACCGGTACCTCGCGCCGGTGCAGCGCCAGCGCCAGCGCCAGCCCGCTCCCCACGGTGTCGGCATCGGGCTGCACGTGGCACAGGATCGTCACCGAGCGCGCCGCCGCCAAGGCGGCGACGGCAGTGCCCAGTTCGGTCCCGTCGCGGACGCTGGTCATCCGGCGTCCACGACGGGCACCGGTCGTCGGCCCGACAAGGCGGTGGCCACCGGGCAGGATGACGTACCCTGCGTGGTCACTCGGGCTACCGCCTGCGGGCGCTGACCGGACATGCCTGCCTACTCGTCTTCGTCGTCGCGATCGGCCTTGTACGGGTCGGCCTCGCCCGCGTGCTTGGCGTTGGCGGCGACCTTGGCCACCTCGTCGTCGATGGCGCGAGCTCTCGCGAGCAACTCTTCCATCTCGCGGGCCACCTCGGGCACCTTATCGAGAGTGAAAGACAGGATCGGGGTGAACTTCACTCCGGTACCCGCGCCCACCTTGGACCGCAACACACCCTTGGCCGCGTCGAGCCCGGCGGCGGCCTCGGCGTAGTCGGGTTCGGCGTCGATGGTCTCGCCCATCACCGTGTAATAGACGTTCGCCTCGCGCAGATCGCCGGACACCTTGGCATCGGTGACGGTGACGAACCGCAGCCGCGGATCCTTGATCTCGTATTCGATCGCGGTGGCCACGATCGCGGAAATCCGCTTGGCGAGCCGGCGTGCCCTGGCTTGATCAACCATGGCTGAACCTCCCTAGTCTTCGGGTCCGAAGATCCGGCGGCGTACTGCCAGCAACTCTATCTCCGGACGCGCGGCAACGTGCCGCTCACACTTGTCGAGCACCTCGTTCAGGTGTCCCGTTTCCGCACTGACCATGGCAACCCCGAGCAGTGCCCGGCGGTGCAGGTCCTGATCTCCGGCTTCGGCGGCATTCACGCCGAAGCGCTTTCCCAGCTCGGCGAGGATCGGCCGGATCACCGACCGCTTCTCCTTGAGCGAATGCACGTCACCGAGCAGTAGATCGAATTCGAGCGCACCGATGAACAGCGGTGCTCACCTCCTGGTAGATGGGGTTCCCGCAAGACTCCACGCCGCACCCGAAGAATCGGATGCGGCGTGGATCGAGCGGTATTGCGTTGATCAGTCGCGCGGCTTTTCACGAAGCTCGTAAGCCTCGATGATGTCGCCGTCCTTGATGTCGCTGTAGGTGACGGTCATACCGCACTCGAAACCTTCGCGAACCTCAGGAGCGTCGTCCTTCTCCCGCTTGAGCGAGGAGATGGTCATCGTCTCCGCGATCACTCGACCGTCACGGATCAGGCGCGCCTTGGCGTTGCGCTTGACCGAGCCCGAGGTGACCATGCAACCGGCGATGTTGCCGATCTTGGACGAACGGAAGATCGCGCGGATCTCGGCGCGGCCCAGCTCGACCTCTTCGTAGATCGGCTTGAGCATGCCCTTGAGGGCCTTCTCGATCTCGTCGATCGCCTGGTAGATCACCGAGTAGTACCGGATGTCGACGCCTTCGCGGTTGGCCAGCTCAGTGGCCTTGCCCTCCGCGCGGACGTTGAAGCCGATGATGATCGCGTTCGAGGCCGACGCCAGGTTGACGTTGGTCTCGGTGACGCCACCGACACCGCGGTCGATGACGCGCAGACGCACCTCGTCGTCGATCTCGATGCCGAGCAGGGCCTCTTCGAGGGCCTCGACGGTACCGGAGTTGTCGCCCTTGAGGATCAGGTTGAGCTCCGAAGTCTCCTTCAGCGCGGCATCCAGATCTTCCAGGCTGATCCGCTTGCGGCTGCGAGCGGCCAGCGCGTTGCGCTTGCGTGCGTTGCGGCGATCGGCGATCTGCCGGGCGATGCGGTCTTCCTCGACCACGATCAGGTTGTCACCGGCGCCGGGCACCGAGGTGAAACCGATGACCTGGACCGGGCGCGACGGGGTCGCCGCGTGGACGTCCTCGCCGTGCTCGTCGACCATGCGACGGACGCGACCGTAGGCGTCGCCCGCCACGATCGAGTCGCCGACGTGCAGCGTGCCGCGCTGGATGAGCACGGTGGCCACGGGGCCACGGCCGCGGTCGAGGTGCGCCTCGATGGCGACACCCTGGGCGTCCATGTCCGGGTTGGCCCGCAGGTCGAGCGAGGCATCCGCGGTCAGCAGCACGGCTTCGAGCAGCTGATCGATGTTGGTGCCCTGCTTGGCCGAGATGTTGACGAACATGGTGTCGCCGCCGTACTCCTCGGTGACCAGGCCGTACTCGGTGAGCTGCTGCTTGATCTTGTCCGGGTTCGCACCCTCTTTGTCGATCTTGTTGATCGCGACGACGATCGGTACATCAGCGGCTTGGGCGTGGTTGATCGCTTCCACCGTCTGCGGCATGACGCCGTCGTCGGCCGCGACCACGAGGATCGCGATATCGGTGGCCTTCGCACCACGAGCACGCATGGCGGTGAACGCCTCGTGACCCGGGGTGTCGATGAAGGTGATCAGACGCTCTTCCTCGTTGAGGTTGGTGAGCACCTGGTAGGCACCGATGTGCTGGGTGATGCCACCGGCCTCGCCCTCAGCGACGTTGGCCTTACGGATCGTGTCGAGCAGTCGGGTCTTACCGTGGTCGACGTGACCCATGACGGTCACGACTGGCGGACGGTGCTCGAGGTCGTCCTCGCCGCCGGCGTCTTCGCCGTAGGTGAGGTCGAACGACTGCAGCAGTTCGCGATCTTCGTCCTCGGGGCTGACCACGTGGACGACGTAGTTCATCTCGCCGCCGAGCAGCTCGAGGGTCTCGTCGTTCACCGACTGGGTCGCGGTGACCATCTCGCCGAGGTTGAACAGTGCCTGCACGAGAGCTGCGGGGTTCGCGTCGATCTTCTCGGCGAAGTCCGACAGCGATGCGCCACGGGCGAGACGGATGATCTCGCCGTTGCCGCGGGGCAGACGCACGCCACCGACGGCGGGAGCCTGCATGTTCTCGTACTCGGCGCGCTTCGCCCGCTTCGACTTACGGCCACGGCGAACCGCGCCACCGGGACGACCGAAGGCGCCTGCGGCACCACCACGGCCACCGGGACCACCGGGACGACCGCCACCGCCACCGGGACGACCACGGAAACCACCGGCCGCGGGAGCGCCGGCACCGGGAGCGCCGGGGGTACCGCCACCGCCACCGCGGTAACCGCCACCGCCGCCGCCACCACCGGGACGGCCTGCGCCGCCACCGCCGGGAGCGCCACCCGGACGACCCGGACGGCCACCGGCCGCGGGGCCGGGACGTGCGGAGCGTGCGGGCATGGCGCCGGGGTTCGGACGCGGAGGCATCGAACCCGGGTTGGGACGGGGACCACCGGGACGCGGGGCACCGCCCTGCGCGGCGGCCGGACGCTGACCCTGACCACCCTGACCGGGGCGGGGACCGCCCTGACCGGGAGCGGGACGCGGGCCACCCTGACCGGGAGCCGGACGGGGACCGCCCTGACCCGGAGTGGGCCGCGGGCCACCCTGCGGAGCGGGACGCGGTGCCGGACGCTCACGATCGGGCGCCGAGCTGAACGGGTTGTTGCCGACGCGCGGAGCCTTCGGCCCCGGCTTCGGGCCGGGACCGGCCGGACGCGGACCGGGCGCGGCAGCACCCGGCGTCGCCTGACCCGGACGGGTCTGACCTGCGGCGGGCGCCTGTGCCGGACGCGGCGCGGCGGGAGCCGGACGCGGGCCGGGCGCGGGGGCGCCTGCGGGCTTGGTGGCCGGAGCCGACTGCGCGGCGGCCGGAGCGGGGCTCGCGGGTGCCGGAGTAGCGGGCTTGGCCTCGACCGGAGCGGCCTGTTCGGGCTTCGGCGCAGCCGGCGCGGCAGCGGCTGCCGGGGCGGGAGCGGCCGGAGCCGGACGCGGACCGGGGCGAGGGCCACCGGGGGTGGGCTTGGCAGCCGGACGGGCTGCTGCTGCCGACGACGGGCCGGGACGGGCCGCCGACTTGGCATCGGCCGCCGGAGCGGACTTCGACGCCAGTGATTCGCGCAGACGACGTGCGACGGGTGCTTCCACCGTCGAGGACGCCGACTTCACGAACTCGCCTTGCTCCTTGAGCTTCGCGAGTAGTTCCTTGCTTGTGACACCGAGCTCTTTAGCCAACTCGTGCACGCGGGCCTTGCCTGCCACTGCTCTCCTCACTGAGAGGCCGAGCAGTGACGCCGCCTAGGTAAGGCGGGCCCGCACGACCTCGGGTTATCTCCGACGGACGTTCATCGTTGGTGCTTCACGGTGTGCTCATGAGTGCTCGTGCCTGTTCTCGAGGTACTGCTCCAGGGCTGAGATATCCAGATTTCCGGACACTCGTAGGGCTCTGCCGAATGCTCGGCGCCGCTCTGCGGAACGCAAACAAACTGAAACGGGGTGCAGCCATGCACCCCGTCCGGGCTGTCTGCGCCGCGGATCGGGAACAATCGCGACATCGGTGTTCCGATGCTGCGCCACGATCCGCAACAGGTCGGCAGACGGCTCGCGCTGACGGCATCCGATACAGGTGCGAACGGATTGCGCGGGCCGGTCCTGTACCCACTCTACCGGTGACCCGGTCATAACGACGAACCCCTCCCCTCCGGAAGTTACGAACATGTCATCCGCCGGTCGGGATTCGACGTGTTCGGATCAGCTACGGTGCGCTTCCGGCCGGGCGGAGTCGTCCGGTTGCGGAGCCGCGTCGCTGCGGATATCGATGCGCCAGCCCGTCAGACGGGCAGCCAGGCGGGCATTCTGGCCCTCCTTGCCGATGGCGAGGGAGAGCTGGAAGTCCGGCACGATCACGCGTGCCGCCCTGGCGTCGGGATCGACGACGGTGACCGAAACCACCTTCGACGGCGAGAGCGCATTGCCGACGAACGTCGCCGGATCCTCGGCGTAGTCGATGATATCGATCTTCTCGCCCGCCAGTTCACTCATCACGTTGCGCACGCGCTGACCCATCGGGCCGATGCACGCGCCCTTGGCGTTCACGCCCGGCACGGTGGACTGCACGGCGATCTTGGACCGGTGTCCCGACTCGCGCGCCACCGCGACGATCTCGACGGAGCCGTCGGCGATCTCGGGCACCTCGAGCGAGAACAGCCGCCGCACCAGGTTCGGGTGGGTGCGCGAGAGCTGGATCTGCGGGCCACGCGGGCCACGCGAGACACCGTAGACGTAGCACTTGATCCGGTCGCCGTGCTCGTAGGTCTCGCCCGGCACCTGCTCGGCGGGCGGGATCAGTCCCTCGGCGCCGTTGGCCTCGCTGCCGATGCGTACCACCACGATGCCGCGGGCGTTGGCCCTGGCGTCGCGCTGGACCACACCGCCGACGATCTCACCCTCGTGGGTGGCGAAGTCGCCGAAGGACTTCTCGTTCTCGGCGTCACGCAGCCGCTGCAGCACCACCTGGCGGGCGGTGGTCGCGGCGATGCGGCCGAAACCCTCCGGGGTGTCGTCCCATTCGGAGACGAGGTTGCCGTCGGCGTCGAGCTCACGCGCCATCACCCGCACCACACCGGTCTTCTGGTTGATGTCGATGCGCGCGTTGGCCTCGTGGCCGTCGGTGTGCCGGTAGGCGGTGAGCAGTGCCGACTCGATCGCCGAGATCACGGTCTCGATCGAGATACCTTTGTCGGCGACGATCGCCCGCAAGGCTTCGATTTCAATATTCATTCCGCAACCCCTTCGGTGGGAGTGTCACTGTGTTGTCCTGGTGCGGCGAGGTCGGCGGGTTCTTCGCCCGGTACCGGGCGGCCCGGTGCGATACCGCCCGCGAGCTCGAGTTCGGCGGCGCCCGGTGCGTTGAACTCGACCTGGACGACAGCCTCGGCGATATCGACGACCGGAACGTGTACGCGGTGTGGCTTCACTTTGCCGCCGATGACGAGCGCGATGGCGGTGGCGTCGTCGGTGAACTGGCCGACGCGCGCGTCGAAACGAGCCTTGCCCTCGATCCGCTCGGCGCCGTCGGCCAGCTTCACGCGGACCTTGCGGCCCTGTGCGCGCCGCCAATGCCGTTCGGTGGTGAGCGGGCGCTCCACGCCGGGAGTCGTCACTTCGAGCAGATAGGCGGCTTCGCCGAAATCGCCTGCGGCATCGAGAAGTTCGGACATCTCGCGGCTGAGCGCGGCGATGGCGTCCAGGTCGGCGGGGCCGTCGCTGTCGACGGTGACCTTCACTCGAACCGGAGCCAGCTCGCCATTGCCCGCGGCGGCGATCGCGACGCCCTCGAGGTCGAATCCCCGGCGTGCGACGAGCTCAGCGACTAGCTGGCTCACCCTTTCCTCGGTGGGCATCGGCATATGGGCGGCTCCTGGTTCAGTTGTGACGCGATCGGAAATATCTACGCCGAAGGTCTAGCGTAACGCGCTCAGAGAGTGTAAAGGACCAGGCGCTGAGCGCCACGCACCGGTCCGACTCGGCGTGCCCGAGGCCTGTCAGCACGCATGCGTGCCGCCCGCGTGAGATCTGGCACGATGGTCAACGTGCCCCACCGCCATTCCGTCCCGCCGAGAGCCGGGCGACCTTCCGGCATGCGTTCCGACCGGCACGAACCCTCTCGGTTACGGGTCGAGCCCGCCGCCGCGCACCTCGCCGGGCCGACGCCGGCTCCTACCGGCGCGACCGCGTCGCCGCCGCCCGCCGTAGTGCCGCATCCCACACCGGTGCAGCAGCTTTCACCGTCGGCGACCGGACGGGTCGACACCCGGCCTGCCTGGCGCCGCCGCACCGTGCTCCGACTCGTCGGCGCGAGCGCGATCGGCCTTCCCGTGGTGGCCACGCTGGCCGCCTGCACCGAGGACGATACCGTCCACGCGCCGGATCCTCTTGCCGCGCAAGAAGTTCTGGCTCGCGCCGATGCCGCGGCCGCGACCGCGGCGATCGCGCTGGCACCCCAGTCGAATGCCGCGCTGAGCACGATCGCCACCGAGCGCACCGCGCACGCCGACGCGCTCCGCACCGAAATCGACCGGGTGATCGGCGTGTACGGCGACGGCACCACGCCCGTTCATCGCACGGGCGCCGTGACCGTGCCCGGCCCCGGCGGATCGCCGGTTTCGGCCTCGGAGGTCGAGACCGCGTCCGCGCAGCCGGCCACCCTCGCGCAAGTGCGTGATCAGCTGGTCCGGTCCCAACAGTCCGCCGCCGCCCTGGCCCGCACCGAAACCGGCTATCGCGCAGGTCTTCTCGCGTCGATCAGCGCGGCCTGCGCCACCCAGGCAGGAGTCCTGCTGACATGACCGAACAGCGAACGGCATTGCAGAGCGCACTCGATGCCGAGTACGCGGCCGTCTACTCCTACGGCCTGATCGCCGCGTACGCCAATGCCGACCGGTCCCGGCTGGTCGCCGAGTTCAGCGCCGCGCATCGAGCACGTCGCGACAGCACGGTCGAACTGCTCGAAGCGGAGGGCACGGCACCCGACGCTCCCCGCGCCGCCTACACCCCACCCGCCCCGGTCGACGACCCGATCCCCGCGGCGCATCTCGCGGTGAGCGTCGAAACCGATTGCGCGGCAGCGTGGTACGCGGTCGTGGAGAACGCGACCGACGAAGTGGTGCGCGCCACCGCGACGGAAGCCCTCACCGAGGCCGCCGTTCGCCGCGCTCGCTGGCAGACGATTCTGGGATCGGTCCCGGTCACCGTCACCTTCCCGGGACGGGCGTAGCGAACCGAGTCGGCGGTTGCGGGCAGATCGGCGATCTGCCCGCAACCGAGGTCCCGACTACGGGCGCATCGCGTACGCGCCGTCGTAGGCCTCGACCTGCTGCCACACCCGGCCGAAACGCTCGGCGTCGGCAACCGGGCTGCGCAGGGCCCCGATCGCCCAGGCACGCTGAGCCTCGGTGACCGACGGCTTGCCGAGCAGCGCCGCCGCCTGGGTGTTGAAGTCGCGGATCTGGAAGTCGAAGATCTGATCGAGCACATCGCGGTCGAGCCCGGTGAGCTCGGCCTGCTCGAGAATCAGCTGCCCGTAGACCACCGTGGAGAACAGGTGGCCGATGGTCAGCATGAAGTCCAGGTCCTTCTGCTGGTCCGCATCGGGTGCCGCGGTGAGCAGCAGGCTGCGCAGCGCTTGGGCCTGCTCGTAGAACCTACCGACATTCGGGACCGCGGATGCCTGCTCATAGGCGGGGGTCCAGTCGGCGAACTGCACCTTGCCCGCGCCGCGCGCCGGACCCTGCTGCCAGAAGAACGGCTGGTCGCCGGGGGCGAGGTCGGTGCCGATCGCCGGGTATTCCTTCGGGTTGAGCAGGTAGTTCGGCATGAACTTCAGGATCTGCCCCACGTTCACGTGCACGGTGCCCTCGAGGCGCGGCAGGTGGTTGATGTAGCGCGAGGCCTGCGCGAAGTAGGTGGCCTTCTCGAATCCCTTGGCCGCCAGCACATCCAGCAGCAGGGTCATCGCGACCTCGGCCTCGGAGGTGACCTTGGACTTGGTCATCGGGTTGAACAGCAGGTAGCGGCGGTCCTCGAGCGAGGCGCTGCGGAAGTAGTCGACGGCGCGGTCGCTGAACAGCTTCATCGCGATCAACCGCGCGTAGGCGTCGACGAAGTTGCCGCGCACGTGGGCGAAGTCGGTGACGGGGTTGCCGTAGAGGATGCGGTTGTTGGCGTGGGTGATGGCCTCGAAGAACGAGTGCTCGACCATGCCGATGCCGCCGTGGCAGAGGTTGAACTTGCCGACGTTGACGGTGTTGAGCGCGGCCGAGAAGGCCTCCGGCCCCTCGTGCAGCAGGTCGGCGGCGGTCACCGGGTAGTTCTCCAGCCGGAAGTGGCTGACATACATCTGACCGTGGATGACGCTCTCGATCAGGTGGTAGTCGTCGTGGCGGCTGTCGGCGGCGAACCAGATGTAGCCCGCCGGACCCTCGACGTCGGCGCGGCGCGAGAACACCGACACCATCGAGGCGACGTTGCCGTTGCCGATGTAGTACTTCTCGCCGCTCGCCCGGAACAGGATGCCCGCCTCGGCGTCGGCGCTGCCCGGCTCGCTCGGGGTGAGGATCAGGTCGGTGTTGTAGATGTCGGCGCCGTGGTCGCGCTCGGACAGCGCGAACGCCATCACCTGACCGTCGTCGAGATCGGCGGCGGCCTTGCGCTTGGCGACCTCGTTATCGCTCTGCCAGATCGGGCCGAGGCCGAGGATGGTGACCTGCTCGGCGTACCAGTACGCCAGTCCGTAGAACCCGAAGATCTCCGCCAGCGCCGCGTTGCGTGCCGCGTCCCAGCGCTTGTTCGGGTCGCCGTCGGCGTAGGCGGCCGGGGTCAGGAAGGTCGCGAACAGCTTCTCCTTGCCGACGAACTCGAGGAACTCCGAGGTCCACACCGCGTCGCGATCCTCGACCAGCAGCTGCGCCTTGCCCTTGGACTCGAACCACTCGATGGTGGCCTTCAACAGCCGCCGCGTCTCGACGTCGAAGTGCTGCGGGTCGTAGGTGGCCGGGTTGAAAAGCAGGCTGGGCGAACTCGTCATGCCGTTAACTTATCAGCGCCGCCCACACGCCACGCCGACCCTCACACCCTCTACCAGCACTTTCGCCTACGTAGCCGTAAGTTCGAACAACTCACTGTTCCCCCCGATCGAACAAGAACCAGATTTCCGGCCTCGCCCAGATGTCGAGCAACTCTCGCCGAGAAGATGCCAGGGCGTACGAACCGGTCCGCGGCGCGGTCCAACAGACAGCAATCGCGCTGCCCCACATCAAGTGGGACAGCGCGATTCGTGCGATGAACTCAGCCGCGAACCTTGGCGGTGACCGCGCTGACGGCGTCTTCGGCCGGGATCTCCTCGGCTTCGCCGGTGAAGCGGTTGCGCAGCTCCACCTTGCCCTCGGCCCAGCCGCGGCCGATGACCAGGATCCAGGGCATGCCGAGCAGTTCGGCGTCCTTGAACTTCACGCCGGGTGAGGCGGTGCGGTCGTCGAAGAGGACCTCGAGGCCCTCGGCGTCCAGGCCCGCGACGACGTGTTCGGCGCCGTCGCGGGCGGCGGCGTCCTTGTTGGCGATGACGACGTGCACGTCGTACGGGGCGACCTCGGCGGGCCAGCGCAGGCCCTTCTCGTCGTGCTGCTGTTCGGCGATCACCGCGACCATGCGGGAGACACCGATGCCGTAGGAACCCATGGTGAGGCGCACCGGCTTGCCGTTCTCGCCGAGCACGTCGACATCGAAGGCGTCGGTGTACTTACGGCCGAGCTGGAAGATGTGACCGATCTCGATGCCACGGGCGGACACCAGCGGGCCCGCGCCGTCGGGCGAGGGATCGCCGTCGCGGACCTCGGCGGCCTCGATGGTGCCGTCGGGGGTGAAGTCGCGGCCGGCGACCAGGCCGACAACGTGCTTGCCCGCCACGTCGGCACCGGTGATCCAGGCGGTGCCGTCGACGACGCGGGGGTCGACGAGGTAACGAACACCGTTGGCGGCCAGGCCCTTCGGGCCGATGTAGCCCTTCACCAGGAACGGGTTGGCGGCGAAGTCGGCCTCGGTGAGCAGTTCCACCTCGGCGGGTTCGACGGCGGCGCCCAGACGCTTGTCGTCGACCTCGCGGTCACCGGGGACGCCGATGCCGAGGATCTCGGTCTTGCCGTCGGGGTGGCGCAGCTTCACCATCACGTTCTTCAACGTGTCGGCGGCGGTCACCGTGCGGTCGAGGACCTTCGCCTCGTTGGCCCAGTCGACCAGCGTCGCGATGGTGGGGGTGTTCGGGGTGTCGTATTCGACCGCGGCGGCCTGGCCCTCGATGGGCAGCGGCGCAGGCGCGGGCGTGACCACGGCTTCCACGTTCGCCGCGTAGCCGGACTCGACGCAGCGCACGTAGGTGTCCTCACCGACGGGGCTGGCGGCGAGGAACTCCTCGGACGCGCTGCCGCCCATGGCGCCGGAGGTGGCGGCCACGATCACGTACTCGACGTCGAGCCGGTCGAAGATGGCCTGGTAGGCCTTGCGGTGGGTGGCGTAGCTGTTGGTGAGACCGTCGTCGTCGATGTCGAAGGAGTAGGAGTCCTTCATCACGAACTCGCGCCCGCGCAGGATGCCCGCGCGGGGACGTTCCTCGTCGCGGTACTTGGTCTGGATCTGGTAGAGCGTGACCGGCAGATCCTTGTAGGAGTTGTACTCACCCTTGACGGTGAGCGCGAACAACTCCTCGTGGGTGGGCCCGAGCAGGTAGTCGCCGCCCTTGCGGTCCTTGAGCCGGAACAGTCCTGGCCCGTACTCGGTCCACCGGTTGGTGGTCTCGTAGGGCTCGCGCGGCAGGAGCGCGGGCAGCGAGATCTCCTGGGCGCCGGTGGCGTCCATCTCCTGGCGCACCACGTCCTCGATCTTGCGCAGCGTGCGCAGACCGAGCGGCAGCCACGAGTACACGCCGGGGGCGACCCGGCGGACGTAGCCGGCGCGAACGAGCAGTTTGTGGCTGGGCACCTCGGCGTCGGCGGGATCGTCTCGCAGGGTGCGCAGGAACAGGCGGGAGAGGCGGGTGATCACGGATGCACAGGGTAGTCCCTGGTCCGCGCGGGGCGACAGCCGATTACCACCTGGGCGCCCGCAGGCCCCCGAAAACCGGTTCCGACAAAAGAGCGCATACCAGGTTACCCACTACAAATCTATTTCAATCATCAGATAACAACCTGATAACGTAACCGCATCTGACAATTCTTACGTGACTAGATTTTCTCTATAAGTCAATTACGCACTTACAACAGAAAATTGGCGGCGGTGACGCTGCCCTTGCGAGAGGTCACAATGGCTGAGACGAAATCCATGTCGAAGCGCTGTACAGCGGTGTTCACCGGAGCCGCGTTGGTGGCCGCGGCCCTCGCCGGATGCACCAAGACCGAGACCACCGAGAGCGGTCAGCTCCTGCAGTCGCTGAAGGACAAGGGCACGATCACCGTGGGTTTCGCCGGTGAGGCGCCCTATTCGTTCGAAGAGGGAGGCCAGCTCACCGGTGCCACGGTGGCCCTGCACAAGGAGATCTTCGCCAACCTCGGCATCAAGACCGTCGACGGTGTGCAGACCGAGTTCGGCGCACTGATCCCCGGTCTGCAGGCCAATCGCTTCGACGCGGTCAGCGCCGGGATGTCGATCTTGCCGAAACGCTGTGAACAGGCATCTTTCAGCGAACCGGAATTCATGTACACCACCGCGCTGATGGTGAAACCCGGTAATCCGATGAATTTGACGGATATGCAGTCGATCAAGGCCGGTGGCGCGAAGATGGCCGCGATGACCGGCGCCATCGAATCCGATTACGCCAGCTCGCTGGGCATCGACGCCACCCAGGTCGGCACCCCGCAGGACGGCATGGACGCGGTCACCTCCGGGCGCGCCGACGTGTTCGCACTCACCGCGATCTCGCTGAACTGGCTCAAGAGCCACACCCCCAACGCCGCGGTCGACGTGACACCGTCGTTCGTGGCCGTCATCGACGGCAAACCGCAGGTCGGCGCCGGTGGCACCGTGTTCCGCACCACCGATCCCGATCTGCTCGCCGCCTACAACGCCGAGCTGGCCAAGATCACCGGCGACAAGGACAAGTACTTGTCGATCGTCGGGAAATTCGGGTTCACCGAGCGCGAGCTGCCCGATCCGAAGTACACGACGGCCGCGCTGTGCAAGGGCGAAATCTGATCCACGCATGAGCAATGTCGATGCGGTCCGCGATGCCCTGCCCTCGTTGTGGCAGGGCATCGCGGTCACGCTGGAGCTGACCATCGGCGGCGCGCTGCTCGCGTTCGCCCTCGCCCTCGCCCTCGGCACCACCGCCCGCGTGCGCAATCCCGCGGCACGCGGCAGTGCCAGGGTCATGATCGAATTCTTCCGCGGCACCTCACTGCTGGTGCAGATCTTCTGGTTGTTCTATGTACTGCCGTTGCTTGGCTACAAGCTCGACCCGCTGTTCTGCGGCATCCTGGCGCTCGGCCTCAACTACGGCGCCTACGGCGCCGAGGTGGTGCGCGGCGCGCTCAACGCGGTGCCGCGCGCGCAGTTCGAGGCGGCGGTCGCGCTGAACTTCAGTCCGTGGCAAAGGATGCGCAGGGTGCTGTTCCCGCAAGCATGGGCGCTGATGCTGCCCTCGCTGACCAATCTGCTGGTCCACCTGCTCAAAGGCACCGCCGTGGCGTCCTACATCACCCTGCACGACCTGACCTACGAGATCGGTGACCTGCGCAAGACCACCAGCGACACGCTGTTCTCCTTCGGTGTCGGCCTGGTCATCTACTTCGTCCTGGGCTACCTGCTCACCCTGGGCATGAACCTGCTCGAAACCCGCGCCAAGACCAAGCTGGGTCGCGGCGCGTCGCTCAAGGAGGTCCTCAGCCTGGCGCCCGACGACACGAAGGTGGCGCCATGAGAGCCGAATGGAGTTGGGAGCGCGCCCGCGAGGCGCTGCCGGTGCTGTGGGACGGCTTCCAGATCACACTGCTGGCCACGGTGCTCGGCTTCGCCCTGGCCGCGGTGCTCGGGCTGGCGATCGCGATCATCCGTCGCACGATGCCGCGCCCGATCGCCGCGCCGGTGCACGCGGTGAGCGAGTTCGTCCGGCTCACCCCGCTGGTCGTGCAGCTGCTGTTCGCCTACACACTGTTCACGCAGTTCTCGGCGTTGCAGATCGGCATCGTGGTGCTGGGCATCCACTATTCGAGTTACCTGGCCGAGGTGTACCGGGCCGGGATCGAGGCGGTGCCGAAGGGACAGTGGGAGGCAGCGCGCGCCCTGTCGTTGCCGCCTGCCCGCACCTGGGGTGCGGTGGTGCTGCCGCAGGCGATCCGGGCGAGCCTGCCCGCGCTCGGCACCAACGCCGTCTCGATGTTCAAGGACACACCGTTCCTGTTCGCCATCTCGGTCGTCGAATTGGTGACCGCCGCACAGCAATTCGGGGCACGCAATTTCGCGTACCTGGAGTCGATCACGATGGCCGGGGTGTTCTTCCTCGTCGCCAGCTACCCGACGTCTGTGCTGATCAGAAGACTGGAGAAGCGACTTGCCTACTACTGACGAGATGATCCGATTCGATCAGGTGGTCAAACGCTTCGGCGACCTCACCGTGCTCGATCACCTCGATTTCAGCGTGCGCCGCGGGGAGAAGGTCACCCTGATCGGGCCGTCGGGGTCGGGCAAGACCACCATTCTGCGGCTGCTGATGACCCTGGAGACGATCAGCGACGGCGTGATCTGGGTCGACGGTGAACCACTCACCCACACCGAGCGCGGCGGAAAGCTGGTGCCCGCCAAGGAGAAACACCTGCGCGCGGTGCGGACCAAGATCGGCATGGTGTTCCAGCAGTTCAATCTGTTCCCGAACATGACGGTGCTGGAGAACATCACCGAGGCGCCGATCCATGTGCTCGGCAAGTCGAAAGACGCAGCGCGCGAACGTGCCCGCCATCTGCTCGACGTCGTCGGCCTGTCGGACAAGGCCGGCGCGCATCCCTCGCAGCTGTCGGGCGGGCAGCAACAGCGGGTCGCGATCGCCCGGTGCTGCGCGATGGATCCGAAGGTCATGCTGCTCGACGAGGTGACGTCGGCCTTGGATCCGGAACTGGTCGGCGACGTCCTCGACGTGCTGCGCACCATCGCCGAAACCACCGACATCACCATGCTGATCGTCACCCACGAGATGCGTTTCGCGCGCGAGGTCTCGGATCGGGTCCTGATGTTCGACTCCGGTCGCATCGTCGAACAGGGCCCGCCGGAGCAGATCTTCGAAGCACCGACCAACGAGCGCACGCGCAAGTTCCTCGAAGCCGTGCGCTGAACCACGCGGACAGCGGATCGGGGCGGGTCCAGCAAGGCCGCTGACCGCCGGACGACCGGTCCGCGGCGGGGCGGGGCGCGGTGGTGGTTGCGGCGACGATTACCGTTGTCGATCGTGCTGGTGCTGCTGCCTCCCTCCGAAACCAAGTCCGACGGCGGATCGGGCGTGCCGCTGGAACTCGCCGATCTCGCGATGCCGCAGCTCAGCGCGATTCGCGACAAGTTGATCACCGAGGTCGTCCAGCTGGCGGCCGACCCCGCTGCCTCGGCCGCGGTGCTCGGCCTGGGTAAAGGCGCCGACGCGGAGATCGCCCGCAACGCGAGCCTGCGCACGTCGGCGACCCGCCCCGCCCTCGAGCGCTACACCGGGGTCCTCTACGACGCCTTGGACGCGAAGTCGTTCACCACGGTGCAGCGGGCCAAGGCATTCGCCCGCCTGGGGATCGGATCGGCCCTGTTCGGCGCAGTTCGCGCGGCCGACCCCATCCCCGCCTACCGCCTCTCCGGCGGCACCAAACTGCCAGGGCTGCCGACACTTTCGGCCCTCTGGCGCGACGTGCTGCCCGACGCTCTCTACGCGGAGGCCGCGGGCGAGCTCGTCATCGACCTGCGGTCGGGTACCTACCAGCAACTCGGCCGAGTCCCCGGCGCCATCACCGCCAATGTGCTCACCGAGCACCCGGACGGCTCACGCACGGTGGTCAGCCACTTCAACAAACATCACAAGGGTCTGCTCGCCCGCGCGTTGGTCCTCACCCGCGCCGACCCCACCGACATCCGCGCCGTTGCCCGGGTAGCCACCAAGGCAGGCCTGCGCGCCGAAATCGCCTCCCCCACCGAACTTCTGATCATCACTCGGTGACGGGCGCCATCAGCTGGATGAGGTTGCCGCAGGTGTCGTCGAACACCGCGGTGGCGAACGCGCCCATCGGGGCGGGGGCCTGCGTGAAGAAGACATCGCGGTCGAGCAGGCGGCGGTATTCGGCGTCGAGATCGTCGACGGTGAAGACGATGACGGGGATACCTTCGGCGCTCAGTGCCGTTTTGTAGGCCTTGGCGGCCGGATGCTGGTCGGGCTCGAGCAGCAGCTGGATGCCGTCGACATCGGCGGGTGAGACGAGGGTGAGCCAGTCGAATTCGCCGAGCGAGACCTTGTCTTTGACCTGGAAGCCGAGCACGTCCGTGTAGAAGGCCTCGGCCTTGGCCTGGTCGTCGACGAAAACGCTGGTCACTCCGATGCGGATCATGTGTCCTCCTGAGGGATGGGCCAACGCACCGAAATCGCCTGTAGCGGCGTGAAATCGGCGTGATGGAACTTGTATCGGCCTTGCCGGCGGGTATGGACGAGACCGACTTCCTCGAGCACGCCCAGGTGCTGGGTGATCGCCTGACGTGACGAGCTGATGCCGTGCTTGTTCACGAGGCGGGCGCACAATTCGAACAGGGTTTGCCCGTCGCGATCAGCCAGTTCGTCGAGCAGCGCGCGTCGTGTCGAATCCGCCAACGCGGTGAAGATATCGGTCACTCCGCACGCTCCGTTCACTCCCCTCGAACCATAGGCAAGTGTGCGCTTGCCTGTCAAGCGCCGCACCCCGCCCGCCAACCTCGCGCCGCCTCCACCAACCGGGCGCGAACCACGTCGACGTGCGGTCGCGACGGTGCGCCGATCCGGCGGGCCAGGAAGCCGGTGTTGATCGGCGGGTCGGCGGGATCGAGCAGCGTGACCAGCGTTCCGTCGGCCCGTTCCCGGCCGCACAGGTAGTGCGGAAGCACGCTGATCCCCGCCCCCGAGGTGACAGCGGCCAGTACCGCGCGCAGATCGCCGACGATCAGGGCGGGCTCGGTTTCCAGGCGGGTCTCGAAGACATGGCGCCAGTAGCGACGCAGGATCGGCAGATCGGCGGCGTAGCTGACGAGCGGGATGCCGTCGAGCGCGATCGGGCCCTCGGCCCGCAGACGGTCGGCGTCGATCCGGTCGGCGATCGACGGGGCTGCGACGAGCAGGAATTCCTCGTCGACGAGCGGTTCCGCCAGCACGGTCCGACCGCGTGGGCGGGTGGTGGCGAAGACCAGGTCCAGCGCCCCCGAATGCAATCGAGCGAGCAACTCGTCGGTCAGGCCGGTACTGACCGTGAGCCGCACACCGTCGGCGACCAACGGCGACAACGCGGGCACGATCTTGGCGGCGAGCATCTCCGCCGGTCCACCGAGCAGCACCGGCGGCTCGGGCGGGGCCGCCCGGGCGGTCGCCGCACCGCTGACGACCGCCTCCAGCTCCTCGAGTGGACCGCCCACCCGCGCCGCGAGCTCGTGACCGGCGGCGGTCGGCGTCACCCCGCGAGGCAGGCGTTCGAACAGCGGCCTGCCGAGGTGCCGTTCGAGCGCCTGGATCTGCGTGGTCACGGTCGGCTGGGACAGCCCGACCTGGGCGGCGCCCGCGGTGAGCGAGCCGGTGCGGAACACGGCAAGGAAGGTCCGCAGCTGCACCAGATCCATCGACCCATCGGCTGACCTATGTCTCATATAGGCAATCCTATTGGTCAGGAGATGCCATCAACCCTAGCGTTGTTCCCATGGCACACATCCTCTTCGTTCTCACCGGCACTGATCATTGGACACTGGCCGACGGCACCGAACATCCCACCGGCTACTGGGCCGAGGAATTCACGGCGCCCTATGCGGCCTTCACCGCCGCGGGCCACACCGTTACCGTGGCGACCCCGGACGGCGTTGTCGCGACCGTCGACCAGGCCAGCCTGGCCCCCGAGGTCAACGGTGGCGCCGACGGTGCGGCGGCGGTCGCCGAAATCCTGTCCGGCGCCGACGCATTGCGGAATCCGCTCGCTCTCGACAAGGTCGACCTCGCCGACTACGACGCCGTCTTCTACCCCGGCGGACACGGACCGATGCAAGATCTCGCCGTCGACCCGGTCTCGGGCACGCTGCTCGTCAACGCCCTTGCCTCCGGCAAACCGCTCGGCATCGTCTGCCACGCCCCCGCCGCGCTACTCGCCACCGCCGAGTCGGGCAACTCCCCCTTCGCGGGCTACCGCCTCACCGCGTTCAGCAATGCCGAGGAAACCCAGGCGGGCTTCGCCGACAAGGCGAAGTGGCTGCTCCAGGATCGCCTGGTCGCACTCGGTGCCGACTACCGCGAAGGCGACCCGTGGGCCCCGCACATCGAGGTGGACCGCAATCTCTACACCGGCCAGAACCCCGCCTCCGCGGGCCCGCTGGCCGCCGAAATGCTCACCGCCCTCTGACAGACAGCGCCGTATCGACCGGCTGCGGCCGTCGACGACCGGTGCCGCCTTGGCCGGTAACCCGGGACCACCGGAGCCACCGAGACAGGGGCAGTCGGCCGGTCAGCCGATCTCCGCGGTGAGTTCGGCGAGTTCCGCGGCGAGGTTGGCGCGGGCGATCGCCTCGTACCGGTCGTGGGCGAGGTCGGTGCGGAAAAGGCGAGGCTGGTCGGCCAGATTGCGCAGCACCGAGGCGCGCCCGGCCCGGAACAGATCGTCGGGCACGTGGGCGTATTCGGCGCGGATCGCGGTGGTGTAGGCGGCGTATTCCTGCGGACTACCGCCGAGCACAACGAGGTCGGCATCACAGAGCACCGCGCCGTTCGCGTCACCGGGCTGTGGACGGTGCCCACGGGTCACAACCACGAGCCGCACTACCTCCTCGACCAATTCCGGTGCGGCACCGAGTGATTCGAGGATGTCACGGCCCAGGTCGGCGCTGCGCTCCTCGTTGTCGGCCCGGGCGACGGCGTAGATCGCGTCGTGGAAGAACGCCGCGTAGCGCACGGCGTCGATATCGGTTGCGGCATCGGCCAATTCGTCGATGGCCGCGAGCATCACCGCCAGGTGCGTGCCGGTGTGGTAGCGGCGGTGCGGTTCGCTGTAGCGCCCCACTACTCCGGCACCGATCTGTTCGGCCCCGATCCCGGCCAATGCGATCCACCGGTCCATCAGGTTCTGTGACAACGCACTCATACACCAAGTTTCGTCGTCGGTACCGACACCCACAACCCCCCGAAACTGGTCGTCCGGCCGGTCGCGGCCGGCCGGACGACGCTCAGCGCTCAGACCTCGGCGGCGGCGAGGGCCGCACGCACCTCCTCGGCGCCCGCGGGCTTCGAGGCGGGCGGCCAGTTATCGTCGGCGGCATAGGGGCGTACGTAAACCGGGGTATCCCGTTGGGAGCGGCGGCTTTCGGCGAGGGACCCACCGTCGACCACGTCATAGCCGATGGCGTCGATGAGGTCGGTGGCGAGCTTCTTGGCGTCGGGGTCGTCGCCGAACACGGGCAGGGCAGACCGGTCCGCGGCACCGACCGGGCGCGCGAGTTCGGCGAGGTTGGCGTAGGCGATGTTGTTGAACGCCTTGACCACCTTCGATTCCGGCAGGTGGCGTTGCAGCAGTTCGCTGGTGGTGGTCTGGTCGGCGTCGAGTTCGGGGAAGGCGCCGTCGCGGTCGGGATAGTAGTTGTTGGTGTCGAACACGACCTTGCCCGCGAGCGGTGCGACCGGTACGTCCCGATACGCCTTCAACGGCACCGTGACCACCACATAGTCGCCCGCTTCGGCCGCTTCGGCCGGGGTACCCGCCCGAGCCCGCGGACCCAGCTCGGCGACCAGATCCGCCAGGGTCTGCGGTCCGCGTGAGTTGCTGAGCACCACGTCATAACCCGCGTCCACCGCCAGCCGCGCGACGGTGGATCCGATATGTCCGCTACCGATCAATCCGAGTGTCGTCATGCGCAGCACAACCGCCACCACCGCATGGTTGTTCCCGCGTACCGCGGCCGTTGTCACCGCGCCCACCGCCGGATAGCGTGGGGCGATGGTGTCGTCGGCTCATCTGGTCTCGTTCGCGGGTTTGGCGTTTCTGCTGGTGATCGTGCCCGGACCCAGCGTCTTGTTCACGATCGGCCGGGCACTCACCGTCGGGCGACGATCGGCGCTGATGACCGTGCTGGGCAATGCGGTCGGGGTGTACGGCCAAGTCGTGGCAGTCGCGTTCGGGTTGGGCGCGGTGGTGGCGGCGTCGGCGGCGGTGTTCACCGCGATCAAACTGGTCGGCGCCGCCTATCTGGTCTATCTCGGCGTGCAGGCGATTCGCCATCGTGACGCGCTACGGACCGCCTTTCACGCCGAGCAGGACGTGGCCGCGCACAGTCCGATGGCGGCGTTGCGCGACGGCGTGATCGTCGGGGCCGCCAACCCGAAGACCATCGTCTTCCTGGCGGCGCTGCTGCCACAGTTCGTGGATACCACGCACGGTGCGGTCCCTCGGCAGATGTTGATCCTCGGGCTCTGCATCCCCGTGTTCGGCCTGATCTTCGACTCGCTCTGGGCGTTCGCGGCCGGGTCGGCACGGTCCTGGTTCGCGCGGTCGCCACGCCGTCTCGCCGCCATCGGCGGTACCAGTGGCCTGGTGATGATCGGGCTCGGCACGTCACTCGCTCTCACCGGTCGCAAAGACTGAACCACAACCGTCAGGATCTTCGATGAAGAGCTTGCTGCTCACCGGCGCTGTGGCGCTGATGGTCTCGGTGTCGACGCACGCGATGGCACAGGCCGAGGTGGGGCCGGGCGCCACCTACGTCGCGCTCGGTGATTCCGGGGCAGCCACCACCGGTGCGGTCGATCTCGACGTGACGGCTCCGCTGCGCTGTGTGCGGTCCACCGCCAACGCGCCGAAGCTGGTCGCCGAAAAACTCGGGCTGGCGCTGGACGACCGGACCTGCAGCTCGGCGAAGATCCCGGATCTGTACGGGTCGCAAGGCGCCGGGATCGACCCCCAGTTCGACGCACTCGGTCCCGCCACCCGGATCGTCACCCTGCACATGGGCGCCAACGACGCCGGCATGACCGAGTTCATCCTCGGCCACTGTCACGCCGGAGCACTCAGCGGTGGTTGTGCCGCCGAGGCAGATCCGGAGTGGGACAACAGGATAGACGCGATCGCGCCCGCCTACGCCGCCGCGCTGGCCGACATCACCCGGCGCGCACCCGAGGCGACCGTTTTCGTCGACGGGTGGCCCACCTATCTCACGAACACCAGTTGCCCGGCCATGCTCGGCCTGCTTCCCGCCGACGCCGCCTACATCCAGTCCAAGTTCGAACGCCTCAACACCGTCGTCGCGCGGGCGGCCGCCGACCACGGCGCCGTGTACATCGATACCGTCACCGCCTCCCGCGAATTCGGGATGTGTGCCGACCCCGGCGTCCGCTGGTTCGATCCGATTCTCGCCGATCAGACCCTGCTCCCCTATCACCCCACCCTCGCGGGCCAACGGGGCGTCGCGGACCTGATCGTCGCCGCCGTCGAGTCGACCGGAGTCCTTTCCCGCTGACCCCTGCGGTCTAGAGCTTCGCGCCACCCGCGGTGAGGTCGCGCACGAGCAGCGCGGCGTGCAGGGAGGTGCGCGATTCACCGTCGTCGAGGTCGACGGCGAGGACGCGTTCGATGCGGGCGAGACGGTCGTAGAGGGTGGGCCGGCTGATCGCGAGCGCCTTGGCGAGCTCGGTCTTGTTGCCCGCCAGGTCGAGGAAGCGGCGCAGCGTACCGGTGAGGTCGGCGGTGTGGCGGATGTCGTAGCGCAGCAGTGCCCCGAGTTCGGCCTCGGCGAAACTCTGCACGCCGGGCTCGTCGCGGATCAGCGACAGCAGACCGCGCAGACGAATATCCGCGCTGCGGAAGAACGCGCGATTCGCCGCCGCGGTCATCGACAGGGCTACCTCGGCGACACCCGCGGCATGCGCGAGCCTGCCCGCGGTGTCGAGGAGGGAATCGGAGTCGGCGCCGACGCCGACGACCGCACGACGCACGTTGTCGACCCGGCCGACCTCGGCCAGCACCGCCGAACACACCGTCGCCAGCCGACCGTCGACGTCGCCGCCCCGCGGCACCGCGAGGATCGCGGTGACCTGCTCCCCATCGGAGCCACCGCGGGTTCGCCGATGTTCCGCCGCGCTGAGCGCCGACGCGTCGACCAGGCCGAGCGCATGCGTCACCGCTTCGACGATGGCCTCGCTGCGTCGTTGCGCCGCCACCGGATCCGGTGCCGGCTCGGTATCGATCTCGATCGCCAGCGGCACATAACGAGCCCGGCGGTGCAGACCGAGGGCGGCCGCGCGCGCCTGCGCGTCGCGCTCGTCGATCACCCGGCCCTCCACCAAATCGGCGATCAGGCCGGTCTGGGCCTGGCGGTGCAAGCCGAAACGGTCCTTGTCGATCATCCGGTGCAGGGTGATGGTCTGCGCGGCGCGCTCGAGGACCATGCCCACCCGCGCGGTGTGGGCATGGTCGGTGCGCAGGATCAGCCTGCCCCAGCGCTGTGTGTGCGGTCCGACGCCGACCACACCGGACCCGTCGGGCAGCATCCGCGACACCGATTCCCAATCATCGAGCAGCGCGGCCGAACTGGTGTGGCGGGCGGTAGCCGCCAGCACCCGATGCGACAGGTCTTCCAGCACCACCGACGCGTCGAGCATGCTCGCGGCCGTGTGCACGATCTCGGCGAGCGCGGCGCGGCGCACGCTCAGCTCGGTGAAGGTCTCGTGCACGGTGCGCGCGAATTCGAGTTCGGCGTATTGGTCGGCGACGATCGCCCGATGGACGGCTTCGGTGATCTCCACGAAGCGGGTCACCCGGTGCAGCACGATCACCGGCAACCCGAGTTCGGCGGCCGTGGCGGCAACGACGGGACCCAGCTCGCTCACGTAGCTGCCCAGCTCCACGACCAGTCCCGCGACGCCGGCGGCGGACAGCGATCTCAGGTAGACGATCCGCGCCTGCTCGGGAGCGGCGAGCGCCTGCCCGGTGGTCAGGATCAACTCCGAGCCGACCAGGAGGTCGGCCACCTCGGCCTGGTCGCTGACATGCACCCAGCGCACCGCCCGGTCCAGGTTCGCGGCACAGACGACCTCGGGTTGCCCGGCCTGCATCACCGGCGTCGCGAGCACATCGGCCACGGTCATCAGCATTGACGAATCGTAATATGAATGCCGCGATTGTGTACATATCGTCGGCCCGCCGACGGCTCAGGATGGACCAGGGTGGAAGCACCACACCACCGGCGAAACGAGGCATTCATGCAGTCCATCGGGCACTGGATCGACGGCAAATCGGTCAGCGGCAGCAGCGAGACCACCGCGCCGGTGACCAATCCCGCCACCGGCGCCGTCACCGGGGAGCTGGCGCTGGCCAATGTGGCCGACACCCGCGCCGCGATCGACGCCGCGACGATGGCCTTCGCCTCCTGGCGTGACGCCTCGCTCACCCGCCGCACCCAGGTGCTGTTCCGCTTCCGCGAACTCCTGGCCGAGCGGAAGACCGAACTGGCCGCGGTGATCACCGCCGAACACGGCAAGGTGGCCGCCGACGCGCTCGGCGAGGTGACCCGTGGGCTCGAAGTCGTCGAATTCGCCTGTGGTGTCCCGCATCTGCTCAAAGGCGGCTTCACCGAGAACGCCTCGACCGATGTCGACATCTACTCGATCCGGCAGCCGCTGGGTCCGGTCGCGATCATCGCACCGTTCAACTTCCCCGCCATGGTGCCGATGTGGTTCTTCCCGCTGGCGATCGGCGCGGGCAACACGGTGGTGCTCAAGCCGAGCGAGAAGGACCCGTCGGCGGCGCTGTGGCTGGCGCGACTGTGGCAGGAGGCAGGCCTGCCCGACGGTGTGTTCAATGTCGTGCAGGGCGACAAGGTCGCCGTCGACGAGCTCCTGGACAACCCGGCCGTCAAGGCCGTCTCGTTCGTCGGCTCGACCCCGATCGCCAAGTACGTGTACCAGCGCGGCACCGCGGCGGGCAAGCGGGTGCAGGCGCTCGGCGGCGCGAAGAACCACATGGTGGTACTGCCCGACGCCGATCTCGACCTGGCCGCCGATGCCGCCGTGAACGCCGGTTTCGGGTCGGCGGGTGAGCGGTGCATGGCGATCAGCGTGGTCGTCGCCGTCGGCGGGGTGGCCGACGATCTGGTCACCAAGATCAGTGCACGAGCCGCGAACATCGTCACCGGTGACGGCACCGGTGGCGCCGAGATGGGCCCGCTGATCACCCGGGCGCACCGCGACCGGGTGGCCGAGTACATCGACGCGGGCGAGACGGCCGGTGCCCGGGTGGTGCTCGACGGGCGCAATCTCACCGTCGACGGCGCACCGGACGGATTCTGGCTGGGCCCCACGATTCTCGACGAGGTCACCCCGACCATGAGCGTCTACACCGACGAGATCTTCGGCCCGGTGCTGTCGGTCGTGCGGGTCGGCACCTATGAGGAGGCGGTGGCGCTGATCAACGCGAACCGCTACGGCAACGGCACCGCCATCTTCACCAACGACGGCGGCGCGGGACGACGGTTCCAGCACGAGGTGGAGGTGGGTATGGTCGGCATCAACGTCCCGATCCCCGTGCCGATGGCCTATTTCAGCTTCGGCGGCTGGAAGAATTCCCTGTTCGGTGACTCGCACGCGCACGGCACCGACGGCGTGCACTTCTTCACCCGCACCAAAGCGGTCACCACCCGCTGGCTCGACCCGAGCCACGGTGGGCTGGAACTCGGTTTCCCACAGAACAAGTGACTTCAGGAGACTTCGCCATGACGCTTTCCGAAGAGGCCGCTCGCGCCTACGAGCTCGACTGCCGCCACGTCTTCCATTCCTGGTCCGCACAGGCGACTCTCACGCCGACGGTGCTCACCGCCGCCGAGGGGTGCTACGTGTGGGACGGCGAGGGCAACCGCCTGCTCGACTTCTCCTCGATGATGGTGAACACCAATATCGGTCACCAGCATCCGAAGGTCGTGGCCGCGATCCAGGAGCAGGCGGCCAAGCTGTGCACTGTCGCACCCTCGTTCGTCAACGATGCCCGCTCGGAAGCGGCCCGCCTGATCAGCGAACGCACGCCCGGTGACCTCGACACGATCTTCTTCACCAACGGCGGCGCCGACGCCGTCGAGCACGCCGTCCGGATGGCGCGACTGCACACCGGCCGCTACAAGGTGCTCTCGCGCTACCGCTCCTACCACGGCGGCACCGAGACCGCGGTGAACCTCACCGGCGACCCGCGCCGCTGGCCCAACGACCACGGCAACACCGGCACCGTGCACTTCTTCGGCCCGTTCCTGTATCGCTCGGAGTTCCACGCCACCGACGAGGCGCAGGAAACCGAACGCGCGCTGGCGCATCTGGAACGCACCATCGAGATGGAGGGTCCGGCCACCATCGCCGCGGTCGTCCTGGAGTCGGTCCCGGGCACCGCGGGCATCATGGTGCCGACCACGGAGTACATGCGTGGAGTGCGCGCGCTGTGCGACAAGCACGGCATCGTCTTCATCGCCGACGAGGTGATGGCAGGCTTCGGCCGGACCGGAAAGTGGTTCGCCATCGACAATTTCGATGTCGTGCCCGATCTGATCACCTTCGCCAAGGGCGTGAACTCCGGGTATGTCCCGCTCGGCGGCGTGGCGATCAACGCGGCCATCGCGGCGACCTTCGCCCACCGCCCGTATCCCGGCGGGCTCACCTATTCCGGTCATCCGCTGGCCACCGCCGCTGCCGTCGCGACGATCAACGCGATGGCCGAGGAAGGCATTGTCGAGAACGCCGCCGACATCGGCGCGCAGGTCATCGGGCCCGGCCTTCGTGAACTGGCGCAACGGCATCCGAGCATCGGCGAAGTCCGCGGGCTCGGTGTCTTCTGGGCCGTCGAGCTGGTCCGGAACCGGGCCACCCGCGAGCCACTGGCCCCCTACGGCGGCACCAGCCCCGCGATGAACGAACTGGTGGCCGCCTGCCGCGCAGGCGGGATGCTGCCGTTCGTCAATTTCAACCGCTTGCACGTGGTCCCGCCGTGCGTGATCACCGAGGCCGAGGCCAAGGAGGGGCTCGCCATCCTCGACCAAGCCCTCACCGTCGCCGACGCGCACACCGTCGCTACCCCTTGATCCAGTCGATCGCGATGGCGACGACGGCGGCGTTGAAGAAGAAACTCAGCACACTGTGGGCAGTGACGCGCCGGCGCATCGACCGGTGCACCACCTTCACATCCGATACCGCGAACGACGTACCGATGGTGAACGAGAAGTACACGAACTCCGACAGCTGCGGCACCGGGCACTCCGGGAAACGCAGTCCCCCGTCGGCGAACTGGGCCCGCGCGTAGATCTGCGCGAACGCGGTGTGCAGGAGCAACCACGACATCAGCACCGTCGCCGCCGCGACGGCATTGTCGGCATCGCTGTCGCGGGCACCGATCATGATCATCCCGGCCGCCAGCCCGGCGCCACTGGCCACCACCGCGAAAGTGGTGGTGTACCAACGTGGACCGATCCAGTCGATGGAGTCGTCGGGCAGGTCGCGGCGCAACAGCAGCCAGCCCGACGCGACATAGGCGACGGCCAGCAGATCCCAGACCAGCAGCAGGCCGATCCCGCCGGTTGTCCACGAGAAGAGCGACAACCAGACCACACCGAGGACGGTCAGCCCGAGCTCCAGTACCCACACCAGCGTGCGACTCATGGCCGCAACGTCTACCACGCCCCCGCGTGGACACACCGACACCGCGCCCGGCGGCGGCGTTTCCGCGCCGCGCGACTGGTCGACGCGCTCCGGCTACTTGTGACCACCGATCGAATCCTGACCGGAATTCCCCGGCCGGGCAATGCGTTGTCCAAGAGCGTGACCGATACCGCAGTGCTTTCCGATGAACTGAAGTCGTACCTCGACGAGGAGAAGGTCTACGCGACCGTCGCCACCGTCGGGCCCAACGGGCATCCGCATCTGACCGTGGTCTGGATCAAACGCGAGGGCGACGAACTGCTGTTCTCCACCACCGTCTCACGGCAGCAGGCCAAGAATCTCGTGCGTGACCCGCGGATCACCGTGATGGTGAACCCGCCGGAGCGGCCGTTCCTGTACGCCGAGGTACGCGGAACCGCCACCACCACACCGGATCCCGAGCGGGCGCTGCCGGACGAGATGTCGCTCAAATACACCGGCAAGCCGTATCGCGAGTTCAACCCGGCCTCGGTGGACGACGCCGAACGCGTCGTCATCCGCGTCACCCCCACCAAGGTCGCCGGACGCTTCTGACCAGCGGGCCCGGCGGAGTCAGCTCCGCTGGGCCTCTTCCTGCGCGTGCTGCGCCTGCACCAGCTGTTGCGGGGTGTAGCGCACGGTCAGCGCGACGAGCGCGGCGACGGCGGCGATGATCGCGCAGATGAACAGCACCAGGGTGTAGCCGCTGTTGAGCGCGTCGATCTCGGCGGGCGTCGTGTTCGCGCCGGGGGTATCGCTGCCGCCGAGCGACAGCGTGCGTGACGCCGCGATCGGGCTGAGCAGACCGATGGCGATCGGTGTCGCCAGGCTCATGAACATCTGGCCGACCGCCGAGAGCGGGCCGATGTTCGACGGCGGAACCCCGACCAGCACGCAGAGCGGAGCGAGCACGATCGCCATCCCGACGCCGAAGCCGATCACCAGCAGCAGGGCCAGCAGCGTCGGCAGGTACTGCACGTGCCGGTCCAGCGTCGACCCGAAGAACAGGCCGACGGCGAGCACCACACCCGCGGTGGCGAGCAACCAGCGCGGCGCGATCACCAACGCGGCCTTGGAGGCCACGGCACCGCCGACACCGATGCCGATGGTGAACGGGATCGAGGCGACACCGGCCAGCAGCGGGCTGTAGCCGAGCACGTTCTGCAGCAGCTGGGCGACGAAGAATGTCATCGCGCCGAGCACCGCACCGGCCAGGAAGATCAGAACGAAGGTGGCGACCCGGTCGCGGCTGTCGAACAGCGACCACGGCAGCAGCGGATCGGATTCGCGTCGCTCGGCGAAAACGAAGATCACCAGCAGGACGAAACCGCCGATCAGCGAACCGAGGATCAGCGGGCTCGTCCAGCCCATCGCCGGGCCCTCGGTGGCACCGAACACGATCGTCGCGCAGGCCAGGGTGCCCAGGATCGCGCCCTTGATGTCGAGCGGAGTGCGGTGGTGTTCGGTGTCGGTGAGCTTGTAGACCGCGCCGAGCACGATGAGCGCGCCGATCGGGACGTTGATCAGGAAGATCCAGCGCCACCCGACCTCGGTCAGCGCACCGCCGACGATGAGACCACCGACCGATCCGATGCCCGCCATCGAGCCCACGATCGCGATCGCCTGGTTCCTGGCCGGCCCGGGTGCGAAGGTGGTCGCGACCAGTGCGAACGCGGTCGGTGCCGCGATGGCGGCGCCCGCGCCCTGGAAGGCGCGCGAGATCAGCAGCATCGCCTCACCGGTGGCCAGACCACACGCCAGCGAGGCGGCGGTGAACAGGCCGACACCGTAGATCAGCATGCGTTTGCGGCCGAACGCGTCGCCGAGCCTGCCACCGAGCAGCATCAACCCCGCGAAGGTGAGCCCGTAGGCGGTCACCGTCCACGCACTGCCCGAACTGGACAGCCCCATGTCCTGCTGCAGGCGCGGCAGGGCGAAGATCACGACGGTGCCGTCGAGCACCACCATGAACTGCAGACCGCTCAGCACGAGGATGGCCAGGCCGAACGCCCGCTGCTTCACCGGATACTGCATCGTCGCAGCGGGTTTATCGAGCACAGTGAGGCAGTGTAATTGGCGCACCGGCAACGAGTGGGCGCGCCGTCGGTGAAGCTAGTCGAGGCCGAACCCGGCCGTGGGGCCGATGACGATGATCGCGGGCGGGCGGATGCCCTCTTCCTTGACCCGGTCGGCGACCGTGGCGAGGTCGGCGCGCACCACCCGCTGCGTGCGCAGCGTGCCTTCCTGGATGACCGCGGCCGGGGTATCGCTCGGGCGACCACCGGCGAGCAGGGCCGCGGCGAACTTGTCGATCCGCTCGACCGCCATCATCAGCACGATGGTGCCGCGCAGCTTGGCCAGTGCCGACCAGTCGACGAGCGAATCGGGATGTTCGGGGGCCACGTGTCCGCTCACGACCACGAACTCGTGGGTGACCCCGCGATGGGTCACCGGGATGCCTGCCGCGCCGGGCACCGAGATCGGGCTCGTGACACCGGGCACCACCGTCACCGGGATGCCTGCCTCCGTGCACGCCTCGAGCTCCTCGTAACCGCGACCGAACACGTACGGATCGCCGCCCTTGAGCCGGACCACGAACTTGCCCGCTTTGAAGCCCTCGACGAGCGCGAGGTTGATCGCCTCCTGCGCCATCGACCGGCCGTAGGGGATCTTCGCGGCATCGATCACCTCGACGTGCGGGCCCAGTTCGGCGAGCAGTTCCGGCGGGGCGAGCCGGTCAGCGACGACCAGATCGGCGCGCGCGAGGAGCCTGCGACCACGCACGGTGATCAGGTCGGGATCGCCGGGACCGCCGCCGACGAGCGCGACGCCTGGAGTCACCGGTTCCGAATCATCGGTCACCACACCCGATTGCAGCGCTTCGAGGAGGCCGTTGCGCACCGCGGCCGAGCGGCGGTGCGCGCCACCGGCGAGTACGCCGAGGGAGAGTCCGTCGTAGCGAGCGGTCGCGGGCGTGACCGCGGTGCCGTCGCGCGCGATGTCGGCGCGGACGCAGAAGATGCGCTTGGCGGTGGCTTCGGCGACCACCGCGGCGTTGGTCTCCGGTTCGTCGGTGCAGGCCATCGCGTACCAGGCGCCGTCGAGATCGCCGTCGGCGTAAGCGCGCAGTTCGACCGTGAGTTGTCCCGCCGTAGCCATGCCCTCCACCGCCGGGGTGACCGCCCGGCTGATCACGTGCACCTCCGCACCCGAGGCCACGAGCAGGCCGAGTCGGCGCTGGGCGACGGTTCCGCCGCCGACCACCACTACTCTGCGTGCACGCAGATCGAGCCCGACCAGGTAGTTCGGGTCGCCTGCGGGCGGGGTCGATGCGGTGTCAGCGGTGTTCGGCACAGTGTCCCAGCCTAGTTCCTGGCTCGGTGCGGCCCGAACGCACCCGCCGACAGACTCGGCGCCGATCGACGATCTGTCCGTCGGCGGACCCGTCTTGACGGACGATCCGTCGGTTGTCCACGACACGGGACCCGACGAATGTTCAAGAATGGCTACGACCGAAGACAACGCGCCCGCCGCGGACTACACCGATCGCGTGATCGCGGTGGAGCCCGGCGGCAACGAAACCATCCCCGAATCCGCCCGGCACGGCAGTCCGCGCGGGCTGCTGTGGACGTGGACCTCGCCCAATCTCGAGTTCGCCACGATCTTCATCGGGGTGCTGTCGGTGACCGTCTTCGGCATGAGTTTCTGGCAGGCGGCGCTCGGGCTGGCGGTCGGTATCGGTCTCGGTGCCGGGGCGCACTACGTGTTGTCCGCGCGTGGTCCGGTGTACGGCGTACCGCAGATGGTGCTGGGCCGCACGGCTTTCGGGTACCGCGGGAACGCGCTGCCCGCCACGTTCATGGCGATCATGTGCGGTGTCGGCTGGTTCGCCACCAACAGTGTGTCGGGCGCGTTCGCGTTGAACACGCTGACCGGTCTGCCGAAGGTTCCGTCGCTGGTGCTGATCGTGGTGTTGCAGACCGGTTTCGCGGTCTTCGGGCACAACCTGGTGCAGGCCTTCGAGCGGTTCGTCTTCCCGTTGCTGGCGGTGGTTTTCGTGCTGGTGACCGTCGTGATCGTCAGCAAGGCCGAGCTGACCGGCGCCGCGCCCGCGGGCGGTGTGGGTGGGATCGCCGGATTCCTGCTCACCGTCGGCACCGCCTTCGGCTACGCGGGCGGCTGGAACCCGTACGCGGCGGACTACTCCCGCTACCTGCCGACCGCGGTGTCGAAGGTCGCGACCGGCGGATACGCGGCGACCGGGCTGTTCGTCTCCTGCCTGTGGTTGTCGGCACTCGGGGCCGCGTCGGCGACCATCGTGAGCACGGCGACCGGGAGCCCCACGGACGTGTTCACCGCCAATCTGCCCGGCGCACTGGCGAATCTGACGCTGCTGGCCATCACCCTCGGCGCGATCGCGGCGAACGCGCTCAATGTGTACTCGGGGGCGATGGCGTTCGTGACGATCGGGGTGAAGCTGCCGGTGCGCACCCAGCGGGCGCTCGTCTCGGCGGTGTTCGGCGTGGTCGGCTTCCTGGTGGCGTGGTGGGCGCTGCCCGACGCGGCGGCCGGCTACGAGGCGTTCTTGCTGATCGTGGCCTACTGGATCGGGCCGTGGCTCGGTGTCGTGTTCGCCGACCAGTACCTGCGCCGCGGCACCGACATCCGCCCACTGCTCTACGACCGCGCCTCCACCAACCTGGGTGGAGTCGTGGCCTTCGCGACCGGCCTGGTGGTGTCGGTGCTGTTGTTCTCCAACCAGGCGAAGTTCACCGGCTACCTGGTGCGGGAGTTCCCGAATCTGGGCGACATCACCGTCTTCGTCGGATTCGCGCTGGCGGGTGGGTTGTACCTCTTCCTCACCCGGGGACGTGTCAGCGCCGACCGGGCGGTGGTCGCGGCGTGAGGCCCGTCGAGCCGGCGGCCGACTCGGACCAGTCAGCGGCCGGATGACCGGCTTCCCGCCCCGTGCTCGCGATCCGCGTCAGTTCGACACCCGGTGCGCGCTGAGCGCCAGCAGCAAGGTGGGGGTGAGTTCCGGTGCGGCGGGATCGAAGCCGAGAAGCGCTTTGATCCGGTCCAGGCGTTGGTAGAGCGATTGCCTGCCGATGTGGAGGGCGGCGGCGCATCGGGTGGCGCTGCCACCGTGACGCAGGAACGCTTCGAGCGTGGGGGTGAGAGCGCTGTGATGGGCGGTGTCCCAGGCGATCAGCGGAGCGAGAGTTGTCTCGACGAGGCGGGCTCGGTCGGCGGCGGGCAGCGCGTCGACCAGCAGATCACCGGCCAGTGCGCGCCGGGTGGTGACGGGGCCGCTCTGCCCGGCGCGGTCGCGGCGCTGACGGACGGCCAGTCGTAGTGCCGGGCCTGTCGCAATGAGTGCGGCGGACAGACTCGCCGCTGTCGACTCCGCCGGGTCACCGACCACCAGGGTGACGCCATCGATGCTGTTGGTGGCACACGCTTTTCGCATCAGGTCCGCGACCTCGGCGACGGGATCGGTCGCCGCGGGGTCGGGTGCGAGCACCCCGTACACCGTCGCGTGCACCTCACCGATCACCCCGGGGCGCCCGAGTTCCTTGACCGCGCTGTCGAGCAGCCTGGCGGCGATCCGCGTGTCCGGCGCGTCGACCGCCACCGGGACCAGACGTAGCCCGGCCGTCGCACCGGCACCGGCCGCGGCCAGCCGCGCACGGAGGTCGGCGGGGCGGATCTGCTTGTCCGCCAGCAGATCCGCGAGCAACCGGGTGGCCACCCGGCGCGGCCGGCCGCTGGGGCCGGCGGATCGCGCGAGCGCCGGTCCCAGCACGGCGGCGGCACGGTCGAGGACTTCACCCAGCGTCGTCGGATCCAGCGGTGAACCGGGACCGGCGGTGAGAGTGCCCCAGAAACTGTCGCGCACCGTGATCTTCGCGGTAGCTCCGGCGGATTCCACGGCGGCCCAGGCAGATCGATCATCGTCGACCCCGTGCGCCGCGACCAACGCGCCACTGCCCGCGGTGAGCACCACCGGGCACCCGGTCACCGCGCCGACCTTCGACAGCAGCCGCGCCGGGCCGTGCCCGGCACCGAGCTCGACCAGCAGCTCGCGGGTCAACCCGTCGACCACCCGCCGCATCCCCACTTCGCGCGAGACGATCACCGTGTTGGCCGCGCGGCACAGGTCGATGAACGGCACCACACTGCGCAGGGCGATCAGCGGCAGCCCGGCCCGCGAGGCCTCCGCGACCATGTCCGGCGGGACGGTGTCGAACGTGCGGCCCAGCTCGACCGCCACCCCGGCTACCGCACGATCGGCGATCTCGCGCAGGTAGTGACGCCGGGTTCCGGCATCGACGCCCGCCAACCCCAGCCCCGTCGTCAGCAGCAGCTCACCGCCCGAGAGCAGTGGGCTGATCTCGAAGATCTCGCTGGAGTGCACCCACCGCACAGCCCGGTCCAGCGACGAGCGCCCCGACAGGACCAGCGGGTCGGCCGCCAGGAACTGGTCGGCGAGCAGTTGTCGGACGGTGGGCAACATGCGGTCATCCTGTCATCGATCGACCGCACGGGTATGGACGAAATGTACGTTGCCGACCGGGCGAGCAGGCAGGACAGTGGAGTCCATGACACCGCCGGACGCACTCCTGGACGTGGCCTACGACGAAGCCCTGCGCGGGCTGGCCGAAGGGGGTGTCCCCATCGGTGCGGCCCTGTTCGACGCCGACGGCACTCTGCTGGGCCGCGGCCACAACCGCCGCGTACAGAACGACGATCCGAGTGTGCACGCCGAAACCGACGCCTTCCGCGCCGCGGGCCGACGCCGCGACTACGGGCCGACGATCATGGTCACCACGCTGTCCCCGTGCTGGTACTGCAGCGGCCTGGTACGCCAGTTCGGGATCGGCACCGTGATCATCGGCGAGGCGCGGACCTTCCACGGCGGCCACGACTGGCTGGCCGAACACGGGGTGACGGTGATCGTGCTGGACGACCCGCGCTGTGTGTCGCTGATGACCGACTTCATCGCCGAGCGCCCCGACCTGTGGTTCGAGGACATCGGCGTCGCGCCGACGAAGGAGACACCCGCATGAGCAGCATCGCCTCGGTCGATCTGGCCCGCTGGCGCACCGGCGGCGAGGTGGCCCGCACCGTGGAACGCGAGGTCGACGAAGGGCTGCGCCGGGCCGGCTTCCTCCTGGTGCACGGCCACGGCATCGACCCCGCGTTGCCCGCCGCGGTCCGGGCCGCCGCACGCCGGTTCTTCGCCCTGCCGGACGACGTGAAGCAGCGGTACGCGGTGGCCGTCGGCGGTCGTGGCTGGATCGGTCCCGGCCGCGAGGCCAACGGCTATGCCGAGGGCACCGAAACCCCGCCGGATCTGAAGGAGACCTTCGCCGTCGGCGCCGACACCGCGACCGGTGATCCGGCGATCGATCAGATGTGGTTCCTGCCGAATGTGTGGCCCGCGGAGGTCGTGGAGCTGCGCGCGCTGCTGACCGAGTACACCGCCGCCGTGCGCACGCTGTCCGACGAACTGCTCGCCCTGTTCGCCGCGGCCCTCGCGCTGCCGGTCAACCCGTTCGCCGACCTGGCCGCACGCCCGACCTGGACCTGCAATATCAACCACTATCCGCCGATGACCGACGTCGGTGAGCCGGAGCCCGGCCAGTTCCGGATCGGTCCGCATACCGACTTCGGCACGGTGACGGTGCTCGACCGAGAACCCGGTGCGGGCGGGTTACAGGTCTACACCGAGGCCGGTGGGTGGGCCGACGCTCCCTACGACCCGGCGGCGCTGACGGTGAACATCGGTGACCTGCTGGCCTATTGGAGCGGCGAGCGATGGCCGTCGGGTCGGCATCGGGTGCTGCCACCCCAGCCCGATGCCCCCGAGGAGGACCTGGTCTCGCTCATCTACTTCTACGAACTCGACCACGACGCGGTGGTGACTCCGCTGGCACCGCCGATCGGCCGGGTGGCGCAGGGACCGCCGGTGGTGTCGGCCGATTTCCTCCGTATCCGGTTGGATGCCATCACTATCGGCTGACGCACCGGGCGCGCGATCATTCGAAGTACGGCTGGTTCTGCACCCAGCGGAAGTCTGTGCTGCGCAACGGGAACCGCTCGAGGTCGAGGCGGTCGAGAGTGACCGTGGCGGGCCGACCGTCCAGTTCGCCACGCAATGTCAGCGTGTCGGCCGAGGGATGCTCGACGGTGAAGGTGGCGTAGGGCACCGGGGTTCCGTCGGCGCCGGTGGGTGCGGCGACGAGCGTCATCGTGGCGGCCGCCAGGTCGGTCGTGGCCGACACCGGCACCACCGAATCGTCCATCCGCTGGTATCCCGCCGAGCCCACGTCGATCACGAGGCGTTGCCAGCGCACCGGATCGGTGGCCAGCGGCGGGATCGGGGTCGCTTCGACGCTGAACTCGCGCACCTCCCAGATGCCGTACAGCTCGGGTTTCGGTGCACCGCCGCCGTATTCGCGCCAGCTCTGCATTCCCGCGTCGATCATGCCCGCCGTGATCCACAGTCCGACCACGACCTGCGCCACCGCCGCCCACCGGTTGGCCCGCGACGAGGAGAACAGCGGTGGCTGCACGGCCGGGCCCGAATCACGCTCCAGCACGAGGAAATTCGCGAGCCTGCGCGCCTGCGGGGCGAGCAGCACCAGCCCCATCAGCAGCAGGTGCCCGGCCAGCATCTTCACCGGCACGTCGAAAGTCAGATTGAGCAGGAACACCTGCGCCATGCTGATCACGCCCAGCATGGCGCCCACCGTCGCGGTGCGTGGCCAGAACAGCAGCAGACCGGCGAGTACTTCGGCTGCGCCCAAAGCGATCTCGTAGGCGGGTGACGATCCGACCTGGGTCCACAGCATCGCCATCGGCGTCAGATCACCGACCCGGGTGAGCAATGTGGTCAGCGCGGGTTCGGGCATCTGCGTCGGGATGAGCTTGGCGAATCCGTAGAACAGCATCTGTCCGCCCACACACAGCCGCAGCGCCGTGAGAAACCAGCTCAGCAGTCGCGGATACGCGAGCCTGCGCCGGTCGAGCACCGACCACACCAGGGTGATCAGCACCGCGACCACCAGCAGCAGACCGCACTGGATCCAGATCGCGGCCTGGTCGCCGCTGCCGTTCATCGCCAGCTCGGCCCCCACCCCGAACACGTGCTCACCGATCCAGCTACTCACCGGATCGAGGGCCATGATCTGCCAGAGCATGGCCTCCTCGGGCAACCGCAGCGCGAGCACACCCAGGAAGACGAAGGTGATCTGAGCCATCCACAGACAGAAAAGGCCCAGGTACGCCACACTGAACCGGAAGGCGAGCCGGGTGATCGGATGCCACATCGGTGGCGGTGAGGGCAGGCTCGCGATGTCGTCGCGCGCACGCTCAATGGTCCCTGTGGTCACCCACGCCTCCTCATCGAGTTCGGTTGTTACCGAAGCTAATCGGAAGATACGGTGGAGCGCGTCGGGGAAAACCCCGATCTTTGCGCTGTCAACCCTGAGTCTCACTCAGCGATGCCGCCCTTACATTCCGGTCGGCCGTCCGGTACTCAGAAGTGACACACGTTACAGTTTTGCCGACAGGGGTACCCCGTAGATGTCCGAAGATCAGGATCCGGCCGCTCAGATGTCGCTCACCGTCAGCGAGCGCGATCTGGACGAGCTAGCCGGGAAGCTGGCGAGCTGGCTGACCGACAGGGTCGGCGCCGACGTGACGGTCAGCAATCTGAACAAACCGTCCAGCGGCGGCATGTCGAGCACCACCATCCTGTTCGACGCCGAATGGCCGGCGGACGGGGCCGCCGAACAGGGGTCCTTCGTCATCCGGATGGCGCCCGAGGACAGCTCGTTCCCGGTGTTCGAGTCCTACGACCTGGCGATGCAGTACCAGGTGATGGCCGGCGTCGCCGCGTCCTCCGAGGTCGCCGTGCCGACGCTGCGCTGGCTCGAACTCGACGATTCGGTGTTCGGCTCCCCCTTCATCGTGATGGAGCGGGTCGAGGGCAGGGCGCCGTCGGACAATCCGCCGTACGTGTTCTTCGGCTGGCTGTTCGACGCGACGGTCGCCGAGCGCGAGCTGGTGGCGGACGCGACGGTCGAGGTGATCGCCCAGGTGCACGCCATCGACAAGGTGGCCGAGCGCTTCCCGCTGCTCGACGGTGCGGGCACCGCGCTGCGCAGGCATTTCGAGGCCCAGCGCGCCTGGTACCGGTGGGCACTGACCGACCACGGTGTCGAGGTGCCGCTGATCGAGCGGACCTTCGATTGGCTCGAGGCCAACTGGCCGGCCGATCCCGGTCCCGAAGTGCTGAACTGGGGCGACGCTCGTCCCGGCAACATCCTGTTCGACGGGTTCACCCCGGCGGCCGTGCTCGACTGGGAGATGGCGACGTTCGCGCCACGCGAACTCGACCTGGGCTGGACCATCTTCATCCACCGGTTCTTCCAGGACATCGCCACCCGCTTCGACCAGCCGGGTCTGGTGGACTTCCTGCGCCGCGACGCGGTGGTGGCGAAATACGAGGAACTGACCGGGCATTCGGTCCGGAATCTGGACTTCTACATCGTCTACGCCGCGCTGCGGCACGCGATCGTGATGGCCAGGATCAAGTGCCGGATGATCCATTTCGGCGAGGACACCGTGCCCGCCGAACTCGACGACTACGTGATGCACCGCCTCACCCTCGAGGCGTTGCTCGACGGCACCTACGAATGGGACTGACTATGCGCGCGATCATGCCCGTCCCCCTGGACGAATACCCGGTCCATCAGACCCCGCTGTCGCTGGCCAGGGTGGCCACCAGCGACCGGAACTTCTACGACCGCTATTACTTCAACGCCTTCGACCCGGCCGGCGACGCGATGCTGATCACCGGGTTCGGCGTGTACCCGAACCTCGGGGTGGTCGACGCGTTCGCGACGGTGCGCCACGGTGACGCCCAGCGCAGCGTGCGCTTCTCCGACGCGCTCACCTCGCGCGATCTGACCACCGCCGTCGGCGGCTACCGGATCGAGGTGATCGAGCCGCTCCAGAAGCTCCGAGTGGTCTGCGAGCACGACGATCTCGGGTTCGATCTGACCTGGACCGGTGCGCAGCCCGCCGTGCAGGAGCAGCCGCACCTGATCCTGTCCGGCACCAAGCCGATCATCGAGGCCTCGCGCTTCGCCCAATCGGGTTCGTGGGAGGGCACTCTCGCGGTCGACGGCATCGACTACCCGGTCGACCCGGCGGTGTGGACGGGCAGCCGCGATCGATCCTGGGGCATCCGGCCCTCCGGTGAGCCCGAACCCGCAGGCAGGCCGACCGGCATGGACGGTTTCTGGTGGCTGTACGCGCCGCTGCGGTTCCAGGATTTCTCGATCGTGGTGATCGTGCAGGAGGAGCCCGACGGCACCCGCACCCTCAACAACGCGGTGCGGATCTGGAACGACGGGCGCAAGGAACAACTGGGCTGGCCGCGCATGCACTGGACCTACGAGTCCGGCACCCGGCACCCGAAATCCGTGCGCCTGGACATGACCACCCCCGACGGGAAGCCGCTCGAGGTCGAGATCGAGTCGCGCCCCGGGATCGCCCTGCACGTCGGCTGCGGTTACGGCGCCGACCCCGACTGGACCCACGGCCGCTGGATGGGCGAGAACTGGTCGCTGTCGAGCGCCTACGACCTCACCGACCCCGCGATCAAGGGCCGCACCCCCTACGGCGTGATCGACCACATCGGCTACGCCCGCTGTGGTGATCTCGAAGGCTGGGGCCTGTTCGAACACGCCTCCATGGGCCGCCACGACCCCACGGGTTTCGCCGATTGGTCTTCCGTCGCCCCTTGACGGAACTCTCGCGCGAGAAGAAAAGGCGCCGCCGCGACAACGAGGTCGCGGCGGCTCCGATTTCTTCTGGGGTCGTATTCTTATGCTGCCGTGGCGAAGTCGGCCAGGAGCGACGGCACGGCGGCGTCGAAGCCGGCGACGTCGAGCATGCCCGCGTCGCCTGGATCGGCGATGCTGAAGTTCGTCGCCGTCATGCCGACCACCACGAGCTTGGCCCGCGGGTTCACCTCACGGCGGTAGCGGGCCAGCGCCTGGTACGGATGCACCGCACCCGCCCAGGTCTCGTTGTCGGTGAAGATCGAGAACACATCGACTTCGATGCCCTTGTCCAGCGCGTGCAGGATGGGCAGCGAGCAGTCGGTGCCGCCGAACGGCAAACCCGATATCGCCCGCACCGCGTCGTCGAGACGTTGCCGCGGCGAGATCGACAGCGGGGACAAGCCGCGCGCCCCCTGCCACCCCTGACCGCTGGCGGTGAACCCGACGATCTCGTGCCGCGGCTCGGTACGTGCGGTGACCAGGGCGAGCGCGGCCGAGGCCTCGCGCGCCGAGATCGGCAGTCCTGCGATCGCACTCGTCATCGAGCCCGACACGTCCAGCGCCAGCAGGTGACGCAGGCCGGTCGGCCGCACGAACTCGAAGGCCGCGTAGAACGCGGCGTCGAGGGCGTCGACGACCGGGGCCGAGGGCGTCCAGGTGCCCGCGCCACGCGCCGACCGCCCGGAAGCGTAGGTGCGCAACGCGATCAGCACCGACACCGGGTGCACGCGAGCCTTGCGCAGCCTCGCCGGGTCGGCGAGCTGCGCGCAGATCGCCGCGGTGCGCGGTCCGAGCGGATCGAGCAGGCCGAGACGGGTCAGGCGCGGCAGCTGTCGCAGCAGCGCCGTCTGCGGGATGCCGTTGTCGAGCAACGCTTCCCACACCGGCGCGGTGTTCAGTGCGGCGTCGGGCAGCATCTCCCAGCTGAGCCGGTACTCACGCACCAACTCCGGCACCCGCGCCACCGGTGCTTCCTGTGCCCGCTGGAAACCGTCGAGCAGTGCCAAGCCGTCGAGTTCCGGTGCGCGACCACAGATCCAGTCGAACAGCCTGCGCCGATCGTCGTCGGTGGTCGCCGGGTGTGAGAGTCGCAGCAGGTCGCGGTTCGACCAGCCCTCCCGCTGCCGGTACTTGACCACCTGGAATGCCAGGTCGTCGATCGGCTTGTCCAGGTACCAGTTCGCGACGGCACGCCGCAGACCACGACCCCAGCCACGGAACTGCTCGGCGTAGCCGGCGAACAGGAACAGGTGCGTACCGGTGCGCGCGACCAGCGGCAGCGCGGCGAAGGCGGCCCGGCGGCCCTCGACGTCACCGAGCGACGCGGCGGCGGCCAGCGCGAACAGCGCCGGGTTCTGGCGCGGCGCGCGCCCGGAGGCGGAGATCTCGACGATCTCGCGAACCAGATCGGCGGTGTGCTCAGCGGCGTATTCGACGACGAATTCAGCGTTGTCCGCTGTCAAAGCCTTCGCATCGACATAGAAAGTTCCGGATTCCGTGCCGAGCGTGAGGAAGCGACGCACCCGCGCCTGCGGGGTGATCTCGAAAACGTAGCCGCCCGCGTTGTTCACGACCTGCCGGCGATCGGCGGGCACGGTCTGCGGCGTGGCGCGACGAGAAAAGCGCGACAAGATATTCATTGTTCCCCCTCCGATACGTGTACCGGCGTCGATGTTTCGGACCCGGGACCCGACCGGGGCATGTGGTGACGTGGTGAGCGGACGGACGTGTAGTTACGGCCGAAGAACGGAAATCACTTTCCGCCACGGGGTTCGAACCCGCTGGACCCAGAGGTCGTGCCAGATAACCGACCGAATCCGGTCCGTCCTGCTCGTTCACGTTGGACAGTTGCTCAGCGGACGTGTGTGTCCCGACCGGTACAGGTGCTCTACCAGCTGAGCTACCACCACCTTGCGATGGCGGGCAGGATTCGAACCTGCGACATCCCCAATCCGAGTGGTAACCGATCAGATCCGGTCCGCCTCGCAACTGCTGACATGAATTTACTGCGCACCAACGATCTTGCCCAGCGAATTAATCTCCGGGCATCGACGACCGCGGCGAAGTCGACGCGGCGGCGACCACGATTCCGTCGACAATTGTTCTGCCGCGGACGAGTTCGCCACTGCCCGCGAGCAATGCCGCGGCTTCCGCGACGCTGGGGGTGCCGACCGCCGCCGAGGCGTGGTCCGAACGGTGCCCTACGTCGACTTCGGCCAGTTGTTCGGCGGTGAATGCCACCACGGCCACACCGAGGGTCGCCGCGGCGGTCAGCACACCGGGTTCGGTCGCACGCCGATCGAGGGTCGCCAAACAACTGATGGTGGTATCGCCGACTACCGCCCGCACCGCGCGAACGATCCGCCCCGCATCGGTGCCCGGCCGTATGCCGATGCCGACGGCCGGCGCCGGGCCCGAAGGCGTAGCACCGGTTCCCGGTTGTCGCTCACCGTCGGAAGTCGTCATCGTCGCCGTGTACCGCCGCACGCTATCAGTGGTCGAATCGTCGTGCGGCGGTGACGAATCGGGCGATCGCGTCGGGATTTCCCGCCGGATGGGTGTGCAGGTAGGAGGCGTGGACCTGGCGGAGCACAGCGCCTTCGGCGACGGAACCCGGTGCGCGCCAACCCCAGGCGGGGTTCTCCGCGCCGGTGCGGACCAGGCGGGTGCGGTGGAATTCGTGGCCTCGCACCCGCGACCCCGCGCGCCACAGCGCCGAGTCGTGCAGCGCGACGGCGTCGCGGTAGCCGAGGGTCAGGCGCGGACCGAATTCGGCGTCGGCGTCGATCACGCCTGCCATCCGATGGCCGTCGAGCGAGCGGGTGAGGTAGAGCAGGCCCGCGCACTCGGCGTGGATCGGCAAGCCCCTCGACGCACCGTCGGCCACTGCGGCGCGGAGACGCTCGTTGGCTGACAGCTGCCCCGCGTGCTCCTCCGGAAAACCACCGGGCAGGACCAATCCGGCTGTGCCGACAGGGAGTTCGTCGGTCAACGGATCGAAAACCACTACCCGGGCACCGGCCGCGACCAGTAGTTCCCGATGCTCGGCATAGCCGAATGTGAAGGCCGGACCGCCCGCCATCGCGATCAACGGATCTCTGCCCGAGACGACGCCGGACCCCGCGGCCGAGGACGCGGATTCCGCGGCGGGATCGACCGAGGTCGGCTGCCGGCGGACCATCGCCGCGTCCGTCACGCGCGGGTCGTGCGCGCGGTCGCCGTCGGAACTTGTTCCGGCCGTGGCATGTTCAGCGATGGAGGCCAGTTCGACGTGTGGATCCCACACGTCACCCAGCACCGAGCCGCCGGCCAGGGCGACGATGGCACGCAGGTCCACGTGTGCCGCGACGAGTTCTGTCATGGCGTCGACTGCGGCGGTGGCGGCGGAGCCGTGTTCGACGGCGGGGATGAGGCCGAGATGGCGGGAGGGGACTTCCAGTTCGGCCATGCGGGGCAGCGCGCCGAGAACGGGCAGACCGACACGATCGCAGGCCGCGCGCAAGACCTGTTCGTGGCGTTCGCTGCCGACGCGATTGAGGATCACACCGCCGAGGCGGACCGAGGAGTCGTAGGTGGCGAAGCCGTGCAGGAGCGCCGCGAGACTCTGGGAATGACCACGGGCGTCGACCACCAGCACCACCGGTGCCCCGAGCAGCCCCGCCACCTGCGCGGTGGAACCCTCGGCGATCGCGTCGCCGCGGTTCTCGTCGATCCGGCCGTCGAACAGGCCCATCACGCCTTCGACGACGGCGATATCGCAGCCCTGCGCGCCGTGGCGATACAGCGGCACCACCCGATCCTCGCCCACCAGAACGGGATCCAGATTGCGCCCCGGCCGCCCGGCCGCGAGCCCGTGGTAGCCGGGGTCGATGTAGTCGGGTCCCACCTTGAACGGTGCCACCCGATGCCCGGCCCGTCGCAGCGCACCGATCAGCCCGGTGGCCAAGGTGGTCTTCCCGCTCCCCGATGCCGGGGCCGCGATCACTACTGCGGGAGCACTCACCATTCGATACCGCGTTGGCCCTTGCGACCCGCGTCCATCGGGTGCTTGACCTTCGTCATCTCGGTGACCAGGTCGGCGGCCTCGATCAGGGCCGGGGGCGCGTCGCGACCGGTAATGACCACGTGCTGGTTGCCAGGGCGGTGGGTGAGGGTGTCGACGACCTCGTCGATGTCGACCCAGCCCCATTTGAGCGGGTAGGTGAACTCGTCGAGGACGTAGAAGCGGTGCTGTTCGGCGGCGAGGCGGCGGGCGATCTCCTGCCAGCCGGACAGGGCGGCGGCCGCGTGGTCCTCCTCGGTGCCGTGCTTGCGGGTCCAGGACCAGCCTTCGCCCATCTTGTGCCACTCGACCGCGCCACCCGCGCCGGTCTCCTCGTGCAGGGTGCCGAGGGTCCGGAAGGCGGCTTCCTCGCCGACCTTCCATTTCGCGCTCTTCACGAACTGGAAGACCGCCACGTCGAAGCCCTGGTTCCAGGCCCGCAACGCCATCCCGAACGCCGCGGTGGACTTGCCCTTGCCCGGCCCGGTGTGCACGGCGAGCACCGGCTGATTGCGCCGCTGCCGAGTGGTCAGACCGTCCTCGGGGACGGTCTCCGGAACACCTTTGGGCACGGAAACTCCTCTTCTCGACGCACGCGAGGTGCGCGTTCTGCACGACCTCGCGGTCGATATCTGTCGCACGACGGCGCGCTCGAATGTCGAAGCCCGCTCCGCGACCCGTACCTCTCGGGCCGGCCACGCGTGCCGGTTCGTCACCCTTTCTATCAGGGTGCGCCCGGCACACTCACAGGGCTCGACCCCTACGCCGGACGGGCTGGAACCTCTACGCCGCTCGAGCGGGCAGACCCGTGGCACGGACCACGTCGGCGACTGTCTCGCCGGTGAGTTCGGTCAAGCGCAGGTAGCGGGCGCGCAGGTCGCGAGCGAGTTCGGCGGCGAGGCCGAGCCGGATCATGCCGCGCTCGCAGTCGATGACCATGGCGGTGTGTCCTTGCGCGGCCAGCAGCTTGGCGGCGGTGCGCGCCCGTGGCAGCGGGTCGGTGCCGCCGGTAGCACGGCCGTCGGTGAGCAGGATCAGCATCGGGCGGCGGCGGGGGTCGCGGACGTGTTCGCGGGCGATCACCTCGCGCGCCTTCTGCAAGCCCGCGGCGAGTGGCGTTTTGCCGCCGGTGCGCATCCCGGCCAGGCGGCGGACCGCGATGTCGACCGAGGAGGTGGGCGGCAGAACGAGTTCGGCCGTACTGCCGCGGACGCTGATCACGGCCACCTTGTCGCGGCGCTGATAGGCATCGCGCAGCAGCGTGACAATCGCGCCGGTGACGGCGGTGAGACGGTCGCGCGCGGCCATCGAGCCGGACGCGTCGACCACGAAAACGACCAGATTGCCTTCTCTGCCTTCGCGATACGCGCCGCGCAGGTCCTCGGTTTCCAGGGCGAGTGGGCCGCTGATCCTGCCACGCTCGAATTGCTTCGGCGCGGCCGCGAAGACGGTGCCGAGCAGGTGCAGGCCGGTCGACGGGTCGGCGTCGGGGCGGACCGTACGGCCGGTCCTGGTCCGGGCGCGCGAACGGCGCCCGGGGGCACCTTCGCCGATACCGGGGACCTCCCACCGCGGCGCGGGCTTGCCTGCCGAAGTCGGTGTGCCCGAAAGTTTTTCGGGTCCGGGTCGCGAACCGTTGCCCGCGTTGTCCTGGTTGGAGCTGTCCGAGCGGTCGCCGCCGGAACCGCCGCCGCCCGGTCCGCCACCGTCCGGTCCTCGATCGTCCGGGCCGCCGCCATCAGGGCCGCCGTCATCATCAGGACCATCATCGGGACCCAGGCCGTCCGGACCGCTTTCGCGACCGCTGCCTCGCGACCGCTCGTCCTCGCGGCCACCGGGGTCGACATCGTCCGGGTGCGCGCTGTCACCGCCATCGGCGTCGAGCTCGTCCCGATGGCCGTTCCCCTCGGCACCCGGTCCACGCGAACCGTCGAATTCCTCATCCCCCGAAGCCTTGTCGACCTCGGCGGCCGCGGCGTCCATCGCTTCGTCGAGCTGCTGCTCGCTGATCCCGGGCTCGTCGAACGGATCCCGCCGACGACGGTGCGGCAGCGCGAGTTCCGCCGCGATCCGCACATCGTCCTCGGTGACCCGATCCCGTCCACGCCACGCGGCATGCGCGGTCGCGGTCCGGGCGACGACGAGGTCGGCACGCATCCCGTCGACATCGAACGACGCGCACAGCGCCGCGATCCGGCGCAGCTCCGCATTGTCCAGCGCGACCTCGGGCAACCGGTCGCGTGCGGTCAGAATGCGTTCGGCCACCACCTGATCGGCGTCGACATAGCGGGCGGCGAACGCGGCCGGGTCGGCCTCGTAGTCGAGGCGACGGCGCACCACCGCCATCCGCACGTCGACCTCGCGCGAGGCCGCCACATCGACAGTGAGCCCGAACCGGTCGAGCAGCTGCGGGCGCAACTCGCCCTCTTCGGGGTTCATCGTGCCGACCAGCACGAACCGCGCCGGATGCGAGTGCGAGACACCGTCGCGCTCGACGTGCACGCGTCCCATCGCCGCCGCGTCGAGCAGCACGTCCACCAGGTGGTCGTGCAGCAGGTTCACTTCGTCCACGTAGAGCACGCCGTGGTGGGCAGCGGCGAGCAGCCCGGGCCGGAACGCCTGCTCCCCGTCGCGCAGCACCCGCTCGAGATCGAGTGACCCGACGACGCGGTCCTCGGTGGCGCCGACCGGCAACTCCACGAGCCGGGCGGGCCGGGCCCCGGTCTCGTCGACCACGGGCGGCAGCAACTGCGCGAGCGCGCGGACCACGGTCGACTTCGCCGTGCCCTTCTCACCCCGCACCAGCACCCCGCCGATCCCGGGGTGCACGGCCGACAAGATCAACGCCAGCTGCAATCGCTCCTGCCCCACCACAGCGGAGAACGGGAATCCCGCCTCACCCGCCGCACGTGCGGCGGTGTGCGGACCAGCGGCGACATCAGCAAAACCAGGCACGCCCCAACTCTATGCGCGCGCCGTTGCGGGCCCTCCCCCGGGCATCGACGGGCGGTGTACCGCCTCAGCCGCGCCGCATCGGCACGTGCATGATCCCGTCGTCGTCGTATTCGGGCCCGTCGACGGCGAAACCGAACTTCGCGTACATGCCGACCAGGTGCGACTGGGCATCCAGTCGCACAGTGGCCGAGCCGGTTTCGGCCAGTGCGGCCTGCATCAGCCGGGTGGTGTACCCGTGTTTACGAGCGGACTGCGCGACGCAGACCCGGCCGATGCGATAGCTGGTGACCCCGTTATCGGACTCGTCGAGCAGGCGCAACGTGGCGAGCACGGAACCGTCGTCGAGCCACAGGTGCCGCGTCGTCGCCAGCAGGTCGCGCCCGTCCAGCTCGGGATAGGCGCATTCCTGCTCGACGACGAACACTTCGACGCGCAGGCACAACAACCGGTACAGGGTGGCGGCGTCGAGATCCGCCGCCCACGCCCGTCTCAGTTCGGCGCTCACACCTGGGCGTAGCTCGAGACCTGCTCGTTCGCAGGCGCGGTGTTGCCGTCCAGCTTCAGCGACTTGCTGGTCCAGTCCCACACTTCCTGGAACAGGGCCTGGTTCTCCGACAGCTTCTGGCCGAGGGAGGGGATCATCTGCTGCAGCTGCGGCGTCCAGCCGGTGTACTGCTCCGGGAAGCACCGCTGCATCACGTCGAGCATGGCGGTGACGCAGGTCGACGCACCCGGCGACGCACCGAGCAGACCGGCGATGGAGCCGTCCTGCGCGGAGATGACCGCGGTGCCGAACTCGAGCACGCCACCCACACCCTTGCGGCGGATGACCTGCACGCGCTGACCGGCGGTGATGAGCTCCCAGTCGCGGCCCTGCGCGCGCGGCAGGAACTCCCCGAGTACGCCCACCTTGCCGTTCTGCGACTTGAGCAGCTCTTCGACCAGGTACTTGGTCAGGCCGAGCTCGGTGAGGCCGACGCCGACGAGCGAGCCGATGTTGTTCGGCTTGATCGACTTGAACAGGTCGGCGTTGGAGCCGTCCTTGAGGAACTTGGGGGTCCAGCCGGCATAGGGGCCGAACAGCAGGCCCTTCTGGCCGTTGATGACGCGGGTGTCGAGGTGCGGCACCGACATGGGCGGCGCGCCGACGGCGGCCTTGCCGTAGACCTTGGCCTCGTGCGCGGCGATCAGCTCCGGGTTGGTGGAGCGCAGGAACTGGCCGCTGATCGGGAAGCCGCCGAAGCCCTTGGCTTCGGCGATGCCTGCCTTCTGCAGCAGCGGCAGCGCGCCACCACCGGCGCCGACGAACACGAACTTCGCGTTGATGGTGCGCGACTGGTAGGTGCGCAGGTTGCGGACGGTGACGTTCCACGATCCGTCGGACTGCTTGTCGAGGTTGCGGACCTCGGTGCCGAAGGCGATCTCGCCGCCGGAGTAGCCGATGTAGGCGAGCAGCTGCTTGGTGAGCGCGCCGAAGTCGATATCGGTGCCGCCGTCGGACCAGTTCAGCGCGATCGGGTCGCTGAAGTCACGGCCCTTGGCCATCAGCGGCAGGCGCGCGGCGAACTCGTCGGGGGTGTCGATGTACTCCATGCCACGGAACAGCGGGTGCGGCGACAGTGCCTCGTAGCGCTTGCGCAGGTAGTCGACGTTGTCGGCGCCGTGCACGAAGCTGACGTGCGGGATGGGGTTGATGAAGCCCGCGGGGTCGTCCAGCACGCCTGCGTCGACAGCGGAGGCCCAGAACTGGCGCGAGACCTGGAAGCGCTCGTTGATGTCGACGGCCTTGCTCACGTCGACCGAGCCGTCGGCGTTCTGCGGGCTGTAGTTGAGCTCACACAGCGCCGAGTGGCCGGTGCCCGCGTTGTTCCACGGGTCGCTGCTCTCCGCGGCGGCGGCGTCGAGCCGCTCGAACACCGAGATCGTCCAATCCGGCTGCAGCTGCCGCAGCAGCGCGCCCAGCGTGGCACTCATGATGCCAGCGCCGATGAGAACTACATCGGTCTTTTCACTCTTCGCAGCGTTCGGCACGGGTAGATCGACTTCCTTGTCCTTCTCAGCTACCCACCGGCAGGTGAGTTCGCTTGGCGCGGGCGCTTTGGCGGTGTTCATGCGACTCGCGGTGAATCGCCGGGAGGTAGGTTACCCGTCGTTCACCTGATGCCAATTGTGCACCTCAGCTGAGCACAGTTCTGCAACGGACCTCCCGAATGTGATGAAAAGCAAGCCTGCACGTCACCATGACCGCGCGATAGATTGAGCAGTGTGACGAAAGAAACCCTCGCTGATCGAACCGACGAGCAGTGGCAACCCGATGTTCTCGGCACCGCCTATCAACAGCGGACCCTCCCGCTCGGTATCGACCCCGACGGTGAGGGCGAGGTGGTGGCCACGCTCGTGCGCTATCTGCCCGATGCCACGGCGCCGGCGATCGAGCCGACCGTGCTCTACGTGCACGGGTTCACCGACTACTTCTTCCAGGAGCACCTGGCCGAGCATTTCGCGGCGCGCGGGCACCGGTTCTACGCACTCGACCTGCGTAAATGCGGGCGGTCGCGGCGAGAAGGACAGAGCGCGCACTATGTGAGCGACCTGGCGCTCTACGACGACGAGCTGACCGAGGCGCTGCGGATCGCGCGCGAGGAGACCGGCAACGATGTGCTGATCGTCGCGCATTCGACCGGTGGCCTGATCGTGCCGCTGTGGCTGGACCGGCTCGAGGCGGCCGGTGGCAGCGCGGCGGCGGGCGTGGCCGGGGTCGTCCTCAACAGTCCCTGGTTCGACCTCCAGGGACCGTCCTTCTACCGCACCGTCGGCACCCCCGTGATCAACGCGGTGGGCCGGTTCCGCGCCTTCGCCCAGTTGCCCGGCGGCGTCAGCACCGCCTACGGCGACAGCCTGCACACCAGCCGCTCGGGTGAGTGGGATTACAACCTGGACTGGAAGCCGCTCAGCGGTGAACCGGTGCGGCTGGGCTGGCTGCGCGCCATCCGCCGGGGACACGCGCGCCTGCACCAGGGCCTGACCATCGGCGTGCCGGCGCTGATCCTGCGTTCGCGGCTCACCAAGTTCGCCCGTGAGCACTCCCCCGCCGTCGACGTGGCCGATGCCGTGCTCGATGTGAAGCAGATCCAGCGCTGGGCGGGTTGTCTGGGCGAGCGCACCTCGATCGTCCCGATCGACGGCGCCCGCCACGACGTGTTCCTGTCCTCGGAAGCCGTGCGCGCCAACGCGTTCCAGGAAACCGACAATTGGCTCGACTGGTTGGCGGCCTACCGCAAGTCCTGATCCGGACACACCGCTCACCAGGCACTGGCGCGATCAGCGATCCGCGTCAGTGCCTGGTGAGCTCGGCCGCATCTACCAGAGGCTGGTGCGCAGGACGATCTCGGTGGCGAATTCGTGGCCCGCCTCGGTGGCGATGTTGTCGACTTCCAGTGGGACGACCCGGAATTCGCCGTAGACATAGCGGCCGGAGGCGTCGGCGGTGGCGCGGGGCAGGCCCTTGGTGACCAGCATCGTGACGGGCAGTTCCAGCGGCGGACAGGTCGCGTCGGGGACTCGGCCGTCGGCGTCGGGAACCGCCGGGTGCCCGTGGTCGGCGACGACCAGACTCATGAACCGGCCGAACCGGCCCGCGCACACCCGCCACGCCAGCGCCGCGCCCGACCCACGCCCCGCGACGTTGACGTAGGGCAGTTCGAGTTCGTCGAGAATCGCGCGCACACCCGCCGGATCGAGCCCCTCGACAGACTCCACGACGATGGTCTGCAAGTCGGATTCGTGCAGCCGCGTGCACACCTTGTCGAACACGTCGGCAGGGTCGTCCGCATCGGGAAGCAGCAGCACATTGTGCCGCGAAGATGGTCCGTCGACCCGCACCGTCCAGGCCTGGTCACCGACCGTGATCTGCCGAGATTTCATGCCGGGTTACGGTACACGTCCAGCCTGAACAACGCGGCCTGTTCCGCCGCGGCCCGCCGATCCGCACACCCCCGTGTACTGGGCTTTCACTGTCCACAACACCCGAATTGCCGAACCTGTCACAACGCCGCGCCCCGGGCTGTGAGGCGAGACGAGCCGCACACCGCCGCGTCCACAGCGCGCCGGGTCACTGGGACGTTCGGATGACCGGGATGCCGGCCGGGGCGCCGTCGCGGATCAACTGGTCCAGCGCCACGAGGTCGACGTGTTTCTCGATGAGGTCGGCGAGGAGGTCGAGTTGCGCGGATCGGACGGCCGCGACCGAGGTGCCGGGCGCGACGGTGAAGCCGGTGCGTCCGGCGCGGGCGGCCACCTCGGTGAGCCAGGTGCGGCGGAACTCGTCGGACTCGAGGAGCCCGTGGACATGGGTGCCCCAGATCGCTTCTCGCACACTCCCTTCCGGGTCGCCGTCGATGGTCAGCCAGGCGGGGTCGGCGGTGCGGGTGACGCGGCCGTGATGGATCTCGTAGCCGTGCAGGGGGTCCGCGCCCGCGATGCCCGACACCTGCCGGGCGATCTTGGGGTCCGCGAATTCGATATCGAGGTCGAGGAGACCGAGGCCGTCCACCACGCAGGGCCGCGCAGACCCCGATTCGGGGACGTCGGCCTGACCCGCTGCCGCTGTGTGCTCGACGCCGTCGACGATGCGGGTGCCGAGCATCTGGTAGCCGCCACAGATGCCGAGGACGGGACGGCCTGCGACGGCGCGAGCACGAAGAGCATCGGCGATTCCGTTGGCGCGCAACCAGTTCAGGTCGGAGATGGTCGCCTTGCTGCCGGGAACGATCACGAGGTCGGCGGTGGCCAGCTGATGGGGGCTGTCGGCCCAGCGGACCGAGACGCCGGGTTCGCAGGCGAGAGCCTCGATGTCGGTGGAGTTGGAGATTCGCGGGAGGCGGACGGCGGCCACGGTGAGCCAGTCGGTGCCGTGCGGCGGGCCGGGGCGGCCCACGGGGGCACCGGAGAGGGTGCCGAGGGAATCTTCGGCATCGAGCCAGAGCTCCTCGGCGAAGGGAAGAACGCCGAGGGTGGGGCGGCCGGTCAGCGCGACCAGCTGGTCGAGGCCGGGTTGCAGCAGGGACACGTCGCCGCGGAATTTATTGATGAGGAAGCCCGCGATGAGCTGCTGATCTTCGGGTTCCAGCACGGCGACGGTGCCGAACAGGTGGGCGAGAACGCCGCCGCGGTCGATGTCGCCCACCACCAGGACCGGAATATCGGCGGCGCGGGCCAAACCCATGTTCGCGAGATCGGTTGCCCTGAGGTTGATTTCGGCCGGTGAGCCCGCCCCCTCACAGATCACTACGTCGAATTCGTCACGTAACGAGGCCAATTCGGCCGCGACGACCTCGCGCAGTTCCTGCCGACGAGTGAAATAGTCACGCGCGCCGACAGTTCCGACAGCGGCGCCGCGAACCACCAGCTGCGAGCGGCGATCGCTACCGGGCTTCAACAGCACCGGGTTGAACCGCACGCTCGGCTCCAGCCCGCAGGCTCGTGCTTGCAGCGCCTGGGCGCGCCCGATCTCCCCGCCGTCGAGGGTGACGACCGAGTTGTTCGACATGTTCTGCGCCTTGAACGGCGCCACCCGCACCCCGCGCCGCGCCAGCATCCGGCAGATACCCGCCACCACGACACTCTTCCCGGCGTCGGAGGTGGTACCCGCGATCAACAGCGCGCCGCGCAGGGGCGCACTCACGGCAGCGTGAGAATTTCCGCGCCCGTGTCGGTGACGACCCAAAGGCGCGAGCCTCGACCTGCGCCGATTCACGGCAAGGTCAGAACTTCCGCACCCGTGTCGGTGACGACCAGTGTGTGCTCGAACTGCGCGGTCCACTTGCGGTCCTGGGTGACCACGGTCCAGCCGTCGTCCCAGATGTCGTAGTCGATGCCGCCGAGGTTGATCATCGGCTCGATCGTGAAGGTCATGCCGGGCTCGATCACCGACTCGATGTTGGGCTGGTCGTAGTGCAGCACCACCAGTCCGCTGTGGAAGGTGGGGCCGACGCCGTGGCCGGTGAAGTCGCGCACCACGCCGTAGCCGAAGCGGTTGGCGTAGGCCTCGATGACACGCCCGACCACGTTCAGGGCGCGACCCGGCTTGACCGCCTTGATGGCCCGGTTGGTGGCCTCTTCGGTGCGCTCGACGAGCAGACGCACCTCCTCGTCGACATCGCCGGCCAGGAAGGTCTTGTTGGTGTCGCCGTGCACGCCGTGGATGAAGGCGGTGACGTCGATATTGACGATGTCACCGTCTTCGACCACCGTCGAGTCGGGGATGCCGTGGCAGATGACCTCGTTGAGCGAGGTGCAGCAGGATTTGGGAAAACCCTTGTAGCCCAGCGTCGACGGGTAGGCGCCGTGGTCGCACATGTACTCGTGGGCGATCCGGTCGAGTTCGTCGGTGGTAACGCCGGGAACCACGGCCTTACCCGCCTCTTCGAGTGCCCGCGCCGCGATCTTGCCGGCGATTCGCATCTTCTCGATGGTCTCGGTGGTCTGTACCCAGGGCTCGTTGCCCTCGTTCGCGGTCTTCTTCCACACGTATTCGGGCCGCTCGATGGAGCGGGGAACTTCCCGGATCGGCGACTGGGTACCGGGAACTAGTGGCTGACGGGTGCGCACGGACATGAGAGCAGTGTATCTATGCGCGCTCGTCGCCGTCGGTCCCAGCCCGTCGGACCACCGGCTCCAAACGGACGATGATGCCTTTCGAGGTCGGCGTGTTGCTGATGTCGGCGACGCTGTCGAGCGGAACCAGCACGTTGGTCTCCGGGTAGTACGCGGCGGCCGACCCACGGCTGGCCGGGTACCCGACGGCGACGAACTTCTCCGCGCGGCGCTCAGTGCCGTCGTGCCAGATGCTGACGATGTCGACCAGCTCCCCGTCGGCGATCCCCCGCTCGGCCAGGTCGTCGGGGTTGACCATCACCACCCGGCGGGCGTGGTGGATGCCGCGATAGCGGTCGTTGCTCGCGTAGGGAATGGTGTTCCACTGATCGTGGGACCGCAGTGATTGCAGCACAAGGTATCCCGGCGGCGCGTCGATCATGTCGAAGTCGTTGCGGGTGAACTCGGCCTTCCCGCTCGCGGTGCGGTAGATGCCCTGGTTGACCGGATTGACCAGCAGCATCCCGCCCGGCGCGGTGACCCGCTCGTTGAAGTTCTCGAAGCCGGGCACCACCCGGGAGATACGGTCGCGCACGGTGCTGTAGTCGGCGACGAATTCCTCCCACGGAATCGTGGACTCCGCGCCCAGCGTGCTGCGCGCCAGCCGGGAGATGATCGCGATCTCGCTCAGCAGGTCGGGTGAGGCCGGGTCGAGGCGCCCCCGCGACGTGCGGACCTGGCTCATCGAATCCTCGACCGTGTAGAACTGCTCGCCGGTGGCCTGGATGTCGCGATCGCTGCGACCCAGTGTGGGCAGGATCAGTGCCGTCTCGCCGCAGACCGTGTGGGAGCGGTTGAGTTTGGTGGAGATCTGCACGGTCAGCGAACACTGCCGCAGGGCCGCTTCGGTGACCTCGCTGTCGGGCGTGGCCCGCACGAAATTGCCTGCGACACCGACGAATACCTTCGCCTTGCCGTCGCGCATGGCACGGATGGCACCGACCGCGTCCAGCCCGTGGGCCGCGGGCGGGGTGAAACCGAACTCCGTGCCGAGCGCGTCCAGGAACGACTGCGGCATCCGCTCCCAGATGCCCATGGTGCGGTCGCCCTGGACATTGCTGTGCCCGCGCACCGGACACACCCCGGCGCCGGGTCGGCCGAGGTTGCCGCGCAGCAGCAGGAAGTCGACGATCTCGCGGATCGTGGGCACGCCGTGCTTGTGCTGGGTCAAACCCATCGCCCAGCACACGATGACCTTCTTGCTGGCCAGCACCTGCTGGTGCACGGCCTCGATCTCCGCGCGCGTGAGCCCGGTGGCGGTGAGCGCGTGCTCCCAGCTCACTGTCCTGGCGTGCTCGGCGAAGGCGTCGAAACCGCTGGTGTGCGCGGCGATGAACGCGTGGTCGAGCACCGTGCCCGGCGCCGCGTCCTCGGCGTCGAGGAGCAGTTTGTTCAGCATCTGGAACAGGGCCAGGTCGCCGCCGGGGCGGATCTTGAGGAAGATATCGGCGATCTCGGTGCCGCGCCCGAGCACCCCGCGCGCCTTCTGCGGGTTCTTGAACCGGATCAGCCCGGCCTCGGGCAGCGGGTTCACCGCCACGATCTTGCCGCCGTTGCGTTTGGTCTCCTCGAGCGCCGACAGCATGCGCGGATGGTTCGTGCCGGGGTTCTGGCCGACGACGAAGACCAGGTCGGCTTCGTAGATGTCGTCGAGGGACACGCTGCCCTTGCCGACACCGATGGTCTGCGCCAACGCGGAACCGCTCGACTCGTGGCACAGGTTCGAGCAGTCGGGCAGGTTGTTGGTGCCATAGGCGCGGGCGAACAGTTGCAGCAGGAACGCGGCCTCGTTGTTGAGCCGCCCCGAGGTGTAGAACAGGGCCTCGTCGGGGCTGTCGAGCCCACGCAGTTCGCCGGCCAGCACGCCGAACGCATCGTCCCAGCCGATGGGCTCGTAGTGCGTGGCGCCGGGCCGCTTCACCATCGGCTCGGTGAGCCTGCCCTGCTGGTTGAGCCAGTAGTCCGACATGGTGTCGAGCTCGGCGACCGGATGCTCGGCGAAGAACTGCCGGGTGACGCGGCGGGTGGTGGCCTCGTCGCTGATGTGCTTGGCGCCGTTTTCGCAGTACTCGTTGAGGTGGCGGCGCGTGGGCTCGGGCCACGCGCAGCCCGGACAGTCGAAGCCCTTGGTCTGATTGATGTTGAGCAAGGTGAGCGCGGTGCGGGCCGGGGAGTTCTGCGAGAGCGAGTACTCGATCGCGTGCGCCACCGCGGGAACGCCGACCGCCCAGGTCTTGGGCGGGGTCACGCTCAGATCATCTTCTGGGTCCTCGATCGAGGTCATGTGTCAGCTTCTCTTCAGTTCTGCGGCACCGCGCGGTCGGCATATCTGACAAAAGGCTTCTCACATTGTCCACCCTTGTCAAAGCGGAAAGCCCGATCACCTGATAGATGGCGGTTATCGGGCTTTCCGCCGCGCGCGGAACTCAGTCCTGGGCCGGCTCGAAGACGCTGCTGCCGTAGACGTCCTCGGCGGTGAGCGTGATGAGGTCGGACTTGCCCAGTGGCCGGTCGAGCGCGACCAGCCTGCGGGCCTGCCGCAGCCTGCAGCGTTCGATCGCGTTACGCACGCTGCGCGCGTTGGAGAACCTGGGCTGCTCCATGCGCAGCGTGAGGTACTCGGCGAACGCCTTGTGCGCGTCGTCGTCGAAGGCGAATCCTTCCGACTCCACCATCAGTCCCGCGATCTGGGTCAGTTCCGCATGGTCGTAGTCGGCGAACGTGAGATGGTGCGGCACCCGGGAACTCAGGCCCGGATTGGCGGCGAAGAAGGTCGCCATCCGGTCGGGGTAGCCGGCGAAGATCACCACCAGATCACCGCGCTCGTTCTCCATCTCGGTGAGCAGGATCTCGATCACCTCCTGCCCGTAGTCCCGCTCGTTCTCCGGCCGGAACAGGTAGTAGGCCTCGTCGATGAACAGCACTCCCCCGGCCGCGCGGGCGATCGCCTCCTTGGTCTTGGGCGCGGTGTGGCCGATGAACTGGCCGACCAGATCGTCGCGGGTGACGGTGTGCACGCGCGGGGCCCTGATGTAGTCGAGCGCGTGCAGGATGGCCGCCATCCGCAGCGCGACCGTGGTCTTGCCGGTGCCGGGACCGCCGGTGAAGCTCATGTGCAACGTGGGCCGCGTGGTGGTGAGCCCGAACCGGCGCCGCGCCCGGTCGACCTGGAGCAGCGAGGCGATCTCGCGGACCCGGCGCTTGACCGAGGCCAAGCCGACCAGCTCGGCGTCGAGCGCGGCCAGGGTGTCGCTCACCCTGGCCGCGGCCTCGTCTGCCGAGAGATCGAGCACCTCGTCGTCGCCCAGAATCGCGGGCTCGGGCGTCTGCTCCTCGACTGCCGTGGTCTGCGCCGCGCCGCCTGCCGACGGTCGGTGGAACCCGAATCCCTTTGGTGTGTCCATCAGTTCACTCGCCCGCGTACCGATCGCCGGTCGGACGGGCGGTGGCGTAGGACTTCACCGAGTACCGCTGGGTGCGGTCGGGACCCTCGACGCGTTCGAGCAGGAAGCCGGGCTCGTGTGCCGGTCGCTGGACGAGGAACGACATCGCGGTGGACTGCCTGCCCAGGGACGCGTCGTAGGCCAGCAGCCGGATGTAGTACTGCGGGAAGGTGGCCCGGCAATCGGCGAGCTGGGCGAGCACACCGTCGGGTTCGGCCAGGTCGAACATCGGCAGCCCCCACATCTCCCAGTAGACGTTGCGTGGATGCGGGTCGTCGGTGTACTCCAGCGAGACCGGCCAGCCGTGATCGAGGGCGAACTTCACCTGCGCCGCGATCTCGTCGTCGGTGAGGTCGGGCAGGTAGGAGAAGGTTCCGTAGCGCAGTTTCATCGGGTGCTCCTGGTCAGATCGAGGGCACCGGAGTCGCCACCACATCGGGGGCGTCGGTGCTGGTGTAGTCGAAGGTGATGTCGCCCCAGGTGTCCAGGGCGGCCTGCAGCGGGGTGCAGTGCTTGGCGGCCCTGCGCAGCACGTCGGGTCCTTCGATCAGCAGATCGCGACCTTCGTTGCGCGCCTTGACCATTGCCTCGAGCGCCACCCGGTTGGCCTCGGCGCCCGCGGCGATGCCGTACGGGTGCCCGATGGTGCCGCCGCCGAACTGCAGGATCACGTCGTCGCCGAAAAGGTCGAGGAGCTGGTGCATCTGGCCCGCGTGGATGCCGCCGGAGGCCACCGGCATCACGCCGGGCATCGAGATCCAGTCCTGATCGAAGAAGATGCCGTTGCCGAGATTGCGGGGAACGTTGTTGTCGCGCAACGTGTCGTAGAAGCCACGGGTGGTGGCCGGGTCGCCCTCGAGCTTGCCGACGACGGTGCCCGCGTGCACGTGGTCGACACCCATGAGCCGCGACCACTTCCCGATCACCCGGAAGCTCACGCCGTGCGTCTTCTGCCGCGTGTAGGTGGAGTGCCCGGCCCGGTGCAGATGCAGCAGCAGGCCGTTCTCGCGGGCCCAGTGCGCCATCGACTGGATGGCGGTGTAGCCGATGGTGAGGTCGATCATCACCACCACGCTGCCGAGTTCCTTGGCGAGGTTCGCCCGCCGGTACATCTCCTCCATCGTGCCCGCGGTGACATTGAGGTAATGGCCCTTGATCTCGCCGGTTTCGGCCATCGCCCGGTTCACCCCCTCCATCGCGTAGAGGAAGCGGTCACGCCAGCGCATGAAGGGCTGGGAGTTGATGTTCTCGTCGTCCTTGGTGAAGTCGAGGCCGCCGCGACATGCCTCGTAGACCACGCGCCCGTAGTTGCGGGCCGACAGGCCCAGCTTGGGCTTGATGGTGGCGCCGAGCAGCGGGCGGCCGTACTTGTTGAGCATCTCCCGTTCCATGACGATGCCGTGGGCGGGGCCCTGGAAGGTCTTGGTGTAGGCGACGGGGATGCGCATGTCCTCCAGGCGCAGCGCCTTGAGCGGCTTGAAACCGAAGACGTTGCCGATGATCGAGGAGGTCAGGTTCGCGATGGAGCCTTCCTCGAAGAGATCGATGTCGTAGGCGATGTAGGCGAAGTACTCACCTGGCCTGCCCGGAACCTCGTCGACCTGGTAGGCCTTGGCCTGGTAGTGGCTGTTGGCGGTGAGCCGGTCGGTCCACACGACAGTCCAGGTGGCGGTGGACGACTCGCCCGCGACGGCGGCCGCGGCCTCGATAGGGTCGACGCCGTCCTGGGGGGTGACCCGGAACACGGCGAGCACGTCGGTGTCCTTGGGGATGTAATCGGGGTTCCAGTAACCCATTCCGGCATAACTCTGTACACCCGGATCCCAACGCTCTTTGGTCGCCGCGCCGTCGTTGTCGATCGTCGTCATCGCCGTTCCTTTCGGGTCACGCCTGTGAAGCACTTTCAGTGTGTGGGCGCGACTGTTCAGCGACAATGGAATGTTTCCTGTGCACTGTTAAGACATAATTGAATGATGTTCGCCAGCCCCGACCTGCCCGCGGCCGCTACCTGGGGTCGGCTGCGCACCTTCCTCGCCGTGTACGACACCGGGAGTGTGCGTGCCGCCGCGCAGACGTTGCATGTGACGCCGCCGGCGGTGTCGGCCGCGCTCGCCGCACTCGAAGACGCGCTGGGCACAACGCTTTTCGGTAAGTCGGGCCGGGGCATCGTGGCCACGGATTCGGGCGAGATCTTCGCCGTTTACGTGCGCAAGCTGCTCGGGCTGCTCGCGGAGGCGGCCGGGGCGGTGCACGACGCCGATCGCGGACGGGTGCGCATCGGCGCGGTCGCGACGGCCAGTGAGTACGTGCTACCTGCACTGATGGCCACCTTCGCCCAAGCCCATCCGCACGTGGAACTGTCGCTGTCGGTGCTGACGCGCGGCGAGCTGTTCGCCCGCGCCGCCGACCACGTCTTCGATATCGCCCTGGCCGGTCGACCGCCGCGGGGCTCCGGGCTGGTCACCGCCGCCCAGCGGGCCAACCGGCTGGTGCTGGTCGGGCGGCCCGGACTGGTCGACGATCCGCTCACCACGCCCTGGCTGCTCACCGGGATCGGCTCCGGCACCCGCGACACCACGCTGTCGTTGCTGAGCCGATTACAGGCCGCGCCACCGCTGCTCACCCTCGGTACCTCGGGCGCCGCCGTGGCCGCGGCACGCGAGGGGCTCGGTGTCACGCTCGTGCACGAGGAGGCCGCGCGCGAGCAACTCGCCTCGGGGGAACTGGTCTCCTACAGCGTGCCGGGCACCCCTCTCGACCGGCCGTGGCACGTCTGCACGACCCAGGAACCGACCGCGGCGACCCGACTGTTCGTGGCGCACCTGTGCGATCCGGAGCAGGTGGGCGCGGCCGCATTTCACACCCGTCCTCGCCCGAAGGGGTGAGGACGGCGGCGACCGGATGCTCGCATGCTGGTCGTCATGACGACACTCCCCGCCACCGCCCTCGCCGACGTCGCCCAGCAGCTGACCAGCGGCGGCCGCGGCATTCTCGCCGCCGACGAGTCGATCAAGACCATGTCGTCGCGCCTGGAACAGGAAGGGGTTCCCGCGAGCGCGACCGCCCGGCGCGACTACCGCGAACTGCTGCTCACCGCCGACGGTCTGCCGGAATGGATCAGCGGAATCATCCTGTGCGACGAGACCTTCGGCCAGGATCTCGCCGATGGGCGCCCGTTCCCGATCGCGGCGCGCGAACTCGGCGTCCTGCCCGGCATCAAGGTCGACACCGGCACCACCGCGCTCCCCGGCCAGGGCGGTGCGCTGATCACCGAGGGGCTCGACGGGCTCGGCGCACGGCTGGCCTCCTATGCCGACCGAGGGGCGGCGTTCGCCAAGTGGCGGGCGGTGTTCGACGTGCACACCATCACTCCCTACTCCGCCGCCGCCAACGGGCACGCGCTGGCCCGCTATGCCGCGCTGTGTCAGCAGCACGGCATCGTCCCCATCGTCGAGCCCGAGGTGCTGTGCACCGGCGACCACGACCTCGCGGCCTCGGCGAAGGCGACTCGCCTGGCCCTGAGCGCGGTGTTCACCGAACTCGTCGACGCCGCGGTGGATCTCACCGGCATCGTGCTCAAGCCCAACTTCGTCACCCCCGGTCTGGACGCCGCGGCTGCCCCGCCCGCCGACGTCGCGGCCGCGACCTTCGCCGTGCTGCGTGAGCTGGTGCCCGCCGAGGTGGCGGGCATCGCGTTCCTGTCCGGTGGGCATCCCACCTCGCGGGTGTGTGCTTTTCTGAGCGAGCTCGCCGCCGTCGACGAGCGGCCGTGGCCTGTGACATTCTCCTTCGGGCGCGCGCTCGTGAGCGCGGCCCTGCACACTTGGGGTGGAACGAACTCCGAAGTTCCCGCAGCACATCGTGTTCTGCTCCAGAACTGCCGCAACGCCTCTGCTGCCGCCGAGCACACCGCGTAAGCGGGTCCGCTCGGCAGCCGCCCTGAGCGCGGTGGCAACGCGCAGCAGCGGCGCTACCCCTCGGGCACCGCTGCTGCGTTCGTTGGCCGGTGCCCGCCGCTACTTCAGCGGTAGTTCCACCAGCACCGTGGTTCCGCGTCCCCGCATCGATTCCACGCGCAGCGAGGCTTCGATCAGGGCACAGCGTTCCGCGATCGAGCTCAGGCCGAAATGTTGTTCGCCGTCGGCGTCGGCGGCGCGATGGGCACGCTGCGCTGCCGGGTCGAAACCCGCACCGTCGTCGGAACATCCGAAGATCGCCGAGTCGCCGACCCGGCGCAGGGAGAGCACGATCCGTTGCGCATCAGCGTGTTTCACCGCGTTCGCGAGCGCTTCCTGGGCGATCCGGTACAGGGTGGCGGCGGCGTGGTCGGGGATGTCGTCGATGGCGGCGGCGTGATCGACGAGGAATTCGATCGTCGGCGGGCCTTCGCCACTCACCGTGCGCACCAGCGATTCGATCGCGGCGACCAGGCCGAGGTCGTCGAGGACGAGACTGTGCAGGCCCGAGATCGCCGCCCTGGTCGCGTTGTAGGCGAAATCGGCCAGCTCGCGCGCGCTGACGAGTTCGGCGCGGGCCCTGGCGAGATCGCGCAGGCTGGCTCCGTCGGTGACGTCGACGTGGGCGGCGAGTTCGGAGACGGTGAGATCGGCGGCGGACAGGTGGAACGACATCGAGGCCAGGGCGGTGGTGACGCCGTCGTGCAGATCGAAGGCGATGCGTCTGCGTTCGGCCTCCTGAGCGGTGATCGCCTGCTCGACCAGGCGGTCGCGCTCGGTGCGCTGCCGGTTGACGGTGCGGAACAGCCGCTGCGCGTGCAACCACAGGCCGAGCACGCCCGCGTACTGCTGCGCGACGTCGAGGTCGTGCTGCCCGAACGGGTCACGGGGACGGCGGTGCACGGCGAGCACGCCGACCACATCGCCTTCCAGCCCCGGCAGCGGCAGACACATCCGCGCGACCGTCTGCTGCGGATCCAGACGTAGAAGTCTGCGGTGCAGAGCATTACGTGGCGAGTCGTTGTCGAGCAGCACCGGCGTACGAGTGCGGGCCACCAACCCGGTCACCCCGAATCCGACCTGCAACCGCAACGAACCCGCCGAGGGATGCGAAGGCCACAGATCGACGATGCTCAGATCCTGGCCGTCGACGGCGTAGAGCAGCACGCCTTCGGCGCCGAGCAGTGGCGCCAGCTCCGCCGCCGTGGGCACCGCGCCGCTCGCGAAGCTCACCGGAACAGCCCCTCCCGCAACGCGACCGCGATCGCCCCGCTGCGATCGGACACCCCCAGCTTGCGATACAGCCCGCGAATATGGGTTTTCACGGTGTCCTCGCTGACCACCAGCTTGCTCGCGACCGCGCGATTGGAGTGGCCGGAGACCAACAGCCCCAGCACTTCCGACTCACGCTGGGTCAGTCCGAGGTGCGCGCCGGACCAGAACTGGCCCGCGCTGAGCCGGGCCGCGGCCAGCGCCACCCGACCGGCCAGTGCGGCGTCGACCACCGTCTCGCCTTCGCGGACGCGGCACAACTGGGCGACCAGTTCGCGCCCGTCGACCCGCTTGAGAATGTAGCCCGACGCCCCGACGCGCAGCGCCTGGTACAGGTAGTGCTCGTCGTCGTAGACGGTCAGCAACACGACCTTGGTCTCGGGATATTGCAGGGTGATCTGACGGCACAGATCCAAGCCACTGGCCTTGCCGATGCGAACATCGCACAGGACGATATCGGGCCGATGTTCGGCGACCATCCGCAGCGCGGCGGTGTCGGTGGTGGACTGGCCGACGATCATCACGTCGTCGGGAAAGTGTCCGAGCATGGCGTCGAGCCCGTGCAGCACCATTTCGTGATCGTCGACGAGCACAAGCTTCAACGGGGTCGGAGGTAACTCCGGCATCACTCCACCCTACGGCGAGCGGCAGCGCGGCTACGGGCATTGACGAGATCTCACCCGGGCCGCCACCCCCGAGGGGGAGTGCGGCGGGTACGCCGGTGCGGTCCGATGAACGGACCCGATCAGAAAGGCCGCGCCATGCCGGAGTCCTCAGTTCGTCGGCCGCTCATAGTGCCGTCGGTCTTGCCCGCCGATTTCGCCTGCCTCGGTGAAGAAGTGCGCGATCTGTGCGCGGCGGGCGTCGACCGGATCCAATGGGACGTGATGGACGGCGTGTTCGTCCCCAACCTCACCTTCGGTCCCGATGTCATCGCGTCGGCGCGTTCGCACAGCACCGTGGGGTTCGAGGCGCACCTCATGGTGGTGAATCCCGATGGGCTGCTCAGCACGTACGTCGACGCGGGTTGCGAGCTGATCATCGTGCACGCCGAAGCCTGTACGCATCTGCATCGCACGCTCGCCAGGATCCGCGAACTGGGCGCGCGCAGCGGTGTCGCGGTGAATCCGCACACTCCCGTCGAGGTCGTCGCGCACGTGCTGGCCGAGACCGACCTGATCCTGGCCATGACCGTGAATCCGGGTTTCGGTGGGCAGGCCTACATTCCGGCCGTGGAATCGAAGATCGCGCGGTTGCGCCGGATGATCGACGAGTCCGGGTACTCCATCGAGCTCGAAGTGGACGGCGGGATCACCGGTGACACGATCGGCGGCGCGGCCGCGGCCGGCGCCGACGTGTTCATCTCGGGATCGTGGATGTACGGCTGCCCCGAAGGCAAGGCGGCCGCGGTCAAGCGGCTTCGCGATGCCGCCACCGTCGCGGGAGCGGCAGCCTGATGACCGATATCGCGCCAACGACTTTCACGCCGTCGGTGGAGACCGACCAGCTCGCCGTCGACACCCTGCGCTTCCTCGCGGCCGACATGGTGGAGGCCGCGCAGTCGGGTCACCCCGGCATGCCGATGGGGGCGGCGCCGATGGCGTGGACGCTGTGGAGCCGGCACCTGCGCCATGACCCGGCCGATCCCGAGTGGGCCGATCGGGACCGGTTCGTGCTCTCGGCCGGACACGGGTCGGCGCTGCTGTACGGACTGTTGCACCTGTTCGGCTACGACCTGCCCGTCGAGGAACTGCGGCGCTTCCGGCAACTGGGGTCGCGGACGCCGGGTCATCCCGAGTTCGGGCAGACGCCCGGCGTGGAGTGCACCACCGGCCCGTTGGGTCAGGGGCTGGCGATGGCGGTGGGCATGGCCCTCGCCGAGCGGATGACCGCCGCCCGGTATCCGGAGATCACCGGTCATCGCACCTACGCGATCGTCGGCGACGGCTGCCTGATGGAAGGTGTCAGTCACGAAGTCGCGTCGTTCGCAGGGCATTTGGGGCTCGGCGGGTTGACCGTGCTGTGGGACGACAACGAGATCACCATCGACGGCGCGGTCGGGCGCTCGTGCGGTGACGATCAGGTGGCGCGGTTCGCGCCCTATGGGTGGCATACCGAAGTGGTGCCGGACGGGACCGATATCGAGGCGATCGACGCCGCGCTGACCCGGGCGAAGGGTGATCCCCGGCCGAGCTTTCTCGCGGTGCGCACGGTGATCGGTCACGGTGCGCCCGGCGTCGCCGGAACGCCGAAGGCGCACGGCTCGCCGCTGGGCGCCCAACGCCTCGCACAGGCCAAAGAGCTGGCGGGATGGACTCTTCCGCCGTTCACCGTGCCCGAGCAGGTCGAGTCGACGTGCGCGGTGCTGGCCGCGCTCGGTGGTGCCGAGCATGCGACCTGGCTCGAGGAGTTCGCGGCGTTCGACGCCGTCGCGCCGGTGCGCGCCGCCGAGTTCCGGCGCGCCCATGCGCGACTGCTGCCTGCGGGTTTGCCGGACGCGCTGGAAGCCGTCGCCGCGCGGGCACCGCGCGCCACCCGGCAGTCCTCGCAGGCGTGTTTGCACGCGGCGCTGTCGGTGATGCCGGAATTGGTGGGCGGGTCGGCCGACCTGGCCGGGTCGACCGGCACCGTGTGCGGCGAGGTGGTGCATCGCGACGACTTCAGTTCCAGCGCTGTCGCTTTCGGTATTCGCGAGTTCGGGATGGCGGCGATTCTGAACGGGATGAGCCTGCACGGCGGGTTCCGGGTCTTCGGCAGTACGTTCCTGGTGTTCGCCGACTATCTGCGTCCCGCCCTGCGGCTGTCGGCACTGATGGGGCAGCCGGTGATCTATGTGCTCACCCACGATTCCGTCGCGGTCGGCGAGGACGGGCCGACACATCAACCCGTCGAGCAGGTCGAGTCGCTCCGGGTGATTCCGGGGCTGCAGGTGTTGCGACCGGCCGACGACGCGGAGACCGCTCTCGCTTGGGAACTCGCGCTGAGCCGGGTCGACGGACCGACCGCGCTGATCCTGTCCCGCCAGTCACTGCCCCAGCTGGAACTCGCAGAGAGCGCTACCTGGCCCGATAGTGCGCTCTCGAGAGCCGACGCGGTCGGCACGGTGGCCGGCAGACCATCCACAGCAGCGCTTCCCAGCATCCACATCGTCGCTACCGGTTCGGAAGTCGCACTGGCGGTCGCCGCCGCCGAGCAGCTACGGGCGGAAGGGTTCGCCGTGCGGGTAGTGTCGGTGATGGATCGGACGCGCTTCACCCGCGACGCCGCGGCGCACACCATCAGCATCGAGGCGGGAAGCACGGCGGGCTGGACCGGGCTGGTCGACCTGGCGATCGGGATCGACGACTTCGGGCACAGCGGCCCCGGCGACGAGGTCATGGCCCGTCACGGATTCACCGTGCGCGCCGTACTCGACCGGATTCGCGAATACCTCGACGGTGCGCTGTGACTCGCCTGCGGGCGGTGATCTTCGACGTCGACGGCACCCTGGTCGACAGCGAGCGCGACGGCCATCGGGTGGCTTTCAACGCGGCCTTCGCCGAGGCGGGTCTTCCGGATCACTGGGCGGTCGAGGAGTACGGGAAGCTGCTGAAGGTGGCCGGGGGCGCGCAACGGCTGGCGTTCTGGTTCGAACAGCAGGGCAGGCCCGTCGAGCAAGCGCGGGCGCTCGCGCATCAGGTGCACCGCACCAAGACCCGCATCATGCGGCAGATGGCAGCGGACGGGCACATCCGTGCCCGTCCGGGCGCGCGGGAACTGATCGAACGGCTCCGGTCGCACGGTGTCCGGTTGCACGTGGCGACCACCGGCACCCGCGCGTGGGTCGAACCCTTGCTGAAGCACGCTTTCGGTGAGCCGTTCGACACCGTGACCACCGGCACCGAAGTGCCCGTCCTGAAGCCGAGCCCCGCGGTGTATCTGGATGTCCTGATCCAGACCGGACTGTCCCCCGATCAAGCAGTGGCCGTGGAGGACTCGTCCAACGGCGTGCGGTCGGCGGTGGCCGCGGGACTGCGGTGCGTGGCCGCCCAGAACGCCTACACGCGCACCGACGACCTCTCGGCGGCAGTGCTGGTCGCCGACGGGCTCGACGACCCGGAGCTGGTGACATGGTTCGACGGCCACCTCGCCTGAGGTGGCTGTCGAATCGGGCTCAGCGCGTGCGGCCGCGACGTTCCATGAGCCGCAACAGCATCGGCGTGAAGATCAGCTGCATCGCCAGGTCCATCTTCCCGCCGGGACACACGATCGTGTTCGGGCGCGACATGAACGAGTCGTGCAGCATCGACAGCAGATACGGGAAGTCGATGCCGTGCGGGTCGGCGAACCGGATCACCAGCATCGACTCATCTGGCGTCGGAATAGTCCGGGCCACAAAGGGATTCGATGTGTCGACCACGGGAACCCGCTGGAAGTTCACATGGGTGCGGGAGAACTGCGGGCACATGAAATTCACGTAGTCGTGCATGCGGCGCAGGATCGTCTCGGTCACCGCCTCGGTGGAGTAGCCGCGCTTGTCCTTGTCGCGGTGCAGCTTCTGGGTCCACTCGAGGTTGATCACCGGCACCACCCCGATGAGCAGGTCCGCGTACTGTGCCACGTCGACCTGTTCGTTGGCGACCGCCCCGTGTAGGCCCTCGTAGAACAGCAGGTCGGTGCCGGGGCGCAGGTCCTCCCACGGTGTGAAGGTGCCGGGTTCCTGGTCGTAGGGCGCCGCTTCCTCCTTGTCGTGCAGGTACTTTCGCACCCGGCCCGTACCGGTCTCGCCGTAGCCGCGGAACAGCTTCTCGAGGTCTTCGAACAGGTTGGCCTCCGCGCCGAAATGGCTGAAGGTGTGGTCACCGTCCGACAGCGCTCGCGCCAGCTCCTCCTTCATGCCGGCCCGGTCGAACCTGTGGAAGCTGTCGCCCTCGACGTACGCGGCGTCGATGCCTTCCCTGCGGAAGATCGAATCGAACGTGCGCATCACCGACGTTGTTCCGGCACCGGATGACCCGGTGATGGCGACGACAGGGTGCTTGGCGGACATGAATCTCCTCCTCAGGTGGTGGAACGGTAGAGACCGCGGAGACCGAACAGCGGACTCCACTGACCGTCGGGCTCCTCGGCCGCGTCGGCGTGATATCTCACGATGCGCGCTACCTCGTCGCGGGAACCGAAAATGAACGCGATCCGCTGGTGCAGTTCGGTGGGGACGACGTCGAGGATGCGCTCGCGACCGGTCGAGGCCAGGCCGCCGGCCTGCTCGATCAGAAAGGCGATGGGGTTGGCCTCGTAGAGCAGCCGCAATCTGCCCGCCTTGGCCGGATCCTTCGAGTCGCGCGGGTACAGGAACACCCCGCCCCGGGTCAGGATGCGGTGGGTTTCGACCACCAGCGACGCCACCCAGCGCATGTTGAAATCCTTCTCGCGCGGACCCGTCGCGCCCGCCAGGCATTCGTCGATGTAGCGGCGCACGGCCGGTTCCCAGAATCGCCGGTTGGAACTGTTGACCGCGTACTCCGAGGTGGACTCCGACAGCCGCAGGTTCTGCCCGGTCAGGAAGAACTCGCCCAGTTCGGGATCGAGAGTGAAGGCGTGCACGCCGGTGCCGACGGTGAGTACGAGTTGCGTCGCGGGGCCGTAGATCGCGTAACCCGCGGCGACCTGCTCGGTGCCGGGCTGCAGGAAGTCCACCGTCGTCGCATCGATGCCGGGGTTCGGGGCGCGCAGAATCGAAAAGATGCTGCCCACAGCGACATTCACATCGATATTGGACGAACCGTCGAGCGGGTCGAACGCCAGCAGGTATTTGCCGCGCGGATAGTCGGGCGGGATCGCATACGGGTCGTCGAGCTCCTCCGACACCATTCCCGCCAGCTGGCCGCCCCATTCGTTGGCGCGCAGGAACAGCTCGTTGGCGACCACGTCGAGCTTCTGCTGCTGCTCACCCTGCACGTTCACCACACCGGCGCCGCCGAGGACGCCGGTGAGCGCACCGGAGGCGATGCGCTTGGAGATCGCCTTGCAGGCCAGCGCGACGTCGAGGATCAGGGAATTGAGCTCACCGCTGGAACCGGGATGGCGCCTGCGCTCTTCGATGAGGAATTGGGTCAACGTCGTGCGATCGGTCAGCATCTTTCGAGGACACCACCGCACCCCCGGGCGGACATCCACCCGGGGGGTGAATCGCGGGGGTGGTTACCGCGATTCGTCGCCTCAGAAGGCCGGGACCGCTTGCGCGGCCGTTACCTCCTCGGACGTGTGCCGCTTGCGCAGCACGGTGACGCCCACGACCAGGGCCGCGGCGAGCAATCCGGCCGCGACCGTGAACGCCAGCCGGTATCCGCTGGTCAGAGCGGCAGCGTCGGACGCTCCGGCCACCAGTTCGGTGCCGGTCCGTGCGGCGGCGAGGGTGGACAACACCGCGACGCCGATCGCCATGCCGACCTGCTGGGTGGTGTTGAACAGCCCCGAGGCCAGGCCGGCGTCGTCGGCGTCGGCGCCCGACATGCCCAGCGCGGTGAGTGCGGGCAGCACCAGCCCGCCACCGGAGACGGCCACCATCACCGGCAGCACGTCGGTGAGGTAGCCGGCGTCGACCGGAAGCCGCGTCAGCCACGACATCCCGGCCAGCAACAGGGACAGACCCGCGATGAGCACGGCCCGCTCACCGAAGCGGGTGATCAGGCGGGCAGAGGCGAACAGCGACACCCCGCCGATGGCGACGGCGGCGGGCAGCATGGCCAGGCCGGTCTGCACGGCGTTGTAGCCCAGCACCTTCTGCAGGTAGAGCGCGACGATGATCTGGAAGGCGAACATGGCCGCGAGAGTGAGCATCTGGACCACATTGGCGCCGGAGACCGTGCGGGAGCGAAAGATTCGCAACGGCAGCAGCGGGTTGGTCGCGGTGGCCTGACGGAGGACGAAGGCCGCGAGCAGTGCGGCGGCGAGTGCACCGAGGCCGAGAGTGTGCGCCGAGACCCAGCCGTAGCGTTCGACTTCGACGACGGTGTAGATGCCGAGCATCAGACCGACGGTAACCAGGGCCGCACCCAGCACATCGGCGCCGGCGGACCAGCCGAGGCCGCGGTCGGCGGGCAGCGCTCGCACCGCCACCAGCACGGTCGGCACGCCGATCGGCACGTTGATCAGGAAGATCCAGTGCCAGTTCAGCGCGTCGGTGAGCACACCGCCGAGCACCTGTCCGATCGAGGCGCCCGCGGCGCCCGTGAAGCTGAAAACACCGATGGCCGTTGCGCGTTGGCGGGGTTCGGTGAAGATCGTCACCAGGATGCCGAGGACCACCGAGGCGGCGATCGCGCTGCCGACGCCCTGCAGGAATCGGGCCCCGACCAGCACCGTGGGGGTGGTCGCGACGCCTGCCAGCACCGAGGCCGCGGTGAAGACGACGGTGCCGGTGATGAACATCGTCTTGCGGCCGATCAGGTCGCCGAGGCGTCCCGCCAGCAGGAGCAGACCGCCGAAAGCGATCAGGTAGGCGTTCACGGTCCAGCTCAGGCCGGCCGGCGAGAAGCCGAGGTCCTCCTGGATCGCCGGCATGGCGACGGTCACGATGCTGCCGTCGAGGATGGTCATCAGCATCGCGGCCGACAGCACCGCGAGAGCGGTGCGCTGGGACTTGGTCATGGGGTCATCTCCTGCTCGAAGCGAACAAGAGAGACCGTACTAGATAGTTCCGTAGCAGACAATCTATAACGGACTATTGCCTCGCACGACGCGCGGGCGCAGCGTCGACCGCGGTCGACAGATACCCTTCCACCAGGTGATTCAGTGCACGCAACAGGGATTCACGCTCCGCCTTCGGCAGCGAGCCGAGCGCTCCCCGATGGACGCCGTCGACGATCTCGGTACTGCGCGCAGCAAGTTCGGCACCGGCCGGAGTCACCGAGATGATGCGCGCGCGACGGTCGGTGCTCGACGGCTTCCGTTCGGCCAGACCCGCTTTCTCCAGCGCGTCGACAGTGACGACCATGGTCGTCTTGTCCATATCGCCGAGTTCGGCGAGCTGAGCCTGGGTGCGCTCGGCCTCCAGCGCGTGGACCAGCACGCAGTGCATGCGGGCCGTCAGCCCGATCTCGGCCAGCGCCGCTGCCATCTGCGTGCGCAGGACGTGGCTGGTCCGGTCCAGCAGGAAGGACAGGTCGGGTTCGGCGCGCGTGGTCGCCAGAGCGGTCATACCGCTCATTATAGTTTTGTCATAGATAATCCGCATACATCCATAAGTCGGGGAATGTTATCGGACTGCGGTCCGTTTAGATGGGGACCACATCCCGAAGAGAGGTTCACATGGAACTGGGGCTCACCACCTTCGCCGAGCTGTACCCGACCGGCGACCGGCCCGCGCCGACCGCCGCCGAGCGGCTGCGCCAGGTGGTCGACGAGGCCGTCGCGACCGAGGCCGCCGGGCTCGATGTGTACGGCGTGGGTGAACATCATCGCCGGGATTTCGCCGCGTCCTCCCCCGCTGTCGTCCTGGCCGCCGCGGCCGCCAGGACCGAGCGCATCCAGTTGACCAGCGCGGTGACCGTGCTCAGCTCCGACGACCCGGTGCGCGTATACCAGGACTTCGCCACGCTCGACGGGCTGTCGAACGGGCGCGCGGAGTTGATGGCGGGGCGCGGGTCGTTCACGGAGTCGTTCCCGCTGTTCGGCTACGACCTGTCCGATTACGACGCGCTCTTCGAAGAGAAGCTGGCACTGCTGCTGCGGGTGCGCGAGGAAGGCCCGGTCACGTGGACCGGGCGATTCCGGGCACCGCTGCACGACGCCACGGTGTATCCGCGCACCGATGATCGACCGCTGCCGGTGTGGATCGCGGTCGGCGGCAGTCCCGAATCGGTGATCCGCGCCGGGCTGCTGGGTCTACCGCTCGCCCTCGCGATCATCGGCGGTCAGCCGGCACGGTTCAAGCCGCTGGTCGAGCTGTATCACCGGGCGCTGACCGAAGGCGGCCACGAGAAGCAGCCTGTCGCGGTGCACGCGCACGGGTATGTCGCCGACACCGACGCCCAGGCAGTCGCCGAGTTCTACCAGCCCTACGCCGGGGCGATGTCGGTTATCGGCCGGGAGCGCGGCTGGGGACCGATGACGCGCGAACAGTTCGACGCGCTGCGTTCGCAGAGCGGTTCCCTGTTCGTCGGCACCCCCGACTACGTGGCAGGCAAGATCGCCGAGGTCCGCGACACCCTCGGCCTCGACCGCTTCATGCTGCACACCAGCGTCGGGACGCTGCCGCCCGAGCAGGTGCTGCACAGCATCGAACTGCTGGGCACGAAGGTGGCCCCGCAGGTGCGGTGAGCAGGGTCTATTCGAGCGCCGGGCCGACGCCGGTGGTCCGGGCGGCCCGGCGTTCTCGCCTTCGTCGGCGGTAACGGCTGATTCGGCTGGCGCACAGATAGACCACCCACAAACCGATGCCCAACAGGGCCGCGGCGATCACCGCGGCCAGCACCGGGAAGAACACCGCGAGGGTGAGGACGCCGCCGACCGTGAGGTCCTCGGCGGTGCTCACCGCGATATTGGTGACCGGTTCCGGCGAGGTGTTGATCGCCATCCGGGTGCCCGCTTTGACGATATGACTGAGCAGGGCGGTCGTGCCACCCACCGCCGCGGCGAACATCGTGGGCAGTGAATCGTCCCGCCCCGCGATCAGTGCCGACACGACCGCGCCCGACGCGGGCCGCACCACCGTGTGCACCGCGTCCCAGAACGAGTCGAGGTACGGGATCTTGTCCGCCACCGCCTCGATCAGGAACAGCACCCCGGCGGCGACGAGCACATCGGTGCGCAGCAGCCCCGGCGGCACATCGCCGGCCCACCCGATCCGACCGAACAACCCCAGCAGAAACACCACCGCGTACGCGTTGATACCGCTGGCCCAGCCCGCGGTGAAGATCAGAGGGAGCACCGACACCCGCTCAGACTAAGCCCGCCTGCCGACACCGCGCGGCAAGGACGTGCAGCGGCGATATCTAGCATCGCTAGACAAGCTAGCGATCAACTGTTACCTTTGCTCCATCATCTAGCACTGCTAGATATCGAGGAAGGAAAGCCAAAATGCTCATCGTCACCGGCCAGATCATCGCCACCGCCGCCGTGCTCGCCAATGCCGTCGTCTACGGCACCGATGTCTGCGCGGCCGTGATCATGCGGTCGGTGTACCGCAAGCTCGATGACGCGACCGTCACCATCAGCGCGGGGTGGGGCCACTACTACGGCGACCGGCGCATGCCGGTGGTCGGTGCGGGCGGTGTGATCACCGCGGTGCTCACCCTGCTCATCGCACTGCTGGCCGGACAGATCGGCGCCTCGGTCGCGGCGGGGATCGCGGTGGCGTCACTGCTCACCTGGCTCGCCCTCTACGTCCGCATCGCCAAGCCGATCAATGCCAGGCAGACCGCCGCCGCCCAGAGCGGCGTCATTCCGGCCGATGCCCGTGCGCTGCAGGACAAGTGGGACAGCATCCTGAAGTACCGCGTCACCCTCCAGTTCGTCGCCATCGCCGGACTGTGCGCCGCGCTGATCCTGTTCTGATATCGAATTCACCGAGGAGAATTTGTCATGAGTTTCACCAGCAATGAACAGCAGTTCCTCGCGGAGGCCGGGATCGGCCGGCTGGCCACGGTGTCGCCCGACGGCACTGTGCAGAACAACCCGACCGGCTATCGGGTGAACGCCGACGGCACGATCGATATCGGGGGTATGCGGATGCGCGGCAGCCGGAAATACCGCAATGTCGAAGCGGGCAGCCGGGTCTCGTTCGTCATCGACCAACAGGTTTCCTGGGAGCCGTACGTGATTCGCGGCATCGAGGTACGCGGCACCGCCGAAGCGCTCGACGACGAGCAGCCACCGTTCGAACACCAGGAACGCGCGATCATCCGAATTCGCCCCGAGCGGATCATCTCCTGGGGCATCGACGGCGGATCCTTCGACTTCACCAGTCGCGCCGCCGAATAGAGGAGGCTCGGCTCATCATCAGCAACATATCTCGACAAGTCGAAACACAGGAATATCAGCCCCCACGGTAGTCATCCGAGTAACGTTTTCGACCACCCGGCGATTTCTCAGACAACATCAATTCAGGAGGTTCGACATGCTTTCTGTGAAGAGATTCGCCGCCGGTGCCATCGTTGCCACCGCCACCGCTTCCGCCGTCATAGTCGGTGGCGGCGTGGCCCAGGCCGACGTTCCGGTGTGGCAGGCCAACTGTCACGTTTACAACATCTTCAACACCGGCGGAATGGCCAATTGCGAACTGCCGACCTGGCACCAGGTGAAACTCACCTGCGTCGCGTGGCCGGTCCCGTTCGTCTACTGGAAGTACGGCCCCGCGCAATACGGACAGAACCAGTCGTGGGCCAGCTGCGACTCGCTCAACGCCCTGGTGGGCATCGAGGTCATTCAGGCGTAGGCCACGCACCGCGATCGAGCAGCACCCCACTCGCCCCGTTGTTACCGTGGATTCATGGTCAGTGCGGCATCCACCCGGCGACACGAACAGCTCCGTGACTTCCTGCGATCGCGGCGGGAGCGGATCGGACCGGGCGAGGTGGGTCTGCCGGTAGCGGGGCGACGGCGAACCCCCGGGCTACGGCGCGAAGAAGTCGCGATGCTGGCCGGGGTCGGGGTGTCTTGGTACACCTGGTTGGAGCAGGGGCGTGACATCAGGGTGTCGGGGGAGGTGCTCGACGCGGTGGCGGGGGTGTTGCGGTTGAGTGCGGCCGAGCGGACGCATCTGTATGTGCTGGCCGGGCTCAATCCGCCGGTGGCGCGGGGGTCCGCGGTGGAGGTGACCGCGGAGATTCGGGCGCTCATCGATGGGTGGGTGCGTGGACCCGCGGTAGTGCGGGATCGGTACTGGAACATCGTGGCGTTCAACGTGCTCGCGGGGCGGGTGTTCGGGTGTGACGATGGCGAGCCGCACAATTGCCTGGTCACGTTCTTCACCAGTCCTCGTTATCGCGAGCTGCCCGACCTGTGGTCCGATGCCGCACCGGGTGTGGTCGCCGCCTATCGCGCGGACGCGGCCCTCGTCCCGCACGACGACGAATTCCAGCGCGTAGCAAGCGAACTCGCTGCTGCCGAGCCGGAGTTCGCCGAGCTCTGGGAGCGACACGATGTCGGTGCGCCTGTGCAAGCCGTGAACGCCCTGCACCACCCGGAGGCCGGGGATCTCTACTTCGACGCCACCACGCTCACCGTCGCCGACCATCCCCACTGGTCACTGGTGCTCTACAACCCGAAACCGGACACCGACACCGCCGACCGCCTGGCTGCCCTCCCCCGACTGCGCCTCTCCGAATCCGCGTAGCGATCCGGTGCGGGTGCGGAAACCGGATCGGCGCGACAGTGCCGACCGGCCCGCAGTACCGTCGATCCAGGTGGTGGCACACCCCTGATAACTGCGCACTGCCTGCTCGGGCTGCCACCCGCCAGGCTGAGTTCATGACGCACAACGGTTCTCGATTCGATGGCAAGACCGCGCTGATCACGGGCGGTAGTAGTGGGATGGGGTTGGCTACCGCGCATCGTCTGATCGCGGAGGGGGCTCGGGTCGTGGTGACCGGACGCGACAAGAAGCGCCTCGACGCGTCGGTCGCCGCGCTCGGTGGGCAGGCGCACGGAATCGCCGGTGATGCCACCGATCTCGACGATCTCGACGATCTCGCCGCGGCGGTGGCCGACCGCTTCGGGCACCTCGATCTCCTGTTCGCCAACGCGGGCATCGGCTCGTTCCAGACGATCGAGCAGGTCACCGGCGAGCTCTTCGATCAGGTGATCGGCAGCAACCTCAAGGGCGCCTTCTTCACCATTCAGAAGGTTCTGCCGCTGCTCCCCGACCACGCCTCGATCGTCATCAACGCCTCCTTCGGCCTGCACCTCGGGGTCTCGGGCTCTGCCCTCTACTCCGCGAGCAAAGCGGCCGTCCACAACCTGACCCGCGCTCTCGCCGCGGAATTGGCGCCACGGCGAATCCGGGTGAACGCGGTCAGCCCCGGCTACATCGACACCCCGGCCTTCCGCGCGGAGCTCTCCGAATCCGCTCGGCAGGGGGTCGCGGCCCTGTCCCCCGCGGGTCGCGTCGGCACCGCAGAAGACGTCGCCGCCGCCGTCGCCTTCCTGGCCTCAGCCGACGCCGCCTTCGTCAACGGCCACGACCTGCGCGTGGACGGCGGCCTCACCGCAATCGGCGCATCGGCGCTGGTGTAGGCCGGCTCAGCGCAGCGCGGCGCGTCCGCGTATGCGGCCGAGCACCACCAGCACGACCAGTGTGACCACGACCAGGACCGTGGTTCCGGCCGCGGCGTCGAAGACTTCGCCGCGGTCGGTCTGCGCGAAGATGCTGACGGGCAACGTCTTCCAGGTGGCGGGGTAAACCATGATGGTCGCGCCGAGCTCGCCCATGGACAGGGCGACCGCCAGGCCCGCTGCCGCGCCCAGAGCGGGCAACAGCAGCGGCAGGGTGATCTGGCAGAGGACGCGAACAGGGCCCGCGCCAAGGGATTGCGCGGCCTGCCGGTAGGCGGGGTCGAGCCGATCGAGAGCGGCAGAGACGGCGCTGAAGGCGTAGGCCAGAACCAGGACCGCATGGGCGACGATGACGATCCATTTGGTCCCGCCCAGGAGCACCGGGCGTTCGTTGAAGGCGATGAGGACGCCGAGACCAACCGCTACCGACGGGACGGCGACCGGGAGGTGGAAGACGGCGTCGGTGAGACGGCGCAACCAGGTGGGCGCCGCTCGCGAGGCCAGAGCGGCCCAGGTGCCGAGGACGAGGGAGATCGCGCCGGCGAGCAGGGCGGTTTGCAGGCTCACCGAGAGGCTCGCCGCCTGCTCACCGCTGAGCGCGTTACCGATATTGGTGAAGCCGAGGTCCGACGGCAGTGGGCCGGTCCAGCTGCCTGCCAGGGCGGCGGCGATCACGGTGGCGATCGGGGCGACGAAGACCACCGCGACCACCAGCCCGAACACGCCGAGTACCAGCGCTTTTCCGCGAGGAGTCCAGACGAGCACGATCATTGCTCCTTCGGGCGGGCGATGAACCGGGCGAACACGAACCGGTAGACGAGGTAGAGGCCCAGCGAGAGCAGCACCTGCACCGAGGCCAGCACCGCCGCACCGGGCAGGTCGAAGGTGACGATGCCCCGGGTGTAGATCAGCGCGGGCAGCGTGATGACGCCCTTGGCGCCGGTGAACAACACGATGCCGAATTCGTTGAGCGTGAGCAGCAGCACCAGCGACCCGCCCGCCGCGAGCGCGGGCCACGCCTCGGGCAGTACCACCTGCCGCAGCACCCGCCACGGCGAAGCGCCGAGACTCGCTGCCACGTCGAGCTGTTCCCGGGGCAGCTGCGCGAACGCGGCCAGCACCGGGCGCACCACGAACGGGGTGAAGTAGGTGATCTCGGCCAGGATCACACCGAGCGGGGTCGTCAGAAAGTCGATGACCGGTGTGGTGGCGCCGGTCAATTCGGCGATCAGGGCGTTCACCGCACCCGCCGTCCCGTAGAGGAAAGTGAAGGCGAGGGTGATCAGGAACGAGGGCAACGTCAGGATCGTGTCGATGAGCCTGCCGACCAGACCGGATCCGGGAAACGGCACGAAGGCCAGCACGATCGCCAGGAACGTGCCGAGCACCAGACACCCCGCCGTGGCACACACGGCGATGGAAACGGTGCGCCACAACGCTTCCCGGAACGCTTCGGAGCCGAGTACCGACGTCCACACCTCGGTGCCGCGCCCGGTCGGCGTCTGGGTGGACTCGGTGAGCACCCGCAGAATCGGATACCCCGCGATCCCGAGCACCACGAGCACGGGCGGCAAGGTCCAGAGGATCGGCAACCACGACCGGCGAGGTGTGGGATCTTTCGACGGCGGCGACGCGTCGGGCCGATCGAGAACGACAGCGCTCACGACAGCACCTCGCTGATGCCCCGTTCGGCTACGAGCGCTTTCATGACTGATCCTCTGCGGGCACGGAACTGCCTGCCGTAGTGGCTGTCTCGCCGATCGCACGAGGGATGAGCACACCCGCCGGGTCCGGAAGCTTCACCCCGACAACGGCACCGGCTTCGGTCGTGAAATGCCCCGACACATCGGCCGCGAGCGTGCCGGGTAGCCCGTCGACCGACAGCTCGACCCTGGTCGTGGCACCACGCCATACCGAGGTCGACACAGTGGCGCGCAAGGCGTCCCGCTCGCCGGGTTTGCCGACGGTGATCGTGTGCGGGCGGATACACAGCAGCGCGTCGTCGTCGGGCGCCCACTCCGCCTGTCCCACACCGGGTTGCGGTGCCTGGGCGCGCAGGGTGTTGGTGCCCGCGGTGACCAGGGCCGCGGTGCCGGTGACGTGGTTGACGGTGCAGGGCACCAGGTTCGCGCCGCCGAGGAACCCCGCGGTGAAGTCGGTGGGCGGGCGCTGCCACAGGTTTTCGGCCGTGTCGATGTCGACGAGGCGGGCATCGCGCATCACCGCGATCCGATCCGCCAGCGCCAGCGCCTCGGCCTGGTCATGGGTCACGTACAGCATCGCGGTGTCGGGCAGCGCTTTGCGCAACGCCTGCAACTCGCCGAGCATCGAATGGCGCAATTGCGCGTCGAGCGCGGCCAGCGGCTCGTCCAGCAGCAGGACGCTGGGCTTGATGGCCAGCGCACGGGCGATCGCCACCCGCTGCTGCTGGCCACCGGACAACTCACGGGGGAGCCGCTGCGCGTAGCCGCCCATGCCGACCATGTCGAGCGCCTCGGCGACCCGTGCGGCGATCTCCGCCCGCGGCACCCGATGCGATTTCAGGCCGAACGCCACATTGCTGTGCACGCTCATGTGCGGGAACAACGCGTAGGACTGCACGACGACACCGATCCCCCGCTTGGCGGGCGAGAGATCGGTGACGTCGCGGCCCGCCAGGCGGACCGCGCCCGCGGTGGGCCGGACGAAACCGGCCAGCGCCTTGAGCGCGGTCGACTTGCCCGAACCACTCGGGCCGAGGAGCGCGACAGTCTCACCGACGGCGACGCGCAGGGTGAAATCGGCCAGCGCGACCGCGGCCTTGCGGCCGCGGCCGTAGCTGACCCCGACCCGGTCGAACACGATCGCGGGTTCGGTGGTGGCCGCCACGGACATGGCGGATCTCATCTGGAGGTCACCGTCGGACATCGTCAACTCCCTTGTGTCACAGCCGCAGTCAGCTGCCGGTTGCCTTCTGGTACGCCGCGACGTCGGCGTCCAGCTCGGTGAGCACCTTGTTCCAGTCGACCGGGACCACCTCGACACCCGTCATGGCGGCGGCCGGACCACCGTCGGCCGGGGCAGGCACATCGGTGCGGGGCGACACGGCGAACGCCTCGGGGCCCAGTTTCGCCTGCGCGGCCGGGGCCATCAGGAAGCTCATCAGCTTGGTGGCGTCGTCCTTGTGCGGTGCGCCCTTGGCCAGACCCATCATGTACGGGACGGCCACGGTGGAACGCTTGCCTGCGGCGGCCGGGAAGAAGACGGTGAACTTGGAGCCCTTCTCCTTCACCGTGGTCAGGTTCATCTGCACGTCGCCGTTGGCGATGAGCAGCTCACCCTTGTCGACCTTGGCCTGCAGTTTGCCGGTCGAGGACGACGGGCCGACATTGTTGGCCTGCAACGCGGCCAGGTAGTCGAGGGCGGCCTGCTTGCCACGCAGCTGCTGCAGCAGCACCAGCACCGCGGTGCCGTCACCGGCCTGGCCGGGAGTGGAGTACTGCAGCTTGCCCTTGTACTCCGGCTTCAGCAGGCCTTCCCAGGTGAGCGCCGAAGCGTCGACCGCGGGGTTGGCGATGAAGCACAGGAAGTTGTTGGCCAGGGTCACATAGCTGCCCTCGGCGTCCTTGGCCGCGGCGGGTACAGCGGTGGTGTCGATGCCGCTGGGCTGCAGCAGACCCGACTGCTTGGCCTTCTGGATGAACGGGGGCAGCGTAACGACGACGTCGGCCTGCGGGTTGGACTGTTCCTTGTCGACCCGGTTCACGACCTCGCCGGAGCCCGCCTCCACCAGGTTGACCGCGATGCCGGTCTCCTTGGTGAACGCGTCGAACTGGGACTTGTACCAGCCGCCGACACCGTCGGCGGAGTACACGGTGACGGTCTTGCCGTCCGCGGATTCGGTACCGGTGCCACCGCAGGCGCCGGTGAACGCGACGGCGGTGACGCCGGCCAGCAGCAGCGCGACCTTGGACAGGCGGCGCGCGGTGAGGGAAGTACGCACGATGACAGCAACTTTCGTTTCAGATGTCGGGGGAATCGCAGGGGCGGGTGGATCGGAGGGCGACGCCGCGGCGAATACCGCGACGGCAGGTTCGGGAGCGCACCAGCTCTCAGTGCGCGAGCACCAGCTCTCAATGCGCGAGCACCAGCGCCGGGAACTCGGCGACCGACGACACGACATGGGTGGCGCCGGCGGCGCGCAGCTGCTCGGCGGTGTGCGCGCCGGTGAGGGTGCCCGCGACGATGCCCGCGCCTGCGGCCAGGCCGGTGGCGATATCGCTGGTGGTGTCACCGAGCACGGCGATCCGGTCGACGGCGTCGACGCCCAGGCGCAGCGCGGCGGCCAGCACCATGTCGGGGTAGGGGCGGCCGCGTCCGGCGTCGGACGGTGCGAGGGTGAGGTCGACCAGGTCGGCCCAGCCCAGCGCGGCGAGGAGTTTGTCCTGCGTGCTCCGGCTGAATCCGGTGGTCAGCGCGACCCGGACACCGGCCGCACGCAGTGTGGTGATCGCGTCCACCACACCGGGAATCGGCGCGATATCGGCCTCGTCGACCAGTGCTTCGTAGGCGGTTTCGAAGGCGCGGTTGGCGTGGTGGGCGGCGGCCTCGTCGCCGTCGAGCAGCGCGCGGAACACCTCGATCTTGGACTGGCCCATGGTGTCGACCACGTAGCGGCGGGCCTGTTCCCGGCGCGGGCCCTCGGGCTCGATCCCGGCAGTGGTGGCGGCACTCTCGAAGGCGCGCAACACCAGCCCGCCGTCGGCGACGGTGGTGCCTGCCATGTCGAGGGCGGCGAGCTGAATCTTGTTGTTCGACACAGGTGTTCCTCACAGTCCGATCTGGTCGGCGGTCTGTTCGCCGATGGCGGGGCCGAGCGTCATACCGCGACCGCCGGGGCCGGTGACGACCCAGACGTTGGTATCGGCGCGCACCCGGGTGACGACGGCTCCGGGGTCGACGCTCTGGCTGTAGACGCCCGCCCAGCGCCGCACGATCGGTGGCAGCTTGCGGCCGAGCAATTCCTCGGTCACCTCGGTGAGGTGGTCATAGGGTGCTTCGTCGACGTCGAAGGAGAACGGCTCGACATATTCGTGGGTGTCGCCGATGGTCAGGCCACCGTGCAGGCGCTGCACGCACAGCAGCTGCATCTTGTGCTCGGCGGCGGTCGCGGTCTGCGATTGCTCGGCGGCCAGCGAATCCAGCTGCGGGCCAGCGAAACCCGGGTAGTAGCGGAAGCTGTCGCCGTCGGCGATCGCGGTGGTGAGCGGTTCGCCCAGCGGGGCGGTCTGCATCATCTGCAGCCGCACGCGGCGCACCGGCAGTTCGCCCGCCAGCTCACGAGTGAGCCCCGAGTGAGCGGCGCCGGGGCAGTGGACGACCAGGTCGGCCTCGTGGCGGCGACCGTGATCGTCGACGACCACCGCGCCGGAACCGGTGTCGAGGACCGCGCGGGCCTCGGTGCCCTCATGAAAGGTGTAGCGATCGGAGGCAGCCATGTGGGCGCGCAGCGCGGGCAGCGCTTGCCGCGACTCCACGGCGGCATCGGTCGAGCAGTGCAGGCCCGCAAGGTATTTGCCGCGCACCGCCGGGTTGATCGCGCGCACCTGGTCGGGGTCGAGCAGGGTGAAACCACGGGCATCGGCGGAGTCGCCGGCAGCCGCCGCCTCGGCGACAGCGAGTTCGGCGGGGGTACGCACCAGCGTGATCGAACCGGCGGGCCGGAAGCCGACGCCGGCCACCCGGCCGCCGATCTCCTCCCACAGCTCGCGCGAACGCAGCGTCAGCTCCAGCTCGTTCGCCGACCGGCCCGAGACCCAGACCAGGCCGAAGTTGCGGACCGTCGCGCCGCGGGCTTCGCGCTCGCGTTCGAGGTGCACGACCTCGTGTCCACGGGCTATCGCCGCCCAGGCGTGGGCGGTGCCGAGGATCCCTCCACCGATGATGACCAATCGCATGCCACCGATAGTGGCAAATGGTCTAGACCGATAGGTGTGGGCCGCGAGAACGGCAAGTTAATTTTTGGTATAGACCAATCCGGGTAGGGTGGACAGCATGGATTCGCCGCAGACGACCCGAGTTCCGAAGGTGTTCCTGGTTCGCACCGAAATCGATCTGCTGCTGGCCGATCTCACCGAGGGCGACCCGGTGCCCTCCGAACGCGACCTCGCCACCCGCTTCGGCGTCGCCCGCGAGACCGTGCGACAGGCACTGCGAGAACTGCTGGTGGAAGGCAGGATTCGCCGTCAGGGCCGCGGCACGGTGATCTCCCGCCCCAAACTCACGCAGCCACTGTCGCTGCGCTCCTATACCGAGGGCGCGATCAGCCTCGGCCGCACCCCCGGCCGCATCCTGGTGGCCTGGGAAGACGTCGCCGCGGACGCGGCGACGGCCACCGACCTCGAGGTGGAGCCGGGCACCGAGGTGATGCACCTGGAGCGGGTACTGCTAGCCGACGGTGAACGTGTCGGACTGGAGAGCACCTACCTGCCGCTGCACCGCTTCGCCGCCCTGCGCGGCAGCTATGACCCCACCACGTCGCTGTACGCCGCGATCCGCGCCACCGGCGTCGAACTCGCCGGTGCGCGCGAACGCATCGAAACCGTACTCGCCGCCCCGAGAGAGGCGGGTCTACTCGAATGCACCACCGCACTACCGATGTTGCTGCTGCACCGGCGCAGTGTCGACGCCGACGGCGCACCCATCGAACGGGTGCGCTCGCTCTACCGTGGCGACCGCATCGCCTTCGAGGCGAGACTGTCACCGGAGCCGGCGTAGCCCCTTACTGCTCGGGCAGCCGTCGCCGCCCGCCGGCCACATCGGTGACCAGATCTGTGTAACCATCCACAAGCTCGGCAAGGTGGTACCAGTGCTTGTGGGTGTTGTCGCTTCGCGCGCCGTCGATGTCGATCGCCTGATTGGCATCCACCCAGCTACGCGCCATCCGGTCGACGACCGCACCGAGACTTTCGGTGTGCAGCGAGGCGCCGTTGCGATGCAACGGGATCTCCTGGACACACCAGTCGTTGATATCGTCGACGAGTTCACTTCGACGGCAATCGATCTCGGCGATCAATGCCGTATCACGCACCTGCCCCCGCCGTTCGTGCAGTTCAGCGAGTGCGTGCGCTGACCGCAACAATTCGCGATCTTGAAATCGCCGCCCCTGAAATGCGCACAACAATTGCGGAGCGGTGGGCAGTATGCCCATCACCGGCGCGCTCATCGCACGGCCCCGAATTCACCCGACACCCAAGATTTGTCTACCAACATGATTGGCTCTCGATTCGGTTATCCCGGTCATCTGTTTGGATTGTTCGCAACCAGGCTAACTGGATCATGCTCGCTCAGAAGGCGAAACGCAAGATTGCGTTATCACTCCTGCAGTAAAGCCGCCCTGACAGAACTGGGAGTCACATGCGCAGCGCCGCACGGTCTTCCGGCGCGCCTCGCGGACTCGCCGAACACCATGGCAGGCCCTATGCCGCTGTCTTCGCCGAACGCGTGACACAGCGGCCTTGCAGCGCAATAATGCGTTTCATGGCAGGCAAGCGTACGACCCTGACCGTCCGGCTCCGCAGGCTCGCGGCCATGTTGCGCGAGTTGCGCGAAAGCGCCCAGCTGAGCAAGGAAGACGTCAGCGCGCGAACCGGAATCAACGTCACCACGCTGTACCGGATCGAAATGGCGCAGGCGCGCCCACAACGTCGCACTCTCGGCGCCATGCTCGACCTGTATCAGGTCGACGACAAAATGCGCGAGGAAGCGCTCAGTCTGCTGACCGACGCGTTGAAACCCGGCATGTCGCGACCTTACGAAGGCGCGGTGTCGGAGGTGTATGCGAATTACATCAACTTCGAGGCGGAAGCGTTGTCGGCCAGGCAATACCAGACCTCGACGGTGCCCGGCCTGCTGCAGACCTTCGAGTACGCCGCGGCCGTGATCGACACCTCGATGCCACGCCTGGATGCCTCGGTGATGGAGAGCCGGGCGCAGGCGCGCATGGATCGCGCCATCAACCTGACCAAGGACGACCCGCTGGAATTGTGGGTGGTGATGGACGAGGCGGCGATCCGCAGGGTGGTCGGTGGACCCGCGACGATGGCAGGCCAGCTCGACCGGCTGCTCGACGAGACCAAGCGCAAGAACGTGATCCTGCAGGTACTTCCGTTCGACGCGGGCGCGCACCCCGGCATGGCGGGCTCGTTCACGCTGCTCGACTTCCGCAATCCCGTCGACCCCGAACTGGTGTACGTGGAGAGTATGTCCGTGCACGATCTGGTCGAGGGGCACTCGGAGATCCGCCGATTCGGCGTGATCTTCGACCAGCTGCGGGCGATGGCGTTGAGTCCCCGCGATTCGGCCAAGCTGATCACCGAGGCACGGGACGCGATCACCCGGTCCGCGTCCGCTCAGTAGCGGCTGGCCCGGCGGAAACCGATCGCGGCCGGTAGGGCGAAGATCGCGATCGCGCCGAGCGACCACGCCAGGGTGGCCAGCAGCGGGCCACGCACCGGCCCGCCGAGCGAGAGGCCGCGCATGGTGTCGATGGCGTGCGTGAGCGGGTTGTGCTCCACGATCGGGCGCGCCCAACCGGGATAGGCGGCGAGCGGGACGAATCCGGTGCTGAAGAACATCAGCAACGACGAGCCCAGCGAAACAACCTCCACCAGTGCGGCTCCAGCCGTGTACACCGCCAGAGCGGTGACCATCGTCGCGAAGCCGAGTCCGTACAGCACCGGGATGGCGAACAGGGCGATCGCGGCGGGCAGGCCCTGGGTGAAGCGGAATCCGAGCGCGATGCCGACCGCGAAGATCACCATGGTGCACACCAGGATCCGGACGCCTTCGGCCAGGACGCGCGACAGCAGACCCGAGGCGCGATGGACCGGCAGTACCCAGAATCGGGACAGCAGTCCCTCGTCGCGCTCGCGGCCCAGGGTGACCGCTCCGGCCAGGGAACCCGACATCACCCCGACCAGTGCGACCATCGGGACCGACCCGTAGAGGGCGTCGGCGCCCGCGAACGACGACACCTGTTTGCCCAGTACGGCATTGAGCATCACCAGCAACAACGCGGGGAAGAGCAGGGCCTGCATCACGGTCAACGGGTCTCGACCCCAGCGAGTCAGCAGGCGCCGGGTCTGGATCACGGTCTGCGGTAGCAGCATTCGCAGCGACTCGCTGTGCCGCGCGAGGGCGGGCAGGGGAAGGGTTGTCATGCGGCCCGCCGGGCGGCATGGCGCCAGGACAGACCGCCGCAGACCACCAGGATGCCGAGCGCCCAGGCCAGACCGGGGCCCAGCGTCGCGAGGTCGACGGTGCCCGCGTCGCCGGTGGAATCGCCCGCCAGCGCGCGCAGGCCGTCGACGAACTGGGAGACGGGCTGATTGCGGGCGAAACCCTGGATCCAGCCGGGAAATTGGCTCGCGGGCGCGAAGCCGGTGGACACCATGCCGAAGATCAGCTGGGGCAGGACGAGGATCTGGGTGGTGGCCTCGGGACTGGCGGACACGCTGCCGAGCAGATCGGCGCCGCAGCTCAAGGCCGTCGCGATCAGCAGCGAGAACGCGAGGAAGCCGACTGTGTGCCACCAGCTTCCGAAGAACCGGAAACCGATGACGGCGCCGCAGACGAGCGCGGCGCCGACCGCGATCACCGCGCGGTGGGCGGCCGCGGTGATCCTGGCCGCGAACGGGACCCAGCGTGGCATCGGCAGGGTCGCGAACCGGACGTCGAGGCCGTCACGGGCATCGGTGGCCGCACGGAACGCGGCCGAGATGGCGCAGAACGCCACGGCCTGCATGACGATCATCGGCATCAGGAACTGGGCGTAGCTGCTCAGGCCGTGCCCGTAGACGGTCATCACGAGGTTGAGCGGGACGTAGAAGCCGAGGGTGAACACCGCGGGGGCGAGCAGGGCGGTGAGGATCTCACCGGTGCGCCATGCCGGACGGATCAGCCGTCGCGCGAGCACCCACCACTGGGTGAACACCACCGTCGGCGCGCGGTCGGGCGTGAGCTCGTCGGCGGTCGGCACGCCCCCATCGTGGTCGATGCGCGCGGTGGTGCCGGGGAACCCGGTCAGCATGTCGTGCGCGCGGAGGGCGGGGCGGTCGCGAGGATGCGGGCGATTTCGGGGAGGACGTCGGGTGCGGTGAGGTCGCGCGGGGTGGCGTCGAGGACGAAGCCGGTGACCGCGCCCTCGACGTAGGGGCGCCACCGGCGAACTGTGGCACCGGGGTCGAGGCGATCGGTGCCGCCGGGCTCCCGGCCCGGGATGCACACGGTGAGGTCGCCGAGGAGCCACGAGGGCCGGTGTCCGGCCACCATGCGTGCGGCTGTGGCGCTCAGGTCGGCCAGTCGGTCGAGATCGTCGCCGGTGACGTCGATCGTTCCCGCCGTGGCGGCATTGATCGCCGCGGCGGTGTCGTCGGAGGTCGGGGTTGTCGAGCCTTCCACAGCTGCGTCGAAGGCCGGGCTGTCGACACCGAGCAGCGAGGCGATACGGTCGGCCGGCAGCGGCGCCGGGGCGGGGGCCTCGGGGTCGGTGGCGAGAACGACGACACGGACTCGCTCGCCTGCCGCACGGAGCCGAACCGCGACTTCGTGGGCGACGAAACCCCCTGCGGACCAACCGAGTAGCTGGTACGGGCCGTGCGGGGCGATGCGGCGGATCTCGGCGAGACAGCGGGTGGCGTAGTCGCGGATCGTGCGCGGTTCGGCGCTCGCCTGCAGACCGTAGATCGGGACGCGAGGATCGAGGTGGGCGACCAGGCCCACATAGTTCCAGGCCAGGACCGCTTCCCCGGCCAGGCAGAACAGCGGTGTGCCGTCGACATAGGCGCTGTGCGGGCGGATCGGCAGCACCATCGCCGTCGCCGCGGAATCGGCACGCTCGCCGACGGGCGGCTCCGTCGAACAGGAATCGGGCCGACCTGCCGTCCACCCGCAGGCGGACGGCAGGTCGGCCGGATCGTCAACGGTGCTCACAACACATGATACGTCGCACGAAACCCCCAGCAGCCCAATACTTTCGGGGGCTTCCGCCACAGACCGACCGCGCATCCGAACTCCTTCGCCGACCCGACCACAGATGGTGTGAGTTCCACTGTCGCGCGGGACGGCCCCGACCCCAACCCTCCCCGGGGCCCGGTCTCACCCACCCAGGTGGCGGCGATTCCACCCTTGGTGTCAATAGGTGTTCGCGGGCAGGCTGCGTGCGCCGGACCACAGATCGTCGATCAAGCGCTCATAGCTGTCGGCGAGGTCGTCGAGGCGGACCCATTCGTCGTAGAAGACCGACTCGGGGGCGCCGGCCAGGCCGACGAACGCCTGGGAACAGTGCTTGGCCAGACGATCGACCAGGCCGCCGAGGGTTTCGCAGTGTTCGTCCGCCGCGGCGTGCGGAACGGGGGCGGCGAGGATCACCCAGCGGTCGATCGCGCGCATCAGCTGGGTCCGGCGCCGGTCGATGCGCTCGGACTCGCTCAGCGGGGAACGCTCGCGCAACTGGTGCAGCAGCGCCAGCTCCCCGGCGGCATCGAGGATGGGGTGGTCATCGTGTGGCAAACCACGGAACGCCGCGAGGAGCACGTCCCGGCCGGGCAGCATCGCCTCTCGTGCCGCGTGCCGCATTTCACCGCTCCCCCGCCGAACCGACGACGTCAACGTGCGAAATCTTCATCTGGCACACCTCCGGCTCGGGCACGGCACCCCGGCGGGGGTGCCATCGCGTGCGGACGGAACACGCCGGGTGGACACCGATCGCATCCACCCGGCAACCATTCCGCCACCACTGTCCCCTACAACGGCCCGTCGGCGGAAGCGAATCGGCACCGGACATCCAAATTGTCCGCTTCGCCGCCCCTTGTCCGCCGCGCCCCCAGGCCTGCTTACTGCACGCGCAGGCTGCCGAAGAGGCCGTCTTTCTCGTCTTCGGGACCTGCCGTGAAGTAGAGGGCGTTCGCGTCGCCCAGGCTTTCGCCGTTGCCGAACATCAACGCCCACAGGCCCGCGATCTCGACCGGCTTCGCCTCACCGTCGCGCAGATAGTCGACGAAGGTGCCGGTGGTGTCGTCGTAGGCGAGGACCCGGCCGAGGCCACCGAAGTTGCCGATCAGCAGTTTGCCCGACAGCGCGCCGAAGTTCGACGGCGCGATCGCCACACCCCACGGCGCGTTGAGCCTGCCGCCGTCGTCGATGATGCGCACCAGCTTGCCCGCCCCGTCGAACTCAGCGACCTTGCCCTTGTCGGGCTTGCCGTGGGAGTCCTTGTCCTGGTCGGCGTCGAGCGAGGCTTCCTCGGCCTTGTCGAAGGCTTTCGGGTCGTTCTCGTCGGGCTGCGTCACGGCATAGGACACGAACACCCGGCTGCCCAGGGTGGTGATGTTGAACGGCGCGGGATCGCCTGGCTTGGCCTTCTTGCCCTTCTCGGGCGAGGACGCGTCGATCACCTCACCGGTGGCGAACGGGTTGGCGAAACCGGTGGTCGCGACCGGCTGCCAGAATTTGTCGAAGGTGCGAACCTGCGGGTCGGCACCGAAATCGGCGGCCAGCAGCTTGTCACCCGAGGGCGCCAGCGCGATTCCGAAGAAGGCCATGCCCGCAGCGGAACCGTCGAACACCTGGTTCGCGCCGCCGTCGCGGCGCACGATCGCGCCGTCGGGGGCCTGTTCGGTCCAGGCCGAGATCTTGCCCGAGTCGGTGGCGAAGATGAAGCGCGAGGAACCGCCGAGCGGGATCGGCACACCGTCCACATCGACCCACTGGTCGCGCACCGCGAACAGATCCGAGGTGATCGGCGCCGGGTTGAACACAACGCCGGTGACCTTGCCGATGCTCTTGTCGGAGGTATCGGCATCGGCGCCGGGGACGCCGACGAGCTTGAGCTGGTCCTGGGTCAGCTTCTGCAGCTTGGGATCCGAGGACGACTGCACGTCACCGAGGAACTGGAACGACTTTCCGCCCGCGCCGACCCAGAAATGCCCACCCGCGCCCTTCGGCCGATCGGCCAGTCCCCAGGCGTTGACCATGCTGGGCAGCGTGAACTGGGCGTGATAGGAGTCCTTGTCGGCGGCCAGGTTGGTCTGGCCGTAGCGGTTGCCGTCCAGCGCGGCCACATCGTCGCTCGAGGGCTCGGTGTTCGAGCACGCCACGGCGAGCAACACTGCCGCGCCGAGTACCGCACCGCGCACCAGCCCGGACCGCACCCCGCGGGCGCCCCTCACATGTCCGTTCACGTTCTTGTCCTTTCGACCTTCCGCCGGACGGCGTTCAGGCGAGGCTGACCTTATCGTGGCTGATGCGGCGGTGTGCCGTGACCGTCGCAGGAAGCACAGGGCTACGCTGTCGGCCGTGGTCGAACCTTCCCCCAACATCGCCCCGCATCCCGACATCGCCGCCCTGGCACCACTACTCGGCACCTGGCGCGGTCGGGGCAGCGGCGAATACCCGACCATCGAATCCTTCGACTACGTCGAGGAGATCACCTTCGGGCACCTGGGCCGACCGTTCCTCACCTACAAGCAGCGCACCAAGGCCGGCTCCGACGGCAGGCCGCTGCACGCGGAGACCGGCTACCTGCGCAGCCCGGCGCCGGGCCGGGTCGAATTGATACTCGCCCATCCGACCGGAATCACCGAGATCTGCGAGGGCACGATCACCGAAACGGTGGACGGAATTCGTCTGGAATTGAACTCCACGAATATCGGTCTGAGCGAATCAGCAAAGCCGGTTACCGCCGTCGGACGCTCATTCCATGTCACCGGCGACACCATCGAGTACACGCTACGAATGGCGGCGGTCGGCGAATCTTTGCAGCATCACCTAGCGGCAACTCTGCAACGCGGCTGAGTCACGCGCAATTCGGCAAGTTACCCGAGCATGACCTTTGATCAGCGCATTTGCCGAATCGAAACCGATAATTCACCTTTTCATCACGGCCCGGTAGCAGTTGTGTTCGAACACGCCCGCACATAGGGCAACAATTGTGTGTCGCTTGCTGCCGTCGCCTGTTGCCGAAGTAACCGCCGTTCTACGGTGGTGCATCAGCTAATCCTCAGACAATCGAACGACCTGCCCCGCGAACACGTCGAAACCCTGAATGAGGGAGACGAACCATGAGGCGTTCTACTTTGATCTTGACCACGGCGGGGATGATCCTCGGCGGCGCGGCCGCCATCGACGTCCTCGACAGCGCGGCCACCGCCGCACCCGAGCCCGTTGTCAGCTACAACGTGCTGCACGACACAGCGACATCCCACACCGACAGCACATCGCTCGCGGTGGTGCGGGGTCTGCTGGCGACCGAGAACGCCGACTGACCCGACACCATCACGAATCCCGTACGGCCCGCAGGCCCGTTCGGCGGCGCGATCAGTAGCCGGCGGGTAGTGCGGCGAACATATCCCGGGTGACAGCCACCGCGTTGTCGGAACTGCCACCCTTCACCAGCAGTGTCGCGAAGGCGATATCCCCGCGATAGCCGATGAACCACGAGTGCGATCCACCGTCGACCTCGGCCTCGCCGGTCTTGCCGTAGACCTCACCTTGATCCCTGATGCGTTCGGCCGTGCCACCCGTGACCACCATGCGCATCATCGAACGCAGCCCCTCGACCACCTCCGGCGCGATCGCGGGCCGATCGCCGGTGATCTCGGTGGGCCTGCCCGAGATCAGATACGGCACCGGCGCGGCACCATGGGCGACCGTCGCGGCCATCACGGCCATGCCGAACGGGCTCACCACCACTCGGCCCTGGCCGATGCCGTCTTCGGCGCGCTGGACGAGCCCCTCGGCCTTCGGCACGGACCCGGACACGGTCGGTAGACCTTCGACCTTGTAGTCCTGGCCCACGCCGAGACGCGCCGCGGCCTCGGTGAGCGCGTCGGGTTCGAGCTTGCTGGCCAGCCTGGCGAAGGTGGTGTTGCACGAGCGTTCGTAGGCGGTGGCCATCGGCACTTCACCGACGGTGAACATGTTGTAGTTGGGGATGGTGCGCTCGCCGATGATGGTGCTGCTCGGACAGGCCAGCACGGTGTCGGGCGTGGCCAGCCCGGAGGACATCGCCGCCGACGCCGTCACCGTCTTGAAGATCGAGCCCGGCGGGTACTGACCGCTGGTGGCCACCGGCCCGTCCCGGTCGGCGAACTTGTTCTGGGCCACCGCGAGGATCGCACCGGTCGACGGGCGCAACACCACCATCATCGCCTGCTCGGTGCGCAGGTCGACCGCGTGCTGGGCGGAATTCTGCACGAACCGATCGATGCTCAGCGCGAACGACGGCGCGGGTTCGGCCGCTTCCTCGTGCAGCACGTCGAGGTCGGCGCCGTCGGCATTGCGGGTGACCACGCTCCAGCCCGCCTTGCCGTCGACCTCGGCGATCACCGTCTTGCGGACCTGGGTGAGCAGGTCGGGCGCGAATTTGCGGTCGGTGGGCACCATGTCCCATTCCTGGGTCAGGGTCACGCCGGGCAGGCCGATCAGTTCGCCGCCGATGGTCTCGGCCTCGTACTCGTTGAGCAGGATCACGGTGTGCGCGCCGTCGGTCTTGCGCGCCGCAGTGAGGATGGACTGCGGGGTGTAGGCGACAGGGTCGATACGGCTCAGCGCCGCGGCGAGCGCACCGGCGACGCGGCTGGGGTCGGGGGCGTCGGCCACGGTGAACTTCACCCGCGAGATCTTGCCGGGGACCAGCACATCGCTGCCCGCGGCCTCGTTCACCCTGGCGCGCGGCGCGGGTCGGGTGCGCAACTCCATGCTCTGGGTGTCACCCAGTTTGGGGTGGATGTCGGCGGAGCTCCAGCGGACCAGCCAGCGCCCGTCACTGCGGCCCATCTGCAATTCGCCGGAATAGGTCCACTGACGACCCTTCGGCAGGGTCCACTCGTAGGTGTAGTCGACCGTCGCGGTGTCACCGTTGACGCGCGCGTCGCCGGTGCGGATCGACAGCTTCTCCGCCTGCAACGCCTGCCACGTCGAAGTCAGTGCCGCCGCGGCCTTCTCGGGTGCGGTGGTGAGCGCCGCGGCCGCGGGGAGATCGTGTTCGGCGAACGCCTCGGCGAAGGCGTCGGCGGCGGGCACCGGCCCCTGGGCACCGGAAGAACAGGCCGTCGCCGCGACAGCGAGGGCGGCCACCGCGTACGTGGTGAGCATCCGTGTCCTCATCGGCACCGATGGTAGCGGCGAAAAGCCCTCCGACCTCGGCGCCACGCGCCAAAGTTTCAGTCCAGCAAGACGGTTGCGAAGGTAGCGATCTGACGGAACCCCACCCGGCTGTAGGCGCGGCGGGCGACGCGGTTGTAGTCGTTCACGTAGAGGCTCGCCGTACGGCCCGTTGCCACAACAGCATTGGCGACCGAGGCGGTCCCGGCGGTCCCCACACCCGCACCCCGGAATTCGGGATGCACCCACACGCCTTGGATCTGGCCGGTGCGTCGCGACAGCGCGCCGATCTCGGCCTTGTAGACGACCTCACCGTCCTCGAAACGTGCCCAGGCCCTACCGGATTCGATGAGGTTCTTGATCCGCCTCCGATAGCCGCGCCCACCGTCACCCGTGCGCGGGTCGATGCCGACCTCTTCGATGAACATCGCGATCGCGGCGGTCAAATAGCGGTCGATCTCGTCGGGCCGCACGCGGCGCACTCCCCCGTCGGCGCGCGCGGCGGCCGGCCTGGCCAGTGCCAGCAGGGGCTGATCGGCGCGCAGTTCCCTGGCCGGGCCCCAGGCCGGGAGCAGCATCTCCCACAGCGGGAGCGCGAGTTCCTGCCTGCCGACCACCGAGGAACACACCCGCGGCCAGCGGCCTGCCCGATCGGCGAACGCGCGCAATGCCTGCTGGTCACCGCGCAGCGGCACCAGATTGGCGCCGGAGAAACACAGGGAGTCGGCCGGTCCGCCGCGGCTCCACAGCTCACCGGCACCGGTCCGGGAGTCGATCCCGAATTCCTGCACCCGGGCCGCGATCATGCACGACGCCACCGGGTCGGCGTCGAGGACGCGCAGCACCTCACCGACATCTCGCACGGCCACCGGGCGCGCGGGAGCGGTTTTGGACCGTCGCGTCGGCTCCAGCAGACTCCGCACGGCACAAGCCTGCCACGAAAACACGCCGAGCGGTACGGGTCCGCCGAATCCGGCGGATGACTGTGCGGAGGCCGGTTCAGCTCACAGAGACAACGGGCTCAGTGCCCGGCTCCGCGTCCATCTGTTCGGCGATGCGCATCGCCTCTTCGATCAGGGTCTCCACGATCAAATGCTCGGGCACGGTCTTGATGACCTCACCCTTGACGAAGATCTGCCCCTTGCCGTTACCGGAGGCGACACCGAGGTCGGCTTCGCGGGCCTCGCCGGGCCCGTTCACGACACAGCCCATCACCGCGACGCGCAGCGGCACCTCCAGGCCGTCCAGACCGGCGGCGACCGCGTCGGCCAGGGTGTACACGTCCACCTGAGCGCGTCCGCACGATGGGCAGGACACGATCTCGAGCTTGCGCGGGCGCAGGTTCAGCGACTGCAGGATCTGGCTGCCGACCTTGATCTCCTCGGCGGGCGGGGCCGAGAGCGACACGCGGATCGTGTCGCCGATGCCCTCGCTGAGCAGCGCGCCGAAGGCCACCGCGGACTTGATCGTGCCCTGGAACGCCGGGCCCGCTTCGGTGACGCCGAGGTGCAGCGGGTAGTCGCTCTGCGCGGCGAGCTGGCGGTAGGCCTCGACCATGATCACCGGGTCGTTGTGCTTGACCGAGATCTTGATGTCGCCGAAGCCGTGCTCCTCGAACAGGCTCGCCTCCCACAGCGCCGACTCGACCAGCGCTTCGGGGGTGGCCTTGCCGTACTTCTCCAGCATCCGCTTGTCCAGCGAACCGGCGTTGACGCCGATGCGGATCGGGATGCCCGCGGCGCCCGCAGCCTTGGCCACCTCGCCGACGCGGCCGTCGAATTCCTTGATGTTGCCCGGGTTGACGCGCACCGCGGCGCAGCCCGCGTCGATGGCGGCGAAGATGTAGCGCGGCTGGAAGTGGATGTCGGCGATCACCGGGATCTGCGACTTCTTCGCGATCGTGGCGAGCGCGTCGGCGTCTTCCTGGCGCGGACAGGCCACCCGCACGATGTCGCAGCCCGAGGCGGTGAGCTCGGCGATCTGCTGCAGGGTGGCGTTGATGTCGTGGGTCTTGGTGGTGGTCATCGACTGCACCGAGATCGGCGAATCGCTACCGACGCCGACATTGCCCACCATCAGCTGGCGGGTCCTGCGCCGGGGTGCGAGAACAGCAGCGGGGGCGGCGGGCATCCCCAATCCGATTGTGCTGGTCACGTTCGGCTGCCTTCTTTCGTACGTTTCGCGGATCGACCTGGGTTGTTGATGCCGAGCTTAGTCGCGCAAGGTAACCGGGCGCCCTGTGAGGGGCACGACACCGGTCGTCTCGCCTCAGGGCAGACGGATCGGGTTGACGATATCGGCGGCCAAGGTCAGCACCATGAACGCACCACCGATCACTACCGCCACATAGGTCACCGGGAGCAGCTTCAGATAGTCGACCGGACCGGCAGGGGCCTTGCCGAGCCAGCCGCGAATCGTGTTCCGGATCTTCTCGTAGAGCACCACCGCGATATGCCCGCCGTCCAGCGGCAGCAGGGGCAGCAGGTTGAATGCTCCCAGGAAGAAGTTCAAGCTGGCCAGCACCATAATGAACATGCCCCACAGGCCACGCTCGGCGGTCTCGCCACCGATGCGGCTGGCACCGTAGACGCTGACCGGGGTCTCCGGATCGCGCTCGCCGCCGGTCACCGCTTCCCACAGCGCCGACACCTTCTGCGGCATCTTGGCGAGCGACTTCACCGTCTCGACGAAGAAATCACCGGTGAACGAGATGGTGGCGGGGATCGCCGCGATCGGGCCGTACTGCTTCGGCTCGGCGTAGTCGGGGCCGACGCCGACCGCGCTCACTTCACGACTCGCGCCTTCCTTGGGCGAGCGCATGACCCGTTCCGGGGTGACCGGGACCGTCAGCGTGGTGCCGTCGCGTTCGATCGTGTAGGTGAAAGTGCCGGTCTGCTTCTGGGTCTCGGCCTGGAACTGCGCCCAGGTGCTCACCTCGACACCGTTCACGGCCTTCACCACGTCACCACGCTGCAAACCGGCCCGCTGGGCGGGTCCGTCGCCGGTGCAGGGGGCGAGGGTCTTCTGCGGGGTCTCCTGCGCGACACAGCTCATGGTGCCCAGCGCGGTGGCAGGCGGCTGCTCGAGCTGGGGCAGGCCCCAGCCGACCGCGAGGACCATCAGCAGGACGAACCCGAGCAGGAAGTTCATGCCGATGCCGCCGAACATCACGACCAGGCGCTTCCAGGTCGACTGGCGGTACATCGCCCGGTCGACCTCCTCCGGTTCGAGCTCGTCGAGCGCCGTCATGCCCGCGATGTCGCAGAAGCCGCCCAGCGGCAGCGCCTTGAGCCCGTACTCGGTCTCCCCGCGACGGAAGGAGAACACCTTCGGCCCGAAGCCGATGAAGTAGCGGCGCACCTTCATGCCGGTGGCCTGCGCGGCCCACATGTGCCCGCACTCGTGCAGCGCGATCGAAATCGTGATACCGAGAGCGAACAGTGCGAACCCCAGCGCGAAAACCATGTGGGCCCTTCTCTTTGGCGGCTGGCGCCGCGTGTTTTCGGCCTCGTAACCCCGAATCCGAGGGGCGATACTGCGCCTGCGGCGTTCCGTCTCGCCCCTCGGATCCGGGGCGGCCGAAAACGTGGTGGTCTCGTTGTGGTCGTCAGGTCAGGACGTTGTTTCACCGTCGATGGTCTTCGCGGCGTACTCCCGTGCCCAGCGGTCGGCCGCGAGGACGTCGTCCAGGGTATCGGGTTCGGCGTGCCAGCGGTCGGCGGCCTCTACCGCGCGGGTGACGGTGCGCACGATGGCGGGGAAGGCGATCTTGCCGTCGAGGAAAGCTTGGACCGCGACTTCGTTGGCGGCGTTGTAGACCGCGGTGACGCTGCCGCCCGCTTCGCCTGCCTGCCTGGCCAGGCGGACGGCGGGGAAGACCTCGTCGTCGACCGGCTCGAAGGTCCAGGTGGAGGCGGTACCGAAATCGCAGGCGGCGGCCGCGCCGGGGATGCGGTCGGGCCAGCCCAGCGCCAGGGCGATGGGGAGTTTCATGTCAGGGGGGCTGGCCTGGGCCAGGGTGGAGCCGTCGGTGAAGGTAACCATCGAGTGGACGATCGACTGGGGGTGGACGGTGACGTCGATCCGGTCGTAGGGCACACCGAACAGCAGGTGGGTCTCGATCAGTTCCAGGCCCTTGTTCACCAGCGAGGCCGAGTTCAGGGTGTTCATCGGGCCCATCGACCAGGTCGGGTGGGTCTTGGCCTCCGCGGGGTTCACCGATTCGAGCATCTCGGTGCTCCAGCCGCGGAACGGTCCACCCGACGCGGTGAGCACGAGGCGGTCGACCTCCTGCGCGCGACCGCCGCGCAGGCACTGGGCCAGCGCCGAGTGCTCGGAGTCGACGGGCACGATCTGGCCGGGCGCGGCCGCCCGCGTCACCAGGGAGCCGCCCGCGACCAAGGATTCCTTGTTCGCCAGCGCCAGGCGGGTGCCCGCGTGCAGGGTGGCCAGCGTGGGCTCCAGACCCAGCGAACCCACCAGCGCATTGAGCACGACATCGGCGTCGGTGCGGCGGACCAGTTCGGTCACGGCGTCGGGGCCGCCGAGTTCCAGCCCGAGCGCCTGGGCGGCGGCGGGATCGGCGACGGCGACATTGCGGGTGCCGGTGGCGGTCATCTGCTCGGCGAGCAGGGCGGGGTTGCCGCCGCGTGCGGCCAGCCCGACCACCTCGAAGCGGTCGGGGTTGGCGGCGATCACCTCGAGCGCCTGGGTACCGATCGAACCGGTACTGCCGAGAAGCAGCACCTTCACCCGATCGGTGGACGGGGAACTGTCGTGCATGGCACGCGTTGCGGGGTGGGACACGGGCCCATTGTGGCAGGGCTGCTGGCTACGACGGACGGTCGTATGCCACGATATGCTCACTCGCCCAACCAGAACTCGAGCCCTTAGGAGCGATCGTGGCAGCCACGGACCTCGATAAAGCCAGCACCGAGCGTGCCGTCGCCACCAGCGTCGACCCCGCCGAGGTGCCCTCGGCAGCATGGGGCTGGAGCGGTGAGTCGCGCAAGACCTTCCGCATCGCGGGTTGGGTCGTCATCGTGGCCCTGCTCGGGATGACCATCGGCAACCACAAGGGTCATGTCGAGGACATCTTCCTCGTCGGCCTGGCAGGCGTGATGGCGATCATCCTGGTCGTCGATTCGCTCACCCAGCGGATGCCGAAGTAGTTCTTCGACGACAAGTACGTCCACGCCTGCGGCAATCACCATGCGCCGCAGGCGTTTTCGTGCGTCAGCGGCCGCGCCGGGCCGGTTTGCGGCCACGCGCGACCGGCTTCTTCGGCGCCGGTTTCTTGGCCGTGGGCTTCTTCGCCGCGGATTTGCGCGCGGGCGCCGTGGCGCGCTGCTCCGGTTCCGCCACCCCGCCGCGCGAGCTGTTGGCCGAGCGGCCGCGCACGATACCGACGAACTCCTCGAGCAGATCGCTGTCGGTCCCGGCAGGCCACGCCAGCGCGATCTCGGTGAACTCGGTGTCGCTGATCGGGCGGTAGACCAGGTCGCGGCGGTGATGCAGGCGCGCGATCGATTGCGGCATGATCGCCGCGCCGCCCACGGCGGCGACCAGGGCGAGAGTGTCGACGGCCTGATCGAGATCGGCACTGTCCTGGATCGTCTCGTCGGCCAGATCCGCCGGGCCAATCGTCTCCAGCAGTGACAGCTCGTCGTCTTTCTGCACGACCGCGACCGGCGTCTCCTGCCACAGCGCGATCGCGTTGGTCGCGGTCCGGTCGATGGGCAGCCGGACGAAGCACAGGTCGACGCGCCCCTCGCGCAGCACCGACTCCTGCTCGCCCTGCGCGACGCCGACCACCTCGAGCGGGTGGTCAGGTAGCCGCTCGTCCCAGATCCGCGCCCACTTCGACACCGTCACTCCCGGCACGAACCCCACCCGCAGGCTCGCGGGCGCGTCGGGCTTCTGCTCCCGTTCGGCCTGCTCCCGCACCCGGATCAGGTCCCTGGCACGCGCGAGCAGGGCGGTGCCGTCGTCGGTGAGCTGGGTGGGCGAAGCGCCCGGCACGAAGACGCGGGTGCCGAGCTCTTCTTCCAGCTCGATCACGGTGGCGCTGAGAGCCTGCCGTGGGATCCGCAGCGCCTTGGCGGCGCGGGCGAAGTGCAACTCCTCGGCGACCGCGACGAAACGACGCAACCGGTCGAGGTCGATGGAGTCGGCGGCGGTGACGTCGAAGTCGCTCATTCTGACCAGAATATGGCACCCGCCGATCGGGTCGACGAGCCGATCAGAGGTTGGCCAGCAGCGCGATCACGCCGGCGATCACGATGACGACGACCAACAGGACCGCGTAGGCGCCCAGTGCCGATCCCCAGCCGCCCCGTTGCGGCGGCGGATTCGGGATCGGCACCGGTTGCTGCCGATACTGCGGCGGGGGCGCGTACTGCGGCTGCGGCATCCGCGGGGGCATCGGAGCGGGGTTGTACTGCGGGATGGGAGTGCCCGTCGAGCTCACCGGGCGCATGGGCTGCATGCCGACGAACGGCTGCGCGTGCGACCCCGAGGTCGGCCGGGCGATCGGGCGGGCACCGGTGGTTCCGGTGCGCACCGCACGCTGCGCGGCGTCGACGAACTCCTCGCACGAGGTGAACCGATCGGCGGGTCGCTTGGCCAGCGCACGCGCCATCACGGCGTCGAGCACTGGCGGCAGGCCCGCGCGGCGCGGACTGATCGGGGGTGGCGGCGCTTGCAGATGACCGGTGATCACCGCGGCCGGGCTGGTCGATTCGTAGGGCGCGCTGCCGGTCAGCAGTGTGTAGAGCGTGCACGCGAGGGAGTACTGGTCGGCGCGGTGATCCAGCGCGGCGCCGGTGAGCTGCTCTGGCGCGGCGTAGGCCAGCGTGGCGGTGAACGATCCGGTCTCGGTGAGGTGACCCGAATCGTCGCGCAGCCGTGCGATGCCGAAGTCGGTGAGATACACCCGCTCCTGGCTGCTGGAACGCGCCAGCAGGATGTTGGCGGGCTTGACGTCGCGGTGCAGCACCCCCGCGCGATGGGCGTAGTCGAGCGCGGCGGCGGTCTCACCGATGATCTGCAGCGCCCGGTCCGGCGGCAGGGAATGCGGATCCAGCGAGGAGGCATCGATCCCGTCGATGTACTGCATGCTGATCCACAGCTGATCGCCCTCGACGCCGCGGTCGAACACGGTGACGATATTGGGGTGGTCGAGCTGCGCGACCAGGTCGGCTTCACGCTCGAACCTGGCCCGGATCTCCTTGTCGGAGAACAACTCCCGATTCAGCAGCTTGAGCGCCGTCCATCGGGGCAGACGCGGGTGCCTGGCCAGATACACCGATCCCATCCCGCCCTGACCCAGCTGCCGGTCGATCGTGTAGCCGGCGAACACCGTCCCGTCAGAAACCACTCTGACCCCCGAATCTCGCTCTTCGTCCGACGGCCTGGACCCTACCAAACGCCAAGACCCGCGAATCGGTGCAGTACACCGCTGTGTGGCAGGTTCAACCCAGTGGAAAGCGGGCGATGTCGGCGAGGAGAACAGGCATATCGGTCTCGACTGTGGTGAAAGCCGAGCCGCGCTGGAAGACCAGCACCCATCGTTCTCGCGCGGAATCGCTGAAGGTGGACACCACGGCGGAGCCACTGTATCCGCCGTTGTAGGCCTGTTCACGATGGTGGTCGGTACGCGAGCCGGTCGAGGCGTTTCCCTTGTCACCGGTCTCACCACGAAACCGATTCACTGCCTCGACTGCGTCTGCCGCGGTCGCGAAGGCGTAGAAGAAATAGTCGGTATCGGCACTGTCCAGGCTGCCGCACGACCATTTCGCGGCTGCCTGCTGAAGCGTCAACTCCCACAGGAGTTCGTTCCGGATCTTCGTGTTCGCGTACGCCGAGCACTCACGACCCTCGAAGCCGGCGCCGTCCGCGAATCCGGTCGGCACCATCCGGGGAAACGCCTGCGACATCGCGGCCAGATCTTTGTGCGCACGCGATCGTTCCAGCATGTCCGATATCCAGGTGCTCTCGTCCTGCCACACCCAGGTGACGGCGCCGCCGATGATCAGTGTCAAGGTCAGCAACACCGCTGCGACTACCCGGCCGCCTTTTCGTCGCGGCACCGGCGCGCGGTAACCGGAGCTTCGCGGCATCGGCGGCGGTGCGTAGCCCGGGTTCGGCTGGGGCGCGGCGAAGCGCGGCGCGTGCCCGCCGTCACCGTACGGATTCGGCTGGGGGTGTCGGGGCACCGAGCGCGCACCGGCGAACACGGTGGGTTGCGCACCGGTGCCACTCAGCGCACGGCGTGCGGCAGCCGCGAATTCGGCGCAGGAGTCGAATCGGTCGGTGGCGCGTTTGGCGAGGGCGCGGGCGAGGACCGCGTCCATGGCTGCGGGCAGATCCGGTCGACGGGCGCGCAGCGACGGGGGCGGGGATTGGAGGTGCCCCTGGATCACCTGCACCGGGTTCGGCGCCTCGAACGGGGCGACGCCGGTCAGCAGCGAGTACAGGGTGCAGGCCAGGGCGTACTGGTCGGCGCGTGCTCCAGTTGCGCGGCGAGGTCGGCCTCGCGCTCGAACCTGGCACGAATCTCGTTGTCGGCGAACAGCTCCGGATTCAGCAGCTTCAACGCGGTCTGCCGAGGCAGGCGCGGATGCCGGGCAAGATACACCGAACCCATCCCGCCGCGCCCCAGCTGCCGTTCGATCGCGTACCCGGCGAAGACGTCCCCCGTCGCAAGCATGGTCCCCCGTTGTCCACCGAAGCAGTGCCCGGCCTTCAGCGAATATCCCCGCCGCCGACCAGCACCAACCCTAATCGGCGCGAGGACAGGGCACTACACCCCGGCTCAGTCCTCCACCCGCACACCCATCGACCGCGCTGTGCCCGCGACGATGCGCATCGCCGCTGCGATATCGTCGGTGTTCAGGTCGGGGAGTTTGCGGATCGCGATGCGGCGCAATTGATCCCGGCTGATCGCCCCCACCGGTTTGTGCCCGGGCTGCGGGGAGCCGGGGTGGCCGAGAGCCTTGCGGATCAACGATGCGGTCGGTGGGGTCTTGAGCCGCATCGTCCAGCGTTTGCGGGCGTCGATCGTGATCACGGCCGGAATGATCTCGCCACGCCGATCCGCGGTGGCGGCGTCGTAGCGCCGTTTGACCTCGAAGGGCGCGACGCCGGTCGGACCGAGCATCTTGCCGAGGATCATCAGCGAGGCATTGCCCGCTTCGAGCTCGAGAGTGACTGTGACAGAGGCTGTTTCGCGCGCCATAGTCAACGATCTCGGATGCACGCGTCGATCCGGTCCCACGACGGTAACGCCTGGGCCGCAACCCGCTCCAGCGGTTCGGTTCGCCTGATCCCGATTCGCCTGTCAGTCTGTGGGCGTGAAACGGGACGTTTCCGCTCGCCTGGAGGTCGCGGTCCATGCCGATTCGGTGCTGCAGTGTCAGATCGCTGTCGCCCGCCAGCCAGGACTCGATCTCATCGAGTCCATGACATGCTCGCTCGACGGCGAGTTCCTCACGCCGCGCGAAGTGGTCGGTCCGCACGGTTCCCGGATCCACGTGCTCGACGTGCGCGCGGGGACCCTCCGGATCGACTATCAGGCGACCGTCCTTGGCACCGCCGTCCTCGCGCCGCCGTCCGACTACGACCTCGCGCTGTACCGGCGGCCGAGCCGCTACGCGGAGTCGGACAAGCTACTCGGCTTCGCGGCAGCCGAATTCGGTTACGGCATCGCCGATCCCGAGGTGGCCAACCGCGTCTCGTCGTGGATCGGCAGACGGATCACCTATGTCTCGGGCAGTAGCACGCCCATCGACGGCGCGGTCGAGACACTGCTCTCCGGCACCGGCGTCTGCCGCGACTTCTCGCATCTGATGGTCGCGCTGTTGCGCGCCGTCGGCGTCCCCGCCCGGGTCGCCGCGGTCTACGCGCCGGGCTGTGTGCCGATGGACTTCCACGCCGTCTGTGAGGCCTACATCGACGGCGAGTGGCGCACCTACGACCCGACCGGCCTCGCGCCGCGCTCGAGCCTGGTACGCATCGCCACCGGCCGCGACGCCTCCGATATCGCCTTCCTGGACAACCACGGCGGCGACATCACTTTGAACTTCATGTCGGTCAACGCCTTCGTCGCGGGCCCACTCCCCTACGACGACTTCATCGCACCGAGCAGCATCGTCTGAGCTCGGACACGTCTCCCCGAGCTCATCACGGCGGCGAGGGCCCTAGCCCTCGGCGGCGAGCTGACCGCAGGCGGCGGCGATCTCCTGGCCGCGGGTGTCGCGCACGGTGCACGACACGCCCTGGGCGATCACGCGACGCACGAACTCCTTCTCGACCGGCTTGGGGCTGGCATCCCACTCGCTGCCCGGTGTCGGGTTGAGCGGGATCAGGTTCACGTGCACGAGCGGACCGAGCGCCTTGTGCAGTTTCTTGCCCAGCAGATCCGCCCGCCACGGCTGGTCGTTGATATCGCGGATCAACGCGTACTCGATCGACACGCGACGCCCGGACTTGTCGGCGTAATACCGTGCGGCGTCGAGCACTTCGGCGATCGACCAGCGATTGTTCACCGGCACCAGAGTGTCGCGCAGTTCGTCGTCGGGGGTGTGCAGCGACACCGCAAGCCGCACCGACATGTTCTCGTCGGCCAGCTTGCGGATCGCGGGCGCCAGGCCGACGGTCGACACCGTCACCGACCGCTGCGAAATACCGAGCCCGTCGGGAGCGGGCGAAGTGATCCGGCGAACCGCGTTCACCACCCGCTTGTAGTTGGCCAGCGGCTCGCCCATCCCCATGAACACGATGTTGGACAGCCGGCCCGGACCGCCGTGCACCTCGCCGTCACGCAGGGACGCCGCGGCGGCACGCACCTGGTCGACGATCTCCGCCGTCGACAGGTTGCGGGTGAGCCCCGCCTGCCCGGTCGCGCAGAACGGACAGGCCATTCCGCACCCGGCCTGACTGGAAATGCACAGCGTGTTGCGGTCGGGGTAGCGCATGAGCACGCTCTCCAGCAGCGTCCCGTCGTGCGCCTTCCACAGCGTTTTGCGGGTGTCGCCCTCGTCGCAGGCGATATTGCGCACCACCGACAGCAGCGGCGGGAACAGCGTCTCGCCGACCTTCGCGCGCACATCGGCGGGCAGGTCGGTCATCAGGGCAGGATCGGACTGCAGGCGGCCGTAGTACTGACGGGCCAACTGGTCGGCACGGAACTTCGGCAATCCCAGCTCCTGCACCGCGGCCTTGCGTTCGTCCGAATCGAGATCGGCGAGGTGGCGCGGCGGCATACCGCGGCGCGGGGCATCGAACACGAGGGGCAGGGAGATGGCCATAGTTTCACCATTGTCCCAAACGCCACGTCGGACCTGCCACGCCGGGCGACGTTATCGAGAAGATGCGTGCGTGAGCCATAGCAGTCGGCCATGATCGAACCATGAGTACACACGCGGAATCCGGTGCGTCACCGGCCGAGCACGACCCGCCGGCGACCGATCTCACCGGCAAGCACAGCAAGCCCGCCGAACCGGCGAAACCCGCGGCCGCGCCGGTACCCGTCCCGCGCGACGCCGTGCACGGGTCTCGCACCGGCTACACCTGGATCGCGTTGCTGGCCGCCGCCCTGCTCGGCATCGTGCTGCTGACCTTCATCATCCAGAACCTCGACAAGGTCCGTACCAACCTGCTGTTCTGGGATTTCGAACTGCCGCTCGGTATCACCGTGTTGCTGTCGGTGATCGCGGGCGCGCTGGTGATGGGTCTGGTCGGCGGGGTGCGCATTCTGCAACTGCGGCACGCCGCCAAGAGGTCGTCCTGACGCTGAGTCGATCAGATCAGCGCGCTGAGTACCAGCCAGGACACGAACGCCGAGGGCAGCATCGAGTCCAGGCGATCCATGATCCCGCCGTGCCCTGGCAGCAGCGTCCCCATGTCCTTGATGCCGAGTTCCCGCTTGATCTGCGACTCGATCAGGTCACCGATGGTCGCCACGGCCACCAAGCCGACACCGAGCACCACACCGATCATCGAGTTCGCCTCGAGCAGCAGCGTGACGGTCAGCAGACCGCCGATCACGCTGAACACCAGCGACCCGCAGAACCCCTCCCACGACTTCTTCGGACTGATCGCGGGCACCATCGGATGCCTGCCGAACAGCACACCGGCGACGTAGCCGCCGACATCGGAGCACACCACCAGGATCATGAAGGTGAGTACCCGGAGATTGCCGTCCGGTTCGAGCAGCAGCAGCGTCGAGAACGCGGCCAGCAACGGGATCCAGGTGAGGGTGAACACGGCGATCGCGGTATCGCGCAGGAAGTTCTTCGGCGCGGTACTGAGGCCGTGGTCGAACAGACGCCACACCATGCACACCAGCGCGGTGGCGGCGAACGCGCCGAGCACCCCACCTGCCCCCCACGGCCAGCCCAGCCAGAACACCGCCTGACCGCCCACCAGCAGCGGAATCCGCGGTACCAACACATCGGCTTCGCGCAGCCGCTTGGTGACCTCCCAGGTCGCCACGCCGACGCCGATGCCCGCGACCGCGATGAACACCTTCGGGACGAACAACAGGATCGCGATCAACGACAGCCCGAGCGTCAGCCCGACTGCCAGTGCCGCGGGCAGATTGCGCCCGGCCCGTGAGGCCGGGGCGGGCGGCTGCTCGTCCTGCGGCGCGGCCGCGGTCTCCTCGACCTTGTCCGGCATGGGATCCGGTGCCGCCCCGGTGGCGGCGGCGTCTTCGGCCACGATTGTCCCGTCGCTCAACTCGTCGTTCCGTTCATCCCCCGCACGAGCGGGACTGGCGAGATCTGGCGCTCAGACCTCGAGCAGTTCGGCTTCCTTGTGCTTGACCAGCTCGTCGACCTGGGCCACATACTTGGCGGTGGTCTTGTCGAGCTCCTTCTCGGCGCGCCCGACCTCGTCCTCACCCGCTTCGCCATCCTTCTGGATGCGACCGAGTTCGTCCATCGCCTTGCGGCGGACGTTGCGAATCGAGACCTTGGCGTCCTCGCCCTTGCTCTTGGCCATCTTGACCATCTCGCGGCGACGTTCCTCGGTGAGCTGCGGCACCGAGATGCGCAGGATGTCGCCGTTGTTGGTCGGGTTCACGCCCAGGTCGGAGTTGCGGATGGCGTTCTCGATCAGGCCGAGCGAGCTCTGCTCGTAGGGCTTGATCACGACCATGCGCGGCTCGGGCACGGTGATGCTCGAGACCTGGGTGATCGGGGTGAGCGAGCCGTAGTACTCGATCAGCACACGGGTGAACATGCCCGGGTTGGCGCGACCGGTACGGATGCTGCCCAGGTCGTCCTTCGCCACCGTGACGGCCTTGTCCATCTTCTCTTCGGCATCGAAGAGCGCTTCATCAATCACGACCGAATCCTCCACAGCGTCGTCATCGTCATCGTCCGCGGGTGCGGGGTCACGACCGAACCAGGGTGCCGATGGGTTCACCGGCGACCGCGCGGGCAATATTGCCCTTGATCAACAGATTGAACACCAGCATCGGCATCTGGTTGTCCATGCAGAGACTGAACGCGGTGGCATCGGCCACCTTCAGACCCTTTTCGATCACTTCCTTGTGGGTGATCTCGGTGAACATGCTCGCATTCGGGTCGACGCGCGGATCGGCGTCGAACACACCGTCGACCGCTTTCGCCATCAGCACCACGTCGGCGCCGATTTCCAGCGCGCGCTGCGCGGCGGTGGTGTCGGTGGAGAAGTAGGGCATGCCCATTCCCGCGCCGAAGATCACGACGCGGCCCTTCTCGAGGTGGCGCTTGGCGCGCAGCGGCAGGTAGGGCTCGGCGACCTGGCCCATGGTGATGGCGGTCTGCACGCGGGTGTCCACACCCTGCTGCTGAAGGAAATCCTGGAGGGCGAGGCTGTTCATCACGGTGCCGAGCATGCCCATATAGTCGGAGCGGGCCCGCTCCATGCCGCGCTCCTCCAGTTCGGCGCCGCGGAAGAAGTTGCCGCCGCCGATCACCACGGCCACCTGCACGCCGGTCTCGACGATCTCGGCGATCTGCTCGGCCACGGTCTGCACGACGTCGGGATCGAGGCCCACTCCGCCACCACCGAACATCTCCCCACCCAGCTTGAGCAGCACCCGGTTGTATCCAGGGCGGTCGTTACCCGGGTCGGTCATGGGTGTCGGTCTCCTTCGGCGAGGTCGAGAGCGGGGCGAGCAGGCGGCATCCATCCTGCCCTATCAGGTTGCGGTCACCCGGAAGTGGGGTCGGTCGATCCATGAGGAAAGCCCCTCCGGCGCGGCATCACACCGCGCCGAAGAGGCTGTTCGTGAAGTTCAGGCGGATCAGGCCTGGCCGACCTCGAAACGAGCGAAACGCTTCACGTTCACGCCCGCCTCTTCCAGAAGCGCCTTGACGGTCTTCTTGGAGTCGGTGACGGCGGACTGCTCGAGCAGCACGACGTCCTTGAAGAAGCCGTTCACGCGGCCTTCGGTGATCTTCGCCAGCGCGGCTTCGGGCTTGCCCTCTTCGCGCGCGGTCTCCTCGGCGATGCGACGCTCGTTGTCGACGACATCGGCGGGCACCTCCTCGCGGGTCAGGTACTTGGCCTTGAGCGCGGCGACCTGCATGCCTGCGGCACGCGCGGCGTCGGCAGCGGCGTCGCCGGTACCTTCGTACTCCACCAGCACGCCGACGGCGGGCGGCAGGTCCGAAGCGCGCTTGTGCAGGTAGGTGGCGACCGGGCCGTCGAAGGACACGACGCGACGCAGTTCCAGCTTCTCGCCGATCTTGGCCGACAGCGCCTGCACGGCGTCGTCAACGGTGCCGTCGGTCAGCTTGAGCGCCTTGAGGGCGTCCAGGTCGGCCGGCTTGGCCGCGGCGGCCGCGGTCACGATCGCGTCGGCCAGCTGCTGGAACTCGGCGTTCTTGGCAACGAAGTCGGTCTCGCAGTTGATCTCGACCATGACGCCGTCCTTGGCGATGACCAGACCTTCGGCGGTCGCACGCTCGGCGCGCTTGCCGACGTCCTTGGCGCCCTTGATGCGCAGCACCTCGACGGCCTTGTCGAAATCGCCGTCGGAGTCGGCCAGCGCGTTCTTGCAGTCCATCATGCCGGAGCCGGTGAGCTCCCGGAGCCGCTTCACATCAGCAGCGGTGTAGTTCGCCATCGGGGGCGAGCCTCCTCGTGTGTGGGGTGCTTGGGTGTTAACACCACCTTGCCGACCGCTTCTGAATTCAGAAGGGCCGGCAAGGTGAACGTAGTGCTACCGGTCAGCTCAGAAGTCGGCCGGGGTGTGCTGTGCCGGGTCGGCCTTGACCTCGGCCTCTGCCTCGGCCGGGGTCTCGACGGCCGGGGCCTCGGTCGCGGCAGCGACATCGGCTTCGGCAGCCGGGGTCGCCGAGGACAGGAGCTCCTGCTCCCACTCGGCCAGCGGCTCGCCAGCGCCGGCTTCGGGCTTCGCGTCGCCGGAAGCCTGGCCCGCGCGGGCCTGCACGCCCTCGGCCACCGCGGAGGCGACGACCTTGGTGAGCAGTGCGGCGGAACGGATCGCGTCGTCGTTACCCGGGATCGGGTAGTCGACCAGGTCGGGGTCGCAGTTGGTATCCAGGATCGCGATGACCGGGATGTTCAGCTTGCGCGCCTCGCCGACGGCGATGTGCTCCTTGTTGGTATCGACGATCCAGATGGCCGAGGGGACCTTGGCCATGTCACGGATACCGCCGAGGGTGCGGTCCAGCTTGGTCATCTCACGCGTGAGCATGAGGATTTCCTTCTTGGTGCGACCCTCGAAGCCACCGGTCTGCTCCATCGCCTCGAGTTCTTTGAGGCGCTGCAGGCGCTTGTGCACGGTGGAGAAGTTGGTGAGCATGCCACCCAGCCAACGCTGGTTGACGTAGGGCATTCCGACGCGCAGCGCCTCGGAAGCGATCGACTCCTGGGCCTGCTTCTTGGTACCGACGAAGAGGACGGTGCCACCGTGGGCGACAGTCTCCTTGACGAACTCGTAGGCCTTGTCGATGAAGGTCAGCGTCTGCTGCAGGTCGATGATGTAGATGCCGTTGCGGTCGGTGAAGATGAACCGCTTCATCTTCGGGTTCCACCGACGAGTCTGGTGGCCGAAGTGCGCGCCGCTGTCGAGCAGCTGCTTCATAGTTACGACAGGCATAGCCTTCGTATCTCTCTTTCGTTGCCGGTTGTCGCGGTCGATCGGCGATCGACTGCCCTGGCGCCACCGAAACCGCCGGACCCGATTCGAAGAATCCGGGACCAGCCGACGATTTCCCTGTTCATCCGCTGGAGAACTCGCGCTGACATGCCCTCGCGGACCGTCTGCATTGCGAGCGACGACCGGATGGACGAGCACGGGTGGCGCGCGAAGTCGGTCCGTGCTGTGCACACGCATTGGCTGCTGAGCACAAACCGCTTGTTCAGTCTACGCGGAGCAGGGCCAGGTCCGAAATCGCCCCTGCGCAACGACCGCCCATTTCGCGGATGAAGTACGCGATATCCACATGCGGGAACGTTGTCCACATTCCCGAAATCGTTGTCCCGGTGGAGTTGTCCAGCGCCCAGAGTTGGGGCATGAACACTGTGACACGCACCCTGATCACTACATTTCCGCTGCTCTTCGCGGCGGGGGTCGCTGCCGCACCGGCCGCGGCACACCCTGAGAGCGGTGCTCCACCCGCAGCTCGACCTTCCGCTACCGACGTCGCACCAACGGTCCCACACCCCAGCGACCCATCGCCGATATGCGCCGGTGGCGGGGCACGCGGGGCCGTGGTCCTGGCCCACCCACCCGAGCGGGTCAGCCAGGCGACTCGCCCATCACAGCATGCGGCCGCGCCCGGCACGGTGCCGACAGCGCCGCCCGCGCCCAACCCACAGAACGCGCCCACCTCGACAGGCCGACCAGCGGCGGCCGCTGTTCCCGTTTCGATCATCCTCGCAGCGGCGGTAGCTGTGGAACTCCCGCCGAAGGCGGTCACGGAAGGTGCGCGCAGGAGTGGTTCGCCTGTCCAGCCGCCGGAGCACCCGTCCGGCGCCGTCTCGTGCGGCCGGGAATCGAATGTGGTTCCGGTGACCGTGCCCCGACGGGAACTCGTTCCCGCTCCTGTCCCGGTGCAGGTGACGATTCACGATTTCGGATCCGCGCCGGCACGACCGCAGGGTATGGATCCGAGTGCCGGGGCCCGGTCGGAGATAGGGATCAGAGTGCTGGCCGGAGGCGGGAGCGGGTCGGCGGCGCAGCTGCCCGCGGTTCTGCGGGAGATGCTGCGGGCGCTGGCGGCGCAGCAGCGGGTGCCGACACCACGACCGCACCGCTGAGGCCTCGATGTTCGCGACCCACGACGGTGGGCTGAAGTTGGCGGGTCGCGTTCTTCGGCCCGGTTGGTCCCGACCCCGCTCCACAGCGTGGCCGGCTCGCGCCAGCCGGCCCGGTCGGTCTGACGCCGTGGTGTGGTCGACGAACCGAGCACCCCGTCATCGACCTCGACCTGACGCCATCACATCAGCGACCCGCCTGTACCGGGTCGACCAGCCCTTGCCCGGCTGTGATGCGTGGTCGGCGGCAACCGATCGTGGCCGGCGTCCTCGCATTCCCGAGCAGCTGCGACGCGCGGCGCTTCGGGTGCGGTCGATCCTCCGGGGAGTACTCGGGGTCGTCTGTCCGGTGGCCATTGTGCTCAGTGGCGCGGTACCGGCCGATGCGGCGGAAGCGGGGCCGTTCGGTTGGCCGTTGCGGCCGCGACCGGCGGTGGAGCGCCGGTTCGACAAGCCGGAGCGGAATTGGCTGCCGGGGCATCGGGGGGTGGATCTGGCGGGTACCGCCGGGCAGACGGTGCTGGCGGCGGGGGACGGCATCGTGGTGTTCGCGGGGGAAGTGGCGGGCAAACCCGTGGTGTCCATCGATCATCCGGGCGGCTTGCGCACCACGTATGAACCGGTGACGGCGAAGGTCGCGGTGGGAAGCCGGGTGGTCAGGGGTACGGCGATCGGCACGCTGGTGACCGGACACGAGGGGTGTCCGGTCGCCGCGTGCCTGCACTGGGGAGCCCGCCGTGAGTCCGGTGCCCACAACCGGCGCGAGTACGTCGACCCGCTCGGACTCCTGCACGAGGTGCCGGTCCGGTTGAAACCGCTGGATCCGTGATGTGACGAAACGCTCCGCCACCCCGCACCTATGACAGCCCGGAGCGGACGAGAATCGAGGTGTGTCCGAGAAATCAGCGCCTTTCACCTATCCCGACGTGGGCGCCACCCGCGCCACGATGCCCGACGGGTACCACCGGTTCCGGAATCGGCGGCCGATCGGCCACGGCCGCGATCTGTTCGAGCGCGCGGCCGCCCACATTCTCGACTTCGGAATTCAGAAGGGCGTCGGCACCTTTCGCGGCGCCGATACCGAAACCGCGCAGCCCGGAACCGAGTTGACCGTCGTCCTCCGCATCGGGCCACTGAACATCAGCGCGCCCTGCCGCGTCGTCTACGTCCTCGACGAACCCGACCGCCGAGGTTTCGCCTACGGCACCCTGCCGGGACACCCCGAGGTCGGCGAGGAACTGTTCGCCGTCGAATACGACCCGACCGACGACACCGTCTACGGCCTGATCACCGCCTTCTCCCAACCGGGTGCCTGGTACGTCCGTCTCGGCGGACCCGTCACCCGGCTGATCCAGCGCTGGTTCACCCACCGCTACCTGAACACCTTGCCCACCAACGACTGACGTCGCGGCCCGGCCCGCCCGGGTACGGCCGTCAGCCAGCGCGGCCGGCGCGTCGGCTTCGGCGCTCAACCGATCGCGCCGATCGATCGCGCCGAGTCGGTCGTAGTCAGATGCCGCGCAACGTCTTTCGTCGATCTCCCGACGGACGATCGCTTCGATCTCGACCTCGGTGAGGTCGCGGCGAACGGCCTCGGCCGCACCGAGGCCGACTGCGCTTTCCTCCACGGCGCCGGCTCGTACGTCACCCGGCATCGATCGCCTCCGCGTTGTCGATCGCCGCCAACGCCGAACGCAGCGCCGTGACCGCACCGAGGTCACGGGCCTTCATCGCAGTTTTCAACGCGGCGCGCAGCCGCTCGCGCAGGGAAGTCACGTCCACCACAGTATTTCTGACAACGCCACCGGTGCCGAGTACATCGCAGGGCGAGCGCGCGCTACCCGTTGAGCACTACGGTGACTGCCGCGATGAGGGCGACGGTCGCAACGGCGAGGGTGGTGGTCGCGACGAATCGGTGCGCGGTGCCGCAGTGTCCGCGATCGAGTGCGCGGCCGCGCGACCAGCCGACTCCGGCCACGAGCAGGGCGACCGTGGCGGCGGCGAGCGGGACCGGCCATGCCGGCCAACCGTCGACAGTCGCCTCGTGCACGAAGAGCAGCGCGCAGCCGGCTGCTCCGAGAGAGGTGCGCCGCCAAGCCAGAGCGGTGCGCTCCATCGCCAGGGTCGCTGCGGTCACGACAGCACGACCGCCACACAGGCGAGCACGGCGACGATCGCGATGCCGGCCGACAACACGGGAACCAGGACCGTTCCTGGCAACGGTCGCCCGGTCCGCATCGCGAGATCGACCCGCCGCCAGTGCCGGAAGGCAGCGAGCGCGACGGCCAGCGCCATGATCAGGCAGATCATCGAGATGGCGCCGGCGAATCCGGCCAGCCGAGTCGGCTGCACGAGGGTGTGCACCGCGACGCCGCCGGCGAGCAGACCGATCGCGGTCCTGATCCACGCCAGAAACGTCCGCTCGTTGGCGAGGGTGAACCGATAGTCGACCTCCTCCTCGCCGTCGTCCGATTCGGCCCCGACCTCGGGCAACGTCACGACCACCACCTCCTGCCCCCATCATGCGCTACCCCGATCCACCCACGGATGATCCGCACGAGCGCGGCGCCGATCAGGTTGTCGCCGCTGATCTGTGCGGTGCCGGCGCGGCGCCGATCGTGCGCACTCCGTGACAAGGACGCGCGCGGGTTCCCGGCCCCCGAGACACTCCCGGAGCGGCACTGTTCCGGGAGCCGACTTCCCAGACCGGACACGAGAATCGGCACGTTGCGGGCCAGACCGAGGTCACCTGCCGACGGGTGGGATCGGGCGTAAACCGCTCCAAGGCGACCGGTCGCCGGGTGGGCCGGCCGCTGACCGCTCGAGTAGGTCGGCCGCGCACGGGACCTGGCCGAGAACCCACTCGACACGATCAGCCATCGAAGTCGACCGGGCCGAAGACCGACTCGACACGGTCAGGCGCGGGGGTGGGCCTGGTCGTGGACTCGTTTGAGGCGCTCTACAGAGACGTGGGTGTAGAGCTGGGTGGTTGCCATGCTGGCGTGACCGAGGAGTTCCTGGACAACGCGCAGGTCGGCGCCGCCCTCGAGGAGGTGGGTGGCGGCGCTGTGGCGGAGGCCGTGCGGGCCCATGTCGGGAGCGCCGGGGATCGCGGCGATGACGTCGTGGACGACGGCACGCGCTTGGCGCTGGTCGAGGCGGCGACCGCGCTGGCCGAGGAACAAGGCGCGGCCCGAGTTGCTGTTGACCAGCGACGGCCGGCCCGCCCGGAGCCATGCCTCGAGCGCGGTGTCGGCCGGACCACCGAACGGTACCGAGCGCTCCTTGTTGCCCTTGCCGAGCACGCGCACCAGACGACGCTCCCGGTCGATGTCGTCGAGGTCGAGACCGCACAGCTCGCTGACACGAATCCCGGTGGCGTACAACAACTCCACCACCAGCCGATCCCGTAGCGCCATCGGATCCTGCTGCGCCGCCCCGGATTCCGCCGCGACCATGGCCTGTTCGGCCTGACCACGCCCGAGCACCGCGGGCAACACGCGATGGGCTTTCGGAGCCTGCAGGCGCAGCCCCGGGTCGACACCGAGCCGCCCGGTCTCGGTCAGCCACGCGGTGAAAGTCCTTGCCGCCGATGCCCGCCGAGCCAGGGTCGTCCGGGCCACCCCCGCCGCCGCCAGCTCGGCCAACCACGACCGCAGCAACGGCAGATCCAGCTCCCGCACCGCCGAATCCGCCGACCGCGCGTACAGATGCTCGAGCAACGACCGCACATCCCCCAGATACGCCCGCACCGTATGCGCCGACCGATTCCGGCCCAACCGCAGATGCCGCCCGAACTCGGTGAGCAACGCGGTCAGGTCATCAGGCAACACATCCATGACCCAACCGTCACCCTTCCCGGTCCCCCACGCAACCCACCACGCCGCCGAGCCGACCGAACGGTCCGCTTCCCCGTACTGCTCGTCTTCGCACCGTCGCCGCCCGGCCTGCGAGGCACTCAGTCGCGATCCCACTCGACCATTGCCGCGCAGCCGGGACAGACCTGTACTCGCCGAAACGTCGATGTCCACACGTCACGCGACCTGCGCTAGCCTGAAACGTCGATGTCCACACCTCACCCCCGCTGGACGCCCACCGTGTCAGCTGGCCCGTCGACTGGATGTCCGAAACCAACCACCGGAATCGCAGCCGACCAGTTCGGCGAGCTCCAGGCTCGGCAGGACCGCTCGAACCGTGGCCAGGTCCAAGCCGGACTGCTGAGACAGTTCGCGAGGTAGACGCGAGCCGATGGTGGGTAGAGCCGCGTAGATATCAGCTTCAGCACCGCGCAGGTGGCCGGCGCGGTCCGTCGAGCCGCCTTCGCTGACAGGGAGGCGGAGGGGACCCGCTTCGTCGATGATGTCTTCGGCTCGGGTTACCAGAAGCGCCTCGCCTTCTCTGATCATGCGATGACAGCCTGCCGAGGAGGCCGACCCGACCGGCCCCGGCACAGCCATGGCCGGCCTGCCCAGTCTGCGGGCCCATTTCACGGTGTTGCGAGCGCCGCTGCGCAGCCCTGCCTCGACCACCAGAACCCCGTCCCCGAGCGTCGCGATCAACCGGTTCCTCGCCAGGAACTGATGTTTCTGCGCCGAGATGCCTGGCGGATATTCGCTGACGACCAGACCACTGTCGGCGATGGCGGCGAGCAGGCGGTCGTGCTGCGCCGGATAGGGACGGTCGACACCGCAGGCGAGGACGGCGACGGTGGTTCCACCGACGGCGAGGGCCGCCCGGTGCGCCGCCGCGTCGATGCCGAAGGCCGCTCCGGAGACGATCGTCCAGCCCCGGCCTGCCAGGTCGCACGCGATCTCGCTCGCCACCTGCAACCCGTATCCACTGCTACACCGCGAACCGACCACCGCGACAGCACGTTCGGAGGCGGTGTGGAGCGAGAGGGGACCCCGCGCCCACAGCACCAGCGGCACCGCCGCCTCGCGATCGCGCTCGCTGTCGAGTTGGTCGAGTCCGAGCATCCGCCAGCCCGGCCATTCCTCGTCGTCGGGAGTGATCACCCGCCCGCCCAGACGAGCAATCGCCTCCAGATCCGCTGCTGCCGAGTCGATCTCACGCCGCGTCGCGGTGGGACCACGCAGTGCCGCGGGCAACTCGTGCTCACGGACAGCACGCGCGGCCTCGCACACCCCGACCGAGGCGATCAAGGCCGACAGTGGCGCACACGGCCCCTGTACCACCCGCGACAGGTACACCCAGGCGAGTCGGCGCTCGTCCGGATCACCGTCGAGATCCACCATGTCGCCGACCGCACGCGATTCGCTCATTGCGCACCTCGCTGCCGGAAGTTCAACGACGACATCACATCCCGCACCGTGGGCAGCTCCCCTTCGCGCAGGTCGCAGACCGTCCAGGCGACCCGGATGGCCCGGTCGGCGCCACGGGCCGACATGCGCCCCAGCCGTAAGGCCGTCTCGATCGGCGCGATCGATTCCCGCGGCAACGTGAATCGCTTCCGCAGAATGTGGCCCGGCACTTCGGCATTGGTCGCCCACCCGTCCTCGCTCCACCGCTGCGCCGCGCGGGCTCGCGCCCGGGCCACGCGTTCGGCCACCGTGCTGCTGCTCTCGGCCTGTTCGTCGCCGAACGTCGCACCGGCCTGCCCGTGCATCTGGACCCAGATATCGATGCGGTCGAGCAACGGCCCCGATAGTTTGCCCAGGTAGCGGCGTCGTGCCAGTGGCGCGCAGATGCAGTCCACATCGCGTGCTGGAGCGCACGGACAGGGATTGGCCGCCAAGACCAGCTGGAAGCGGGCCGGGTACCGGGCAACGCCGTCGCGCCGGGCGATACGCACTTCCCCCTCTTCGAGCGGAGTCCGCAGTGCCTCCAGGACTTTGGTGCCGATCTCGGCGCATTCGTCGAGGAACAGGACCCCGCGATGGGCCCGGCTGACCGCGCCGGGACGGGCCATGCCGGAACCACCGCCGATCATGGCGGTGACCGACGTCGAATGATGCGGCGCGACAAAGGGAGCCAACGTGAGCAACGGCTGCTCGGCCGACAGCGATCCCGCCATCGAATGGATCGCGGTCACCTCCAGCGATTCCGCTTCCGACAGCGGTGGCAGCAGTCCCGGAAGACGTTGTGCCAACATCGTTTTGCCGATCCCGGGCGGCCCGGTGAGCAGCAGATGGTGTCCGCCTGCCGCAGCGACCTCCAGCGCCCAGCGCGCCTCGTCCTGTCCGACGACATCGCTGAGGTCACCGCACGGGACCTGTGTCCCCGGCACGACGCCGTCGGGTTCGAGCAGCTGACCCTCCCCGCGCAGCCAGGCCACCACTGCCCGCAGACTCGTCGCCCCGAGCACCTCGATCCCCTCGACCAGCCCCGCTTCGGCCACCGCCTCGGCGGGCACGACCACCGTGGGCAGCCCCGCCCGCCGGGCCGCGATCACCGCGGGCAGCACCCCGCGCACCCGCCGAACCCGCCCGTCGAGCGCCAATTCCCCCAGCAGCACCGTTTTCACCAGCCGCTCGCCGGGCACCACCCCGGAGGCGTCGAGCACGGAAACCGCCAGCGCGAGGTCGTAGACACTGCCCACTTTCGGCAGCGTCGCAGGCGAGAGGGCCAGGATCACCCGGCCGTCCGGCCACTTCTCCCCCGTGTTGGCCACTGCCGAACGCACCCGATTGCGCGATTCCTGCAGGGCGGTATCGGGCAGACCGACCAGATTCACCGAGGGCAGACCCTGACCGATGTCGGCCTCGATCTCCACCAGCTGCCCGTCGACCCCCGTCACCGCGACCGACAGCGCCCGTCCGAGCGCCATCAGAACGCGCCGGTCAGATGTTCGATGACCGGCCCGCGCCCCCGCGGCATCAGCACCGACACGACGTCGAAGCGGATGCGCCGCCACGGCCCGTCCTGTTCGGCCAGCCACAGCAGCGCCAGCCGGCGGATGCGCTGCTGCTTGCTGAAGGTGACCGACTCGGCCGGAGTTCCGAACCCCAGCCCGGACCGCGTCTTCACCTCGACGAACGCGGTGATCGACGGGTCCTGGACGATCAGGTCCAGCTCACCGTATCGACACCGCCAATTGCGGGCGACGATCTCCATCCCCGACTCGCACAGATACTGCGCGGCCAGCTTCTCCCCGTACGCGCCGAGCGCCTGTTTGTGTGCCATGAGCGAAAGCATGGCCACAGACGCTCACGTGGCTGTCCCCCGCGACCTGGGCAAACAGAAATCCTGTGGATAACCGCGCCCCTGTGGACAACTACTCCGGCAGGCGCAGGTCCGGCTTCTCCAACTCCTCGATGTTCACGTCCTTGAACGTGATCACCCGAACGTGCTTGACGAAGCGTGCCGGGCGGTACATATCCCACACCCACGCATCGCTCATCCGCACTTCGAAATACACCTCGCCGTCGGCGTTCTGCGGACGCAGCTCGACCGAATTGGCCAGGTAGAAGCGCCGTTCGGTCTCCACCACGTACGAGAACTGGCCGACGATGTCCTTGTACTCGCGGTACAACGACAGTTCCATCTCGGTTTCGTACTTCTCGAGGTCCTCAGCACTCATCGGGTGGGACGTCCTCCTGCTAGCAGCGCCGCGTTCATTGGTGACATCATCGCGCATGTGCCGCGCGAGTAGCCACTCGGCTACCTCCGGGCGCCTCGAGCTCGCGCACATTCCGCCAGGAACGGCGGTGTTCTGTGCTCGGTCCGAGCTGCCGCAGGGCGGCGGTGTGCTCGGGCGTGTTGTAGCCCTTGTGCGCGGCGAAACCGTAGCCGGGTAGCTGGGCGTCGAGCTCGACCATCATCCGGTCCCTGGTCACCTTCGCCAGGATGCTCGCGGCCGCGATGCAGGCCGCGGTGCCGTCGCCGCCGATCACCGGCAGCGACGGTGCGGGCAGACCGGGCACCTTGAATCCGTCGGTCAGGATGTAGCCGGGGGTGCGTTCGAGGCCGACGACGGCTCGGCGCATGCCCTCGATATTGGCGACGTGGATCCCGATCGAGTCGATCTCCCACGCAGGTACCACCACGACGCTCCAGGCCAGCGACAACCGCTGAACCACCGGGAACAGCTCCTCACGGGCCGCCTCCGTGAGTTTCTTGGAGTCGTCGAGCCCGGCGAGCTTGTCGTAGGCCTTGGGCGCGAGCAGGCACGCGGCGACCACCAGCGGACCCGCGCAGGGTCCGCGCCCCGCCTCGTCGACACCGGCCACCGGCGCGAGCCCACCGCGCACGAGCGCGGCCTCGAGCGTGCGTAGTCCCGCCGCCCGGCGCATCACCATCCGCGGCGGCCAGCTGGTCCGATCCTGCCCCACAGTTCGATTGTCCCGTCGCGTCAGTTCGACTGGGTGTTCCGGGTGCGCGTTCGCCCCGGAACACCCCTGCTCAACGTGTCAGTTCTCTTGCGCGTTCTGGCCCAGAACACTCGTCCTCGTCGCGCTAGTTCTCTTGCGGGTTCTGGGTCTTCACTGGGCACAGAACACTCGTCCTCATCGCGTTAGTTCTCTTGCGGGTTCTGGGTCTTCACTGGGCCCATCCGGTTCGGCGGCCAGATCTTGAACACCGTTTTGCCGCGGACGTTGTCCACCGGCACGGTGCCCTGTAGATCGTCGCTGACGTGGGCGCGCGAATCAGCCGACTCGTTGCGGTTGTCGCCCATCACCCACAGATTGCCCTCCGGCACCTTCACCGGGCCGAACACCCGGCCCGCCGGGTACACGGCGTTGGGACGGTCGGTGTACCAGGGGTAGTCCTTCTTGATGTACGGCTCGTCGAGCGGTTTGCCGTCGACCATCACGCGCCCCTGCGGATCACAACACTGCACGGTTTGCCCGCCGACCGCGATCACGCGCTTGACCAGATCGTTCTCGTCCGGCGGGACCAGCCCGAAGTAGGACAGGAAGTTCTGCAGACCGCGCACGACAGTGTTGTCCGAACGCACCGACTTGTAGTGCCCGTTCCACGACGGCGGTCCGACGAACACCACCACGTCGCCCGGTCCGGGTTCGGAGCCGTAATAGCTGATCTTCTGGACGTAGATGCGATCACCGATCAGCAGCGTGTTCTCCATCGACTGCGAGGGGATCACATACGGCCGACCGACGAAAGTCACCATCAACGCGGCGATCACCGCTGCGATCACGACGAGTATCGGCAGCTCCTGCCAGAACGGGCGCTGCTTCTTGTCGCCGCGCTTTTTTCTGCGCCGCCCGCCTTCGTCACCCGAATCGGACACCGACACCGACTCACTTTCGTCTGCCACGCCGAACAGAGTAGCCCGGCACCCTGACGTGAGTCGGGTACCGGGCTACCTGAAGAATTCTGGTACTGCGAAGTGCTACTGCGAGATCAGCGCTTTTCCTTGATCTTGGCAGCCTTGCCGCGCAGGTCGCGCAGGTAGTACAGCTTGGCGCGACGCACGTCACCGCGGGTCACGACATCGATGTGGTCGATGTTGGGGCTGTGCACGGGGAAGGTGCGCTCGACACCGACGCCGAAGGACACCTTGCGGACCGTGAAGGTCTCGCCGATGCCGCCGCCGTGACGCCGGATCACGACGCCCTTGAAGACCTGGATGCGCTCCTTCGAGCCTTCGATGACCTTCACGTGCACGTTCAGGGTGTCGCCCGGACGGAAGTCGGGGACGTCGCTACGCAGCGACTTCTCGTCGACGAAATCAAGGGTGTTCATTTTCCACCTTTTCGGATTCTTTGCGTGAACAGAGGAACCTGGCGGCACTCGCGCGCTCGACCGGTTCATGCTCAGAACAGGAGTGCTCTCGGACATGACTCGTCCAAGGCAACCGGTTCATTGTGCCAGACCGGGTAGCCCTGCTCGAAATCGGGCCTCACTGCTCGTCGGTCTGGTCGGTTCGGCGGCGCGGCAGCAGGTGCGGATGCGGCGGCGGTGCCGAGGGCGCCGGGACGACGGTACGCGCCAATTCCGCCTCGGCTGCCGTACGCGCGTGCTCGACATCGGGCTTGCCCGCGATCAGGTCCTGGATGAAGATCTTCGCGCGGATGACCGGGCGACGGTAGCGCCGCTCCCGCGCGACCGCGCGGTTCATGGTCTTGGGCCGGTGACCGTAGCGCCAACGTGCCCACGGGGCGCCCGGCCTGCTCAAGCGCACCGCGCCGACCAGCAGCAGCGGCGTGAAGAACATGCCGAACAGCCCGGTCCAGATCTTGCCCTTGGCGATCACGATCGCGGCGAGCACCAGATTCACCGTGATCGTGATCACCACCCCGACCCGCACCCCGACACCGCGCGATGCCCGGAAGTCGTCGTAGTCCAGAAACGTCGCCGGTTGGACGCCGAGCAGGAGCAGACCGGTCACGGCGAAGGCGACGAAGACGGCGTCCACCGAGGTTCGGCCCTGCTCGGACCAGTAGACATCACGCAGATAGAAGATCAGCGCGAACTCGTCGAGTACCAGCGCGGCGCCGATCCCGAAGATCGCGGCCAGCACGCTCGAGGTGACCTGGGTGGAGTCCTCGGCGGTGGCGATCAGCCCGATGCCCGACAGCAGCACGGTGATCACGCCGAACACCATGTGGTGGATGTGGGTGTCGCCCGCTTTCACATTGCCCGGCCACCAGCGCACATTGGCCCGGATCATCCGCACACTCACCCGGATCACCACGAAACCGAGAATGAACCCCAGCAGGAAACAGAGCAGGGGCAGGCGGCCGTGCGCGATCACCGCTTCCTCGAGCCACCGTCGCATGCCGCCCGCCCTGTCGTCGAGTTGCTACCTACTTGTTGCCGAAACCAGCCGCGCGCAGGGCGTCTGCCATCGAACCGCTCGGTGCCGCAGCCTGCTTGCGCTGGTTACCGCCGCCATTGCCCTGACGCCCCTGTCCCTGGTTGCGGGCAGGCGCCGGACCACGACCGCCTTGCTGTCCACGACCCTGACCGCGCGGCGCGCCACCTCCACGATTGTCCCCCTGCGCGGGCTTGCCCGGCTCGTCATCGAGCCGCAGGGTGAGCCCGATCCGCTGACGGGCGACGTCGACCTCGAGAACCTTCACCTTCACCACGTCACCGGACTTCACCACTTCGCGCGGATCCTTGACGAAGGTGTGCGACAGCGCCGACACGTGCACGAGACCGTCCTGATGGACGCCGACATCGACGAACGCGCCGAACGCGGCCACATTCGTCACGACGCCCTCGAGCACCATCCCGGGCTTCAGGTCGGCGACCTTCTCGATGCCCGCGGCGAACTCGGCGGTCTTGAATTCCGGACGCGGGTCCAGGCCCGGCTTCTCCAGCTCGGCGATAATGTCGCTGACGGTGGGCACACCGAACTTCTCGTCGGTGAAGTCGCCGGGCTTCAACGCGCGCAGAGTGCTGGTGTTGCCGATGACCTCGGCCATCTCCCGGCCGGTGTGCTCGAGAATGCGGCGCACCACCGGATAGGCCTCGGGGTGCACGGCGGAGGTGTCCAGCGGATCGGCACCGCCGCGGATACGCAGGAAGCCCGCGCACTGCTCGAAAGCCTTCGGCCCCAGGCGCGGAACCTCGAGCAGGGCCTTGCGGCTGTTGAAAGGCCCGTTCTGATCACGGTGGGCCACAATGCTTTCCGCCACCGACGAGGAAACACCCGACACGCGCGAGAGCAGCGGCACCGAAGCCGTGTTCACGTCGACACCGACGGCGTTCACCGCGTCTTCGACGACCGCGCCCAGCGAGCGCGCGAGCAGCGTCTCGGATACGTCGTGCTGGTACTGGCCGACGCCGATCGACTTCGGATCGATCTTCACCAGTTCGGCGAGCGGGTCCTGCAGACGCCGGGCGATGGAGACCGCGCCGCGCAGCGACACGTCCATGTCGGGCAATTCGGCCGAGGCGTAGGCCGATGCGGAATACACGGAGGCGCCCGCCTCCGACACCACGATCTTGGTCGGCTTGTTCTCCGGAATCCGCGAGATCAGTTCCACCGCGAGGGCATCGGTCTCGCGCGAGGCGGTGCCGTTGCCGATGGCGATGAGCTCCACACCGAAGCGGGCGACGAGCGCGGCCAGCACCGCGAGGGACTTCTCGGTCTGCCCCTGCGGTTTGTGCGGGTAGATCACCTCGGTCGCGACGGCCTTACCCGTGGCGTCGACGACGGCGACCTTCACGCCGGTGCGGTAACCGGGGTCGAGGCCCATGGTGGTGCGGGTGCCCGCGGGTGCGGCGAGCAACAGGTCGCGCAGGTTCGCGGCGAACACGTCGACCGCGTCCTTCTCGGCCGCCTGGCGCAACCGCATCCTGGTGTCGATACCCAGGCTCACGGCGAGCTTGGTGCGCCAGGCCCAGCGGACGGTGTCGAGCAGCCAGGAATCGGCCGGACGGCCCTTGTCGGCGATGCCGAAGGCGACCGCGATGCGGCCCTCGTAGAGGGTGCGCTCGCCGGGTGCCGGTTCGTCGGTGTCGGCTTCGAGATGCAGTGTGAGCATCTCCTCCTTCTCCCCGCGCAGCAGCGCCAGGATCCGGTGCGAGGGCAGCTTGTGGAAGGGCTCGCTGAACTCGAAGTAGTCGGAGAACTTGGCTCCCGCCTCCTCCTTGCCCGCGCGCACCGTGGAGGTGATCTGGCCGCGTTTCCACATCAGCTCACGCAGCTCACCGACCAGGTCGGCGTCTTCGGCGAAGCGTTCGACCAGGATCGAGCGGGCGCCGTCGAGCTGTTCGGCGGTGTAGGCGGCCGGATCGGTGCCCGGGTCGCCGATCAGCGCGTCGGCCACCGGCTCGTGTCCGGCTTCGCGCGCGATCTGCGCCTTGGTGCGGCGCTTGGGCTTGTACGGCAGGTAGATGTCTTCCAGGCGCGCCTTGGTCTCGGCGAGCATGAGCTGCGAGTGCAGAGTGGGATCGAGTTTGCCCTGGCCGCGAATGGATTCGATGATCGCGCCGCGGCGCTCGTCGAGCTCACGCAGATACCCGAGCCGTTCCTCGAGCTGGCGCAACTGGGCATCGTCGAGGCCGTCGGTGACCTCTTTGCGGTAGCGCGCGATGAACGGAACCGTCGAACCACCGTCGAGCAGTTCGACGGCGGCGCGGACCTGGGTCTCGCGCACCCCCAGTTCATCGGCGATCCGCCTGCCTACGCTGGCGATGGTGGTCGTGCTGTCGGCGATCTCGGGCGCTGTCGTCACAGCCGCAGAGACTACAGCTCATGACCGACACCGCGCTGGCACCCAGGTCAGCGGATTGTCCGCACCTCGGGTTCGGTGATCGGGCGATCCAGCACGGTGTCGGTGCGTTCGCGCAGGAATTTGTCGAACATCGCCGCGACGTAGCCCCGCACGAGCGACGCCATGCGATCCGGATCGATGGCGCCGAGGTAGGTCGACGCGGCGGGCCGGGCGACGGGGGGCACCAGCGACGGCATGTCGGTGAAGTCGTAGTGCGCCGAATCCGCTATGGCCAGATGACGTTTCCAGCCGGTGGCCCCCTGCCAGAACGCGTCGAGGGACGGATTCGCATCACCGACTTCCTCGATCTGCTCGCTGGTCAGGACCAGGGTGGGCCGATCGACGCCCTCGGTCACCGCGCGGCCGAACGCCTCGTCCACCCCGATCTGTCCGTCTATGTCGACGGCCGCGTCGATGCGGCGGTCCTCGTGCATGGCCTCGACGGCGGTGTACCCGCCCGATGAATGTCCGACGGCGCCGACCCGGTTCAGGTCGAGCACCCGGCCCAGATCGGCGGGTAGGGGGTCGGATTCGGCATCGGGGTTGGTCCCCGCGGCCAGCCCGGCGAGGGAGTCGAGCACGAACCGGAGATCGAGCAGCCGTGCGGCGATGTACTTCTCGCGGATCGCGGTGTCGAAGCCGTTGGGCGCCGGGGCGGGCCGCACGAGCCGGCCGCCGGGGAACTCGACGGCCGGACCGGTTTCATAGGTGTGATCGACGGTCACCACCACGTAGCCGCGCGAGGCCAGGTCCTCGGCGAGCCCGGTGCCCAGAATCCGCGAGACACCGGCGCCGGGGGTGTACAGCACGACCGGATAGGCGCCCGCCGCCTGCGCGGGCGCCTCCCGGTGGGCGTGAGTCAGGGCGCCGGGCAGCTCGATGCCGAGTTCGTCCTCCAGTCCGGGGATCAGTTCGGTCGACGCGTAATGCGCACGCGGGTAGCGATTCACCTCGGTCGCCGGGTAGAACACCGAGACCATCAGTTCCCTCGACCGGTCGGGCTGGAACGGATCCGGCCGTGCGTCGTCGACCAGGTGCAGCGTCGTGGCGCCGACCGGCAGAGTTGCACTGGGACTCGGGAGAACGCCGACCCCGCCCGGCCCGGCGCCGGCACCACCCGCACTCGACGCGACCACCGCGCAGACCGACATCGACACCACCACTGCACGACGGAACACCGTCTCCCCCATCATTGTTCAGTACCATCCCGAACGCCCGACCGTCGCGAACACGCTAGCAACAAGCACTGGTGCCCGCGACGGATCGAGCCAGGGTGCGTTCCAGCCGCTCAGCCGAGGATGTCCCTGGCAAGTTCGCGCATCTCGGCCTTGCGGACCTTGCCGGTGACCGTCATCGGGAACTCGTCGACCACGTGCACATAGCGCGGGATCTTGTAGTGAGCCAGGCGTCCGGCGCAGAAGGTGCGGACGGTGTCGGCGTCGAGGGGTTTCGCGCCCTCACGGAGACGGAGCCAGACCATGAGCTCCTCACCGTATTTGGCGTCAGGGACACCGATGACCTGGGCGTCGACGACATCGGGGTGGGTGTAGAGGAACTCCTCGATCTCGCGGGGGTAGATGTTCTCGCCGCCGCGGATCACCATGTCCTTGATCCGGCCGGTGACCGCGAGGTAGCCGTCGGCGTCCATGACGCCGATGTCGCCGGTGTGCATCCAGCGGGCAGCGTCGATCGCCTCGGCGGTCTTGTCGGGCTGTTCCCAGTACCCGAGCATCACCGAGTAACCGCGGGTGCACAGTTCGCCCGGTTCGCCACGCGCCACGGTGCGCCCGGTCTCCGGGTCGACCACCTTCACCTCGAGGTGCGGGCCGACCCGGCCGACGGTGGCGGTGCGCCGGTCGATGCTGTCGTCGCGACGGGTCTGCGTGGACACCGGTGAGGTCTCGGTCATGCCGTAGCAGATGGACACCTCGCTCATCCCCAGCCGATCGATCACCCGTTTCATCACCTCGACCGGGCACGGTGAGCCCGCCATGATGCCGGTGCGCAGGCTCGACAGGTCGTAGTCGGCGCCGGAATCGAGTTCGGCCAGCATCGCGATGAACATCGTCGGCACACCGTAGAGCGAGGTGCAGCGTTCCGCGGCGACAGCGGCCAACGCCGCGGCCGGATCGAACGACGGCGACGGAATCACCGCGGTCGCACCGTGGGAGGTGACCGCGAGATTGCCCATCACCATGCCGAAGCAGTGGTAGTACGGAACCGGGATGCAGACCCGATCGGCCTCGGTGTATCCGCACAGTTCGCCGACGAAGAACCCGTTGTTGAGGATGTTGTGGTGGCTCAGCGTCGCGCCCTTCGGGAAACCCGTTGTTCCCGAGGTGTATTGGATGTTGATCGGGTCGTCGGCCGACAGCGTCTCGGCGATCGCACCGAGCCGCTGCCTGTCCGGCACGGTTTCGGCCACCTGCCGCCACGGCTCGGTGCCGAGAATCAGCACCTGTTCCAGGGCGGGACAGTTCGGCCGGACCTGCTCGATCATCGCGACGTAGTCCGAGCTCTTGAACTCCGGTGCGGCGATCAGCGTGCGTACCCCGGCCTGGACGAGAACGTATTCGAGTTCGCTGGTGCGGTAGGCGGGGTTGATGTTGACCAGGATGGCACCGATCTTCGCGGTGGCGTATTGCACGAGGAACCATTCCGCGCAGTTGGGTGCCCAGATGCCGACCCGGTCACCGGGTTCGATGCCGTGTGCGGCGAGACCGGTCGCGACGGCGTCGACCGCCGCACCCACCTCGCGGTAGGTCCAGCGACGCCCTGCCGGGCAGTCGACGAGCGCGTCACGCGCGGGGTGGGCCGCGACGGCGCGGTCCAGATTCGCGCCGATGGTGTCGCCGAGCAGCGCGACCTCGGCGGGACCGCAGCTGTAGCTGAGTTCGGACATCACCGGATCTCCTTGCCGCGCAGCAGGAATCGCTGCACTTTGCCACTCGGCGTCTTGGGCAGGCTGTCCACGAAATGGACCCTTCTCGGATAAGCGTGGGCGGCGAACTCGTCCTTGACCAGCTGCTGCAGTTCGGCTGCCAACCCAGCGCTGCCCTCGATGCCGGGGCGGGTCACGACGAAGGCCTCCAGCACCTCGCCGCGCAGTTCGTCGGGCATCCCGACTACGGCGGCCTCGGCGACCTGCTCGTGCAGAACCAGCACACTCTCGACCTCGAACGGGCCGATCCGGTAGCCCGCCATGATGATCACGTCGTCGTCGCGGGAGCTGAAGCGGAAGCAGCCGTCGGAATCGCGGGAGGCGACGTCACCGGTCAGATACCAGCGTCCGTCGGCGGTGAATCGGCTCGCGGTGCGCTCCGGATCGTCGAGGTAGCCGAGGAACCAGAGCAGCGGGCTGTGGTGGGTGTCGATGGCGACCCGGCCGATCTCACCGGGTGCCGCCTCGGTGTCGACGTCCTCGGCGAGGACCGCACAGGACCACCCGGGGAGCTGCCTGCCCATCGAACCGGGCGGGACTGCCACATCGAGGGCGGGGTACCACGCATGGCAGATCACCATGCCGTGCTCGGTCTGACCGTAGTGGTCACGCACCGCAACCCCGAGTGTCCGCTGCGACCAGGCCACCACGTCCGGGGTCAACGGCTCGCCCGCCGACGACGCCCGGCGCAGGGCGAAGCCCTCCGGAGCCGGAGCGCTGTCGGCGCGCAACGCCCGATAGACGGTCGGCGCGGCGGCGAAGTTGGTGACGCCGAAGCGCTGCAACACGTCCCAGGTGAGTGACGCCGAGAACCCCGCGTGCAGCAGCAGGCTGCGCACGCCGGTGGCCAGCGGCCCCAGGATCGCGTAGTAGAGGCCGTACGCCCAGCCTGGATCGGCCGCGTTCCAGAAGACGTCCTCGGGGCGCACATCCAGGGCGAACTCCTGGTAGGCGTGGAACGACGCCAGCGCGCGCACCGGGATCGGCACGCCCTTGGGGGTTCCGGTGGTGCCGCTGGTGAACAGCTGGACCAGCAGGCCGTCGCCACCTACCGCCACCGGCTTCGCACGCGGGTCGTCGGACCGGTACCCGTCGAGCAGATCGTCGAAGCGCAGCGCGCCGGGGCTGTCGGCGTCACCGGCAACGATCGTCCGATAGCCGGCCGCCGCGAGTTTCGGCGCCTGGTCGGCATCGGCGACCACGACCTTCGCGCGGCTCGCGGTCAGCCGGAATTCGACGGCCGGGGGCGCGAACGCGGTGAACAACGGCACGTGCACCGCGCCGCGGCGCCAGATACCCAGCAGCGCCACCACGAGCTCGACGGATTTCGCCATCAATGTCGCCACCCGATCGCCGGGTTCGACGCCGAGTTCGGCCAGCGCGGCGGCGAACCGGGCCGAGCGCTCCCGCAGCTCACCGTAGGTCAGGTCGTGGGCGCGCAGATCGGACTCGATCACCGTGAACGCGATCTGCCCGGCCGGGTGCCGATCGCAGAGCAGATCGGCCGCACAGGCCTCTGGTCGGTCGTAGTGGTCGAGCAGGTCGCGCACCCGCACGTCCAGATCGGTAGTCATCGCAGCTTCTCCTCATCACCCGGGTATCGGCCACCGGGTCTGCCCTAGAATGTGGCATAGCTCACGTGTCCCACTACCCCCGAAAAGGGGTGATCCATGACTTCCCTGTTGCGCCCGCGCGACGGTGATGCGCTTCGCGCCGAGATCCGCTGGGTGGCGGGACGGGCGAGCGTCCCGGTGGTGTTCGGCGGCGCGGTGGACGAGGACACCCTGCTGCTCACCGAGTTCGTCGGCACCGTCACCACCGGTCTGCGCGGGCTGTCGGTGCTGCGCACCTCCGGGCTCGGCGGGCAAGCCATGGAGTACCGCAGGCCCGCGTCGGTGGCCGACTATCGAGGCTCGTCCTCGATCACCCACCACTACGACGCCGCGGTCGTCGGCGAAGGGTTGCGGTCGGTGATGGCCGTGCCGGTGCTGGTCGCCGACCGACCTCGCGCCGTGCTGTACGCCGCCACGCGTGGCACGGGCCCCCTCGGCGACCGCACCGCCGAGGTGATCCTGCAGGCGGGTAAGCGACTGGCCGCGGAGATCGCCGTCCGTGACGAGGTGGACCGGCGGGTCCGGCTGCTCGAGCTCGCGACACCGCCGACGACGACCACCCCCGCGGCGACCGAGGAGTTGCGCGAGATCCACGCCGAGCTTCGCGCCCTCGCGGCCGCCACGGGCGATCTCGCCCTGCGCGACCGGCTTTCCGGGGTGTGCGAACGACTGACCGGGGTGTTGACCGGCGAGTCCGCCGGCGATGCGCCGCGGTTGTCGCGGCGCGAACTCGACGTGCTCGCCCAGATCGCCCTCGGTTGCACGAATCAGGAAGTGGCGCTTCGACTCTCGCTCGGCACCGAGACCGTCAAGAGTTACCTGCGGCAGGCGATGAGCAAGCTGGATGCCGGCACCAGGCACGAGGCGGTGGCTCGGGCACGGCGGCACGGCCTGCTGCCCTGACCGCCGCGACCCACGACCGCTTCGACCCCTGCGCCAGATGTGGGATATATCACCGCCATTCGGCCGCTGAATCCGCCGCAATGCCTCCGGCGCGACCGAGCGAACCGGCAAGGTCTCACCTCGTGGGCGCGACACCACACCGAATGTCACCGAGCGCTCACTCGGGTCAGCGTCCAATCATCAAGGGACGCAGTGCCTGTACTGGGAACATCGGCGCACCGTCCGTTCGGCCTCGTCGCGTCCGGCCCGACCGCGCCGACGGACGCTGGGACCGAACCCGTTCCGGATGGAACCAGCAACCCTCACTATGGACGATCGCACAAAGAACGACCTGGATGGATACCCAAATGTCTTTAGGGGAAAACAATCTCGGTCCCCGTCGCGCCCGGTAGCGTCGCTTCGATGACGGAGCCTTTTCAACTGGCCGGCCTCTCACTGGACTGTGACGACCCCGAGTCCCTCGCCCGCTTCTATCTCGGGCTGCTCGGTGGCCGTGTCCTGTGGAACGACGCGCACAGTGTCGGGATCCGAATCCCGTCGGGACTGACGGTCGCCGCGCAACGCGTCGAGGACTACTACCCGCCGCAGTGGCCCGGCACGGCCGCGGTGCACCTCGATCTCGCCGCCGACGCCGACCTCGATCTCTGCGAACAGCACGCCCTCGCGATCGGTGCCAAACCCGCACCGGTACAACCGGATCCGCGCTGGCGGGTATTGCTCGACCCCGCCGGGCACCCGTTCTGTATCACCACCCGGGTGATCCCGGGTTAGGTCAGGGCAGCAGGTCGGGACGGCGCTGCGCCGTGCGTTCCAGTGACTGTTCGTGCCGCCACGCGGCGACCTTGGCATGGTCGCCCGACAGCAGGATCGGGGGCACCTCGAGGCCACGCCACGACACCGGCCGGGTGTAGCTGGGCCCTTCGAGGAGCCCGTCGGAGAACGAATCCTCCTGGTGGGACTGCTGATTGCCGAGCACGCCGGGGATCAGACGCACCACGGCCTCGGTCATCACGAGCACCGCGGCCTCGCCGCCGATGAGAACGTAGTCGCCGATGCTCACCTCTTCGACTCGGACGCGGCGGGCGGCATCGTCGAACACGCGCTGATCGATGCCCTCGTAGCGCCCGCAGGCGAACACGAGGTGCTTCTCGGTGGCCCAGCGCTGCGCGGTGGCCTGGGTGAACGGCACACCGGCCGGCGTGGGGACGACGAGCAGTGCGTCGTCCGGGCACACCTCGTCCAGGGCCTCGCCCCAGACGGTGGGCTTCATGACCATGCCGGGACCGCCGCCGTAGGGCGAATCGTCGACCGATTTGTGCACGTCGTGCGTCCAGTGGCGCAGATCGTGCACGCCGATCGAGATCAGGCCCTTGTCGACAGCCTTGCCGAGCAGCGCTGTCCGCAGCGGCTCGAGGTACTCCGGGAAGATCGTGACGACGTCGAGTTGCACGAATTACTCCGGATCGAGCAGGCCCTCGGGCGGCGTGATGACAACCAGTCCATCGGCGAGCGAAACCGTCGGCACGATGGCGGTGACAAAGGGAATGAGAATCTCGCGACCGTCGTCGGCGGCGCGCACCGACAGCAGTTCGCCCGCGGCCGAATGCAGCACCTCGGTGACCGTGCCGACGAGGGTGCCGTCGGTGAACTTGACCCGGAGGCCTTCGAGTTCGTGGTCGTAGAAGGCGTCGTCGTCCTCCGACGGCGGCAGCGAATCGCTGTCGACGACGAACAACGTGCCACGCAGGGCGTCGGCGGCGGTGCGATCGTCGATCCCGTCGACGAACACCAGAAGCCGGCCCGAGTGCTCTCGGGCCGACTTCACGGTGTAGTCACGGGTCGCCGAGGACTTCGGCATCCTGCCGCGCAGCGTGACGCCCGGCGCGAACCGGACGTCCGGTTCGTCGGTGCGAACATCGACGACGAGTTCGCCGCGCACACCGTGCGACTTGGCGACCCGACCTACGACGAGTTCCATCTAGGCGTCGGTATCGACCACGTCGACCCGGATCCCACGGCCGCCGATGCCGGCGACCAGGGTGCGCAGCGCGGTCGCGGTACGACCACCGCGCCCGATCACCTTGCCCAGGTCTTCAGGATGGACGTGTACCTCGACGGTGCGTCCACGACGTCCGGTGAGCAGCTCGACACGGACGTCGTCAGGGTTGGCGACGATGCCGCGAACCAGATGTTCGACGGCATCGGCAACAACAGCAGTCATTACTCGGCAGCCTCGGTGGCGGCTTCCTCAGCGGCAGCCTCGTCCTTCTTGGCGGCCTTCTTCTTCGGGGTGACGGCCTCGGTGGTGGGCGCGTTGTCGGCGGCGGCCAGCGCGGCGTTGAACAGGTCCAGCTTGGAGGTCTTCGCGGCCTTCACCTTCAGGGTGCCCTCGGTGCCCGGCAGGCCCTTGAACTTCTGCCAGTCGCCGGTGATCTCCAGCAGACGCTGCACCGACTCGGTGGGCTGCGCGCCGACCGACAGCCAGTACGCGACGCGCTCGGCGTCGATCTGGATCAGCGAAGGCTCTTCCTTCGGGTGGTACAGGCCGATGGACTCGATGGCGCGGCCGTCACGACGGGTACGGGCGTCGGCGACGACGACGCGGTACTGCGGGTTGCGGATCTTGCCGAGACGAGTGAGCTTGATCTTGACAGCCATGCTGTTCAGTCTTCTTTCAGTAGTTTTGGTCACCACGCGATTCGGCGACCCGCATGGTCTGCGGGTCCGGTTTCGCGCATGCGTGCGTGACCGCCGCGCGGTACGTAACCGGAGACGGGCTGACACTGTCCAGGAAGGACGAGGGTTCATTCTGCCAGACGACCCGCCGCGCCCGGAAATCGCCTCCGCTATTGCCGTCGACGCCGATTCAGCGGTGCCCGGTGACCGGATCGGGGGTCTTCACGACCAGGCCACGCAGCACGACCCATTGTGGGTCGGTGAGCGAGTGCGGGTTCACGCGGGGGTCGTGGGCGTAGACGACGAAGTCGGCCGGGGCGCCCTCGTCGATACCGGGGCGGCCGAGCCAGGTGCGGGCGTTCCACGACGCGGCGCCGAGAGCCTCGTGGGGTGACAGGCCCGCGCCGGACAGGGCGGTGATCTCGTCGGCGATGCGGCCGTGACGGATGGAGCCGCCCGCGTCGGTGCCCGCGTAGATCGGGACGCCCGCCTCGTGGGCTTTGCCGACGGTGTCGCGAACGCGGCGGTGCAGGTCGCGCATGTGGGCGGCGTAGACCGGGAACTTCGTGGCGCTGTCGGCGATGCCGGGGAAGGTGTCGATATTGATCAGGGTGGGGACCAGGGCGGTGCCGTTGGCCACCATCAGTTCGATGGTGTCGTCGGTGATGCCGGTGCCGTGTTCGAGGCAATCGATACCCGCGTTGATCAGGCCCGGCAGGGCGTCCTCACCGAACACGTGGGCGGTGACCCTTGCCCCGTTCGCGTGGGCGGCGTCGATGGCCTGCTTCAGGATGTCGTCACTCCACAGCGGGCGCAGGTCGCCGACGGAGCGGTCGATCCAATCCCCCACGATCTTCACCCAGCCGTCACCGAAGCGGGCCTGCTCGGCGACGATCTCGGGCAGGTCGCGCTCGTCGTCGAGTTCGATCCCGAGTTCGCGGATGTAGCGCTTGGGGCGGGCGATGTGACGACCCGCGCGGATGATCCGCGGCAGCTCGGCGTGCTCGTCGATGAAGCGGGTGTCGATCGGCGAGCCCGCGTCGCGCAGGAGCAGCGCCCCGGCGTCGCGTTCGGTCTCGGCCTGCTCGATCGCGCCGTCGCGGGTCTCGTCCCCGCCGCCGTAGCGAATGCCGACATGGCAGTGCGCGTCGACCAGGCCGGGCACGATCCAGCCTGTGCCGCACAGGGTTTCGGCACCACGCACGGGCTCGAACGTCACGGCGCCGTCGACAACCCAGAGGTCGCGCTCCCGGTCGCCGGGGAGAACTACACCACGCAGATGCACACGAACCTCCAGTCGTCGGCCTGAAACCGAACCTACCTCGCAGGATCGGCGCACGCACACGCTCCGAGGCCCGGCCACCGCGCCAGCACCGGGCGCGGGGTCGGCACCCTTCGGGCGAGCGGTCAGTCGCCTGAAGGATCGCCGTCGAGAAAGACCCGCACAGCGGTGATCCGCGGCCGGTCCGGGGCGAAGTCGACGAAGGCCACACCCCGCGACGCACCGACCCGCACGCTCACGCTGACCGTGCGACCCGCGGCGATCATCTTGTCCCACTCGATGTCTCGCGCGCGGTCGGCGAACTCCGTCACCGAGATCGGTCGCCCGGCGGGCAGCTCGCACACCGTCCGCTCATCGAGCAGCGCTCGCACGCCACCCGTGTCGCCGGACGCGACAGCAGCGAAGAGTCTGCCGACGATGCGCTTGCCGGAGCCGCCGATGCCGCGCAGCGCCCGCATCATGCCCATCGCTCCGCCCATGCCGAGCTCGCCCACGAGCTGCGGCCCGAGCTTCGCTCCCGCGAGCAATCCGGACGGGCCGGTGCGCAGCAGACGCGCGACCATCACCCCCAGCTCCCAGTGCGCGGCGAGCCGGGCGATCCGCCAGCCGCCGTCGGTATCGACCAGGTCGTAGCGCAGATGCATCGGCACGGTGACGGTGGCGCCCGTCGACATCGTGGTCTCGATGTGCAGGTCACGCACCACCGCGTAGCCGGCGACGATGTCGCGGTCCACGCGGAAGGCGATGGCGTTCGGCGCGATGAAGACGTTGTAGAAACGCGAGATCGCGTCCGGGCCGATGTGCTCGCGCGAGCCGTACGGGTCGTGTACCGCCGCCTGCTCGGCGAACAGCCCGACCCACGCGGTCTTGTCGTGCGCGGCCACCGCACGCGGTGACGCCCGCACCGCCGCCAGCAGGTCCTCGGCGGTCCGATCCAACGACATGTAGGTCCTCCATAGTCACGCTCCCCCTCCGCGATCCATGATAGAACGTGTTCTAGTTTTGCGTCGGCGATCGTGCTCGGCGCCTGTTGGACAAGAGGATCTCGATGGACTGGTACACCGGGAACACCACCTACGACACCGTGCTGGCCATCGCCTTCGCCTTCGCCGCGTTCGTGATCGTCGGCGGGCTGTTCGCGCAGAGCCCCTACGGCCGCTTCGCGTCGAACAAGGTCGGCTTCAATCTCAACCCCAAGCTGGGCTGGTGGCTGATGGAGCTGCCCGCGACCGTCGTGTTCGCGGTGTTCTATCTCAGCGGCCCCGATCGTTTCGAGCCGGTGCCGCTGGTGCTGGCCGCCATCTGGTTGCTGCACTACGGCAATCGCGGCTGGTTCTTCCCGCTCTCCATCCGGCAGGTGCCGGGTAAGACGAGCAGCTTCAACGTCTCGGTGGTCGCGGCGGGCGTGTTCGTGACGGCCCTGCACGGCTACCTCAACGGCGCGTTCTTCAGCAACGACTACAAGAACCAGTACGGCACCGCCTGGCTCACCGATCCGCGCTTCCTGATCGGGCTGGTCGTGTACCTGTGCGGATTCGGGCTGCTGGTGCGATCCGAGGCGATCGTGCGCAATCTGCGGGACAAGAACAACCCCGGCGCCGCCGAGTACCGGGTCCCCCACGGCGCCGGCTTCCGCTTCGTCAGCAGCCCGGCCTACCTCGGCGAACTGATCGCCTGGGCCGGATTCGCCCTGCTCACCTGGTCACTGGCCGGCGTCGCGATCTTCTTGATCACCGCAGGGAACCTGGTGCCTCGCGCCTTCGCCACCCACCGCTGGTACCGCGAGAAGTTCGCCGACTACCCGACCACTCGCAAAGCGCTGATCCCCGGCGTGATCTAACACGCCAACCAGCACCGCGACCCCTAGGGAGCGGCGGCCACGAAGTGGCCGGTCCGCGGCCGGGTCGCCGGTTAGACGCCGTTGCGTACGCGACGAAGGAGCAAGCAACGGCGTCTAACCGGCGGCCCCTCAGGGCCGCGGACACGCGCGCGCCAGCGCGCCAACAATTCAGTTCTTGGGGAACTTCAGCTGGGACAGGTCGATCCCCTCCAGGCCGGGCGGCAGCTGATCGAGACCGGGGGGCATGTTCGACAGATCCATGCCCGGCGGCAAGCCCGGCATTCCGGCGGGCATTCCGGGGAACCCGCCGCGCATCTTCGGCTGAGTGGGCCCACGCCCGCCCTTCTTGCCCTTCTTACCGCCCTTTTTGTTGTTGCCGCGGCGAGCTCCCGGCATCCCCATCTGCCGACCCATCATCGCCATCATCTTCTTGGCTTCGAAGAACCGGTCGACGAGCTGGTTGACCTCGGAGACCTGCACCCCGGAACCGTTGGCGATGCGCAGGCGGCGCGAGGCGTTGATGATCTTCGGATTGTCCCGCTCGGCGCGGGTCATGCCCCGGATGATCGCCTGCACCCGGTCGAGCTGCTTGTCGTCGACCGCGGCCAGCGCGTCCTTCATCTGACCGGCGCCCGGCAGCATCCCGAGCAGATTGCCGATCGGGCCCATCTTGCGGATGGCCAGCATCTGATCGAGGAAGTCCTCGAGGGTGAGTTCGCCGCTGCCGATCTTGCGCGCGGTCTCCTCGGCCTGCTCGGCGTCATAGACCTGTTCGGCCTGCTCGATGAGGGTGAGCACATCGCCCATGCCGAGGATGCGCGAGGCCATCCGGTCGGGATGGAAGACGTCGAAGTCCTCGAGCTTCTCACCGGTGGAGGCGAACATGATCGGCGCGCCGGTGACGTTGCGGACCGACAGAGCGGCACCACCGCGGGCGTCACCGTCGAGCTTGGTGAGCACGACACCGGTGAACCCGACGCCGTCGCGGAAGGCCTCGGCGGTGCTCACCGCGTCCTGACCGATCATCGCGTCGAGCACGAACAGCGTCTCGTCGGGCTGCACGGCGTCGCGGATGCCCGCGGCCTGGCGCATCAGCTCGGCGTCGATACCGAGGCGGCCTGCGGTATCGACGATGACCACGTCGTACTGCTTGGCCTTGGCCTCTTCGATACCGGCCGCGGCGACGGCGACCGGGTCGGCCGCGGTGATCCCGAGCGGGTTCTCGCCGCCACCGATGGAGGTGCCGCCGTGCGGGGCGAACACGGGCACGCCCGCGCGCTCACCGACGACCTGCAGCTGGGTGACCGCGCCGGGACGCTGGAGGTCACAGGCCACCAGCAACGGCTGGTGCCCCTGACCCTTGAGCCATTTGGCCAGCTTGCCCGCGAGCGTGGTCTTACCCGCACCCTGCAGACCGGCCAGCATGATGACCGTCGGCGGGTTCTTGGCGAGATTGAGACGACGGGTCTCGCCACCGAGGATCGCGACGAGTTCCTCGTTGACGATCTTGACGACCTGCTGCGCGGGATTGAGCGCGCCGGAGACCTCCGCGCCCTTGGCGCGTTCTTTGACGTTGGCGATGAAGCCGCGCACCACGGGCAGCGCGACGTCGGCCTCGAGGAGTGCGAGCCGGATCTCGCGCGCGGTGGCGTCGATGTCGGCCGGTGACAGACGCCCCTTACCGCGCAGATCCTGCAGTGCACCGGTAAGCCGGTCGGACAGGGATTCGAACACCGATCGCGCTCCTGATCTGAAAGGGTCTCAGGTCGTCTGACCGAAGCCGGACGTCTCTTGCCCTCCCAGGGTAATGGAGGTTATTCGGTATGTTGCACGTGCGGTGGCGCCGTGCGGCGCAACTCGTGCGATTCGATGTCCACCAGATACACCGCTTCTCTGCCGGTGAGGCCGAGTTCCCGGGAGAGCGCCTCGATCCGAATCCATTCGGAATCGGCGCTGTCGGCGTGGTGGGCGGCGGTCGAGGCGATGGTCATCGCGGCCAACGCCTGCGCACCACTGAGGGTGCGACCCGGCAACCACGAAACCACCCACAGGTCACCACCGACGCACCGCGCGATGTGCGCGGTCGCGTCGCTGGTCATCATCGACGCGGAAACGACTTCGATAGCCACGGATCAGCTCCCCTCGTACAAGCGACAGCCGGACCAGGGGAATGCTATAGGTCCCATCTCGACTTATCGGGCCGCGAGGACGCTGTGTAGCAACCTGATAGCAATCAGTGAGTAAACCGTGTCCTTGCGGTGTCAGCCGGCGTCGGTGGTTTCGGTCGGCGGCGGGGTGGGCGCGGGCCGCGGAACCACGTCCAGGACGGCCTTTTCGATCCGGTCGCGCAGGGCTGGGCTGTCGGTGTCGCCCAGATCGAGGCAGAAGGCGTCGACCACAGCCGAGCCCATCGTGACCACCTTGGCCCACCGGACATTGGCTCCCGTCGCGGCGAACGCACCGGCCAGCCTGCTCAGCAAACCGATCCGGTCGTCGGCGCGCAGCTCCAGGATCACCTGTCCGGGAGTGCTGGTCGGTGACCAGATCAGGCGCGGCGCGGCGCGCGCGTACCGGCCGGGCCCGGTCCCGACAGCGTCGGTTTCGCGTTTGGCCAGCACCGCGGGCAGGTCGAGCGCGCCGGTGGTGGCCCGGATGAGTTCCTGACGCAGCAGACCCGCGTCCGGCGGATCGCCGAATTTCGGCATCACCACGAAGGTATTGATCGCCGAGTCCCCCGCACTGCCCAGCGCGGCCGAGAGCACCCGCAACGCGTGCAGCGCCAGGACACCGGCGGCGTCGGAGAGCAGGCCGGGTTCGTCGGGGGCGATCACGGTCACCACGAAGGTGTGCTTGCCGTCACCGGGCGCGAGGGTGACGTGCACGCCGCCTGCCCTGGCCTTGTCCAGAAGCTCCGGGTCGATCGGTTCCGGTTGCGGCAGCGGCTCGCCCGCCATGACCAGCCGGCAGCGGCGCACCAGCTCACCGATCAGCGAGGCCTTCCAATCGCCCCAGACTCCGGGGCCGGTCGCCATCGAGTCGGCTTCGGCGAGCGTGTGCAGCAGTTCGAGCAGGCCGACGTCACCACCGAGCGCGTCGGCGACGTGCTGCACGGTCGCCGGGTCGTCGAGGTCGCGCCGGGTCGCGGTGTCGGGCAGGAGCAGGTGGTGGCGCACGATCGCGCTGAGGGTACGCACATCCGAAGGCCACATTCCGAGCCTGCGGCCGATATGCGTGGCCAGCTCGGCGCCGACGATGCTGTGGTCGCCCTGCCGCCCCTTGCCGATGTCGTGGAGCAGGGCGCCGAGCGCCAGCAGGTCGGGCCGGGCGACCCTGGTGCTCAGGCTGCTCGCGTAGGCGACCGTCTCCATCAGGTGCCGATCGACGGTCCAGGTGTGCATCGCATCGCGCGGCGGCAGATCGCGGACCGCACCCCATTCGGGAAAGAGTCTGCCCCACAATCCGGTTCGATCGAGCGCCTCGACCGCGTCGATGCTGCCGCGACCCGCGCCGAGTAGGACGAGCAGATCGTTGAGCGCGTCCTTGGGCCACGGTTCGCGTAGTTCGGGCGCGTCCTCGGACAACCGGTTGAGCGTGGTCGCCGACATCGGCAACCCGGTCTGCGCCGACGCCGCCGCGACACGCAGGATCAGCCCGGGATCACGCTGCGGGCGCGCGTCTCTGGCCAGCACCACCTCGCCGGAGTGCTCGACCACCCCCTCATCGAGTGGTCGGCGCACCGGCATGCGGCGCAGTCTGGCCAGGCCGCGCCGCGGTAACGCGTTGGCGGCCGTGCGCAGACCGACGTCGCACGAATAGCTCACCGTACGCGCCGAATCGGTCAATGTCCGGGCGAGATCGAAGCGATCGCCGATGCGCAGTGCGGCGCCGATCTCGTCGGCGTCCTGGGCGCGCAGCTGATCGCGGGCCCGGCCTGCGACGCGGTGCAGTTCGGTGCGCACGTCGAGGAGCCTGCGGTGGGCCTGTTTCAGGCCGCCGCCGGGGACCTCGGGGCCCAATCCCGGCATGGCGTCGGTCAATTGGGCGATCGAGAGCGCGTCGAGCAGCTGGATATCGCGCAGCCCGCCGCGACCGTTCTTGAGATCGGGTTCGGCGCGATGGGCGATCTCGCCGCTGCGCTGCCAGCGGGCGGTGGTCTGGGTGATCAGATCGTCGAAGCGGGACCGGATACCGGTGCGCCATTCCCGGCGCACGCCGCCGATGAGCAGATTGCTGAGGTCTCGGTCGCCGACGATGTGGCGCGCCTCCAGCAGGCCGAGCGCGGCGATCATGTCGTCGGCGGCCACCCGCAGCGCCTGCGGCACGGTGCGCACGCTGTGGTCGAGCTTGATGTGGGCGTCCCAGAGCGGGTACCAGAGTTGATCGGCGACCTCCGAAACCACCTTGGGGTCGACGTCGTCGTGCAGCAGCACGAGGTCGAGATCGGAGTAGGGCAGCATCTCGCGGCGTCCGAGTCCACCCACCGCGACGAGCGAGAGGCCGCTGTCGGCGGTGATGCCGAGTTCGTTGCCCTTGCTGGTGAGCCACAGTTCGAACAGATCGACCAAGGCCTCGCGCAGCGATTCCGGATCGAGCCGCGGATTGCGGGTGCCCGCTCCGTCGAGCAGTTGCGCCCTGGCCTTCACCAGGTCCGCCGCTCCGTTGTTCTGAATACCACCGTTCCGCTGTGCCACAGCCCACACCACCATTTCATGCGGGCGGCCCCGCCCCGACCGGATCAGTCTCACCGGTGGGAGCGGGGCCGCCGCTCGATCGATTTATCGTGCGTGCCCTACCGAATTACAGTGCGTCGCTTCCGCGTTCGCCGGTACGGACGCGGATGATGGTGTCCACCGGGGTCACCCACACCTTGCCGTCACCGATCTTGCCGGTGCGCGAGGCTTCGACGATCACCTCGACGACCTTCTCGACCGACGCATCGTCCACGACGACCTCGACCCGGACCTTGGGCACGAAGTCCACCGAATACTCGGCACCGCGGTAAACCTCGGTGTGGCCCTTCTGCCGGCCGTATCCCTGGACTTCGCTGACGGTCATGCCGAGCACGCCTGCCTGTTCCAGCCCGGACTTCACATCTTCGAGCGTGAACGGTTTGACGATTGCCGTAACCAGTTTCATGTTCGTCATGCCTCCTTGACGAGCGTGCGTGCCGTGCCACCCACAGCAGCGAAATCGTAAGCGGTTTCCGCGTGCTCGGACTCATCCAGGCCCGCAGACTCGGATTCTTCGCTGGCGCGCAGGCCGATCGTGAACTTGATCGCGTACGCGATGATGGCCGTGGCGACCAGCGAGTAGGCGAGAACGGCGAAGGCACCGACGGCCTGCAGCTTCAACTGCTCGACCCCACCACCGTAGAACAGTCCATCGACACCTGCGGGAGCTTCGCTGGTAGCGACGAGTCCGACGATCAGCGTGCCGACCAGACCACCGACGAGGTGGACGCCGACGACGTCGAGCGAGTCGTCGAAGCCGAAGCGGAACTTCAGGCCGACGGCCAAGGCGCACAGCGCACCGGAGACGACACCGACAGCCAGGGCGCCGACCACGTTCACCGAGGAACAGGCCGGGGTGATCGCGACCAGACCGGCGACGATGCCCGAGGCGGCACCGAGCGAGGTCGGGTGACCGTCGCGGATCTTCTCCACGAGCAGCCAGGCCATCATGGCGGCGGCGGTGGCGATCGTGGTGGTGAGGAAGGTGGCACCCGCGACACCGTTGGCGCTCAGCGCCGAACCCGCGTTGAAGCCGTACCAGCCGAACCACAGCAGACCGGCGCCGAGCATCACGAACGGCAGGTTGTGCGGGCGGAACGGCGTCTTCGGCCAGCCCTTGCGCTTGCCGAGGATCAGGCAGAGCACCAGACCGGCGGCACCGGCGTTGATGTGGACCGCGGTACCACCGGCGAAGTCGATCGCCTTGAGGTTGTTGGCGATCCAGCCGCCGTTCTCACCGGTGTAGCCGCTGAAGGCGAACACCCAGTGCGCGACGGGGAAGTAGACGACCGTGGCCCAGATTCCGGCAAATACGAGCCACGACCCGAACTTCAAGCGGTCGGCGACCGCGCCCGAGATGAGTGCGACCGTGATGATCGCGAACATGAGCTGGAAGGCGACGAACACCGAGAGCGGGATCGTGCCGAACAGCGGGATGGCGGCGGGGGCCGCGGGGTCGGTAGTCGCTAGATAGTCGCCGCCCAGGACGCCCTTGAGGCCGAAGTACTGGAGCGGGTCACCGACCAGCTTGCCCTTGTCCTCGCCGAACGCCATCGAGAAGCCGTATAGACACCACAGGATGGTGATCAGGCCCATCGCGGAGACGCTCATCATGATCATGTTCAGCACGTTCTTGCCACGGACCATACCGCCGTAGAAGAACGCCAGACCCGGCGTCATCAACAGCACGAGGGCCGCTGACGCCAGCATCCAGGCGGTGTCACCGGCGTCCGGTGCGCCGATCAGTGGAAATGCCACCTTGTGTTCCTCCTCATCTCGGGCCCTGCCGATGACGGCAAAAGGACCTGTACAGAAGGGTCGCCACTCGGTGTTTCATCCGTTGAGCTGTGGTGTTTCACCTGAGTGAACGGATAGCGCTGTTGTGTTGCATCCACGTTTCGCGTGGTTGGCACGAGCCTGTCAGCTCACGGTGAGGTTGGTACGGATGTGCGATTCGCCGCGAGTTCGCGCGGCGATTCCCCACACCACCGCTGTCCGGAAACAGTGATGTCAGCTCAGGAAAACAGCGATGCCCGCCCGATCGCTGGATCGGACGGGCATCGGCGGGACCGTTACGCGGTACCCCCGAGCAGCGCGTCGACGAACGCGCCCGGCTCGAACGGCGCCAGGTCGTCGGCGCCCTCGCCGAGGCCGACGAGTTTCACCGGCACACCGAGTTCGTGCTGCACCTGGAACACGATGCCGCCCTTGGCGGTGCCGTCGAGCTTGGTGAGCACCACGCCGGTGATGTCGACGACGTCGGCGAACACCCGGGCCTGCATCAAGCCGTTCTGGCCGACGGTCGCGTCGAGGACCAACAGCACCTCGTCGACCTCGCCCTTCTTCTCCACGACCCGCTTCACCTTGCCCAGCTCGTCCATCAGGCCGGTCTTGGTGTGCAGGCGGCCCGCGGTGTCGACGAGGACCGCGTCGACGCCGCGGTCGATGCCCGCGGTGACCGCGTCGAAGGCGACAGCGGCCGGGTCGGCGGCCTCTTTACCGCGTACGGTCTCGGCGCCCACCCGTTCGCCCCAGGTCTGCAGCTGATCGGCGGCGGCGGCGCGGAAGGTGTCGGCGGCGCCGAGCAGTACCCGGCGGCCGTCGGCGACGAGCACGCGGGCCAGTTTGCCGGTGGTGGTGGTCTTGCCGGTGCCGTTGACGCCGACGACGAGCAGGATCGCGGGCTTGTCGCCGTGCGGAAGGGCGTGGATGGAACGGTCGAGCTCGGGACGCAGCGCCTCGATGAGCACGTCACGCAGGGCGGCACGAGCCTGTTCGGGAGTGCGCACGCTGCGCGAGGCCATCTCCTCGCGCAGGCGTTCGACGATCTTGGCGGTGCTCGCGGTGCCGATATCGGCCAGCACCAGGGTGTCTTCGATCTCTTCCCAGGAGTCCTCGTCGAGGTCGCCGCCGCCGAGCAGGCCGAGCAGGCTCTTGCCGACCGCGTTCTGGGAACGGGCCAGGCGACCGCGCAGCCGGACGAGGCGGCCGGTGGTGGGGTCGATCTCGTCGATCGCGGTGGTGGTGGCGCCGACTTCGGCCGGGGTGGTCTCGGCCGGAGCCGGTGCGGGCTCGGTGGTCGGTGCGGCGGGAGCCTCGATCGAGGACGTATCCGCGGGCTCGACTTCGGTAACAACCGGGTCGGACGGCGCGGTCTTCGCGGGGGCCGTGTCCGCGGGCGCGGTCTCGGTGCCGGGCTCGGCCGGTGCGACCGTGTCGAGGGCGGACGCGTCGTCGGGGACGACCACGGTCTCGTCGACGGCGACATCGCCCTCGGGCAGCGGAACATCAGTGATGCCGCGGCGCGGGGCGTCACGCGGGATCGCGGCGTCGTCGCCGATGTGCGGTTGACCGTCGGTATCGGTGCGTTCAGGGACGGGTTCGGGTTTCGGCACGGTCGCCGTCGAGCCGCCCTGGCTGAAGCTGAATCCACCGGACGCGGTGTAACCACCGGAGCGGTCCGTCAACTCCTTGTCCGGCTCGGGCGGGGCCAGCGAAATCTGGCGTCGCTTGTACAGGACGAAACCCGCGACGAGCGCCACCAACAGGACGGCGGCGATCGCGGCGATCAGGATCCACGCTTGCGAACTCACCCGGCGAGTCTATTCGGGCGGGGAGTTGCCGCACGTCGGCGGCGTCTGCGCGGCAGGTCGGCGAGCCGTAGCCGGGCGCGTCGCGGCGTGGCGGAAATACTACAGATTCGTTGTCCTGCGGAACTTCTGGCGGTTGCCCCATAGGATCGGCGGAGTGACCGATCGAAACGTGCTTGGGGGGCCGCTGGAAGAGTGCGGCACCGATCCTCTCACGGGCTTCTACCGGGACGGCTGCTGCAGCACCGGTCCGGAGGATCTCGGCAGCCACACCGTGTGCACCGTCGTGACGGCGGAATTCCTGGAGCATCAGGCCTCCATCGGCAACGACCTCAGCACCCCGCGCCCAGAGAACAACTTCCCCGGCCTGCAACCGGGCGACCGCTGGTGCGTGGTGGCGGTCCGCTGGTTGCACGCCCACGAGGACGGCGTGGCCGCACCCGTGGTGCTGGCCGCGACCCATGAGAACGCGCTGGAGGTCATCTCCATGGACATCCTGCGCAAATACGCCGTAGATGTCCCCGACGACGTCAGCGACCTGCTGTAAGGGCTCGCGACCCGTTGCGGAGGCGGTGGGCCTTCTGGCGGCAGGCCGGGGAGCAGTAGCGGGCCGGTCGGCCGGTGGCCGGTCTCCGGACGGGCGAGCCGCAGACGACGCAGGGTGCCGAGGTTTCGTTACCTTCCGCCGTTTCGTTACGGTCGGCCGCCGGGCGTTCCGTTACGACTGACGGATGGGCGCGCAGGGCGTCGAGGATGAGCGCGACGGCCGGTGCGAGCGGGTCCACTGCGCGTCGATGTCGTTGGATCGCAACGCATCCGGTGAAGATGTCCAGCACATCGGTGACGACCACGTCGCGCCGGACCGCGCCCTGACGTTGCGCCGAGGCCAGCAGCGCGCCCAGTGCGCGATGGAAGCGGTTGCCCGCCCCGCGTAGCAGGGCGCGAGGCCAGCCGTCGTCGGATTGCACCAGGTCACAGAGGTCCTTGTTGCCGGGTGTGGTCACGATGACGTGGGTGCACAGGGCGAAGAAGGCCGTGCCCGGATCCGGATCGGTGAGGTGGTCGGCGGCCAGCGCCGCCAGCCGGTCGACGCGCTGTTGCATAACCGCTTCCAGCAGATCGGTTTTCGTGGGGAAATGCCGGTGGACGGTGCCCGCGCCGACACCGGCGCGGCGGGCCACCTCGGCCAGCGAGACGGTGGCGCCGCGTTCGGCGAGCGCACGCTGCGCGGCAGCCAGGATCAGCGCGCGATTGCGGCGTGCGTCGGATCGGATCGCCGGTTCCACGCCGTGCTCGACCGTCATTTCGTTACGCCTTCCCTGTACCGGACCTGGCCAACCGGGTGCGACCACCCGTACCGTCCGGAATACGGGTCGACCGACCCGATTGTAGGCACACGATCGATCACGAAACGGAGCTCCTCCGCAATGACGTCAGCACTTCCCGTTCTGATCACCGGCGCGACAGGCAAGCAGGGTGGCGCGACCGCCTACCGATTGCTTACCGAAGGCCACCCGGTTCGCGCGTTGGTGCGCGACCCCGGCTCCCCCGCCGCCCGCGCACTGGCCGATGCCGGCGCCGAACTGACGGTCGGCGACTTCGACGACGCGGCCTCCCTGCGGGTGGCGGTGACCGGAATCCGAGCCGTATTTCTCGTTCCCCCAGCCGATTACCGCGTCAAGGGCTGGGGTGAGGACACCGAGGCCCGCCGCGGTATCGCCCTGATCGACGCGGCCCGCGCCGCCGGTGTCGAACAGATCGTGTTCACCGGCGTCGCGACGATGGGCGATGCGAAATCATGGGGTCAGCAGGGCAAACGCCGGATCGAAGAGGCGCTGGCATCGTCGGGTCTGCGCTACACCGTGTTGCGCCCGGTGCGGTTCATGGAGAACTACCTGCTGCACGGCTCCCCTGTCGACGGTATCCGCGACGGCGGCGAACACCCGCACCTGTTCCCCGCCGATCGCCCGCTCCAGATGATCGCGATCGATGATATCGCCGCGTTCGCCGCCCTGGCCTTCGCCGACCCCGCGGGCTGGCACGCCCGCATCCTCGAACTCGCGGGCGACGCCATCACTCCGGTCGACGCGGCCGCCATCATCGGCGCCGCGATCGGCCGGCACGTCCACTACCGCGAAGTCACCGAGGAGGAAGCCGACGCGATCGGCCCCCAACTCGGCAACACCTGGCGCCTGATCCGCGAGACCGGCGGCTGGCACGCCGACCTGCCCGCCTTGCGCGCGCTGCACCCAGAGTTGACCTCCCTGCGGGATTGGCTCGCCCGCGGCGGCTCCGAGCGGATCATCGACCGGATCGACACCACGGCCCCGGCGACCCGGTTCGGCTGAGAATCCGTCCAGCCGCGCGAGCACCGGCCTCAGGCCGAAGCCGAGACCGGGTCGGGGTCGGGGACCTCGGCTCGGTTCAGCCGCTGGGAGATGACCTGGGTGATGCCGTCGCCGCGCATGCTCACGCCGTAGAGGGCGTCGGCGATCTCCATGGTGGGCTTCTGGTGGGTGATGACGATCAGCTGGCTCTTCTCCCGCAGCTGCTCGAACAGGCCGATGAGGCGGCGCAGGTTGGTGTCGTCGAGGGCCGCTTCGACCTCGTCCATCACGTAGAACGGGGAGGGGCGAGCGCGGAAGATGGCGACCAGCAACGCGACCGCGGTGAGCGACTTCTCGCCGCCGGAGAGCAGCGAGAGGCGCTTCACCTTCTTGCCGGGCGGGCGCGCCTCGACCTCGATGCCCGTGGTGAGCATGTCCGACGGGTCGGTGAGCACCAGCCTGCCCTCGCCGCCGGGGAACAGTTTCCCGAAGACGCCGACGAATTCGCGTTCCACATCGGCGTAGGCCTCGGTGAACACCTGGAGAATGCGGGCGTCGACTTCGGCGACCACGTCGAGTAGGTCCTTGCGCGCGTTCTTGACGTCCTCGAGCTGGGTGGCCAGAAAGGTATAGCGCTCCTCCAAGGCCGCGAACTCCTCCAGCGCAAGGGGATTCACCTTACCGAGGGTGGTGAGGTCCTTCTCGGCGCGTTTGGCGCGGCGCTCCTGGGTCGGGCGATCGTAGGGCATCGGCTGCGGTGCGCTGACCTGCTCGCCGCGCTCCTTGGCCTCCTCGTACTCGTGCAGCTCCAGGGCCGAGGGCGGCAACGGCACCTCGGGCCCGTATTCGGCGACGAGGTCGGCGAGCGCGATGCCGAATTGTTCGGAGATCGTCGTCTCCAGCTGTTCGATGCGCAGTGCCGCTTGGGCTTTGGCGACTTCGTCGCGGTGCACGGCGTCGGTGAGCTGGGTCAGCTGGGTGTTCAGCGCACGGGCGCGTTCCTTCACCTGTTCCAGCGCGGCCGCGCATTCGCCACGGCGACGGACCAATTCGTCACGCCGTGCCGCAGCGGCGGCCACGACCTGCTCGAGTTCGTTCTTGATCTCGGTGCCCGATGCGGCGACGGCCGCGGCGACCGCGGCAGCCTGGCGCCGAGCGGCCTGCGCGCGTTCGGCGCGAGCCCTGGCCTCCCGCTCCCCACGGGCCGCTCTGCGCAGCGAATCCGCTTTGCCGCGAACAGATTCCGCGCGCTCCTCCGAAGTACGCACCGACAGCCGAGCCTCGACCTCCATGGTCCGGGCCTCGGCGAGCGCGGCGGCGGCTTCCTCACGGGCATAGCCGGCGGTCTCGGTGCTCGCGGCGCCGTAGCTGTCGTCGCTGCCGTCGTGTTCGATCTCGGCGTGCCGCAGCCGGTCCTCGAGTTCGGCGAGCGAGGCGAGCGACTTCTCCCGCGCCGCTTCGGCTTCCGCGCGCTGGGTGGCCAGCCGCTCCCCCTCGGTCTGTGCCGCGCGGGCGTTCTGCCCGACCCGGGCGAGCCGGTCGTAGATCGCCAGTAGTGCCTGATCGGATTCGTGCAGCGCCATCAGCGCGTGGTCGGCGGCGTCCTTGCGGTCGGTCTGTTCGGCCAGCGCGCCGGCCAGCGCGGCCTCCAGCTCCTCGGCCCGCCGTTGCGCGGCCGCCAATTCGGCGGTGGCAGTGTCGATATCGGCCTGGACCTCGAGCTGGCTGGGCATCCGTTCCGAACCGCCGACGATCCAGCCGGCACCGGCCAGATCCCCGTCACGGGTGACCACCCGCAATTCCGGGCGCAGGGCGACGAGCTCGGTGGCGGTCGCCAGATCGTCGACGACCACCACGTCGGCGGTGAGCGCGGCCAGCGCGGGTCGCACCTGCTCGTCGCCTTCGAGCACGTCGGCGAGCCACTGCGCACCGGCGGGCAACGCGGAACGCTCGGCCGATAACGCCGCGTCGGTGGCGAAGACGAACGCCACCCGGCCACCGTCACCGCTGCGCAATTCCCGCACCGCCGAGTCGGCGGTGGTCGCGGTATCGGCGGTGATGGCATCGGCGAGCGGACCGAGCAGTGCGGCCACAGCGGCCTCGAACCCGGACTGCACGCGTAGCAGGCCCGACAGCCGTCCGCCGAGCCCGCCCACGCCGTGTTCGAGCAGCCAGGCCGCGCCGTCCTTGCGGGCCAGGTTCATACCGAGCGCTTCGATGCGGGCACCGAGCCGGGCGACCAGCTTGCTCGCCTCCCGGTCGAGTTCCCGCAGTTCCCGCACGCGCTCGTCGGCCAGTTCCTGGGCGGCGACGGCGTGTTCGTGCTGGGCGTCCAGGCCCTTCTCGCCCGCGTCGAGATCGCCGAGTTCGTCCTGCACCGAGTCGTATTCGACCTGCGCGGTCTCACCACGGTGCCGGGCGTCGGCGATGGCCACGGACAGGCGCGCGATCTCGGCGTCCACGGACTGGGCACGGGTGCGCAAGGTGTCGACCTGGCCGGACAGCCGGGCCAGCCCCTCCCGCCGGTCGGCGATCGCGCGCACGGCCGCCAGGTGCGCCTGCTCGGCCGCCTTGGCGGCGTGTTCCCGCTCGGCGAGGGCTTCGCGGGCGGCTTCGAGGGTCTCGGTGGCCATCTCCACCGCGTACCGCAGTTCGGCCTCTTCGGCTTCGATCCGGTCGGCCTCGGCCTCGAGTTGGTCCGGGTCGCGTCCGGTGCCGACCGGCGCCTCGGTGTGCAGGTGCCGGGCCCGGTCGCTGGCGATGCGGATGGTGGCGTTGACCCGTTCGGTCAGCGCCGAGAGCTGGAACCAGGTCTGCGCGGCGGCCTCGGCGCTGGGACTCAGCCGCGACAGCTGGAACTCCTGCTGTGCCAGTGCGGCGTTGGCGGCGTCGAGTTCGGTCTGCACGTTGATCTGCTGTTCGCGGGCGTAGGCCTCTTTGCTGAGCTGGGATTCCAGCTCGCCACGGCGGGTGACCAGGTCGTCGGCGGCCAGTCGCAACCGGGCATCGCGCAGGTCGGCCTGCACGGTCTGCGCGCGGCGGGCGACCTCGGCCTGGCGGCTGAGCGGCTTGAGCTGGCGGCGCAGTTCGGTGGTGAGGTCGGTGAGCCGGGCGAGGTTGGCCTGCATCGCGTCGAGCTTGCGGACCGCCTTCTCCTTGCGCCTGCGGTGCTTGAGCACGCCCGCGGCCTCTTCGACGAACGCGCGCCGATCCTCCGGCCGCGATTCCAGGATCGCCGACAGCCTGCCCTGACCCACGATGACGTGCATCTCGCGCCCGATACCGGAGTCCGACAGCAGTTCCTGCACATCCATCAGCCGGCACGTGCTGCCGTTGATCTCGTACTCGCCCGCGCCGTCGCGGAACATCCGCCGGGTGATCGACACCTCGGCGTAGTCGATGGGCAGTGCGCCGTCGGAGTTGTCGATGGTCAGTGTCACCTCGGCGCGCCCGAGCGGAGCCCGCCCGACCGTCCCGGCGAAGATGACGTCCTGCATCTTCCCGCCCCGCAACGCTTTGGCACCCTGCTCGCCCATCACCCAGGACAGCGCGTCCACGACATTGGATTTGCCGGACCCGTTCGGCCCGACTACGCAGGTGATGCCCGGTTCGAAGCGCAACGTGGTCGCAGACGCGAAGGACTTGAACCCCTTCAACGTCAGGCTCTTCAAATGCAAGAGAACTCGTCCGCCTCTCCGCGAATCAGGCCAGACCTAGGTGCGTGCAGGCATCGCACGCGGCCAGCGGTGATGGGGGTGACTCGGGCAGCCGGTTCCCGACGAGTTACCCATGTGCTCGCGAAAGCCTAGCGGACGTAGCGGCAAGTTTGCGGTCAGTGCGGATTGATGTGCTTCATCTGCTTCTGAAGTTGACGCAAGTGGGTCTGGGTACCGGGAGTCGCTTCCCAGCCGGTGATCACGCGGAAGACCAGGACCGCGCCCCACGGGCCGATCACCCACATCGGCCAGAAGTAGGTGAGCTCGCCCGCGGTCAAGGAGATCAGACCCCAAATGACCAGCACGATCACGCTGACGCCGAGCCAGCTGCCCGCCTCGATGCGCTGCCAGATCGGGAACCGTGTACCGGGCTTGTGTTCGACCGGTACGTCCGCTTGCTGCTGTTTCGTCAGCGCCGGCAGGTCGGACAGGACGACGGCGAGTTCGTCGCGCGTGGTGGTCGCGTAGACCTTGGCCACGCGCAGATCGTATTCGCCCAGGTCGAGCCTGCCGTCGGCCAGATGTGTGCCCAACTGGGCGACGATCGCGTTGCGTTCGGCGTCGGACGCGCGCGTACCCGGGGTGATATCCATGCCGACGTCCTCTCGGTCACATCCACGGTGGAGTGCTGGTTTCCAGCGTCCACCCTCCACAGTGCGATGTCAACCGATCACCCTCGTTCAGAGAATGGCGAAGGCCACCACGAGACCCAGCGCGAAGTGCGCGGCGGCGACGACGAGAACCTCGGGGGTGTAGGTCTCGGCGTGCAGCGTGCGGCCGATGTCGATGCCGGTGACCTTCTCGATCACCCGTACCGAGATCACCTGCGCGATGATGCCGACCAGGCCGTAGATGATCGCCGCGATCAGACCTTCCGACAGCTTGCCGCTGCCGCCGGTGGCCAGCACCGCGAACACGACGATGAACGCCATGCTGATCATCCCGGCCGCCGAGACGATGATCGCGTTCGGCTTACCCGCCACCACCAGGTCGCGCAGCTTGCCGGGCGTGGTCAGGTCGATGGCGAAGAAGCCGATCAGCATGAGGGCGAGGCCGATCAGGCAGTACAGGATGATGGCGCCGACGCCTTCACCGAGCGCACTCCAATAACCCGATTCCAGGGCGAGGGCGGTCATCGTGGTCCTTTCGAACAATGTTGTGAGGTCAGGTGTCAGTCGACGATGCGGTGCGGCACGAACGCGGCGCCGTCATCGGTGATCAGGCCGGCGGTCTCCCGAATGCCCAGCCCCGCCGCGGTGTCACCCACGACCCAGGCGCCGAGCACCGGGCGCATCCCGTCGAATTCCGGTAGCGGATCGAGCAATTGGTAGACGAAACCCTCGGCGCCGTAGACGCCGCCGGTCGCGGTCTCCATGCCGGGGCCGACGATGGTCATGTTCGCGCCCTCGCGGCCGAGCTTGGGTTTGCGAATGTATTCGGTGAGCTCGTGCGGGTTGTCCAGGTAGGCGGGCAACAGATTGGGATGACCGGGATACATCTCCCACAGGATCGCCAGGATCGCCTTGTTGCTCAGCAGCGTGGTCCACAGCGGTTCGATCCACGCGGTCGCGGGCAGGCTGCCGACCACGCGCTTGCCGAAGTCGTCGTCGAGGATCCACTCCCACGGATACAGCTTGAAGATCGCCTCGATCGGCGCCTCGGCCAGATCGACGAACCGGTTCAGCTCGGTGTCGAAACCGACTTCCTCGATCGGCAGCGCGACCGTGTCGAACCCGGCTTCGGCCGCTGTCTCCTGCATGTAGGCGGTGGTGACGTTGTCCTCGCCGGTCGCGTCGGCGCCCGACCAGGTGAAGTGCAGTTCGGTACCGGGCAGCACGCCGCGCAGTTCGGTCCAGCGCTCCACCAGTTTCTCGTGTAGCGAATTCCATTGGTCGCCACCGGGATACACCTGCTGCAACCAGTGCCACTGGATGATCGCGGCCTCGAGCAGCGAGGTGGGGGTGTCGGCGTTGTATTCCAGCAGCTTGGCCGGGCGGCGCGCGTCGTAGCGCAGGTCGAAGCGGCCGTACACGTAAGGGTCACTGCGACGCCATGATTCGGCGATCGGGCCCCACGTCCATTCCGGCAGACCGAAATCGGCGAAGCGCTCGGTGAGGACCACGTGCTCGACGGCGTGCAGACACATCGATTGCAGCAGTTCCACATCGGCTTCCAGCGCGAGGATCTCGTCCATCGAGAACTCGTAGTGCACCGACTCGTCCCAGTACGGGCGCGGCTGACCGCTGGCATCGCGCCCCGGCGCGCCGTAGACGAGGCCCTGCTTCTCGACGATCTGCTGCCAGTCCTGGCGTGGTGTGCTCTTGGTGCGCCGCATCTACGACCCACTCCCCCCGGTCGACTTGCTGCCGAGTCCGCCGCGTTGCACCGTGGTGCCGCTCTTGGTCGTGATCTGGGCATTGCGCGGTTTCACCGAGGTGCCGCCCGTGGGTGGCTTGCCGATCGTCGGTGTGCCGCCGTAGTGGTAGCGGTACTGCGGCCAGCCCAGAATCAGCAGTCCGGCGCCGTGACCGCCGGAGCCCTCACTGCGGAAATTGGTCTTGCCGTCGCCGCAGTTGTCGTCGGGGACAACGACTTCCTGACCGTTCTGGTCGATCTGCACGCACGAGGCCGTGACCTGGTCAGGTGCGGTGATCGCCCGGTAGGCGAGGTAACCGCCACCGACCAGCGCGGCGACGCCCACGATGGCGACACCGCCGATCATCACGCGTTTACGGTTGCGCCGCTTCTCCTCGGCCGCCGCGACCGCTGCCCGCTCGGCCTCTTCGGCCTGCCTGCGGGCCTTGTCCCTGGCGCGCGCCTCACCGACGGTGGGTGGACGTGGCTGGGTGACGCCGGGTTCCTGCCGTGACATCCGGCCGGGTTGCGGTTGGCCGACGGGATGCCCGCCCCCGCCGAACACCGGGTCCGCCGGCGTCGCATCGGCATTCGGATCGGACGGTGCCGAACCCGGGTCCGGCGGGGTCCAGCCCGCGCCGGAGTCGGGCGGGGTCCACGGCGATCTCTCGGGCTCGCCGTTCGAGGGTTGTTCCGGTCGATCGGGCGGACCAGGGTTCTGTGTGCTCACCGCTGCCGCCCCCTAGCCCCCGAAGTCACCACTAGCGCTCCTCGAATCCCGTCATGTCGCCCCGCGCGGGCTCCCAGCTTTCCACAACCAGGTCTACCCGCCCAGGAGCACGCCCGGACAGACCATGTGTCACGTGCCCGACAGCGTGCGAGCTCTCGGGCGCTTCGCCGGACCGTAGCAGTTCCAGCAATTTCTCGCCCGCCGTTCGTGGCCCTTCGGCGACAACGTGGACGCGGCCGTCGCTGTGGTTGCGCGCGTAGCCGACCAGGCCGAGTTCCAGTGCGCGCGACCGCGTCCACCACCGGAATCCCACGCCCTGCACGTACCCGTGCACCCACGCGCTCAGCCGAACCGGCTCCTCGCTCATGCGTCGATGTTGAAGGTCAGCGTCACCTTCGTGCCCGCTTTGAGCGTGCGGCCCACGGTGCACACCTTGTCGACAGCACGCTGCACGGTGACCAGTAGTCGTTCGCGGGCGGCCTCGTCGAGTTCGGACAGGTCGAGTTCGAGGACCTCGTCGAGCTGCGGGTAGAGCTCGTTCTCGCGGTCGGCATCGCCCGAGACGCGGATGGTGGCGTCGAACTCGTCGCCGAGGCGACGCGACAACGGCAAATCGGAGCTGAGCCCGGTGCAGCCCGCGAGCGCGATCTTCAGCAACTCACCCGGGGTGAAGGCGCCCGGCACGCCCTGGGAGGCGATCAACACCTCGGCGCCACGGTTGCTGCGCCCGGTGTAGGCGCGGGTTCCGGTGCGCTCGACCCACAGTTCGGTGGGGGCGTTGGTCACGGGTGCGATCTGCTCAGCCATGCCTTGATCCTGCCATTCGCTCGACGACGATCCACGCCTGGGAACGTCCACGCCACTCCCGGCATTCCGGTCACGTGACCGGGCGCACGCTCATTCCTGGAAGCGGTACCCCATCCCCGCCTCGGTGAGCAGATGGCGCGGGTTGGCCGGATCGTCTTCGAGTTTGCGCCGCAACTGCGCGAGGTAGACCCGCAGGTAATGGGTCTCGGTGGCATAGGCCGGACCCCACACCTCGCGCAGTAGTTCCTTGCGCCCCACCAGTTTTCCGCGATTGCGCACCAGCATCTCGAGCATCCCCCACTCGGTGGGCGTCAGGTGCACCGGCACACCCTGCTTGGTGACCTTCTTGGCGACGAGGTCGACGGTGAACGAGTCGGTGACCACGATCGGGTCGCCCGCATCGGTCGCGCTGGCACCACGACGCACCGCCGCGCGCAGCCGGGCCAGCAGTTCGTCCATCCCGAACGGCTTGGTCACGTAGTCGTCGGCGCCGGCGTCGAGCGCCTCGACCTTGTCGGCCGAATCGGTACGCGCCGACAGCACGAGCACCGGTGCGGGCGACCACCCACGCAGTCCGGCCAGCACCTCGATCCCGTCCATGTCGGGCAGACCGAGGTCGAGAATGACGACGTCGGGGTGCTTTTCGGCCGCCACCCGTAAGGCGGCGGCGCCGTTTCCCGCGGTCAGGACCTCGTACCCGCGCACCGACAAATTGATCCGCAAGGCGCGGACGATCTGTGGCTCGTCATCGACGACGAGCACTTTGACCGGGGGATGCGCTGCCCCGCCTCCCCGCGTCTTCGGATCGGCCTCCTGCGCGTGGTCGTCCACCGCCGGCGGCCGGCGGACCGGTTCGCCCGTCCCCGATGAGTTGCCCATGTGCTCACTTTCCTCGGGAGTCGACGTGTGACGGCGCCGCGGGTGTGCCGGACGGCAGATCGACGAGCATCGTGAGCCCACCTCCCGGGGTCGGCTCGGCGTGGACGGTGCCGCTCATTGCTTCGACGAAGCCGCGGACCACGGACAGGCCGAGGCCGACGCCGGTGGTGTTGTCGCGGTCGCCGAGGCGCTGGAAGGGTTCGAACAGTTGCTCTTCGGTGCCGGACGGGACGCCGGGGCCGACGTCGACAACCGCGATCGACACCCGGTCACCGTCGTGCTCGGCGGTCACCCGCACGGGCGACTCGCGACCGGAATGGCGCAGGGCGTTATCGATCAGGTTGGCGAGGACGCGTTCGAGCAGACCGCTGTCGGCGAGCACCGAAACCTCATCGACCTCGACCTTCACCCGGTCCATCGCCGCGCGGCGCAGGCCACGGGTGCCCATGCCGACGCTCACCAGCGCACGATGCACCGCCTCGTCCATGTACACCTGTCGCAACTGCGGCGTGACGACGCCGACCGCCAGTCTCGAGGAGTCGAGCAGATTGCCCACCAGCGCGGTCAGCTGGTCGACGGATTCCTCGATCGCCTCCAGCAGTTCGCCGGTGTCCTCCGCCGAGAATTCGATGTCGTCGCTGCGCAGGCTGGACACGGCCGCTTTCGCGCCTGCCAGGGGGGTGCGCAGATCGTGGCTGACCGCCGACAACAGCGCACGGCGCAGCCGGTCGGCTTCCAGCAGCGCCGCCGCCGCGCTGGCTTCCTCCGCCAATCGGGCCTGGCGCACCAGCCCGACCGCCTGATTGGCGACCGCGTTGAGCACCGGCCGATCGGAGGAGTCGATCGACCGACCGGCGAGCAGCAGGTGACTCTGCGCGTCACCGGCTTCGATGACGGTCTCGGCATCGGAGGGACGTGTCGGTGGTTCGGGACCGACCGCGGCGACGATCCGATCGCCGCACTGCACACTCACCGCGCGCTGGCCGTAGGTTTCGCGGACTTGCTCGAGCAGGTTGTTCAGGTCGGCGCCGTGCAGCACGGATCCGGCGAACATCGTCAGCAGCTCGGCTTCCCGGGATGCCTTGCGCGCCTGCAGTGTTCGCTTCGCCGCGACATCGACCAGCGCCGCCACGGCCACCGCGACGATGAGCAGCACGACCACGGTGACGAAGTTGTCCGGCTCGGCGATCGTGAAGCTGAAGCGCGGATCGGTGAAGTACCAGTTGAGCAGCAGCCCCGACAACAGCGCTGACAGACCGGCGGGAACGATACCGCCGAACAACGCGACCGCTACCACGCCGACAAAGAACATGGCGCTGAGCCCGCCCAGCTGCAACCACCCGTCGAGGAATACCGCACAGATCGCGCTCACCAGCACCGGCACGATCACCGCCGCGGGCCACGCGCTCACCGGCCGCCTCGGACGCAGCCAATGCCTGCGCACCCCGCGATTGGCCTCCTCGTGCGTCACCATGTGCACGTCGATCTTGCCCGAGCGCTGCACCACGGTGGAGCCGATGCCCTCATCGAGCATCCGCGCCCAGCGCGAACGCCGCGAAGTACCGAGTACCAGCTGGGTGGCATTGACCTCTCGCGCGAATTCCAGCAGCGCGGTGGGCACGTCGTCGCCGGTCACGGTGTGCAGCGAGGCGTCGAGACCGGCGGCGAGATCGCGCAGCTTGGTCATCCGTTCGGTCGACACCCCGACCAGCCCGTCGCCGCGCACCACGTGCAACACGACCAGATCGGCACTGGACTTGGACGCGATCCGCCCGGCCCGGCGCACCACCGTCTCCGACTCGGGACCACCGGTGACCGCGACGACGACGCGCTCACGCGCCTCCCAGAGCTCGGTGATCTTGTGGTCGGCCCGGTACCTGGCCAGCGCCGCGTCGACCTGGTCGGCCAGCCACAGCAGCGCGAGTTCGCGCAGCGCGGTGAGATTTCCGGGGCGGAAGTAATTGCGCAGCGCCGCGTCGACCTTGTCGGCGGCGTAGACATTCCCGTGAGAAAGCCTGCGCCGCAACGCTTCCGGTGTCAGGTCGACCAGCTCCACCTGATCGGCGCCGCGCACCACCGCGTCGGGCACGGTCTCCCGCTGCTCGATCCCGGTGATCTGCTGGACCACATCGTTGAGGCTCTCGAGGTGCTGCACGTTCACCGTGGAGATCACGTCGATACCCGCGGCCAGGAGTTGCTCCACGTCCTGCCAACGCTTCTCGTGCACGCTGCCCGGTGCGTTCGTATGCGCCAGTTCGTCGACCAGCACCACCGCGGGCTTGCGCGTGAGTACCGCATCGACATCGAGTTCGGGCAACTCGGTCCCGCGATAGGAGACCGTCTTGGTCGGAATCTGCTCGATGCCGTCCAGAAGTTCGGCGGTCTTCTTACGCCCGTGCGTCTCCACGACGGCCGCCACCACATCACGGCCACGTTCGGACCGCCGATGCGCTTCGCCGAGCATGGCGTAGGTCTTGCCCACGCCCGGCGCCGCACCGAGGTAGATGCGCAGTTGTCCGCGTTTCACCGGTCCATCATCGCGTGTCGACGCGCCGGAGCCGACGTGCGCACCGGCAACACACCGACGCTCACCATCGGTGCGTGCGAGGTGTTCAGCCGACCGAGTATCCGGATCAACAGCAGCGATCCGGCAAAACCGAAAATCACCGCAAGGGTCACTACCGACACCGCGATCTCACTTTCCGTGCACCAGGGACCGCCGGCGCCATTCGCCGACCGGTGCCCACTTTCTACCGCCCGAACAGGCGCGTGATCTCGATCTTTACGGTGTGTTGACAGCTATCGCGCCTGCTTTGACGGCATCCTCACACCCATCGGCAGCGTCAACGTTGCGCAAAGGCCGGGCCCCGAGGCGCTAAGGAGTCGTAAGGAAGCCACGCCGAGCCGCGATCCGGCGTTTCACTCACCTAGGTGCTCCACCTCGGAGCGCAAGGAGGTTGGAAATGTCTGTCGTGGTGTTCACGGTGCTCACCGTGGCGATCTTCGCGCTGCTGGGCTTGATCCAGCGAGGGGTGGAGAAGCTGTGATCGCGAACCTTGCCGGTCTCGCTCTGGCTGCCGGAGTCGCCGTCTTCATGGTCGCGGCGCTGCTCTTCCCCGAGAGGTTCTAGGTGAACACGACTACTGCGGGGATCGTCTTCGTGGCGGCCCTGGTTCTCGCGCTCGCCCTGGTCCATGTGCCGCTGGGCGACTACATGTACCGGGTCTACAGCAGCGACAAGTACTCCCGCGCCGAGCGGCTGATCTTCCGCGCCATCGGCGCGAAGCCCGAGGTCGAGCAGACGTGGCCCGTCTATGCCCGCAGCGTGCTGGCGTTCTCGGCGGTCAGCGTGCTGTTCCTGTTCTTCTTCCAGCTGGTGCAGGGCGCGCTGCCGCTGCACCTCGACGATCCCGGCACCGAGATGACCCCCGCGCTCGCGTGGAACACCGCGGTCAGCTTCGTCACCAACACCAACTGGCAGAACTATTCCGGTGAGTCCACCCAGGGTCACCTGGTGCAGATGGCCGGTCTCGCGGTGCAGAACTTCGTCTCCGCGGCCGTCGGCATGGCGGTGGCGGTGGCGCTGGTGCGTGGCTTCGCCCGTCGCCACACCGGCGACCTCGGCAACTTCTGGGTCGACCTGGTGCGCGGCACCCTGCGCATTCTGCTTCCGCTGGCGTTCGTGTTCGCGATCGTGCTGGTCGCGGGCGGCGTCATCCAGAACTTCCACCTCCACGATCAGGTCGCGCAGACCATCGGCGGCGCCGAACAGACCATCACCGGCGGTCCGGTGGCCAGCCAGGAGGTCATCAAGGAACTCGGCACCAACGGCGGCGGCTTCTACAACGCGAACTCCGCGCACCCGTTCGAGAACCCGAGCACCTGGACGAACTTCCTCGAGATCTTCCTGCTGATGGTGATCGCGTTCTCGCTGCCGCGCACCTTCGGCCGGATGGTCGGTTCCACCAAGCAGGGCTACGCGATCGTGGCGGTGATGGGCACGATCGCCCTGGCCAGCATCTCGCTGACCAACCTGTTCCAGCTCCAGCACCACGGCACGGTGCCGACCGCGATCGGCGCCTCCATGGAAGGCGTGGAAACCCGTTTCGGCGTCGCCGATTCGGCCACCTTCGCCGGTGCGACCACCCTCACCTCGACCGGCGCGGTGAACTCGTTCCACGATTCCTACACCAGCCTCGGCGGCATGATGACGATGTTCAACATGCAGCTGGGCGAGGTCGCGCCCGGCGGTGTCGGGTCCGGTCTCTACGGCATGTTGATCCTCGCCGTGATCACGGTGTTCGTCGCGGGCCTGATGGTCGGACGTACCCCGGAATACCTGGGCAAGAAGATCACCCCGCGCGAGATCAAGCTGGCGGCAACGTATTTCCTGGTGAGTCCGCTGATCGTCCTGGTCGGCACGGCGGTGGCCATGGCCTTGCCGGGACAACGAGCGAGCATGCTCAACGGCGGGCCACACGGCATGTCGGAGGTGTTGTACGCCTTCACCTCCGCGGCCAACAACAACGGTTCCGCCTTCGCCGGTCTCACCGGCAACACCGAGTGGTACAACACCGCACTCGGCCTCGCGATGCTGTTCGGCCGATTCCTGCCGATCATCATCGTGCTGGCACTCGCGGGTTCGCTGGCCCAGCAGGGCACCACCCCCGCGTCGATCGGCACGCTGCCGACGCACCGGCCGCAGTTCGTCGGCATGGTCGTCGGCGTGACGGTGATCCTGGTCGCGCTCACCTTCCTGCCCGCTCTCGCGCTCGGGCCGCTCGCCGAAGGAATTCACTGAAATGACCACTCCCACACTAGAATCCGCACCGCGGCCCGAACACCGCACCAAGGGCGTACAACGCGGCGTCCTCGACCCGAAGTTGCTGCTCACCTCCCTTCCCGACGCCGTGCGCAAACTCGATCCGCGCACGCTGTGGAAGAACCCGGTGATGCTGATCGTCGAGATCGGCGCCGTGTGGTCGACCGTCCTCGCCATCGCCGACCCGAGCTTCTTCGCCTGGGCGATCGTCGTCTGGCTCTGGCTCACCGTCGTTTTCGCGAATCTGGCCGAAGCCGTCGCGGAGGGGCGCGGCAAGGCGCAGGCCGACTCGCTGCGCAAAGCCAAGACCGACACCATCGCCCGCCGCCTGGCCGACTGGACACCGGGTGGGCGCGTCGTCGAGGAACGCCTCGCGGCTCCCGAACTGCGACGCGGCGACTACGTCGTCGTCGAAGCGGGCCAGATCATCCCCGGCGACGGTGACGTCGTCGAAGGCATCGCCTCGGTGGACGAATCGGCCATCACCGGTGAATCCGCGCCCGTGATCCGGGAATCCGGCGGCGACCGCTCGGCCGTCACCGGCGGCACCACGGTGCTCTCGGACCGGATCGTCGTGCGGATCACCCAGGAACCCGGCGCCAGCTTCATCGACAAGATGATCGCCCTCGTCGAGGGTGCGAGCAGGCAGAAGACCCCGAACGAGATCGCGCTCAACATCCTGCTGGCCGCGCTCACGATCATCTTCGTGTTCGCGGTGACCACCCTGCAGCCGCTGGCCGTCTTCGCCAAGTCGAACAACCCCGGCGTGCCGGACACCTCGGCGCTGGACGCGCACGGCATCACCGGCATCGTGATGGTCTCGCTGCTGGTCTGCCTCATCCCCACCACCATCGGCGCGCTGCTCTCTGCCATCGGCATCGCGGGCATGGACCGCCTCGTGCAGCGCAATGTGCTGGCCATGTCCGGTCGTGCGGTGGAAGCCGCGGGGGATGTGAACACACTGCTGCTGGACAAGACCGGAACGATCACCCTCGGCAACCGCCAGGCAGCCGCGTTCATCCCGGTACCCGGCGTTCTCGACGACGACCTGGCCGACGCGGCACAGCTGTCCAGCCTCGCCGACGAGACGCCGGAGGGGCGCTCGATCGTCGTGTTCGCCAAGGAGGTGTTCAACAAGCGCGAGCGCAGCGCGGGTGAACTGCCCGGGGCCACCTGGGTCGAGTTCACCGCGCAGACCCGCATGTCGGGCGTCGACCTGGCCGACGGGCACCAGCTGCGCAAGGGGGCAGCGGGTGCGGTCACCGAATGGGTTCGCGCCCAGGGTGGTTCGATCCCGGCCGAGGCTTCGGCGATCGTCGACGGCATCTCCGCCTCCGGCGGCACCCCGCTGATGGTCGGCGAAGTCCGCGACGCAACACCGCGTCTGCTCGGCGTCATCCATCTCAAAGATGTTGTCAAGCAGGGCATGCGGGAACGTTTCGACGAGATGCGCCGCATGGGCATCCGGACGGTCATGATCACCGGCGACAACCCGTTGACAGCCAAGGCGATCGCCGACGAAGCGGGCGTGGACGACTTCCTCGCCGAGGCGACGCCGGAGGACAAGCTCGCGCTGATCAAGTCCGAACAGGACGGCGGCCGCCTGGTCGCGATGACCGGTGACGGCACCAACGACGCTCCCGCCCTGGCTCAGGCCGACGTGGGCGTGGCGATGAACACCGGCACCTCGGCCGCCAAAGAGGCGGGCAATATGGTCGATCTCGACTCGGATCCGACCAAGCTGATCGAGATCGTGGAGATCGGCAAGCAGTTGCTGATCACCCGTGGCGCGCTCACGACGTTCTCGATCGCCAACGACATCGCCAAGTACTTCGCGATCATTCCCGCGCTGTTCGTGGCACTGTTCCCCGGTCTGGACGCACTCAACATCATGCGCCTGGCCAGCCCACAGTCGGCGATCCTGTCCGCGGTCATCTTCAACGCGATCATCATCGTGGCGCTCATCCCGCTCGCGCTGCGCGGTGTCGACTATCGGCCGAGCAACGCCTCGAAGCTGTTGAGCCGCAACCTGACGATCTACGGCCTCGGCGGCATCATCGCGCCGTTCCTCGGCATCAAGGTCATCGATCTGTTCGTCCAACTCCTCCCCGGGATGTCCTGAAATGCGTATGTCAACCTGGATCCGCCAGCACCTGGCCGCCCTGCGCGCCCTGCTCGTGCTGACCGCGATCACCGGAATCATCTATCCCGTGGCGGTTTTCGCGGTCGCTCAGCTGCCCGGACTCGACGACAAGGCCGACGGCTCGCTCATCGAGCGGGACGGAAAGCTGGTGGGCTCCAGCCTGATCGGGCAGTCGTTCGCCGGCGCCGACGGCAAGGCCATGGCGCAGTACTTCCAGAGCCGCCCGTCGGCCGCGGGCGACGGCTACGACCCGCTGTCCACCGCCGCGAGCAATCTCGGCCCGGAGGACATCGTCGACACCGCCGACCGCACCAGCCTGCTCACCACCGTGTGCGCCCGTTCGAAGGAGGTCGGCGACCGTGAGGGGGTCGACGGCGCCCGGCAGTTCTGCACGAAAGACGGTGTGGGCGCGGCGCTCTCGGTGATCGGGCCGCGTGATGCCGACGGCGACGTGTCGCGGCCGGTGCAGGTGGTCAGCGTCAACGAACTCTGCCCCGCGCGACCGTTCCTGACCACGTTCCGCGGCGTCGCCGTGGAGTGTGCGCAGGCGGGCGAGGACTACGCCGTCGGCCGGATCATCCCGATCCTCGGTGACGCGCCGGCCGAGGCCACGGTCCCCGCCGACGCGGTCACCGCGAGCGGCAGCGGTCTCGACCCCCACATCTCCCCCGAATACGCGACCATCCAGGTCGATCGGGTGGCCACAGCACGCGGCATCACCGCCACCCAGGTGCGCGAACTACTCGCCGCGCACACCGACGGGCGCACGCTCGGATTCCTCGGGGAGCCACGGGTGAACGTCGTCGAACTCAACCTCGATCTCGACGCCCGCTACCCGTTCGAAGGCTGAAGCACAGCAATCGGGGCCGCAACCATCGCTGGTCGCGGCCCCGATTCTGCGATCTACTCCTCGTCGGTGATCAGCGCCCAGCCCTCGGGCAGGCCCGTCACGGTCACCGCCGAGCCGCACACCTCGAGATCCACCGTCACCCCGTCGCCGAGCCGGAACTCCGACATCCGCACGCACCCCCAGGCCGGGGGAATCTGCGGCCGCAGCGTCAACGTCCTGGCCGGCACATCGGGATCGAGCCCGAGGAACGACCGAACCAGCAGCAACGGCGCCGCACTGGCCCAGGCCTGGGGCGAACACGACGTCGGATACGGCACGGGCGCGGCGAATCTCGCCCGCGGGAAACCACAGAACAGCTCGGGCAACCGGCCGTCGAACGCCGCGGCGGCATCGAGCAGACCACCCGACAGCTTCGTCGCCAGTTCCACCGCGCCCGGCACATGCTGGTATCGCATCAACCCGGCGACAGCGATCGCCGTGTCGTGCGGCCAGATCGACCCGCAGTGATAACTCATCGGGTTGTAGGCGCCCATATCGGAAGCCAGCGTCCGCAGCCCGAAGCCCGAATCCATCTCCGCCCGGGACAGATTCCGGATCAGGATCTCGGCGTGCTCGTCGGTCGCGATGCCCGACCACAGACAGTGCGCCGCATTGCTGGTCAACGCGTCGACCTGGCGTTTGCGTCCGTCCAAGGCCACCGCGTACCACCCGTAATGGGGTAGCCAGAACTGTTCGGCGAACTTGGTTCGCAACTCGTCGGCCCGTTCCCGCATTCGCACGGCCAGCTCGGGGTCGTCGAACTGGTCGGCGAGCTCCGCACGGGCCAGGAACGCCGCGTACACATATCCCTGGACCTCGGCCAGCGCGATCGGGGCCTCGGCGATATGTCCCGCGGCGTCGTTGATTCCGTCGAAACTGTCCTTCCAGCCCTGATTGATCAGGCCGCGATCGGTGGCGCGCACGTATTCGACGAAACCGTCGTCGTCGCGGTCACCGAAATCGGTGATCCAGCTGATCGCGGCGTCGGCCGCGGGCAGCAGGGTGGCGATCGACGCCGGATCCGCGCCCCATCGCAGACATTCGGCGAGCAGCATCACGAAAAGCGGTGTGGCGTCGACGGTTCCGTAATAGATCTGCCCGCCCAGCACCTGCCCGACCGAGGGCCCGCGCCGCATCTCGTGCATGATCCGGCCCGGCTCCTCCTCGACGAGCGGGTCGATCGTCTGCCCTTGCAATTCGGCCAGCTGCTGCAAAGTGCCCAGTGCCAGATCGGTTTCCAGTGGCAGCGACATCCACGCCGTGAGCAGGGAGTCCCGGCCGAACAACGTCATGAACCACGGCGCGCCCGCCGCCACGAAGGGCCGGTTGGTGCCCGAATCGGTGTGGATCTGCAAGGCGCCCAGATCGCTTTCGGTGCGCCGCAGGATCTGGTTGAGCAGGCCCGAATCCGCGGAGATATCGGTGGCGGTGGCTCGCCAGGCCTGGATCTTGCGCACGGGCTCGCTGGCCCGATATCGCTCGCCCGGCGTCCCCGCGGTCTGCGGGCGTTGCGCGGCACCCGCCGGCTGGGCGGTGATCTCGGTCTGCCAGCGCCCGCCCGCGGGGACCACGACCCGCCAGATCATGGTGCCGGGCAACACCATCGGCTCGACGGTCGAGGTGAGCGCGAGCCCACGTGACAGATCGGCGCGATCGTGCAGCAGCAGTTCACCGTCGGTGGTGGTCATCTCCGCCCGGCGCCCGTGGGTCCGGCCTTCCTTCACCGCGAACAGGTCGACGAAATCGGCGTCGACGTGCAGTTCGAGCACCACCGCTGTCGCCTCACGGCTCATGTTCTCCAGCGTGATCAGCTCGTGCATGCCCTCGGCGACGAGCCGATCGCGCACCACGAGCAGGGTGCTGTCGGCCCGACCCTGTTGCGGCGGCCTGCGCAGCACGAACCGCGCCGCGAAGGCCTCCGGGCTCAACACCGACAGCGCCTCGGGCCGTTTGCCGTCGATCATCAGCTCCCAGCGCGAAATCACCCTGGCGTCACGAAAGAACAGGCCCTGCGGCTTACCCGGCTCGATATCGCCGAGCCGGTCGGACAGGCAGAACGTGCCGCCTTCGACCAGGGTGATGTTGCCGCCGCCGCCACCGAGCCCCGCGGGTTCCCCCGCGTTGAGGGGGCTCGGCGCCGAGGCGCTGTCGGTGCTCATGCGCGCCCGTTGGCCGCTACCCCGACGGGCATCGGCATCGCATACGCGGTGTCGTACCCGATCGTGGTGCGGGCGAGCAGATCCCGGTACACCTGTTCGTAGCCGCGGCCGAGGGTGTCGGCGCTGAAGTTGTCCACCACGTGCTTGCGGCAGACCGCCGGATCGTAGGTCTGAACTTCGGCGATGGCCGCGGGCAGCTCGGCCGGATCGTCACAGATCCGCCCGGTGACCCCGTCGACCACCACTTCGCTCACCGCACCGCCACGCAACGCGACCACGGGCGTACCGCAGATCATCGCCTCGATCATCACCATGCCGAACGGCTCCTCCCATCGAATGGGGAACAGCAGACACTTAGCTCCGGAGAGCAGCTTACGCTTGGCGGCCGCGTCGGCGAGACCGAACATCTGATCCTGATCGGTCATCCGCGGCCGCACGAACTCCTCGAAGTAGGCCTTCTCCGGCGGCTCACTGCACTTGCCCGCCAGGATCAGCGGCATGCCGACGGCGTGGGCGGCGTCGAGCGCCAGATGCGGGCCCTTGTCGTCGCTGAACCGGCCGAGAAACAGTGCGTAGTCCTGCTTCTCGGTCTCGTACGGCCACTGATCGGGACACAGCGCGTTGTGGACCCGGCCCGCCCATGGCAGATCGGGCGCCAGCGCGCGCTGACGGTCGCTGATCGCGACGAGCGAGCACTCCTGGCCCAGTTCCTTGTAGTAGCGGTAGCAGTCGTCCTGCACCGGGCCGTGCACGGTGACCACCGTCGGCAACCCGAGATTGGCGTAGGCGGGCGCGTTCAGCGGGCCCGCGAACGTGTGGTCGTGGACCAGGTCGATGCCTTCGGTATCGGCCAGCCGCTCGATGGCGCGGCGCACCCGCAGCGCGTGCACGATTTCCGGGAACGGATCGCCCAGCCGTTCGGGCTGGATCCGGTCCCACAGCGGAACGAAATCCGCTTTGGTACCGTCGACACCCGCACCGAACAGGGTGACGTGATGGCCACGCTCACACAGGGAGTCGACCAGATCGGCGACGACGGCCTCGACGCCGCCGTAGGCCTTGGGTGGAACATCGAAATACGGTGGAACAACCATCGCGATCCGCAGGGGACCACCGTGGTGATCGATCGAGTAGAGATCGGACGCGGACAAACCGGTCGGCGACATTGCCGACGTGTCTGTACTCATGACCTTCCTTCCAGGGACGCAACCTAGCAACACTTGCGCGAACAAGAGATGGCCGCCTCGGCGGAGGTGGAGACGAGAGCTTCACCGCCGTCCATGGGGCATGGTTGGCCTGGCCAGACGCAATACGCACCGTTTCGGGTGCCCGCCTGAACAGAGGGGCCGTCAAGGAACGTACCCCGCTACCGCAGAGTAAACCAGCGTGTTGCTGGAAATGTTCTATATCGATTACCTACCACGGCAGGAGATTACGCGGTCAGAGGCGGTCTACGGCGTACAGATTGCCTGTCCAACCGAATCCAGGCACGGAATATTGCCGAACTCCCGAATAGTGGCCCTGCCTTGACCGTGCATCAGGTAGTCGATGAACTGAGCCGCTAGCGAATCACCGGCCACCTGTCCATGTGTATCGGCGTACTCCACCACCGTGAGCGGGTACGTCCGCATCTTCATGGTGTCCTCCGACGCGTTGACCCCGTCCAGCGCGACGAGTTTCACCTCACCGCTGACCGCCGAAGTCTCCATGTAACCCACCGCGCCCGGGGTACGGGCGACGAACGATGCCACCCCCTCGGTGGTCTTGACCTCGCATTGTTCGCCCTCCGATGGCCTTCCGGCGCACGGGATGAACGGGAACACCTTACGGTTACCTTCGAGCAACCGGTTCTCGAGCGCCGTTCGGGTGCCGGAACCCGCCTCCCGGTCGATCAGCACCACCGGCTGATCGGGCCCACCGATCTGGTTCCAGTTCTTGATGTTTCCCCGGTACAGATCACGGACCTGCTGCGTCGTGAGATTCGGCAGGTCGACACCCGGGTGGGTCACGATCGAGAAGGAACTGAGAGCCAATTGATACTCGATCAGTTTGTCGAAGCCGTTGCCCTTTGGACCGTCACTGATCGCGAGCATCTCCTGCGTCGGGCCGGTCTGGACCAGCTCGACGAGCCCGTCGGAGGTTCCCGCGAAGTCGAAGGTGAATTTCGCTCCGGTGCAGGTCTTTGCATAGTTCTGCGCGGCCGTGCGAATCATCGGCGCCATCGCGGTGGAACCGACCAGCGTGAGGGCACCCTCCGCGCAGTCACGCGGTGGCGGGTCCGGTTGCAGAGCGAGGACCGCTTGCACCGCGATCAGCGCGACCAGGAAGCCCGACAGCGCCATCAGTTTCTTCGACGGGCCGGAGTGACTCGTGGTCTCGACGACCTTGCCTCGCTTGACCCGCCCGGTCAGGGCCGGTTCCACCGGCTCCCCGTCACCGTGCACCCGCTTGAGCACCGCGAGAATCTTGTAGTGCTGGCGTCGTTCGAGCTGCACCTTCGGCAGATCGATGATGCCGGCGAAGTTCTCGCCCTCGCCTCTGGCCCGTTTGCCGATACCCGATGCGGGGCCGAGATTGTCGGAGAGCGGCCCGTCCAGCTCGGTCACCGCCAAACCGATGACCTCACGACCAGGGAACGTGACATGCAGCCCGACCCGCGGATCGGCTCCACTCATCGTGTAGTCGTCGGGGTCGATGGCGAGCGTGCCGTTGTTCTCGACGCGGACCAGCACGACCGACAGCTTGGACAGGTCCAGCTGTGGCCCACCGGCTTCCGGGGTGCTCAGATTCGCCAGGGCGCCGACCAGCGACGCGGTGTCCGTCTCGCCTGTCACCGGCGTGTCCATCTGGACGCGGTATCCCAGCCGACGCCGCCCGACCAGGACAAATTCGCGAACGAACGCCGCCGAGGCCACCACGAGGCCGACCGCGGAAAGTACGAGCTCCACCGGAATGTCCATCAAATCCCCCACTAAACCATGTCGATCAGCGAGTTGATGTGTACCAGGCGGGATTCGGCGGATCAGAGATCGAAATCAGTTGTTGGGCAAGACTTCACCCATTCGATTCCGAACACCAGGCGAGCAACTGCTCGACCGGCCAGGTGTCGATCACCTTTTCAGCCGTCACACCGTGCGCCAGCGCCCGCTCGCATCCGTACCCCTGCCACGCCAGCTGGCCCGGCGCGTGCGCGTCGGTGTCGATGGAGAACAGGCAGTCCATCTCGACGGCCAGCTCGATCAAACGCCCGGGTGGATCACGGCGTTCGGGGCGGCTGTTGATCTCGACGGCGGTGCCGTAACGACGGCAGGCTTCGAAGACGAGTTCGGCGTCGAACGACGACTCCGGCCGGGTGCCGCGCGCCCCTTCCACGAGACGGCCCGTGCAGTGACCCAGGATATCGACGTGAGGGTTCGCGACGGCGTAGACCATGCGCTTGGTCATCGTGTCGCTGTCGTCGCGCAGGTGCCAGTGCACGCTGGCGACAACGACATCCAGGCGTTCGAGGAGATCTGGCCGCTGGTCGAGGGTGCCGTCGTCGAGGATGTCGACCTCGATACCGGTGAGGACGCGAAACGGCGCCATCTGCTCGTTGAGTTCGGCCATCACGTCGAGCTGGCGCAGCAGCCGGTCGGCGGACAGCCCGTTGGCGACCTTGAGACGCGGCGAATGGTCTGTCAGCGCGCAGTATTCGTGGCCGAGCGCGGCCGCGACGCCCATCATCTCGGCGATCGGGCTGCCCCCGTCGGACCAGTCCGAGTGGGTGTGCAGATCACCGCGCAGCGCCGCGCGCAGCTCCTCGCCCGCGGGCGCGATCGGCTTCGCCTGTGCGCGGAGCTCGGCAAGATAGCCGGGAACCTCACCGGCACAGGCCGCTTCGATGATGGCGGCCGTCTTGGGCCCGATCCCGGCGAGCTCACGCCAGCTGTGTTCGCGGGCGCGCGTCGCCACCTCGTCGTCGGCGAGCCCGGCGACGACATCGGCGGCACGGCGGTAAGCCTTCACCCGGTGCGTTTCGGCACGACCGCGTTCGAGCCAGAACCCGACCTCGCGCAGTGCCGCCACCGGACCCGGACTCGCCGCCGATGTCATCGCGACTACTTGATCCGGCCGTACTTGAGGAACGCGACGCCGTCGGCGTACACCCGGCTGGTGATCACCCGGAACTTCTCCGGCGCGGGCAGTTTCGCCCCGCCGCCGAACAGCGGCCTGCCGGTGCCGAGCACCACCGGGTGCAGCTTCAGGAACACCTGGTCGATCTCGGGCAGCAGCGCCTGCGCCAGTTCACCGCCACCGCAGAGCCAGATGCCCAGTCCGTCTTCGCGTTTGAGCTCACGCACCGCGGCGATCGGATCCTCGGCGATCAATTCCACCCCGGGCGCGGGCGATTCGGGCAGCGTCGTGGACACCACGTACTGGCGCAGGTGTTCGTACGGGCTGGCGGTGCCGGTGCGTACCCCGAAGTCGTGGGTCTTGCGGCCCATGATCACGGTGTCGAAGTAGATGTTGCCCGCCGCGATTCCGCGCGCCTCGCGCACCTTGGTGGGCAGGGTTTCCGGGTACTGCGAGATGATCGCGGGCCCGTGATCACCGCCTACCGGGAAGAAGTCCAGCGTTCCGTCCTCGGCGGCGATGAAACCGTCGATTGTCGATGCCACGAAATAGGTCAGCTTGCGCATAACGTCCTCCCTGCACGGACCCGGTCTGTCACGACCTGTCAGAGGAAACGTTAGCGTGCCCGGATCAGCGGCGGCGCGGCTTCCGTTGACACTTCGGACAGGAAAACGACGACCGATTCATGAACTGTTCCCGCACCAGCAGCGTCGCACACCGATCGCACGGTTCGTCCTCGCGCCCGTAAGCGGCCAGTGACCGGGAAAAATAGCCGGATTCGCCGTTCACATTCACGTACAGGGCGTCGAAGGAGGTGCCACCGACGGCCAGCGCTTCGGTCATGACCGCGCTGACTCCGTCGAGCAGGGTACGCACGACCGGCCGGGTGAGTTCGGCGGCCACGCGGGTGCCGTGCAATCCGGCCCGCCACAGTGCTTCGTCGGCGTAGATATTGCCGATACCCGAGATCACCGTCTGGTCGAGCAGCACGCGTTTGATCTCGGTGTTCTTGGCGCGGATGGCCGCGACCACGGCCTCGCGATCGAACAGTGGGTCGAGCGGATCGCGCGCGATATGGGCCACGGAATCGGGCACCACGGTCCCGTTCACCTCGACGAGGTCGGCCAGCGCCCAGCCGCCGAAGGTGCGCTGATCGACGAAGCGCAATTCGGCGCCGTCACCGAGCACGGCCCGGATGTGCGCGTGCTTCTCGACGGGAGCGTCGGCGGGCTGCACCAGCATCTGACCGCTCATGCCCAGATGCACCACCAGTGCGGTATCGGGCTCGTCGAAGGTGAGCCACAGATACTTCCCGCGGCGCTGCGCGGAGTCGATCCGCAACCCGGTGAGCCTCGCCGCCAGATCGGCACCACCCGCGATGTGCCTGCGCACGGCTCGCGGGTGGGTGACGGTGACGGTATCGATGGCCCTACCGACGGCGTGCTCGGCGAGACCGCGACGAACAACCTCGACCTCGGGCAGTTCGGGCACGGCTCAGGCTTTGTCTGCGGATTCGGCGGTCAGCGCCTTGTACGCGGTACCGGCGGCCTTCTGCTCGGCTTCCTTCTTGGAGCGACCCACGCCTGAACCGTACGGAACACCGGCGATCACCGTGGTGGCGGTGAACTCCTTGTTGTGGTCCGGTCCGGTGGAGGTGATCTCGTAGGCGGGCACGCCGAGACCGCGTTCGGCGGTGAGCTCCTGCAGGCTGGTCTTCCAGTCGAGGCCGGCGCCCATGCGGGGGCCGCGCTCGAGCAGGTCGGCGAACAGCCGCAGCACCACACCGCGCGCGGTTTCGATGCCGTGCTCGAGGTGCACCGCACCGAGCAGCGATTCCATGCCGTCGGCGAGGATGCTCGGCTTGTCGCGACCGCCGGTGAGCTCCTCGCCCTTGCCGAGCAGCAGGTACTGACCGAGTCCGCCGTCGCCCAGACCACGCGCCACCTCGGCGAGCGCGTGCATGTTCACCACGCTGGCGCGCAGTTTCGCGAGTTCACCCTCGGACTTCTCCGGATGCTCGGTATACAGGCGCTCGGTGATGCTGAGGCCGAGTACCGAGTCGCCGAGGAATTCCAGGCGCTCGTTGGTCGGCAAACCGCCGTTCTCGTACGCGTACGACCGGTGCGTCAGCGCTAGGCGCAGAAGCTCCGGTCGTACGTCGACACCGAGGGCGGTGAGCAGGCTGGCGTGATCCGCCGCGCCCACATTGTCTTTACTGGCTGTCACGTTGCTAGGAATGATCTACAACGATCAGACTGCAGAGGTGACCTGGCGGCCCTTGTAGGTGCCGCAGGACGGGCACGCGATGTGCGGGAGGGTCTTCTCACCACACGCGCGGTTCGGGCAGGTGACCAGGGTCGGCGCGGTGGCCTTCCACTGGCTGCGCCGCGACCGGGTGTTGGAACGCGACATCCGACGCTTGGGAACAGCCACGGCTACTTCTCCTCTTGGTTTTCGCTGACTACACCGGCATCAGATGCCGCGGCAACGGTTTGGTCTTGGTGGTGGAACCCTCAGGCGGGGTCGCCGGTACCGGGCTCGTCAGTGGCAAAATTCGCCAACTTCGCCCAGCGAGGGTCCAGTATCTCATGCCCATGATCAGGACCCGCAATCGCCATCCGCACACCGCACTCGGGGCACAGGCCCGCGCAGTCCGGCGAGCACAGCGGCTGCAGCGGAAGCTCCAGCCCGATGGCGTCGAGGATCACCGGCTCGAGGTCGACGAGGTCGTCTTCCATGCGGTAGACCTCGGCATCCTCGGTCGTCTGCTCAGTGGTGCTGTCCGGATACGCGAACAACTCCGTCAGACGAATCTCCACCTGGTCCTCGAACGGTTCGAGGCAGCGCGAGCACTCCCCGGCCGTCGGCCCGGACGCCGTGCCGGTGACCAGCACACCCTCCGAGACCGCCTGCAATTGCAGATCGAGTTCCACCTCGGCATCGGCCGGGATGGCGATCAGGTCGAGACCCAGCCGCTCGTGGTCGGTGACCGTGCGACGCAGCTCCCGCATGGTTCCCGGCCGACGGCCGAGATTGCGGACATCCAGCACAAAGCCCGCCTCCGACACAGGACCACTGGTCTTGCGTGGACGCGCGGACGAACCGGAACCGGCGGACATCACGGACTCACTTACCGTTGAGGGGATAATGGGCAACCACTCCACAGTACGGCAGGACCCCGCCGGAACTCAAAACGCGCGCTGGGCGCCAGGGCCGGTCAGCGCCGGTGCTCGGCAGCGTATTCCGGGTATTCGGCGGCCGGTGCGCCGCGCATCTGCTGGCGTCCGCGGGTGATCGAGCGCCGGGTGGTGTTGAGCGTCTCTTCCATGGATGCGAGCCTGTTGCCGAAATCGGCCATCTGCTCGTCGACGTAGTCGTCACATTCGGTGCGCACCCGGTCGGACTCGGCCTGGGCCTCGTCGATCAGACGGGCGGATTCGGCGTGCGCGACCCGGACGACCTCGGTCTGCGCGACGAGGCGGGCCTGCTCGGCCTTCCCGTCAGCGACCGAACGTTCATAGGAGGCCTTGCCCGCTTCGATGGCCCGGTCGGCGTCGATCTGAGCGCGACCGGTGAGCTCGTCGTACTCGGCATTGCCGTCGGCGACGACCTGATCGGCCTCGGCCTGGGCCGACGTCACCAGGCGGTCGGCGTGGGCGGTGGCCTCGGCGACCATCCGGTCGGCGTGGTCCTTGGCGTCGGCGAGGATGCGATCGGCCTCGGCGCGCGCCTTGTCGATGGTGGTGCGTGCCTGCTCGTTGGCCGTGGTGACCGTCGTTTCGGCGCCGGAACGGGCGTCGCCGACGATCTTGTCGCGATGATCGAGCACGTCCTGGGCGTCGTCGAGTTCACCGGGTAGCGCGTCGCGGACGTCGTCGAGCAGCTCGAGAACATCGCCGCGCGGCACGATGCAACTGCGGGTCGGCGGGATGCCACGCGCCTCTTCGACGATGGCGACCAGTTCGTCGAGTGCTTCGAATACGCGATACATGCTCACTACCCTCCTGCGGACTCACGGCGAAACCACTACCGCCGACGCCCAGTGTGCCTGTCCGGGGCGGCTGTGCCGAATGTCGTCGCGGTGTGTCGCGACAGTGTCCAAGATCGCACAGATATCAAGTGGAGTGCAGCCCTCCACTTCGGCTACCATCGGTAAGCACGACAACGCCGTCCGCCGGGAAGCACCGCAACCTTTTCGCTGTTGTACTCCTCGACGTCTGTTCATTTGGGATCGGAGTCGAACATGACCCTCCTGGAAACTCCTAGGAGTCCGGTGTCGCACGTCGCGGGCATGTTCACTCCCTGGACCGGTCCGTTCCCCGTGGTGACGCCGAGTGAAGTCGCACCCGCGCTGCGCCCGCAGTTCGAGGGCGCGCTCACCTACCTGCGCGGCGACCGCGCGCTGCCCCAGCTCTTCCGCTTCGCCCTCGTCGGCGGGTCGAGCAACATCGCGTATGTGTTGCTGTTCTTCGCGATGCACGGCATCGGCCCACTGGTCGCCAATGTGGCCGGATCGGTGGTCAGCACGATCATCGCCAACGAATTCCACCGGCAGCTCACGTTCCACGCCACCGACCGGGTCACCTGGTTCACGGCGCAGTGGGAAGGCGGCGGGATCGCGTTGATCGGACTCGCGATCACGACCGCGTGTTTGGCCGGACTGGATTTCTGGGCACCCGGACTGGGTGACATCACGCAGGCACTGACGGTCCTGGCCATCACCGCCGCGGTCGGCGGCATGCGATTCCTCGCCCTGCGTGGACTGTTCCGCCTGCCCGCGACTTCCTAGCCCTTACGTTCGGCCAGGCGGTCCAGCAGGCGCTTGTGGACCGCCGGCGGGAGCATGTCGCTCACGTCGCCGCCATAGGCCGCCACTTCCTTGACCAGCGAGCTGGACAGGAAGCTCAGGGACGGGTTGGTGGCGATGAAGAAGGTGTCCACACCGGCCAGTTTGTGGTTCATCTGGGCCATCTGGAGCTCGTAGCCGAAGTCGCCCGCGTCGCGCAGCCCCTTGACGATCGCGCTGATCCCCTCCTGCTTGGCGAAGTCCACCGTGAGGCCCTGCCAGGAGGCGACGCGCACGTTCGGCAGGTGGGCGACGGATTCGCGCAGCAGTTCCATGCGCTCCTCGACGGTGAACATGCCCTGCTTCTTGGGGTTCACGTTGACGGTGACGATCACCTCGTCGAACTGGGCGGCCGCGCGAGCGAACACGTCGAGGTGACCGTTGGTGACCGGGTCGAAGGAGCCGGGGCACAGTGCTGCAGCCATACCTCAGACGCTAGCACCGAACTCGGCGAGCTCGACTCTGGTCTCCCCGTATTTGCGGGTCTTCAACGCCACATAGCCTGCGGGCCAGGTGATCTCGGGTGAGCGGCTCGACCGTTCCACCACCACCAGCGCTTCCGGCGCGAGCCAGCCGTTGTTCGCCAGCGCGGTGAGGTCGGCGATCACGTCCTCGGTGCTCACGTCGTAGGGCGGATCCGAGAACACCACGTCGTAGGCCCTCGGCGCGGATTGTTTCAGCACCGAGGACACACTGCCGAGCCGCAGTTCGGCACCGGGCAGACCGAGCTCGGCGATATTGGCGCGCACCACCTCGCCCGCCTTGCGATCGGACTCCACGAGCAGCGCCCGCTGCGCCCCGCGCGACAGCGCTTCCAACCCCAGCGCCCCCGAGCCCGCGTACAGGTCCAGGACCAGCGTCCCGTCCAGATCGAGGCGGGCGTCGATCGCGCTGAACAGCGCTTCACGCACCCGATCGGAGGTAGGGCGGGTACCGGCGGGCGGCACCTTCAAGCGCCGCCCGCCCGCCACACCCGCGACGATGCGTGTCATTCCGACTCGCGTGCGACCAGTTCCACCAGCAGGTCGCCGCCCTCGACCTGGGCCACCTTGGTGGTCGCGATCCGGCCCACCACGCCACCGCGCGGCGCGGTGATGGCCGCTTCCATCTTCATCGCCTCGATGGTGCCGACCGTGTCGCCGGCGTGGATCTCGTCGCCCTCGGACACCGCCAGGGTGACCACACCGGCGAACGGTGCCGCGATGTGGCCCGCGTTGTTCTTGTCCGCCTTCTCCGCCGCGGGCACCTCCGAGGCGACGGACCGGTCACGCACCGCGACCGGGCGCAACTGCCCGTTCATGATGCACATGACTGTGCGCATGCCCTTCTCGTCCGGCTCGGAGATCGCCTCGAGGCCGATGAGCAGGGTGACGCCCTTCTCCAGCTGCACGCGGTGCTCTTCGCCGCGGCGCAGGCCGTAGAAGAACTGGTTCTCCGACAGCCCGGTGGTGTCGCCGTACTTCTCGCGGTGGGCGTTGAACTCGGCGGTCGGGCCGGGGAACAGCAGCCGGTTCAGCGTGGCGCGACGCTCGGCGGACGAGCCGTCGAGGGCCTTCTGATCCGCCGGGCTCAGCGGGGTCTCGGGCTTGGGCTCGTTGCGCCCGGCCAGCGCCTTGCTGCGGAACGGCTCCGGCCAGCCACCGGCCGGGGTACCGAGCTCACCGCGCAGGAAGCCGATCACCGAATCGGGGATGTCGTACCGGCCCGGGTCGGCGGCGAAGTCCTCGATGTCGACACCGGTGCCGACCAGGGCGAGCGCGAGATCACCGACGACCTTCGACGACGGAGTCACCTTGATCAGGCGACCCAGCAGCCGGTCGGCGGCCGCGTACTTGGCCTCGACCTCTTCGAACCGGTCGCCCAGACCCAGCGCGATCGCCTGCTGACGCAGGTTCGACAGCTGACCACCCGGGATCTCGTGGGTGTACACCCGACCGGTCGGCGCGGGCAGACCCGACTCGAACGGCGCGTAGACCTTGCGCAGCGCCTCCCAGTACGGCTCGAGATCGCACACGTTCTGCAGGTTCAGGCCGGTGTCGCGATCGGTGTGCGCGGTGGCGGCCACGATCGCCGACAGCGCGGGCTGTGAGGTGGTGCCCGCCATGGCCGCGGACGCACCGTCGACCGCGTCGGCCCCGGCCTGCCAGGCCGCCAGATAGGTGGCCAGCTGGCCGCCGGGAGTGTCGTGGGTGTGCACGTGCACCGGCAGATCGAAGTTGCTGCGCAGTGCGGTCACGAGTTTCGCGGCGGCGGGGGCACGCAGCAGACCGGCCATGTCCTTGATCGCGAGGACGTGCGCGCCCGCGTCGACGATCTGTTCGGCCAGCTTCAGGTAGTAGTCGAGGGTGTAGAGCGATTCGTTCGGGTCGAGCAGGTCGCCGGTGTAGCTGAGCGCGACTTCGGCTATGGCGGTACCGGTTTCGCGGACCGCGTCGATCGCCGGGCGCATCTGGTCGACGTTGTTGAGCGCGTCGAAGATGCGGAAGATGTCGATACCGGTGGCGGCGGCCTCGGAAACGAAAGCGCGCGTGACCTGTTCGGGGTAGGGCGTGTAGCCCACGGTGTTGCGACCGCGCAGCAGCATCTGCAAGCAGATGTTCGGCACGGCTTCGCGCAGCGCGGCCAGGCGCTCCCACGGGTCCTCGTGCAGGAACCGCAGTGCCACATCGTAAGTCGCGCCGCCCCAGGCTTCGATCGAGAGCAGTTCGGGGGTCAGCCGCGCGACATGACCCGCCACACCGAGCAGACCGTTGGTGCGGACGCGGGTGGCCAGCAGCGACTGGTGTGCGTCACGGAAGGTCGTGTCGGTGACGCCGAGTGCCCTCTGCTCGCGCAGGGCCTTCGCGAAACCCTCCGGGCCGAGAGTGAGCAGACGCTGGCGCGAGCCGTCCGGCGGCGGCAGCGTGAGGTCGACAGCGGGCAGCTTGTCGTAGGGGTACACCGTGGTCGGGCGGTCGCCGTTCGGCTTGTTGACGGTGATGTCGGCCAGATAGGTCAGGATCTTGGTGCCGCGGTCGGCCGAGCCGCGCGAGGTGAGCAGTTCGGGGCGCTCGTCGATGAACGAGGTGGTGACCCGGCCCGCCTGGAAATCGGGGTCGTCGAGCACCGCCAGCAGGAACGGGATGTTGGTCGTCACGCCGCGGATACGGAATTCGGCCAGCGCCCGGCGGGCGCGCGCGGCGGCGGCGGGCAGGTCACGACCACGGCAGGTGAGCTTCACCAGCATCGAGTCGAAGTAGGCACCGATCTCGGCGCCGAGATTCGCGCCGCCGTCGAGGCGGATGCCCGCGCCGCCGGGGGTGCGGTAGGCGGTGATGCGGCCGGTGTCGGGGCGGAAGCCGTTGGCCGGGTCCTCGGTGGTGATGCGGCACTGCAGGGCGGCGCCGCGAATCTGCACCGTCTCCTGGCTCAGCCCCAGGTCGGCGAGGGATTCGCCCGCCGCGATGCGCAGCTGCGACTGCACCAGGTCGACGTCGGTGATCTCCTCGGTGACCGTGTGCTCCACCTGGATGCGCGGGTTCATCTCGATGAACACGTGGTTGCCGCGCTCATCCAGGAGGAACTCCACGGTGCCCGCGTTGATGTAGCCGATCTGGCGGGCGAAGGCCACCGCGTCGGCGCAGATGCGCTCGCGCAGTTCCGGTGACAGGTTCGGGGCGGGCGCGAGCTCGATCACCTTCTGGTGGCGACGCTGCAGCGAACAGTCCCGCTCGAACAGGTGCATGACGTTGCCGTGCTGGTCGGCCAGGATCTGTACCTCGATGTGGCGCGGGTTCACCACCGCCTGCTCGAGGAACACCGTCGGATCGCCGAACGCCGACTCCGCTTCGCGCGACGCGGCCTCGATCGACTCACGCAGCTGCTCGGGCGCGGCGACCCGGCGCATGCCACGGCCACCACCACCGGCGACGGCCTTGACGAAGATCGGGTATTCGAGTTCGGCCGAGGCGGTGAGCAATTCGTCGATATCAGCCGAGGGCTCGCTGGACTTCAGCGTCGGCAGTCCGGCCGCCTTCGCCGCCGCGATGGCCGTGGCCTTGTTGCCCGCCATCTCCAGGATCTCGGCGGTGGGGCCGATGAAGGTGATGCCCTCGGCGGCACAGGCCGCGGCGAGGTCGGGGTTCTCCGACAGGAAGCCGTAGCCGGGGTAGATCGCGTCGGCGCCGGCGCTCTTGGCCGCCTCGATGATCGCCTCGATCGACAGGTACGCGCGAACGGGATGACCCTCTTCGCCGATCTGATAGGACTCGGCAGCCTTCAGGCGATGGACGGAATTGCGATCCTCGTGCGGGAACACCGCGACCGTTCCGATGCCGAGTTCGTAGGCCGCGCGGAAGGCACGGATAGCGATCTCACCACGATTTGCGACCAAGACTTTCGAGAACATTGGCCTACGGTACCCGGCCACGAGCCGGGGCCGGACACGCAAGGTGGCTTCGCAGCAATCTTCACACCGCACACCTGCCTACCTGCGAAGTTGCGTTCATCGGGCCGTCACATCTCACCGTGCGCAGCGGTGCGCGGTGCGCACGGACAACGTGGGCGCAACCGCAGGTCACGGCCGTGTACCGGATGGGGCGGTGACCCATGGCCCCGCCGAGGGCCTATGCTGGGCAGGCAGCTGGTTCGCGTGCGCGGTGGAAGAGTCGGAGCCCCGACCTCCCGCGTAGGCGTCGAAACCCGGGTGCGGATCATGTTCCGCACCGGGTGAGAGGGAACCCGGTGAGAATCCGGGACTGTCCCGCAGCGGTGAGCAGGAACGACCGCCGTCATCAGCACTGGGCTGCACGCCTGGGAAGCGACGGCCAGTAGGTCGGTCGATCACACGACCGGTGCCCGCGAGTCCGAAGACCTGCCGACTGTGCCGGATACGCCGTATCCGGCGGCCACCGCCTCGTGGATCGGGCGCGCGGACCACCGATACCGACCTGTCGTGTTCTTTCGCGACTCTGTCGGCCGTGTGGCGTGTGCCCGCGAAAAGGCGGCGGCTCTCCCCGCACCACACTGGAGAATCTCCGTGACTGTTTCGCATACCCCCTTCACCGCAACGGTTCTCGGCCTACCGCGAGTGGGTCCGAACCGGGAACTCAAGCGCGCCACCGAGTCCTACTGGGCGGGCCGCGCCGATGCCGCGCACCTGCACGCAGTGGGCCGCCAGCTCCGTCGCGCCCAGCTCACCGAACTCGCCGCGGCCGGACTGGATTCGGTGCCGGTGGGCACCTTCTCCTACTACGACCAGATGCTCGACACCGCGGAACTGCTGGGCGCACTGCCAGTGCGGGTCGCCGGAATCGCCGATCCGCTCGACCGCTATTTCGCGGCCGCGCGCGGCACCGACACGATCGCTCCGCTGGAGATGACCAAGTGGTTCGACACCAACTACCACTACCTGGTGCCCGAAATCGACGCGGCCACCACCTTTTCCCTGCATCCGGGCAAGCTGCTGACCGAACTCGACGAGGCGATCGAGCTGGGGGTCCCCGCACGGCCGGTGGTGATCGGTCCGATCACCTTCCTGAAGCTGGCCAAAGCCGTCGACGGCGCCGCACTGGAGCGGCTGCCCGAGCTGGTGCCGCTGTATCTCGACCTGCTGGCCCGGCTGGCGGACGCGGGCGCGCGGTGGGTACAGATCGATGAGCCGGTGCTGGTCACCGACCTGACCGAGGCGGAGCTCGCCCTGGTCGGCCAGACCTACAGCGCGTTGTCGGCCGCGCAGAACCGGCCCGCGATCCTGGTCGCGACCTACTTCGGGCACCCCGATGCCGCCCTGGCGGTGCTGGCCGACACCGAGATCGAGGGTGTCGCCCTCGATGTCACCGCGGGCGCCGATCTCTCGGCGGTCGCGGCGTTGCCCACCCTGTCCCGCAAACTGGTGGTGGCGGGTGTGGTCGACGGCCGCAATATCTGGCGCGCCGACCTCGACGCTGCCCTCGGCACCCTGGGCACCCTGCTCGGCAGCGCCGACGCGGTGGCCGTGTCGAGCTCGTGCTCGCTGCTGCACGTGCCGTATTCGCTGACTCCCGAGACCGGGCTGGACGAGCGGCTGCGCTCGTGGCTGGCCTTCGGCACCGAGAAGGTCGGCGAGGTGCGCGTCCTGGCCACCGCACTCACCGCGGGCGTCGACGCGGTCGCCGACGAGCTGGCCGCGGCCCGCGCCGCCGCCGACTCACGCCGGACCGATCCGCGTCTGCACAACGACCAGGTCCGCGGCCGGTTGGCCGCGCTCGACGAGAACGACCTGACCCGCTCCCCCGCCGACGAGCGTCGCGCCCGCCAGCGCGATCACCTCGACCTGCCGGTGCTGCCGACCACCACCATCGGCTCCTACCCGCAGACCTCGACCATCCGGCTGGCCCGTGCCGCGCTGCGCAAGGGCGAGATCGACCAGGCCGAGTACGTGCGGCGGATGCGGGCCGAGATCGCCGACGTGATCACCCTGCAGGAAGAGCTCGGTCTCGACGTGCTGGTCCACGGTGAACCCGAACGCAACGACATGGTGCAGTACTTCGCCGAACTGCTCGACGGTTTCGCCGTCACCGAGGCGGGCTGGGTGCAGTCCTACGGCACCCGCTGCGTGCGTCCGCCGATCCTGTTCGGCGATGTCACCCGGCCCGCGGCGATGACACTGTCGTGGATCGGATACGCCCAGTCGCTGACCACCAAGCCGGTCAAGGGCATGCTCACGGGCCCGGTGACCATCCTGGCGTGGTCGTTCGTCCGCGACGATCAGCCGCTGGGTGACTCGGCCCGCCAAGTCGCGCTCGCCATCCGGGACGAGACGCTCGACCTGGAAGCCCAGGGCGCGCGGATCATCCAGGTCGACGAGCCCGCCCTGCGCGAGCTGCTGCCGCTGCGCGCGGCCGAACAGCCTGCCTACCTGCGGTGGTCGGTGGACTCGTTCCGCCTCGCCACCGCGGGCGTCGCCGACACCACCCAGGTGCACACCCACCTGTGCTACTCGGAGTTCGGTGAGGTCATCTCGGCGATCGCGGGCCTGGACGCCGATGTCACCTCGATCGAGGCGGCGCGCTCGCACATGGAGGTCCTCGACGATCTGAACGCGGCCGGGTTCGCGCTCGGTGTCGGGCCTGGCGTCTACGACATCCACTCGCCGCGGGTGCCGTCGGTCGAGGAGATCACGATCTCCCTGTCCGCGGCGCTGAAAGCCGTTCCGGCCGAACGACTCTGGGTGAATCCGGACTGCGGCCTGAAGACCCGCGGACCGGTGGAGGTCGAGGCGTCGCTACGCAATCTGGTGACGGCCGCCGCGGCGCTGCGCTGACCGACGGGAGCTGAGCACCGCGACGGTGAGCGGCACACAGACCACTGCCCCGGACGGAGATTTCCGTCCGGGGCAGTGGTTCGGATCAGCTCGCCCTGGCGACCGGAACCGCACGCTGGGCCACGCCGCGATACTCCGACAGCGGCCGAATCAGCGCGTTGGCGGCCGACTGCTCGGCGATGTGCGCGGTCCAGCCGGTGATCCGGCTCATCACGAAGATCGGCGTGAACATCTCGATGTCGAAGCCCATCAGGTAGTAGGCAGGCCCTGCCGGAAAGTCGAGATTCGGCGCTATGCCGGTTTTCTCGGCCATCGCGGCGGCGAGTTCGTCGTACATGCGGACCCACTGCTGTCCTCCGGTCACCGCCGCGACCTCGTCGAGGGCCGCCTTCATCGTCGGCACCCTGGAGTCGCCGTTGCGGTACACGCGATGCCCGAAGCCCATCACTTTGCGCTTGGCGCCGAGGGTTTCGGCGATCCATGCCTGCGCGTGCGCGGGATCGGCGATCTCGAGCATCGTGTGCATCACCGCCTCGTTGGCGCCGCCGTGCAATCGTCCCTTCAGGGCGCCGATCGCCGCCGTGATGGCGCTGTAGGAGTCCGAGCCGGTGGAGGTCACCACGCGAGCGGCGAAGGTCGACGCGTTGAATCCGTGCTCGGCGTAGAGGATCAGCGAGATCTCGAACGCGCGCACGATCCGCGGATCCGGTACCGCACCGAAACACATGTACAGGAAGTTCTCGGCGAATCCGAGCTGGGAGTGCGGTGCGATCGGGTCGAGCCCCCGGCGCCTGCGCATCGCCGTCGCGATCACCGTCGGCAGCAGCGCGGTCAATCGCAGTGCGCCGTCGAGCCTTTCGCGCTCGCTCGTACTCTCGGAGGCCGCGTCCTCGGTGCCGAGGTAGCTCACGACCGTACGGACCGCGTCCATCGGGTGGCAGGTCTGCGGCATCTTCTCCAGCAGGGCGAGCACCGACCGGTCGATCCGGCGCTGGGCGCGTTCACGCTGGCAGAGCAGTCGCAGCTGACTGTCGTCGGGGAGTTCGCCGTACCAGAGCAGGTAGGCGACCTCCTCGAAACCGCAGCGCGCGGCCAGGTCCTGGACCGGGTAGCCACGGTAGGTCAGCGAGTTGGTCTCGGCGACGACCTTGGAAATGCTCGTCGTGTCGACCACCACCCCGGCCAAGCCCTTGGCGATGGCGGGTTGCGTTGTGTGTCCACTGGTCATGGCGTCACTCACCCACTGTGAAGTCGAAGATGCCGGAGTCGAATGCGTTGTAGTGCCGGTAGCCGAGCAGTTCGTAGAGCCGAGACCGGTGCTGCATCCGGTCCAGCAGCGCCGATTGTGTTCCAGCCGTCGCTATCTCGCGCAGACCGTCTTCGATCGCGCCCATCGCCAGGCGCAGCGTGGTGACCGGATAGATCACCGCGTTGTAGCCGAGATCGGTCAGTGTCCGCGCGCTCAGCAGCGGCGTCTTACCGAATTCGGTCATGTTCGCCAGCAGTGGGACAGCCACGGCGGCGCGGAACTTCGCGAACTCGGCCTCCTCGGCCAGCGCCTCGGTGAAGATCAGGTCCGCGCCCGCGTCGACGTAGGCTCTTGCCCGCTCGATCGCCGCGTCGAGACCCTCGATCGCGCGTGCGTCGGTGCGGGCACAGATCACGAAGTCCGGATCGCGGCGCACCGCCACGGCGGCCCGGATCCGGCGCACCATCTCGGCGGTGTCGACGACCGCCTTGCCGTCGAGATGTCCGCAGCGTTTCGGGTTGACCTGGTCCTCCAGATGGCAGCCTGCCAGGCCCGCGTCCTCCAGGAGGGTCACGGTGCGGGCGGCGTTCATCGGTTCACCGAAGCCGGTGTCGGCGTCGATGAGGACGGGCAGATCGGTGGCGCGGGCGATCTGGCGGCCACGCTCGACGACCTCGGTGAGCGTGGTCAGGCCGATATCGGGCAGTGCCAGCTCGGCCGAGATCACCGCGCCCGAGACGTAGACGCCGTCGAATCCGAGCTCCTGGATCAGTGTGGCCACCAGCGGGTTCACCGCTCCTGGCAGTCGTTGCAAGCGACCTGAGGCCAGCCCGGCGCGGAAACTCGCGCGCTTCTGCGCGGCTGTGGTGTGCGCGGCGAGCAGTCCGGAAACAGTCATCAGAACAGTCCTTCCCGTGCGGCGGGCAGCCGGTCGAACAGCGCGGGGTCGACGGTGAAGCTCAGCTGATCGAGCTCCCCCGCGCCGAGTTCCTGTGTGCGCTGGGCAACATCGAGGAAACGGTCCTGCTCGGCGGGCGTCACGACACCGTCGGCGAGGACGCGGAACTTCTCGATGTACTGCTCGCGCGCGAACGGCCGCGCGCCCAGTGGATGCGCGTCGGCGACCGCGAGTTCGTCGACGATCACCTCGCCGTCGTCGAGAGTCACCACGGCACGGGCGCCGAAGGCCTTCTCGGCCGGATCGGTCGCGTGATAGCGGCGCGTCCACTCGGGATCCTCGACCGTGGAGATCTTGCGCCACAGCGCCACCGTGTCGGGTCGCTGGGCGCGCTCGGGCGCGTAGGAGCGCTCGTGATGCCAGGTCCCGTCCTGGAGGGCGACCGCGAAGATATAAGGGAGCGAGTGGTCGAGGGTCTCGCGGCTGGCATGCGGATCGAACTTCTGCGGGTCGCCGGATCCGGTGCCGATCACGTAGTGCGTGTGGTGGCTGGTGTGCAGCACGATCGAGGTGATGCGGGCGGTGTCGGTGATCCGCTCGCGCAGTCGGCGGGCGAGGTCGATCGGGGCCTGGCTCTGGTATTCGGCGGAGTGTTGCTTGGTGTAGCTGTCGAGAATGGCGCGCTTGGCCGCGCCCGGAGTCGGCAGTGGCACCGGGTACTCGGCATCGGTGCCGCCGAGCAACCAGGCGATCACACCGTCGGCGCCCTCCCAGATGGGTGCGGGGGCGCCTTCACCGCGCATCGCCCGGTCGACCGCCTCGACGGCCATCTTCCCGGCGAACGCGGGGGCGTAGGCCTTCCAGCTGGAGATCTCGCCTTTGCGGGACTGCCGCGTGGCGGTCGTGGTGTGCACTGCTTGGCCGACGGCCTGATAGATGGTCTCGGTGTCGAGGCCGAGCAGCGTGCCGATGCCCGCGGCGACCGACGGGCCGAGGTGAGCGACGTGGTCGATCTTGTGTTCGTGCAGGCAGATCGCGCGCACCAGGTCGATCTGGATCTCGTAGCCGGTGGCGAGCCCGCGGATCAGCTCGGCGCCGGACCGGCCCATGTGCTGGGCGACGGCCAGAATCGGCGCGATGTTGTCGCCCGGATGCGAGTACTCCGCCGCGAGGAACGTGTCATGGAAGTCGAGCTCGCGCACCGCGACCCCGTTCGCCCACGCCGCCCACTCGGGTGAAAATCGCTGCCCGCCGGGCAGTCCGAAGACGGTGGCCCCGTGGCGTGGCGAGGCGGCGGACAGTGGATGGGCCGCCGCCTGCGCGCGGGCGGTGCGGACCGGACCGCGCAGGACCGACGCCGCGGCCACGGCGGCGTTGTCGATGATGCGGTTGACGATCATGTCGGTGACCTCGCCGGTCACCGCCACCGGATCGGTGGCCACCTCGGCGATCAGCGTGGCCAGATGCTGTGACCGCGGAAAGTCCTCGGCGGCCCCGACGCTGCGAACGATATGGGTTTTCATTGCCATGGTTCGCACGCTACGCACTGGATCTATCGCTGAAAACGGGCTGAACAAGCGTATTTTTGCGTGCGATGGACGACAAATCAGCAACTATTGCGAAGATTGACGATCATCGCTGGATCGGTGATACCGAAGCGCTATGGTTGATTCTCCCGGCAACCACGCAGAGAACGCGCGGGCGGCCCTCGGCGATAATGCGGTCGCCGCACGCGAGCCCGCCTCTGCCACCGAGCGCGACTTCGCATGTTACGCACGGGTAGACACAGGTAAAATCCCTTGCGGGACTGGACTTCTCCCGAGGCATTCGCCACTTTGAGCAAACATTGCGAACAGGTCGCGTTAGGATCTGCGACGTGCGGAAGATGTACGCGGGGGCCAGGCTACGAAGGCTGCGCGAAGAACGGCGGATGACCCAGGCAGCGCTCGCGAAGTCGCTGGACCTCTCACCCAGCTATCTCAATCAGCTCGAGCGTGATCAGCGCCCGCTGACCATTCCTGTTCTGCTGAAACTCAACTCGACCTTCGATCTGGACGTGCAGTTCTTCGCCGCCGACTCCGACGCGCGCCTGGTCTCGGACCTGCACGAGGTACTGGTGGAAGCCGCGGGCGGCGGCGACACCGCCCCGATCACCGAGGTCGAGGAACTGGCGACCCGGCTGCCCGAGGTGGCGCGCATCGTCATCGCGATGCACCGGCGGTTGCGCGCGGCGACCGACCAGCTCGACCTGCTGTCCTCGCGCGTCGACACACCGGCCGGCGCGCCGGGCACCCCCATGCCGTACGAGGACGTGCGCGACTTCTTCTACGACCACCGCAACCACATCTCGACCCTCGACCATGCCGCCGAGCAACTGTTCGAGGAATCCGGTCTGAGCATCGGCTCGCTGGATCGTCAGCTGGCCAGGATCGCCGAGGAACGCGCCGGCGTCACGGTGCTGGTCCGCGGCGACGGCGCCGACCCGGCCATCCCGAAACGCCACTACGACCCCGACACCCGAACCCTCACCCTGGCCAGGCGACTGCGCCCCGGGCAGCGCGCCTTCCAGATCGCGACCACCCTCGGCCTGCTGCTCTACGGCCGCGAGATCGACAACGTGCTCGCCGAATCCCGGGCGCTCACCGGCGAATCGCGCACCCTGGCCAGGGTCGGGCTGGCCAACTACTTCGCCGGTGCGCTGATCCTGCCCTACGGCCGGTTCCTGCGCTCGGCCGAGGAATTGCGCTACGACGTCGACCTGCTCGCACTGCGGTTCGAAGTCGGCTTCGAGACGGTCTGCCATCGGCTCAGCACCCTGCAGCGGCAGGGTCAGCGCGGCGTGCCGTTCTTCCTGGTGCGTACCGATCGGGCCGGCAATATCTCGAAACGCCAGTCCGCCACCGCGTTCCACTTCTCCCGGGTGGGCGGCAGTTGCCCGCTGTGGGTCACCCACGAGGCATTCGCGCACCCCGGACGCATCCTCACGCAGATCTCGGAGATGCCCGACGGGCGCCGGTACCTGTGGATCGCGCGCACCACCCCCGCCGCCGCGCAGGGGTTCGGGGCGGCGTCGAAGAACTTCGTCATCGGGCTCGGCTGCGACATCGAATACGCCGACCGGCTGGTGTATTCGCAGGGGCTGCAGCTCGACGATCCGCAGGTGGCGGTGCCGATCGGGGCCGGGTGCAAGGTGTGCGAGCGTCCGTCGTGCCCGCAGCGCGCGTTCCCGCAGATCGGGCGGCCACTGTCGGTGACCGAACACACCAGCACCGACCTGCCGTACCCGCGCCTACCTCGCTGACATCGCGGGGGTCAGGACTTGGCGAGGTATTCGATGCGTTCGCCGTCGACGGCGGCGTGCATCATGCCCGCCAAGCCCGGATGATGCACCAGACCCGGGTCCTCGGCGACGACCTGGCGGGCGAGTTCCTGTGCGGCGGTGATCACCTCGAGGTCGTCGAGCAGCGAGAGCAACCGCAACGACCGGGCGGTACCGGACTGCGCCGAACCGAGGACGTCACCTTCGCGACGTTGCCGCAGGTCGAGCACCGAGAGTTCGAAGCCGTCGGTCGTCGCCGCCACCGCCTCCAGCCGCGCCATCGCTGTCCCGCCCGGCGCGGCATCGGTGACCAGCAGGCACAGGCCCGGGTGCTTGCCTCGGCCGATGCGACCGCGCAGCTGGTGCAGCTGACTCACCCCGAACCGGTCGGCGTCGACGATCACCATGACGGTCGCGTTCGGCACGTCGACACCGACCTCGACGACCGTGGTGCAGACCAGCACGTCGATGGCGCCGTCGTTGAATTGGCGCATCACGTGGTCTTTTTCATCGGACGGCAGCCTGCCGTGCAGCAGGCCGACGCGTACGCCGGCGAGCGGACCGGCGCTCAGCGTCTCGTACATCTCCACCGCGGCCGCGGTGGTCGGGCCCTCCTTCTCCGCCTTCTTCCCCTTGGCCGGTGGCGCGTCGGGATCCTCGCCGATGCGCGAACAGACGACATAGGCCTGCCTGCCCTGGCCGACCTCCTCGACGATGCGCTCCCAGGCACGATCCACCCAGCCCGGGTGCAGTTTGCGCGGAACAACTTTCGACACGATCGGTGAGCGCCCCTTGGGCAGCTGGGTGAGCGTGGAGGTTTCGAGATCGCCGAGTGTCGTCATCGCGATGGTGCGCGGGATCGGGGTGGCGGTCATCACCAGCAGGTGCGGGCTGATGCCGTCTTTCGCCTTGGCGCGCAACGCGTCTCGCTGTTCGACACCGAAGCGGTGTTGTTCGTCGACCACCACGAGGCCGAGGTCGTAGAACTCGACGGCATCCTGGATCAGCGCGTGGGTACCGATGACGATGCCCGCCTCGCCGGTCATCGCGTCCAGCAATGCCGCCTTCTTCGCGGCCGTCGACATCGATCCGGTGAGCAGCACGACCTTCGTCGAGTTCTCCGCAGCGCCGAGTTCGCCCGCGTTGCCGAGGTCGCCGAGCATCGCCCGCAGCGACCGATAATGCTGGGCGGCCAGGACTTCGGTCGGCGCGAGCAGGGCGCATTGACGCCCCGAGTCCACGACTTGGAGCATGGCGTTCAGTGCCACGATCGTTTTGCCCGAACCCACCTCACCCTGCAGCAGGCGGTGCATCGGGCGGGTACGGGAGAGGTCTTCGGAGATCTCCGCGAGCACCTGCTGCTGGCCTTCGGTGAGCTCGAACGGCAAGCGCTCGTCGAAGGTGGCGGCGATGCCGTCGGCCGAGGGCGGGCAGGCGGGGGCGGTGCGGCCCTCCACCTCGTGGCGGCGTTCGGCCAGCACGAGCTGCAAGGCGAGCGCCTCATCGAAACGAAGCCTGTCCCTGGCCTTCTCGATATCCAGCTTGTGCTCAGGGAGGTGGATCAGGCGCAGCGCTTCCGAGAGCGCAAGCAGTTGGCGCTCCTCGCGCAGGTCGGCGGGCAGCGGGTCGTCGATGGGGTCGAGCTGGTCGAGTACCTGGCGAATGCAGGCCAGCAGGTCCCAGCTCTGGACCTTCGCGGTCGCCGGATACACGGGGACGAATTCGCGCTCGAAGAACGAGGCATCCACTCCGCCCGCGCCTTTCGCGCTCTGCGCCAGCCCGCGCAGCGCGCCGCTACCGCGCACGGAGGTGAGTTCCTCCACGCCGGCTTCGGCCTTGTCGGGCAGGATCAGGTAGTCGGGGTGCGAGAGGTTCCAGCGGTCGGGACGCCACCAGTGCACGGTGCCCGACATCATCGCTCGCACACCTTCTTTCACCAGATATCGCACCTTGTCGCCGTTGAAGAAGGTGGCTTCCAGTGGACGCTGGGCGCCGGTGTCGAGCTGCACCTTCAACAGGGAGCCGCGCCGGTTCTTCATCGGGCGCAGTTCGGTTTTCGTGATGCGGCCGATGACGGTGATGTGCGCACCCTCCTCCGGCTCCTCCTCGGTGAGGGGCTGCCCCTGCGTGGCGTAGCGCACCGGATAGTGGCGCAGCAGATCCTCGACCGTGGACATGTCGAACGCCTCGGTCAGCCGGTCGGCCGCCTTGACGCCCAGCACATGGTCGAGCCGGTCACTCAACGTCGCCATCTACTCGACCCCTATCTGCACCAGATCCGCTTGCTGTCCACCGGAATACACGACCACCTCGACGCCGGGGAAACCGGCCGTCACATGCTCGGCGAGCACCTGCGCCAGCTCTGGCCCCGTATCGGCGCCCATCAGCAGGGTCACCAATTCCCCACCGAGACCGAGCATCCGGTCGAGCAGAATGCGTCCCGCGCCGACCACATCGGGGTCGATCACCACCACATCCTGGCCGACGAGCCCGAGTCCGTCACCGGGAGAACACATTCCGACCATCGTCAGGGCCCGCACCCGGGCAGCCCGCAGGGCACCCCAGCGCATGGTCGCCGCCGCCTCCGACATCGCGAACGCGTCATCCACCGCGATCCGCCCGCGATCGTGCACCGCCAGCGCCGCGAGGCCCTGCACCATCGACGCGCTCGGCAGCAACAACACATCACGCGACCCGTCACGCGCGGCCACACCGACCGCGACGAGTTCCTGCGCGGGCAGGGCGCCGTTGGGCAGCACGAGCACCTCGCGATGTGGCATCCGCCGAATCGCGGTCAGCAGAGTGCTCGTATCGACCTGCCGATCCCCGCGCAACACCACCGCCCCGGCATCTTCGAACAGGCGCGTGGCGGCAGCGCCTGCCACCACCGCCAGGACGCCGCGGTCCGCGAGGACACCGCGCGCGGCGGGATCGCCGAAGACGCGACCATCGCGAGCACCGCCGGTGACGGGAAAGACGTCTCCCTCCGCGGGACGCGACAGTCGATCACCGGCACCGCTCGCAAACTGCGCGCACACCGCGGAGTTGTCTCGCGCACCCGTCCCGCCCCGCGCGTGCCGCGCACCGAGCCGGTCGGCGCCTCGCGCGTGGTGGCCGTGATCGTGATGGCCGGGCTCGTGGTGGCCGCTGTGCGGCGCGGTCACCGCGAAACTCTCGATTCGAATGCTCGTCACCGTGCCCACCGCGAGCCCGGCCTCGATCGCCGCCCCCGCGTCGCGGCAGTGCACGTGGGCCGACCAGGTGCTGTCGCCGTCGCCGACCACCACCACCGAATCACCGAGAACGGCGAGCCGATCGCGCAGCCCACCCGCGGCGGTCTCGTCGGTGCCGGAGATCACGTACATGACCTCGAAGTGTGGATCAGCGTCCCGATCACGGTGATCATGGTCGTCGCGTATCCGCTGCTCCCGGCCGTCGGAAACGGCCTCCCCCTCGCCGTCGCGCGCAGGTTCGTGATCGATGTCACCGGACCCGCCGGGCAGAGTCACTCCCTGCTCGTCGCCGTCGTCCGGCCGCCGGTGCGGCCCCTGGTCCGCGCGCTCGCCCCGCGTGTATCTGACTCGCGCGGGAGCCTCACCGCAGACTTCGGCCACGAGGCAGTCGAGCAACACCAGCAGCCCGCGCGCCCCCGCGTCGACGACTCCCGCCGCGCGCAGCACGCCCAGCTGGGTCGGAGTCCGGCTCAGTGCCCGCGCGGCACCTTCGGCGGCGGCACGGGCCACCTCTTCCAGGGAGGGTTCGGCGACCTCGGCGGCCGCGGCGGCGGCGCGGTCGAGAACCGTCAGGATCGTGCCCTCGACCGGGGCACTCAGTCCCGTGCGCACGAGCACGGCCGACCGCCGCAATGCCTCCTGCAGCCGCGCACCGGTCAACGGGCCTGCGACAACGGCCTCCGCGATCCCGCGCAGGACCTGCGACAGGATGATGCCCGAGTTTCCGCGCGCACCCGTGGTCGCGCCGCGGGCCAAGGCCTGGGCGACGAGGTGGGACGTGGCGTCCTGCGCGTCGAGCACGGCCCGCTCCGCCGTCGCGACCGCGGCGCGCATGGTGGCCAGGAGGTTGGTCCCGGTGTCGGCGTCGGCGATGGGGAACACGTTGAGCGCGTCGATCTCCGCGCGGCGTAGCTCCAGGTCGGTGCGGCAACCGCAGGCCCAGACCAGCAGATCGGGGCCGTCGAGAGACTCCCGCACGTGCGCCACCGCCACCTCGCTCCCCGTTCTGCGTACCCGCGCGCCGAGCACGCACGCCAGGTTAGCGGCAGCTACCGACCGGGGTACGCTGACCTCGGACGGGCCCTCAGCCGGGCTGTGCTCGGCAGGTCGACCGGGATACCCGGTTTGGAACTTCGAGGCCCGGCCCGCTAGTCTTGCAGGGTTGCTTTGTGCGGCCCACGTGGGTCTGCGCTGGCCGACGACAGTCGGCAAGGCATTTGACGACATCAGTTTCCGGTTCAGCGGGCATACGTGCGCCGCTGTCCGCTTATGACATGAAGGAGCTCGCGACATGGCTGCCGTTTGCGACGTCTGCGCCAAGGGCCCCGGTTTCGGGAAGTCGGTCTCGCACTCGCACCGGCGCACCAACCGTCGCTGGAACCCGAACATCCAGACCGTGCGTGCGCAGGTTGCCCCTGGCAACACCCGCCGGATGAACGTGTGCACCTCCTGCCTGAAGGCGGGCAAGGTCGTCCGCGGCTGATTTTCAGCCCGTACATTCTGCCGACAATGCCCCGGCACCCCTCGTGGGTGATCCGGGGCGTTGTCGTACAACGGTCCCGTGCCCTCGAACGAGCGCGCCGTGTCTGACTGGCGGATCGCGCCGCTCACGGCGAACCGGGTCACCGAACTCGCCGCGTGCCACATCGCCAGCTGGCGTGAGGCCTACGACACGCTCGTGCCCGCCCACATCCTCGACGGCTTCGACCTCGAACGCTCCGCGATCAATTGGGAACGTCGTCGTGCCGCGGGCACCCACCGGTTGCCGGTCGCGCTGGTCGGCGACCGCCTGATCGGTTTCGCCGCCGGGCGGGATCTGCCCGTACCGGGTCGACCGGCGGACCGGTGCCCGTCCACCGAGGCCGAACTCGAAGCGCTCTACGTCCGCAGCGCCTGGCACGGCACCGGCATCGCCGACGCCCTGATCGAGGCGGCGGCCCCCGGATCGCCGTGCACCCTCTGGGTCTTCGCCGACTATCCGCGCGCCCACGCCTTCTACCGCAGGCACGGCTTCACCGACACCGGCAACCGCCGCACCGACCCGTTCACCCTGCTGCCCGAACAATTGTGGCGACGCGAGCCGGGTTAATGTGACGCCATGAGTACCACCGAACCGGTCGCCGCCGCCGAGATCATCGACGGCGTGCTCCAGCTGACCATCGCCACCTCCGCCGCGGGCACCTCGATGGATTTCGACCTGATCAACGCGGGCACCGCGGCCCTGCGCGCCCTCGACCCGTCGGTCGGCGCGATCCTGCTCACCGGCGCGGGCGCGAACTTCTGCGCGGGCGGCAATGTCCGCAATTTCGCCGGGGCCGATGACCGCGGCGCCTACCTGCACCAGCTGGCCGACGAACTCCACGAGTTCGTCCGCGCGCTCGCGGCCGCCCCCGTTCCCGTGATCGCCGCGGTGCAGGGCTGGGCGGCGGGTGCGGGCATGAGCCTGGTTTGCGCCGCCGATATCGCGATCGGTGGGCCCTCGACGAAACTGCGCCCCGCCTACCCCGGCATCGGCCTGTCCCCCGACGGCGGCATGTCCTGGCTGCTCCCCCGGATCGTCGGCCTGGGCCGCGCCAGCGAGATCCTGCTCACCGACGCCGTCCTCGACGCCGACGAAGCCGTCCGCCTCGGCATCCTGAGCCGCACGGTCGCCGACGACGACATCCGCGCCGAAGCCCTCCGCCTGGCACAGACCTTCGTCAACGGCCCCCGCGCCACCTACTCGGCCATGAAAAAACTGCTGGCCCAGTCGCCCACAGCGATTCTGGACCAGCAGCTCGATGCCGAACGCGACAGCATCTCGGCCGCCGCGAACAGCGACACCGGCCGCGAAGGCGTCGACGCCTTCGTCGGCAAGCGCAAGCCGAACTACGTCGGCCTCACCTAGAAGCCACCAACTTCGACATAGAAGTCACCAACTCCCGCGACTGAACTGACCACCCCGGCGCGACCAACGCCACGCCGGGTGTCAGCCACCACGGGTTTTCGGCCACCTCGCATCCGAAGGGCGAGACGGAACGCCGAAGGCGCAGTATCGCCCTTCGGATGCGAGGCCCTCAGGGCCGAAAACCCCGCGGCGCCAGCCGCTCTAACACGCAGCGCCGAGGGCGCTGAAGGTGTTCTGCAGCAGGCAGGTCACCTTCGCGTTCACGCCCGAGGAGATCGTCGAGGTGCCGGTGGAGGTCCATTCCTCGCCGACCTGGGTGGTGGCCACCGGTGCGGCCTGCTCGTTGTAGGGCTCGAGCTGCAGGCCTGCGGCGGTGGCCGAGCCCGCGCCCGCGGTGATGGCGGCGGCGACGGCGGCGGTCGCGAGGGCAGCGCGAACGGTGGAGATGTGCATCGGGTTGTGCTCCTTCATCATTCTCTTCTGGTGCGGGCGACGCCCCGGGTCAGGGCAGCCGCCAGTCGACGGGGTCGGCGCCGAGTTCGTCGAGCAGTTCGTTGACCCGGGAGAACGGTCGTGAACCGAAGAACCCGCGCGAGGCGGAAAGCGGTGAGGGGTGCGCCGATTCGACGTAGGGCACCTCGGCGTCGACCAGTGTGGGCTTCAGTGAGCGGGCGTCGTTGCCCCACAGCACCGCCACGAGCGGCTCGTCACGGGCGACCAGCGCCCGGATCGCCTGCTCGGTGACCGCTTCCCAGCCCTTGCCCCGGTGCGAGGCGGGCGCGCCGGGGGTGACGGTGAGTACCCGGTTCAGCAGCAGCACACCCTGATCCGACCAGGGGCTCAGGTCCCCGCAGGTCGGCGTATCGAAGCCGAGATCCTTGCTGTATTCGGCGAAGATGTTGGACAAGCTGCGTGGAACCGGCGAAACCTGCGGTGTGACAGAGAAACTCAGCCCCATCGCGTGGCCCGGTGTCGGGTACGGATCCTGGCCGACGATCAGCACGCGCACCGCGTCGAACGGGCGCTGGAACGCGCGCAGCACGTTCTCCCCTTCGGGAAGATAGCCGCGGCCCGCCGCGTTCTCTTCGCGAAGGAATTCGCCCATTTCGCTGATGCGGTCGGTGACCGGCTCCAGTGCCCGGGCCCAGCCCGGATCGATGATCTCCGACAGTGGTTTGGCACCCATGACCGCACAACCTATCGTTCGCCGTCGGTGGGCGTGGCGTCCGCCCCACGGAACGATTCCCAGCCGGTGCCGCCGGTGGGTGTCACGCCGTCGACGGTGACGCCACTGCCTGCGGTTACTACGCCGATCGGCCGCCAGCCCGCGGGGAGCGCCGCCTCGGCCGGCCAGGTTCCGGCGAAGGCGTGGTCTTCGCCGCCGGCCAGAATCCATTGCGCGGCATCGGCATCGAGCAATGTCGCGAGGGCCGCCAGTTCGGGGTCGGTCAGTGCCGCGCTGTGCACGTCGATCGCGACGTTCGAGGCGGCGGCGAGATGCCCGAGGTCGGCGAGCAGTCCGTCGGAGACATCGGTGAGGGCGGTCGGGGGGTGCGCGCCGAACGCGTCGATCACCGCCGCGTACGGCGGCTGCGGAACACGATGCGTCGCAAGGGCATAGGTGAACTCGGGATCGGCGAGGTCCGCGCCGCCGGTCAGGACGGCCAGCCCGGCGCCGGACCAGCCGAGTTCGCCTGCCACCGCGACGATGTCACCGGCCACCGCGCCCGAGCGGGTGATCGCGGGCTGTCCGCCGAGGTCGCCGAACGCGGTCACCGAGACGATCAGCTGATCGCTGCGCACCAGGTCGCCGCCCGCGATGGAACCCCCGGCGCGGCCGGCCTCGATCCACATCCCGTCGGCGATCCCTTCGACCACGGACACGGGGGTGTCGGCCGGGCAGCCGAGCGCGACCACGAACGCGGTAGGCCGCGCACCCATCGCCACCACATCGGCGGCGTTCTGGGCGATGGCCTTGCGGCCGATGTCGACGGGCGAGGACCAGTCGAGGCGGAAGTGTCTGCCTTCGACGAGCATGTCGGTGCTCACCACGAACCGCCCATCGGGCGCCGCGACCAGCGCGGCGTCGTCACCGGGGCCGAGCAGCACGTGCGCGGCCTGCTCCCGACCGGCGTTGATCCGGTCGATCAAGGCGAATTCGCCCAGCTCACGCACCGTCTGCGGACGGCTGTCCTCGCTGATGACCGACCCCTTCCCGCTGTGCTGCTGACCGACGAAATCGCCCCGACGGTACCCTTTCGGAGGCGATCGGGCACCACCGACGGCGCAGGCGAACCAGCGAACGGAAGGACCACACAGCTATGGCGGACTCGACACCGGAGGATCGCGACGAGGCGACCACTCCCGACGACACCGCCGCTGCCGACGCGAAATCGTCCGGCGACGAGCCGACGTCCGACGACAATCCGCCGTCCGGCGAAGGCGCCCACCCGGAACCCGCCGCCGAGCCGAGCCTCGCCGCCGACACAGACAGGGACGCGGGCGATTCGGAGTCCGACGACGAGGACGAGGACTCCGACGATGCCGACCTCGAGTCACACCACTCTCCCGCGCTGATCGCCACCGCGGTCGCCCTGCCCGTCGTCTTGATCGTCGCCGTCTTGGTCGCCGCCTTCATCGCCCTGCGCGCCCCGGTCGAACGCGAGCCCCTCGCCCTCGGCCCGGTCCCGGCCCCCGCCGCCGACGGCCCCGCCTGTCAAACACTGCTCCCGGCCCTGCCCGCCGAGCTCGGCGACTACACCAAGTCGACCCTCGTCGAACCCGCCCCGCCGGCCACCCGCGCCTGGCAGCTCCCCGACGGCGGCGATCCGATCACGCTGCGCTGCGGCCTCGACCGCCCCCTCGAGTTCAACCGCGCGTCACCGCTGACGGTGATCGACGGCGTGAAGTGGTTCCAGGTCCGCGACGAGGTCGGCAAGACCGGCACCTGGTTCGCCGTCGACCGCGAGACCTACATCGCGCTGACCGTCCCCGACGGCTCCGGCACCAGCGCGGTGCAGACCGTGTCCGACATCATCAACGCGAATCTGCCTGCCCGCGAACCGACTCCGGGCGAACTCTGAGCTAACTGACTGGTGCCGTGCGGCTTTCGCGCACAATCCCGCCGAAAGCCCTGCGGCCGAACAGAACTACCGCAGCCCGGTTCCGCGCGCTAGCGCCGTCTCGATCAGCGTCGACACCAGCGTCGGGTAGTCGATACCGGTCGCTTCCCACATCCGCGGGTACTGCGAGATCGGCGTGAAGCCGGGCATCGTGTTGATCTCGTTGATCACCGGACCGTTCTCGGTGACGAAGAAGTCGACCCGCGCCAGCCCCTGGCAGTCGAGCGCGCGGAACGCCCGCACCGACAGCTCCCGGATCTCGTCGGCGACATCGTCGTCGAGCTTGGCGGGCACATCGAATTCGCACACGTCGTCGAGGTATTTGGTGGCGAAGTCGTAGAACTCGGGGGCGGCCGCGTCGGCATCGGGCATGCGGATCTCGGAGACGACGCTGCCGCGCACCTCACCATCGGCGAATTCCAGTACGCCACACTCGACTTCGCGTCCGACGATGCCCGCTTCGATGATCACCTTGGGGTCGTGCGCACGGGCGGCGGAGATCGCCGCGGCGAGATCGGCCCAATCGGTGATCTTGGTGATGCCGATCGAGGAGCCACCGCGCGCGGGCTTCACGAAGGCAGGAAGGCCGATCCGGGTCCGGTCGGCCTCGGACAGGGTCTCGGTGCCCGGCCGCAGCACGACCTGCACGCCGACGGGCAGCGATTCGGCGGCCAGCAATTTCTTGGTGAACTCTTTGTCCATGCCCGCCGCGCTGGCCAGCACGCCCGCGCCGACGTAGGGAATCCCGGCCAGTTCGAGCATGCCCTGCAACGTGCCGTCCTCACCGAAGGGCCCGTGCAGGATCGGGAACACGACGTCGACATTGCCGAGGACGTCGCTCGAATCGAGGGCGACCAGCGCACCGGAGCGGCCGGGGTCAGCGGCGAGGGTGAGGGCGGTTCCCGACGCGTCGACCTGCGGTTGCACGCCGTGACTCAGCGCCAGCTCGCCGATCCCGTCGGCCAGTACCCAGCCGCCGGTCGGGGTGATGCCGATCGGCACCACCTCGTAGCGGGTGGGATCGAGGTTGCGCAGCACACTGCTCGCCGACACACACGAGACGGCGTGCTCGCTGCTGCGCCCGCCGAACACCACAGCCACCCTGATCCGTTCCGTCATGAACGTCACCGTAGTAGGTTCTCGCCGCCGTGGCGCTATCGCCCTTATTCGGGCTTGATCCGCCTGCCGAGCAGGCTGCCGACCGCCTCGCTCACCGATAGCCCCTCATGACACACCCTGTGCACCGCGTCGGTGAGCGGCATCTCCACCCCGTGCTCGGCGGCCAGGGCCCGCACCGATGTGCACGACTTCACACCTTCGGCCACCTGCCCATTGGTCGCTTCCTGCGCGGCGCTCATCGTGCCGCCCGCACCGAGCGCGTACCCGAAGGACCGGTTGCGCGACAGCGGCGAGGTACAGGTAGCCACCAGATCGCCGACACCCGCCAACCCGGCCAGCGTCACCGGCTGCGCGCCCAGCGCCACCCCGAGCCGGATCACCTCGGCGAGCCCGCGCGTGATCAGGCTGGCCGCCGTGTTGTCGCCCAACCCCATTCCCGAAGCGATGCCGCAGGCGAGCGCGATGACGTTCTTGCACGCGCCACCGATCTCGCAGCCGATCACATCGGTATTGGTGTACGGCCGGAAGTACCCGGTGGCACACGCGCGCTGCGCGACCCCGGCCCGCTCGGTGTCGGTGCAGGCGATCACCGTCGCCGCGGGCTGCCGTTCGACGATCTCGTGCGCCAGATTCGGACCCGACAACACCGCGATGCGTCCCGGCTCGGCCCCGGTGACCTCCGCGATCACCTGACTCATCCGCAGCAGCGTGCCGGTCTCGATCCCCTTGGCCAGACTCAACAGCGTGGCGTCGGACCCGATATCGCCCTTCCACAGATCCAGATTCGCCCGCAACGATTGCGACGGCACCGCCAGCACCACCAGATCCGCCCCGTCCAGCGCGACCCGATGGTCATCGGTGCCCCGCACCGGTGGCAACTGCACGCCGGGCAGGTAGAACGGATTGCGGTGCTCGGTATCGAGCGCCTGCGCCACCTCGGGCCGCCTGGCCCAGATCGTCACGTCGGTCCCCGCCTCGGCCAACACCTTCGCGAACGCCGTACCCCACGACCCCGCACCCATAACCGCCGCCCTCGTCATCAGCCCAATATGCCATGCAAGGATCGGAACCATGCACACCGTGCACGCCGTGATGGCGGTCAAACACATCGGCCGGGCCAAGAGCAGGCTGGCGAACGTGCTGAGCACCGAGCAGCGGGCCCAGCTCGTGCTCGCCATGTTCACCGACACCGCCGTTGCCGCCACCGCGGTGCCCGAGTTGTCGTCGCTGACCGTGGTCACGCCCGATCCGCTGGTCGCCGCCCGCGCGCGCGAGCTCGGCGCGCACGTGCTCGATGAGCCACCGGCCGGTGCCGACCCGCTCAACACCGCGCTCGCCGCGGGCGCCGCCCACGTGCGCGATCGCCACGGACCCACCGCGCTGCTCGCGCTGCAGGCCGACCTGCCCGCTCTTCGCCCGTCCGAACTGGCCGACGTGCTCACCGTCGCCGTCAGCGCGCGATCGGTGGTGATCGATCACACCGGTACCGGCACCGCCGCATTGCTGATCCGCGACGCCACCGCACCGCTGTCGCCCCGCTTCGGCGCCGATTCCGCGCGCGCACACCGCGACGACGGCGCCGTGCCGCTGCTCGGGCACTGGCCGGGCCTGCGCTGCGATGTCGACACCCCCGAGGATCTCGATCTCGTCCGCACGCTCGGCGTCGGCGAATTCACCACCTCGACGCTGCGCGAATTCGGATTCTCATCGCACAGAAGTGATCCCGTTCGCACTGTGTGCTAGCTGATCGCCACAATCGGACCGGTCGGAACGAATCGTGCAATGTCGTGATGCGCGGCGCCCGTTCCTCGAGGGATGATTGATCTCGTGAGCGATACGGAAACCATCAAGCAGCTGCCCCCGATTTCCCCGCCACCTGCGGCCGCCCTCGCCTCGGGCGGTGACGCGAGCGCGCAGCGGTTGCCCAGAGATCGCTACCTCAACCGCGAGTTGAGCTGGCTCGACTTCAACGCCCGTGTCCTGGCCCTGGCCGAGGACGCCTCGTTGCCGTTGCTGGAGCGCGCCAAATTCCTCGCGATCTTCGCGTCGAACCTCGACGAGTTCTACATGGTGCGCGTGGCCGGCTTGAAACGCCGTGCCGAGACCGGCCTGTCGGTGCGCTCGGCCGATGGTCGCTCACCGTCGGAACAGCTGGAGATGATCACCGCCCGTGCCCAGGAGCTCGCCGAGCGGCACGCGAAGGTGTTCATCGACGCGGTGAACCCGGCGCTGGCCGTCGAGGGCATCGACATCATCGGCTGGAGCGACCTCGACGACGATGAGCGCCAACGCCTGTCGAACTACTTCACCGATCAGGTGTTCCCGGTCCTCACACCGCTCGCCGTCGACCCGGCGCACCCGTTCCCCTACATCTCGGGCCTGAGCCTGAATCTGGCCGTGACCGTGCGTGATACCGGCACCGGCGGTGAGCACTTCGCCCGCGTGAAGGTGCCCGACAACGTCGACCGTTTCGTGCGCGTACGCCGCACCGGCGCGCCGTCGGCGATCGCGGCGTTCCTGCCGATGGAAGACCTCATCGCCGCCCACCTCGACCTGCTGTTCCCCGGTCTGACCGTGGTGGAGACGCATTCGTTCCGGATCACCCGCAACGCCGATTTCGAGGTCGACGAGGACCGCGACGAAGACCTGCTGCAGGCGATGGAGCGCGAACTCGCCCGCCGCCGCTTCGGCAAGCCGGTGCGCCTCGAGGTCTCCGACGACATGACCGAGCACATGCTGGAGCTGCTGTTACGTGAGCTCGAGGTCGACCCCGCCGATGTGATCCAGGTGCCCGGCCTGCTCGACCTGTCCTGCCTGTGGCAGGTCTACGGTGTCGACCGCCCCGAGCTGAAAGACGCGCCGTATGTTCCGGCCACTCCGGCGGCCTTCGGCGAGCGCGAGACTCCACGCAACGTCTTCGCCGCGCTACGCGAGGGCGACGTGCTGGTGCACCACCCCTACGACTCCTTCTCCACCAGCGTGCAGCGCTTCATCGAACAGGCCGCGGCCGACCCGCAGGTACTGGCGATCAAGCAGACGCTCTACCGCACCTCCGGTGACTCCCCCATCATCAATTCGCTGATCGAGGCCGCCGAGGCGGGCAAGCAGGTCGTCGCGCTGGTCGAGATCAAGGCCCGCTTCGACGAGCAGGCCAACATCAAATGGGCACGCGAGCTGGAACAGGCGGGCGTGCACGTGGTCTACGGCCTGGTCGGTCTGAAGACCCACTGCAAGACCTGCCTGGTGGTGCGCCGCGAGGGTTCCACGATCCGGCGCTACTGCCACATCGGCACCGGCAACTACAACCCGAAGACCGCGCGCCTGTACGAGGACGTGGGGTTGTTCACCGCCGCACCGGAGATCGGCGCCGATCTCACCGACCTGTTCAATTCGCTGACCGGCTACTCCCGCAAGGAGGACTACCGCAATCTGATGGTCGCGCCGCTGGGCGTGCGCGCGGGCATCATCGAGCGGATCGATCGCGAGATCGAACTGGCCGGACAGGGCGCGGCCGCCCGGATCCGGATCAAGGCCAACGCGATCGTCGACGAGCAGATCATCGACGCGCTCTACCGGGCCTCCCAGGCGGGCGTGCCGGTGCAGATCGTGGTGCGCGGCATCTGCGGCCTGCGCGCGGGTGTGCCCGGTCTGAGCGAGAACATCGAGGTGCGGTCGATCCTCGGCCGGTTCCTGGAACATTCCCGGGTCATGGAATTCGGCGCGCAGGAGCAGACCTGGATCGGCAGCGCCGACATGATGCACCGCAATCTCGACCGCCGCGTCGAAGTGATGGTGCAGGTGAAGGATCCCAAACTCGTCGATCAGCTCGCGCAGGTGTTCGATTCCGCGCTCGATCCGGCGACCCGCTGCTGGATCCTGCTGCCGGACGGCACCTGGCAGGCCAGTCCCACCGATGTCGAGGCCGACCAGGTGCGTGATCACCAGGCCTTCCTCATGCGCCGGCGTCGCCCCGATCAGCCGTGAGCGCACAGAGTCAGGACGGGTCGTTGCGCGACCCGCGCGTACGGCCCAACATCCATGCCGCCGGGGCGGTTCTGTGGCGGGCGGGGACGCTCGGCCCGGAGATCGGCGTGATCCACCGGCCGAAATACGGCGACTGGTCACTGCCGAAGGGCAAGCTCGATCCCGGCGAGACCCCGGTGGTCGCGGCCGTGCGCGAGGTGGGCGAGGAAACCGGCCTCGCTGCCACGCTGGGGCGCTATCTCGGCCACGTCACCTATCCGATCCCGGGCCACCGTCAGCTCAAGCGGGTCGACTACTGGGCCGCCGAGGCGGCCGACGGCGACTTCGCCGTCAACGACGAAGTCGACCAGCTGCGGTGGTTCCCGCTGGCCCGGGTGATGGACCAATTGTCGTATCCGATGGATCGCCAGATCGTGCGGATCTTCGCGCGGCTGCCCGCCCGCACCAACACGGTGCTGCTGGTGCGCCACGCCAAGGCGGGCAAGCGCAACCGCTTCGACGGACCCGACGAGTTACGGCCGCTCGAGGCCGCCGGGGAACAGCAGGCGAAGGCATTGACGCCGAATCTGCTGGCGTTCGGCGCATCCGAGATCTATTCCGCCGATCCGCTGCGCTGCATCCAAACCGTGACCCCGTTGGCGGAACAGCTCAACACCGAAATCAATTGCGAGCCAATGTTTTCCGAGCAAGGTTACGATTCAGCGAAAAGCACGGCGCGGCAACGATTTCTGTCGTTGGTAACAGATCGGGGGGTGCCGGTCGTGTGTAGTCAGGGCGGGGTGATTCCCGATCTCACCCAGTGGCTGGCCGAGCAGGGCGGGCTCACGCTGCCCTCGGCGCGCAATCGCAAGGGCAGCGTCTGGGCATTGTCGTTCGTCGCGGACCGATTGGTCGCGGCGGACCATATGGACCGTTCGTTGTCGACGGCAATCGTCACCACCTGAGTCACCCGGACCGGCTCGGAAACAGCCGAAACGGCCCCGGGATTCCCGGGGCCGTTCTCGGTCCAGTGGTGGGTGATGCGGCCTACGTGCACATTCCCCGACCTGATCCCGCTGCGGCAGGATCAACGAGCACGACGGGCGGCAGTCTTCTTAGCAGCAGTCTTCTTGGCGGCAGGAGCCTTCTTCGCAGCGGTGGTCTTCTTGGCGGCCGTGGTCTTGGCCGCCGTCACCTTCTTGGCAGGAGCCTTCTTGGCCGCCGTCACCTTCTTGGCGGGCGCCTTCTTGGCCGCCGTCACTTTCTTTGCCGCCGTGGTCTTCTTGGCGGCAGGTGCCTTGGTGGCGGCCTTACGGGCCGTGGTCTTGGCCGGACCCTTGGACGGCGTGGCCTTCTTGGCCGCGGTCTTCTTCGCCGCGGTCTTCTTGGCTGCTGCCTTCTTCGCCGCCACCGGGGCATTCACGCCCCGCTTGACGGCAGGCCCGGACGAGGCCAGCTTCTGCTTACCCGCGATGACTGCCTTGAACTGCGCGCCCGGCCGGAAGGCAGGCACCGAAGTAGCCTTCACCTTCACGGTTTCACCGGTACGCGGGTTACGGGCAACCCGGGGAGCACGCTTGCGCTGTTCGAACACACCGAATCCGGTGATGGTGACGCTCTGACCCTTGTGCACGGCACGGACGATGGTGTCGACAACATTCTCGACAGCCGCGGTAGCCGTCCGCCTGTCCGTACCCAACTTTTCGGTCAGAACGTCGATCAGTTCCGCCTTGTTCATTGAATCCTCCGCAGACTAATGGCCCGTCGTCGGACCGACTAGGTACCACGGTAAACCCAGTTTGAGCAAGAGTCTATGTGCCACGCCAAAATTCATGTGGTTTAGCACACGTCCAGCTACCGCCGCCCAGGATGCGCCCCTAAGCGCCCCAGCTGATTACGCCCGTGAAATAGGCTCCGGCAGCGTCACGGGTTTCCATGACGGCCTTCCCTTTTCGAACTCGCTGATCTCGTCGGCGCGGCGCAGCGTGAGGCCGACATCGTCCAAACCCTCCAGCAGACGCCACCGGGTGTAGTCGTCAATATCGAACGGCAACACGACGGTTCCCGCTGTGACGGTGCGCGCGGACAGGTCGACAACCAATTCGATGCCGGGCTGTTCCTCGATCAGCTTCCAGAGCATTTCGACATCGTTCTGTGACATCTGCGCGGCCAACAGCCCGCCCTTGCCCGCATTTCCACGGAAGATGTCCGCGAAACGCGACGAGATGACCACCCGAAAGCCGTAGTCCGACAGCGCCCACACAGCGTGCTCACGCGAAGAACCGGTACCGAAATCCGGGCCTGCCACCAGCACGCTGCCCCGGGTGTACGGCTCGGTGTTGAGAATGAACTCCGGATCGGCACGCCAACCGGCGAACAAGCCGTCCTCGAAACCCGTTCGGGTCACGCGCTTCAGGTAAACGGCGGGGATGATCTGATCGGTGTCGACATTGGACCGGCGCAGCGGTACGCCGATGCCTTTGTGAACGGTGAAGGCTTCCATAACGATTCCCTTTCGATCTGTAGGTGATCGGTGACTCAGGCCAGATCGGCAGGCGAGGACAGGGTTCCACGGACTGCCGTGGCGGCCGCGACCAGCGGCGAGACCAGGTGCGTGCGACCGCCCTTGCCCTGCCTGCCCTCGAAATTGCGGTTCGAGGTCGACGCGCAGCGCTGGCCGGGTTCGAGCTGATCGGGATTCATACCCAGGCACATCGAGCAGCCCGCCTGACGCCATTCCGCGCCCGCGGCGGTGAAAATCTCGCCGAGTCCTTCTTTTTCCGCCTGCGCGCGCACCCGCATCGAGCCAGGCACAACCAGCATTCGTACGCCCTCGGCGACCTGGCGTCCCTTCAAAACATCGGCCACCGCGCGCAAATCTTCGATCCGGCCGTTGGTGCAGGAGCCGACGAATACGGTGTCGACGCTCACCTCACGCAGCGGCATTCCCGGCGTCAGGTCCATGTAGCGCAAGGCCTTCTCGGCGGATTCGCGCTCGTTCTCGTCGGCGATCTGGGCCGGGTCGGGCACATTCGCGCCCAGCGGCAGGCCCTGGCCGGGGTTGGTGCCCCAGGTGACGAACGGGGTGAGCGTGTTCGCGTCGATGTGGACCTCGGCGTCGTACTGCGCGCCTTCGTCGGTGACCAGCGCGTCCCAGGAGGCCACTGCGGCATCCCAGTCGGCTCCCTGCGGTGCGTGCGGGCGGCCCTTCAGGAATTCGTAGGTCACCTCGTCGGGGCCGATCATGCCGGCGCGTGCGCCCGCTTCGATGGACATGTTGCAGATCGTCATCCGCGCTTCCATCGACAGCTTGCGGATCGCCTCGCCGCGGTATTCCAGCACATAGCCCTGGCCGCCGCCCGTGCCGATCTCGGCGATCACGGCCAGGATCAGGTCCTTGCTCGTGACGCCCGGCGCCAATTCACCGTCGACGGTGATCGCCATCGTCTTGAACGGGCGCAGCGACAGCGTCTGGGTGGCGAGCACGTGCTCGACCTCACTGGTGCCGATGCCCATCGCCAGCGCGCCGAAGGCGCCGTGGGTGGAGGTGTGGCTGTCACCGCAGACGACGGTCATGCCGGGCTGGGTGAGACCCAGCTGCGGACCGACCACGTGCACGATGCCCTGCTCCGCGTCGCCCATCGAGTGCAGGCGCACGCCGAATTCGGCGCAGTTGCGGCGCAGCGTCTCCACCTGGGTACGCGAGATCGGGTCGGCGATCGGCTTGTCGATATCGGTGGTGGGGACGTTGTGGTCCTCGGTGGCGATGGTGAGATCGGTCCTGCGCACCGGACGGCCCGCCGCGCGTAGCCCGTCGAAGGCCTGCGGACTGGTCACCTCGTGCACGAGGTGCAGATCGATGTAGATCAGGTCGGGTTCGCGGGAGGAACCATCGCCTTCGCCAGTGACGACGACGTGCTGTTCCCACACCTTCTCGGCCAGTGTGCGAGCGCGCTCGGCCATAGCTTGATCACCTTTCGACGGGCATACTTGGTATCTCAGCATTTGAGACGTTAGTATCGTTCTATGAGACAGCATAGCGGTATCGGTGTTCTCGACAAAGCCGTGGCGGTGCTCTATGCCGTCGCCGACGAGCCCTGCGGTCTCAACGACCTGTGCACCCGCACCGGCCTGCCACGCGCCACCGCGCATCGGCTGGCGGTCGGGCTGGAGACGCACCGGCTGCTGGCCCGTGACGGCAACGGACTGTGGCGGCCGGGGCCCGCGCTCACCGAGTTGTCGGCGGGGGCGGCCGATCCACTGGTGGAGGCCGCCGGTGCCATTCTGCCCCGTCTGCGCGAGATCACCGGCGAGAGTGTCCAGCTCTACTGCCGCGACGGTCACGCCCGCGTCTGCGTCGCCGCGCTGGAGCCGCCCGTCGGCCTGCGCGACACGGTGCCGGTCGGTTCGCGACTACCGCTCACCGCGGGTTCGGCGGCGAAGGTGTTGCTGGCATGGGCCGATCCCGAGTTGCAGCGCACGGTCCTGGCCGACGCGGTGTTCGGCGACCGGGCACTGGCCGAGGTGCGCAAGCGCGGCTGGGCGCAGAGTGCCGCCGAGCGCGCGCAGGGGGTGGCGAGCGTGTCGGCGCCGGTGCGCGATGCGGGCGGGGTGATCGTGGCCGCCGTGTCGGTCTCGGGGCCGATCGATCGAATGGGCCGTAGGCCGGGCGCGCGCTGGGCCGCCGATCTGGTCGCGGCCGCCGAGGCGTTGCACAAGCGATTGTAGAAACGAAGAAGGCCCCCGGTCGGATTCGACCGGGGGCCTTGCTTTGCTTTGTAGCCCCGACGGGATTCGAACCCGCGCTACCGCCTTGAGAGGGCGGCGTCCTAGGCCGCTAGACGACGGGGCCAGGACGATCTCACAGAGTGAAACCTTGCTGGGGTACCAGGACTCGAACCTAGAATGGCTGTACCAGAAACAGCTGTGTTGCCAATTACACCATACCCCAAAGACCGAAACGCCCGACCTTGCAATCCCCACCGAGTGGTTGTCGGTGTTGCGAGGCCGTGTTCCGCGGCGATGAGAAGATTACCAAACACTAGGGGGTAAACTACAAATCGCCTGGTCAGAAGCCGCTTTTCGGCCGTTTTCGACCCGCTGGAGCGGATGCGGCGCAGGGCCGCACCCGCTTCCCACAGCTACTGCGCGGCAGGAGCCCAACCACGGGCGGCACGCAGTCGATCGAGTGAGGCCTCGCGACCCAGCAATTCCATCGACTCGTACAGCGGCGGGCTGATGTGCGAACCCGTCACCGCGACCCGCACCGGCGCGAACGCCTTACGCGGCTTGAGCCCCAGATCGTCGATCAGCGCCTTTTTCAGCGCCTCCTCCAGTGCCGGGGTGGTCCACTCGCCCAGCGGCTCCACAGCGGCGATCGCGGCGTCGAGCACGGGGTCGGCCTCGGCGCCGAGATTCTTGGTGCCCGCCGCCTGGTCGATCGCGAACTCCGCGGGCGCGACGAAGAGGAACTTCAGCAGGTCCCACGCGTCACCGAGCACCACGATGCGGGTCTGCACGAGTTCGGCGGCGACCAGGAATGTCTTCTCGTCGACTTCGGCCCCGATGTGGTTCTTCGCGGTGAGGAACTCGCGCAGACGGTGACCGAAATCGCCGGGCTCGAGAAGGCGAATCTGCTCGGCGTTGATCGCGTCGGCCTTCTTCTGATCGAAGCGGGCCGGATTCGAATTCACCGAGGAGATTTCGAAAGCCGCGACCATTTCCAGCATGGAGAACACATCGCGGTCCTCGCCGATGCTCCAGCCGAGCAGGGCGAGGTAATTCAGCAAACCCTCGGGGATGAATCCGCGGTCCCGATGCAGAAACAGATTCGATTCCGGGTCGCGCTTGGACAGTTTCTTGTTGCCCTGACCCATCACGAACGGCAGATGCCCGAACTCGGGCGTGAACTCGGCAACCCCGATACGCTGCAGCGCGGCATACAGCGCGAGCTGACGTGGTGTCGAGGAGAGCAGATCCTCACCCCGCAACACATGGGTGATCCGCATCATCGCGTCGTCGACCGGATTCACCAACGTGTAGAGCGGGTCACCATTGCCACGGGTGAGGGCGAAATCGGGAACGGTGCCGGCTTTGAAGGTGGTTTCGCCGCGAACCAGATCATTCCATCCGAGATCTTCGTCGGGCATCCGCAAGCGGACCACGGCGGGGCGACCCTCGGCTTTGTACGCCGCGATCTGCTCGGCGCTGAGATCGCGATCGAAATTGTCGTAACCGAGTTTCGGGTCGCGGCCGACGGCGCGATGACGGGCCTCGACTTCCTCCGGCGTCGAGAATGCCTCATAGGCCTCCCCGGCCTCGAGCAACCGGCGCACCACATCCAGATGCTGATCGCGGCGCAGCGACTGCCGGTAGGGCTCGTAGGGTCCGCCGACCTCGGGGCCCTCGTCCCAGATGAGCCCCAGCCAGCGCAGCGCGTCGAGCAGCGCGCGGTAGGAATCCTCGGAATCGCGGGCGGCGTCGGTGTCCTCGATGCGGAATACGAATTTGCCGCCGTGGTGGCGCGCGAACGCCCAGTTGAACAGCGCCGTGCGCACCAGGCCGACGTGCGGCGTGCCGGTCGGCGACGGGCAGAAACGGACCCGTACTTCAGTCATGACTCTCTTCTCCGCTGGTCTCAGCGCTTGGTGGCAACAGGATTGGTGAGGGTGCCGATGCCCTCGACGGTGACCGACACGTTCTGCCCGGCCTGCAGCGGACCGACGCCTTCCGGTGTGCCGGTGAGGATCACGTCACCGGGCAGCAGGGTCATCACCGAGCTGATCCATTCGATGATCTTCGGAATATCGTGCAGGAACAGCGACGTGCGGCTGCGCTGACGGACCTCGCCGTCGACCTCGGTGACGATCTCCAGATCGCTTGGATCCAGCGCGGTTTCGATCCACGGGCCGAGCGGGCAGAACGTGTCGTAACCCTTGGCCCTGGTCCACTGGCCGTCGTGGCGCTGCTGGTCACGAGCGGTGACGTCGTTGGCGATGGTGTAGCCGAGGATCACCTCGGACGCCTTGGCCGCGGCCACGTCCTTGCACGGACGGCCGATCACCACGGCCAGCTCGCCCTCGTAGTCGACCTGAGAAGAGCTGGGCGGCAGGATGATCGATGCGTTCGGGCCGATGATCGAGGTGTTCGGCTTGATGAAGATCACCGGGTCCACCGGCGCCGCACCGCCCATTTCGGCCGCGTGGGCGGCGTAGTTCTTCCCGATGCAGATCACTTTGCTCGCCAGGATCGGTGCCAGCAGGCGGATATCGGCCAGCGGCCAGCTCCGTCCGGTGAACGTCGGCGAGCCGAACGGATGTTCGGCGATCTCCTTGGCGACGGCATCGCTTCCGTCGCCCTCGATGCTGACGAAAGCGACTCCATCGGGACTGGCAACTCGACCTAAGCGCATGCCCCGGAGTCTATCGAGACGGGGCTACCTGCCCGAACGCACCCGTGATGCGACACCGGTCGCTCGATAGCCGCCCGGGGGAAGTGCGGGCAAGATCACACCGATGTGATTCGAAGCCCCTGTCCGCCTGCGGGATTCGCGCGTGCGCCGATGTGACCTGTCAGACACCTCGCCGGTGCGGAAATTCCACGGGTCACCGGTGTAGCGTGATCATCGACGTTCAAAAAATGAGACATCAATCTCAGATACTGAGATGCAATCGTGCAATCCGGCGAGGTGAGAATCGTGACAGACGCGCGGCCGATGGCCCCAGTGACGCGGATCGGTGACGGCAGACGCTGGATGATGCTCGCCCTCGGTGTCTTCGCGCAGACCTCGAGTTCGATCTTCATCCACGGCACCCCGTTCCTGCTGCCCGCGCTCACCGCTCGTGGCGATTCACTCGCGTCCGCCGGAGCCCTGGTGGCATTGCCGACCGTAGGTCTGGTCTGCACCCTGATCGCCTGGGGGTACGTGGTCGACCGGATCGGCGAACGCATCGTGCTGGTGGCGGGGACCCTGCTGATGTTCGTGGCAGGCGTCGCCGCGGCCGTGGTGGACAACCCGGTCGCGTTCGGTGCGCTGCTGTTCGTGGGCGGCATCGGCGCCGCCAGCTCCAACGGCGCCAGTGGCCGGGTGATCGTCGGCTGGTTCCCGCCGGACCGGCGTGGCCTGGCCATGGGTATTCGCCAGACCGCGCAGCCACTGGGCGTCGGCATCGGCGCGCTCACCATCCCATGGGTGGCCGCGCACCACGGCATCCCCGCGGCGCTGCTGGTACCGGCCCTGATGGCGGGGATCGCCGCGATCGGCTGCCTGGTCGGCATCATCGACCCACCGCGACCGGCCGCGAAGGCCGCCGACCGCGCCAATCCCTATCGCGGCGACTCCACTCTGTGGCGCATCCACGGCGTTTCGATCCTGCTGGTCGTCCCCCAGGCCACACTGTGGACCTTCGGCCTGCTGTGGCTCCACGTCGACCTGGGTTGGTCGCTGGCCGCGGCGGGCGCCTTGATGACCGCCACCCAATTCCTGGGCGCCGCAGGCAGAATCGGCGCGGGAGCCTGGTCGGACCGAGTCGGCTCCCGCCTGGGCCCCCTGCGTCAGGTAGCCATCGCCGCCGCCCTCGCCATGGCCGCCCTGACCGTCACCGCCTGGACCGACTGGTGGTGGGCCGCCGTCCCGTTGATGGTCGCGGCGTCGGTGATCTCGGTGTCCGACAACGGTTTGGCGTTCACAGCCGTGGCCGAGATCGCCGGCCCCTTCTGGAGCGGTCGCGGCCTCGGCATCCAGAACACCGGCCAGAACCTCGCGATAGCCGCCGTCCCACCACTTTTCGGTGCGGTGATCACGGCGACCGGCTTCCCCGTGGTCTACGCCTTGGCGGCGGTCGCCGCAGTGGCGGCGGTGCCCTTGGTACCCAGAGAATCCCGAAAGTAACAGCACGGCAGTCTGGTTCATCGAGACACGGCGCCCCTACCCTGCTCGCACCCCTGCCCTCGAATTGCGTTCCCGGACAGTCGAGTAGCCGTATCACCCACTTACCGGACATAATTCGATCCGCGCCACCAACGGCAAAGGCTCGCTCCGGCATTCAGCCGAAGCGAGCCTTGTTGCCGAGCTGTCAGAAGTCGATCAGTTGTTCGGGATCGAAGGACAATCGAACATCGCTGTCTCCCCGCAACACTGCGTCGAACATCGAGCCGGATCCGACCGCCGGATCGGCACGATAGGTACCTGCGCCCGCATCGAGCAGCAGCCGGATGACTCGAATGCTGGGCCGATGCTCCACGATCCAATATTCGGGAATCCCGAGCGCCGCATACTCACCGACTTTTCGCACCCGATCGGTACGTTCGCTCCCGCTGCCCGGCGAGACCACCTCGACAACGAGCAAGACATCGAGTCCTGGAAGAATTTTCGGCACCTCGTCCACGATCACCGATCGTGCGACGTCACGAGGAACGATGAGAACGTCAGGCTTCCGTACACCGGAAGGGGTGCTGATCTCCCACTCACCGCCGTCGAAAACCACCAGTGAGTCGTTGGGCAGTGCGCCTCGCACTATTTGAGCCAGCCGGTGCGCGATCCAGTTGTGCCGAGCCCCCGCAGCCACCTCGACCAACCACCCGTCCTCGAGTTCGAACCCTTTGCCGTCCTCCGACAGGTCGTGCAGATCGAGCACAGTGTAGGGGCCGAAGCCGCTGTCACCGACAGCGCGGTCAACCGTCATCTCGCCTCCCGATCTGGGGCCTTCCACCCTTCATCTGCCTGACCGCCCGACTGGACACGCCACGATGTGATCAGTCTAATCACCACGGTCCGGGATAGACACCACCGTCGAGTCGCGTACAGATTCAGCGACCAATCACCCGAAACCTGGAAGGGCCTGCACCATCGAGCACCGGTGCAGGCCCTTCCCCGTCGAGTTGTCCTACACGATGGCCGCGATGCGGTCGCCGACCTCCACGGTGGAGGCGGTGCCGGTGCGCGAGGCCAGGTCCTTGGCGACGGCGGATTCGATGCGCGCCGCGCCCTCGGTGTTGCCGAGGTGGTTGAGCAGCAACGAGACCGAGAGGATGGCGGCGGTCGGATCGGCCTTGGACTGACCCGCGATATCGGGGGCACTGCCGTGGACCGGCTCGAACATCGACGGGTTCACACCCGAGGCGTCGATATTGCCCGAGGCGGCCAGACCGATGCCACCGCTGACAGCGGCGGCGAGGTCGGTGATGATGTCGCCGAACAGGTTGTCGGTGACGATCACGTCGAAGCGGCCCGGATCGGTCACCATGTGGATAGTCGCGGCGTCGATGTGCTGGTACGCCGTGGTCACATCCGGGAATTCGACCGCGACCTCGTCGACGGTGCGCTGCCACAGCGAACCGGCGAAGGCGAGCACATTGTTCTTGTGCACCAGGGTGAGGTGCTTGCGACGGGCCCGCGCGGTGGCGAAGGCGTAGCGCACCACACGCTCGATGCCGAAGCGGGTGTTGTTGGAGACCTCGGTCGCCACCTCGTGCGGGGTGCCGACGCGGATCGCGCCACCGGTGCCGGTGTACGGGCCCTCGGTGCCCTCGCGCACGACCACGAAGTCGATATCCGGGTTGCCCGACAGGGGGCTGGTGACGCCCGCGTGCAGCTTCGACGGACGCAGGTTCACGTGGTGATCCAGCGCGAAACGGGTCTTGAGCAGCAGTCCACGTTCGAGCACGCCGCTGGGCACGGACGGATCGCCGATCGCGCCGAGCAGAATCGCGTCGTGCTGCTTGAGCTCGGGCAGCACCGACTCCGGCAGGATCTCCCCGGTGCGGTGGTAGCGCGCGGCGCCCAGGTCGTACTCGGTCTTGTCCACACCGGGCACCACCACGTCGAGCACCTTGAGCGCCTCGGCGATGACCTCGGGACCGATGCCGTCACCGGCGATTACTGCGAGTTTCATGAACTAGCTCCGTTCGAAGTCGGGGCGGACCGTGCCGCGCCGGGATACAGGTGCGCGCCGCCACCGTGAGGTGACGGCGCGCAGCTGCCGATGTCCCGGCTGTACCGGGACGAAACAACTCAGGCCAGGTCGACCAGGACGACCTTCGAGGCGCCGACGGCCTCGGCGATCGCGGTCTGCACCTCGGCGGACACCTCGGCGTTGACGCGCAGCACCACGGTGGCGCCTTCGGCGTCCACGTCCTGGCTCAGCTGCGCGGCCAGGATGTCGATCTCGGCCTCGCCCAGCAGGGTGCCGATCTTGCCCAGCGCACCCGGCTTGTCGCTGTAGTTCAGCACGGCCAGGTTCAGGCCCTCGGCGCGCATGTCGTAGTTGCGGCCGTTGATGTTGACGATCTTCTCGACCAGGTTGGGCTCGGTCAGGGTGCCCGCCACGTTCAGGGTCGAACCGTCGCCGAACACAGCGCGCAGGTCGACGACGCTGCGGTGAGTGGGGCTCTCCGACGCGGTGGTGACGGTGGCGGTGATGCCACGGTCCTTGGCCAGCGCCGGGGCGTTGACGAAGGTGACCTGGTCCTCGACCAGCGCCGAGAACACACCGCGCAGCGCGGACAGCTCCAGCACGGCGACGTCCTGTGCGGACAGCTCGCCGCGCACCTGGACCTCGACACTGACGGGCAGCTCGCTGGCGATGGCGCCGAGCAGCGCGCCCTGCTTGCGGACGACGTCCAGCCAGGGGGCGACCTCGTCGTTCACGGCGCCACCGGTGACGTTCACCGCGCCCGGCACGAACTCACCGGCCAGCGACAGCAGCACCGACTTGGCGACGTCGGTGCCTGCGCGGTCCTGGGCTTCCGAGGTGGAGGCGCCGAGGTGCGGCGTCACGACGACCTGCGGGAGGTCGAACAGCGGCGAGTCGGTGCACGGCTCGGTCTCGAACACGTCCAGGCCGGCGGCACGCACGTGGCCGGACTTGATGGCGTCGGCGAGCGCCTGCTCGTCGATCAGCCCACCACGGGCGGCGTTGACGATGATCACGCCCGGCTTGGTCTTGGCCAGCGTCTCGGCGTTGAGCATGCCCTTGGTCTCGGGCGTCTTCGGCAGGTGGATCGAGATGAAATCGGCGCGCTCGAGCACCTCCTCCAGGCTCAGCAGCTCGATGCCGAGCTGCGCGGCGCGAGCGGGCGAGGTGTAGGGGTCGTACGCGACGATCTTGGTCTCGAAAGCGGCCAGGCGCTGCGCGAACAGCTGCCCGATGCGGCCGAGGCCGATCACGCCGACAGTCTTGCCGAAGATCTCGACACCGTTGAACTTGCTGCGCGCCCAGGTCTTCTCCCGCAGGGTCGCGTCGGCGGCCGGGATCTGCCGGGCGGCCGAGAGCAGCAACGTGACGGCGTGCTCGGCGGCGGTGTGGATGTTGGAGGTCGGCGCGTTGACGACCATCACGCCACGCTCGGTGGCGGTGGGCACGTCGACGTTGTCGAGGCCGACGCCGGCCCGGGCGACGATCTGCAGCTTCTTGCCCGCGTCGAGCACTTCGGCGTCGACGGTGGTGGCGGAGCGCACGAGCAGTGCGTCGGCCTCGGGGACCGCGGCGAGCAGCGCCGGGCGGTCGGGTCCGTCGACCCAGCGAACCTCGACACCGTCACCGAGTGCGTCGACGGTCGACTGGGCGAGCTTGTCGGCGATCAGAACTACAGGACGGCCTGCTTGGCTCACTGTGGGGTACTCCTGGGGAAGAAAGGGGGTCGGCAGTTACCGCCGACCAGGATAGTCGCCCGGACTTCGGCTGCCCTTACCCCCCTGCCCGAAAACCGGGTGAACCCTGGGCACCCACCGCTCTACGATCACCGCATGTCCTTGCGCACCGTCCCCGAATCGATGGACCCGGCCGTGGTGGCCGCCGTCGACGCAGAGCTCGATCGGGTGGCTGCCGAGCACAACGTGTCCATCCGTCTCGCGATCGAAAGTGGCAGCCGTGCTTGGGGTTTCCCCTCGCCCGATTCCGACTACGACTGCCGTTTCGTCTATGTGGCAGGCCTGGAGACCTACCTGTCTCCGTGGCGCACCCGCGACGTGATCGAAACGCCGCTGATCGGGCTGCTCGACGTGAACGGCTGGGATCTGGCCAAGGCGCTGCGCCTGCTGGTGGCGGGCAACGCGGTGCTCGTCGAATGGTTGACGTCGCCGATCGTCTACCGCGGCGACGAGGCGTTTCGCGCCCGGCTGCGCGAGGTGGCGAGGGAGGTGGCCGATCGCGACCGGATCGCTCGGCACTACCTGCACCTGGGCGCGCGCCAGTGGGCGCTGTTCGAGCGCAACGGCGGTTTGAAGAAGGTGTTCTACGCGCTGCGGCCCGCGATGGCGCTGCGCTGGTTGCGTGAGCATCCGGGTGCCGCGGTGGCGCCGATGCATCTGCCGACGCTGCTCGCCGAGTGCGAGTTGCCGGTCGACCTGGTGGCGGCGATCACCGAACTGACCGATCTCAAGTCGAAGACGAGGGAGATGGGTTCGGCCGCCCCGCCGGCGTTGATCACGGCGTTCATCGACGCCGAATTCGACAGGGCCACCACGGAATTCAACTCCCGCGGGCCGCGTGATCTCACCGCGTCGATGGCCGTCACCGGCGAGTTCTTCCGCGCCGAGGCGCTGCGGTGACTACCCCCGGATAGCAGAAACTCCGCACCAACTGGTGCGGAGCTTCACATTCGTACGCTGGTCAGCGCAGAATCAGATGGCGCGAACGTCCTGAGCCTGGGGGCCCTTCTGACCCTGACCGACCTCGAACTCCACGCGCTGGCCCTCTTCGAGGGACTTGAAGCCGGAGCCGCCGATCGCGGAGTAGTGAACGAAGACGTCCGGGCCGCCTCCGTCTTGGGCGATGAAGCCGAAGCCCTTTTCGCCGTTGAACCACTTAACAACACCCTGTGCCATTTCAAAAACCTTCTGTAGATGAGCTAGGTCCTAATAGTCCGGCCCTGGTCTCGGTGTCCACCATGCCATGATCCGACGAATTCGGCCACATCGCACAGTGCAAAGTGTGCGAACTGTGAGGAAGGCAACCCCCAGATCCTGCCAGCAGCCACTGGCACGGAGGTGACGCGGGCTGCTTTCGGGGTGGATGCTCGCCGTATGCCGAGGTAGTTGCTCCACGGATGCCGGATTAGCCGGGAGCGCACACCAAACCGACTGGAACGCTTCACCATCGAGAGCTCTATGCAATAGGGCCATGTCATCGTCAGCAACCCTAGACATTTTCGAGAAACCCAGTACGGCAAATTCCCTACCAGCGTATTTTCCGAGATCGTGAGGGATCGCACGCCTCGCCGAGAAATCACGCTAGGAGTAGACGGTGCTGGATATCAACCATTTCACTTACGGCTGGGTGACCCCCCTGCTGGCCTATGCCATGTCGGTCGTCGGGTCGATGCTGGCGCTGCGTTGCATGGTTCGCTCGCGCGCTTCCGGCATGCACGGCGGTTGGCTCACGGCGGCCGCGATCGCACTCGGTGGCACCGGAATCTGGGTCATGCATTTCATCGCGATGCTCGGTTTTTCGGTACGCGGCGTGACCATCCGCTACAACGTTCCCGTCACCTTGTTCAGCGCCGCTGTCGCCATGGGTGTGGTGTGGCTCGGATTGTCCATCGTGGTGCGCCGAAGCTGGGACAGCGCCGCATTACCGGTCGGCGGCACGATCACCGGGCTCGGCGTGGGGGCCATGCACTACGCGGGCATGTACGCGATGAAAACCGACGCCGAGATCATCTACGACCCCGTCGTGGTCGCCGCGTCGCTCGCCATCGCGGTGGTCGCCTCGATCGCGGCGCTGTGGTTCGCCCTGCACATCCACGGCATCGTCGCCACCGCGGGCGCGGCCCTGCTGATGGGCGTGGCCGTCACCGGCATGCACTACACCGGCATGTTCTCGATGAGCGCGCACACCAGCGCCCACGTGGCCCATGCCAGCGGCGCCACCGCGGCCCAGCTGCTCACACCCCTGATCATCGGCATCAGCATGGTGACCATGATCCTGCTGATGCAGGTCGGCATCACCGAAGCCGAGGACCCCAACCTCACCCGCCCTGTGGACGGTCAACGCGCCAGCCGCTTCTGGCCCAGCGGCCAGAACTGAAACCTGTCGGACCCCGCCGGCCGCACCGCCTCACCAATCAGCTGCTCATCCTGAGCGCGGTCGTCTCACTGGCGGCAACGGGGTTGGCCGCCTACGCGGTGGCTGTCTTCTGATCACCCGGCCCGCACATCGTGTGCTTCGGGTCCGCGCCGGGTCTCGGTGACGGTGTATTCCACGCGCTGACCGTCGCGCAGCGTGCGGAACCCCGCACCGGCCAGCGCGGTGTATTCGACGAATACGTCGGGTCCGCCGGCGTCGGGAGTGATGAATCCGAATCCCTTGCCGCTGTCGAACCAGGCCACGATCCCGCTCGGCATCCACCGACCTTCCGACTCCTGTGCCTGCCAACCTGATTCGCTAATCGTCGCATGCCGCTGCCCGCGACACGACCGGCATTCGATTCGAGGAGCCGATCGCCCGGTGACGAAGTGGATATGCTCCGGACACGGTCCGACCGGACCGGCTCAGCCGCGAGAACGGGGATTCGGTGCAGCCTTCGACCGTTCGCTGCGCGGCCGAAACCGTGACGATCTTCGTCACCACCTCGGTGGCGGCGCTCGTGATCATGCTGCCGATCAGTTTCGCGTCCTTGGCGGCATCGCTGCACGTCGACCTGCTGGTGTTCAACATTCCGCGGGCGATGACCGGTGCGGCGTTCATCGCGGTGATCACCGCCGCCGTCACGGTGGCGATCGGCAGCGTGCGAACGGCCCGCTGGACCGCGCTGATCGCCCTGGTCGGCATCTTGGTGAACCATCTCGCGTTGCTCCCCGACAGCGCCGACGGTCACCTCGACATTCTGTCGCTGCCCACCTTGAACTTCATCGACGCACTACTGGCGGGGGCTGTCATCGGCGCGCTCGCGGTCGCGGTCTGGAACGAACCGCTCCTGCGCACCGTGTATCTGTTCGGCACGCTCGGCGGCACCATCCTGGGCGACCTGACCCAGTCGCCCACCGACCCGAACTCCGACGGTTTCAGCGGTGCGCTCGGCGGCGCACTGCCCCTGTGGTTCATCGCCGCGAGCGTGCTCGCTCTCGCCTACTTCGCGCTCACCACCGTGGCCACGCCCCGCTGGACCACCGAAACCGCCATTCCGCTGGCGCCCGTGTTCGCCGCCGTCGTCGCCTTCACGACGACCATCATCACCGCGCTCGCCGTGGCATCGCACAAGACCAGCGCCCCCTATCTGATCGTCGCCTCGGTCGTCGCCATCGCGGCCGCGGTCGCCGCCGCGATGATCCTGCCGGGACGCGACGGGATTCTGGTCCTGCTGATGAGCAGTTTCTCGGTCGCGGGCAGCCTCGTCATCACGCTGCCGCGTTCCGGCTGGGTCGATCTCGCCACCCTCGCCGCCACCGCCGCCGGCCTACTGATCGGTATCCGCACACCGCGTCCACTGGTAGCCGCGACGAGTGTGCTCGCCCTGGCCTGCCTCGTCCTGGCCGCCGATATCTTCGACCCACCCGCCACGCTCACCGCGGCCCTCGGCTGCCTCGCCCTCGGCTCGGTCGCCGGGTATTGCCTCGGCACGGCTGTTCCACAAAGTCCCACGTCCGGGACCGTCGGACTGGCGATCCTGTTCGTGCCCTCGATCGGTGTCGCTTTGAGCGACACCGACTTCGGCCACCTCGCCTATTCGTCGTCCTGGTACCGCACCACGGATGTCGACCGCGGGATCGGGCCCGGCGCGGTTGCGATCGTCGTGGCACTCGGCTGCGCGATCGCCGTCCTGGGCCTGATGCGCCTGCGCTCCGAGACCTCCGAGATCGTCAGCCCCTAGCCGAATCCCAGCCGTATTCCGAGAACGCTTCCCCTGTCATCACCTTGCCGATCCCGACCCGGCAGTAGTCGACGATCTCCTCGGGCAGCGCTTCGGGCTCGAACCATCCCAGTTCCGAACATTTTTCGGGCTCCCGGTTGGCGACCCCGCCTGTCCAGCGTCGTACGGTGAAGAACATCTGGACCCGCTCATCGCTGTGCAGCACATGCGCGAATTCCACGTCCCGAGCGTCGATCTCGACCCCCACCTCCTCGCGAGCCTCCCTGATCAACCCGGCCACCGCCGACTCGCCCGCCTCCAGATGTCCCGCGGGCACATGGAACAACCCATCGCCGAACCCTGTATTCGCCCTGCGCCCCAACAACACCCGTCCCTGTGCGTCGACCAACACCAGGTGAACCCCCACGAGCACCCGGTACTTCTCCACTGTCACCCCTCCTGATCGAATTGCCCACCCAAGAACTTCGAGACCGCCGCTGTTGCAGATGTTTTCGGGGTATACCCACATCATGAGTTTCCCGGTTTCCTTCGGGTTCGCCCAGGTCGGTCTCCTGGCATTGATCGCCCTCGCCATCGCCCTACTGGTCATGGCCGCACTGGCCGCCACCCGCCGTCGCGGCCCCAAAGCCGTTCTCGGCCGCGCGGTCCCCGGCACCGCCCTCCTCCTCGTCGCGGTCCTCCTGCTCTGGATCGCCACCCTCCTCCAGACCTATCTCGGGCTCACCGGCGAGATCAAGGCCGCCCACGTAGTCGCCAAACCCGTTGCCGGCCAGGAACACCAACTCGACCTCGTCCTCACCCAGTTCGACGAAGACGGAAACGCGGGGCAGCCGACAACCCATCGCATCGAGGGCGACATGTTCGCCCTCCAGTCCAACATCGTCGAACTCGAACCGTGGGTCAACGCCCTCGGCTTCCACTCCGGCTACAAGCTCAGCCGCCTGTACGGCCAACGCCTCGACGGCAAATCCCCCGCCCAGGACCAGACCTTCCTCAACGGCGGCGACCGCGACTTCTTCGAAGACATGAACAAAAACCGCTGGTACACCAGCCCTTTCATCCGCTCCGCGTACGGCAACGCCACCATCGCCACCCCCGGCGAATACGACGTCTACATCTCCCGAGACGCCATCAAAGTCCGCCAGACGAACTGATCAGCGCCTCGGATCCTGAGACGTTCGCGTATGGACTCGAGCAAATGAACGATGTCTCGTCTCGTCTCGCGCGGATGTAATTGGACCATGACCGAACGTGACGTGACCATGATGTACGCAGCACACGACGCGTTCCGGCGCGATCTCCGAGCGCTCGCCAGCGCTCCGGACCGTGAACGCTGGACGCAGTTTCACACCCAACTATCCGTCCACCACACCGCGGAGGACGTCGTGCTCTGGCCGAGTCTGCGCCGCCGCGGCGTGAACGCGCAGTTGGTCGAGGCGATGGCCGCAGAACACGACCGCATCGACCCACTCCTCGCCCAGGTGGACCGGGCCTTCGATAGCGCGGGACCGGACGCCGCGCGACCGACGCTCGGGGCACTGTCCGAGCTGTTGCACAACCACCTGCGCCACGAAGAGCAAGAAACACTGCCATTGATCAACGACCGAGAGTGGTCGCTACTCGACCGAGAAATGCGCCGCCGCATCGGACTCCGAGGACTTCGGCCCTACTACGCATGGCTGCTGCGCGATGTAGAGGGTGAACGCCGCCGCAGCGTTCTGTCCACTATTCCCCGCCCACTCCGGCTGGTGATCTCGTAGACGAATAGTTACTGACCAGCCCTGCCACCCCAACACCCCGACGACAAGGTGGAACTCAGCCGAAAAGCTCTTCCGCGCGGGTTGCGGTGACCGCTTGCAACAACCACGCGTTGAGTTGATCAACGTCAGTGGTGTCGGCAAGCAGCTTTCGGTGGTCTGCGGAGAGCTCGATTCCACGGCCAGTAAGCACGGTCAACACCGAGCGCGCGACACCCTGGCCGAGCCCTTGCTCCCGCCCCTGCTCTCGCCCTTCCTCCAAGCCCTGCTCAAATCCTTGCTCACGCCCTTGAGCGCGGAGCCGCTGAGCAGATTCCGAACGGAAGAACGACAGATCCGTGTCCATTTTTTCCCTCCAGAGCTGGGCGGCGTCGGTATGCGAAATTCCCTGTTCGATCAGTTCGGCGTAGAACTCGGTCATCGTCGCACCTCCGCGGGCGGATAGCCATGGTGATCGGGTACCCCGTCCGCCCGGGTCGTCGAGATCGTCGGCCGCTACGAACCGGACACATTGGTGGGCAGATTCATTCAACGCGCAGGGCCGGCAATCTTGGTTCGCTGCGACAATAATCGAACAAGCGAAGGCGAATCAGCCGAGATATGGATAGCTTCCGGACAGGAAGTCACCGATCTGCTGCCGCATGCTCGGGTGGATGTCGTAGGCGCCCAAGTCATCCGGGGCGACATACACTACGCCATCGGCTTCATCATTGATCGTCGGTTCACCTGACACCGGTCGCCCGATGTAGGTGTTCTCATACTGCTGCCGCACCTCACCGTCGCTGTAGGCCACAATGTGGTGGGGATTGCTGTAAATACCCAGGAATCCAGTGATCTCAGCTGTGATGCCCGATTCCTCCTGACATTCCCGGATCGCACATTCGGCCGCGGTTTCGCCGAAGTCCATGGCTCCGCCGGGCAGCGCCCACTGCCCGGTATCACGCCGACGCTGCAGCAGGATCGCCCCGGCCCCATCGACAACCAACAAATTGCAGGCCACCACAAGCGAATTCGGCTTCGGCGCCTTCGGATCGTGGTAGTACTCGATTCTGCCCATACTCGGCCCCTTCGATGGCGCGGTCAATCGCGCGCTCGTCGCATGCTATTGCCACGCCATCAACATCCGAAAGGGCTGGTCGGATTGCCGCCGTTCGGCAGACAGCGAACGTCTCCGCCGTCGCCCCTAGATCATATGACGTTGGACAACCAGATTGTGGATCGCGTCGCGGACGTTCAGTCACGCCCGGACGGAGCCTCGGCAACCACACGGTGCGCTAGCGCTTGCAAAGCAGACTCGATGAATTTCCGAGTCAGCTCGGACTTCTGCCACCTAGATAGGACCTCGCATAGGTCATCTGGTCATCGACGGTAATGACGTCGCAAGTGCGGACGAGCAGGTCGGGGACATCAGTGCCGAGATGTCGACGGTGGGGTGTGAACACGGCTTCGGCTTTGGTCCGCTGAGCAATGCCGATCAGCTCGCTCATCGGGTTCTGGGTTCGAGCGTCGAATACGATCGTCTTCGCGAGGTCGTATCCGAATCGCTTTGCCAGTGAACGAAGTCGGATCTCATCCCAGTTCTGCGCGGATCCGGAGAGATCGGAGCGCAGGTATCCGATCGCGACCGGTTTCATCCGGCGAGAGCCGATCGTGGCACGTCGAGCATGGCCTGACCGGTCAGGGTAGCCGTGTACGCACTACCACAGGGCGATAGTTCCCAAGCGGCCCGGTAGGTGACCTGGCGGAGTAGTCCGTCGAGGTGGAGGGTGCGCAATGCTCGCCTGGTTCGGCGGATGGACAGCGCTGTAACGGTTGCGATCTGGCGGTCGGTGAGTTGTCCGCCGGGTTGCAGGATGCGAAGGACGAGTGCTTGGTCGACCGTGGACATCGTTGTCTCCCTGGAATGTATCTTCTTCTCACATTTGCCCGCGTAGCCTGGCAATACGACGTTGGAAGAGGGTGGACGAGAACGTCTTCCAGCGTGGCGGGCCTGGCAGGTTCCGAACAGCGCCGAGCCCGATACGAAGGTGGTATGAACCCGATCCATCGATTACCAAGAAGGGCGAGGGGGCGACGATGATCGTCGGCAGGTGGACGGCAGCGCATGTCCGGGCGCTCCGGGTGGATGCACTGAGAGAGAGCCAGCCGGCATTCGCCGAGCGACTGGGCTTCGAGGCCGTCACGATTCGTAAGTGGGAGTACCGGGCAACCGAGGCAAAGCCGGTTCGTGGCGCGTCAGCGGCCGCGCTCGACACACAACTTGCTCGACTTGCCGCCGACCAACTTCGCCGAATGGAGTTGGCGCTCACGGCGCTGGACACGGAGAGCGAGGACGACGTGAACCGTCGGCAATTCGGAATCGCAACCACCGCGAGCGCGGCCTCGCTTGTCGGCCCCGCAGCCAGCCGCGGCCCAGTGGTGGAACGACCGCGAATCGGACTCTCCGAGGTGCGAGCATGGATCGAATACACCGAGGAACTCGAACAACGCGACCAGCGGGAAGGAGGAGCTCGATTGGTGAAGGCCGCGAGCTCCGCGTTGGCCCATGCCCGTCGCGAGGTTGACGAGAGCCACTGTGATCAGGCAACAGGCGCGGCGGCCGCCAGCGCGGTGGGCAACCTCGCCGTCACTACAGGATGGCTGGCATACGATGCCGATCAACACGCATTGGCCCGGTCTTGCTATCGCACGGCCCTAGAGATGTCCGTGCGCTCCGGCGATGATGAACTCGCCGTTCACGCTCTGCTCTATTCGGCGAACCAAGAGATCGCGCTGTCCCGTCAAGGCATGGGCAATCCGCATCTGGCGCTGCAAAATGCGAGTCGGGCGGATCGTCTGGCACAGCATTGGAATCCTGGCCGAGTGCACGCGCTGATCGCCGTCCGGCAAGCACAGGCGTGGGGGCAAGTCGGCAACCATGACGGATTCCGAACCGCGATGAGCAAGGCACACGCCGCGATGGATACAGCCTTGAACTCCGAGATTCTCGGGCGCTGTCCGCGTTGGCTGCGCTTTGTCGATCCGCCGGAGTTGGCGGGACACGAGGCACGTGGCCACAGCGACCTCGGCGACTATCGGACCGCTCTAACCCACTACGAGCGCGCACTACAGGGTCAGAGCGTGCGCAACGAGGCGAACACCCGTGCCTGGCACGCGGCAACTCTTGCTTCCGTGGGGGATACCCGTGAAGCACTCTCGACGGGTCAATCGGTCCTAGACACTCTCGACGCGATCGGATCGACCCGCACCCTGAGGACGATGGCACCGATTCGAGCGCTCCACGCCGCCAAGGACTCTGGATTCGCCGACCGCTACGACCAACTCGATCGGAGCGTTCTCACAGCGTGAACGGACTGCATTTCACCCACTACTCGGCTGCCGCCTCGCGCCAATATCGCAGCGTTGTGGAAGACATCTACCGCCGGTCCTACCGCGAGGCTATCGACTCGGGGCATACCTTCGATTCGCCGGAGGCGTTCATGCACCGTTTCGACGCCTACACCGATCCAACACGGGAGAGCGGCATCGAACTCGTCATCGCCTACCTGAACGATGTCTCGATTGGCCAGACCTGGGGCTGGCCGCTGACGCCCAACACCGCATGGTGGGATGGCCTCACCCTCGATGGTCCGCTCGCTGCCAACGGAGATTTCATTCGTGAGAGCGGCACAAGAACTTTCGCGCTGAGCGAGATCATGGTCGACCAATCTTATGCAGGTCGCGGCCTTGCCCATCGTCTACACGACGAATTACTCGCAGGCCGCACCGAAGATCGTGCGACGCTGCTGGTCGAGCCAGAGAACGACCGGGCGTACGCCGCGTATCGCCGCTGGGGTTGGGACCGTGTAGGACGTCTGACCCCGTCGTGGCCGGACGCACCGACCTTCGACGTATTGCTGATGGCACTCGCCGGCCGGAACACCACCATTCGTGGCGCCGCGTCAACGTAGCTGACTGCCGGTCGCCACGGTAGCCGACCCGGAGCCGAAACTTCACCAACCACAGTCTCCAACTAGAACTCCGATGAATATACTTGGACCCCGCTCCGTACGGCCGCATGTTGGTCGTCAGTGAGATTGAAGATCTGCGAGTTCGACTTCGAGACGGTCTATGGCGAACGAGGGTCTTGTTACACCGAATGCCACCATGTCACGCCGCTACATGTATCCGGGGCCACCGAGACTCGAACAAGCGACCTCATCCTCCTGTGCGCCAACTGCCACCGCATGATCCACCGCAAGTCTCCTTGGCTGACGCCGGACCAGCTACGCGCCTTGGTCAGATCTGGAACCAAGTCCGGCGCTAGATGATCGCACTACGTCAGCGTGGAGAATTTAGGCCATCGCGCTGACGAAGACCTGCGCCGCTCGGGATTCCACCTCAGTTGCAGGCACCCGTCCGCCGAACGACAGATAGCCGACCACCGTTTCCTTCGCGATCGCGAGCAACTCCTCGTCCAGCGCTCGACTATCCAGCGCCTCGAAGACCACGAACGGCGCCAAGCGTAGGAGTCGTTTGAGGAAGTCTCGAAGGACGTCTCGTTCGGTGAGGTCGGGGCCGGCGAAGTTCATCTGTTTCCAGGTCCGCAGGATCGATTGGATCAGGTGAGGGCTGCCGCCGAGCGCGGCGCGCCGGGCGTAGATCTGGTCGAATGCTGCTTCGCCGAGCACGTGGAGCGCGGTGTATGGGTCGGAATCGGCGGGGGCATACACGAGTTGGGCTCTCCACCACATGCGCCCGAGGACGTGGCGGGTGAGATCAGAGCTCAGAACCCGATCGCCAGGGGGTTTCGGGTAGCGCCAGTGCGCGACATCAGGAAGAACGATCAGCGCTAGAAACGCCCAGACATCGCCGGAGGCCGCCTCGGCGGGCGAAATTCGCATCTCGCTGTGCAGCGCCACGGCAAGTCGCAGATCGAAGCTGTTCTTCTGCTTGACATCCGGTGGTTCCGGAAACCCGGAATCCTTGGCCAAGTCGACGACGATGTCGCGCAGGAGTTGGAGCTTGGACTGCTCGATCCGGGTACCACCGGTTGCGACGAACACCGCGGAGCTGTCGGCAAGCGACCAACGACTGTTCAACTCGATCGGACCGAGTTCCTTGTATTCCGCGGCAAGGAGTTTCGCGCGGTGACGAAGGAGTCGCGGATAGAGGAGTGTCATGCGACCCCCTCGAAAATCTTTACCGCTGCCTGCAATTGTGAAGCGAAGAGGTTCGGGGATTCTTGCGCGGCGAGCCGGATGTCGGTGATGGACCGGCCGGGGAACAGACGACCGAACAACTCCTGCAGAGTGGCTCCCAGAGTCTCGTCGATATATGTCGCGTCGTCGTCGAATTCACTGATTCGCAGCGAGTGGTCGACCATGGTTCGTGCCACATCTGCGTACAGCATCGACAGCGCCATCTTGTCTTGCAGTCGAGGACTTCCTGCCCGCTGCAATGCTTCAGCGATCAGTGTCTTCTTTTCATTGACCAGCAGCAGCAGTGACCCCATCGTGGCGACATCGAGGTCTGTACCGATCTCGAGGTGCCAGGCGGCATCACCGGGGTAGTTGGTTTGCTCGAAATCGACAATAGCGATGGGGAACTGAGGAGCGTCACCCTGCAGCCGGATCTGCGCACGATCGCTCCACAGCACAGATCCTGCACGACGGGGCGCGACGGGCCGATCGGTGCCATGTCTGCGGCGCGCCAGAACCAGTACGGTGTCGAGCATCAACACGCCACCCAAATCTGCTCCGACTAGATCCGCCCGCAGCTCGACCTCGCCGTTGGCGGGGACGATGACTCGTGACACCGTTCCGCGCAGCTTGGACCCGGTGGATGTCCAGACTGCTGCCAACGCCACCTCGGTACCGGGAGCGAGCATCGACTCGGCCAGCGCTCGCTCGAGATCGATGCGAATAATCCGTCGCAGCGGCAGGTTCGTCTGGTAGTCCCAGTGCGGGAGATGATCCGGCAATGGGATCTCCTCATCACCGATCGTCAGTAGCCACTCCCCCGCCCGGATCACGCCGGCAGTCGGCTTCTTATACGGCAGAACACGATTGGCCATCAGCTGACCGCCTCGGTGTACAGGACGATATCGGTCATCGTGTCCGGGGCGGGCTTGACGATAACCTTCCACACACCGCCGTCGCCACCCTCGATGACGTACCTGGGTGTCGTGTGGACCTCACCATGCGGGTCTTCCCAGCCCACGAGGCCAGGCATCTCGGCGCCTATGGGCGGGTCCATTTCGAGCCCACCTTCACTGTTCAACGCAACAGCAACGTCCGCGCTGACCCGCTGTGCGATCGGCACCGGCAGCTTGAATCGCTGCACTACAACGCCATGCCCCCAGAGCTCGTCAGGTTCGGGATCACCGACGTACTCGATCTTGGGCCGACGACGACGGGCAGACACCTGCCTCGCAGCCTGTCCCGGCTGGTGATCGGCCGCTTCACCGACTCGAGCGCCGCCGTCCGACACGGTGGGTTCGCCCAAGCCGCCGGACTCGAACGCTTCCGAAGTGTCGAGGTCATCGGACTCTGCGGGATCGTCTCGCCTCCCGCTAGGCCGCCGTTTCGGTGCAGCTCGCGGCGGTGGCGCGGTATCGCCGGGCCTGCCGTAGTCGGTTGCCGACCCGATGCCCCAGACACCACCGACGAGGGGTGACAGGCGGTCGCTTGCCGCACCGAGGGATACTTGCGCCACCTCGACGCCGGCGCTTCCACGGGGCCCGATGACCTTGTCGATCTCCTCCTTCATCCGTGTGAATGTCATTTTCACGAACGAATACTCAGGGTGGTCAAGCGTCTGATAGTTCCAATTGTCGTGCGTCGGTGGCTCGGCCTTCGCGTACGCATCATCGAGCTCTTTGTCAGCACGGAAAACCCCTGCATAGGCGGAGATTTCACTGGCAGGCTTCGGTCCTGGCCAGTAGGTGACCACGAGCTCGGCCGGTCGCATCAGGCACACATGATGCACCATGCCGGTTTCGAAACCGGCCATGTGCTCAGCGTTGCTCGGTTCGAATCGAAGGGCAACCGTCTGATGCAATCCGAAGCGTCCGAGCAGCTTCTTGGGCCGCCTGCAGTGGAGCTCGTCGGCACCGCTGCCGACCATCTTCCGGTAGGCCTCGACGAACAGCTTCAGGGTCTTCATTCGGGCTGGATCAGGGACCGGGTACTCGATGCCGTCACAGGTCACCGAGAACCGCATCGGCGGCACACCGAAGCTGTCGGGCAGCATTTTCGGCCACAACTGGTAGACGATGGTCTCTGCCAGGTACCGAGCAATATCGGACGGTTCACTGCCGTCCAGGTTCGGATCCAGGATCGAGATCGTCGTTCCGGTTTCGGTCGCCCCGAACGGGCGAAGACCCAACTTGCGCGCCATCGCGTCGGCCGCATCCCCGACCAATGGCTCGATCACGTCACCTGATGCGTCTCCCCACCAGTGCCTACCGGTGTACCGGCGTTCGCGGTCGCTTTCCTTGGCGTCGTAACTCTTCCATAACGCGGCAGCCATCAGGCGGGTCTCGTATTTCCCCTGGTACTGGCAGCGGGTGTGTACGAGGATCGTGCCTGACCCCGATGCGAGATAGAGGATTCCCTTGCCGAAGCCATAGGTTCCGCCACCCAATGCCCGATCGCGTGGCTCGCCGATATTACGAAGAAATGCTACGAAATCGCGGCCTTGGTCGGTGACTGCGTCAGCTCGTGTCGGTCCACCGAGACCACGCGTGCCCCGATCGGAAATCGACAGCACACGAATTGTGGGCTGTTGCAGCGCATCTCGCAACGGTAGCCGCTGCTTGGCGGGCGCCTTGCGCAGAAGGTTATCGCGCCATGCAGGGGCATCGGCCGCACTGACAGTCTGCAGGTCGATGCGATAGTCGACCGGAATTCCGTCTCCCTGGCGCGCGTCCCAACTGTTCTGTGCCGATTCGCGGACCAGGATCGTCAGATGATCCAGCTCGGGCTTACCCAGCTGATTCCTGATACCTTCCGCAGCGCTCGCGCCGTCGGGTGGAAATGGTTGGGAGACCCAGGCAGGTGCCGTCATCGGGATGCCTCGAGCATTACCTTGATATGCCTCTCGACGTCATTGGCTTCCATCGGAGCAGGTGATTCGCCGGACAGGTCGATCGTGTAGTCGACATTGCGGACGTTGGTGGAGATCGACGCGGCCGCCAGGTCTACGGTCGTGAGCCTCGGGAAGGCGACATCGACGTTATACCAATGGTGTTCGTTGATCGAGTACCGCGAATGTACGTAGTGATCGTTATCGGCGGCGCGATAGCCGACAGCCGCGAGGCGCGTGAGGATCTCGCTCTCGTCGTCGGAGAGATCCAGCACACGCTTGATCAGTTCGAGGAAACCTATACCGCCCTGGACGTCGGCCTCCAGCCGCAACCACACCAATCCCAAGATGCCGCCGAGCGGTGGCTCCAACTGGTCCAGGCCGTGGATACGTACCGATCGCCCATCCGGATTCGTCGTGGTTTTCACCTCGAGCGCGCCTACGCTCGTCGCGAAGTCGTGCCGGTGGCCAGTCGGCCCCTTCCACAGCTGGATCGCACCGCTGTCATGTTCGAGCAGGATCTCCAGCACCACCAATTCACCGAATAGTCCGGCGAGCTGCTGTGTCCCCAGTGGTGGCCCGGGATTGAGAAACAGGGCGCGCCAGCGATCGAGGACGCGGTACAGCACCTTCACCGGGTTCCCCGAAGACTCCTCGGTGGCAACGAGAATGTCTGCGCACAGGGTCGCAAAGATATCGTTCAAATCCCGACGGAGGCAGGTGAGATCAGCGTAGTCCTGCACTCGCCCATCGTGTTCCAACGTTCGCTTGCGCAGCTGCAGAACCGGGCCGTTGAGACCCTTCCGCACGACCTGGTGTGCACCGATCGGTACGAGCAGATGGCGGCTTCCTTCGCTGTCCAGGCCTGCGGCCAATGACCCATTCGCTGTCGGGACCGGAAGATCGGACACAGTGACGACGGATGCTTCGGCGCTCGGCCTCCGTTCCAGCCGCCGCCACTGATCGTCGAGAACTTCCTTCAGATCGTTCAGCATCAGATGTCCTCGGAGTCGAGGAGGCTGAAATCCTCCTCTTCGATCTCGACACCAGAAAGATCAGCGGAAATGTAGTCGGATTCCCAAGCGACAGTGCTGTCGTCGTTGGCCGGCGATGGGAACACGAGGCCGACGCCGATCACATGTTCCGGCGCGTTCAGTGGCTCGCGTTTGTCCTTCGACGGCTCGGGTTCCGACACCTTGTCGATCGGATACAACACCACAAGACCGGCATCTGGCTGCTGCGCCTTGCGGGCTTTGGCGATATCGCCTTCCGTTGTGGCAGAAGTGATCCCGTCGAGATCGAGGCCCGCGTCTCTGCGGCTCATCAACGTCTTGATGTCCGTATGGTCGATACCGGATGCGAATTGCGAACGAACGATCCGGCCCACACTGACTCCTGGCGCGAAGTCGAACAGGTTCTGCTCTACTGCGGCTGGTTTGCCAACGACTGCAATGTTCCACCGCCGCAGGGTGCCTGCGTTGCGGATTCGTTTCTCGATGTACCCGCTCATCAGTTTCGCGTCGCATTCCTGCGACTTCTCGTGGAACTGATAGTCGCGCAGGAAGTCCAGAACGAACTCGCTCGGCACGTCGCGAATCAGGTAGCGGCCATCCGCGCCGTTTCCTTCGGCTCGACTGCTGCCGAGCGCCGCCTTCACGAGCGCCCGCGCCGCCGCCTGGTTACCCAGCAGCCAGTCGGCGTCTTTGCGGAAGTATCGGGTCTGAACTCGTTGCCCGCCGTAGGAGGACAGCGCCGACACAGCATCCTTCATCTTCGCTGCAGCCGTAACACGGAGCGACGGGTGTGTCCGCAGTCGCACCGCGAAGGTCATCGGAGTCTTGTCCTCGGTCATGTAAACGTCGATGTCGCGGCGCATCTCGGTCTCGACCGTCGCGAGGTGACGGAACCAATCCTCGAGTTCTTCGGTCATCCAGATGCGCGGCAGATCCGCATATCCGTTCCGGTATCCGAACCAACGCCCCATCTGCAGGAGGGTGTCGTAGGTGGAGACTGTCCGAACGAAGTAGCTGACCGACAGGCCTTCCAGAGTTAGTCCGCGAGACAAAGTGTTGCCGCCCACCGCAATAGCGACAACCGGGCCGTTCTCGTAGTCGAGACGGTCAGTGCTCTCGGAGTTGTCCATCACAATCCGGCAATCACGCAGAACACCAGCCAATTCCGAGGCGAGCTCATCGAATGAGACCAGCTTCTCATCGAACTCGACAGCAGGAACCCTCGACGTCTCCTCGTCCCACAGGTCGCGTAGTTCGCGCCGCAAGGCGGAGTCAGACAGATTGTTCGCGACCCTGGCACGCAGCAACATCAGCGGGTCACGAAAGCTGTTGTGGACAGCGGTTCGCACGCTGGTATGAATCAGCATGGTGCAGTGCGGATTTCCGCTACCGCGAATCCGACGGGCGGCCGTCGTCAGCCAAAAGTACAGAACGGCGCGCCGCAACGTGTCGGTGATCGACGGGTAGAAATCTTCGGCATCTGCCCTGGTCTTCGGGCGAACGAGCGCCACGTCATCGTCCGGAACATTGCGGATCATGTCGTAGCCATCGTCGACGTCTGTCGGGTCTTCGCCATCGAGGGCATAGCGGCCGAACAGCACCTCGGTGCCGAAATGTCCGTGCGGTTTCGGCAGATTCACGATGAAGTGCTCTGGATAGAGATCGTCTGCTGATGGATCGATGAGCAGATTCGCAAACGGCGAGGCCGTGTACCCGACATAGGCGGATTTGGGAAGCGTGTTGAGGATTTGACGGATCAGCGGGTTGATCGACTTGGTCGCAACAGTCGCTTGGTCGGCCTCGTCATCGATGATCAATGCGGGACAGTCTGACAGGTACTCCGAAGCGTCACCCAACCACTTGACCAGCTTGCGCAGCACCGTGGCGTTCTTCTTGACCACGCACAGCACATGGGTCTTGTTCGACTTCCCGAAGAAGCTAGCTGGGTTGGCAGTCGGCGAGAAATCGCGATCGAGGTCGGTGATCTGCGTCCACAACGTCGGGTTCGGTTCCACCAGCTGCTGAATGAGTCGCGCCTGGGTCTGACGGCGCAGGCCGTTGTGGATGCCGGCCAACACGATGAATAGCTTGTAGCCGCGGTCGGCAGCCTTCGCCATCACTGCGGTGAAGTTGGTGGTCTTGCCGGACTGCACGTAGCCGACCACCAGACCCCGAGTGGAGAACTCGTTCTTCCGAGGATGCTGGAGCAACGACACGATCCGTGTCGACGAGTCGTCCAGACTGTTGATGGCCGGATCCCTCGGCCACCCCTGCTTGATGAGATCGTCCTCGATCGCCGGCCACAGCTTGTCATCCGGATGCGGTCCCGCATACCAGGTTTCGTAGTTGTCGATGACCACCGAGTGCGGCTCGCGCATCTCCTTGATCCGAACCATGTCCTCGTCGTAGCGCTCCATGATCCGCTTGATCACGTCTTCGGAGGCGAACAGCCGGAGCTTCTTGATCGCCTCGACTGGGGTGTCCTTGTCCAAGAAGGACTTGAACACGTCGTACTGGCTGTCGATCAGATCACTCATCGGATGCTCCCACCTGCGCTAACCCTCGGTCGACGATGGGAGGTTTCGCTCCCCCGCGTTGCGGGTAACAGTATCGGCTCGTTCCGACCAGTTGGAAGTGAGTGCGATAGTTGTTACCCGGTCGATGTGGGCTATCGGTGGGCAACAGCAGTTCGCTACACCATCAGCTGAACAGGCGATCCATTCGCTGCAGATGGTCGATCGGCGCCGAGTCTCGGGTGTCGAGCCAGGGGCGATCGACCACCTTTCTGGCGTCTTCGTGGCTCACCTTGAAGCCGAGCGCGGCCGCGAGCACGTGCAATGCCAGAACCGGCGGCATCGCGTTGCCGATCTGCTGCGCAACCTCCTTACCCGACCATGGGTAGTCCGCTGGAAAGGTCTGCAAGCGACCCGCCTCGTACGGTGTCAATCGTTCAAGCGGGTTACCTTCAAGGTCGACAATCCTGTTGCGCGATACCTTCCCTGTGATCGTGGCCGATGGTTGGTCCGAGGTACGGACACCACGCTGCTTAGCGAAGCCACCCGTCCCGTAGTTCGAGATCACCTTGAACGGGCCGCCGCGGTCGAGCGCCTCACCCATTGACTCCCACGGCAACAGCGATGCATTCCCCTCAGACCGGTCCACACCCTTGCGGTATCTGCGATGCGTCGGCATAGGCAGTTTGCGGTCATCGTCGAGGCTCGCGATGAGGATCGCACGTCTGCGCGATTGCGGTATACCGAACTCTTCAGTGCGTAGAACCCCATAGTCGACGTGGTATCCGAGGCTATCTTCCAGAACCCGGGCCATTTCCTTCCACACAGGCAAAACGGCTTGAACCTGTTCCAGCACAATGACTTTGTAAGGCGTACCTGCGTTCGCCGCATCCATCGCCCAGCGGAGCGGTTCGAGAACCAGACCGGTGCGTTCATCGTCCAAACGGGCGACTTCACGGGCGACATTCTCGCCTGCTGCCATCCGCCGGACGAACGACAGCACCTTGGCCAACGCATCCCTGCCCGCGCCGGAGCCCGCAACTGTGAAGGTTTGGCATGGCGGGCCACCCGCCAGAATCCACGCGCCAGGCACATGACCTGGGCCGAATTCGCGGACGTCGTGGGGCGTGAAATTCAACCCCGCCTCGAGCCGGGTCTCACACGCATTTCGGTCCCACTCGAACCCATATACGTCAAGACCCAACCACCGAGCTGCAACATCGAGACCACCAGGCCCGGCGAACAGATCGACCATGTCCGCTCGACACGGCAAGGTCTGTTGTGGGTCGTTGGGCATGGTTCGGAATCTTAGCTCTGCGGCAGCGGCCCCCGCGATGGCCGTCACAGCGTCGTCAGGGCCGACCGTAAGGCAACGCCGAGCGCGCAGGCGAAAGGCGGCGGCGTTGCGTTGCCAACCTGGCGATATCGTGCAGTCTTCCGCCCTTCGAACGTCCAGTACGACGGGAATCCCTGCAAAGCTGCGACCTGCTCGACAGTTAGCTTGAGCATGTGGGCGGGTCCCTGCGATGGGTTCCACACGAAGTTTGCCGATGGTGAGCTGTCGGCAAGAGCTCGTCCGTTGACTCCGACCTTCGCCCAGGCGCGAACCGATCCCTGCGGCCCAAGATCTCCACCACCCCGATCCCATGAGCCGCCGACGATCGTCGGTGCGATGACGTCGGCCTGGGCGGCCCACTCGCCTACTTGCGGCCACCCGTTGACACTCATCGATGCCCTTAACACAGCCCCCACTGTCAGCCCTGGCGCAGGAGGGAACGGGCGTAAGCCCTCGATGAAGGACGTGATCCCGCCTTCCCGCACGGCAGCCATCACGGCGTATTCGCGATGCTGTGGTACACCAAACTCGCAGGCATCCAACAACAACCAGCAGTGCTCATATCCCGCGTCCTCGAGATGCTTGGCAACGCGGGACCTGCTCGACTCGTACTCGTCACGTTTGAGGAGGTCGGGGACGTTCTCGATCAGCAATGCACGCGGTCGCAATTCCACCGTCAGCCGTGCGGTCGTCTCGAAGAGTTCCAGCTCCCAACTGCTGCCCCTGGGTCGCGATGCCGTAGCTGCCGACTTCACCCGCGGAAGTCCCGCGGCAATGACATCGATTTCACGGTGTCCCGGCAGTTCGAATCTGGGCTCGAATTGGAGTAGGTCCTTGTGCAACACATTCCAGCCAGGACGGTTTGCTCGCAGGGTTTCACATGCCACGTCGCGGTTATCGAGCAGGAGCAGCGGGTCGAATCCGGCTTGTTCCAGTCCGAGCGCAAGTCCACCAGCACCTGCGCATAACTCCACCGAGGTAAGGCGGTTTGTCCGCGGCAAGCTTTGTGTACCGTGAGCTGGTTCACCCCTCATCGCCACCCCCTCGCCGTCATGATGACTGCAACTCGACCAAGAATACCGTTCCACGACGGACAACACCGGCGTCCTGGCCATACTTGATGCCGTGACCGAATGGGTGCCGACGCGGTACGTCTCTCCGGATGAGCTGATCGCCAACGAGACGTCGAAGGGTGGGTTCACGCAGGCCGCGCTGGCCGAGTGGGGAGTGCCCTGGCCTCCACCCAAAGGATGGAAAAGGGCTGTGTCAGACCAGGATCGGTGGTCTGAGGATTTGACGACGTTTCTTGGATAGCCGACGGCTATGGTACGGTCGGCGCACAAGTCAGGCCCCGGAGGTGCGCTAACACCGCCGAGGCCCTGGGCGAGAATCTGGTACCAGCAGACTCACCGCCGTAGGCAGGAAGCCTACCGATGATTCTGGCGTCTCCGCCAACCTCCCCCTTGCCGCTGTGCGCCCGGGCGAGTTGTGCGGGTGATGCGCCTTACCCGCGCAGTCGTCGCCCGTCAGAGGGGCCGATGCATCTATTCCGATGACACAGGGTCGGCCGGTAAAGGCGGACTCGGACGGCTCCACCGTGGTTGGTGGCGTGGATACCAGGGCTTCCCTGGGTGTTCCTGACTCTGTGCAGCAACCCAGTCCCGGCCCTTGCCGAGTAATGCCCGGCGGGCGTGCATCACCAAACGACCGTAGCGACGACCGACCGGCGGACTTCGCGTCACGGGTGCATCCGTACCTCGCGGTACCGGGGTACCCCTGCACTCCCTCCGCTCTCCCACTCCCAGCGGGACGGGCAGTCGCGCGTTACCAAATAGTGGTACGTCTGTTCACATGTACCTGGGCTGGGGTTTTCGTTGCCATGCACAGTGATTCGGCGAAGTTCTGGCGCGTGGCGGCGGGAAGGGGGACCCTCGGAGTAGAGGATCGCGTTACCCAGGAGCCGCATGACTGTCAGAAGTGACCGTGAAGGTGGCTTGCCGGAGACATTGCCCGCGCTGGAGCAGTTGCCGGCGGATGAGGCTCGGGATCTGTTCGAGTTGATGAGGGCCGCGAGTACGTTCGAGGCGGCCGCGTTGGACAAGTCCATCGATTCGATGGTCTCCGCGTTGCCGCGGCCGTTGCGCCGGGTGACGAAGAAGATCATGTTCGGCGGCAGATGACGGACCTGACTACGCGGGCGCAGTTGATTCTGCTGGCTCGGACATTGCATGTTCATCCGCAGCGGTTGGATCACCTGCGGTATCTGGGGGCCGATCGGCTGCATGCGTTGCATCAGCAGATCTCGGGGGTGTTGTTCGATCAGCACACGGACACGTTTCGGCGGATCAGCGCGCTGGTGCCGTTCATTCCGTTGACGATCTCGATTCCGCTGGTGCAGAAGCTGGTTCCGCCGATGATGACGGGGCGGGCGGCGGGGTCGGTGGGGTTGGATCATCCGGGCAAGGCGGCGGAGACGTTGACGATGCTCGAGGCGGGGTACGCGGCGGATTGTGCGCCCTATCTCGATCCACGGGCCATCGAGCAACTGGCCGATCAGATGGCGCCGGGGCCGATCGTCGACATCGTGAACGAGTTGCTGCGGCGGCAGGACTATGTGACAGCCGGTCCGTTCTTGTCCTGTGCGACACCGGAATTGATCGCCGCGGTCGAGGCGGGGGTGCGCGATGACGCGGGGCTGATCTTCTCGGCTGCGTTCTCCTACGACGTCGACGTGCTCAGTGCGGTGGTTCGCCAACTGCTGGATGGGCCGCATCGGCGGGTGCCGCGGATGACGCAGACGGTGTTGGCGGGTTCTCCCGACCTGCAGCATGCTGCGCTGTCGGTGTTTTCCCGGTGCGCGCCCGATGTGATCCGCCGAGTCGGTGACATTCTGTTCGGGAATGCGCAGCCCGGTGATGTCGCGCGGTTGGTGCGCAACGCGCTCGCGCTCGGGGCGGTTCCCGAATTCCTCACGCTGGCTGGGTATCTCACGCCGCTGGGGCTGTGGACGCTGGTCGGCAATCCGGTGTTCAGCGATCCGGATGTCGGGGTGGATCTGGTCGCGCCGATGGATGGGCGCGGCGATGCGGAGAGTTGGCGTGGCTTGTTCACGTTGATGTCGCGGATGGATGACGATGTCAGGAGCGCTGTGGGGTACGCGCTGGCTTTGCTCTCGGAGTCCGCGGTGGCAGAGTTGCCCGCGCGGGCGACCGAAACCGGTTGCTGGCCTGCGCTACTCGATCTGGTGGCGGTTTCTGGGGAGCGGGGGCAGTCGCGGTTCGGGTCGATCTGGGCGCAGTTGGGGCCGGAGCGGCGGGCCTATCTGCACCGGTGCATCACCGAGCTCAGGTACGACTCGCGGTTGGCCGAGATCACCGCGCTGGTCGAGCCGGTGGAGGTGGATCTGCTGTTCTATCAGCGGCGGCAGAAGGGGCGCTATCGCAACGGGTGACGCGACATCCGCGTGCGAGTCCGACAAAGTGGGTATATCGGACATCGACCGTTGATTTCCAGGAGGACCCGCATGTATCCCGCTCCCGCCCAGCGCCCAACCACCGGAGGAACGGCGGTGACCGCGGCGATCCTGGCGTTGCTCGGTGGGTTCGCGGCGTTCGGCGGGGTCGTCATGTACGTGGTGAACACGCTGCGCTTCGACGCGCGGTGGCTCGCGTGGGGGCTCGTGCCGGGATGGGCGTCGATCGTGACGGCGGTGCTGTTGGTGATCGACCTGGTCGCCTCGATCATGCTGGTCTCCGGGGCCATCCTGATCTTCCGCAAGCGCAACCCGGGGCGCGTGCTCGTGGTTCTGGGCTGTCTCGGCGTGATCGGCACGTATGCGCTCGGAGCTCTGTCGACGGTCATCCAGCTCATGGATTACCGGTTTCCGTTGAGTCGGCAGCTGGAAGCGATACTCGGGAATTCCAGCATCGACTCGATACTCGGGGCCGACGTCGACATTCCCTGGGCAATTTCGCTGCTCATGATGGTGTTTCCGGTGATCACTGTTGTCCTGGCCGTGCTGCCGTCGACGAAACGGTGGTGTCGAGGCGGCGCTGATCGGCGCCCGGCAGGTTGGGCCCCCGGCGCGCCGACGATGCAGCCCTACCCGATGCCCAGACCCGGAATGCCTCCCACAGGTGGTTACGGTGCACCACAAGGACATTGGCAACAGCCGAACCAGCCACCGCAGGGCGCCTACCGACCGGGCAACCCGCTACGTTGAGCAAGTGAAGCGGGTTCCCCATTCGTGTAACTGCTCGACCAGTTCCGGTGGGCCGAGGACGCGGAAATTCGCTTCTACCTTGCCGAGCACCAGCATCGGCCAGTCGAGGCTGTCGACGGTCATTTCTATGTGGGTGCGGTTGTCGGGGAGGGCGGTGATGGCGCACCAGCGGCCCACTCGGGCGTGGACGTCGGTGGCCGGGGCTGCTATTTCGGCGGTGACGATATAGCCGGAACGGCGGGCGCCGATGGCGTTGTGGACGAAGGTGGCGGCGTCCGGGGCCGGAAGGGTGCGGGGGCGGAAGCGGGCGCCGGTGCTCGCGGAGCCGGTGAGGCGGTCGACCCGGAAGGTGCGCCAGTCGTGGCGGGTGAGGTCGTAGGCGACGAGGTACCAGCGCCGGCCCAGGGAGACGAGGCGGTGGGGTTCCACTTCCCTGGTACTGGTGCGGCCGTCCGCGGCGGTGTAGGTGAAGGTCAGGCGTTCTTCGCGACGGCAGGTGAGGGCCAGATCGGTGAGGACGGCGGGGTCCACGTCGGACAGGGGGACGGCGGTCCAGGCGGTGGATTCGGTCATGGCGCGTAAGGCGTCGACGCGGCGGCGTAGGCGGGTGGGCAGGACGGTCACCAGTTTGCCGAGTGCGCGGATGGACGGTTCGGCCAGGCCGTCGCCCGCACCCTGAGAACCGGCTTGCAGGCAGACGGTGATGGCGACGGCTTCGTCGTCGTCGAGGACCAGGGGTGGCATGGCCGCGCCCGCGGCCAGCTGATAGCCGCCGTCGACGCCGGGGCGGGCATCGACGGGGTAGCCGAGTTCGCGAAGGCGGTCGATGTCGCGGCGCAGGGTGCGGGCCGAAACACGCAGGCGTTCGGACAGTTCCGTGCCGGACCAGGACCGGTGGGTCTGCAGCAGCGACAGCAGTCGGAGGGTGCGTGCGCTCGTATCGGCCATATTCCGAGTATCTCGCAATTGCGGTCAGAAACTGGCCGCAATGGGTTCTACCTTGGGTTTCACAACACCGACAAGCAAAGGATCCGGACATGACCACGAGCACCCAGATCGACACCGAGCGCACCGACATCCTCGAGATGCTCGCCAAGCACCGCCACTTCCTGCGCTTCACTGTCCGCGACCTCACCGACGAGCAGGCGGGTCTGCGCACGACCGTCAGCGAGCTGTGTCTGGGCGGACTGATCAAGCATGTGGCCGCGGTGGAAGCGAATTGGGCGGGTTTCATCCTCAACGGGCCCACGGAAGCCCCCGATTTCTCCTCGATGACCGAGGAACAGATCGCGCAGTGGGGCGAGATCTTCCGGATGCTGCCGGGCGACACGCTCGAGGGCGTCCTGGCCGAGTACGAGCGGGTGGCCGCACACACCGACGAGCTCGTGCGCACCCTCCCGGATCTGAACGTGAGTCAGCCCCTGCCGGAGGCCCCGTGGTTCGAGCCCGGCGGACGCTGGACCGCGCGCCGCACGCTGATGCACATCATGACCGAGACCGCCCAGCACTCCGGGCACGCCGACATCATTCGTGAATCGCTGGACGGAGCGAAGTCGATGGGGTGATCTCGGCGAACAGGGACTCGGCCGCCGTACGGTGTTCGGTGGCGGCAGCCGGGTCCGTCGCGTCGAGAACGTCGGCAATGCCCTGGTGGGCTGTCGCCTCCTCGAAGCGGTGTCCCAGTCTCGGTGCCAGGGCAAGGGTTTCGCGGTAGAGGTCGAGGGCTTGTTCGGGAAGTCCTGCGAGGCGGCAGGTTTCGGCGTAGCCGTTGAGGAAGTGGATCTTCCAGTGGTCTTCGAAAAGGGCGTCCAAGAGGGCGAAGGCCTCTCGGTGGCCGGCGAGGGCTTCGTCGTAGCGACCCATTTCACGCAGGGCGACGCCCCGGCAGTTCAGGCACCAGGCTTCGTTGTGTTTGTGGCCGTCCTCACGAGCGAGGGCGAGGGCCTGGTCGAGGTGGTCCAGAGCTTGCGCGGGTTCGTCTGCCGCGATCGCTACGCCGAGCGTGATCTGGGCCTGCAGCGAGGGGTTGACCGCGGGGATCGCGAGGGCTTCGCGGGCGAGTTGGACGGCTTGTTCGCGATGACCCAATTGGAGCAGGGCCCAGGCTTCGCTGGCGATGGCGTCGGCGGCGCTCGTCGGGCAGCCGCCGGTGGTGTAGAGGTCGCGGGCCTGGCGGAACAGTTCCAGTGGTTCTTCGATACTGCCCTCGTCCCAGCGCAATTGGGCGCAGCGCATCGTCAGTTCGGCTCGGGGTAGCGGGTCACCCACTGCGGCCACCAGGGGTGCGGCCGCGGCGTACGCGGCGGCCGCTTCGGTCATCCGCCCTGCGTTGTATCGGGCGAAACCCAGGTCACTGTGAGCTTCGGCGAGTTGGCGTGGGTCGCCGAGATTCTGTGCGGCGGTGAGGGATTGCTCGAAGAGCGCGTTGAGATGTGTGGTGCCGCACCGGCGGGCGAAGAACGCGCGCATGAAGCGCGGCAATTCGCAGACGTGGGTGTCGGCGCCGACTTCGACGGCGGCGTAGAACACGGCCATCAGGTTGGTGTACTCGGAGACGAACCAGAAGAACGCGGCGTCGCGGCCGGGGAACCGCGGCAGTTCGGCGGGCGGTGCGCCGGCCGAGACCGGGCGGGTCGGCGACAGGAACGGCATGGCGCCGTCGGCGGCGGCCGCGGTGTGCACGTAGTAGTCGAGGATGCGGTGTAGTGCGCGTTCACGGTCGGCGGGGGTGTCGTGTTCGAAGGTGGCGGTGCGGGCATGCTGGCGGACCAGGTCGTGGAGGCGGTAGCGGCCGTCAGCCGGTTGCTGGACGAGGTGCGCGTCGAGGAGGTCCTCGAGCATGGCGCGGGCGCTGCGCAGCGAGACGTCGGCCACGGCGGCGGCGACGTAATCGGTGAACGTGGAGCCGGGGATCAGGCCGAGCAGCCGGAACAGGCGACGCTGGTCCCGGTTCAGCTGACGAACCGACATGCCGAAGGCGGTGTCGAATTCGCTTGCCCCCTCGGACATCCGCTCCACGAGAATGCCGATCGACCAACCCGGGCGATGACGCAGACGAGCGGCCGCGAGGCGCAACGCCAGCGGGAGATTGCCGCACAGGCGCAGCACTTCGGCGGCCTGCTCGGGTTCCTTGGCGAGCCGTCCGGCCCGTGCGTCACCGCTGGCCCGCACCAGCAGTTCGGCGCTCTCTTCGGGAGTGAGTACGTCGAGGGTCACCGGCGGGACCTCGTCGAGCTCGAGCAACCGGTTGCGGCTGGTGATGATGGCGACCGACTCGCCCGCACCCGGCAACAGGAGGCTGACCTGCGCGGCGTCGGCGACATTGTCGAGCACGACGACAGCGCGCAACCGCGCCAGCTCCGAACGCCAACAGGCGGCGCGCAATTCGACTCCCCCGTCCTGCGGCACCCTTTCCGAAGGGACCTGCAACGCGGCCAGCAGCGCACGGAGGGCGGCGTCGGGGTCGAGCGGCTGACGTCCGTCGGTGAAACCGTGGAGGTCCAGGTACAGCTGGGCGTCTGGGTATTCGGCGGTGAGCTGATGCGCGGCGTGCACGGCCAGTGAGGTCTTCCCGACGCCTGCCATGCCGTCGATGGCGACCACGCGATCGGCACGCACGGCGGCGATCACCTCGGCCAGTGCCTGCTCGCGGCCGGTGAAGTCGGGCACGTCGCGGGGCAGGTCGTTGCGGGGCGGCGGTGGGGCGTCGGCCGGCGGGCTCGGCGGGGCCGGCTGGCGGCTGGTCTTCGGCGGGGCAGGCAGAGGGTTGTTGGCGCGCTCCCAGAGGGGACGCAGCGGGCGCGGGTCACGTTTGACCAGGCGGCACAGCTCGATGACCGCCGGCCACGGCGGGACCGTCTGGCCGCTGAGATAGCGCGAGAGCGAGGACGAGCTCAGGCCGGTGTCGCGGGCCAGGGCGCGCACGCCACGACCGGACAGTTCCTGGATCAGGCGCAGGCGCGAAGCGAGCTCGTCCTGCGGGTACGCCCGTGCCGTCTGCTGTTGCACAACCACCGTATTCCACTCCCGTTGTCCCGGCCTGAACCAGAAATCTCACGACGGACAAGCCGGTGGTCAGGGCCGTTTTCAGCTGTCCCACAGTGTCCCACAGCCATTCTGTTCCAGCGCCGGACGGGCTGTTATTGGGTCACACCGCAAGCAGCGGAGAAACACCGAACAAGGAGAACGACATGCAGTCTCGGATGAAGAACCCCGCCATGGTCCTCACCGACGCGATGGGCCCCATCCAGCAGGTACTCAAGGCCGTGGAGACCGGTGGCGTGGACAGCGAGATCCTGGAGCTGGTGCACCTGCGGGTCAGCCAGATCAACGGGTGCAGCGCCTGCGTGCACGGCGGCACCACCACCGCACGCAAAGCGGGCGTCAGCGAAGACCGCCTCGCCACCGTGGTCGCCTGGCGCGAGACCCCCTTCTTCTCCGAGGAGGAGCGCGCCGCCCTCGAACTCGCCGAGGCCGCTACCCGGCTGGCCGACCGTCCCGACGCGGTCACCGACGAGATCTGGGACAGCGCCGCCAGCTACTTCGACGAGAAGCAGCTCGCCTCGATCGTGCTGATGATCGGCGTCACCAACATGTTCAACCGGCTCAATGCCACCACCCGTCAGATCGCCGGCGCCTGGGGCTGAGGCGCCCCTCTCCTCGAAAGGAACAATGACGATGTCCGCGAATCAGCAAGCGAGCAAGAGTAATTCACACGGCGGGTTCTCCCGGTGGATGCAGCACCGGATGAACGCGCGCATGAACCGCAAGATCCGGCGCGGCAAGGGCACCTTCATGGGAATGGACGTGCTGATCCTGCACACGGTCGGCCGCCGCAGTGGCCAGCCACGCGATACCCCGATCAGCTGGTTCCCCGGCGAGGACGACTCCTGGCTGCTGGTCGCCTCGGGCGGCAAGGACGGGCACCCCGACTGGTTCCTCAACCTGATGGGCCATCCCGATCAGGCGACCGTCCAGCTGCCCGACCGCGACCCGGTCGCCGTGACGCCTCGGGTACTCGACGGCGCCGAGCGGGCAACGGCCTGGGACCACATCGCCGCAGCCCAGCCCCGCTACGACAAGTACCAGGCCAAGGCGGGCCGGGAGTACGCGGTCGTGCGGCTGGCGGCCACCGCTTGAACGCTCGTGTCGAAAGCAGAGGGCCTGCCGAGGCGTTTCAGACTTCTCGGCAGGCACGGGGGACCGAGCGCCCCACGAGGACGCCTCGGCGCGACCATCGCCCACAGTCAGCGTCGACCTAGCCGAGCTGAATCAGGCGGGCAGCAGTCTGCCGATCACCTCGGCGAGCTGGGCTACATTGCGACATTCGTGCATGGTGACGATGTCGGTGTAGTCCTCGGCGGCCGAGTCGCCGGTCGACCAGGAGCGCGACGGCTCCGGGTTGAGCCAGTAGACGGCCTTCGCTCGCTCGGTGATCGCTTGCAGCGCGGCCAGATTCGGATCGGTGCGGTTGGTGCGGGCGTCGCCGAGGATCAGGACGCACGTACGCGGGCCGACAGCGTCGAGATAGTGGTCGACGAAACCCTGGAAGACCTCGCCGTAGTTGCTGGATCCGAACCGGGCGACGCCACCTTCACGGACGATGTCCTGCGCGAAGCCCGGTGACGGCGGCTCACCGGGAGTGAAGTACTGGGTGATCTCGGCACAGGTGTCGACGAAACCGAAGCTGCGGACCTTGCTGAACTGGTCCTGCAGCGCCTGCACCAATTGCAGCGTGAATTCGGCGAAACCGCTGACCGAGCCCGAAACATCGGCCAGCACAACGAGGTCGGGCCGACCGCGCTTGCGGGCCCGCAGCACCGGATCGACCGGGACACCACCGGTGGCCATCGATCGGCGCAGGGTGCGGCGCAGATCGATCTGACCGCGCACCGCCTTCTTGCGGCGCACCGCCAGCCGGGAGGCGAGCTTGCGGGCCAGTGGGTGCACCAGGCGGCGCATCTCGGCGAGGTCCTGTTCGCGAGCCCCGAGGAAATCCGTTCGGTCCGCGGAGTTCTCGACGCCGCGCCGGGCGATGTAGTCGGTGCCGCGCAGTTCGGCCGAACGCAGGCGTGCTTCGGTTTGCACATCGGTGCGGAACTGGTCGACACGGCGACGGGCCTCGATGGTGCGCACCGCCGTATCGAACTGCCCCGAGCCACCCATGGTTCGGGCGAGCTGCTCGGAGATCTCATCCGGGCGTAGCGATTTCATCGTCAGGTAGGAGGACCAGCCGGCGCCCGAAGCCTGGGTGACCCGGCCCGCGCTCTCCCCCGCACCGCCGTAGGCGCCGAAGGTGTCGAGTGCTTCGCGGGCCAGCTCGGCAGTGTCCTCACCTTGGACGAGGGTGGCCAGCAGACGCTCGCGCAGGTCCTCGGCGCTCTCGCTCGGGCGCACGGGTGGCAGCGAGACGCCGAGGAAGTACAGGTCGAAGAGTTGGTCGAAGACCTTGCGTTGGCCATTGCGGCGCAGCAAGCAGGCGGCCAGGCCCGAGCGCAGGACGCGGGGGTCGGTGGTGCCGAGAGCTACCACCGCCGCGGCCGCGTCGATGGTTTCGCTGGGGCCCGCGTGAATGTTGTGCTCGCGCAGCAGAGTGACAAAATCGACGAGCCGAGCGCCCGTGGGTGCGAAGCGCGAATCCGTTGCCGCGACAGGCGCCGAGCTGCCGAGGTGATCGCGGCTCGTCACCGCACACTGCCGTCCGTCTGATCGTCGAGGCCGAGACGGTCGATGGCCACGCGATGGTCCGACTGATACTTCAGCAGGACTCCGAGTGTCGAGCGGACCACGCCGCCGGTCAGCGTCCGCGTTCCCAACGCGACCAAAGTTCTTGCCCAGTCGACAGTTTCGGCAATCGAGGGTGCTTTGCGCAGCGAGAGCTGCCGCAGTGCGCTCACCGTCGCCACCACCGGTTCGGCCAGCGACGCATCCAGCTCGGGGACTTTGAGCGCGACGATCGCCTTCTCCAACTCCGCTGTCGGATAGTCGATATGGAGATACAGGCAGCGGCGCTTCAACGCTTCGGACAGGTCGCGGTGAGCGTTGGAGGTGAGGATGACGAAGGGCTTGCGGACGGCGGTGACCGTGCCGAGCTCGGGGATGCTCACCTGGAAGTCGCCGAGGACTTCCAGCAACAGACCCTCGAGCTCCACGTCGGCCTTGTCGAGTTCATCGATGAGCAGAACCGTGGGGTCGGGGTTGCGGATCGCCGCCAGCAGCGGGCGGGCGAGCAGGAACTCCTCGGTGAAGACGTGGTCGCGGGTGCTGTCCCAGTCCTCGCCGGATGTGGCGGTGATGCGAAGCAGCTGCTTGGCGTGGTTCCACTCGTACAGGGCACGAGCTTCGTCCACGCCCTCGTAGCACTGCAGACGGATGAGCTCGGCGCTCACCGCGGCGGCGATCGCCTTGGCGAGCTCGGTCTTGCCGACACCGGCGGGACCCTCGATCAGCAGCGGTTTACCGAGGCGATCGGCGAGAAAGACCGCAGTCGCGATATCGAGGGACGGCAGGTAACCGGCGGCCGTCAGCCGGTCGGTCACCTGGTCCACCGAGGAAAAGAAGTTACTCATCGGTAATGAGTGTATCGAGTGTTGCCGAGATGGCGGCGACGCGAGCCCCTGTAGCTCCGACGCCGCCTGTTCGGCCTCAGTACGGGTTGTCGGCCACCTCGACCCGGCCGTCCTTGATCGCGGCCTGTAGCAGGCCGTAGTCGGCTTTGCTCTGATCCGAATACGACATCGCGAAATCGCTCAGAGCCGTGTCGAACTTCTCGCTGCCACCGATATAGGCGTCGATGGCCAGCGGATCACCGGAGCGACAGTGGGCCCGAGCCAGCACGCCACCGCAGACGGCGCCATAGTTGGACAGTTGCCGGTGGGTCAGATTGTCGATATCGACGGAGCCCTTCATGTCGCGGAACTGACGCCAGTAGTGATGCACGCCCTCGGGGCCGGTGGCCCAGCCGAGGAAGATGTCGCTCGACGCCTGCATCAAGCGCTGACCGGCGACGACGCGATGTCCCTGGTGCTTGTACCGGCTCGCCTTCTGATACGGCGCCAGCACCGACGTGTCGGCCTCCTTCAACTGCAGGAACAGCGGAGCGCCGGACTCCTTGTCCATCAGCAGCGCGATGAAGCACCGGGTGCCGACACTACCGACCCCGACGACCTTCACGGCGGCCTCGACGAAGGTGTAGCGGTTGAGCAGCACGCGCATGTGGTCGGGCAGGGTGCGCCGATATTCGGCGAACAGCGCCGTCACGGTCGCCGCGTCAGGGGTGGTGATGGGTACCAGCAGTGGCGGCTGATTCTTGATCCGCGGAATGCCGTCGGCATCGGGTTCGGTGAGTTTGTCCAGCGCTTGCAGGCTGGTGCGCTTCTTGGCCGAGGCGATCGTCTTCTCCGCCAGCTTGCGGCCCTTCTTCTTCTGGACCAGCTCGAGGACCATGTCGGAGTCGACCCGGTCGTACCAGATCTCGAGACTGTCCTGCTCAGCCATCGCCTCGATGCCCTCGCGATAGCCGCGGGCGGTGGCCTCCGCCGCCGAGGCCGCGTCCTCATCCGAACAGCCGTTGCCCAGCGCCGCGACCGCGACACTGGCGACCAGGCGTTTGACGTCCCACTCGAACGGGCCGGGCAGCGTCTCGTCGAAATCGTTCACATCGAACACGAGATTGCGTTCAGGAGTGCCGAAGAGCCCGAAGTTCGACAGGTGCGCGTCACCGCACAGTTGCACGATGAGCCCGGTATCGGGACCGGATCCGAGGTCATTGGCCATGACCGCCGCGGCACCACGCAGAAAGGTGAACGGCGATACCGCCATTCGCGCCATCCGGATCGGCACCAGGCTCGGCACCCGCTTCGCGTTCTGCTTCAGCAGAATCGCCACCGGGTCCTCCCGGCCCGGCTCCGGTTTCCACTCCCCCAACGCGGTACGAGAAACCCGCTTCCGCGCCGCTTTACCGACCTCCGCCGCCTGCCGATCGAAATCCTCAACCGTCGTCATCGAGCAAGTCTCGCGCTACTGGACCACCACGGCAAGGACCAGCGGGTAACCATGCGGTGACAGAGTGCGCCACCACCCAGCAAACACGAACAACTCATCGAGCGATGACTCCCGCTATCGACCGCCGACAGCAAGGGGGCGGGTGGCGCTACGGACCAAGGCGCCTGCGCCACTCGTCGACTCGGCGGACGAGCTCCTGCCACCAGGTCCGATGCGGGTCCGGTGGTGTAGTCGGCCAGGGCTCGGGCGCCGGTTCCGGGTCAGGGGCCGGGACGAGCACCTTCCGGTGAATCCCGGTGCAGGTGAATTGGGTCGCCCGATAGGGATTCCCGTTCTGCGCCCACTCGGAGACGATGAGGGTGAACTTGCCGTCTTCGAGCCTGCTGTAGGGGTGTATGTAGCCGCCGTACAGGCGCGCGACGGTGTCGACACCGCGCGACATCCCGGTGATCGGCCGGTGTGTGTGGGTCGTGATCCAGTTCGTGTTGTCGATGCGGTCGCCGACCTTGACGAAGATCGAGTAGTCCCCCGCGTCGAATCCGGAGATCACGGCCCTGTTCTCGACATAGCGCAGGCAGATCTCGCCGAATTGCCAACCGGGCAGGATCGGCGTGGGCTCACGGTTCCAGGCCCAGTTGCCGCCGTCCCAGCCCCAGCCCTGCCAGGCGTGCGGATCGGACAGGCCGTCGACCGTCGCGCGCCACAGCAGCATGTCCTTGTTCCTGGCCAGGCCGCCGGTGGAGATGATGTGCACCCAGTCGCTGTGCGGGTCCTTGGCCCAGGAGATCATGACCCGCTTGCCGTCGAACGCGCCGCACCAGAACTTCGACCCGCTGCGCGCCCAGGTGACACCGCTGTCGTCGGATGTCCATACCTCGCACCACTTCTCGTTGCCCAGGCCCTGGGTGTACATGACCCACAGGTAGATCCGGCCGTCGATGGTCATCGCGTCGCACGGCAGGACGGTGGAGTACTCGGCGTTGTCGTGCTGGTAGTCCCACAGCTGGCGGCCGTCGGTACCCGGCGCGGTGGCCATGACGATCGGCTCGGCGGGGTCGCGCGCAGATGTGCGAGTGATGATGGGGGAACGCCAGTTCCCGATACCGCCCATCGGTGGACCGTACGGACCGTCCCCGGAGAACGAGTCGCCCCAGATGAAGCCGACATCGCCGTTGGGCAGCTCGAACGGAATCGCGAGATCACCGCCACCGAGGTCAGCCGAAGGCACAGGGTTCAGATCCGTGACGCGGATGACACACACCCCTCGGTTGGCTCGATCCAAAATCGTTGGGCTGGTGTCGTTTCCGTCACCGATTCAGGTTACCCGGAGATAGTTGAGCGATCCGATCTGCCCGAGAACGGGCTTCAGAATGCGAGCAGGGCATCGAGACTCGACCCCAGGTCGCGGTCTCGGTCGAAGCCGCGGTCGGTGCCCGGTTGCCGCCACCGGCAGACTCAGGTCGGGGACGATCTCGATCTCGTCAGCCCACGTTGTCGATGTCGGCTCGCGCGCGCAGCAGGGCCGATTCGAGATCGACAGCGATCAGAGGCGGAACGCCCTTGCCGTCGACGCGGCTACCTCATGGCAATGGAATCCGGATCCGGCGGCTCTGCGTTGCCTCCTCGCCTTCGGTACCTACAGAAAGTCCGACCAACTGGTTCCCCCGAACGGTGAACGCCGTCACCGAGGTGACCTTCGCCGGGATCGCATCGGTGACGACCAGGGAGCCGGTATCGAAGACGGTGATGCCGTTGCGCGAGGAGGTGACGACCGCGTGATCACCGAACAGCTCGGCCTGCCGCACTTGATCGCCGACAAAGGCCGTTGCACGAACGTCGAGCTCGGGACCGAGCAACCGGACGATCCCATCGGCGCCGACCACGAAGACCGCGCCGGTGCGCGCGACGAAGGCGACCGGCAGGATCGAGCCGACCGGCATCTGTTGCGCCCAGAATCTCGCGGAAGCGGGCGCGTTCAGGTCGACGACCGCGACTTGCCCGCCGGTCGTCGATACCACAAGGGAGCGGCCGTCAGGGGAGATGTCGGCGTCGGCCAATCGATATCGGCTGTCGAGCCAGCTCATCTCGATCGCGCGAACGCTGCCGTCGACACCGAGCAGTCGCACCGTTCGACCGCCGGCCGCCACGAACGTCTTCGAGTCCGAACCAGCACGAATCGAGGCGACCTCGCGACGGTCGACCGCGACCACCAGCGAGGCACTACCTCGCTCATCGATGCGCACGATGCCGTCGTCGGTGCCGATCATGGCGACACTGCCGATTGTCAGAGCGAGGGGGCTGAGTGCCTCGCTTCCCGCGTGGCCGGTGACCACCCCGGTGGCGGTGTCGACGACCGAACCGTCGCGCCGGATCGCGAATTCCGTGGTCGGCAAGGCGATCAGCGCGGTGGCATCGTCGATTTCGCGCACCTCGATACGCTCGCCCGGCATCACATAGAGCCACCCGTCCGGGGTAACCACCGCTGTTCGGGCGCCGACCGTGTCGACCACCGGGACATACCGGTTGACGCCCCAGGGAAGGTAGGGCGTCGGACCACCACCGAAAGCCCGACCGCTCGGCCCTGAGACGTAGGTACCCCACGCGGTCCCGTCCGGGTTGCAAATGGGCGGGTAACTGAAGAACGACACGTCCTCGGTGGTTACTCGCCCACCGATCCGGGAAAAGCTTATGTCGAACAGTCCACGTTTCGGCGTGACGCCGTAGACGTTCTCCCCGCAACGCGAGATCCTCGCACCGCGTTCGTCCACGTCGACCTCCGCGGGCGGCACGAGCTCGTGCGTGCCGACGTCGACGAATTCGGTCTCGGTGAAGCGGGCCGAGTGCAAGGTTCCCCGACCGTCGAGATAGTCGACGACGCGGCGGCTCTCATCGATTGCGAGCGCCTTCGGGGCAGTCGGCAGCCGATAGGTCGTACCACCGATCGGATTCGCGGCGTCACGGAACGCGGTCCGACGCAACTGCGGCCACTCCGCGCTCGACGCGACCCAGACGTGCTCGCCGTCAGCGGTTGCGACAAAGTTGACGTTGCCGGTCACTTCCTCGACTCGGCCACCAACGAAGTCCGCGACGAGCAGGAAGACGCCGTCGCCGAGCACGACCCGCTCGCCCGTCCGGGAGACCGCGATCGATGTGATCGAGCGTTCACCGAGCCCGATCGACGCGATCTCGCGTCCGCTGCGCGCGTCGAGCTGGTAGATCCCGGTACGGGTGTAGGCCACGATGATCGGTGCGTCCGCCGCCCACTGGGCGCCGACATACTCACGATGCGCTATCGAAAAGGACTGCAGCCGTCTGTTGTTCGCGTTGGCCACATTCAGTGCCGACGTCGCGGCCGACGTCGGCGCGAAACCGGCCGCTCGATGCGCCAGAGCCAACGCCTGACTCGTGTCGTCCTGATCACCTGCCTGCGACGCGGTGTTCAACGACATCGACGTATTCGCCGAACGAGTAGCCGAATCACGCTGTCGCACCGCGACGTTCAGCGCGATCAACCCGACAACAGCACAGACGGCCAATACCGCCGTGAGCACCGTCGCCGATCGAAGGACTCGCCGGCGGACCCGGTTCGCGTTGTCGATGGCGCGCTCAGCCACGACCCCCAGTCGCTCGCCGACCGTGATCCCGGCGGTGGCGGCGTCGGGACCGAGTATCGTCCTGGCGTCATCGGCGTCTGCTCGACGGAACCAGCGCTCGACCAGCCCGGGTGAGTGCGGGCCGGTCGACTCCATCCGCTGGATGAGCCGCGCGTGCGCACCGGTGATGTGGCGTCTCGACGCCAGCGGTGCGGCCAACGCGACGACGTCGGTGGTACCGGGCTGGTGGAATTCGACCCACTTTCCCCAGCTCGTGAGCGTGTCGTATTCCCTGGCACAGTTGGGCGAGGCCCACCACCGCGCAGTGTCGATCACCACGACGAGATCGGCCGCCGCGAACTCCGCCTCGATGACCTGCCAATGATCGGCACCGAAGGGCACCGCGATGCCGTCGGCGTCTGCCCCGAAGTCGCCGGTCTCATCGATCCAGACCGTGTGCCCCGCGGCGAGAAGTTCGTTACGCACCTCGTACGCGAGTTCGGTGTCGAGATGCGAGTACGAGATCGCGATGTCAGCCATGGTGTGGCTCTCCCCCGAGGTCGAATACGGAAACTTCCGCCGCGGTCGCCTCGCGTGGTGCTCGGTGGCCGGTTACCGAGCCGCCGAGCTCGAGCTTGCGCACGGTCCCGATCCCGGTGACCAGCATGAGGCCCCGCGCATCGTCGGTGAAGGCCGCATCGGTCACCATCACCGATCCAAGGCTCGGCTCACGCAGGAGTTCGGTTCCGCGCTGCGTGTCGACCACGACGATCCCGCGTTCGGTCATCACCGCGATGCGCTCGCCCGACGGCGACACACGCAGCGCGAACGGCGCGGCCTCCGCACCGATATTGCCGACGATCCGGGTCCGGCCCGAGCGCAGTGCCACGATGTCACCGCCAACTGTCACGAAGTACATGTGACCGAGGTCGATCACCTCCGCCGCGGCGATGGTCATCGCCGCGGCGCCCAGATCCACCGGGCCCGCCAGCTCGTACTCCGCGCCGGTCAGAGTTCGGAGATATCCATCGGCGGTGACCACGCTCGCCTCCCCGGCGGCGGCGAAGACCGCGACCGGCGCGCGTTCGACATCGAAGCGATGAGTTCGGTTCGTCGCGCTCGATATCTCGACAGATCCCACAGTGAGGCTGTCTGCCACGCCGACTATCGACCCGTCGTCGCTGAGATCGCCGATTCCCCGCTTGCCCGCACCGATGGCCATGGGGACCGGACCGCCCTTGGCCTGTTTGCACTCTTCGCTGAGCGATCGTGGTTGCTCGGCAAAGGCACACACGCGCGTCCGCTTCGTACCGACGGTCGCGATGTATCGGCCGTTGTCGGAGAGAAAGACATCGGTATCGAGTCCGCCGAAGTAGGGTTTCGTGCCGACATCGGCCATCGTCTCGCGGTCGATCAAGCGCGCGTACCCCGGCAGGATCGTCGTCGGATACAACCCGGCAGCCGCGTGACGGATCTGATTGCGGGCCGAGCCGAGCGGCGAGGTCTCGACCAGGTGGCTGGTCATCCGCGCGGAACTGCTCACAATGCCCATTCCGGTCGGGACGCCGAGTCGCGCGCTCGCCGGGGTGTCCCAGATCCGCAGATATTGGTCCACCGCGACAGTCGCCACCTGTCCTGTCGACAACGCGGCCAGCTGAACCCTGCCCGCGGTGTGTGCGCGCACTCGCTGGATCGCCTTGGTGGTGTACTCGGCGGCGACCAGACTGAGCGAACCGCCCGGATCGCCGACCAGCTGGTACTGACCGTCGACATCCAGGATCGACGACGCGAACGCGTCGAAATCGGTGGCTCCGGCATTGCCGGAGCCGTCGTCGAGCTCGAGATCCCACAGATTCCCATCATCGGCGATCCCGAGCGCGCGGGTGCCGTTATCGTTCACCTGTAGTTTCGAGATTCCGCGCGCGTCGACAGTTCCGGTGACCGCACCGGTCTGCGCGTCGACCAGGAACACCGACTCCTCGGTGGCGACGGCGAGATGACGGCCGTTGCGGCTGCGGTCGGCGGCCTTGATGACCGTGCCCGGCGGAGCCGCGAAAGCGTCGACGCTCGCCCCGGTTCGAGCGTCGATACGCAGCAGTGACGAGTTCCTGGCGAGCAGTACCTCGTCGTTGTCCCACCAACCGAGCAGCCGATCGTAATCGGTTCGCCAACTGGTGGATTGTGTCAACTGTTCGCGCGCTGCGACGTCGAAGACCTTGATCGGACCGGGCAGACGCTCGGTGGTCACCAGCAGCTCGCCGTCCGGGCTGAGTTCGCCGAAGCCACCACCCGGTTCCCCGCTACCTTCGTGATAGTCGAAAACCCCGATCTCATTGCCACCCGGAGCGTCGTAAACCCGGATGACTGTCTGGTCGTACGCGGTGATCGCGATGCGCGTCGAGGTCTGCGCGGCGCTCACCTCACGCGGCAGGTAGTCGAGCCGGACAGCGGTATGCGGCCAGGTCTGCGCCGCGACGGCGGCGGCGGCACCACGGACGGCGTCGGTCGCAGCATGCTGCTCGGCTCGTGTGACCAGAATGCTCGGCAAGTCGGGATCCGACCCGATCAGCTCGACGGCGACCCTACTGAGACGGTCGGCCGTGGCGGCGTCGGCGGCTCGGTCGGCGGCCGATTGTGCTCGACGCGCTCCCACGGTCTGCACGGTCGCGAAGGTGACCAGCGCGGCCAACGCGACAATGGTCACCGCGAGCACAGCGCCCGTTCGACGGCGACGCCGGGCCACCGCCGACGAGCTCGCGGCGACGAACGCGCGCACCGTCTCGACATGGGGTGACGATCGGGCGGGGACGGACCGAAGGAGCCCGTGGGTCGCCGACAGCGCCGACTCGTTCAACAACGCCGTCGACTCGGCCGTTCGCCACTTCGAGGCCTGGTCGACGAGTCTGGCCCACTCGACGATATCGGCGCCGCCGTAGCGGGCGATCGCGGTGACCCGCTTGGCGGCATCACTGACCGTGACCCGGGGCAGATAGCACGGATTGAGTTTGTCGAACGGGTCGGGCACGTCGGGGACGTAGGCCATCGGCACCACCGTGCGGTAGCGACTGGTCACCTCGGTCAAGAGATCCATGCCGGTCCGCTCGACCTCGTCCGCCATTGCCTCGCTGAACACCACGACCAGCGTCGCATCCGACGGTGGCTCGGCCTGGGGGGCACCTGTTCTCACCCCTTCCGCGTCAAAGGCGGCCAGTAGCGGCTGGATTCGGTCCGCGTCTTCGGGCCGGTGGAGCACGTCGATTCTGATCACGTCGAGTACCTCACTGCGTTACGGATTGTTGCCCGGCAGGTCGAGTCGATTGGAAAAGGTTCCTGTGCAACAGATTTCATCGGCATAGTACGAGTTATGGCACCGCGAGGGCGGAGGTTCCGGCCGGTAACATCGAGATTGTTCCGGCCGCACACCACCAATGGGTCGTCTATTCTCGACCGCACAGCTGATCGACTCTGCCGCAACAGGACTGGACCAAACGGTCGCTTTCCCGGACGGCAGCGATCCCTCTCGCGGTCCCATCGGAGAAACCATGAGCACCCAGATCGACACACCGGTCCGCCCTGACCACGGCGACGATGACGTCGCCTGGGAACGGCTGACCGGACAGTTGACGTGGTACAGCACCAAGGCCGCGGCTGCTCAGCGCGTATACAAACGGATCAAGCTGGCGCAGATCGTGATCGGCGCACTGCTACCGGTCGCGGCACTGGCCGCCCCCGCTGTCATCACCGCGACCATCGCGGCTACCCTCGTGGCGGCCGAGGGAGCCCTGCAGCTGTTTCAGTGGCAGTCGAACTGGATTCGCTATCGCGCGACGGCGGAGGCGCTCAAACGCGAGAAGTTCCTGTATCTGGCCAAGTCCGGGCCCTACCGTGACGGCGGGCGCAAGCGGGCACTCGCCGATCGCACCGAGGCGATCATCGCCGCGGAGACGTCGTCATGGGTCGCGCTGCACGAAGACGCCGACGAGACACAGAAGTAGCTATTCGAGTTCGGCGGATTCGGCGATCCGGGCACGGAGAGCGGCCGCGACGGCGACCGGGTCCGCGATCGAGACGACCGTGGTGAGCGGGGAGTCCGCGATCGCCAGGGCGCGGTCGTTCGTCCCGATCGTCCTGGCATCGGCGATCTCGTCGGCCGTTCGACCCGATCCCGCCAAAACGACAGCCGCCCTACCCACCGCCAAACTGTTGAGCGCATCCACATAGGCGATGGCACCGCCGTTGACGAGCATCGTCACCGAGCCCGCACGGCCCGCGATCGCCGTCGCCACCGCCGCCAACCACGGCGACTCGTCACCCCACTCCGAGCCCGGCACCAGCACGATGTCGGTGTGCCCCGGCTCGACGTGCGCCCAATCCGGACTTCGAGGTGGGGGCGCTCCGGGTAACCGCACTGTGCCTTCGGCCACCACACCGACCAGCCGGAAAGTCGCGTCCGCCGAGCGCCGCGCATCACCGACCATGCGCATCACACCCGCGTCGGTGCCGCCGTCGACGACCACCGCGCCCAGCTGTTCGATCAGCGGCACAACGTGCTCGACGAGGAGACGGGCCAGCGGACTGTCCGGGTCGACGGGCAGCCCGGCGGCGCCGCCGACCAGCACGAGAACCGGGCGACCGGGCGTCAGCGTGGTCCGTCGCAGGGATTCGTCGATCGTATCCAGCGAATCCAGGATGGTGATAGTTGGCGGGGGCACGGCGCTCTTTCTGTCGACTTCACTTGTGACGCAACATACTTCGTTCGCTCAGGGCTGATCCGCGAGCCCACGCGAACCAGGGGCCAACCCCTCGATCAGCGCGTCCCAGTATTCGTCGTCGCCGTCACAGTAACTACGCAATCGCCTGATCGTGGTGTAGGTCGATTCCTTTTCCATATCACTCGGCGTTGTGCCGAGCGCCTGGTCCAGCCAATCCAGCGCATCAGGCATTCGGCCGTCGTAGATCGCGAGCTCGATCATGGTGGCGTAGTCCCAATACGTTGCCCCACCTCGGACGATGCGGGCGCGTGCCGCGTACTCCACCACCGGAAGCAGCTGCGCGAGACGCTTGCTGCGTCGGTCATCGATCCACAGCAGATGAACCGCGTTGATGCCAGGGTAGTAGTCGCGCCAGTCGAGCTCGAATCCGGCAGCGTAGGTGTCGATCGCGAGCCGAAGATACCCGCGCGCCTGCGGTGTGCCCTGCGCGGCGGACCATCGATCCTTATAGATTCTGCCGAGAAGGCCGAGGGTCTCACTACTGCTGCCGTACTCCTGACACAGCTCACGCAGTTCGTTTTCGGCGACGATGCTTCCCGGCTGCAATCGATTTCGCGCGAAGGCCCGCTGCTCGCGCACGGTCACACTGCGGGCGAGCGAGGGCGGAAGGTCATCGACCAGGTCGATCATCTCCCGCCACATTCGAAAGTCCCGATAGGCCAGCAACAGATCGATCAACAGGCTCTCGTCGTACCCGTGGAGGTCCGACAGCGCCAGACGGACCCGCGATATCTGCTCGACGGCCTCTTCGCGTCCACGACGGTCATCGCCGCGCGCCGCCTCACGTGCCTCGTCGAGTTGCCGACGGACCGCTTCGGAGACTTCGAAGCGGTCGTTGAAGGCCTCGAGATCGGACTTCGAGAGCTTGGGCGTCGTCAGCCCGGTGAACAGCTCGAACAACGGGCTGTCGGTACGTTGTTCGGCGCGTGCGAGCCGCAGCTGTTTCGTCAGCTCCGCGCGGTCGACCTCCGGGCGGCTCGGGCACCCGACCGCGTCCAGCTCGTACCGGTGGACTCGCTCAGGAGCGAGATCGAACGGCAATCGGAATCCCGCGGCCGAGATCAGGACGGTACTCCAGGGTCGAAGGGCATGGCGGATTCCGAGCTCGTAGTACACGTTCGCGTTGGCTTGCGTCAGGTCCGCGACCACGTAGTCACACACCATCAACCGCTCGAACATCGCTCGGTGAATGAACCCACCGAACTGCTCTTCGTCGGCCCGCAGGCAGGCCATGCCCGCGTCCTGCACCGCGGGCTTGACGATCGACTCGTACACCCGGTCGAATTCGATCGCCGAGGCCGCCTCGCCTTTGGTACCGAAGGGCATGATCACGAAGCACAACGGCTTCGCCGAGAAAACGCTGTCGTTCATGCTTGACCGTCCGATCAGCTTGCACCGCAATAGTGTTCATCGAACCAGCGAGATTCGTGGTCTCGTCCGGCTCATCCGACAAAGATGTCGTACAGCGTCGGATAGGCCGCGCCGATCCCGGCGTTCGGCTCCGCTCCTTCGCCCGCGTCGAATTCCTGGCAGGTTCGCGTGTACGCCCTGTCCCCGAGATACCGATCCCACTCCGTCTCGGTGAGATTGCGACCAGCCCGTCGACAGGCTTCACGAATCCACAGCGCCGGACCCCAAACCCTGGCGGTGTCGTCGTCACTCGCGGAAACCAGCATTTCGCCGCCCCCATGGAATGCCGTCGACGTGATCGGGCCGGAGTGCCCGCGCAGCGGTTCGCCTACTTGCTGTCGAGTCTGCGCGTTCCATAGTCGAACTGTCTTGTCGTCACCGCCGGTGGCCAACAACTTTCCACTCGGGTGAAAGTCGACCGAGTTCATCCCCTCGATATCGCCACGCATCGGCGGCCCGAGCGGCTGTCCGGAGGGCAGGTCCCACAGCTGCACCGCCACACCGGCAACCGCCAGTCGTTCCCCGGTGGGATCGAAGGCAAGCGCCTCGATCTTTCCCGTGCCACCTACCAGCGGTGGACCGATCGGCTTGCCCGTGTCGATGTCGAAGACCCGCGCGGAACCGTCGAAGGCGCCAACGGCGAGCAACCCGGTACGCGGATGAAACGCCAGCGCCGACACCGTGCCCGCGTCTACGATCGGCGACCCGACGAGCTGTCGGCCCGTCCTGGCGTCCCACAGCCGGACCGTGCCGTCCGACCCCGCGGCGAGGACATCTCGGCTCGGATGGAAAGCGATCGCCTCGACATCCCTCTCATCGAGTTCGGTGACGAGCTTCTTCCCGTTCTCGACATCCCAGATCCACACGTCCTCCTCGATCAGTCCAAGCGCGCCGACCAGCGTGGGGCCGGGGCGCATGGCCATCGCCGTCACCGGCCCGTTGTATCCGACGCGGGAATCGTCGGTACGGAAGATCTGACCAGGAGGCAACGGGTCGCCCGCACCGATGAGGTCCTTGCCCGCCGGCTTGCCGGTTTTCGGGTCCCAGCGCCGCACGGTCCCGTCCAGCCCGGCGGTCACCACCTCGTCACCATTGAACTCGACACCGGTGACGCTGTCACGGTGACCACGGAGTACCCCGCCGGTCTCCTTCACATTGTCCGGATCCAGCAGCCGCACGGACCCATCGCCGGTACCGACCGCCAGTTGCCTGCCGACTGCGCTGAACGTCACGGCGAACAGCGGATTGTCGTGGCCGGTCAGCGGTTCGCCGATCTGCTGTCTGGTATTCGGATCCCACAGGCGCACGTCACCGTCCCAGCTCGCCGTCGCCAACCACCGACCGTCAGCGCTGAACGCCACCCGTGGCACAACACTAGAATGCCCCTGCAACGGGTCACCGATCGCGGTTCGGGTAGCGAGATCCAGCAAGGTGACGGTGCCTCGCAGATTGGCATCGGCGATGGCGAGCAGCCGCATATCCGGGCTGAACGACATCGAGGTCACCCCGGTCGCACCCTGGTCGGCGCCCGGCAGCGGAGCACCCAACAGCTGGCGAGTACTCGGGTTCCACAACCGCACGGTCCTGTCCGCCCCGCCCGTGGCCAGGGTGCCGTCCGCGCCGAAAGCCAATGCGGTGACCCCTCCGGGGTGGATCACCGGATCGCTGAGCTCGGTCCAGGTCCGCGTATCCCACAACCGCACCGAGTCGCCACTGCCCGCGCTCGCCAGCAGCGACGCATCCGGACTGAAAGCGAGCAGACCCGCGCCGCCCGCCTGTGGCAACGGCGGAACTACCTGCTCCCAGGTTTCGGTGCTCCACACCCGAACAGTCGCGTCCGACGTGTTGCCCGCGGTGACCAGCACCGCGTCCTTCGGACTGAAGGCGACGGCCGACACCCCTCCGGTGTGGCCTTCCAATTGCCGCAGCTGTCGACTGGACCGCGCGTCCCACACCCTCGCCGTCGAATCCCAACCGCCACTGGCCACCAGCGTGGCGTTCGCGTTGAACGCGACCGACGGCACCGGGCCGCGGTGGCCACGTAGCGTCCGCGCCAGTCGGTCGTTGGCGAGTGCCCGATTCAAGACGTCGACCGATTCCCTGGTCGCGCCGAGCCGGAGCCCTTCCAACGCCAGGAGATACGCCAGATCGTCTTCGTCGCCGATCAGGTTCGCGGCCTGGGCCGCGAGCGCCCGGGAGGTCGCGATCCGTGCCTGCAGTTCGGCGGCGTCTCGCTGTTCCCGTGTTTCGCGCACCTGGAAGAACAGCCCTATGCCGGTCAGGATCGCCACGACGAGCAACCCCACCAACCCGGCGACAGCGGCGTTGCGGCGCCGCTCGAAGGTTCGCTGCTGCTGGATATCTTCGCCGACCAGGTCGGACTTGCTGCGCCCGTGCACTCGCGCGGCGAGGGTCGCTATCGCATCCTGAAACCGCAGATCACGCAGATCTGGCCGATCGAATCGCCCGTCGCGCAGGTCGACCCATTTCGGCTCGTGCGTGAAGTAGCCGCGCAAGACATCCGGCAGCGCATCGGTCGCGCCCCAGTCGTAGTCCGTGGTGCCGGCGTCCCATTGTGGCGCGGTACCGTCGGTCAGCGCGAAGAGGAACCGGCTGGGATCCTTGTGCCGACGCCAGTAATCGACTTCATCGCGTACCCACCCCGACGCGGCGGCCTCGGGCGAGGCCAGCAACAGAAAGTACCGGGAATCGGCGAGTACCTTCTCGATGTCGGGCCACAGGGTCGGTGTCGCGGTGAGGTCGTTCTCGTCGAGAAACACCCTCAGCGCGGGCGTGCGGGTCCACGGGCGCGCGAGGTGAGCGAGGCCGGTGCGCACTGCGGGCGCGAGATCATGATCGGCTCGGTGGCTGTAGGAGATGAAGACGTCGGGTTGTCGCGGTCGATTCATCGACCGCTTCCACGGCAGCCACCGTCCACCCCAAACCTGTATGGCTGCATACACATTGGTCACCTGGCCCAGGATGGGACACCGCGCGCACGCTGTCCAGCCTTTCCCGGAAAACAACGAGCGGCCCGCATCGCGACACCTCGATATCCAGCCTGTTGCAGCAAGCAATTCGCAAGACTCGGCGCGCAGCGTTGTACACCGAAATACCGAAAGGCCCGCTCGCACATGGCGAATGGGCCTTTCGGATGTGCGAAGTACTTACGCGGTTTCGGTGATCGGGCGGTCGACCCAGCTCATCAGGCCGCGCAGCTTGGCGCCAGTGACCTCGATGGGGTGCTCGGCGTTCTCCTTGCGCAGACCCTCGAGCTCCTTGTTGCCGCCTTCGACGTTGGCGACGAGGCGCTTGACGAAGGTGCCGTCCTGGATGTCGGTCAGGATCGCCTTCATGCGCTCCTTGGTGCCGGCGTCGATGACGCGCGGGCCCGACAGGTAGCCACCGAACTCGGCGGTGTCGGAGACCGAGTAGTTCATGCGGGCGATGCCGCCCTCGTACATCAGGTCGACGATCAGCTTGAGCTCGTGCAGGACCTCGAAGTAGGCCATCTCGGGGGCGTAGCCCGCCTCGACCATGACCTCGAAACCGATCTTGACCAGTTCCTCGGTGCCACCGCAGAGCACAGCCTGCTCACCGAAGAGGTCGGTCTCGGTCTCTTCCTTGAAGGTGGTCTTGATGACGCCGGCGCGGGTGCCGCCGATGCCCTTGGCGTAGGACAGCGCCAGGGCCTGGCCCTCGCCGGTCGGGTCCTGATCGACAGCGATCAGAGCCGGAACGCCCTTGCCGTCGACGAACTGACGACGCACCAGGTGGCCGGGGCCCTTCGGGGCGACCATCGCGACGGTGACGCCGGCCGGAGCCTTGACGAGACCGAAGTGGATGTTGAGGCCGTGGCCGAAGAACAGCGCGTCGCCGTCCTTCAGGTTGGGCTCGATGTCGTTGGTGAAGATCGACGCCTGCGCGGTGTCGGGCGCGAGCACCATGATCACGTCGGCCCAGGCGGAGACCTCGGCGGGGGTGCCGACGGTCAGACCGGCCTCTTCGGCCTTCGGGCGAGACTTCGAACCCTCGGCCAGGCCGACGCGGACGTCGACGCCGGAGTCGCGCAGGCTCAGCGAGTGCGCGTGGCCCTGGCTGCCGTAACCGATCACGGCGACCTTGCGGCCCTGGATGATCGACAGGTCAGCGTCGTCGTCGTAGAACATCTCGACTGCCACTTTGGTTGGTCCCTTCTGAATGAATGCGGTTAGGAAAAGTTATCGCGGAGGTTGCTGAAGGAGGTTCAGCGGGTCGCGGTGATCGATTTGGGGCCGCGGCCGACGGCCACGACACCGGACTGCACGATCTCGCGGATCCCGTACGGCTCGACCATGCGCAGCAGCGCGTCGAGCTTGGAACGGGTGCCGGTCGCCTCGATGGTCAGCGCGTCGGGCGACACGTCGATCACCTTGGCGCGGAACAACTGCACGGCCTCGATCACCTGCGTGCGCACCGACGCGTCGGCGCGCACCTTCACCAGGATCAGCTCGCGGGCCACCGAGGCGTCGGCGTCCTGCTCCACGATCTTGATGACGTTGATCAGCTTGTTGAGCTGCTTGGTGACCTGCTCGAGGGGCAGATCGTCGACGGTCACGACGATCGTCATCCGCGAGATCTCGGGGATCTCGGTGCCACCGACGGCCAGGGATTCGATATTGAAGCCACGGCGCGAGAACAGGCTCGCGACTCGCGCCAGCACGCCCGGCTTGTCCTCGACGAGGACGCTCAGGGTGTGGGTGGTGCTCATTCGTCGTCGCCCTTCTCGGAGGTGGCCTGCTCGCGTTCCATCGCCTCGTGGATGACGGCCGGCTCGGAGACCGACTCGTCCTCGTCGAAGAGCGGACGGATGCCGCGGGCGAACATGATCTCGTCGTTGCTGGTGCCCGAGGCGACCATCGGCCACACCTGGGCGTCCTTGCCGACGATGAAGTCGATCACGACCGGGCGGTCGGTGATGGCCTGGGCCTGGCGGATCGCGTCCTCGACCTCGGACTCCTTCTCCACCCGGATGCCGACGCAACCCAGCGCCTCGGCCAGCTTCACGAAATCGGGGATGCGCAGGGAATGCGTGCCGAGATCGGTGTTGGAGTAGCGCTGTTCGTAGAACAGGGTCTGCCACTGACGGACCATGCCCAGGTTGCCGTTGTTGATCAGGGCGACCTTGATCGGCACCCCCTCGATGGCGCAAGTGGCCAGTTCCTGGTTGGTCATCTGGAAGCAGCCGTCACCGTCGACCGCCCAGACTTCCTTGTCCGGCGCGCCCATCTTGGCGCCCATGGCAGCGGGCACCGAGTAGCCCATGGTGCCGAGACCGCCCGAGTTGAGCCAGGTGCGCGGGTTCTCGTACTTGATGAACTGCGCGGCCCACATCTGGTGCTGGCCGACGCCGGCGCAGTAGATGGCCTCGGGGCCCGCGAGACGGCCGAGGGTCTCGATGACATATTCCGGCGAGACCGAGCCGTCGCTGGGCGTCTTCCAGCCCAGCGGGTAGTTCTCGCGGATGCCACTGAGGTAGGCCCACCATTCGGTGAGGTTCAGCAGCGGTGCGTCGCCGGCCTGCGGATCGGCCTTGAGGGTTTCGATCAGCTCGACGATCACCTCACGCGCGTCGCCCACGATCGGGACGTCGGCGTGGCGGTTCTTGCCGATCTCGGCCGGGTCGATGTCGGCGTGGATGACCTTCGCGTCGGGCGCGAAGGAATCCAGCTGACCGGTGACGCGGTCGTCGAAACGGGCGCCGAGGGTGATCAGCAGGTCCGACTTCTGCAGCGCGGCGACGGCACCGACGGTGCCGTGCATGCCGGGCATGCCCATGTTCAGGGTGTGGCTGTCGGGGAACGCGCCCCGCGCCATCAGCGTGGTGACCACCGGGATGCCGGTGAGCTCGGCCAGCTCGAGCAGTTCCGGCGAGGCGTCGGACTTGATGACGCCACCACCGACGTAGAGCACCGGCTGCTTGGACTCCAGGATCATCCTGGCGGCCTCGCGCACCTGCTTGCCGTGCGGCTTGGTGACCGGGCGGTAGCCGGGCAGACGCATCTCCGGCGGCCACGAGAACGTGGTCTGGGCCTGCAGCGCGTCCTTGGTGATGTCGACCAGGACCGCGCCGGGGCGACCCGAGGCGGCGAGGTAGAACGCCTCGGCCAGGGTGCGCGGGATCTCGGCGGCGTCGGAGACCAGGAAGTTGTGCTTGGTGATCGGCATCGTGATGCCCGAGATGTCGGCTTCCTGGAACGCGTCGGTGCCGACCAGGCTCGACGGCACCTGACCGGTGATCGCCACGATCGGGACCGAGTCCATCTGGGCGTCGGCCAGCGGGGTCACCAGGTTGGTCGCGCCGGGGCCGGATGTGGCCATACACACACCGACCTTGCCCGAGGCCTGCGCGTAACCGGTCGCCGCGTGACCGGCGCCCTGCTCGTGCCGGACCAGGACGTGGCGGACCTTCTTCGAGTCGAACAGCGGGTCGTAGACAGGAAGGACCGCGCCGCCGGGAATGCCGAATACCGTGTCGACGTCGAGCTCTTCGAGGGACCGAACCACCGACTGGGCGCCGGTCACGCGCTCGGGCGCGACCTGGCGGCGGGCGGGGTTGGTCGCCGGGCTACCAGGGGTAGCTGAAGGCGCTGACCTGCGGGCCGATGGCCCGGGTCGTGCGGTTGGTGCACTCACCGTCTTCGTTCCTCACTGTCTCGTTCTGACTCGGACTGACCCGACAGGGCCGCTGGCATTCGCCCGAACACAAAAAAGCCCCCGCCCAGCGCATGGCTGTTCGAGGGTGGCGCGTCGCAAACGCGAGCTGACGTATTGACTAGGTGTCAGGCTCAGCGCTGGACGCGCCGGCCGATTACGAGCTCGTTTCGAATCACGCATACGACGTTAGGCGCGCGTAGTGCGTCGAGTCAAACAGGCTTTCCGCTCCGGTCCCATTCTGTGGGACTCGAGTGGTTGCGTGGGTCCGTGTACCAAGATGCGAGGATAGGAGGGTGTCATCACCGCATCAGTCCGTGCCACCGGCTAAATCGTCCCACACCACCGACGAGGGAACCGATACGGGTCGCCCGTCGCGACCCGGCGGCCTGCGCTCGGCCAGTCCGGGGCGGCTCGCGGCGATCGGCGCGGTGGTGCTGGCCTACCTGGTCTTCATCGTCGTCGGCACGGTGCAGGACTGGTCGCTGGGGGTGCGGATCGGGGTGATCGTGCCCGTCGCGGTGGTCGTCTGGCTGCTGATGCCGCGCCGGACGAACACGCCGACGCCGGGTGTGCACGTGATCGGCGTTCCCCGCCTGGCCTATATCGGCGTACTGGTGCTGGCGTTCTGCGTGTTCTTCCCGTTCGTCGGGTGGCCGGCCGTCCTGTGGCCGCTGCTGCTGGCCCCGGTGATCGCGGTGTGGTGGGTGGTGCGCACGCACACGACCGTGTCCGAGTCCGGGTTGGATCTGAGCTCGATGACCAGCACGAAGCACCTCGACTGGGCGCGGATCAAGGGGATCAGCATTCCCAAGCGCGGCTCTGTGCGCGCCCGGCTCGACGACGAATCCGAGGTGAAGCTGCCTGCCGTCGGTTACGACCGGTTGCGTGAGCTGATCGAAGCGTCCGGCGGGCGCCTGCCCGATGTGTTCGCCGCCGCCGAAGCGGCCGAAGCCGAGCGTCTCGCCGCCGAGCGGGCCGCGGCGAAGGCGGAAGCCGACGCGAAGGCCGAGCCCGAAGCTGCAGCGTCGGAGGCGAAGGCCGAACCGGACGCGGAGCCGAAGACCGAGCAGTGACCGTGGGCACTGTGGGAATGAGCACGTCGGCGCGATCCTTGTACCGGTAAGCTGACGGCGACCGGGCACCCCGCGCCGACGGCACCACCGCGGCGACACCTCACGGAGCGACACTCCCGCCTCGAGCCCCGGTTCCCGCTCCCCCGCACGCCACCACCGGCGCGATGCGACCATCGCTCGCCGGAGTAACGTGAAGGGCTGCCGGACGCACCGCGATCGCGCACGTGCCACGCAGGTCAGCCCCCTGTGCGCACGCTCGCCACGCACCCAGCGACATCACGAGGACTTCCATGCCACCGCTTCGCTCACGCACCACCACCATCGGCCGCAATGCTGCGGGCGCGCGCTCACTCTGGCGCGCGACCGGCATGACCGATTCCGATTTCGGTAAGCCGATCATCGCGATCGCGAACTCCTACACCCAGTTCGTGCCCGGTCACGTGCACCTCAAGAACATGGGCGAGATCGTCGCCGAGGCGGTGGCCGCCGCCGGCGGCATCGCGCGCGAGTTCCACACCATCGCCGTCGACGACGGCATCGCCATGGGTCACGGCGGCATGCTCTACTCGCTGCCCTCGCGCGAGATCATCGCCGACTCCGTGGAGTACATGGCCAACGCCCACACCGCCGACGCGCTGGTGTGTATCTCCAACTGCGACAAGATCACTCCCGGCATGCTCAACGCCGCGATGCGTCTCAACATCCCCGCCGTGTTCGTCTCCGGCGGGCCGATGGAGGCCGGTAAGGCGGTGATCGTCGACGGTGTCGCGCAGGCGCCGCTCGACCTCGTCAGCGCGATCTCCGCGAGTGCGAACCAGGCCGTGTCCGACGAAGGACTGGACGAAGTCGAGCGGTCCGCGTGCCCGACCTGCGGTTCGTGTTCGGGCATGTTCACCGCGAACTCGATGAACTGCCTGACCGAGGCGCTCGGCCTCGCGCTGCCGGGCAACGGTTCCACCCTCGCCACCCACTCCGCGCGCCGTGCGCTGTTCGAGCGGGCGGGCACGGTGATCGTCGATATCGCCAAGCGCTGGTACCAGGACGACGACGCCTCTGTGCTGCCCCGAAACGTGGCCAACGCCAAGGCTTTCCGCAACGCGATGGCCCTCGACGTCGCCATGGGCGGCTCGACCAACACCGTGCTGCACACCCTCGCCGCCGCGCAGGAGGGCGAGATCGACTTCGACCTGCAGACCATCGACGACATCAGCCGCAAGGTGCCGTGCCTGTCGAAGGTGTCGCCGAACTCGGATTACCACATGGAAGACGTGCACCGTGCCGGTGGCATCCCGGCCATCCTCGGCGAGCTGCGTCGCGGTGGGCTGCTGGACACCGACGTCACCACCGTGCACACCGCCTCCTTCGAGGAATACCTCGACACCTGGGATGTGCGCTCGGGCAAGGCATCCGAAGAGGCCATCGAGCTCTTCCACGCCGCCCCCGGTGGCGTGCGCACAGTGGAACCGTTCTCCACCAGCAACCGCTGGTCCTCGCTCGACACCGATGCCGCCGGTGGCTGCATCCGCGACGTCGAGAACGCCTACACCGTCGAAGGCGGGCTGTGCGTGCTGCGCGGCAATATCGCTCCCGACGGCGCGATCCTCAAGACCGCGGGCATCGACGAAGACCTGTTCACCTTCGAAGGCCCGGCCGTGGTGGTCGAGTCGCAGGAGGACGCGGTGTCGATGATCCTCGGCAAGAAGATCCAGCCCGGTGACGTCGTCGTCATCCGCTACGAAGGCCCCGCCGGCGGTCCGGGCATGCAGGAGATGCTGCACCCGACCTCGTTCCTCAAGGGTCTCGGTCTCGGCAAGGTGTGCGCGCTGATCACCGACGGCCGCTTCTCCGGCGGCACCTCGGGGCTGTCGATCGGTCACATCTCTCCCGAGGCCGCCTCGGGCGGTGCCATCGGCCTGATCGAGAACGGCGACCGCATCCGCATCGATGTGCACACCCGCGCGCTGGAAGTGCTTGTCTCCGACGAGGTCATGGCCGAGCGCCGCGCGAAGATGGAAGCCTCGGAGCGCCCGTGGCAGCCCGTCAACCGCGACCGCACGGTCACCACCGCCCTGCGCGCCTACGCGGCGCTCGCCACGTCGGCGGACAAGGGTGCCGTTCGTCAGGTGCCGTAGCCGCCTCCCCGCGTATTCAGGCTCGCCGCCGGTCGTTGATGCGACCGGCGGCGAGCCTGTTATCGGGTAGCCCGATCCCGGCAAGTTACCCATGTTCTTGCGAAATCACGGGTTGCGATTCGCGGGCGGGGCGGACTGTCCTGCTGTCAGACGAGCGCGGGTTGTGTTGTCGACGTCGACGACTCGTCGTCGCGGCCGGTTCGGGAGGGAATCAGGGCCGTGGCCACGAGGCCGAGCAGGACGAAGCCCGCGGCCAGGTAGGCGCCGAGGTTGACGCCGGCGGTCATGGCTGATCGACCGGCGGTGGCTACTTCCTGCGTATCCGGTTGGGCGGCAAAGCCTTCGATCGCCGCGCCCGCGCTGCCGGTGATGGCGTGCGCGTATTGCTGGGCTTGCGCCGGGGGCGTACCGACCGCGGTGAGGTCGTCTTCGACATTCGAGCTCAGCGTGGTGAAGAAGATCGTCGTGAGCAGTGCGATGCCGAGGGCGGAACCCAGTTGGCGGAAGGCGCTTTGGATACCGGACGCCTGGCCGTTGTCGGCTTCGGGGATGTCGGCAAGGACGACGTTGGTCACCTGCGCCGTAGCGAAACCGACGCCGATGCCGTACACACACAGGACCAGCGCGATCGACCACCACGAGCTGTCGGTGGCGGCGAAGAAGCCCAGCGCGGCCAGGCCGACGACCTCCAGCCCCAGACCGAGGCGGACCATGTTCAGCGGCGAGGCCTTCCCTGCCATCCCGAAGCTGGCACCACTGGCGATGAAGCTGCCGATGGCGATCGGCACCAGAGCCAGACCGGACTGCAGGGCGCTGTAACCGAGGGTGAACTGCAGCCACAGCGGGAGCACGGCGACGATACCGAACTCACCGAGGCCGATGATCAGCGTCGCGATATTGCCGTTGCGGAACGAGGCCAGCGAGAACAGGCTCAAGTCCATCAGCGCCTTGTCGGCATTGCCGCCGCGGCGCAACAGCACCTGCCGGACGACGAACCCGCCCAGCGCCAGCACACTCAGCACGAGCGCGACCAGCACCGGCGACGGCCCGCTCTCCCAGGTGAATCCGGCGATCCCCATCGGATGGACGGTGGTGATCCAGCCGTAGGTGCGGCCCTCGACCAACCCGAAGGCCAGCAGCCCGAGGCCGAGCACCGACAGGATCGAGCCGAGCACATCGAGTCGACCGGCGACCTTCGGCGACGGCGCGATGCACGCCAGCACACCGACCACGATCAGCACAGCCAGGGGCACATTGATGCCGAACGCCCAGCGCCACGACACATGCTCGGCCAGCCAGCCACCGAGCAGCGGACCGAGCGCGGCGGCCGCACCGATCGTGGAGCCCCATACCGCGAAGGCCTGACCACGGGCTTTGCCGGTGAAGGTGGCGTTGAGCAGGGCGAGCGAGGTCGGCAGGATCATCGCCGCGCCCGCGCCCTGCAGGAATCGGGCGATGACGAGCAGTCCGCCGTCCGGTGCCAGCCCGGCCAGGATGCTGGTCGCGCCGAACACCACCACACCGGTGACGAACACCCGGCGCGCCCCGACCATGTCCGCTACCCGGCCGACCACCAGCAGCAGCGCCGCGAAGACGATCGCGTAGGACTCCTGAATCCATTGCGCCTCGGTGGAACCCGTGTCCAGGTCTTCGATGATCGACGGGATGATCACGTTCACGATCGTGGTGTCGACCACGATCAGCGCCACGCCGAGGGCAATGGCGATCAAGCCGAGCCATCGACGAAGGGACGACTCTTGACTCATCGCACACTCCTATTTCTATGGTGGAATATTTCCATGGTCAAAGTATATTGAGGGCAATAGGATGTCAAACGATGCGAAAGGAACCTATGAGCCAGTCGGACGCTCGCGCCCAGTACGAACGAATCCACGAAGGAATGCGGGCCTACGGCGCGAGTTACCGGGAACTCGCCCGCCGATTCGCGACCTGGCTCGGGTTGCACTCGACCGATGCCGAGGCCCTGATCGAGATCCTCACCGCCGAGGAACGCGGGACCACACTGTCACCGGCACGGCTCAGCGAACGGATCTCGCTGTCCAACAGCGCCACCACCGCACTGCTGAACCGGCTGGAACAGGCCGGTCATATCGTGCGCAGCCGAGAACACGACGACCGTCGCGTGATCACACTGCGCAGCACACCCAGCATCCACACTCTCGCCAACGATTTCTTCGGCCCACTCGGCACGAAGGTGGAAGAGTCGGTGATGGGGAAATACTCCCCCGAGGAGCTGCGACGGTTCGAGTCGTTCCTGGCCGACGTGCACGCCACCATGACCGCCCACCTGACTGAACCCGCACCATCGCGACCACTGATGTCGTGAGAACATCGGCGACTCACCGGGTACCGGCTCACCGAGTTGCCGCGTCATCGACGCACCGCGCCTCTGGATCTGACCGAAAGACGCGGAAAGTCGGATCAGAAGGGGCCGACGCCTTTCAGGGGATTGCCGCCGTGGAGGAACCAGAAGGTGAGGATGGCGGCGGCGACAGCCAGGACGACGACCCCGAAGGACCCGTAGGAGGGTCGGGTGGCCCAGCCTCGGGTGCGGTCGAAGGACCAGCGGCCGGGGCCGGTGAGGATGATCGCCAAGGCGGAACCGGCCAGGACGGAGTCGAGTTCGACGCCGGTGGGGGTGCCCGCGTTGTACTGAAAGCCGGGGACCATGCCCTGCTTCCACATCCACGCGTTCAGGATCGTGGCCAGGACAGCGCCCGCGGCGAGCGGGGTGGCCAGGCCGATCACCAGGAGGATGCCGCCGCCGAGTTCACCGGCGATCACCAGCGCGGTCGACAGTGACGGGTAGTCCCAGCCGCCGCTTTCCATCATGGTCTTGGTGCCGTCGAGGCCGGGTCCGTGGAACCAGCCGGTCAGCTTCTGCAGACCGTGGTAGATGAAGGTGTAGCCGACCACCAGGCGCAGCACGAACAGGCCGAGGTCCAGGGTGCCGCGGCGAGCCTCGCGGTTGCGGCGCTGCAAGCGGACAGTGCCCGCCGAGGCCGCCGACGCGGGCGGGATCGTCGCGTACCCGTAATCTTCGTCGCCGCCGCCACGACCGGTTTGCGCGGTGCTCGCACCGGGAACCTCATCACCGGGGTCGAGACCGAGATCCTCGTCGGTGCGGGGGATGTCCTTCGGATCCGGCTTGCGCATCTGCGTCGTCGGCGAATCGAACGGGCTGGTCACCGGGCGACCCGCCGCCGACGCGCCCTGCCCGGCCGGTGCCGAACCTTCGGCCTTCGGAGTGTCATTCGACTTGTCGGTCACCGACTCACCTTATGACGTGCCGTCCCGGTGTGCCGCCCTTCCTCGCAACGGGCGTGTCAGCCCCGCTCGACTTCCGGTCGCGTCCGGGCCGCCGCATTCGGACGCGACGGGCGTGTCAGGCCCGCACCGCTGCCGGTAACGTCTGACCTATGAGTTCGGGAATCGCGGGCCGCGTGGCAGTCGGGGTGGCACTGAGCGCCGTTTTGCTAGCCGGGTGCGCCCGTTTCGACGAGTCGGCGTCGAGTCCGTTCACCACCGAACCGCAACTGGGTGGGTCCGGCGCGGAACCGAAGAAGCCGCAGGAGGACCCCTCGCAGCCGCCGCGACCGACCGGACCGTGTATCGATCCCGATCCCAATGTCATCGCCACCTGCATGGAATCGGGGGCCGGGCTGATCGCGGTGGGCGAGGGCGCCTTCGTCGCGGAGCGAAAGACGGGGCGGATCCTGCAGGTGAAACCGGTCGACGCGAGCACACCGCAGGAGACGCCGGTGGAGATCGCCAGCGTGCCCGTCGACGGGTCGGCCGACGGCGGCATCTCCGATATCGTGCTCTCCCCCACCTTCGGTGAGGACGGGCTGATGTACGCCTACATCACCACCGGCAGCGACAATCGGGTCGTGCGGCTGTCCAAGGGCGGGGCGGCCAAGCCGATCCTCACCGGGATTCCCAAGGGCGCCGACGGAAATCGCGGCGCACTGGAATGGTCGACGCCGACGCAGCTGATGATCCTCACCGGTGACGCCGGAAACCCCGGCGCCGCAGCCGATCCCGGCTCGCTCGGCGGCAAGCTGCTTCGCCTGGAGTCGCCGTCGGCGGGTACGAACAACCCACAGGTGGTGGCGTCGGGCATCGGTTCGGCCGGCGACATCTGCCGCGACGGCAAGGAAGGCATGTGGGTCACCGACCGCACCGCCGCCGAGGATCGGCTCCAGCACCTGAGCCCCGACGGCACCCTCAGCGTCTCCTGGACCTGGCCCGACCGTCCCGGCGTCGGCGGCTGCACGGCCACCGGTGACGGCGTCGGCATCGCACTCAGCGAGGGCAAGGCGCTGGCCGCCGTCGCCGCGGACCCCACGACGTTCGCCGTCACCACCGCCCCCACCCTGATCGCGCAGGACAAGTACGGCAGGTTCCTCGGCGCCACCGCCAGCGCCGACGGCAGCATCTGGGTCACCACCACCAACAAGACCGACGGCGAGCCAGGCGAATTCGACGACCGCGTCGTGCGCATCCCACCCCCGCAGGGTGGAGCAGGCGGCCCGGACTAGGAGAGGAAGCGGCCGCCCGGGCGGCGCAAGCAGTCCGGGGGGGGGGGTGTGGACCGCAGCGACAGGGGGCGGTTTACCGGGGGCGGGGGCGGGGGGGGGGGGCCG